>NZ_NFZV01000004.1 GCF_003399765.1 Alkalilimnicola ehrlichii | reverse complement strand
AACGTCTCCGGCCACCGCATGGGCACCGCCGAGGTGGAAAGCGCTTTGGTGCTGCACGAGAAAGTCGCCGAAGCGGCCGTGGTCGGCTTCCCGCACGATATCAAAGGCCAGGGCATCTATGCGTATGTCACCTTAATGAACGGCACGGAACCGAGCGAGGACTTACGTAAAGAACTGGAAGCCCTAGTGCGTAAGGAAATCGGCCCGATCGCCAAACCCGATGCCATTCAGTGGGCGCCGGGGCTGCCGAAAACCCGCTCGGGCAAGATCATGCGCCGGATTCTGCGCAAGATCGCCTGCAACGAGCTAGACAGCCTAGGCGATACCAGCACCCTGGCCGATCCGACAGTCGTCGATCAGCTGATCGATAATCGGGTAAGCCTGTAATCTTCCGGGGGAAGGCTACGCCTTCCCCCTTTCGGCTTAGCAAGCTTTAAGTGAATTCCAGACTTCCGCCAGCGCATTCTGCCGCTAAATTCGTTATGCTCGCCAGTGGTAGCAACCACTCCCCGCAGAGCGATGAGCGAGCATACTTTTATACCCCACCCCTGGCTAACCAATCCGCATGCGCAAACGATTTATCCAGCATTGTTGCGCCGCCGGCCTCGGCTCGCATTGCGCGAACAACCGCTCGAATTACCTGACGGCGATGTACTTCGTTTAGTGTGGGGGCCAATGACAAACGGCCCATTGGTGATTATTCTGCACGGCCTTGGGGGGCAGGCGTCGTCAAGCTATGTTCTGGGGCTGATGCGAACGCTATACGATGAGCACGGGCTTGGCAGCGTCGTGATGCAATATCGAGGGGCAGGCGGCTGGCGTAATCGGCTGGATCGATTTTACCACGCCGCCGATGTCGACGATCTCGACCAAACGGTACGTGCCATACGTCGCTGGTTTCCGGAACGCCCACTGGCGCTCGCCGGCTATTCGCTGGGTGCGAATATCGTGCTGAATTGGTTGGGAGACATGGGGGCTCAGGCGCCGATTCAAGTGGCCGCGGTCGCCTCCCCGCCGTTTGATCTCCACGCCTGCGCCGAGCATATCGACAAAGGCTTTGCGCGGATTTATCAATGGGATCTGCTACGTAATCTAAAGCGCATGGTGCGGCGGAAGTTCGGCACACACCCCGCACCACCGACCGATCTCCGCCTTTTGCGCCAAATTCGTACACTCTACCAATTCGATGATCTTCTAACGGCGCCGTTGCATGGATTCGGGACGGCTGCCGCTTACTACCGCCAAGCCAGCTGCGGTCAGCGCCTTAGCGGCATCGAACGGCCAACGCTGATTGTGCACGCAGAAGACGACCCCTTTATTCCAGCCACCAGCATTCCCGAACCGGCCAAACTCCGTTCCGCCGTGGCGTTAGAACTCTCTCCCCGCGGTGGCCATGTCGGCTTTGTCGCGCCTGCGAAAGCCGGCGGGCTACGCTGGCTAGAGCGGCGGATGGCCCGTTTCATCGCGTTAGCGCAGCATTGAGCAATTATTGCGCCCTTCTCTTCCCGGCTCGCGCAAAGACCAAGGCAATTATGCCGGGTGTCTCTAACGGTAAAAGATAAGCACCGTGACGAAGAAGAAACCGCCATGCAGTAAAGGCCAGTACAGAAGCTTCGGGATTAAGTTGTCCTTATAGTGGAAAAAACGGCTGTAGTGCGGCCCGGCGAGCATGAAGGCGTTAATAGCAATGGCTACGATTGCAAAATAGGTGATGAAGTAGAAATACTCGATATACATAATCTGTTCCGCCACATAACGGCGCCGTATATCGATGTGAGCTAAGAGAATAATAAAGAAGATGGCAGCAGCCGTACCCAACACACGCGATGTCGTAAACCCATATAACGAAGCCTGCTCCTGACGCCGGGTATCGATCATCAGCATGGCAAACAGCATGATGGCGGCAACGAATAACGGCACTTGATTAGAAATAAAGGCATCGGTTAGATTTCGTCGCACTACGATGTTATACGTCAGCTCTGGAAAATCGCCGTCCTTAGCGATCTCGGAAATCCCAAAGCTCACCCGATAATCGAAAAACCGATAGGCAAAAAAGCTACGGAATACTTGCCAACCGGGCAGAGCAAATCCCGCTTCGAGCCCAGGCAAGGCAGTGGGGTGCAATAAGCTGTAATCACCCAGCGCGGGCACAAGCACGACGCCACGCTCCATATCCGGATGCCACACGCGCAGTTGCAGGTTCCGTACATCGATAGGAAATCGCGTGTAATCCGTCGGCTGGTGCAAAGTGGTCTTAAAAAACCAGCCAATCACCTCGTCATTACCGTCGCGGAAACGAAATAAGGGCCGTAGCACATCTTTATCCGGCACCGCGTCAGGAAAAAACAACGCCCGCTCTAAGTCATCGTGTTCGGGGCTTTCATAACGTTGCCAGATAATTCCGCTCACAACGAAATCGTGCGGAGTTTCGAAACGGATAGCTTCAATGTAAACGCCGGTCGGCACCAGGAGCGGCTCTCCGATGGAATGCTCCTCCAACTGCCGCCGGTAATCCGCTAAGTAGTTTTCCATCGCCGTACTGTCCACCAGCATGACAGAATCCGGAGGGTCTCGTCCGACCTCGACAAACTCCACCGACCAAATTCGCACAATACCGATCAGAAACACCAACGCGATCCCGACACTACTCCCCCAGAGTACACGTTGCGAATATAGCCGGTAGCTGGCCAGCGCCACCAACACTGCACATAGCCCAAGCACCAAGCCAATAGTCACGACAATCTGCGATCGTTTGTGATGAGTGAGATTGAGCGGCACCTCGTCGTAGACCGCCACTACGGCAAGCGACCATTGGGGGACAGGAATAGGGCTGAAGAAAATCCAGGCATCCTGCCCAGTCAGTTCGTTGCTATAAGCAATGGCGCCACTGCGCAGATCCGTCGCCCGTTCGGCTAGCCTACGCAATTGCGGATCGCGCAATTGCGTAGCCAACGCTTGCAGAGTCAGACCCTGGCGGACGTAGGAACGCTGCGGATGCGATACAAACTGTCCGTCCGAGGAGATGACGAACGCATACCCCGTAGGGCCAAGATCCAGCGCCGTGACTAATTCCCGCACATCCTCTAACGAGTAATCCACGCATACGGTTCCATCATGCACTCCATCTACCGCCGGCGCGCTGCCCGGCAGTTGAAACGGCGCGCAATAGCCCGACACCATGGTTTGACTAGCTTCGCCAAAGAACGGATTAATCCATCCCGCGGAACGTATTCCTGCTCGGAACCAGTCAGCATCGGTGTAGTCGTAAAAGTCTTCTATCTGTATCAGCCGATGCCGATCGTCTCGCTTCACCCAGTACGGCGCATATAATTGCCCCGACAGCGGCTCTGCCTCGGGACTGAAGGCGACCACCACCCCGAACAGATAAGGATTTTGCTCCACCACCTCGGCTAAACGGGCTTCAAGCTGATCCAGGGGCACTTCCCCAAGCGATAAATCTAAAGCCAGGTCATCAGCGATGGCCGACAAGCGGACTAAGTCCTCGTCGAGCTGCTCCGCCGCAACGGCGGCTTGAGCCTGAAACCGTTCAAACCAGCTCTCCGTCGCTAAAACACGGGTGCGGTAATCGGCCCAGGCAAAGAGAGCCGCTGCCACGAATGCCGTCAACGCGCAGCATGTCGCTAGTGCAAAGACAAGCCTGGGAAACCCTGAGGGAGGTCGCATGTTCGACGCCGCCGGACAGTAGAACGAGAGTACTCCGCTACTCGAACGGTCAGGTGATCAGCTATTCTGACACTTATTGGTTACGTCAAAGCACGCTTTCAATGGGCGCGACCGGAGGCGCAAGGGGGTGGCGCTCTGGTCTTATAATGCTACGCATTACCCATGAGCAACAAACGCATGATGGTGCGTGCCTCGCCGATGGCTTGTCGGTAGCTTCCAGTAGCTTCGTCAAACATAAGGGATTTATTAATGCGGGTTAAAATCTCCGCGAAGCGCTCCGTTGGCAACGGCAAAGAAAGCTCGCCCTTAACCACCTGCGATTCCAGGTGCTCGCGTGTAATCTCAACCACTCGTTTATGCAAGACGCTGGAAGAGCTACCAAGCAATTTCAGGGCATATTCCGGATCGCGCCGCAGGAAACGCTGCATCGGCTCGGCAGCGAGCACCTCCATCATTGCTCGCTGATGAACTTCAACCACATGCTCCGCCCCTTGCTGCGTACTCTCCGCAATAGCCTTACGAAAAATCGGCTCGTAAAGCGACCAGAGAATCTCCTGAACCAGTAAATCCTTACTCCCCACCCAGCGAAACAAGGTGGCTCGGCCGATGTCCAGATCTTTGGCCAATTCAACCAGATTAAGCTTCTCACCTTTTAGCCAACGCGAACGTGCTAAGCGGAAAGCATCCAGGGGCGTTGCCCGCTCGTTATCCGATTCGGCCAAAGCGCGAGCAAGGCGAGTTTGTTGCGAAGCCATGCGATTCTTCTCCCGTTCGGCACTTAGTCCATTGCATAAAAGCCGCTTCCAGACAAGCACTTGGCAACAACCTAACGGCGCCCCAATTTACAAGAAAGAAGCTTGTTTAAAAGAGCGCTGAACGATGTGTATGTGAACGAAAAACGCCAAAAACTTGACATAAATACTGAATCATACTACCCATCCTTGGGTAAGGATAGGTTGTTCTTAGATTCTTGAATTACGAAAACAATTATATACCGATTGACAGCAGCCCTATAGGTAAACCCGCCACGCCGACCGGTAATACGGTTGGATGCCGCCTTGTTGCGGTAACGAGCGAATGACATCGCGTCATACGCGCAAAGATGGCATAGAGGAGAGAACCTAGAATGGTCAGGAAGACAAACCTTAGGGCATGGCTGCTTGCCTTGGCATGGGCGGTTACCGGCGGTGCCGCCCAAGCAATGAACCCGGGCAACGAAACGTCGGGGACAACAAGCACGGGTTTTCCCAAAAGTAATGACTTTGCCGCAGTCGGCCCGTTTGCGACCACGCTGGTCAGCGAAGGCCCAGACTGCGAAATCTATCGACCGGAGACTTTGGGCAAACAAGGCTTACGACACCCGGTCATCCTATGGGGCAACGGAACCGGCGCGAGCCCATCCACCTACGAAGGGTTGCTCGATCATTTAGCCAGTCACGGGTTTGTGGTCGCTGCCGCCCAAACCTCCAACGCCGGCACCGGCCAGGAAATGATCGCTTGCCTTGATTATCTCGCTCGTCAGAACGAAGCCGACTGGGGGAGTTATACCTACTTGTTAGATATCGAACGTATCGCCACGGTTGGGCATTCGCAAGGCGGAGGCGGTGCCATCATGGCAGGTACCGACGAACGAGTCCTAACGACAATATCGATTCAACCCTATATCCGAGGGCTCAGCCATATTGAGAATGCGCAAACCGCGCAGAACGGCCCCATGCTGCTTTTCTCCGGCAGCAGCGACATCATCGCCAGTCCGACAAAGAATCAACGCCCGCTATACGACAGCGCTAATGTGCCGGTTTTCTGGGCAACCTTGCGCGGTGCCGGCCACTTCGAGCCGACAGGCGATGCAGCGGGTTTTCGTGGCCCGCTAACCGCGTGGCTGCGCTATTATTTAATGGATGACCAGATGGCGCGCCATGTATTCAAAGGCAATAACTGCGGCCTGTGCCAGGAAACTACCTGGGCGGTCGACCGTAGAAATTTTGATTAAGCACATAAGAAAGCACTGACAACAGCCGTGAAAATATCGTCAACCGCTCCCCATTCGCCTTTGGAGCTGTCGCGTTACGAACACGTACGCAACCGGCTCCAAACGCTTTCCGAGGTTACGACAGCGCGGTATGGGTTAGCTATATTAAGCGGCTGCCTAATCTTTCTCCCGTACGCCGAGCCGCGATTATTCGTCACCGGCTGGATCGCTTTCGTGCCGCTGTTGTTAGCGATTCGAAATCGCGGACTTGGCGAAAGTTGGTTACTCGGTTTGGTTGCCGGCGCTGTGGCTTGGCTCGGTGCCACCTCTTGGATGGCCGAGTTTTTGACCATCTTTAAAGCGTACGAAGCCCCTCGAAATTATCTTACCGCATCGCTTTATTGGCTGTATGCCGGCAACAGTTTTGCCTTGGTCGCCTTGGCATTGTGCTGGCTACAACGACATTCGCGACTACCGTTAGTTGTTCTTTTTCCGCTCGTCTTCGTCGCGGTGTTCAACCTCTACCCCATGCTGTTTCACTCGCGGCTAGGAGAAGCGCAAAGCCATTTCCTGATAGCTTTGCAAGCCGTCGAATTGACGGGCGTCTACGGCCTCGACTTTTTCCTTGCCATGACGAGCGCCCTACTTTTTGTGGCGTTGGTGGGTCCCAGCGGAGCTCATGAGAAAGCCTGGAACATTACCGGCGTTGCCTTGCTCGGCCTCTGGTTCGGGTACGGGCTTTATCATGTGCAGGCTTGGGATAACAAAATCGCCGGTTGGGAAGCCCGGCAAGTGGGCATTGTACAGCCTAACGACCGCGTCAGCCTTGACATTCCTAACCCCGCGCCGGGTTATAGCCGCGCATACCCACCGGAGATGGCAGCCACCGAAGCGCTAGCGGCACAAGGCGCCGAGTTGGTTGTATGGCCGGAATCCCGCTACAAGGGTTATTTCGCCCAGCGTAATGTCCGCGCGAACTACGAAGCGCTGGTTGCCGACATGGGAATATCCTTGTTGTTTCACGATCTGGAATGGGAGCGAGATGCCCAAGGCAGGAGAAAAAGCTATAACACGGTGGTACACCTTGGGCCAGACGGCCATTTGGAAGGCACTTATCGTAAGATAAAACGGGTTCCGTTCGGCGAGTACACACCCGTGGTCAGTGAGATTCCGTTCATTCGCCGCTGGGCCGAAAACTATTTCGGCGATTTCCTACGCGAAATTACTCCCGGCACCGACCACGCCACCTTCGATGCCGCGGGTATGCGCGTAGTATCGAGAATCTGTTACGAAACGGCCTATCCGCGCTTTGTTGCCGAAGGTATCGGCGCCGATGCGGCCGGTAAAATCCTCGTTTTCCACTCACTGGACGGCTGGTTCGGCGAAACCAACCAGCCGTTTATGCACCTTTACTCTTCCGTACTTCGGGCGGTGGAAAACCGCGTACCGATGGTTCATGCGATCAACAACGGACCCTCTGCCGTTGTGCTACCCAACGGTCGCATTAGCCATCAGTCGGCAGCGTTTATCGACGATACCTTTGTTGTCGCGCTCCCTTACGCTCCCGACGCTGGCGGCAGCCTTTTCAGCCGGTTTCCGAACGTATTTTTGTACACGGTCTACACTATCTTTTTCGCACTCGCTGCACACGCCCTGTGGCGGAGAAAGCAGGGCCGAAACGGCAAGCAATGAGCGGCAGCGCGTTGGTTTTTCTCGGCATCCTATGAAGGTATCCGCGAGCTAACGCCCATCTCTTCGGCCAACACAGGCAGCCGAGCGGCGAGGAAATCGATAAAGTGTCTAACGGCCGGCACCAGCCCCCGCCGATAAGGGTAGACAGCATGCAGTTGCCCGGTCGGGAGGCTCCAATCCGGTAACACATTCGCCAATCGCTTACCCGCAAGGTATTCGTGACAGACGAAACCAGGCAACGCCGTAATCCCCACCCCTTCCGCAGCGGCATCCCGTAGCACCCACATATCGTCGGTGGTCAATCGCGGCTGGTGAGAAATCGTCAGCGACTCGCCATCCCGCCCCTGTAGCTCCCAAATATGCCGCCCTTCGGTAAAACGTAACGACAGACTGGGAAACATGGACAGGTCAACCGGATGACGGGGCTCTCCGTAACGCACCAATAGCTCGGGACTAGCGACCAAAATAAGCCGGCTGATTCCGAAACGGCGCATTACTAAGGAAGAATCTTCAAGACTTGAGCGGACCCTGATAGCAACGTCGACACCATCGGCAATCAAATCCACCCGCCGACTGCTGGCCTCCAGATCGATCCGTACCTTCGGATAACGAGCGAGGAACTCCGGTACGGCCCTGGCCAGCAAGGTTTGCGACACCGATAAGGGCGCGGTAACCCGCACCAAGCCACTGGGTTCGCCCTGAATACGCTGTACGGCTTCACTCGCCGCCTCCGCAGCCGCTAGCACCTCCTGGCAATGCCGCAGATATTCTCGCCCGATATCGGTTAGGGTCAAACGGCGCGTCGTGCGATGCAGCAAACGCACTCCCAACCCCTCCTCCAAGCGACTGATTCGCCGACTCAGCGTCGACTTCGGCATCCCTACCGCATAAGCCGCCGCGGTGAAACTGCCATGCTCGGCCACTTGGGCAAAGTAGTACATGTCATTGAGGTTTTGCATGCCTTAATCGTTCCATTTTCGGAACAATAAATCCAGCCTTAGCCAACTAGTTAAATACCCAATACAAATATACGCTTTCAACTGTTGCTCAGTTGTCTTAACCAACCCAACCCGGTAGGAACCAACCATGAAAGCGTTACATATCGATTCCAGCATATTGGGCGAGCAATCCGCTTCTCGCCGCCTTTCGGCCGATATTATTGCTCATTTGCGCAAGACCGACCCGTCTCTGGACGTTACCTATCGCGATTTAGCCGCCGAACCGCCCGCTCATCTGGAAATCGCCTACCTCGGTACAGCCGATGCCGCTTCCGGGGAACACACTAAAGAAGCGGCTTTCACCGAGCAGCTATTGCAGGAGTTTTTGCAAGCCGACCTACTCGTCATCGGCGCACCGATGTACAACTTAGGCATACCCAGCGTGCTGAAAGCGTGGTTCGACCGCATTATGCAAGCTGGAAAAACATTCCGTTATACGGAAACCGGCCCGCAGGGTTTGGCTGGCGACAAACGTGTACTGATCGCTTCGACACGCGGCGGCATCTATTCGGTAGGCGCGGCTGCCGAACTCGACTTTCAGGAAGCGTATTTACGAGCCGCCTTCGGTTTTATCGGTATCGACGATGTAACATTCATTCGCGCCGAGGGCCTAGCAATGGGCGAGGAGGCTCACACGGCCGCTATGACGCAAGCGCAGAAGGAACTACAGGGCGTGGTTATTTCCCTTGCCGCTTGACCTGCAAGCCATGGAGGTCACCGTTGCAAGGCAATCAGAATCACTCTGATCGCCTCTTCGCTGACCTCCTCCATATCGGCCCGGTCCAGGTAAATTCCGTCGAGCAGTAACCGACACACGCCGTGTAAGGTTGCCCAACTTGCTTGCGCAACGCGCAGGGGACGCTCAGCAGACACCCCCGCGCGTTGTAGCAACTCTTCAATACGCGCTACATAACGGCGAAAGCTTCGATAAGCCACTGTCCGCAGCGCTTCGTTCGGCTGCCCTTGTTTCCATAGCGTACGACCGAACATCAGTTCATACCGCTCCGGATCGTCGGTAGCAAAGGCTAGATAAGCCCTGACGAATCGACGCAATCCTGCCTCTAACTCAGGCCCGGGAGCCAAACAGGCTCCATCCACCAATTTTTCCAGCTCTAAGAAACCTTCGCTCGCCACGGCACATAGGAGGTCGTGCTTGTCGCGGAAGTGGTGATAAAGCGCGCTACGCGAGACACCTACTTGCTGTGCCAGTCGTCGCAGCGACAGTCCTTCGACACCTTCGGCAGCCAATAGATGGCGCGTCTCGCTAAGCAAGGTCGGGCGCAAATTACCATGGTGATAACGTTGACCGGTCATCAAGATCGACCTCCTAATATTGACGCCGTCAAGATACCGCTCTATCTTGACACTGTCTAGATAAAAAGCTGCTGTGCAGATAGGAGAATTCGTCCATGGCCGAACCCGCCGCCCCAACTTACCCTCACCTTTTGGCCCCGCTCGATTTGGGCTTTACCCGGCTTAATAATCGAGTCGTCATGGGTTCCATGCATACGGGATTGGAAGATCGCCTCTGGCATCGAAAGAAACTTGCGGCTTACTTCGCCGAACGCGCTCGCGGCGGTGTCGGCCTGATCATTACCGGCGGCTTCAATCCTAACGTTAGGGGTTGGCTGTATCCGTTTTCGGGAACCATGCGCCACCATAAAGATGCGTTGAGTCATCGCGTTATCACCCGCGAGGTCCATAAAGCGGGAGGGAAAATCTGCCTACAGCTGTTACATGCCGGACGCTATGCTTATCACCCTTTCTCGCGCTCGGCATCCGCCATCAAAGCGCCCATCAATCCTTTCAAACCTAAGGCGATGACGACCCGAGAGGTGGAGAAAACCGTTCGGGATTTCGCCCGCGCGGCGCGCTTTGCGCAAAAGGCCGGCTACGATGGCGTTGAAATCATGGGTAGCGAAGGCTACCTGATTAATCAATTTACCGCGCCACGAACCAACAAACGTAAAGATCAATACGGCGGCAGCCCCGAGAACCGGCGCCGCTTTCCGGTCGAGATCGTGCAAGCAATGCGGGAAGCCTGTGGCGAGAACTTCCTCATCGTCTACCGTTTATCGATGATCGATCTGGTCCCTGACGGCGCAACCCAGGAAGAGATCGTCGCCCTAGCGCAAGCCTTGGAACGGGCCGGCGTCAACCTCCTCAATACCGGCATCGGCTGGCACGAGGCGCGCGTCCCGACTATCGTCACGTCGGTTCCACGGGCGGCTTTTGTCGATGCGACCGCGCAGGTCAAACGCGCGGTTTCCATTCCTGTAATCGCCTCCAACCGTATCAACACGCCGGAAGTTGCCGAGGATATTCTCGCTAGCGGGAAAGCGGACCTTGTGTCGATGGCTCGCCCCATGCTGGCCGACCCCGAGTTCGTCAAGAAAGCTGCCGAAGGCCGCAGCGACGAAATCAACACCTGCATCGCCTGCAACCAAGCCTGTCTCGATCATACCTTCGAGATGAAGCGCGCCTCCTGCCTGGTTAATCCGCAGGCTTGTCATGAGACGGAACTCGTTTACCTAAAGACGGATAAACCGAAAAAGGTTGCCGTGGTCGGTGCCGGACCGGCGGGCCTGTCAGCAGCAACGGTGGCTGCCGGTCGCGGTCATCGGGTGACGTTGTTCGAAGCATCCGAACGCATTGGCGGCCAGTTCAATATGGCCGCACGCATTCCCGGCAAGGAAGATTTCTTTGAAACCTTGCGCTATTTCCGCCGTCGGCTGGATGTCACCGGAGTAACGCTACGCCTTAACTACCGAGCAACTGCTCAGGATCTGGACGATTTCGACGAGGTGATCATCGCCACCGGCGTTGCGCCCCGGACTCCGGCCATTCCAGGCATTGAGCATCCGATGGTCATCAGCTATCCGGACTTATTACTCGGACGCGCTCAAGCGGGGGCCAGGGTTGCCGTTATCGGCGCCGGCGGTATCGGTTTCGACGTTGCGGAGTATTTAGTGCACGGAGAACCACCGGCGGAACGGGCACCGCAACCGCTCGCACAATGGCTGCAGGAATGGGGCGTCGACCTCGCTAATCAAGCGCCTGGGGGCCTTACCGAACCGGCACCGGAGGCACCGGCACGCCAGGTTTATCTGGTACAACGCAAAACCACTCCCCTTGGTAAAGGGCTCAACAAGACATCGGGCTGGGTCCACCGAGCGACGTTAAAAATGAAAAACGTCGAGATGATCCCCGGCTGCCTGTACGAACGTATCGACGACGACGGTCTGCGCATCAATGTCGGCGGCGAGAGTCGTTTGCTGGAAGTCGATAACGTCATCATCTGCGCAGGCCAAGAGTCCGTCCGGACGCTGTACGATCAACAGGCGCAGCACAAGCACGGCTATCACATTATCGGGGGAGCCGATGTCGCCGCCGAGCTCGACGCCAAGCGGGCGATCCGTCAGGGAGCGGAAATAGCCGCGAAGCTATAACACTACGCGATAGTAACCCGTTTGCGGCCCTGCGACTTGGACAGGTAGAGGGCCGCACCGGCTTTATGAATCAAAGCGGTGTCGTCGGTAAGATCCCCATCGGCCGAGCGCAGTTTGCTAACGATCCTCGGGCATTTTCGCTAGCAAGCGCATAACGATCCCCGCCCCGTCAGGCTCCGTACCAGCTCGTATTCCTTGCGTAAACGCGCCTGAGCATCGGCACCGCCGCGCAAGACTTTAAGAATAACCGGCTGTCCGTCGCTCTCGCGACGCGCTCGGTAAACACGAGCGGTATTGCCTTCGTACATCGCGCCCGCACTTTGGTAACCGGTTAGAAATATATTCCCTTGACCGATCTGCAAGCTGATCGCCATTATGCGGGCCCTTAGCCGCTATAGAGAATCGAAGAACAGAGTCGGTGCCATACCCGCTCCTCACTTTAACGCCGAAGCTTAAGGTCGGCGAGAAGGGAATGCCTCTACTTCCATAAGCATCAGACCTCTCTCATTAAGGTTTCGGCCATCATGCCGATCGCTGAAGCAACGGCGGCAAGACCGACACACATTAAAATTAGACTTTACTAATACTTAGTCGTTATAGTTTGGGCCTTATAACTCTTGCCCATGATTTATAATGATAATGAGCAGCTGACGCATATGCCCCTCAACGCAACCGAAACGACCGACGATTTCTCCCGTATATTCAAAGACCTGATCGCATGGATGGAAAGCGGCCAGCTTGTTCTGCCAGGCGTTCCGGAAGTCGCGCAGAAGGTTCGAGCCGTTGCTTCCG
Source organism: Alkalilimnicola ehrlichii (assembly GCF_003399765.1). Classification (GTDB taxonomy): domain Bacteria; phylum Pseudomonadota; class Gammaproteobacteria; order Nitrococcales; family AK92; genus AK92. The sequence goes on along the minus strand of NZ_NFZV01000004.1, from coordinate 216,363 downwards.
ACACCGACGCCGGCCCCAAAGAACTCGCCAACGTTATTAATATCGATCCACCGCTGGCGGCACATATTATTAAGGTCAGCAATAGCGTCTCTTACCGGGGAGGCACGGTAAACAGAAGCATACAAGGTGCCGTAACGCGTTTAGGCTTTCGGCTCACGGCCACTTTGGCGACAAGCTTTTCGATCCTGCAAATTATGGGATCGGCTTCCGGCGACCACGCCAGAATTCGCGATCTGTATGCCCACAGCCTTGCCGTCGCCGAACGCACCTATGCGATTGCCCGTCGGCACAAACACCTTAACGCGGAAGATGCTTTACTCGCCGGGCTGGTGCACGATTTAGGGGTGCTGGTTATTTCGCAGTATTTACGTCATCAAGATCGCTTCAACAACGAGCAACAAAACGAAGCCATTATTCAGGCACTGCATCCGCAGGCAGGCGCCACTTTATTACGTCGTTGGGAATTTCCAGAGCAGCTAATCGAAGCGATAGAAGTACATGAAGACTGGGAGCGTGGGGAGGCATCCACAAAGCCTGATTATACGGATTTGATCATCGTCGCAAACTACGACGTGTACCGAGGAACGCCGAAGCTAGCCGGTATAACCCAACCCCCCTTGGCCTTTACGCGTTTGGGGCTTCAGGCCGGTCGGCCGTTAGTTCAGCAAGATAATTTGGGGGATGACATGGATGCGGCGAGACGACTGCTTAGCGCATGAGATGACAGCAATGCCGGTCAGTGCTTATTGACACCGTCGACCCAAAACTCGTCGACGGACTCCTGATAAAAGCACAATAGATTAGCAATACGCGCAACCTCCAGTTGCGGGCAGGGATAATACCAAACGATATCCTCGTAAACGCGCCCCCGCACTTCTACGTGATAATAATGTGCCTGCCCCTTGTAGGGGCAGTGGGTGACGGTTTCGCTAGGAATTAAACGGTCGGCCCACACATCTAGTCGCGGCAGGTAATAGCGCGGGAGCAGCCCCGTTTCCAGCAACATAAACGGTCTTCGACTCGCTGCTAACTCTTCTCCGGCGATGGCTATACGGATATCCCTGGCACTGGCGAGAATATCGATGCGGGTGTAAGGGTCGCGGGGATGCACATACACCTGCTCTTCTTCTTCAAACCACGTATGCAGCGCCCCCCACTCGAAGGCTAACCAACCTCGCAACACGCCTACCGCCGATGTGGGCTGGGTTAAACTCCACGCTGCACGGGGAACCATCTGCTCGGTAGTCGACAAATTCCAAAGCTCTCCCGCGCCTTTTCTCGGACAGGTAAACTGCTCGCCGCTGCGCTTGAGCAAGTCCATGCGAATATCGTCCTGCGGAAAGTAATAAACAGGGACCTTCCCGACTTCACGCACCAAAACTGCCTGCTGACTATCGACTATAACCTCTCCGGCAAGCAAGCCGCGTATACGCTTAGGCATCGGCACACACTGCGGCATATCCGGCTCGTAAGCCAAACTCAAGGGAGACAAACTGCCATAGCCTTCAACTTTCAACCGTACTCTCTCCAGAGGTTCATGTCGGCAATAGACGCAAGAACCAGTCTCGCGTTCGCTCAGCGACGTTTTCCAGAGCACCCGGCTCGGGGAACAGATGCGTGGCTCCCGGAACAATGATCAATTCGTGCTCGACCCGCAACGAATCGGCAGCTGTCCGATTCAGTTCGATCACAACACCGTCAAGCCCTCCCACAAGCAGCAGACAAGGCGCTCGAACTCGAAACAAATCGTCGCCGGCCAGTTCCGGCCGGCCGCCGCGGGAGACCACCGCTTTCACAACGCCCGGCCTCTGCGCCGCCGCCTTAAGCGCTGCCGCGGCGCCGGTACTTGCGCCGAACAAGCCCACTCCTAGCCCGCCGATGGTAGGGTTTGCTTGCAGCCAGTCGACCGCCGCGGTTAGGCGCTGACCTAATAGGTCGATATCAAAACGTAACTCTGCCGTATAGGCGTCGATACGCTCCTCATCGCCGGTTAGCAAATCAAACAGTAAAGTGCCCAAGCCCGCTGCCTGTAGCGATCGGGCAACGAAGCGGTTACGCTCGCTAAACCGGCTACTGCCACTACCATGGGCAAACACGACTAAGCCCAGGGCGCTATTCGGCACCGTAAGGTCGCCGGCAAGGGATACCTCCCCCGTAGGGATCTGAACAGCCTCTGTCGTCGTTTCAGCTGGCATCGTACACCTCGTCGCCGGCGATGCCGCTTAGCCCGGATGACTTACACTCCGAACGGATAGGTCTCCGGCATGTCGCCTCGCTCCCACTCGGAGGTTCGATCCAAGGGCTCCAGAGCGCGGGTATGGTCAAAATGGAACACCGCGTCAAACTGCTCGCCCAAGCGGCTTTCGAAGTAATGGCTGAGCCGCTCGGTCTCGGGCCGGTAAATGACACCTATAGCTCGTTCCAACAACGGCTCCGTTAGCAACCCATCGGCACTTTGCCCCCGCAGAGGAAGATAGAAGCGTTCCGGCTCCAATTCGTGAAAAATGCGCTCAACGCTACCTTCCAACCCGGGGCGTACCCGACGCCGCCAAGCCGGCCCATCCCAATCGTGTGCTGCGGTAACGGTGCCGCTGTAGGTCGTAAAGCCGACCAACACCGTATCGCCTCCCCGCCGCTGCCGCATCAGCTGCCCTAAGTTGTGCTCGCCGCGCCGCGACATAGCCGTCGCCCGAGCATCGCCTACATGAGAGTTATGCTCCCACACGACAATTCGCGCTTGCTGGCCATGGCGCGACAAATGCTCGGCTAAGGCTTCCAGCGTTTCCGCCATATGTTGATCGCGCAAATTCCAAGTATTATCCCAGCCGGTGAACATTGCCCTGTAATAGGCTTCGGCGTTGCGAACCAAGTGGGCATTCCGCTCGGCTTGAAACTGCTCGTCCTCCGCTTCCATACCGTCGTGCCGAAGATAGATGTGGGCCTTCTGCCGCAACCTTTCCAGTTGCTCGACGGCCTCCTCCCGACAAGAAGGCCTCCGTCCACGGCGGACTTCATGCCCATAGTACTGCGGCTCTCCGGTGGCGCTTTCCAGACAAGCGTAACGAGCTTTTGCCGCCTTCGCCTCTTCCGGATCCATCTTTTCCAAGTAGGCCAATACCCACTCTACCGAGCGGTACAGGCTGTACATATCCAGCCCGTAAAACCCAACGCGATCCCGAGCAGCACGCGAACGATTAACTGCTCTTAACGTTTCGACAAATTCGCGAACCTCCGTGTTACGCCACATCCACAGCGGAAACCGCCCGAAGTCGTCCAAAGCGGCATCGGCGTCGGCGTCGGCATCTTCGCCTCGCACGTAGCGGTTGACGCGATAAGCATCCGGCCAATCCGCTTCTACGGCCACAGCCGTGAAACCTTTCTCGTTAATCAAGCGCTCCGTGATCGCTGCCCGGGCCGCATAGAAATCCCTAGTACCATGAGTCGCTTCGCCCAACAACACGAAACGAGCATCGCCGACCAGCTCCATAAGGCCGTCGTAATCGTTGCGGTGCCCTGTTAGCGGTTGCGCCAATCGCCTGAGCTTAGCTTGCTGCGCGGCACCGTAGCGTAAGGACGCAGAGGGACTATCCATCGCGCATTCCCTCCCGACGATCGTCTACCGAGCCTGGGGGCCTGGGCTGCGGTAAGTCATGCCATGCATGGCTCAATATCGACCGCACTTCTTCGTCGGTCGTTTGAGAAAAGTCCTCATACCACGCTCCCACCCCGTAAAACGGGGCCGGCGACGATAAGCAAACTACATCGTCCGCATCTTCGCGCAGCCTTAAGACCGTATCCGGCGGCGCAACTGGGACTGCAACGGTAATCTTGGCCGGCCAATGCTGACGTAACGCTTTAACCGCGGCACGCATCGTCGCGCCCGTTGCAACACCGTCATCGACCACCAACAGATGGCGCCCGGCTAGGGTCGGCAAAGGTCTCTCGCCGCGATAAGCCTTCTCCCTTCGCTTAAGTTCGCGTTCTTCCGCGAGCAGCGCAGCATCGATATAATCAGCTGTAATCCCCAACCCCTTAATCAAGTCCTCGTTCAGCACCAGCGCACCGCCGGTTGCCACAGCGCCCATCGCCAGCTCTTCCTGCCCAGGCACGCCAAGCTTGCGCACAATCAGCAGGTCCAGCTCCGCGTTTAAGGCATTCGCCACCTCGGCTGCAACCGGCACGCCACCGCGCGGCAAGCCGAGTACCAACAGGCGCTCGTCGCCTTCATACCGGCCTAAGACATCAGCCAACTGGCGACCTGCTTCGACACGATTAGAAAAACGCATGATAAAGCGCTCCTGCAAGCGCAAAGGTTAGAAAACGCGTGAGGTATGAACCTTAGCTGGGAGCAAAGCTGGGGGATTCAAGAGAGGGAGTATTAACGCCGCCGATCATTGGCCGCGTATATATCCTAAAAGATCGTAAACCAAAGCACCGAAAAAAAGGGCCCATCTGGGCCCTTCTTCGCTCAAGCCTTGAAATTAGCTATCGGCTTCTTCCACGGCCTTAATACTTAGACGGATGCGACCTTGCCGGTCAACCTCAAGCACCTTGACCTTAACGATCTCGCCTTCGCTGAGAGCATCGCTAACGTTCTCAACCCGCTGATCGGAAATCTGCGAGATGTGAACCAAGCCGTCGCGACCAGGCAAGATGTTGACGAAAGCACCGAAGTCCATGAGTTTCTGGACTCGGCCTTGATACACCTTGCCAACCTCGACGTCTGCGGTCAGCAGCTCGATACGACGCTTAGCATCTTCGCCGGCCGCTTTATCGACCGAGGCAATAGTCACCACACCGTCGTCGTTAATATCGATACTGGTGCCGGTTTCTTCCGTCAACGCCCGAATGGTTGCCCCGCCTTTACCGATCACGTCACGGATCTTCTCAGGATCGATCCGGATGGTGATCAGGCGCGGTGCGTACTCGGACATTTCGGTACGCGGCGTCTGGATGGCTTCGTTCATCTTCTGCAGAATATGCAGCCGACCAGCCTTCGCCTGTTCCAGCGCTTGCTCCATGATCTCCCGGGTAATACCCTGGATCTTGATATCCATCTGCAGCGCACTGATACCCGTTTCGGTGCCAGCCACTTTGAAGTCCATGTCGCCAAGATGGTCTTCGTCGCCAAGGATATCGGATAAGACAGCGAACTTATCGCCGTCTTTGATCAGACCCATCGCAATACCGGCAACCGGGGCTTTAATCGGCACGCCGGCGTCCATGAGGGACAAGCTCGTGCCGCACACGCTGGCCATCGAGCTAGAGCCGTTGGACTCGGTGATCTCCGAAACCACACGAATCACGTACGGGCACTCTTCCGGGCTCGGCATAACAGCTTGTACGCCGCGTTTGGCTAAGCGACCATGACCGATTTCCCGTCGCTTCGGCGCCAGCATGAAGCTGATTTCACCGACACAGTACGGCGGGAAGTTGTAGTGCAGCATAAAGTTTTCTTTACGCTCGCCTTCGATCGCATCGATGATCTGCGCATCGCGCCCCGTACCCAGCGTGGTAACAACCAAGGCCTGGGTTTCGCCACGGGTGAAAATGGCAGAGCCATGCGTACGCGGCAACGTGCCAACTTCGATATCGATATAGCGAACGGTTTGATTGTCGCGCCCATCGATACGCGGCTCGCCGGCCAAGATCCGGCCACGGACGATCTCTTTCTCCAAGCTCTTGAACGCGTTATTAACGTCCTTCAGGCTCGGGCCTTCCGATTCGTCCTCGCCGACCAGCTTCTCTACCACCGCATCGCGGATCTCGCCGACCTTCTCCTGCCGCGCTTGCTTCTCGGCAATCGAATACGCCTCGCGAAGTGCTGCTTCGGCTTCGGCGGCGACTTGCTGGGCAAGCGTCTCGTCTTTGGCCGGCGCAACCCATTCCCACGCCGGCTTGCCCGCTTCGGCTTTCAGCTCGTCGATCGCGTCGATGGCAGCCTGCATTTGCTCGTGCCCATACAGTACGGCGCCAAGCATGATCTCCTCGGACAGCAGGTTCGCTTCCGACTCCACCATGAGAACCGCATCGCGGGTACCGGCCACGACCAGGTCGAGATCCGAATCGCTAAGCGCACTGAAGCTCGGATTCAGAAGATACTGGCCGTCTTTGTAGCCTACCCGCGCTGCACCGATGGGACCATTGAACGGCAAGCCGGAAACAGCCAGAGCGGCGGACGCACCGATCAACGCCGGAATATCGGGGTCGACTTCCGGGTTCATCGAAATGACGGTGGCAATCACTTGCACTTCGTCGCTGAAGCCCTCGGCGAACAGCGGACGCAAGGGCCGGTCGATGAGACGCGAAGTCAGGGTTTCCTTTTCGGTAGGGCGCCCTTCACGCTTGAAAAAGCCACCGGGAATTTTACCGGCGGCGTAAGTGCGCTCCTGATAATTGACCGTCAACGGCAGGAAATCCTTCGGCTCGGCGGACTTTTTACCGACCGCCGTCACCAGGACTACCGTGTCCGACATATTGACCAGCACCGCGCCCGTCGCCTGACGCGCTACCGCTCCAGTCTCTAGCGTTACGGTGTGCTCACCGTACTGAAATGTTTTTTTGCTTACCGGATTCACAAGCCTTCAACCGTTAGATGCGGACAGAATTAAATATCTAGGCGTTACTTCCGCAGACCAAGACGCTCGATCAGCGTCTGATAACGCTCACGGTCTTTGCGTTTGAGGTAATCAAGCAACTTGCGGCGCTGGCTAACCAAACGCAGCAGACCACGACGAGAGTGATGGTCCTGCTTGTGGGTACCGAAATGGCCGGTCAAATGCTCAATGCGTGCGGTCAGCAGCGCTACCTGAACCTCCGGGGAGCCGGTATCGCCTTCGGCGCGCTGATAATTCTTAACAATCTCACCTTTCTGTTCGGCGGACAGAGACATCGAAAACTCCTACAAAAACCGTGAACTTAGAAGCCTGTTGGGCTTACATATCCTGCAAGTCCAACAGGCTCCCGACTCGAAAGACGCATATTGTAGCCCCGGGCTGTTGCCCAAACAAGCTAAGTTAATATGCGAACAACAAATTTACGCCTGGGCTAAAAGCCGTTTCGGCGCCACCCGGCCATCGTCAAGGATAGCACCCATACCGACAAATACATCTTGAGGGCCGTAAATTCGTACCGATCCCTCGCCGGGGGCCTTCGGCACCCATACCGGCTGCCCTTGTCGCAGATAATAAGCAGAATCTGAGTCCAATTGGACGGCAGGCCAATGGGCTAACCCTGCATCGATGGGCAACAAGGCATTATCCAAGGCGTCAAGCCCTTGTTCGGCAAGCGCTTCTAACGCATCCAGCGTTATCATCGGCTGCCCGGCAAATGGCCCCAACGCAGTGCGGCGCAGCTGGCTAACGTGAGCTCCACAGCCGAGTGCTGCACCCAAATCTTCGCATAAGCTGCGAACATAAGTGCCTTTTGAACAGTGGACGTCAAGCTCTAGCTCGCTATTGCCAAGGCGCACCAGCACTAACTCGTGGATCAGGACGCGACGCGCCTTCCGCTCCACTTCTACACCCTGGCGGGCCAAGCGGTAAAGCCGCTCGCCTTGGTGTTTCAAAGCGGAATACATAGGCGGAATCTGTTCGATTTCGCCACGGAAACGCGCTAAAGCGGTCTCCACCACCGTCTCGGTCAACTCCGGCACCGGCAGGCGCTCTAATACATCGCCTTCCTGATCGCCAGTGGTTGTGGTTTCCCCGAGCTTGCAGGTAAAGCGATAGCGCTTATCCGCATCCAGCAAAAAACCTGAGATTTTGGTTGCTTCGCCAAAGCATAACGGTAGAAGTCCTGTGGCAAGCGGGTCCAAACTACCCGTATGCCCGGCCTTCTGCGCTTTGAATAAGCGTTTAACTTTCTGCAATGCTCGATTGGAGGTCAAACCCTCAGGTTTATCGAGCAAAAGAATTCCATTGACCGGCCGTTTTGACGAAGCCGCCATATACTTAAAACCTATCGCACTACGAGGTAGGCCGGGGCCCGCCCTCATTTATCCTGGTTAGACTCGTCCTCGCCCGCAGCGTCGCTACTGCGTTCGCCAACAGCCTGATCGATCAGCGCCGACAGCCGTGCGCCGCGCTCGAATGACTCGTCGTATACGAACTTCAGCGCCGGTACGGTACGCAACCGTAGGCGCTGACCGAGCAGCTTGCGCAAAAAACTGCTCGCATGATTCAACGCTTCCGCAAGCTCGACGCCTTCCTCGCGATTGCCGCCAAGGGGCGTGACATAGACTTTTGCATGCGCCAGATCGCGTGTTACGTCTACGCCCGAAACGGTCACCATGCCGACCCTCGGGTCGCGCACTTCGTCGCGAATCAACTCGGCGAGTTCGCGCTGTATCTGGTCTCCCACCCGCCGCGTTCTGGGAAAATCCTTAGGCATAGTCTCAATCTCCTCGATTCCCACATTAATAGCGTGGGTTGCCTATCTCGCAACCCACGCCGGCGGCCAGCTTGATCTCGCCTTACAGTTCGCGCCGGATCTCGACTCGCTCGTAACATTCGATCTGGTCGCCGACCCGAACGTCGTTGTAGTTCTTCACGCCGATACCGCATTCGGTACCGGACTGAACCTCATTGACATCGTCCTTGAAGCGCCGCAAAGATTCCAACTCGCCTTCATAGATAACGACGTTATCGCGCAGTACGCGAATCGGGTTACTACGTTTAACGACGCCTTCGACAATCAGGCAGCCGGCAACAGCGCCGAGCTTGGACGATTTAAAGACATCGCGAACTTGGGCCAGACCGATAATCTCTTCCCGAATCTCCGGCTCCAACATGCCGCTAATGGCATTCTTGAGCTGGTCAATCGCATCGTAAATAACACTGTAATAATGCAAGTCGACGCCGGACTCCTGAACCGCTCGCCGCGCTGCGCCATCGGCACGTACGTTAAAGCCGATCAGCAACGCGTTGGAGGCTAGCGCCAGGTTCACGTCCGACTCGTTGATAGCACCGACACCGCCAGCCACGATGTTAACGCGCACTTCGTCGCTAGAGAGATCGACCAGCGCCTGCTGTAGCGCCTCCGCGCTACCTTGTACGTCCGCTTTCACCACCAAGTTAACGGTATTAACCTGATCTTCCTGCATCTGCGAGAAGAGGTTTTCCATCTTCGCCGCTTTCTGCTGCGCCAGACGGGTATCGCGGTGTTTGCTCGAACGGTACTCCGCGACCTCGCGGGCTTTACGCTCGTCCTTGACGACCATCACGTCCTCGCCCGCGTTCGGCAACCCAGACAAACCAAGTACCACAACCGGAATCGAGGGGCCGGCTTTATCCACACGTTTGCCGTTCTCGTCGATTAATGCGCGAACACGGCCGTACTCCTTACCGGAGAGGACGACATCGCCGCGTTTCAAGATGCCGTTCTGCACCAGTACGGTGGCGACCGGGCCACGTCCCTTATCGAGGCTGGACTCAAGCACCACGCCGGTTGCCTGACAATCTTCCACCGCCGTCAGTTCCATCAGCTCGGCCTGCAAGCTGATCGCCTCTAACAGTTCTTCGATGCCCATACCCGTTTTCGCCGATACCGGCACAAACTGGACATCGCCGCCCCAATCCTCGGAAATAACCTCGTGCTGGGATAGCTCCTGTTTAACGCGATCAGGATCGGCATCCGGCTTATCCATCTTATTGATGGCGACAACGATCGGCACTTCCGCCGCACGAGCATGCTTAATCGCTTCGGCCGTTTGCGGCATCACGCCATCGTCGGCACTGACGACCAGCACCACGATATCGGTAAGCTTCGCACCGCGGGCGCGCATGGCTGTAAAGGCTTCGTGGCCCGGGGTATCCAAGAAGGTAATCACCCCGCCGTCGGTTTCGACATGATAGGCGCCGATATGCTGAGTAATACCGCCAGCCTCGCCGGAGGCGACTTTGGTGCGGCGAATGTAGTCCAGCAACGACGTTTTACCATGATCAACGTGCCCCATGATCGTTACCACAGGCGCACGCGCAACGCGCTCGCCATCCGGCGTATCGACCGAGCTGAGCACTTCCTCTTCGACCGCGCTTTCGCTGAGCAATTTCGGCTTGTGGCCTAATTCTTCGACCAACAGCGCCGCCGTCTCCTGGTCCAAGCTTTGGTTGATCGTTGCCATAACGCCTTGCTTCATCATTTCCTTGATCAGCAATGCAGCTTTAATGCTCATTTTCTGAGCCAACTCGCCGACGGTGATGGTCTCGGGAATCGGAACTTCTCGCACCATGGGCGCCGTCGGGCGCTCGAATCCATGCTGGATTTGCCGGCCGGCGTCGCTTCCGGCAGCAACGCGTTTACCGCCGCGACGACCGCTCTTGCCGGGAGCAACGCTCAGCGACTGCCTACCCTTCTTACCCTTAGCAGTTTTGCGAGCCACGCGCGCTTCAGCCTCGCGCTCTCGCTTGGCCTCTTGCTCTGCCCGCTTACGCTCTTTCTCTTCCTCGCGACGGCGCGCTTCGCGCACCTCCGGCGAAGGCCCTGCATCTTTCACCGGCGTTTCCTCGACCTCTTCCGCCGCACTGACCTTTGCCTCTTGCTCCGCCTTCGGAGCAATTTCGGCGGCGGCAGCCCGAGTCTGCTCTTCTTCCTTCCGCCTCGCTTCTTCCTCTGCCCGCTGACGCGCTTCTTCTGCCTCACGCTTCGCTTCAGCCTCAGCTTCCTGCCGAGCCCGCTCTTCTTCCTCTGCCTTGCGGCGAGCCTCTTCTTCCGCCGCTTTACGCGCAGCTTCTTCCGCCAGTGCTTGGATCAAGAGTTCAGCCTCACGTTTTGTTTCTTCGGCTTCCACAACCGTCCGTTTAACATAGGTACGTTTTTTGCGCACCTCGACGTTCACGGTCCGGGTTTGACGCGGCCCACGGGTGCCGGTACCGCCAGAAGGCAATTTAAGCTGGCTATGGCTCTTGCGTTTAAGCGTAATCTTCTTGGGGCCCGGGACTTCCTCGCCCTCGGCGTTCCCGTGTGCGTCACGCAAATGGGCCAGCAAGGCCGCCTTGTCCTCGTCGGACACAGCCGCATCGGCCTCCCGACTAGCCAAGCCCGCCTCACCCATTTGATGCAGCAGACGATCCACCGGGATTCCGACCGCAGTTGCGAGTTCTCGTACAGTAATATCCGCCATATTCTCTCTCCCCGGGCCCCTGTGCAAACCGGTTATCTACCTCTTCAGACAACCATCGTGCGGGCTCCGTCAATCTCTATTGGGCATGCAGCAGCGAGTGTGTCAGGCGCCATCACGCCTGTCCTTCCTGATCGCTAAACCAGGGCTCTCGCGCTTTCATAATCAAGGCCGCGGCGCGCTCCTCGTCCATGTCGTCAAACTCCATGAGCTCATCGACAGACTGCTCCGCCAAGTCCTCCATGGTACGAATGCCGCGCTTCGCCATCGCTTTCGCCAAGGCCTCGTCCATGCCTTCCATTTCGAGCAAATCCTGAGCAGGCCCCTGCCCTTCTTGCCCTTCGCCCCGAGCTTCGGCGCGCGACACCAAAATCGCACGCGCGCGAGAACGAAGCTCCTCGACCATATCCTCGTCGAACTCCTCGACTTCAAGCAGTTCCGAGGTCGGCACATAGGCCACTTCTTCCAAGCTGGAAAAGCCTTCTTGGACGAGAATGGCCGAAACCTCCTCGTCGACGTCCAGCTCCCGCATAAACATTTGCTGCAACTCGCCTGCTTCCGCCTCACTTTTAGCTTCGGCTTCCGCAGCCGTCATGACGTTCAGCTCCCATCCCGTCAATTCGCTCGCTAACCTGACGTTCTGCCCGCCACGACCGATCGCTTGGGACAGTTGCTCTTCGGCGACCGCGATATCCATGCTGTTGTTATCTTCGTCAACAACAATGGATTCCACCTCTGCCGGTGCCATCGCATTAATCACGAACTGAGCGGGGTTATCGTTCCAAAGGATAATATCGATCCGCTCTCCCGAAAGTTCGTTGGACACAGCCTGAACCCGCGAGCCGCGCATCCCGACGCAAGCGCCGACCGGATCGATCCGCGGGTCGTTCGCCCGCACCGATATCTTAGCGCGAGCCCCTGGGTCGCGGGCACTGCCCAAGATATCGATAAGCTCCTGGCCGACTTCCGGAACTTCCAGCTTGAACAATTCAATCAAAAACTCCGGTGCCGTACGGCTCACAAATAGCTGGGGGCCTCGCGGCTCGGAGCGAACCTCTTTCAAATACCCTCGCAGACGATCCCCCGCCCGCACCGCTTCGCGGGGAATCATTTCTTCCCGCGGAATGAATGCTTCGGCATTATCGCCTAAATCCAGAAACACATTACCTCGTCGACCCGTTTAACGACGCCGGTAATCAAGGTGCCGACTTGGTCCGCAAAAGCATCGACAACTTTGCGCCGTTCCGCTTCGCGTACTTTTTGCACGATGACCTGTTTTGCGGTCTGTGCGGCGATACGACCGAAACCGATGGACTCCATCGGCTCTTCGATAATGCCGCCGACTTCGACCGAAGCATCGCGTTCGCGTGCCTGCTCAAGGGTTAACTGTTGCTCCGGCGCCTCGATCTCGTCCTCGTCGGCAACCACATGCCAACGGCGAAAAGTGGATGACTCACCGGTTTTCCGGTCTACGGCCACGCGTACATCCAGCTCGCCTCCGTGACGCTTCTTAGTCGCGGAAGCTAGAGCCGCTTCGATGGCTTCGAAGATTACGTCCCTGGCGACGCCCTTTTCATTGGAAATCGCCTCTACAACCAGCAGGATTTCTTTGCTCATATTCCCGGCTCCAGTCGAGCAGCCTTACACCTCAAGCTCCAGATTCGCTTTGTCGATCTGGCTCAAGGGCAGGCTGATCTCCACCCCATTTTCTTCGACAACCACGCAATCCCCGTTCAGGCCGCGCAGCACCCCCGCGAACCTGCGCCGACCTTCTAGCGACCCATGCACGCGGATTTTCACTTTCTCGCCGGCAAACCGATCGTAATCGCTTGCCTTGAATATCGGTCGGTCCAACCCTGGCGAAGACACCTCCAGCGTATACTGGCCACTGATCGGGTCTTCCACATCAAGTACGCCGCTGACCTGCCGACTTACTTTTTCGCAGTCATCCAGCGTGACCCCGTTTGGGCTGTCCAAATAAATACGAACCAGTGCGTTCTTGGGGTTGGCCTGGTATTCGATACCGACCAATTCATACCCCATACCGCTTACCACTGGCTCCAACAATTCGGTTAACTCTGAACTACGCGACATACCAAGCTACACAAACAAAAAATGGGCCAGAGGCCCATCCACACAAAAGAACAGACAGCCGCTTACGGTGAAAGTTTCCTCGCGGCTACAAAAAAAGGCCGCTAACGGCCTTTTCTCAAAGTAGCTGGTAGCGGGGGCAGGATTTGAACCTGCGACCTTCGGGTTATGAGCCCGACGAGCTGCCAGACTGCTCCACCCCGCAACTGATGCGACGCATTCTACGTATTTTAGTGCTTACATGCAAGGCCGGCGCCCAATCTGGAACTCAAGGATTAGGGGGTCACCGGCGCTTTCTCAAGTGTCTACGCAAATCGTGGCGATAAATAAAACCGGGTAGTGCGAACACGACGAACAGGCAAAGTGTCGTGACGTAGAACTCCCAATCTTGCGGTTGTATCTGACCGGTCAATTGATACTCCAAACCACGGCCAATCAACCCTACAAGAACATAGAGCACAGCCCATTCCAACAGTCGTATCCACTCCCGCTTGCCGTGCGCCGGCGGACGGAGCACGAAGAAAACGCGCTCCGTCAACCATGGGAGGTTGGCCGCCACAAAGGCGACCAGAAACAGCAATAGGATTCCGGCACCAACACTCATAGCCCGAACGCGGCCCTCGATACAGCAATCAAGGTTCCAGGGAAAATACCCAGCGCGAGTATCGCCAGACCGTTTGCGGCCAATACCGCTTTGAAACCAGCCGAAGCTTCAATCTCAGGGCTTTGCTCCGCCGGTTTCTCAAAGTAGGCCAATTTGACGATGCGCAAGTAATAGAAGGCACCGACTACCGCTGCAATCACCGCTAAGATAGCCAACCAGATCAGGCCAGCATCGACGACGGATTGCACCACTACCCACTTGGCATAGAAGCCGACGGTTCCCGGAATACCGGTCAGGGAAATCATCAGCAGCAACAGTACAAAGGCAAACAACCCGCTACGCTCGTTCAGACCTTTGATGTCGTCCAACGTATCCGCTTCAAAGCCTTTGCGGCTAAGCAGCATGATGATGCCGAAGGTAGCCGCAACGGTTAACGCATACGTGATCGCATAGAAACTCGCAGCCGCCATGCCTGCATCGGAACCGGTGTAAGCCGCGCCGATGAAACCCAAGAAAATAAAACCGATATGGTTAAATGCCGAGTAACCGAACAGACGCTTAATGTTGGTCTGCACCAGCGCCAAGATATTACCGGCCGCGAACGACAGCACGGCAAGAATAATCAACATTCCCCGCCAATGCTCGGATAGCGGCCCTAAGCCTTCGTAAATGAGGCGGATAAACAAGCCAACCGCGGCAACCTTCGAGGCCGTTGCAATGTACTGGCTGATAACCGTCGGCGCGCCTGATAGACGTCCGGCACCCACATGTGAAACGGCACCGCACCAAACTTGAACGCGACTCCAACCAGCACGAATACCAGACCGAACACGAACAACACACTATCGGGATTCGCATCCGCAGCCGCAGCGATTTCCGCGATGTCTAGGCTGCCCGATGCGCCATAGAGCATAGACATGCCGTACAACAGCACACCGGAGGCCAACGCACCGAGCACGAAGTACTTCATGGCCGCCTCGCTAGAGCGCAACGACTCCCGGTTCATAGCCACCAGTGCGTACATGCACAGCGACATCAGCTCCAATCCCACATAAAGCGAGATCAGGTTGTGTGCCGAGATCATTACCATCATCCCGAGCACACCTAACAACCCTAAGACATAAAACTCGCCCTTCAGGATATCTCGCTCATGCAGATACTGGCGGGAATAGGCGAAGGCCAGAAACACCAAGCCCAAGACGCCGACTTTCAGTAAGACGCCAATAGAATCGGCGACGTAAGAACCATTAAAGGTAAGCTCTCGAATGCCCCACTGCGTCCCGATTGTCAGGGCAATTGCCCCAAATCGCGATCTGCGTTAACCAAAACGTTGGCCGACGCTGCGGATCACGAGTGAAAAGATCGACGACGAGGATTATGCACGCCGCACTCAACACCCATATTTCCGGCAGGGCAAGGCTCAGATCTGGCATCTCGAAAGGCACCGGCGAAGCTGGGCTCAGATCTGGCATCTCTAAGGTCATAGGAGTTCCTCGAACTTCATTCCCATCGTCACGACCCGTTACGCAAAGTACGGATCGTACGTCAGTTAACGTGCAACCATCACCTGCTCAAGCAGGTTCGCCAAGGTCGGTTCCATCACCTCAATCAACGGCGCTGGCCACAGACCAAGCGCCAGCACGGCTATGGCTAGAATTCCCAGTATCAACTTCTCGCGGATAGTGACGTCCTCTAAGGCCGCCACTTTGTCGTTAGCAACTTCGCCGTAAACCACCCGCTTGATCAACCAGAGGCTATAGGCAGCCCCAAGGACCAAGGTCATTCCGGCCAAGAACGCGTACCAGAAGTTGGCTTGGAAAGCCGCCAAGATCACCATGAATTCGCCGACGAATCCCGACGTGCCCGGCAAACCAGCGTTGGCCATCGCGAACAGAACAAAAAACGCAGCAAAAACAGGCATCTTATTCGCAACCCCGCCGTAGTCGCTTATACGGCGAGAATGCATGCGGTCGTAAAGAACGCCTACGCAGAGGAACATCGCGGCGGAAATGAAACCGTGCGAGATCATCTGCACCATCCCGCCTTCCAACGCCAGCAACGCAGCACCATTGGAGCCGCCCGTTTGCGCAGCGATGGGGAAGATAAGGAAGAAACCGAGCGTTACAAAGCCCATATGCGCAATCGACGAATACGCGATGAGCTTTTTCATATCCTCTTGCACCATGGCCACCAGGCCGATGTAAACCACAGCAACCAGCGACAGCGCGATAACCAACCAGGCCAGGCTCATGCTAGCTTCAGGCGTAATCGGTAGGGCAAAGCGCAAGAAGCCGTATCCGCCGATCTTGAGCATAATGGCAGCAAGAATGACCGAACCGCCCGTAGGCGCCTCGACGTGCGCATCCGGCAACCAGGTATGAACGGGCCACATCGGCACTTTGACGGCAAACGCCAGCAAGAAGGCCAAGAACACCCAGATTTGCGCCGCAAACGGCAAGGCGAGCTGGTGCATTTCTAGAATGTCGAAGCTTTCGGCCTGGAACTGGAGGTAAATCAACGCTACCAACATCAGTACCGAGCCGAGGAAGGTATATAGGAAGAACTTAACCGTAGCATAGATACGGTTCGGCCCGCCCCAGATGCCGATAACCAAGAACATCGGCACCAGCATGGCTTCCCAGAAGACATAGAACAGGATAGCGTCCAGCGCACTGAAAACGCCGATCATGATCCCTTCCATGATGAGGAAAGCGGCTAGATACTGCGCCGGCTTGTACTGAATAACCCGCCAACTCGCCAGCACGACCAAGATCGTGCTGAACGCGGTGAGGATAATCAACGGCATGCTGATGCCGTCAACACCGAGGTAATACTCGACGCCGAGTGCCGGTACCCAGTCTACCCGCTCGACGAACTGCATCGCAGCAGTTTCAGTGCTAAAGCCCGCAAAGAGCGGCAAGCTCAGCAAGAACACTAACACTGACACAAGCAGTGCCAAGTAGCGCGCACGCTCCGGCTGCTTACCACCGACGGCGAGAACCAGCACACCACCGGCTATCGGCAGCCAAATCAGCAGGCTCAACAAGGGCCAGGCATCAAACATCCGTCAATTCCTTACCAGCGAAACAAGTTAGCACCAGGCAGCACGCGGCCGCCGGCCTCAATGAAACAAAAACGCTTACGAGACAACTCTCATCACGAACCAAGTCAGTAGCCCCAGCAGGCCGATGATCATGACGAAAGCATAGTGGTACAGGTAACCGGTTTGACCGTGCCGTAACACGCTCGCCAGACGACCGATGGTACGTGCAGTGCCGTTCACCAGTATGCCGTCGATCAACTTGACGTCACCGACTTTCCAGAAAAAACGTCCCAAAGCACGGCCGCCGGCAGCGAAAACGTTGAGATACAGCTCGTCAAAGCCATACTTTTTCACCAAGATCCGGTAACCGAGATTCAAACGCTGCTTGAATACAGCCGGCAGGTCAGGACGTTTTATGTACAGGAACCACGCGGCCAAGGTGCCCAGCGCCGCGACGTACACCGCCGGATAGGTGAAGGCGTTGACGACGAAGCCTAACGGCCCGGTAAATCCTTCGCCGATGTAAGCCAGCACATCATGCTGTTCCGCAACCGTAATCGCCGGCCCAAACCCTTCGCCGAACAGCAGCGGCCCGATAGTCAGATAGCCAATGACTACGGAAGGAATCGCTAGCAAAATCAGCGGTATCGTCACCACCTTCGGGCTTTCGTGCAGATGCGAGCGCGTATGCTCGTCCATCCGTTCTTTGCCGTGGAAAACCAAGAAGAACAGACGGAAACTATACAAAGCGGTGACGAACACACCGAGGAGCACAGCCAGATACGCATACCCCGAGCCGAAGCGGTCGGAATAGTAGGCTGCTTCGATAATGGCGTCCTTCGAGAAGAAGCCGGAGAAGAACGGCGCGCCGATCAACGCCAACGTACCCAATAGCATGGTCCAGTAGGTAACCGGCATGTATTTCTTCAAACCGCCCATCTTGCGCATATCCTGCTCGTGGTGCATGGCGATGATGACCGAGCCGGCACCCAGAAACAGCAGCGCTTTAAAGAAGGCGTGCGTCATGAGATGGAATACGCCCGCTGCATAAGCGGACACACCCAAAGCGACGAACATGTAACCCAACTGCGACAACGTCGAGTAGGCAACCACGCGTTTAATATCGTTCTGTACCAAGCCCACCAAGCCCAGGAACAAGGCGCCTGTGGCGCCGATGATCAGCACGAAGCTCAAGGCAGTGGTCGTCAGTTCGTACATCGGCGACATGCGAGCGACCATAAAGATGCCAGCGGTCACCATGGTGGCAGCGTGAATAAGCGCAGAAATCGGCGTCGGGCCTTCCATCGAGTCGGGCAGCCAAACATGTAACGGAACCTGCGCCGATTTACCCATTGCACCGATAAACAACAAGATGCAAGTAACGGTCATTACCGACCAAGCGACGCCTGGGAAGATTTCCATCGTCTGGTCGGGATTAGCTTCTGCCGCGGCAAAGACTTCAAGGTAATCGACACTGCCAAAGTAAAATAGGACCGCGCCGATACCGAGCAAGAATCCGAAATCGCCGACGCGGTTGACCAGGAAGGCCTTGAAGTTCGCAAAATCGCCGTTGGACGTTTGAACCAGAAGCCGATGAGGAGGTAGGACACAAGCCCGACCAACTCCCAGCCGACGAACAACTGCATAAAGTTGTTCGCCATCACCAATAACAACATGGAGAAGGTGAACAGCGAGATGTAGCTGAAAAACCGCTGGTAGCCGGGATCGTCTTTCATATAGCCGATGGCGTACACGTGCACCATCAACGATACGCTGGTCACCACCACCAACATAATGGCGGTCAGACGGTCAATGAGGAAACCGACCTCAAAGTTGATGCCGCCGGCCAGCATCCAGGTATAAACGGTAGCGTTATAGACCTCTCCGCCGTCGAAGAACTGATCTTTAACCACCCAAAGCGAAAGCGCTAGCGAAACCGCGACACCTAAAATGGTCACGCTATGAGCGCCGGCACGCCCGATCAACTTTCCGAAAAGCCGGCTAGAATGGCGCCGACGAGTGGCGCAAGCAATAGTATGAGATAGACGTTTTCCATGCTGCTCAGCCCTTCATGCTACTCACGTCGGCGACGTCGATGCTGCCTCGGTTACGGAACAACACCACAAGGATGGCCAAACCAATCGCCGATTCGGCCGCGGCAACCGTAAGAATGAAGAACACGAACACCTGCCCGGCAATGTCGTTCAGGTAATACGAAAAGCCGATAAAGTTGATATTGACCGAAAGCAGAATCAGCTCGATCGACATCAGCAGCACGATGGCATTCTTCCGGTTAAGGAAGATACCGGCCACTCCCAAGCTGAACAGGAGCGCCCCCAGGTACAAATAATCGGACAGTTCAATCATTTAAAAGTCCCGCTTGGAAAGTCTGGCGTTGGTTTACCGCTCGCGCTTTTCAGCCGGCATCGAGATCACTTTCAGACGCTCGTCCTTACGAACCCGAACCTGCTTACCGACATCCTGTCGTTTCGTACCGGGCCGTTTGTGCAGCGTCAACATGATTGCAGCGATGATCGCGACCAAAAGCACGACCGCCGCCAATTCGAACGGATAGACATAGACGGTGTACAACACCTGCCCAATCATCTTGATGTTGTTAACGTCCGGGTCGGCCACTACCGCACCGGCCTCAGGCGTTATCTGTGCAGCACCGATAACGAGCAACATCTGCACAACCATAACCACGCCGATCGCAGCGCCCAGAGGCAAATAACGGGCGAAGCCCTGCCGCATAATGTCCGTGTTGATATCGAGCATCATCAACACGAACAGGAACAACACCATGACTGCCCCGACATATACGAGCACTAGCGCGATTCCGAGGAATTCGGCGCCGCCCAACAACCAGATGGCGGCGGCGCTGAAGAACGAGAGCACGAGGAACATAGCCGCGTGCACTGGGTTCTTAACGCTGATGACCATGACGGCGGAAAATAGCAAGATCGCCGCGAAGACATAAAAGATAATCTGTAGCATGGCTCGTATAGCCCCTCTCGCCTGACCGGGTCCTTGCCCCGAGATCTGCGCTTATCGGTACGGTGCGTCGGCTGCGCGATCGGCCGCCAGCTGCTGTTCGTATTTCTCGCCCATCGCGAGCAATTGATCCTTATGAATCACATTCTCGCCCCGGCGCTCCATGTGGTATTCGAAAACGCGCGTCTCGACAATAGAGTCGACCGGGCAGGATTCTTCGCAGAAACCGCAATAAATGCACTTAAACAGATCGATGTCGTAACGCGTGGTCCGGCGCGTGCCGTCCTCACGTTCATGCGACTCGATCGTGATCGCCAAAGCCGGACAAACGGCCTCGCACAGTTTACACGCGATGCACCGTTCTTCCCCGTTGGGATACCGGCGCAGAGCGTGTAATCCCCGAAAACGCGGCGATTGCGGCGCCGTCTCCTCGGGATAACGAACGGTCACTTTCCGACGAAACATATGCCGGCCGGTGAGCGACAACCCTTTGAGCAGTTCGACCAGCAGGAAGCTATTTACGAAATCACGTACTGCACGCATGACCACACCTCGGTCAGTACCAGGGGCCGAACCCGGTAATATGGAACACGGCGACCACGACCAGCCATACCACGGTCACAGGAATAAGAACCTTCCAACCCAGCCGCATGATCTGGTCGTAGCGATAACGCGGGAACGTGCCGCGGAACCAGACGTAGCAGAAAAGGAAGAATGCCGTCTTGAGCAGGAACCAAACGATGCCTGGCACCCAATCGAACATCGGCCCGAGAACCGGAATACCGGTAAACGGCGAATACCAACCGCCGAAGAACATGATGGTCGCCAGCGCGGAGATCAGAATCATGTTCATGTATTCGGCTAAGAAGAACAACGCGAACGCTGAACCCGAGTACTCGACGTGGAAACCGGCCACAATTTCCGATTCGCCCTCGGCGACGTCGAACGGCGCCCGGTTGGTCTCCGCAACACCAGAGATCCAGTAAACGACGAACAACGGTAGCAACGGCAGCCAGTACCAGTTCCAGAACGCGCCGGCTTGGGCATTGACGATGTCGCTAAGATTCAAGCTACCCGCGGTCATTAGCACCCCGACGAGCGCAAACCCCATGGCGATTTCGTAAGAGATCACCTGGGCCCCGCTACGCATGGTGCTCAACAAGGCGTACTTTGAGTTCGAGGCCCACCCGGCGAGGATAATGCCGTACACGCCCAGTGAGGTCATCGCCAAGATGTACAACAAGCCGGCGTTAATGTCCGCCAAGACCCAACCGTCGGCGAACGGAATCACCGCCCATGCCGCGAGCGCCGGCATCAAGGCCAGCATCGGCGCAACCACGAACAAGAATTTGTTCGCGCTCGCCGGCACCGTCACTTCTTTAAGCAACAACTTAAAGACGTCGGCAAACGGCTGCAGCAAACCGAACGGGCCAACCGTGTTGCACCCGTGTCGGTCTTGAATCCAACCTAATATCCGACGCTCGGCGTAGGTCATGTATGCCACCGCGATGATCAGCGGCCCGATAATGGCCCCAATCTTCGCGACGATCCAGAGAAGTTCAGTCAGTTCCGCCATTTACATTCTGCTTCCCGTTAGGATGAACGCCGGCCTTATCAGGCAGCCTCAACCGTCACTTCCCCCTGCATGGGGCCCAGGACGCCGGTTTCTTCTAATGCTGCCGGAATCCAGACACAATCAGCCGGAATCGAGTCGTCGATAACGGCTGGTAACTCAAGGCTGGCACCGTCTTGCCGGACCCGCACTTGCTGCCCTTCCCGAACGCCGACCGCCGCCGCCGTCGCCGCGGCGAGATATACGGCAGCCGCCGGTGTATGCACTGTCGCCTGTAAAGCGGACGCACGCCGCACCAGCATATCGGTGCGGTATATCGGCACGTCGCCTAAACGCACTAAACCCTGTGCCTGGAACGCGTTGACAACCGGCTCCCAAGCGGGCGCTGCCGGCACTGCCGCCTCGCCGACCGCCGAGCGGATTTCGTCAAGCACCTGGTCGGCACCTTGATAGTCGAACCCATCCAGGTCGAAGAGATTTCCGAGAACGCGCAGAACACGCCAGCCAGGCCGTGCTTCGCCGACCGGTGCCGCAACCCCGCCGGCACTTTGCCAACGCCCTTCGAGGTTGACGTAGGTACCCGCCGTTTCGCTGAAGGCGGATATCGGTAGAATCACGTCTGCGTAATCGGCCATATCCGGCGTTGCATACGGACTCATAACCGCTACAAATTCGGCTTCAGCCAGAGCTTTACGCGCCGCAGAAGGATTCCAAGCGTCGAACTCCGGCTCTACGTTAAACAGCAAATATCCCTTACGCGGCTCCTCGAACATCCGCCGGGCATCGAGCCCGACCTGGTCCGATTTGCGCGCTCCCACGCCACGATGCGGCTGAGCGCCGGCCAGGCAGGCACCGACACTGTTTGCCGCCTGCGGAAGTTGACCGAAACGGGCATTGCTAAGCCGCGCGATCAGCCCCGCCAAGGCACGTAATGCGGCACCGGCGGGATGGCTTTCGACGAGTGCGCCGGTAAGCACAACCGCTTGCTCCTGCTCTTGCAGTTTGGTGGCGATGTCCTGATGAACCCGACCCGGTTTGACATCGCCCAACAGCTCGGCAAAACCGGCGGGCGCCGGTTCGCCTTTCGCATCGAGCAGCGCTTGGGCAACCGCAGCCAACTCGCGCACCATCGCCTGCGGCGCTACCACGTGGTCGACCGCCAATTCATAGTTGGCTTTGAAGCGACGCGGGTTAACCGTCATCACCGCAGCACCCGCAAGGCTTGCTTTGCGCAGCCGCAGATTAATAATCGGCAACTCCGAGCGCACGTTGCTGCCAATAACCAAAACCGCGCGCTGCGCTTCCAGCTCCTCTACCGACAGCCCCAAATGAGGAAAAGCCGGCGCCTTGGCCTGGTCGCTGAAATCGGCCTGCCGTAGCCGGTGATCGATATTAGCGCTGCCCAAACCGCGCACCAAACGGCTTAGCAGGTAGAGTTCTTCCAGCGTCGACGTCGGGCTAATCAAAGCGCCGAGCTGCCCGCCGCCGTGGGCTTCCACGACTTGCCGCAGACCCTTCGCCGTGACTTCAAGCGCGGTTTCCCATTCGACCTCTTCCCACTCGCCGTTTCGTTTAACGAGCGGCCGCGGCAGGCGGTCTTCGCTGTAGATGCCCTGATAACTGAATCGATCGCGGTCGGAAATCCAGGTTTCGTTAAGCGATTCATTCTCTCTCGGCGCAACCCGCTTAACTTTCCCCCGCACATGATGCAGATTGATGTTAGAACCAACCGAATCGTGGGGTGCGATCGCCGCATGGCTGAGCATTTCCCAAGCACGCGCGGAGAACCGATACGGCTTTGAAGTCAGTGCGCCAACCGGGCAGAGATCGATCACGTTTCCGGATAGCTCCGACCGCACACCTGCTTCCACGTAGGTGGAAATCACCGTGTGCTCGCCGCGCCCGATACCGCCAAGCTCGCGTTGCCCTGCTACTTCGTCGAGAAAACGCACGCAGCGGGTGCAATGGATGCAACGGGTCATCTCGGTCGCCACTAAGGGCCCGAGATTCTCGTCCTCGACCACCCGCTTCCGCTCGGTGAAACGCGATACACCGCGGCCATAGCCTAAAGCCACGTCCTGCAGCTCGCATTCGCCGCCTTGATCGCAAATTGGGCAATCTAACGGGTGGTTAATTAGCAGGAATTCCATCACGCCCTTCTGCGCTGCTAGAGCACGTTCGGACTTAGTAAATACCCGCATACCGTCGGCAACCGGGGTTGCGCATGCCGGCAAAGGCTTCGGCGCCCGCTCCACCTCTACCAGACACATCCGGCAGTTAGCCGCTACCGAAAGCTTCTTGTGGTAGCAAAAACGCGGTACGTGAACATTGGCGGCGTCGGTGGCTTCGATCAGCATGGCGCCCTTGCGCACTTCCATGCTGACTCCGTCGACCTCGATGGTGACGAGGTCGGGGTTTTTCTGCTCTTGATCTACCTTTGCGTTCATGCGGCAGCCCCCTGGGCATCACCCACCATGGAGCGCTTATGCTCCACGTAATACTTGAATTCGTGGAAGTAATGCTTGAGAAAACTTTGCACTGGCCAGGCGGCAGCTTCGCCAAAGGCACAGATAGTATGCCCGGCGATCTGCCCTGCCGCAGACTCCAGCAATTCGAGGTCTTCCGGACGGCCTTGGCCATCGACCAAGCGGCGCAGTACGCGGTACATCCAGCCGGTGCCCTCGCGACAAGGCGTACACTGACCGCAGGACTCCGCATAGTAGAAGCGCGAAATCCGCATCAAAGCCTTCACCATGTCGGTCGTCTCATCCATTACGATCACCCCACCGGAACCTAACGCGGAACCTGCCTGGGCAAGGCTGTCGTAATCCATGGTGAGATCCATCATGACCTCGGCGGGCACGACCGGCATGGACGAGCCGCCCGGAATCACAGCTTTTAGTTTCCGGCCGTGCCATACGCCGCCGGCCATCTCCAGCAAGTCTTTAAAAGGGGTTCCGAGCGAAATCTCAAAGTTTCCTGGTTTGCTGACATGGCCAGAGACGCAGAAAAGCTTCACTCCCCCGTTATTCGGCTTCCCAAGCTCAAGGAACCAATCGGCGCCTTTACGCAGAATCGTCGGCACCGACGATAACGACTCGGTGTTGTTAATCGTCGTCGGGCGACCGTAGAGGCCGAATTGGGCCGGAAACGGCGGCTTGTACCGCGGCTGGCCTTTCTTGCCTTCTAACGATTCCAGCAAGGCGCTTTCTTCGCCGCAGATATAGGCGCCGGCGCCAATATGGCTATAAATGTCCATATCGACCCCGGAACCGAGGATATTCTTGCCCAGCAAACCGGCCTCGTAGGCTTCGCGCAACGCCTGCTCGAAACGCTCGAAAGGTTCGTGGTGAAACTCGCCGCGCATATAGTTGTAGCCGACGGTTGCGCCTATGGTATAGCCGGCAATAGCCATGCCTTCGACTAAGGCATGCGGGTTAAAGCGCAGGATATCGCGATCCTTGCAGGTTCCCGGTTCCGATTCGTCGGAGTTACAGACGATGTATTTCTGGCCCGGTGCGGTTCGTGGCATGAAGCTCCACTTCATACCGGTGGAGAAGCCGGCACCACCGCGCCCCCGCAGCGCCGCCCTTTTCAAGGTATCGAGGATGTCCTCCGGCGGCGTTTTTTCGTTCAGCACCTTACGCCAAGACTCGTATCCTCCGGTTTTGAGGTAGTTCTCAAGCGTCCAGGGCTCATCGAATTGCAGGGTCTGGAAGCAGACCTCGTTCGCCATGGCTTACTCCAAATTATCCAGGATCTCATCCACCTTTTCCGGCGTGAGATCGGTGTAGTAATGACCATCGACCACCATCATCGGTGCGCCGGTGCAGGCTGCAAGGCATTCCTCTTCGATCTTGAGAGTTATGCGCTGGTCCGGGGTGGTCTCGCCGAGCTTAATTCCCAGTTTTTGCTCGCAGTGCTTAACGATTTCATCCGCGCCGCGCAGCATACAGGAAATGTTGGTGCACAAATTGACCTTGTGACGACCAACCGGTTTCAGGTCGAACATCGAGTAGAAGTTCGCAACCTCGTATACCGAAACTTGCGGCAGCTCTAGGTACTCGGCGACGGCATTCATCAACGCTTCCGTTAGGTAACCGCCGTTAGCATCTTGAACCGCATGCAGGGCTGGAATTACCGCCGAGCGCTTACGGTCGGCCGGATACTTGGTCAACCAGTGGTCTATCTCGGCCCGTACTTCAGGCGTGAGGTATTTTTCCGACAGGCGTTCCGGGTTCAACGGTCAATCTCTCCGAATACGATGTCCTGAGTACCGATGATCGTGACGACGTCGGCCAGCATGTGGCCACGCGCCATCTCGTCCATCGCTGCAAGGTGGGCAAACCCCGGCGCACGGAGTTTTAGCCGGTAAGGCTTATTCGCGCCATCGGAGATAATGTAGGCGCCGAACTCTCCTTTCGGAGCCTCTACGGCGGCGTACGCTTCGCCCTCAGGCACGGAGTAACCTTCCGTGAAAAGCTTAAAGTGGTGGATCAAGGACTCCATATCGTCCTTCATCTCTTCCCGGCTAGGCGGCACAATCTTGTGGTCGTCAATCATGACCGGGCCCGGTTGGCACGTAGCCAATCCACGCATTGCTTAATAATCCGGGTCGATTGGCGCATCTCTTCCACGCGCACCAGGTAACGGTCGTAACAATCGCCGTTGGTCCCTACCGGGATATCGAATTCGACCTGGTCGTAAACTTCGTACGGCTGTTTTTTCCGTAAGTCCCACTGGATACCCGACCCGCGCAGCATCGGTCCGCTAAAACCAAGTTGCAGGGCTCGTTCCGGGCTTACGATCGCCACGTCCACCAAACGCTGCTTCCAAATACGATTATCGGTCAGCAACGTCTCAAACTCGTCCACCACCCCGGGGAAACGCTCGGTAAACGCTTCGATGTAATCCAACAAGGACCCCTGACGGTCGGCGTTAAGCCGCTCAAGGTCTTTCTCCTTGCGGTATTTCGAGGGCTGGAACTGCGGCATCCGTTCCGGCAAATCCCGGTACACGCCGCCAGGGCGATAATAGGTCGCGTGCATACGAGCACCGGACACTGCCTCGTAACAGTCCATCAGCGTTTCACGCTCACGGAAGCAGTAGAGCAGCATACTCAAGGCACGACGTCGAGACCATGAGCACCCAGCCACATTAGGTGGTTAAGCAGGCGGGTGATTTCGTCGAACATCACCCGAATATACTGAGCGCGTACCGGCGGCTCGATACCAAGCAGCTTTTCGATCGCATTCACATAAGCATGCTCGTTACACATCATCGACACGTAATCGAGCCGATCCATGTAACCGATGCTTTGATTGAACGGCTTGGTTTCCGCCAACTTCTCGGTGGCGCGGTGCAACAGGCCTACGTGCGGGTCGGCACGAACGACGGTTTCGCCTTCCATTTCCAAAACCAAGCGTAAAACGCCGTGCGCCGCCGGGTGCTGCGGCCCGAAGTTAATGGTATAGCTGCGAAACTCAGCCATCGGTGCGCTCCTCGTTGACGCGGCTAGCGTAGCGATTATCGGCACGAACGACGCGCGGCACGAGCACCCGCGGCTCGATAGTGACCGGTTGATATACGACTCGGCCTTTCTCTTCGTCGTAGCGCACTTCGACGTTGCCGATCAGCGGGAAATCTTTGCGGAACGGGTGCCCGACAAAGCCGTAGTCAGTGAGAATTCGGCGTAAGTCCGGATGCCCTTCATAGAGGATTCCGAACAAATCGAACGACTCGCGCTCAAACCAATTGGCTGCGGCCCAAATATCGGTCACGGAGGCGACGACCGGGAAATTATCGTCTTCCGCATAAACCCGAACCCGAAGCCGCTCGTTATGCGCGATAGACAACAAATGGTACACCGAAGCGAAGCGACGCCCCGTGTTCGACTTAACCTCGTGCAGGCCATAAACGCCCGTTAAACCCAAGCGGCCAGTCGAGTAGCCGTCGACACCGCGGCTAAACCCAGAGCCCGAAGCCTGTTCGGTGACCCACTCATCTTGACCATAGGCGGCGTAATCGACGCCTGCCACATCGATCAACTGCTCGAAACGCAGGCTCTCGTGATCCCGCAGGGTCAGCATCGCCTCGTACAAATCGGCGGCTTTCAGCTCCAGCGTCAGCTCGCCGCCTGGCCCGGCACGCAAAGCAACCACTCGGTCGCCCAAGGCCGACGAAAGACGCTCGCTGAGATTGCTTGTGCTTTCTCCCATAACCCCTCTCCGTCAGCGGGCGATCGTATTGGTACGCCGAATTTTGTTCTGTAGCTGGATAATGCCGTATATCAGCGCTTCCGCCGTGGGCGGACAGCCCGGAACATAAATATCGACCGGCACAATCCGATCACAGCCTCGTACGACCGAATAAGAATAGTGGTAGTAGCCGCCACCGTTAGCGCAGGAGCCCATGGAGATAACCCATTTCGGATCGGTCATCTGCTCATATACGCGACGAAGCGCTGGCGCCATTTTATTAACCAAGGTTCCGGCGACAATCATCACGTCCGATTGTCGCGGGCTGGGACGATAGATAATGCCCAGCCGATCCGTATCGTATCGTGGCGCGGCGGAGTGCATCATCTCGACTGCACAACAAGCCAACCCGAAGGTGACCGGCCACAGCGAACCCGTCCGCGCCCAGTTGATCAGCTTATCGGCGCTGGTCGTAACGATACCTTCTTTCAGGACACCTTCTATTCCCATTCCAGCGCTCCCTTTTTCCACTCATAAAGGAAACCTAGGAGAAGAATCGCCAAGAATATTCCCATGGCGGCAAAACCGAACAGGCCAATATCGTCAAGAACAATGGCCCATGGGAACAAAAAAGCGATTTCCAGGTCGAAGATGATGAAGAGGATGGCGACCAGGTAGTACCGCACATCAAACTTCATGCGCGAGTCTTCAAAGGCCTCAAAACCGCACTCGTAAGCGGCAAGCTTACCTTCGGACGGCTTTCGAGGACCGAGCACGTAACCAACCGCAAGTAAAGCGGTACCGATTACCAACCCGATAACGATGAAGACAAGAATCGGTAGATAATTCTCGAGCATCCGGCGTTAGCCTCGTAGCTTGTCAGCCCGTGGACTGGTGAAGAACCGCCCGGCAGCGGTCGGGGCGCAGTGTAGGCTAACAGCAACGAAGCTGTCAACTAGGCGTGAAGGGGAAAAATCAAGGAAAACAATTAGATAGAAACGAGAGAACCTCGCCTCCAGACCCCCACCTTAAAGTGGTGCCGATGGCCGGACTCGAACCGGCACGGCTTTCGCCACCGCCCCCTCAAGACGGCGTGTCTACCAGTTCCACCACATCGGCATGTCGTAGCATGGTAGGGGTCTTTGTCTCTTTGCGACAGGGCGACATTCTATCAATGTTGCAGCCCCGCAGCAAATATTATGACTTAATTTTCTTCCGGTGGCGGCGCCGGCATATCGGCCGGCAAATCCTCTTCCGGCATCGCTGGGGCAGCCGGCATTTCAACCGCGTCCTGCCGCTGCGGATCTTCGCCGACAACAATGCCACCGGGCCCCGCCAACTGACCGCCCGCAAGAATCGCCAGGATCATGCTGGTAACGAAAAAGCCCGCGCCTAAATAGGCTGTCACGCGACCGAGAAAGGAGCCGGAACCGGCGGAACCGAAAACCGTACCGGAAGCACCGCTACCAAACGCCGCCCCCATGTCGGCCCCCTTCCCATGCTGCAGCAACACCAACACAACTAACGCCGCTGCAATAATAATATGAACAACCAAAAACGCGTTAAACATCGATTCCTCTCTACGCCGGCATTCCTTTCGTCAACCAGCTTTCACTTCACTCGCCTGCCGGCAAATACTTAAAAACTCTTCTGCTTTAAGCGAAGCACCACCAATCAAACCGCCATCGATATCCGCCTTGGCCAAAAGCCCGGCTGCATTAGCGGCTTTCATGCTGCCGCCGTACAGAATCCGCAATTGCTCGGCCACCTCGGAATCACGCTCTGCCACAACATGGCGGATAAAAGCGTGTACCGCTTGCGCCTGCTCGGGCGTCGCAGTCTTACCGGTGCCAATGGCCCAGACCGGTTCGTACGCAACGACCGCCTTCTGAAAGGCGGCAACCCCAACGTGCGCAAGCACGACCTCAAGCTGCTCTCGGATAACCGACTCGGTCTCTTCCCGCTCCCGTTGCTGCAAGGTCTCGCCTACGCATAAGATGGGGGTTAACCCATGTCGCTGGGCGGCAGCAAACTTGGCGGCGATCTGACGGTCTGTTTCCGCGTAGTACTCGCGCCGCTCGGAATGACCAACTATGGCATATCGGCAGCCGAAATCCAGCAACATGGCACCGGATACTTCACCCGTATAAGCCCCTTCATCGTGCTCACTGAGTGTCTGCGAACCGACCTGCAACGTCGACCCGCCGACAAGCTCGGCGACAAGCGGCAATAGTACAAAACTCGGGCATAGCACCGCTTCGACACGGTCGAGCGCGCTAACGCCTTCGCGCAGCGCGGTAACCAACTCCCCGGCAAACGCCCGGGAGCCGTTCATTTTCCAATTTCCAGCGACCAGAGGTTGACGCATAACTACAAACCAGGTCTCAAAAATCCGGCGGGAAGCTTAACGTCGCTAGTGACATAAATCAATTCACCTCGACGGCTTGAGAGGAGGATGCTTTCGTTACCGCATCCGCCAACTGTTCGGCGAGCGCAACGACCTGCTCGCTATCCGCACCTTCCACCATGACACGCACAACCGGCTCGGTCCCGGACGGGCGTAAAAGAACTCGGCCGGCGTCACCCAAAGTGGTCTCCACATCCGCAACCGCTTCCTGAATCATGGGCGAGGCGTGCACATCGGAGCCGCGCGCTATCGGCACATTGACCATATGCTGCGGTAACTTCGTCATGCCTTGCTTCAACTCGTGCAACGGGCGCCCCGTCTCGGCCATCACTTCTAAAACCTGCAATGCGGAAACAACGCCATCGCCCGTGGTCGTGCGATCAAGGCAGATAATGTGCCCGGAGGACTCACCACCAATGAGCCCCCCACTATCGCGCAGCATTTCCATGACGTACCGATCGCCGACTTTCGCACGCTTAAACCCGACGCCCATCCCGGCTAACGCTTGCTCTAAGCCCAGATTGCTCATCAAAGTGCCAACCACCGGCCCTGCCAGCAAACCGCGCTCATGGCGACTACGGGCGATAATATAGAGAATTTCGTCGCCGTCCAGCACTTCGCCGCGCTCATCGACCATCAGCACGCGATCGCCGTCGCCATCCAGGGCAATTCCGACGTGTGCATTAGTCTCCCGTACACGCTGTTGCAGATTCGCCGTATGCATCGAACCGCAGTCCACATTGATGTTAACACCGTCGGGCTCGGCCCCAGTGCGCACGACATCTGCACCCAACTCATCGAATACCGCCGGCGCCACCTGATAGGCTGCACCGTTAGCGCAGTCGACAACAATCTTTAGCCCATTCAGCTCGACGCTGAGGTCGACGGCCCGTTTACAGAACTCGATATAACGGCCAGGCGCATCGACAAGCCGGGAAACGCGACCAAGCTCCGCGGACTCCACGGTCTGCAATGGCTTATCAAGCTCACGCTCTATGGCGAGCTCCGTTTCGTCGTCGAGCTTTTCGCCTTGGCCGGAGAAAAACTTAATCCCGTTATCGTAGTGCGGATTGTGGGAAGCGCTAATGACAATACCCGCGCAGGCGTGAAGCGTCCGGGTCAAATAGGCGATAGCCGGCGTCGGCATCGGGCCAAGCAGTACAATATCGACACCGGCGGCGGACAGCCCCGCTTCAAGGGCCGATTCGAACATATAACCGGATACCCGCGTATCCTTACCGATCAAAACCTTGTGACCGCCCTGCCCCGCAAAAACGCGGCCCGCAGCCCAACCCAATTTAAGTATACAATCGGCGGTAATCGGGTACTCCCCAACTTTTCCGCGAATACCATCAGTACCGAACAAGCGCTTTTCCATCACTTATCCCAATGTCTTGGTGAATGGCCAGCAGGCTGCTAAGTCGAGAAAGGCATTGTCGCGTACGACAAATCGCCTTTGTTTATTGTTATGTATGCGACACAACCGCAACAAGACGATAGAAACTAATAAAACTACCCTAAAGTAGCGAAGGCATCCGTCACAGTAATGGCCTCTACCGTTGCTTGTACGTCGTGCGCTCTAATGATTCGAGCACCCTGCCACGCGGCTATTACAGCGGCGGCCAGACTTCCAGGTAACCGCCGATCAACCGGCTGATTGAGAAGCCGTCCAAAAATCGACTTCCGCGACATACCTACCAATACCGGCAAGCCTGTATCGATAATCCGGTTTAGCTCACGTAGCAGGCGGCAATTGTGCTCGACAGTCTTACCAAAACCGAAACCCGGGTCCAAAACGATTTGCTCGCGAGCAATCCCCGCCGCTAAACAAGCATCGACCCGATCTAGTAAAAACCGGCGAACCTCGGTTACGACGTCGCCGTAGCGAGGCGCTTGCTGCATCGTCCTTGGAGTCCCGATCATGTGCATCAAGCATACCGGCACACCCAGCCCCGCAACTGTCTCCAGCGCGCCAGGCGCGCGCAAGGCCATGACATCGTTGACCATACCCGCACCAGCGGCGATCGCCGCCTGCATAACTTCAGGCTTACTGGTATCTACAGAGATGGGAACCGGCAAAGCAGGAGCCAAGGCCTCCACTACCGGTACGACACGGCGCAATTCTTCTTCTACAGATACCGGCGGCGCTCCTGGACGAGTCGACTCCCCACCGATATCGATGATGGCAGCCCCCGCCTCTACCAACGCATAGGCCTGGGCAAGCGCTGCCTCGGGATTAAAGAAGTCACCCCCGTCCGAGAAGGAGTCGGGGGTGACATTCAAAATACCCATGACACGCGGTGCCGAGAGATCAAGCCGCTTACCGTCGCCGCAACGGAGCACAGGCCCCGCTGCGGCCTCTGGAATAGCGCATTCCATGCCAGCGAGCTTAATGGTCGCTGGCAGGATCGCCGATTTTTCCGCCGGCTTGGCCACCCTTGTCGGACTCTACGTTACCGACTGGGCCTTGACCCTGCGGCGAGTTTGGCCCCGTCCAATCGCGGGGCGGCCGCGGCGGCTTACCGGCCATGATGTCGTCGATTTGCTCATGATCGATGGTTTCGTACTTGATCAGAGCGTCCGCCATCGCATGCAGTTTATCCATGTGCTCGGTGAGTATCTCTTTTGCACGGTTGTAATTGGTATCGATGATAGCCCGCACCTCTTGATCGATCAGATGCGCGGTTTCATCCGAAACCTGCTTGTGCTGAGTGACCGAGTGGCCGAGGAACACTTCTCCTTCGTCCTCACCGTAAGCTAGAGGCCCAAGCCGCTCAGATAAACCCCACTTGGTGGCCATGTTGCGCGCAATTTCGGTAGCCCGCTGGATATCGTTAGACGCACCCGTGGTTACCCGCTCCGAGCCGAAGATCATTTCTTCAGCCAAGCGACCACCGAAGAGGCTGGCGATTGAGCTGTTCAGCCGTTGCTTGGTGTAGCTGTAACGATCTTCCTCAGGTAGAAACATCGTGACACCCAAGGCTCGGCCACGCGGAATAATCGTGACTTTATGCACCGGGTCATGGTCAGGCGAGCATAAACCGACAATAGCATGCCCAGCCTCGTGATAGGCCGTCAGCTTTTTCTCGTCCTCGCTCATGACCATGGAGCGGCGTTCCGCCCCCATCATGATTTTGTCTTTCGCGCGTTCGAAATCGTCTTGATCGACCAAGCGCTTGTTGGCTCTAGCCGCGAACAACGCAGCCTCGTTCACCAAGTTGGCGAGGTCGGCACCGGAGAAGCCTGGGCAACCGCGAGCAATGACCCGCGCGTCGACATGATCGGCCAGCGGAACTTTGCGCATGTGCACTTTCAAAATCTGCTCCCGGCCACGCACATCGGGCAAGGGGACAACGACCTGACGGTCGAAGCGTCCAGGCCGCAACAGCGCCGGGTCCAAGACATCCGGACGGTTAGTCGCGGCAATAACGATAACGCCTTCGCTACCTTCGAAGCCGTCCATCTCGACCAGCAGCTGGTTGAGCGTCTGCTCGCGCTCGTCATGGCCACCGCCCAAACCGGCGCCGCGCTGACGTCCGACCGCGTCGATCTCGTCAATAAAAATAATGCATGGCGCGTGTTTTTTGGCCTGCTGGAACATATCGCGCACTCGCGACGCACCGACACCGACAAACATTTCAACGAAGTCCGAACCGGAAATGCTGAAGAAGGGCACTTTCGCTTCGCCGGCAATAGCCTTAGCGAGTAGCGTTTTACCGGTACCCGGCGACCCGACCATCAACACACCGCGGGGAATTTTACCGCCAAGCCGTTGGAACTTAGATGGATCGCGCAGGAACTCTACCAGCTCGACCACATCCTCCTTGGCTTCCTCGACGCCTGCCACATCGGCAAAGGTCACCCGCACCTGATCATCGGACATCATGCGGGCGCGGCTCTTACCGAAGGACATTGCGCCGCGGCCACCGCCGCCCTGCATCTGCCGCATGAAGAATATCCATACCGCGATCAACAGGAGGAACGGCGTCCAGGAAATAAGAATATGCAGGAATAAGCTCCGCCCCGGCGGCTCCTCGGCCTCAATCCGCACATTGTTATCGAGCAGGGTTCCGATCAACGCTTGATTGTCGGTCTCCGGGCTAAACGTACGGAAGCGTTCGCCACCGGCGGTGGTCCCAGTGATTACTTGACCCTGCATGGTTACATCGCGCACCTGCCCCTGCTGCACTTCATGCAGAAAATCAGAGTAAGCCACATCTCCGGCAGCTACAGTCCGATCCTGGAAGTTGCTGAACACGGACATGAGAACGATGGCGATGATGACCCACAGGATCAGATTCTTGGCCATGTCGTTCAAGGATGGACACCTCGATCAGTTGTCTTCGCGCCCTGCGGCATAACGAAGGTGAACGGTTCTACCAAAACAGTACTACAGCTTCCGCCGACGGGCCAATAGGTAAACCTCGCGGCTACGAGGCCGAGAAGCCTTCGGCTTACGGGAGACGACTTGCTGAAACTCCCGCCGGAGGGTCCGCAGGTAGGCGTCGAAGCCCTCGCCCTGAAAAACTTTTACCAGGAAATCTCCACCTGGCTTTAACACTTGACATGCAAAGTCCAGCGCAAGTTCCGCGAGATACATAGCCCGGGGTTGATCGATAGCGGCCTGCCCAGTGATATTGGGCGCCATATCCGACAGCACAAGATCGACCTCTGCCCCCGCCAGCGCTTCGTTTAAAGCGGTCAACGCCGCCTCTTCGGTGAAGTCGGCTTGCAAGCAAACGACTCCCGACAACGGCTCCATCGGCAGTATATCCAGCGCGACAACACGGCCTTTTTTACCGACCATCTGTTGCGCGAGTTGCGACCAACCACCCGGCGCCGCTCCCAAATCGACAACATTCATGCCCGGTCGGATAAGCCGGTCGCGCGCCTGAATTTCCTCTAACTTAAACACAGCCCGAGAGCGGTAGCCAGCCTCCTGCGCCTTTTTGACGTAAATATCGTCAAAATGTTCACGCAGCCAGCGATGACTGCTCTTACTTCGGGCCATGGGACGACTCCTCGCCATGCTCGGCGCGTTCGCGCTCAACACGCATGACCCGATGGGCCCGCCAGACAATTCGTAGGGTGCCAACGCTCGCTACGACAGCTAAAATCGCCGTATCCAGGCTACGCGAGGTATCTAAACCCGCCAGTAACAGGAAGGCGCCGATACAGACGACAAGCCAAAAACCGAACTCCAGTTTAACGGGGTTCAAAGGACTTGGCGCTATTTTTAAGGTAATGGCGCGTGCTACACTGCGCCGCTTTGACATATCGCTCATTTTCCAGGGCCAAAATGCTGAAACTCACCGAGCAACAGAAACGCCATTTGCGCCGCCTTGGGCATCAACTGAAACCGGTGGTTCGCACCGGCAATGCCGGGCTAAGTGAAGCCGTCATGAACGAAATCGAGGCGGCACTCGAACATCACGAATTGATCAAAGTAAAGCTGGTCGCCGACGACCGGGAGCAACGCAAGCAGTTCAGCGAACGAATCTGCCAAACTACTCAAGCCGTTATCGTACAGGCAATCGGCCAAATTGTCCTACTGTACCGACCCAATCCCGAACGGAAAGGCAAACAAATCGCTTTGCCGTAACGGGACCGCCGCACACAGACAGGGCGGGCGGCACCTTAAGTCGCCGCTCGCCCCCATCCGCTAGCGGGGCGCGACCCAAAGGCTACCAACGCCAGGCCAAGCATGCTCACAGCCAGATAAATCAACTGTGCAATGCCGTGCAAGCGCATAAACGCCTCGCCGCTCTCCTCGGCCATTAGCTGCCGTATGCCGAACTCTCCCGCCGCGATACCGACCAACATTGCGGCAACAACCCATGCTCGCCAATTACCAAGGCGCGGCTCACGCAACAACTGAAGCAGCAGAAGAACGGCACCGCAAAACAGGCTAAGATAAGCCACTGCGGTGAACATCTCGCCTGCAAGCGCCCCCGCCTGCGCCGTTTCGAGATTGGCAAACAGCACAGGCGCGACCACATAGCCGACGCACCACAGCGCACCGACCCACAGAGTCAGCAGGATGCGCTCACCGACAGCGGTCGACTTATCGAGCATGCTCACAGCCTACCGATAGCGGACTCCGACGATTTCGTACTCGCGGATCCCGCCAGGGGCCTGCACTTGTGCGATATCGCCCTCTTCCTTCCCAATTAAAGCGCGAGCAATCGGGGAGCTTACGGAGATCAAGCCCTGCTTAATATCCGCCTCGTCGTCGCCGACAATCTGGTAGGTCACCTCTTTGCCCGTCTCCTCGTCGATCAAGTCGACCGTCGCACCGAATACGACTTTGCCCTCCGTGGACAACGTCGTCGGGTCGATAATCTGGGCATTGGAGAGCTTTCCTTCGATCTCAGCAATGCGCCCTTCGATAAAGCTCTGTTGCTCGCGGGCGGCATGATATTCGGCATTTTCCTTAAGGTCGCCGTGCGCGCGGGCTTCCGCGATCGCCTCGATGACCCGAGGCCGCTCCACCGTCTTCAAGCGAGCTAATTCTTCCTTGAGTTTCTCTGCACCTTTAACGGTCAGCGGTACCTTACTCATGCAATCACCTCTTTATGCAAGTCCTGCAGCCGGCTCACCTCGTTAGCCTCTAAGAAATCAAGCGCCAGGCAAGTCGCTCTAGCGGCGGCTATGGTTGTGGTATAGCTTACCTTATGGTGCAAAGCCTCACGGCGGATCGAGAACGAATCGGAAATCGCCTGTTTGCCTTCCGTCGTATTGATAATCATATCGATCTCGTCGTTCTTAATCGCATCGACGATATGCGGTCGCCCTTCGGTGACCTTATTGATCACAGAGCAATCTACGCCCGCAGCCTGTAAGGCAGAAGCGGTACCACGAGTAGCTATAATGCTGAACCCACGGTTAACCAACGATTTGGCTAGCTCCAAGACAGCGTCTTTGTCGGCGTCTCGAACACTAATGAACACCCGGCCGG
Source organism: Alkalilimnicola ehrlichii (assembly GCF_003399765.1). Lineage (GTDB taxonomy): Bacteria > Pseudomonadota > Gammaproteobacteria > Nitrococcales > AK92 > AK92. The sequence continues at coordinate 179,377 of NZ_NFZV01000004.1, read as the reverse complement.
TGCGCGGTAGCTCTACGCCCGCTCCTTGCTGAGCTTTGAGATAGGCCTCGGCAAAGCTTCGGCCAATACCCATAACTTCGCCTGTAGACTTCATCTCCGGCCCCAAAATGGGGTCGACGCCGGGGAACTTGATAAACGGGAATACAGCTTCTTTCACGGAATAGTATTTGGGAATGACTTCTCCCTTAACCCCTTGCTCGGCGAGGCTCTGCCCGACCATGCAGCGGGCCGCGATTTTCGCCAACGGCAAGCCGACCGCTTTCGATACGAACGGTACGGTACGCGATGCACGCGGGTTAACCTCCAGGAGGAAAACCTGCTGTCCCTTAATGGCATATTGGATATTCATCAAGCCGACCACACCCAACGCTTTCGCTAGCTGGCGAGTCTGCTCACGCAACCGATCCTGAATATCCGGTGCGAGCGTGTACGGCGGTAAAGAACAAGCCGAGTCACCGGAGTGTACGCCAGCCTGCTCGATATGCTCCATAATGCCGCCGATCAGGACATCGCGACCGTCGCAGATCGCATCGACATCGACTTCAACCGCGTCGTCCAAGAAGCGATCCAACAGCACAGGCGATTCGTTAGACACCCGCACCGCTTCTCGCATATACCGCAGCAGGTCCTCTTCCTGATAGACGATTTCCATCGCCCGCCCGCCCAAAACGTAAGACGGCCGCACCACCAGCGGGTAGCCAATCTCTGCCGCCAACTCCAAGGCCTGATCGACAGCTCGCGCCGTTCGGTTCGGCGGCTGTTGCAGCCCGAGGCTTTCGATTAAGCCCTGGAAGCGCTCGCGATCCTCGGCCAGATCGATAGAATCCGGCGTTGTACCGACAATAGGCGCACCCGCCGCTTCGAGATCGCGCGCAAGCTTCAGCGGCGTTTGCCCGCCATATTGCACGATCACGCCTTTCGGCTTCTCCAGGTCGATGATTTCCAGCACATCTTCCTGAGTCAAAGGCTCAAAGTAGAGGCGATCGGAGGTGTCGTAGTCGGTCGAGACTGTTTCCGGGTTACAGTTGATCATGATGGTTTCATAACCATCCTCGCGCATTGCAAGCGCCGCATGGACACAGCAATAGTCGAACTCGATACCTTGCCCGATACGGTTAGGCCCACCGCCTAAGACAATAATTTTGTCCCGCGAACTCGGCTCGGATTCGCACTCCTCCTCGTAGGTGGAGTACATATAGGCCGTGGTAGCCGCAAATTCGGCGGCACAGGAGTCAACCCGCTTATAGACCGGGCGCACGCCAAGCCGGTGCCGCAGCGAACGCACCTCGGCTTCGGTTCGATCGGTCAGCTTCGCCAAACGGGCATCGGAGAAACCTTTTCGCTTCAGCTCGAACAGCGCATCTTTATCCTCTAAAGATAGCTCGCCACTCTGCAAGGCTTTCTCGTACTGAACCAGCTCTTCGAGCTGTGCGAGGAACCATGGGTCGATTGCGGTAAGCTCATAGACCGCATCGACGCTCAAGCCGGCGCGAAACGCATCGGCAACATACAAGACGCGCTCCGGCTTAGGCGTCCGCAGCTCTTGTTGAAACGCTTCTTTCAGATCATCGCGCGCCAGGTCGATCCGCTCATCTAAGCCATCCAGACCGTTTTCAAGCCCGCGCAATGCCTTTTGGAACGATTCCTGGAAAGTTCGACCGATGGCCATAACCTCGCCAACCGACTTCATCTGCGTCGTGAGCGTTGCCTGGGCCTGAGGGAACTTTTCGAAGGTAAAGCGCGGAATCTTGGTGACCACATAGTCGATGGTCGGCTCGAACGAAGCCGGCGTAGCACCGTCGGTAATCTCGTTCTTGAGCTCGTCCAGGGTATAGCCGACCGCCAACTTCGCAGCGACCTTGGCAATCGGGAAGCCCGTTGCTTTGGACGCCAACGCCGACGAACGGGAAACACGGGGGTTCATTTCAATCACGATCATGCGCCCGTTCTCGGGATTGATCGCAAATTGAACGTTCGAGCCACCGGTTTCGACACCGATCTCGCGCAGCACCGCCAGCGAAGCGTCCCGCATCAGCTGGTATTCTTTATCCGTCAGCGTCTGCGCCGGCGCGACGGTAATGGAGTCGCCGGTGTGCACTCCCATGGGGTCCAGGTTCTCGATAGAGCAGACGATGATGCAGTTGTCGTTCTTATCCCGAACAACCTCCATCTCGTACTCTTTCCAGCCCAGCACCGACTCTTCCAGCAACAGTTCGTTGGTTGGCGAGAGATCCAAGCCACGCTCGACGATTTCGACGAACTCTTCCCGGTTGTAGGCAATCCCGCCACCGCTGCCGCCCATGGTGAAGGAAGGCCGAATGATCGTCGGGAAACCGATACGTTTCTGAGCTTCTAACGCCTCTTCCATAGAATGGGCGATTTCCGCGCTAGGCGTATCCAAACCGATTTTGGTCATCGCTTGTTTGAAGCGTTCCCGATCTTCGGCTTTGTCGATAGCGTCTTGCGTGGCGCCGATCATCTCGACGTCGAACTCTTTTAAAACACCATGCCGATCTAAGTCCAGGGCGCAGTTCAACGCGGTCTGCCCACCCATGGTAGGCAGCACGGCATTCGGGCGTTCCTTCTCGATGATTTTGGCGACTGCCTTCCAATTGATCGGCTCGATATATACAACATCGGCCGTCTCAGGGTCGGTCATGATGGTAGCCGGGTTCGAGTTCACCAGGATAACCCGGTAGCCTTCTTCGCGCAGGGCTTTGCAAGCCTGAGCGCCAGAATAGTCGAACTCGGCCGCCTGCCCGATCACGATCGGGCCGGCGCCAATAATCAAAATGCTCTTGATGTCGGTTCTCTTGGGCATCGTCTCTATCGTCAACCGGAAGCGTGAATGAGGTGCGTCTACCTTACTGACGGTGCTTTGCCATCATCTCGATAAAGCGCGTGAACAACGGCGCCACGTCGTTGGGCCCGGGACTTGCCTCGGGATGCCCCTGAAAACTGAAGGCCGGCTTATCCGTCCGTTCAATACCTTGCAGCGAACCGTCGAACAAGGAACGATGCGTCGCCCGAACATTTTTCGGGAGCGATTCCTCGTCGATGGCGAAGCCGTGGTTTTGGCTGGAAATAATCACCTTGCGGGTATCAAGATCCAATACCGGGTGATTAGCCCCGTGATGGCCAAATTTCATCTTGGTGCTCTTCGCCCCGCTGGCCAACCCTAACAATTGGTGTCCTAGGCAAATACCGAACAGCGGCACCCCCTGCTCCACCAACTCTTGAATCGCCGCGATCGCATAGTCGCAGGGCTCAGGATCGCCCGGCCCGTTCGAGACCAGCACGCCGTCAGGTTTAAGCGCTAATACATCCGCCGCCGGCAATTTCGCCGGCACTACGGTCACTTGGCAGTTGTGGTCGCACAAGCGGCGCAGGATATCTCGCTTAACGCCATAGTCATATACCACCACGTGGTAGGGAGAGCCTTGATAGGCTTTATCCGGCGCCGGCTCAAAACCATGGTCGAGCTTCCAACTGGGAGTCCGCCACACGTACGTGTCGGCACAGGTAACCGTTTGCGCCAGATCCATTCCCTTCAAGCCCGGAAATTCGCGAGCCGCAGCCAACGCCTTTTGCTCGTCGATGCCCCCGGCCATGATGCAGCCGTTCTGCGCACCTTTCTCACGCAGCAACCGCGTCAGCTTACGCGTATCGATGCCGGCAATCGCCACAACCGCATTTTCCCGTAAATAATCGGGTAGCGATTGCGCAGCACGCCAGCTGCTCATACGCGGCGGCACGTCGCGCACCACAAGGCCACTGAGCATAACTCTTTTCGACTCGGCATCGACGGGGTTAACGCCAACATTGCCGATATGGGGATACGTCAGCGTTACCAGCTGACCACTGTAGGAAGGATCGGTGCAGATTTCCTGATAACCGGTCATCGCTGTATTAAAACAAACCTCACCGGTCGTCATGCCTTCCACGCCGATGGACTCTCCACGAAACAGAGTGCCATCCTCAAGCGCAAGAATAGCGGGCGTTTTCAAGAGACCCTCCTGCTACTGCGCGCGCAAAAACGGGAGGGATCAATCGATACCCTCCCGTTTTGCGCGCAGGTGTTCTTAAAGTGAAATCATTTGCTGGCGTAATTTTAATTGTTCCCGGTATTGCTGTCCATCCTTATGCCGGATTCGCCTTGCATCGGTGGCACCATCGGTCAGGCTCGACTACAATGAGCACCCTCGTCGGTATGGCCCGCAAGCCCTACTCATCCGCATTATCCGCCAACGCGCCCACGACGGCGTTGCGCACCTTGAGGCGTGGACCCCGCCTTGCCGTAGATGTGCATAAGCTTGCCGGCCCCGTGCGTTTAGGCGCGATCAAGTACTCGCATCTGCCAGGAGACAACAACCGGCACACCATGAAGGCACTCTCACTCAAACGACTCACCAAGCACTACGGCGACAAGGTACAAGCCCTGAACGGCATCGATCTTGAGGTGGAAGAAGGAGAGTTTTTCGGCCTTCTCGGCCCGAACGGCGCCGGCAAATCAACCGCGATCGGCATTATCAGCTCGTTGGTAACCAAAACCAGCGGCACTGCCCAGGTGTTTGGCTACGACATCGATCAAGAGCCTTGGCAAGCGAAATCGCTGCTTGGTTTGGTACCGCAGGAATTCAATTTCAATAATTTCGAGACGGTCGAACAAATCGTCCTCAATCAAGCAGGCTATTACGGCATCCCGCGCAAGGAAGCCAGACAAAGGGCGGAGCGACACCTTAAAGCCTTAGATCTGTGGAACAAGCGCCACGCTATCTCGCGTACGCTATCTGGCGGCATGAAACGACGGCTGATGATCGCCCGCGCGTTAATCCACGACCCCAAACTGCTCATTCTCGACGAACCCACGGCCGGCGTCGATATAGAGCTACGACGCTCTCTGTGGCAGTTCTTGCGAACGATCAACGAGCAAGGCACGACGATCATTCTGACAACCCACTATCTTGAAGAAGCAGAAACGCTCTGCAAAAACATTGCCATCATCGACCAAGGTCGCATTATCGAGCACACCGACGTCAAAACCCTGCTCAAAAAGCTCAACACGCAAAGCTTCATTTTAGACGTTAACGGCGAGTTAGAACATTTGCGCATACCAAAAGGGTATAAGGTGCAGCGATTAGACGCCGGCACGCTTGAGGCGGAGATTACCGCCCAGCAGAATCTTACCGCTTTATTTGCCGAACTGGCCGATCAGGGTATCGAAGTTATTAGCATGAAGAATAAAGCGAACCGTCTTGAGGAACTCTTCTTGCACATGCTTCATAAGGCCAACCAGGAAACGCCTGCTCCCGGGCACAACCAAGCGAGCCTCAAATGATCCCTTCGCGCGCGCAACAACATTTGATCGCACTCGGCACGATCGCTTACAAGGAAACCCACCGCTACCTGCGCATCTGGCCACAGACCCTATTGCCTCCAGCGGTCACCATGACCCTTTACTTCATCATATTCGGCAACCTAATCGGTCCCCGCATCGGAACGATGGACGGATACGCTTATATCGACTTCATCGTTCCCGGCATCATCATGATGTCCGTGATAACCAATTCCTACACCAACGTCGCTTCGTCATTTTTAGCGCAAAATTTCAGCGTCACATTGAAGAAATGCTGGTTTCTCCGACGCCGAATTACATCATTCTGCTGGGCTACCTGATCGGAGGCATTGGTCGCGGGCTACTGGTCGGCCTTGTCGTCACGCTGATCTCCGTTGCCTTCACCCGCCTCCCCATCCACAACATTGCCATCACCGTGTCCGTAGTTTTCTTAACCGCCACCCTCTGCGCTATGGGCGGCTTCATCAACGCAATCTATGGCCGGAAGTTCGACGACATAGCGATTGTGCCAACATTTGTCTTAACCCCACTGACCTATCTCGGCGGCGTATTTTACTCCATCGCCTTACTCCCGCCCGTCTGGCAACACGTTTCGCAACTTAACCCCATTCTGTATACGGTTAATGCGTTTCGCTATGGCATTTTGGGAGCTTCGGATATCAACATTGCTACCGCCTACATCATCCTACTACTGTTTATTGCAATGCTAGGCTGGGTGTGCCTACATCTATTGAGCAAAGGGACCGGCCTTCGGCAATAAAAAACCGCGCTAAGCGCGTTTTTATTGCAACGAGAATCACTCAAATTAATCGACGCGCAGATCTTCCAAGGAGCGTCCAGAGGCTTCCCACTCTTTTACCCAAGACGGCTTCCGCCCGCGACCAGACCATGTTTTATCCGCATCTTCCGGGTGCCGATAACGAACAGCCCCTTTAATCGCCCCCGGCTTTACGCCCGGCGAAGCAGACAACAACTCATTCAGGCTGAACCCGTAACGCTCAGCGACGTGCTTCAGCTCTTTTTGCGCCTCTTTAACTTCCTGCTTACGGCGCTTCTTCAATTCGCGGTCGATCTCCTTCCGAAGCTCGCGCAACTCCTGAGAGTTGTAGTTAGCAAGGTTCATCAGCGCTCCTTATCATTTGTTACGGCTAGGCTCAGCATAAAAAAAACGCCCTACTACCGAGACATCTTCTAATGGCAAAAAGTTCATTTCTCAAGACCTCGGAGTAGCCGGAGAGTTCCATTTCGCCGATCATCCTGATAGCGTGGCTTCATGCAAAGAGAACTCCTCATCCCTATCGGGATCGCTCCCGCTGGAGAATTCTATTTTCTATTATGGCCTTATTGCAAGGCAAACAATTATTGCTTTCCCGACCTAAGCCTTCTGCTTTACGGGAAAGAAACCGGTTGAAGCAGTCATTAATTTCCTTACTCAGCTGAGGTCAAAAGAGCATCTTCGGTTAAGACCTGCATAACTGGCAGAAAGAAGAAGGCACGCTTGGAGAGAAAATACGAAACCGACCTTTGGGTGAACCTAGGGCGTTAGCGCCATTGCCGACCGCCTATTCGCACACCGCGTAGGGCCGATCTCGGGCGTTTTTGTGGCGAATAGTTCTGCGCCGACGGGCAGACCCGGTATAGTGTCCGACCTCGGCTAACGGCGGCGGCAATCGGCCCAAAGCCGATTCACAGCCGATTGTCGAAAGCCAAAAGCTACCCAAGGTAAAGCACCGTTCGTACTCTCTCAGCAAGGAGCGATTCATGGACTCGCTACAGCCCAATCTTTCCGCCACCCCCGCCGTACTTACGGTTGAATTGGATATGCGCGCGGTTGCTGCAGGCGCTCGCCCACCCGCGCCTCTCTCGCCGAATAAAGCGGAAAAGATGGCACATGCTATTGCCGCAGACCTGGAAAAATCCTGGGCTCGGAACTCCGCCAACACGGCATGATTATGCCGGGCGCCTTGTACGATTTAACCGAACTGTTGCAGCCTGGGCTCCCCTTTATCGAAACCTTACTCGAACTGTATCGCGGCAGTCTGCCGCAAACAGGCTTTGTGCCACAGATCGTCGCCATCGGCAGCGAGACGGAACAGTTTCCGGTGCAAGCTCTCGCCCCCCTACGCCGGCCCGGCTCCGGTCCATTGCTTGCCATCCCGCTGTTGTTTGTCGGCCAGGCATCGGCCATCGACAAACTGCAGGAGCAGTTGGAGTCAGTGCTGCTAGAGAAAGGCCAAGCACAGTTGGAAACGGAGAACTGTCTGCGTCAGGACTGGGGCCTACAGCCGGTCAACCTCTCCTATGTAACGGTCAACGACCTTTGTGCACTGCTGAAAATACAACTGGAGAACGCCGAACTGGGGAAACTTTGGCAGCTCCTCGAATCGGCTCTTTACCGACCAAATGAGCGAACGCGCGTTGAACTGGATACTGGGAATATTTTCTTTCTGGAAGGCAATCAGGCTTACTCCCCCTATTACACATTCGACGAATGGCAGGCCCTACATCCCAACCTAAGCGACCCCACCGCCGGCTATAGCGAATGGACGAAACAGCAAAGAACATACTTTGCCGGTCTTGGCGCACATGGTATCGAGGTGCACCCGGTGGCGGGCACGCCGTCGCTTGCGGGGTTATGCGAGAATAAAGGCTTGGATAAGGCGAAAAGGCAGGCACTCAGCAATCCGGGCTTGTTACGCGAACCCGACCACGACCCGGACAATTTAGAAGACGCCAGCATCATATTATTGACCGAACACGCTTTAAACGAGCTGGGGCCGGTGGCTTATACCGCTCTGGTACAAGCCGCCGATGGCACCGTTTTACATCTTGGCAATGAATATCCTCTTCAACCGTCAGGTATCGCCATGATTCGAGATTATTGGGGGGCCAAGCGGAGCGCCTAGGCGTGGAGTTGCATCTTGCTCGACCCGGCAAACTCACCGTCTCGGAAGACAAAGCGCACTTAGTGCCGGACTTAGATACCGTTGGCGGCCCGCATTAACCTGGGCCGAAATAGAATGAAACGCAAGCTGCCTCGCGGAACTGTGCCGCGGGGCAACTTCCGATAATGGCGTAAGAGTCACCTTTTATTACGGGTAAACCAACTGTTTAACCCACTCGCCATCGATAATTTGATACCGTATCCGGTCATGTAAGCGCCCAGGGCGTGCACTCCAGAATTCAAACAAGGTCGGTACGATTCGGTAACCGGACCAATGCGGCGGCCGCGGCACCGATTCGCCGCTGAACTTCTCTTCGTAGCCCGCCACCCGCTGCTCGAGTTCGTCCCGGCTCAGTAACGGTTCCGACTGTTTAGATGCCCACGCTCCCAGCTGACTCAGGCGTGGCCGGGTGACCCAGTAGGCATCGGCCTCCGCCGGCTCCAGATCGTCCACGGCCCCTTCGACCAATACCTGCTCCCACAACGGCTGCCAAAAAAGCACAGTGCAGCCTTTGGGTTTTCCGCCAACTGCTGGCCTTTTCGGCTTAATCGATTGGTATAAAATACGAAGCCGCCTTGGTTGACCTCTTTTAACAACACCGTGCGCGCACTTGGTTGACCGTTATTACCGCAGGTCGCCAGGGTTACGGCGGTAGGCTCGCGAAGATCGGAGTTACACGCCAATTCGTAAAGATTCCTAAAACGGTTTAAGGCCTCTTCATAAAGCGCCATAAGTTAGCCTGCACTCCTTTCCAGTCTTACCGCCAGTCGATGAAAAAGGCACTTTAGCAGAAAAAGCGATCTCATTGCGGTTGCGTGAAGCAACGAGCCTAGCACGCTCTTGCAAGGCTTTTTCTATCGCTTGCCAGAGGCTATCGAGAATAACTCAGACGACGCCAAATTTATCGCTTTTTTGACGAAGCAAACGGTCATTCTTGCCGCTCCCCTTCCACCGGCGTTACTTTCAGGCGCAAACCTTCCCGCTCTAATACGCGTACGCGCTGCCCTTTTTGCACTGCTCTGTCGCTGCTCGCGTTCCAGGTTTCGCCTCGAATTACCACGCGACCGCGGCCGTCGAAATCCTCAGCGGCTGTGCCTTCCAGTCCTCGGATACCTTCGCCGCCGGAAACCACAGGCCGACCAAAAGCACGTATCACCATGGTAGCTATGCCGAGAAAGACGATTAAACTGACGATCGAGAACCCGGCCACCAAGGCCATCGATAACTCGAAACCTTCCACATCGCTATCGAAAAGAATGACAGAACCGACCGCAAAGGAGATTAAACCGCCAATACCAAGCGCGCCGAAACTCGGAACGAACGCCTCTGCCAACATCAGCGCCACTCCAAGCAACATCAATGCCAAACCGGCGTAGTTAATAGGCAGGACATGGAAAGCAAACAACGCTAATACCAGCGAAATCGCGCCGATAATACCCGGAATCAGCGAACCAGGGTTCGCCAACTCGAAGATTAGCCCGTAGATACCGATGAGCATCAGCACGTAGGCAACATTTGGATCGGTAATAATGGACAGGAAGGTAGAGCGCCAATCGTGCTCGAAGAGCTCGACCTCGGCTCCCTCGGTCGCGAGCGTAACCGTTCCCGTGGCGACCTTGACCTCGATGCCGTCCATATCTTGCAGCAAAGCCTCAAGGCTCTCCGGCATAAAGTCGATCACATTGTTCTCAAGAGCGCTGCTTGCCGATAGGCTACGCCCCTCTCGCACGGCTAACTCTGCCCACTCCGCATTTCGGCCCCGCAACTCAGCGAGAGACTGCAGATATGCCACCGCGTCCTCGACCATTTTGCGCTCCATCGCCGAACCGCTGGCAGGCTCTCCATCCTCCTCTTCCAAGGCATCGTCCGGCGCACCGGGCATACCGCCCACTTGCACCGGCGTTGCAGCGCCTAGATTAGTGCCCGGCGCCATGGCGGCTACATGCGAGGCATAAAGAATATAAGTACCGGCACTCGCTGCCCGGGAACCGCTAGGCGCAACATAAGTCACCACCGGCACGTCCGACTCCAGTATCGCTCGGATAAACCCCCGCATCGAGGTATCGAGCCCTCCTGGCGTGTCCATCTGCAAAATGACAGCGGCCGCCCCCTCGGCTTCGGCCTTGGCCATTCCTCGTTCGAAATAATCCAGTAGCGCGGGGCCGATCACACCGTCTATCTCCAACACCACAACCTTGTTAGGCTGCGACTGCGCTACGCCGGAAGCACACAGCAAGAGCATCAAGACGAGAAATAGGCGTTGCATAAAACACCCCGCATTATCTAGTCATAGGAGGAGTACCGCGCCGGGACTGGGCCAAGCATATCTTCACTAGGGCTGTTGAGCTTGGTTTCGCGCCCAGACGACTCGCCGCGACAAACCGAGACCAACTAACCCTAAAAACTAGCATATAAGAAAAACGGGGCCTCTAATACTCCGCCTCGTGCGCGAAGCGAGGCGGAGTATTAGAGGCCCCGTTCTATTAAATAGGTATCAGACTCAGCCTCGCAAGGCCACGACGACTTTCTCTTTAATGTCGTCGACGCTGCCCACACCTTCGATCGTCGAGTAACAAGGTGCCGCTTCGCCGCCCTGAGCGGCCCAGGAGGAGTAATACTCGACCAGCGGCTTGGTTTGCTCATGATAGACTTGTAGACGTTTACGGACCGTCTCTTCCTGATCGTCATCGCGCTGGACTAAAGGCTCGCCGGTCACATCGTCTAGGCCGTCCTGTTTCGGCGGGTTGTAAACGACATGGTAAACGCGGCCTGAATCCGGATGAACGCGACGCCCGCTCATACGCTTAACGATTTCTTCGTCATCGACCTGCAACTCCACCACATGGTCGATACGGATACCTTCGCTCTTCAAGGCGTCAGCTTGAGCGATAGTGCGCGGAAAGCCGTCAAACAGGAAGCCGTTGGCGCAGTCGGGTTGGGCAATACGTTCCTTCACCAACCCGATAATGATATCGTCGGAGACCAAACCGCCGGCATCCATGACCTTCTTTGCTGCCACGCCCAAAGGAGTACCTTGCTTGACCGCTGCCCGCAGCATATCGCCGGTCGAGATTTGCGGGATCGAGAACGTCTCGCAGATGAATGCGGCTTGAGTGCCTTTGCCCGCGCCGGGCGGCCCTAATAGAATGACTCGCATGGATCAAACCTCTGCTGTTTTATTTTAAAATGGGTACTAAATCTTTTCTCAGCCGCACCAATAGGCGGCTTCTCAACCGGCAGACGAATCGTGAAAGACCATCGCATAAAGCTCGACAGTTTCAACAAAATAGCGGACACGCCCCTTAATCGGTCGACCGCGCTACGCTCTGCAACGCTCTTTAGCCGACAGGATTCATCGTGTCTTGGAAGCACAGGCGTGAGGACGCGCTTTATCGCCCTCGTGCTCGGGGTTTTGTTCGCGCTGAGCGTACCACCGGCCCTGGCCAACTGCAACGCAGCGCCTCAACCCGGCATTAATTGGTTAGGGTGCGATAAGCAGGAAGCGGACTTACAAAACGCGAACTTAGAACGCGCTTTACTTAACCGCACGAGCTTTCAAGGCGCCAACCTCCGCGGCGCCAACCTCCAGCGTGCAGACTTTGGCAATGCTCGCCTCAACGGCGCAACGCTAGACGAAACCAACCTTCAGGGTACCCGTTTCGTAGCGGCAAACCTCAGCGAGGTTTCTATACAAGAAGCGGACGCAAGAGGGATCCGGCTGGACCGGGCCACCTTGACTAACGCCAACTTAAGTAACAGCCGGCTGGACGAGGCGCGCTTTTACGCTAGCAACGCTCTGAATGCGAAATTGCGAAATAGTACGCTTGCCGAAGCCGTCTTCACCCAAGCCGATTTCCGCGACAGCGACTTTAGCAAAGCAACCTTGCGACGAATCGACGCGCGGCGCGCCCAAATGGAGGGAGCGAACTTCGCCGGTGCCGACTTGAGCGATGCGGATCTACAGAATGCCCGTTTAACCAATGCCGACTTCTCGGGTGCAAATTTACGGGGGGCCGACCTCCGCTCTGCCGACATCAGCGGCGCTGATTTTACGGACGCCGAACTCAGCAATGCTATATGGACCGATCGCCGCCGGTGCCGACGCGGCTCGGTAGGAAGCTGCGACTAATCCAGGCCACACCAGGAATCCGAAGAGCAGGGCCGTAGAGGAAGCCGTTAGCCAGCGCCGAGACGAAAAGAGAAGGTTTGTGTCTCAGCCGGGCTGCCATCCGGGTGATAGCTTCGCTCGCTAAATTGCAGTTCGCCATCGGCGCGCAGGAGAATAACCGTCGAGCAACGCGTGCCGTAGGTCTGATCGACGATAAACATCGGCGCCAGTAAACGCTCCCACTCTAATGCGATGCCCGTGTTGGGCAACGCCTCATCCGGAGGTATATGACGATCGGCCAACAGCTCGAATAGCTTCTCGGCATTAAGGTCCACGGCCTGGGCAATATACGCCTCTAACAAGGCCTTGCCACGCGCCACCTTCGGCCATGGCGTCTCTAACAAGTGGTTGCTTAAGCCGTATAGACCGTAACCTAAAGCATGGTCGACATGATCGTGATTATTATAGGAATGAAGGCCGTCGTTGACATGGCCGAAGACCAAGTTGAAGCCGTTATAACGGGCCTCGGCAGCGCGCAAGCTTGCGGCAAAGTCCACCGCGGCGCCTGTATCTAGCAACGCCTCAACAACGAGCTGGCCCCGCGAGGCGCGCTGCGGGTCGTTATTTTGCGGGTCGCGGAAATTGGTCAGCGCGGCAAAACGCCCGGTACGGCTAACGCCAAGCCACGTACCGCCGGCTTTTAAGTCTCGCCCCGCCAAAATACCTTCCGGCCACCAAGCCGCCGGCGCTGTCGGCCTGGCGTGAAATTCATCCCGATTAGCCGCTACGACGAGCGGGTAATCGGGATGCACACCCTGCGCAAACAAAAGCAGGCACACTAAGATTCAATCCTCTGCCAATCGATAAACACCCAAATTGCCGCCGCTGGTTAAGACGTAAATTCGACCATTAACGACCAGAGGCGCTTCGGCAATAGCTTGACGTCCAACCCGAACCCGGTCCTGCAGAGAGCCATCACGCACCGACAACCAATTAAGGTAACCGGCACTATCCCCCACCAGCAAATAGTCGCCATAAACCGTCGGGGGCGACAGATTTACCTGGCTTAGGTCTTCCTGCCGCCAGATCGCACCGCCGCTGAAACGATCGAACGCCCAAATCCTACTTCTATCGTCCACGGAAAAAACCCGCTCAGGGTCGGCAGCCGCACCCAAATAAGTAGAAAACTCACGCGTCCAGCCAACTCGCCCGGTATACAAACCCACGGAGGCAATACGCCCTTGATAGGCACCAACGTAAACATCGCCTCGATAAACCACCGGATCGCCTTTTATATCGACCATCCGCTCAAGTTCCGTGCGGCCTCGGGGTGCGGCAATTTCTGCCTCCCAAGCCACGCTACCGTCATTCAGCTGCAAAGCCACCAGGCTACCGCCATCCTGGCCGACCAGCACAAGATCCCGCGCGATTATCGGGCTGCTGGTACCCCGTAACGTCAATACCGGCGGCGTACGATCATGCATCCAAAGGCGCGACCGTTGCGTGCATCAAGCCCATAAACCCGGCCGTCGACGCTACGCACAACGACAACCGAATCCGCTACGGCCGGAACGGCGAGCACCTCGCTCCCGACACGGGAGCGCCACAACTCGGTGCCGTCGCGCCGATCAAGCGCGTATACCCGACCGTCGCGAGTTCCGACAACCAGTAAACGAGCCCCTACACCCGGTCCGGCACTGACATGGCTACTGACCTCGGCTCTCCACAAGCGTTCGCCGTCTTCGTTGGCAAACGCCAACACGCGACCACGCCCATCGACGGCATAGACAACATCGTCGCGGACGGCCGGGACCAAACGGTAATTATCCGCCGCGTCGATACCTCGCATGCGGGCGGTCCACACCGTCTCTATCGGTAACTGTTCGGCAAACGCGGTGGACGATGGCGGATCGCCGCGCCCCGGGGTTGCGCAACCGACGATCAAACCCGTTAATAACAAGACCAGAAATAGTCTCATCACGAGAGAGGCTCCGAGGGTTCGACACCCATATCGACCAATTTCAACTCGATCAAACTACGCCGCTGACCGTCAATATCGGCCGCGCTTAAGGCCGACCGGTAGGCACGCTCTGCGGCTGCGCTTTCGCCTTGGGCGAGATAAATATCGCCTCGCAGCTCCTGGTACTGAGACCGGAACCCGCCTTCGCTTCCCGTCCGCAGAGCATCGAGAGCGGCTTGATATTCGCCAGCCCCTAGCAATAGCCGTCCTAAGCGTAAGCGAGCGATGTGCCTGAGATTATCGCTATCGCCGTGCTGCACGACCCAACGCAAATGCTGCTCTGCCGCCTCGTAGTCGCCCCGTTCGGCAAGAAACTGAGCCAACCAGAACGACGTTAGCGTCGCATAGGTAGTATTCCCGTACTGATCAACAATAGCCTCGCCCCGAGCAACAACGGTTTGCGAGTCGGCATCGGCCTGGACTTGCTCTAGAAATACCAAATATTCATTGGAGGCTTCCCGCGCCACATTCTCTCGGTGGGTATCCCAGAACTGCCAACCGACGACCCCGCCGACAGCAAGAATAACGCCAGCGACCACCGCCTTCCCGTTCTCTCGCCACCAGCGCTTTATCGCCTCGATTTGTTCCTCGTCAGAACCGTAACTCACCGCTCTTCCCTCTTAATCCGTTATGAATACGAACCGCCACCGAAAACCCGCTCTTTTAGAAGAGTGGACAACTCGGCTTGCGGCAAGGTCCGCTGCTCGCCGGTACCGCGTAAATCCTTTACCGTCACGGTGCCTTCGGCGACCTCGGCCTCGGCTAACACTAACGCAAACTGCGCGCCGCTGCGATCAGCCCGCTTGAATTGGCTTTTGATACTACCGCCGCCGCTGTTAACCACCAAGCGCAATTCGGGAATTGCATCGCGCAAACGTTCGGCAAGACGATGGGCGGCAACCGTCTGCCCCAACTCGACCAGATAGGCATGCGGTGCCTCGGCGACGCTAGTTAGGTCGCGTTCTTCCAGCAACGCGACCAGACGCTCTAAACCCATGGCGAAACCGATGGCTGGCGTGTCTCGACCGCCGACTTGCTCGACTAAACTATCGTAGCGTCCGCCGGCAAGCACAGTACCCTGCGCTCCGAGGCGATCGCTCACCCATTCGAAAACGGTCCGAGAATAATAGTCCAAGCCCCGAACCAAACGCGAGTTAACGGTATAGGACATACCCGCGGCATCCAAGATCTCCCGTACGCCGTCTAAATGCGCCTTCGATGCCTCGTCCAAATGCTCTAATAGCTTTGGCGCACCCTCGATCAGGGCCTGCATGTCTGGATTTTTACTGTCCAGAATGCGCAACGGGTTCGTTTCCAAGCGTCGGCGACTGTCTTCGTCCAACGTGTCGTAGTGCTCGCGAAAATAGGCCACCAACAGGTCGCGATACGCCTTCCGACATTCGTTACTGCCAAGGGAGTTGAGTTGCAGCTCGACATCGTCCAAACCGAGACGCCGCAACAAGCGAGCCGTCATCAAAATCATCTCGGCATCGATATCAGGCCCCGCTTGTCCATAGGCCTCCGCCCCGATTTGGTGAAATTGCCGTAAGCGCCCCTTCTGCGGCCGCTCGTAGCGGAACATCGGCCCCATATACCAAATTCGAGGCTGCTGGTTGTGCAACAAACCATGCTGAATACCGGCACGAACACAGCCGGCGGTACCTTCCGGGCGCAACGTCACGCTCTCACCGTTTCGATCCTCGAAGGTATACATCTCCTTCTCGACGATGTCGGTCACTTCGCCGATTGAGCGGGCGAACAACTCCGTGCGCTCCAGGATTGGCAAACGGATTTCCTGATACCCGTAGCCGGCAAGCACTGCCCGCACGGTCTCTTCGAGATGGCGCCATATCGGCGTTTGTTGGGGCAGGACATCGGCAAACCCCCGGATACTCTGTATCGCCTTGGCCAAAGTACCTCCGGCTAAAACTTTTGCTGTTATTGGCGACCACCGCGAGCAACCCGCCCCTGTTGCAAGGGCCCGGATTGCTCGCGATGCGAAACTATGACTTTAGTCGACGTCGAGCGTCAAACGAGCGACGCGGCCGCGCCGATGCGGTGTCAAATCCACCGGCTCGCCGTCGAGTTCGACGGCCACGACATCGGCATTACCGATGACCATAGAAAACGGCGGTTCGGCTTCGAATTCCCTTGTCGTCGGGCCTTGTACCACACCCAACACTAACGGGTTATTCTCGCCATCGCGCACATCTACCCACGACTCGCCCGCAAAGCGTAGCGTTAACCGTGCTTCCGTCGTCTCCGGCACCGGTTCTGGCTCGGGAGTCGGAGCCGGCAGTTCCACTTCCGGCACTACCGGCGGCTCAAGCTGAGGCGGCTCTTCAGCCGGCTCCGGCTCGGGGTCGCTTACCTCAGGCGGCTCCCGCTCCTGCACCGGTTCGCCCTCGGGGCCTGCCTCCTCGATAATGGGAGGCGGGCTTTCTTCCGGCTGACCGCCAAGTCGTATGTCATCCCAATCGCGCACGGCCCATAGCGCGACGGCCACCGCACCTACCAGTACGGCTATCCACAACAACCCCCGCCGAGAACTGCCCTCGCCCTTAGGTGTGCGGGGGGCGTTGGCTTAGCTTGCTGCGGCTTACGTTTCTTTTGCACAGCGTCGAATTCAGGTTCTGGCGCATGTATGCGCTCGAACGCGGCAAGCACATCCGCTTCCGGCACCTCTACCAGCTTCGCATAGGCCTTGAGGTAGCCTTTAGAAAAGGTCGCCGGCGGCAACTCATCGTAACGGTCGCCTTCCAACGCCTGCACGACCGCCACCCGAAGATGTAACGCATCGGCTACCGCATGCAAACTAAGCTGCTTGCCTTCGCGGGCCTCGCGCAATAAGCGGCCTGGGCCTTCGGCGCCCGACTCAGGCGGCAGCGGGGTTTCGTCAGTCATGACGCTCCATCTCCAACAGCTTACGTGCCTCTGTGCTGTCGGGGAACCTGGATCGCAGCGATAACGAATAGCTTGCGACCGCATCCTCGTCCCCGAGGGCTCGTTCGATGTTAATGCCCAACCAGAGCGTTTCCGCCGTCTGCGGCGCTACATCCAGGTAACGTTGATAGAACCCTCTGGCGGACATGGCGTGTCCGCCTTCCAAACGCAGCTCGGCCACTCGCAATAAAGCGGGGGCAAAGCGCGGGTTAGCCTCCAGGGCCTTAAGAAAAGACGCTTCGGCCTCCTCCGGCCTGTCGTCGCGTATCAAGCAAAGACCGAGGTTGGTATACGGCACTTCCGGCGTGCGGTACAAGGGGTTTTCCACCGCCCGCAGAAAATGCCGTTCGGCCTGAGAAATATTGCCTTGGGCACACAGAAAGCGCCCGTAATTGTTCAGGATACTGGAATCCTCCGGCGCCAATTGCACCGCGCGACGGTAATGGCGACGAGCATCGTTGTGCTCGTTTAAGCGATCGTAGAGCAAAGCCAGCGTCGCATGTGCATCGGCATAGCGGGCATCCTGCGCGACGGCGCGCTGGAGCTTTTCCTTCGCCTGCTCCAGCTCGCCTTGCCGCATGTACTCGACACCCAATTGCGTATTGATTCGGGAGGCCCGTTGGTCGGCGCTTTGCGGTCGATCGGTACCGCTCGTTGCACAGCCGGAGACGAGAAGCGCAAACGCTAAAGGCATTACAACCGCAAGAATGCGCGTCATGTTCGCTCTGCCTGTACCTGTTGTTCCGTTCGCAGGCGGCGCTTAGCCCGTTCCTGCACCTTACCAACCAACTGTCCGCACGCCCCGTCGATATCGTCGCCGCGCGTACGACGAGTGGTAGTCGTGTAACCGGCTGCCTGCAAAATCCGCGCAAAGCGTAATATCCGCTCGTCGCTGGAGCGTTTAAAACCCGCGCCAGGAAAAGGATTAAACGGGATCAAGTTAATTTTGGAAGGAATGCCTTCCAATAACTTAGCCAATTCCTTGGCATGCTCGTCGCGGTCATTAACCCCGTCGAGCATCACGTACTCCCAGGTAATCTTGCGATGCGGCTTACCGGCGATATAGTTGCGGCACGCAGGCAGCAACTCCGCGATCGGAAACTTCCGATTAAGCGGCACGATCCTCTCGCGCAACTCGTCGTTTGGCGCATGCAACGACACCGCGAGGCTGATATCCGTCGCCTCAGCCAAACGATACAGGGCCGGGACTACGCCGGACGTGCTCAAGGTCACACGCCGCTTGGACAAACCGTAAGCTTCGTCGTCGACCATCAAATTGGCCGCAGCAACAACGTTGTTGAAGTTCAACAACGGCTCGCCCATACCCATAAAGACGACATTGGTTACCGGCCGATCCCGCTCTTCGTCCGCTAAGGCCTGCACCGCAAACCAAACTTGGCCGATAATTTCGGCTACCGACAAATTGCGGTTAAAACCTTGCTGAGCCGTCGAACAAAACTTGCAGTCGAGCGCGCAGCCGACTTGGGAAGAAATGCACAAGGTGCCTCGGTTCGGCTCGGGAATGTACACCGTCTCAATGGCGTTGCCACCGTCGAGCGACAGCAGCCACTTGCGCGTGCCGTCAACCGATTGCTGATCGAAGACGGCTTTGGGCAAACGTATCTCCGCCACCTCGGCAAGTTTGGCTCGTAGCACCTTGCTAAGGTCGGTCATTGCGCAAATCGGTGACGCGGCGCTGATGAATCCACTTCAGCACCTGAGACACACGAAAGGGTTTTTCGCCGAGTTCGGCGAAAAACCCTGCCATGGCATGACGGTCAAAGTCGAGCAGATTGACCTTCTTCATCGTCGGCCGTTGCTCGACAGCCCCGTTGGACTTAGCTTCTGGAACAGATGTCATCAGCTTTAAAGAAGTATTCGATTTCCTGTTTAGCCGTTTCCGGCGCATCGGAGCCGTGTACGGCATTAGCGTCAATGCTTTCGGCATAGTCGTGACGCAACGTGCCGGCGGCCGCTTCTTTCGGGTTGGTAGCGCCCATAATTTCGCGATTCTTACGAATAGCGTCTTCGCCTTCGAGGACCTGCACCATAACCGGGCCGGAAATCATAAAGCCGACCAGATCGTTGAAGAACGGGCGTTCCTTGTGAACAGCATAAAAGCCTTCGGCATCTTCGCGGCTCAATTGAGCCATCCGAGCGGCGACGATCTTCAGGCCGGCCTTCTCGAAACGGCTGTAGATTTCCCCGATGACATCCTTGGCCACAGCATCCGGTTTAATGATGGAAAGCGTACGTTCAACAGCCATTCCGAAACTCCTGATTTGTCGATATTAAGGGGTGATTCATCTTCTACGGAAACCCGCATCGTGAAGCGGGCGGATAAGGCGCGCTAGTGTACTCTTTGTCACCGATATGGGCAATTTACCGCTGGCGCATCGGCAAAGGGCTGTGCTGCCGTTGGTAAAGCCGCCTTACCAAGGCGCCGACCTTCGGCAGCGCCCGCCTTGCCGACAAGGCCCGGAAATAACCTAGCGCTTCCTTAAACCGAGAAGCTCTCCCCGCAACCACAGGAGGCCGTCACGTTCGGATTACGAAACTCAAAGCGCTGGTTTAAGCCTTCACGGATGTAATCGATTTCCATCCCTTCGAGAAACGGCAGACTTTTTTTGTCGACCACCAGTTTCACGCCGTGCTGTTCGTAAACGTTATCTTCGGGATCTACCGCATCGGCGTAATCCACGGTATAGGCAAAGCCCGAGCAACCGCTGGTTTTCACGCCCAAACGCAAACCGATAGCGTTTTCTTTTTTCGCCATGGTCTTGCGAATATGGTTCGCTGCCGCATCCGTGATCTGTATCGCCATCTCACACCTCCCAAAAGCAGCCGTTCAATCGTTCTGCCAAGCTTGTAGCGCCGCTTTCAAAGCGTCTTCAGCCACTAAAGCAACACCGGTTTTAAGCGGCGGCAAAGCCAATTGCCGAGCCACCTCCAAACCAGTCAGCGCGGCGGCCTCGGCCAATTCTCGCCCCGGCAACCACGCCGCCAACCAAGAGCCGCACGCAACCGTCGCCGGACAACCGAAAGCCTCAAAGGACGCCGCTTCGATCGTCGAGCCTTGGATCTGCAACCGTAGCTCTAGCACCGCACCGGTCGCCAGCCGGCCGGCGCGCCCGGATACGACATTATCGCCCGTCAGCACGGCGTCCGCGCCACACGGATTGCGATAATGCTGCTCTACTTGCGGACTAATAAGGCTCATCGCATTCTCCCCTATTAGCCGGCTCTGTCATACAGTGTAGCGAGGGCTTCGCCATTACGATAGGCCCGCCAGATCGGAGAGAAGCGACGTAGCCGCTCGACACCGGCCCGAACGATTTCGACCGCGTCGTCGACGTCTTGTTCCGTACTAAAACGGCCAAAACTAAAGCGCAAGCTGCTGTGAGCCAATTGATCGGGCACTCCCATAGCGCGCAATACATGGGACGGCGCGGCACTTGCCGAGGTGCAGGCCGAACCGGAGGCCACCGCCAAGCCTTGCAGCTCCGCCGCTAAAGCCTCGCCGTGCACGCCGGCAAAAGCAAGATTAATGATATGAGGAGCACAGGCATCCTCGGCACCGTTGCGAAAAACGCCGTCCAACTCGACAAGCCTGTGCCATAAGCGCTGCTTCAGCGCCGCAGTACGGCGGTTATCGGCTTCGGCTTCCTCTGCCGCCAAACGATAGGCCTCCCCCATCCCCACCACTTGATGCGTTGGGACAGTGCCTGGACGAAGCCGCCCTTCCTGATCGCCCCCATGCAGCAGCGCCTGCAACCGTACGCGCGGGCGCGCTCTGACATACAGAGCACCAACCCCCTTAGGTCCATAGAGTTTATGGGCCGACAGCGAGAGCAGATCGACCGGCCATTGCTGCATGTCTAGGGTCAGACGCCCCGCGCTTTGCACGGCATCCACATGCAACAAGCTGCCGTTAGCTTTCACGATAGGCGCTAGGCGCTCGATATCCTGAACGACGCCGGTTTCGTTATTCGCATGCATGATAGAAACCAGAACGGTGTCTTCGCGTAATGTTTTTGCAACTGCTCGACGGTGACGCGACCTTCGGCACCGGTTTCCAGAAACTCGATGTCGAAACCTTCCGCCTCCAAAGCGATACAGGCCTCCAAGACCGACTTATGCTCGGTGCGCACAGTGACGATATGCCGCCCGCGGCGCTGCTTGTAGAACCGGGCTGCGCCTTTAATCGCCAAATTATTGGATTCGGTAGCGCAGGAAGTCCAAACGATCTCGGCGGGGTCGGCCTTGATCAGGGCGGCCACATGCGCGCGCGCGCGCTCCACCAGCGCTGCTGCTTGCAGCCCCGGCTCATGCTGACTCGCAGGATTGGCAAACGCACCGGAGCGTTGCAGGCACATTGCCATTGCCTCGGCTACCCGTGGGTCAAGCGGGGTCGTCGCCGCATAGTCCAGATACACTGTATCCGACGCCATGTCCTACCCCCTGTCCGCGCCTTTCCGGGAGCCGTCACCGTTTTTCGTACCCGGCTCGATTTCGCAGCCTTCTATATCGGGCAAATCCAACTCGCTGAGATCAACGCCTAAACCTTTCATTGCCCGACACATCTCCTCCATCCGTCGATCGGTAACATGAATATGATCAAGAATGGCGTTAATGGCTTTTGCGATTGGGTCCGACATTTGCTGGGTTGCCCCATAAGCGTCGAAACCAATCCGCCGCGCAACGGCCTCGCGTTGCTCGTTTCGCTCCGCATGCCTCACGCCCGCAACTCGGGCCGGGATACCGACCATCGTCGCCGCCGGCGGCACATCTTTGACAACGACGGCATTTGAACCAATACGGCTGCCGCTACCTATATTCAGCGGACCGAGAATTTTTGCCCCGGCACCGACGACCACGTCATTGCCTAAGGTCGGATGTCGTTTACCGGCTTCCCAGGTTGTTCCCCCTAAGGTGACCCCGTGGTAGAGCGTGCAATCGTCGCCGATCTCCGCCGTCTCGCCGATAACGACCCCCATCCCGTGATCGATGAAAAAGCGCCGCCCGATCGTCGCGCCAGGATGGATTTCGATACCGGTAAACCAACGGGTCAGCAATGACAGAAAGCGCGCTAGCCACCGTAGGCGACGACGCCATAACCAATGATTCGCCCGATGCATCAATAACGCATGCAACCCCGGATAGCACGTCAGCACTTCGAAGGCGTTTCGGGCTGCCGGATCCCGCTCCATGACACAGCGGATGTCTTCTCGCAAACCTTTAAACATGAACGTCCTCAACCGTCGCGAAGAAAAGCTCGGGGTTACCGCTGAAAAGGCAACCGCTAAGCGGAGCCGATTGCGTCCGCAAAACCGGACAGGGTACCCAAGAGCTTGGGTCGAATATTTATAAGGGGGATTCAACATTCGACACAGGAGCCGTCCTCGACGCACGAGCCTTACGCACAGCGTTCTGGCGCGTCAGCCCGAAGACGGCTCCTATCTACAGAGCAGACGGTGGCGAGCAATGGCGGTTGTATAGGTCATCATGCCCTTATAATAGCCTTTTGGCGAACCTATGAGTACACCTTACTTCCAGCCCCGCTCTATATAGCTTAAAAAGCCCCGGAGGATATTAATCTCTTTCGTATCCGGCCGCGCTCGGTTGAACAAACGCCGCAGGCGCCGCATTAGAAATTCTTCGTTACGCACATCGGCAAACCCGATGTCGCGAGAAACCCGCTCCAAATGCTGATACAGACCTTCTAAGTGTTCCGCAGGCGCCGGAGCGCCCACGCCCTGCCGCAGGTTGCCACTCTCGCCAAGAGCGGCCATACGCAGCTCATAAGCCACGACCTGCACCGCTGCGGCAACGTTGAGCGAGCTGTAATCGGGGTTTGCCGGGATATGGACAAGATAATGGCAGCGATCCAACTCGTCGTTGGTAAGGCCTGAGTGTTCGCGGCCGAATAATAAAGCCACCCGATGCTGCCCTGCTTCCGCCACTGCTTTTTCGCCGCACTCTCGCATACCTAGCACCGGCGACGACAAACGCCGCGGCCGCGCGCTCAACCCTACCACCAAGCCGATATCCGCCAACGCGGCATCCAGATCCGGGTACACCTGCGCATCCGCCAACACATCGCCGGCATTCGCCGCGTTAGCCTGCGCTTGGGGGCTCGGAAACTGCTGGGGGTCGACCAGACGCAAGCGCGTCAGCCCCATGGTTTTCATCGCCCGCGCTGCGGAGCCGATATTCCCCGGGTGGGTTGTACCGACCATAACCATGCATATATTGTCTAAACTCATGTACTCGCGTATCCACTATCTCGCTTATGCATTTATGACCCGTCACGCTTTGCCGCTCGGCGGCACATGCCCGCGCGCCGCTCCGTCTTCTCAAGCCGAAGCCTACAGACGCCGCGAACGTCTTAAAATAAGGTGTGACGGGGCACCAATTTTATTGGTATCCTTGCGCCCGTCCACCAACCTGTTAAGTTGAATCCCACGCATGCATCCGATGGTAAATATCGCCGTGCGCGCCGCACGCAGCGCCGGCAACATCATGGTCCGCTATCTCGACCGGCTCGATAATATTAATATCGAGTCGAAAGGACGTAACGATTTCGTCAGCGATGTCGATCGCATGGCGGAACAGGAAATCATTCAAACGCTTCGTAAGGCCTATCCTAACCACGCCATCATCGGCGAGGAAACGGGCAGCCATGCCGGGCAGGACGACTATGAGTGGATCATCGACCCACTCGATGGCACGACCAATTACCTGCACGGCTTCCCCCAGTTTGCGATTTCGATTGCGTTGCGACACCGTAACCGCCTAGAAGCGGGCGTTATCTACGATCCGCTCCGGCAGGAACTGTTCACCGCTCACCGTGGTGGCGGCGCGCAGCTGGACGGAAGGCGAATCCGGGTGAGCGCTCGACGCGATCTTCACGGCGCCTTGATCGGCACCGGCTTCCCTTTCAAGGCGCAGCGTCATTTCGACGCCTACCTGGACATGTTCCGGGCCGTCAGCCAGCAAGCGGCCGACCTACGTCGTGCCGGCGCCGCCGCGCTCGATCTGGCCTATGTCGCAGCCGGGCGTCTGGACGGATTCTGGGAAATCGGCTTACAGCCCTGGGACATGGCTGCCGGCGCACTCCTTATCAAAGAAGCCGGCGGCATCGTCGGCGACTTTAAAGGCGGGGAAGATTACTTGCGTAGCGGCAATATTGTCTGTGGCAGCCCGAAAGTATTCAAAGGGCTATTGCAGGCAGTCAATGCCAACGCAACTCCAGAACTGCTTAAGTAAGTCCAGACGAAAACCGAGGCCGCTAGCAATCGGCCTCGGTTTTTGGGCTCGCCGCGTTTCAGCCTCAGGTTTCGACAAACTCCCCCCATTGGGGTGTAATATCTGCCCGGTCATATACGAACCATCCGCAGAAGCCAGAAAAACATAGGCCGGAGCACATTCGGCCGGTTGTCCCGCCCGTCCCATCGGGGTATTGCCGCCGAACTGTTCGACTTTGTCTTTGGGAAAGGTCGCCGGAATCAGCGGCGTCCAAATCGGCCCCGGCGCCACACCGTTAACGCGAATCCCCTTGTCTGCAACCGCTTTCGCTAACGAGCGCGTAAAAGCCACAATCGCGCCCTTCGTGGCCGAGTAGTCAATCAAGTGGCTGCTACCCCGATAGGCTGTGATCGATGTCGTGTTCACAATCGCACCTCCCCCCCCGAGATGGGGCAATGCTGCCTTGGCGAGGGCAAAATAGGCGAAAAAATTGGTTTTAAAGGTGCGTTCGACCTGCTCGAACGAGATATCGGTAAACTCGGTTTGCTCATGCTGTTCAGCCGCATTATTCACTAATACATCTAAACGACCATAATGCTTAACCGCCTGCGCAACCGCTTCGGCGCAGAATTCGGGGTCGCCGACATCTCCGGCAAGCAGTTCGCACCGACGCCCTTCGGACAACACTAACCGTTGGGTCTCCCGAGCATCCTCATGTTCGCCTAAATAAACTAATAACGAGTCGGCACCTTCGCGCGCAAAATGCAGTGCGACAGCGCGCCCGATACCGCTATCGCCGCCGGTTATCAATGCCACTTTATCTTTGAGTTTATCGCTGCCGATGTAGTCTTCCCGGATAAAGATGGGCTCGGGCCACATGTCGTGCTCTCGCCCAGGCTGCTGAGGTTGGTGCTGCGGCGGACGACGCCGTTGTTGCTCCTGATAATGCTGCATCTCACACCTCCCGTCGAAGGAGACGACCTTGCATCTCCCCTTATGCTCACTCTCTGAATCCAAGGTTGGGCCGTTGGGAGAGAAAAGCGAATCGAAACGGTAGATAGGGAAAAGCAGACAACTCAAATAATCGTACACAAGAAAGATTGGAAGATGACGATATACTGTAGAGGTAAGCGGAAAACCGACAGCTTCTTTTTCGAAAAGCGGGCTAAGCCATAGAGCACTAGCCAATTAGCGCACTCCGCAATACTGATCAACCCTGTCTAGGGGCTAGGCATGTGCAACTGTCGCCACCATATCAAGAGCCGGTGGTCAAATAACAAGTACCGATAGACGATGGTTTTGGGGGAACAATGTCTTCATTCGACCTAAGCGTCCTATTACCGCAAACCCTAGGGGCGGCGGCGGTTAGCATCGCTTTGGCTTTGGCGGCGCTATACGCTGCCCGGCATCCGGTCCATAACGCCATACTAAGCATTTGCCAGCTCCTACACCGCACGCTTCGGCTGGCGGCTAAGGCCATCGTACTTAGCGAACAACGGCTAAGCGTACGCAACCGGCAGGTTATCGTACGCAAGGCGAAAGAGCTGCGGGAGCGGAGCATCGAACGCGAGTTCTCGCGGGTGAATCGAGCGATTAGCCGCGACCTCAGCGCCTACCCAACCCTCCATCGCCGGTTATCCGAACAGATTCAACGTGTCGACGACGATTATCAACGTTCGGCCGAAGTGCCCCCAATGCCGCCGGCCTGGCTAGACGCCATTTCCGCCGTTGCACAAATCCCGGCCAACAACGATCCGGCAGTGGCGCGTATTCTTGAAGATATCCACGGCACGCTGGAAAGCACCAGCCAAGACGCACTGAACGAATACCGCGCAGCGAGCTACCGGCGCCACCGAGGGTTACGTCGCATGCTGCCATATTGGCGACGTTTGTCAAAAACCCTCGATAACGTAGAGCACACCGTCAAGTCCCTGGAGCAGCGGGCCGAAAACATCGACGCCCAGATGGATGCCTACGACAAGCTGCGTTCGGAGAACCTCGAAACCAGCCGAGCACTCACAGCGTCGGCCTTTAGCCAGTTCTTCACAACCGGCGCTATTCTCGCTATCGCCGCTCTCGCGGGTTTGGTCAACTACCACCTGCTCGCGCCTGGCATGAGCCTGCTGATGGACGGTAGCGTCGGCAACACCCCGATGGCTAATCTCACCGCCGGCTTCCTCACGCTGTTACAGGTAGGAATGGGACTGGTCATGCTGGAGAGTTTGCGGGTAACCCGCATGCTACCGCTGATCGGTGGCTTGGACGATCTGCCGCGCCATCGGCTCGTCACCGCAGCCGCAGCCATGCTGCTCGCCCTTATCGTGTGGGAGGCCAGCCTGGTGTTCAGTCAGGCCGGGCTAGTCGACGGCGAAGGACATTGGGCGGTGTCTATGGGAATGTTGGTACTAGGCACCATTTTGCCGCTGGTACTCGCCTTTGTCGCCATACCGTTAGAAGGATTTATCAACTCCGGGCGCACGGTACTCGGCGCGTTAGCGGCCACTTTGCTGCGACTGCTAGCAGCGAGTCTGCGCATCGTAGGAAACCTGATTACCGGCCTCGGCCAAGTCTTAATCCGGGTTTACGACCTGATCATCTTCCTCCCTTTGTGGCTGGAGTCGGCATTACGTCGCAACGAAAAGTCATCGGCAAGCAAACGCTCAGACGACGATTTGGCTCTAGCTGATGATGAGACGGCGCCCGCCGCAGACGAAAAGGAGCAAACAAACAGCGGCTAAAAGCAATATTGCCGCCGTAGGCGGGCTTTCCAGCCCGCCTATTGGCGGCTAACCGCTCGATTGCTGAAACAACAAAGGCTCCAGACCCGCTAGCATGTCGACAAAGTCCATAAAACTATTGGGCTTGACGATGTAGCCAATCGAGCCTAACTCAGCCGCTCGCTGTCGGTCCCGGTAGTAGTCGGAGGTACTGACCACAACGACCGGAACATCGGCTAATCGCGGTTGCCGTTTACACCATGCTAGTAAATCGTGCCCCGAGGCATCGGTTAAGTTGAGATCGAGCAGGATAAGGTCGTAGCGCCTGCGCTGCGTCTGAGCGCGGGTCAGGATCGACCTCGCCTCGGCCGCCGTTCGCGCTACCGTCAAGCGCACCCGTAAACCGCTTTCTTCAAACGCAATCCTAGTCAGCTGGACATCCCCAGGGTTGTCCTCAACCAGAAAAACGTCTGCCGTGTCTTCCTTACTCATTTCATTCCGCTAGCATAGCGCCGCCACACTGCTCACTCGGGAAACATACGACCTTGCTCATCGGCGCCGTATCGCCACGATAACCAACGCAGAACGTCTTCCCGGCGTAAGAAGCCTATTAACCGTCCGTGTTCGATAACCGGCAATTGATTAACGGCACGGCTACTCAGTAATGTCAAAGCCTCCGCTGCATCCGTATCCGGCCCCACCCCAGTCAGCCTCTCTAGCGGGGTCATAACGTCGGTGACCGATAACCGTGGCCAATCCGCACGCGATGTCCGACGAATGTCGTCCAAACACACTAAACCGCGCAAACGCCCCTTGTCGGTAATCGGAAACGCTCGCTGATCCGTATGCATGAGGTGCTCATCGATTAGGCGCTGCAAATTCGTTTCCACCGGAACTGTATGCACCTCCGTCTGCATGATCCGCGAGACTGGAACCCCCGCTAACGATTCCCGCACCACCATCTGCCGATAACTCGTCAACGCCGCGTTATTCAGAAACCATCCGATAAGGGTCAACCATAAGCCACCG
The DNA here is from genome assembly GCF_003399765.1 of Alkalilimnicola ehrlichii. GTDB lineage: Bacteria > Pseudomonadota > Gammaproteobacteria > Nitrococcales > AK92 > AK92. The sequence goes on along the minus strand of NZ_NFZV01000004.1, from coordinate 151,011 downwards.
ACTAAACCAGTACCGAAAATAGGTACTTGTATACCTAAAATCATGGCGATACCTGCCGCAATCAGCAGCCAGGCAAACATTTGGCCAACCATCGAGGCGGCGCGAGTCGCCTGATGCAAACTTCCTGTCGCCCCCCACAACAACGCTCGGAGCACCCGGCCGCCGTCCAAGGGAAAACCCGGCACCAGGTTGAAAATGGCAAGGATGATATTGATCGGGCCTAGCCAGAGAAGAAGCGTCGCAAGAGGGCCCAGTTGAGCCAGTCCTGCTTGCGGCTGGTTGGGGTCGATCGCCGTCGCACCAAGCAGGGCTGCGGCAAATAAACAGACAAAGCCGATCGCAAAGCTCATCAGCGGACCCGCAATCGCCATCCAAAACTCGGCCCTCCAGGTTCGGGGCTCGTCCTCCATGTGCGCCATGCCACCGAATATGAACAAGGTGATACGCTTTATACTCATGCCGTATTGCCTTCCGACCAGCGCATGAGACAACTCATGTAGGAGTACAGAGCCAAGAAACAGCACTGCCGCAGCCAGTGCCGTCGCCCATGACACCAACGGCCCCCAATCCGGATGCCAAACAGGAAACAAAGCAACCGCCAAGCTAAAACTGATCAGTAAAAATATAATCAGTAAGCTCCAATCGAGCATCACCTCGATACCGGCAATACGTCCTAACCTGATTCCTCGACCCATATTTACTCCCACACCGCGCCATACCGCCCGAGGCCCCAAGCTGTTTCTATACGGATAGCAACCTTGCCCCAGGCGATGCCGCGCCAGCCTAACACCCCACCCGCTGCCAAGTCATACACCCGCGCTCCCTACGGTTCGTAAGCACCGCCACGGTGTTATGCAAGGCGTACTCGCCTTTCCGAATGCGCAGTTGTCAACCCGACCACAACGAACTACCTTTCCTGTAAGACATATCTGAAAACAAGTTCGGAGAACAGCCCTAGGCACGCTCGGCTCAGGGGTGGTCAAATAGACCCCGCCAAAACATACAGGGAGGAATTTGTATGGCGAGTAATGGACAGACAAGCGACGACAACAGCAGGGAGGGCTCCCGGGTTAAAGCGCCACTGCCAAGCCACGCAGAGGCTCTCTTATCCTATACCAACCAACTCATCGACCTATTGAGTGGAGATAACGATCAATCGAATTCTTCGCCCCCAAAAGACCGGGTAGCCCCGCCACCCCGGATAAATAATTGTCGCGCCTATCGTTAACAAACGCGCAAAAGAACGGAGTCATTGTTATACACGCTCTCGAAGGCCTCTGCTTTTCCTAAGCGCACTCCGAATACTTTGCTGTCAGAGACAACATTTCGCCGAATCATCTACCCGATGAGGCTGAAGACTGCATTGCCGCCAGAAGAGGCCTACCAAGCGGCATCCAAGCCGCTTGGCTGCAAACGTTAATCTCTTATGCCGCCGACTCCAGGCTCAGCACGCTTTGACTTTCTCTGGGGTCGGCAACCTCATGCAGATACAACGGCCGTTGCCGCAACCCCGGCACGCCGAAATCGTAACGGCGAATAGTACCTGCGTGCAAAAATGCCGCACCATCGGCGAAGCGGTTAGCCGGTTCATTCAGGGCATGAATGTGGGTCAGAATCTGACGCAACCCCAAACGCCGCGCTTGTTCATACATGGCAAACTCAAAATTAACCGCTACGCTACGCCGCTTCGCAGGACTTGTGAACTTGAACAAGTTTTCGACTCTCCCGGTTCCTGGCTCCAACGGCGGGTACATGCCTGACCAATTAGGCAAGCGAGCGATTAAGGCATTATCCTCAGGGAGTAAAAGCCATTGGATGCATACCGGCTCCCCGTTATCCAGCCAAATATAAGCTCGCCGCAACCCATGTCGCCAGAAGCGAATTCCGGAAATAAGCTGGTTATGGGCGCTATCCGGATGATTTTCAAGTTGTTCGATAATGTCGTCGGTCACCGGCGTCAATGTGACGTGGGCAGGAGCCGGGGGCACTTTATCCAGATCCGCAACGTAACGATTCCACATTTCGTACCGAACCCGCCCCGACTTCGTTGAGGCCAGGGAATCCAGACTACTCCCCAACACCCGCGCCAACCCGACACGCCAACGATAATGCCCTCGATTAGTGCACACCCAATACGATGGTTTCGGCCTCATATACGCTCCACGCCCTGGGGTTAACAAAATGGCAGACGAGGGCTGTCGCCTATAAGGCGTATAGAATCGGGTCAATCGCCGCGCCGTGCCCTTAGTCTGCGCCGAGAGCCTTATAGAGTAACGACTCACTTAAAGCTGCTGATGTCTAATAGGGGTGGGGCTGACAGATATTACGTTCAAGTAAAATAGTAATGCCGGCAGCGGCAAAGCACTGCCGGCATTAGGACGGTGGACCGGAATTACTGAGCCAGGAATTCCAATAGTTGCTCATCTTCGAGCAAACGCGTCAACACCTGGTTCAAAGCGCCATTGATAACACGCTCGCTAACCGCTGCCGAGTCTAACGGCCGCCGCTCGCCTTGACGCGCGCGATACTGGCTACGATAACGGCTGCCAGGCTTAGCCGCCTCGTTAACGGCGACGACCTCCAGCGCTGCCTCCGCCAACATATGGCGATCTTCCATGCGGCGTTCCAACGTCAGAAGCCTCACCTCAACGCCGAGGCGACCTAATTCGTTCCGTGCTTGAGGTTGAAACCCTTTTGCTTGAAAGCCTTGATCGAGCCCCGCTAATAGCGCCTGGGCCACGTCATCCTCGGTAAAGATAATAGCGTCACTGTCGTCAGCCTCCCGCGGAGTTCCGAAATCGGCACGCTCGCGCATGTCCCGGACCACAAGCCCGACGCTTCGCCCCTGGCCCACGCTACTTGCAGAGACCTCCGGCTCGGGCTGAATTGAGATTTGATGCGATTGGGTAGCACAAGCGCCCAACAGGCTGGCAACGCAAAGAACAGCAAACAAACGCAAAGCAATAGGCATACATAAGCTCCATCACGGTGGGCTGCCACGCCAGCAGCATTTTAGCTCGCCGGCGGCAGCCGTTTATGGGACAACACCGTGATGGTATACCAGAAGAAGCGCCTAAAGCGCGTCGTTTCAACCGCCCATGTCGCTACTGCCACTGCCCCCGCAGCAGGGGCTTGACCGGATGGCGAGATTTAACCATACGCAAATCTCTAACAATATCCGCCGTCTGCAATTGCTCGGACGCGGTCTCCAAATCCGCTTCCTGCTCGGCACGGGCACCAATATGAGCGCCTATCAGAACGATCTCCGCACCTTCATAATTCAACATTTCCGGAACCGCTGCGGCAAACCGCCGGCCTGCGAACTGCGCCTTAACCACTTTGGGAAAATCAGCCTCCTTGTCACGCCCTCGACCGCTACGGCTACGCTCAGGATTCTTAACGGAGATAACAAAGCTGGCATCCGGCGCTAAGTTAAATGCCTGCTGAGGCTCCCCGGGCTTTTCCGGCAGTTCTAAGGCATACACAAATCGCGTCTCGCGATCGCTGCCTACCAAGGCATAAACGCCCTCCGCCGCCGGCCGCGCGGCTGGCTGCTGACGCCTGCCGCGGGTTTTCGTCTGGTAATGGCTTTCTCGCAAAGCTTGCTCGATGGCTACCGGCGAGTCGGATACCTGCTCCACAAATCCCCAGTTACGTTCATGTTGACCGACATCCGGTAAGCGCTTACGGCCGATTGTCAACAAGCGATATAGGCGGCGCCCTTGGGGTTTCATGACCACATGAAAGCGCTCGACATCGTCAAGGCCGTGTACTTCGTCGTGCTCGACTTTCGGTTGATACAAGAAATACACGTTCCCTTGCTCTAGCACCTCCGTACCGCGGTTTTTCCGTGCCATAGCGGACCTCCATGTCAGCCTTCATCAGGCAACTTATGCTACCGTCTCCAACCAATGAAAAATCTCCGGCCATAGCGTGCGATGCGCATTTGGCCCCACCAGCACACCGACATGCTGTAAGAGCACGCCACGATCGCCAGTATATTTCAGCATTTTCTTACTATGGCTAGAGATGGCCTCCTGCAACGGGCGAACCGCCTGTTCGGGAACAACCCGGCTGCGTGGATCCACTACCGTCAACAGCGGTGCGGTAATCGTCTGCGGAGAAGCAAGCTTGCCATCCAAATAAAGCTTACCGGTCATGAAAGCATTATCGCGGTATAAACGCTCGACGGTTTCTTCAAACAGCCGACGTGTCAGCGGCGTTTCGTCAAGCGTCCAGCGCTGCACTCGGCGATAACGACGCAAAGCCTCGGCATCGCCCGCACATTGCAAACGGTCATACCATCGCTCGAAAACAAAGGCCCCAGGCGCCGAAGCGATGCTCGCGATATTCAGCAACGAGCCCGGTACAGTCGCGATATCTCCTGCCCAGTCGCCGACATGGGGCGCACGGGCCAGAGCCTGGCTGAACGCCCCGCCGGCAAAATTCACTGGCGCCTCCAACAACGCCAAGGCATCCAGCGCCTGCGGTTGCACACTCGCGAATAAGGCCGCCAATGTTCCTCCCAGAGAGTGACCGGCAAGAAATACCCGCTTTGGCGCGCAATCTTTATCGATAGCGGCTCGACAAGCCATCAAGAGACGGTCGCCGTAGACGGCTAAACCGTCATCGCGAGCAGCTGAACCTGGGGCCTGCCAATCGATTAAATAGGTGCGAAACCCCGCGGCTAATGCATGCTGAACAACGCTCACCTCCGGTTCCAAATCCCAGATATAGGACTTCTTAATCGGGGCCGGAATGAGTAACAGCGCCTTATCGTTAGTCTCCGCCGGAGGCGGATCGTAAGCGTGTAATCGCAACAACGGCTCCTCATACACAATTCGCGCCGTACTCCGCTGCGGACCCAGCCCGGCCAGCTCATACCATTCGCCCCACCAGCGTCGCTGTCGGTCCACCCGCTCAAGTAAACCGAGATTCATCAATGGCTTTCCTCGCGCCGTTGTCTAGGAATACGGTTGGTTTCCGCTCGGCGTAAAGCCTCTAGCTCGTCAAGCAGTTCGAGCGCCAATGCAACGCCTGGCAAGTTCACACCTAAGTCTTCCCCCAACCGAACCGCGACTTGTACGCGGCGCAAATGCTCGCCATGAAAATGCCACTCCTCCGGCCCCGCGCCTTCGGGAGCGACAACACCTTCATCGACCAAGGAAACAACGTACTCAGCGCTCACATCGCAGCACTGACACACTTCGCCTAAACTAAAGTGCACCGTCTCATTCAAGACGACACCCGAGAGCGTTAATTGTCGCGATGCCATGTTACACCCCCAAATTAGAACGCGGGTTCATAGGCAGCTCGTCGGCCATACGCTCATACAACGCTTTCGCCGCCGGCGAATCCGCCTGCGGTGTCACCATGCGCAATTCGATAAATTGGTCGCCTGACGGCTGCCCCGGTAAGCCCCTCCCCTTCAGACGCAGTTTCCGCCCTGTTTGGGAGTTCGGTGGAATACGAAGATCGACTTTTCCGCCCAGGGTTGGCACGGTCACCGTTGCTCCCAACGCTGCCTCCCAGGGCGTTACCGGTAAATCCAGATAAACGTCGCGGCCATCGACGCGGAAATACGGATGGGGCCGAAACGCGACTTCCAGATATAGATCGCCCGCAGGCGCACCTCCGATACCCGGGCTGCCTTGTCCGGCCAAACGAATACGCTGCCCCGCTTTAATGCCGGCCGGGATGCGAACGTTCAAGGTGCGCGGTCTGACAACAGGTTGCCCGCTAGCATCCAGCTCGGTGGATTTCAAGGTGATACTGCGACTTGCGCCGTTGAAAGCATCCTCTAAATCGACGCTGATCCGCACCACCTGATCTTCGCCCTTCATTGCAAACCCACCGCCACGCCGCCGGCGATGCCCACCGCCAAACAACGTTTCGAAGAAATCGCTAAAGTCGCCGGTTTGCGTATAGTCGCCTCCGGCAAAGTCGAAATCCTGCTCCCAGTTGGGTGGCGGGCGGAAATCCTGACCGGCTTTCCAATCACTCCCAAACCGATCGTAAGCCTTGCGCTTTTCCGGATCCTTAAGCACCTCGTAAGCCTCGCCAAGCGCCTTAAAGCGCTGCTCGGCATCCGGCTCCTTGCTGACGTCAGGGTGGTATTTCCGGGCCAAACGACGGTAGGCCCGTTTGATCTCGTCCTGGGAGGCGTCCCGCGGCACCCCAAGCGTCTGGTAATAATCCTTGAACTCCATGCTCGACACCTGCTCAGCATCTACTGCGTGATCCGCTGTCAACCGGTTGCGGTAGCTAAAATGCGGGCTCCTGCAAGCGAGCCGAAAAGCGCTGGAAAAGGCGTGGCTACGGCGCGCAAAACGCCTTTGTAGAAATGGCGCCGGCTTACCGGATCGGCAAGCCGGCCGGGGCAAATCAAACCCTGCGCCCCCTTCTGGCGGGCCTCAGATCCCACAGAACTCCCGCAATAAATCAGTGTTTTCTTAAGGCTCGCTGGCAAGCCCGACGAACAGGCAAACCTAAGCCCGAAAAAGTACTAGTTGGCGGTCCGGGTCACGAAAGGAAAAACTTCGGTGTAGCCCATGATATCGGTGATAAGTAACACTAAGAAGACGATCAGCGCCGCACCGATAATACCGTTACCGCCCGCCGGCAACGCTTCTAACTGCGCCACCAGCAGGTCAACTTCCTCAGCGGTTAGCGCCTGCACCCGTTCCGCAGCAAATGCCGGATCAACGCCCATTTTCTCCAACTGTTCGCGAACGTCTTCCCGCGCCAACAAGTCTTCCAGCTTCGCCCTCTGTTCGACTTGCCGCTCGGCAGCCAACACCTCGCCGGTACCGATCAAGGAGGCCTGCGCGCCGGATACTAAAATTGTGGCCGCCAGCAAAAACGCTACCATCAGTACGGTCGAATTCTTCAGATACACGGTAAGCCTCCTAATCGACGAAACTCCTAAGCAACGTAAGTTACTCATAAAAACGGATACAAGCATAGTCGGCCAATACGCGCCGCACAGCGGCAGGCATGATGCGGTCGTCGCCTATAGCTCAACGGGCTTTAATTCGTATCCGGCCTGCCGGAGCAGCGCAATCAGGCCGGATTCGCCAGGCAGATGCCCTGCTCCGACGACGACGAACAGGCTGTCGTTTGCTTCCAACAACTGCTCGATTCTCTGTGTCATTCGCTTATTGCGCTCGGTGATTAGGCGTTGTTCCAGGTCGGCGAATTCCGGCGGAAAGCTATCGTTGAGCAAGGTCTGCAATCCTTCCAGATCGCCCTCGCGCCATGTGCGGCCTAGCTCCGCCACAAACTCCTCGCCGTTTTCTTCCAACTGATCAAGCGTTTGCTGCAAAAAGACCTGTTCCGTCTCCGAATCCAGCTCCGCCAAGATACCTAGCTGCTCTTCCACCGTTTCCAGCTCAATAACCGGCTTCGTATCGCGTGCAGCCATTAAAAAGTGGTAATCGATCCCGTGGTCCATCGTAAAGCCGACCTGCTCAAAGAAAGCGGTACTTAAGGTCAGGCTCGCAAGCCAAGGCCGGTATCGGTTCATCACCGACAGTGGTAGGCCAAGCTCTTCCGATACGGCAACTACTCGGCGCCATGTATCTTGGTCGAGGCTCTCCTCAAGGCTTTCCCCGGGCGGGAACATCCCCCACTGCTGCAATAGGGTGAACATCTCGGCAGGATCGACCTGGCTGATATCGACCTCAACGACCAAGGCATTAGCGCCCTGAAACGCTTGCGTAATCTCGCCTGGCAACGGATGGAACCCGGCAGGGGCGACATGGATAGAGCCCAGTAAATAGGAATCCTGACCGCCAGGACCGACGATCCGCCAAAACACCCCGTCTTCGGCCAAAACGCGACAGGGCAGACTGAGCAGCAATAGAAGAAACAACAACCACAAGCCGCTGCCGCGAATACCTCGAGTTTGCATACCTATTTCCCTCGCGTTCGAGCATTATAAAATTTTTGCCGCAGAAGATGGATAAACGCTTTCCTACAGGTCGCTAAGAACTTAAGGCCAGAATAAGAGCGTGCAGCGGGGAAAGGCCATATTTTCCTTCATCGTATGGTTTTGCCTTCGTACTCAAGCTTCGTAACACCGCTGTCATACGCCGGTGTTTCCGCCATTCGATCTTATCGCACTCACCAAAGCGCTCTATGATTCGCTTTTTTGTTCTTCTCAAAAACACTGTAGGCTTATGTTGCTCTCGCAGACTGCCCCCATCTCGAAACAGGAAGCTTGCACACAACAGATAAGACGCTGTTTAGCGGCTATCGAGAACGCAAAAGGAATACGCTATGACCTTACTCATCTCTTGGTTGATTTTGTCTTTCGCGGTCTGGCTGACGGCCGCGATACTGCCGGGTTTTCACGTCCGCGGTTTCGGGAGCGCGATCCTGGTCGCGGCTCTGTTCGGCATTCTCAATTTCTTACTCGGGTGGTTACTGTTCGCGCTTTTCACGGTCGCCACACTCGGCTTGGCTTGGCTGCTGGCCTTCATAACCCGCTGGATCATTAACGCCATACTACTCATGCTCACTGCCAGCTTGACCGATCATTTAAAGATAGACAGCTTTGGTTGGGCGCTTGGCGGTGCACTGATGATGTCGGCCATCGGTACCTTCGGTCAGTGGCTACTAATAGGAGGAAGCTAATCGCTTCGGACCCGTGGAGGCTCGAGGGTGGCCCCTGGCGGCGTTACTTTGTCAGCTTCTACTGGGGGAGAAGCCGCAGTAAACCAAGTCCGGCCTATGCGGTCTAATATACAGTAAGCAGCCACAGGCGAGCGCGGGGGAGAGCTGGATCAAGGAGACAAAAATGAACAACGCATACGCCCGGCAACTCCTATTCGTACTCCTTTTGGCGACCGTGGGAACGGCTCAGGCATCAAGTTTCCGCTGCGACGGTAGAATCGTCTCCACGGGCGACCGAAAGTACGATGTCACCGCCGCCTGCGGCGAACCCGATCATGTGGAGCGGCTTCGCACGACCTATGTCTACGGCACCATTCCGGTAGAGGAAGAAGAAGTCTGGTATTACAACTTCGGGCCTCGCCAGTTCGTGCGGGTATTGCGGTTTCGAGGCAGCCGTCTTGAGTCGATTCGCAATGCAGGCTACGGCTTTCGTCCGGAACAAGTCGACGGAGAATGCCGCCCACAAGATCTGCAGCGGGGGATGAGCAAACTAGAGCTGCTCGCCCGGTGCGGTCGCCCGGATGCGGAGGAAACACGCCACCACATACACCATAGGCAACGACAGGAAGACATTCCGCCTACCGTCCGGGTAGAACCCATCGAAGAATGGATTTACGGCTTCGGCCCCGGGCAATTCGACCGCGAAGTCACAATTAGAGGTGGAGAAATCGTTCGGGTCGAACGGGGACGACGAGGACGCTAAAGAAGGTACCTATCCCACACCCTATCGGTAAAGCGCCTCTCGCCAAGAGCCGGGAGAAAAAGCATGGAGTACTAGTCGGTCCGCTGGTAACCGCCTAAGGTTTCGATCTGACGACGCACGTCGTCCATTAAGCGTTTTATCTCCGTAGTAGCGTATTCGGCACTATCGATAGGCTTGCCGATAGCGATATCGACCCGTTCGCCGAATGAGAAACGGGTCGTTTTCGGTGGCAAGACCCGATCTGCACCTCGAATACCAATGGGCAAAATCACAGCGCCGGTATCGAGTGCAACCCGAAACGGGCCTTTCTTAAACGGTAGCAGCGCGCCTTCCCGCGACCGAGTGCCTTCGGGGGCTGCCCATAAGATAATGCCGGAGGCCATCTTCGCCTTGGCAGCTTCCAGGTCTTTCACCGCTTGTTCGAAGTTCACTCGGTCGATAGAAATAAACTCGCCGGCCCGCATCCCCTGCCCCCAGATCGGGACCTTAAAAAGCTCCTTTTTCGCGAGCATGCGAATGCTACCCGGCAAGGCCACAAAAGTGATTGGGATATCGTACAGGCTGCGGTGGTTACACATGACCACGTAACGCTTCCCCGGTTCGAACGCGAAACCATGCGGGTTCGCTACGCGACAATCGACCCCGACATATTTCAGCAGACGCGACGACCACCAACGCAGGCGCCGATCCCCTACCTCGCGCCGAAACCGCCCCGTATAAACCTCGAACAGCGTCCGTACCGAAATCCACAAGGTAATACCCAGGCTCTTTGCAATCACCCAGAATGAGGCAAGACGGGACAGCTTTTTCATCGACTAACCTAATATTCTGTTACGGCAGGTTCTGTTAGCTGAGCCGAATAATACATGAAGGACTGCAACAACAAGTTGCCGTACCGCAAGCTTCGTATCTTGGCCTAAACGATGGCCCGCAGCCGCCGTGCAGGCCAAACGCTATTACGGACGTTGAGGCAAGCGTCCTAACGGGTCGGCCTTGTAGAGCTCGTTACCGTCGATCACGATCGTCCAAACGCCATCGTTTTCCTGTGGGCCACGATCAATAGCGAACTCGGAACCGAAGAAAAGGAAACCGGCCTCGATGCTCGTCTCGGTGAAGGTTTTAATCGGCGCGGACAAGGAGCGTTGCACGGAGCCGCGTTTGCTTTCGTATTCTAAGCGACCGCCTTCGGTAATCAGAATCGATGTATCGTGATTTCTCCACAAACCGACGTATTCCATTTTCTCCGGCGGCAAATCGTTACTACACCCAACGAGTAGCACGGCGGCCGCGACCAGAACAGCACCCATCACCCATATTTTCATAACAACCCCCATAACTTACTTGATCGGGGCTGCCCAATTTGGGCGGCGCCGATCGGAACATCTATCTACTTATTAGAAATTCGGAAACTAGAGCACCGACGCGGTGCATCGTAACCCTATATCAGAGACAGCGGATTTTCAAAGCGAAGTTTTTGCGCAAAGCAGCAGCCAGAAAGCGCGGGAGCTTGTATCGGCTCACACTTCCTGGCCGTGTCGTGTTTTATCGATAATCTGAGAATTTACCGTGGCCAGCACGGTAGGCACGAGTTACCCGGCCGTTTGGACGGTCCTTGCGTTAGCAACCGGCTCATTACCTCGCTACTTCATTGAGTGCAAGCCGATTTTGTTGCCTTCCGTATCCGTTATTAATGCCGCAAAGCCGTAAGGACCTAGCGGATACTTATCTTTGTCGATGCGCCCACCGTTGGAGGGCACCCGGGCCAGCTCGATAGCGCAATCGGCGGACATGAAGTAGACCACCGCGCCGCCGCTCCCCGGCACGAGCAAGGGCGTTTTGACCAGCGCTCCGGAAGCGCCGTTGCCTTTATCCATCTGGCCCGGAAAGACACACATCGACTCATCTGGGTCCGGGCTATTCAAGGCTTCCAAACGTATATCGAACACACGCTCGTAAAATGCTTTGGCGCGCTCCATATCGCGAACGGGAATCTCAAACCATCCAACAGGCTTAACGGCCATCGTTTTCTCCTTTGCTAAGGGTGCCACCTGCCTAATAGTCGATACCGATCGCTCCCCGTCGACAACGATAGGCGTCAACGCGCACCGTTGGCGCAAGCAGTTGCAAAAGTGCGGGAGAGAGTGGTGAGAAGACGGGGAAGGAAGGCCTTTCCAAAGCACCAGGAAAGGCCCTATCAGCTTACTTTTGAATGATACTTTGACCGGCTTTGACCACATCGTCCGCTTTCTCGGGCCGGGCCGGTATTGCGATACCCCGTTGCGCAGCCGGACGCTCGCCGATACGTTCCACCCACGCTTGCAAGTGCGGCAGGTCGTCAATCTCAACACCGGACCAGCTATGGGTACGCACCCAAGCCCAATTCGCCATATCGGCAATACTGTAATCTTCAACCAGATACGCTCGATCGGCCAGGTGATCGTTCAACACCGTGAACAGCCGTTTGACCTCGTTTTGATAGCGATCGATAGCCGGCTGAATCTTCTCCGGAAAGTAGCGGTAAAAAACGTTTGCCTGCCCCATCATCGGGCCGATGCCGCCCATCTGAAACATGACCCACTGGATCACCTGCGAGCGCCGTTTAGCATCCTGAGGTAAAAACTGGCCGGTTTTTCGGCCAGATACAAAAGAATCGCTCCCGACTCGAAGACGGCGAAGTCGTCGGCATCGTGATCGACGATGGCCGGTATCCGGCCATTGGGGCAAATTTTAAGAAACTCGGGTTTTTCTGGTCGCCCGCCATTAGATTCAGGGCTACCACATCGTAATCGAGCCCCATCTCCTCCAATGCGATACTGGCCTTATGGCCGTTCGGGGTCGGGGCACTGTATAGCGTGATCATTCAGTCACCTCTTAGCTGTAACGTGAACGGCATCAACCTGCGGAGTCACGCTTTCGCGCTCGGACGACTATTCACCGCCTCGTACCAGCGGGCAAGATGCTCCTGCTCCGGTTGAATCCGCACGTTATTGACTTTACTGAAGTCTAACGCGCAAAGTGCCGTAATATCGGCTACCGTAAACTTTTCGCCCGCAACATACGTATTCTCGGCGAAGTGTCGATTGAGGTAGTGGAAAAACTTTTCCACGTCTTCCCGATTCCGCTCCCCCCATTCCGGAAAAGTCTTGCGAATGGCGGAGAAGTAACCGCTCGTGTGCTGGAAGCACATCCCGGTCGGCAGCATGAAGTAAAACTCCATCTGTCGCTGCCACATCTCGATTTGAGCTTTCTCCAGCGGCGTTTCCCCCATCAGCGGCGGATCGGGCTGCAACTCTTCGAAGTAGCGACAAATAGCCATGGTCTCGGAGATACATGTGCCGTCATCCAACTCCAGCACCGGCACTTTGCGCATCGGATTTTTGGCCTTGAACGCCTCGCTCATATGCTCGCCCTTCGCGAGATCGACTTCTACCGTTTCCACGGCGATGCCCTTCTCCGCCAGAAAGATACGTACCCGGCGCGGGTTCGGGGCGATTTTCATTTCATAGAGTTTCATGAGGGTTCCTCGTTTTTATCTTGAGGTGTAATGCGAGCATTTACCTAACCGATCATTCTGGAATATAATTTTTTCTAACTAATCGGTCAACAAAGGAAATATACGAGGCTACCATGGGACGCAAGCTGGAGTTCGACCCCGACGAAAAGCTGAAGGCCGCCATGCGCCTGTTCTGGGCAAAAGGCTACGCCGGCACCAGCCTGCAAGACTTGGTCGAGCAATTGGAGATCAACCGCTTTAGCCTCTACAACACGTTCGGCGATAAACGGCAATTATTTGTCACGGCCCTGGAGCGCTATAGCGATCAGATTATCGGCCGTTTGATAGAACCCCTGCTGGAACCGAATGCCGGGCTGGATGCGTTGGATCGTTATCTGGAACAGTTGCAGCGTGGTTTGAACAGCTCGGCAGGCGATTTTGGCTGTTTAGTTCAAACGATCGGCCTTGAAGCGGCCAACGGCCACGCCGAACTCAAGGAATTGGCCGTCCAGCGTCTACAGCAGCTGGGCGAGCTGTTGCGGCAAACACTGCTACGCGCTCGCGAACAGGGCCTGCTGGCCGAGCATATAGACCCCACCGCGGCAGCGGACATGTTGCTAGCCCAGGTACAAGGGGCTATTTTTCTGCGCCGCGCCACGGGCAATAGCGATCAATCCGACCGCAGCCTGGGAATGCTCCGCCAACAATTGAGAACCTGGCGAACGGATATCGACCAGGTTTAGCGCGCCTCGACAACGGCAATGTAAATGGCCACCTGCTCAGGCCCGAGATAGCACTCGAAATCGCTGCTATAGCGACGCTTATAGGGCGCGTCGCCATCGAAGTACGCCCACACGCGGCTCCAGGTATCGATAATTGCCTCAGGCAGCTTGCCTTTTCCTGCAAACACCAGGTAAAGCCCCGATTCGACCTCTGCTGTCTGGTAATCATCGGAATGACGATTGGGCACCGCGACGCCAGCGGTTACCGTATAAGCGCCGTGCAGATCCGACTCGTACTGGGAATAAACGCCATAAACCGGCGAGTCGGGCTTTCGGTCGGGGATCTTCTCCACCACGTTACCCGCATAGAAGCGCTCCCACAAACCGGGTAAACGTGCCGTCTCCGGTTGGCTTTCGTCGGCATTGGTCGTGCGGACGGAAATGCCCGCAACCTGGAAAGCGGACACTTCTTTCAATGTCGGTGGCATAGAATCTTCCCATTCCTTAGTTTGGCTTCTCGGCGTAGAAGCGTAAACGAACATGATCGGCAACCCAACACCCTTGGCCATCCAACCCGCGCGCCTGGGCAGCAGCAATCCGCTCCGGCCTGCTATCCGATGGCCGTGACGTTACACCCCAACGTCACGATCTTCGCGGTTAAAACGCCATCGCCACCACCTAAAGCCAGCGCTCCAGGGAGCGCACTCTGGGCCCGTACCAGGTCGGCGCTGAAAGATTACTTCAAGCCTTTTAGCGGAGGACACCGACATCGTTACCTAAAGGCAGACTCCAAATAACGGGTTGGGGCGACACGATGCTTCGTATACGGGTTGGCGGCGGGCGGAAAAGTCGCAATAAACTTTTTACGCAAACAACGATTGGCTCACCGATATCAATGAGCGCTATCGGTGCGAGCAGGATGCAACAAAGGGGGGAAACAAACCGGCTTGAAGACGCTGCGCCGGCATTCAGGCCACGATAGAGGAAACCTGTGCGGTGTTGGGAGTACGTCGATGAAAGTCGCGGTTTATAGCACTAAGCCTTACGACCAAGCGTTTTTGCAGCGGGCCAATAAAACCCACAGGCACGCGCTTAGTTATTTCGACGTTCGCTTAATCAGCGCTACCGCCCCACTCGCTCGGGGGCACCAAGCCGTATGCGCTTTTGTGAATGACGACCTCGGTCGCGACACGCTGGAGGTGCTGAGCGATGAGGGAGTTCGAATAGTGGCCCTACGGGCTGCCGGCTTCAACAACGTGGATTTAGCGGCAGCGGCCGAGCAAGATATGACCGTCGCACGAGTACCGTCGTATTCGCCCCATGCAGTCGCCGAACACGCCTTGGCATTGATACTAACCCTAAACCGCAAGTTGTACCGAGCCTATAACCGCGTTCGAGAAGGCAATTTCTCGCTGGACGGTTTGCTTGGTTTCGATCTCTGCGGCAAAACGGTAGGCGTGATCGGTACGGGGAAAATCGGTACGGTGTTTGCCCGCATCATGGCGGGACTAGGTTGCCGCGTCTTAGCTTACGATCCAGCGCCCAACCCGGACGTCGATAAGCTGGCGAGCTATGTTCCGCTGGAGGAGCTATTCCTTGCTTCCGACATCGTCTCGCTCCACTGCCCGTTAACGCCCGACACCTACCACGTGATTAATGACGATGCTCTCGCTCGGATGAAACGCGGCGTCATGCTAATTAACACCAGTCGAGGACGAGTTGTCGATACGCAAGCCATCATACGAGGCTTAAAGCAGGGAAAAATCGGGTATCTCGGACTCGACGTTTACGAAGAAGAAGCCGATTTATTCTTTGAGGATTTATCCTGCCGGATGATTCAAGACGATGTTTTCTCCCGGCTGTTGACCTTCCCCAACGTCGTCATCACCGGGCATCAGGGTTTTTTCACCAAAGAGGCACTAAGCGCGATCGCCGAGGTTACACTTAGCAACATCACCGAGTTCGAAGCCGGTCGCGGGCCTTTGCATGAGGTTACTCAAAATCAAGCCAACCCCACCGCTACTTGCGCTCCCAGTGCTCTACCGGGCCTTCTACCCGATAGAATAAGGGGTGACATTCCGGCACCTTAACATCTATCCAACGAGCGTAAGCGGTGGAGCTACGAACGTTCAACTTCCGTCTCAGATGGCTCCATTCGTACTCGATCTGCCCCGTCGTTGCCGCGATTAGAGCAACCTGCTGCCGGCAAACGATCTTGTCCTCTCGAAAGGCATAGCCACGCGATAACGCTTCCGTATGAACCCCCGTTAAATACGTGCCGATCGCAGCCAGCGGTGTCGCGTGCTCGCGAAAGCGCCATAGCTGCGGGTGATTGCGATACCCCTTCGTCAACTCTTGCAACACCGCTTGCGCGAGCAGCGCTTCCCGCCACAACGCGACTAACCCCTTAGCGTCCAGATAACGAGGGTGAAGCGTCCACAATCGCACCGATTGCTCCTAACTAAAACGCCCGGAAGGTAATCATAACCTCCCGGGCGGGAACTTAGTTGTTTAAACGATGTGCAAAGGGTATCACCCAAACATCCAGCTTTCAGGATCTGCAATCGGCTGCCGCTGATTTAACAAGGACAGTCCTTTCGCGCAACGGACGATCGTCCATATCAACCAGAACAGGTAAACCAGAACGCCGATCAAAATGAACGACAGGATAAAACCCAACACCAGCAAACCTAAGCCGATCCAAAACGTACGAATTTGGAACGTGTAGTGCGTCTGCAACCAAGCCGATGCCTCGGAACGATTAACATACGCCAGAATCAAACCGATCAACGCTGTGATGCCGGTAAGAAAGCCGACCAAATACAGCACATAGACGACCATCGGCATGGTCGTGTTTTCGGCCGGAGTCTGCGGAGCAGTAGTATCTTCAGACATAAACCCCCCCGGGGTGTAACACTATCAGTAACGCATTTGCCATAGACTGCCCACAGGAGACAGCACAACAGCCGTTGACGAACGGCTCACCAATATTAGGCCGTGCTAATGTTGATGGTCAAATACTCACCATTAAGGTCAACGAACCCTCATCCTATAAACTTGGCCTTCGCTCCTGATACTGCCGCTCAAAAAGCTCCTGCGCCTCAATCGTCCGCTTAGCGGCTGGATTCACCCGTAACCGCTCATAAGGGATCGGGTCGCCGGTATCGACACAATAGCCGTAACTTCCGGTCCGCATACGCATCAAGGCCTCTTCGATGCCGTTCAGCTCTCGAACATGCCGATCTAACGAGGCATAGTTCAAGTCCACCAATAAATCGGCGACCGACTCCTCTTCGGCATCGTGAACCTGCCCAGCCAAGTCCGCATACAGTTCGCCATCCTGCTTCAACAACTCTGTGCGGATTTCTTCCCGTAGCTCCTGATAGCGCTCTTCCAGCGCGTCCCACAGAATCGCCAACTGCTGCTGATTCAGATGCGAAGCCATAACACCTCCGCTGCGTCGTCGATAAGAACGCTATGCCGCTCCCGACAGCAAAACGGCACCTCCTAATTTAATAATCAGGACACTTAGCTCTATTCACAAACTTCGCCCACCAAAGTCGTCCATGGCAAAAAACAAAACCCGGGGGCCGTTCCCGCAAACAGTGCGGCAACTATCACGCCATCCAAGCCGGTAGCTAGGTAAGATGCGCCTTTATCCGTGGACTCGATAAGGTAGGGAAGACCGTGATTCGAACGTTTGACGATGTACTCGCGACGAGCTTACGCACCCGTAAGCCGCAACGGCTCTTGCTGCTTTTCGTCAAAGCCGCACCCAGCGCTCCGCTCGCCCAGTACGACCTCGCCGGAGCGCAGCTAGAGCCTGTCCTAGCTCTGAACAAAGTTGTCAGTGGAAGCTTGCGATTTCCAGACCTGGTCGAAGAAGCGGATCGGCAACGACGCGATTGGGACTTCGTCCTCATCGCCGCCGTCTCTAAGCGAGACGGCGGCCTGCCGAGTTCGCAAGAGGCGCACCAGCATCTGCAAGAGCGCGCAGAACAGGCTTTGGCTAGCGGCGACTTTTCCCGCTTTCTGGTATTTGATCGCCAGGAGCAGCCGTTGTGGCCCGCACCCGAGCGCCAACTGCATTAGAGTAGGCGCAATCAGTCGCGCAGACGCAGTTGTGGAAAGTTACGTCTCCGGCTCTAACACCTCGGCTAAGGCGTCGTCGATTGTTTCCAACCAAACAAAACGTAGGTGCTCTCTAGCGGCCGCCGGAATATCTTCCCAGTCCCGCTTATTGCGGGCCGGCAACATGACGGTGCGTACGCCGGCGCGGGCGGCGGCAACCACTTTTTCCTTAATACCGCCCACCGGCAGCACCAACCCGCGAAGGCTGATTTCTCCGGTCATCGCGGTATCGGAACGCACTTTCCGTTCGGTAAACAATGAGCTAAGGGCCGTGAACATCGCGACACCGGCGCTTGGACCGTCCTTAGGTATAGCGCCCGCCGGGACGTGAATGTGGATATCGCTGTCTTTTAAGACATCGTGACTCATCCCTAACGTATCCGCACGAGCCTTGATCAAGCTCAGCGCCGCTTGTGCACTTTCTTTCATTACGTCGCCGAGCTGGCCGGTCAAAATAAGCCGACCATTACCCGGTGCCCGGCTGGCCTCGATGAACAGAATATCGCCACCCACCGGAGTCCAAGCTAACCCCGTCGCCACCCCAGGTACGCTGGTGCGCATCGCCACTTCATTCTCATAGCGGGGCGCACCCAGGATCTCGCGCACATCCGCCGGGGCAATGTCGGCCGACGCGATCGCTCCTTCTGCGATTCGCACCGCCACATTGCGGCAAACAGCACCGATTTCCCGCTCAAGGTTTCGTGCCCCGGCCTCGCGCGTATAATCGCGGACGATGCTGTGCAGCGCTTCATCGCTAAACCGGCACTGTTCAGGCTGTAAGCCATTGGCCTCTAACTGCCGCTGCACCAAGTACCGGCGAGCGATCTGTACTTTTTCGTCTTCGGTATAGCCCGTTAACTCGATAACTTCCATTCGATCCCGTAGCGGCCCTGGGATGGCATCCAATACGTTCGCCGTCGCAATAAAAACCACTCGACTAAGGTCGAAAGGAACGCCTAAGTAGTTGTCCCGGAAGCTGTTGTTCTGCTCCGGGTCGAGCACCTCCAGCAGCGCCGCCGACGGATCCCCTTGAATTCCGGCACCGAGCTTATCCATTTCGTCGAGCATAAACACAGGGTTGCGCGTCCCGACCTTACGCAACCCCTGGACGATGTTACCTGGCAAGGCCCCGATGTAGGTGCGACGATGGCCCCGTATTTCGGCCTCATCATGGACACCGCCTAGGCTCGCCCGCACAAACTCCAATCCCATAGCACGGGCAATGCTCCGCCCCAGGGAGGTTTTACCGACACCGGGCGGCCCAACGAAGCAGAGGATAGGGCTACGCCCTTGCGGATTAAGCTTACGGACAGCCAAATACTCAACGATACGACGTTTGATCTTATCTAAACCGTAATGATCCTCGTCGAGAACCTCGCGTGCCCGGGCAATATCGATGCTTTCTTCGCTCAGACGCGCCCAAGGTAACGCCAGCAACCAATCCAGGTAGTTCCGGCTCATGGAGTACTCGCTGGACGCCTCTGGCATGCGTTCCAAACGCTTCAGCTCCTTGCGCGCCTCATCCTCGACCTCGCGTGGCATCTCCAGCTTGGCAATCGCTTGGCTCAATTCTTCTATCTCAACCTGCTTCCCGTCCGCTTCGCCAAGCTCTTGTTGGATCGTGCGCAGCTGCTCGCGCAGCAGGTATTCTCGTTGCCGCTCGTCAACGCTTTCTTGCGTACGCTCGGAGATTTCCTTCGATAGCCGCATCACCTCCAGACGCTGGCTCAGCAGCTCTAGCACTCGGTCGAGTCGATCTTGCAGGTTGAGCGTCGCCAGCACTTCCTGTTTCTGCTCGGGACTGATATCCATAAAGCCGGCAACCAGATCCGCTAGTTGTGCCGCCGAACGGATATTCTCAATTGCTCCCACCAGCTCCGGCGGAGCTTGCGGGAGCAGCTGCAAAGATTCATGAGCCCGTTGCTTAAGATGATGCAGACGTGCCTGGATTCCGCTGGACTCTTCGGATGCTTCCTCCGGCAGCGATTCGATCCGGGCCACCATAAAGGGGTAGCCATCAAGAAACTCCCGCACTCGGAAACGCTGCTCGCCCTGGCAAATCAAATGGTGGGTACCATCCGGCGCAGTCACGTAACGCAGGATGGCCGCGGAACAGCCCACCTCGTGCATATGCTCCGCACCCGGAGCCTCCATCTCGGCCTCGCGTTGCATCAAAACGCCGATAGGCCGCTCGTTGCGGGCAGCCTCTTGCGCTGCGGCAATCGAAGGGCCGCGCCCTAAAGCAAGCGGTAGAATGAGGCCGGGAAAAAGAACGGTACCGCGCACCGGGACGATAATGAGCGCATCTTCCGGCAGCGCCGCTACAGTAGCGTGGATATCGTTGGCTTCAGGGTGTCCCTTGTCATTCGCCATGAAGGGTAAAACTCCTACGGCAAAACTAATAATTCCCGTGGTGTTGCTATACCTTGCGTAGACTCAACACCAGGCAACCGTCGGCAAGCTGCTGATCCTCTAAAACATAGCGGCCGCGCGGAAGCTCGATTCGGCGCTCGAAACGACCAAAGGGGATCTCTAAGCGATGAATAGCGGCATGCCGCAAGCTCTTCGGCAAGGAGCGGGCACCGACCACCACCAACGTTCCCGCATCAATAACGATTTCGATGTGCTCTGCAGCCACCCCAGGCAGGGCCATAACGATGACGACTTGGGCATCCGTCTCGTAAACATCGACAGGAGGCTCCCATGCCGCCGACGGCGCGGGGCCGAGCTGAAACAAGCTGCGCTGCATACGCTCTGCCCGCTCAAGGATCTCGCAGGCTTCCGTCCACATCCAAATTCGCGGATCACGTGAGGACATAACTTCCTTCGCACTCAGTCAGAAGAAAACACTGAATAACACTTCGCGCAACCGGCTGCCACCGGCATGTCGGCCTCGGTTGCCAAGGAGTTATGCAGTGTTTCCTTGCTGGGCAGCGAAAAAGCTAAAGCGGCATTACGCGTACCGCTCGGCTCGGCAGCCGTTGCGGGAACACGACGCCTGCCTAATAAAAGTATCGCCAAAACCCATGAGGGACAAGATATCGCCCGGCGCGCTGACAGTGATGAATGACGGATTGATCGGACAGCACTCGGCACCCATCACGGCAATGAGTCTAACAGGCTGTTGGAAAATCGTTCTCAACGGCCTGTGAGGCAGACAAGACAGGGAGTGACAGACATGGCAATCAGGCTTTTAGAGCGGCCGCAACGGCAAGCTTATTTTGAGCGGGTTTCCCGGCATCTCGGTGCCACCCGAGTCGGGGTCGAGATCGATGGGCTCGACATAGGTGCCCAACGGGAGTTCGACGACCTAAATTTAACGGGACTAACCTATGACCCGAGGTCCGATGAAGTAGAGATATTCACTGACGACATCGACCATCACATTGCCCACCCGCGCGAGGTTTACGTTGATGACGGTGCCGATGGCCTACACAGTGTGGAAATCGTCGACGGCGAAGGTCACAAACAAATCATCCGCCTGAAATCGCCGCTCGCGCTCCCGCGCGACGCCAGCCCAGGGCCGATTTAGCACGTCACGTTTCGACTCTCGGCCGGATCGAGAAGGCACACCGCCCGCCCCCGCGCCGTGAACGCGCGGGGCGCCTAGCAAGCGCGACATAAAGCCTTCCGATTAAAGGGTTAGGCAAAAACCAGGCTCATCGCGTTTTAGCCGGAAGGTGCTTATGAGGTTTTTACCTAGTCGCCGTTGCCGGCAGTGATGCATAGCGCCCTGTTTCGCCCCCGCCTTCCAAATAATCCGCGCGAAGCGCACTACCGCTAACCACCCACAACAGAAAAACCAAAAATGGGCAGAAAGCCGGTTTCAGCTCGCGACACCGCATAACGCTTCCTCATTAGTGCCGTCATTCTGGTAGGGTATATTCCTCACGGTTTTGGCGCCCAACAGGAAACTCTGGGGTAGCTGGCGCTTCCTCTTGGGCATGGGTATTCATGGGAGGTTTAACATGAGCCGACATTTCGAAAACGCGCCCGGACTCTGCGAAGAAGCGGACCCGTCCACCCAGGACTTCGTATTCAACCAAACCATGCTGCGCATCAAAGACCCCCAACGCTCGCTGGATTTCTATACGCGAGTATTAGGCATGCGTCTGATTCGGAAGCTGGACTTTCCAGAGATGGAGTTCAGCCTCTACTTTCTCGGGATGGTGGACGAGAAAGCGGCCGCCGACGTGCCAAGCAACGATCCGCAACG
The DNA here is from genome assembly GCF_003399765.1 of Alkalilimnicola ehrlichii. Taxonomy (GTDB): domain Bacteria; phylum Pseudomonadota; class Gammaproteobacteria; order Nitrococcales; family AK92; genus AK92. Next base: position 129,070 of record NZ_NFZV01000004.1, on the reverse strand, counting down.
GACCACCTGGGTGTTCCGACAACAAGCCATGTTGGAACTAACCCATAATTGGGGAACGGAAAAAGACCCGGATTTTGCCTATCACAACGGCAACGATCAGCCCCAAGGATTTGGCCACATCGGTTTCTCGGTACCGGACGTGTACGCGGCCTGCGCACGCTTTGAGAGCCTAGGCGTCGAATTCGTCAAGCGCCCCGACGACGGCAAAATGAAAGGCTTAGCGTTCATCAAAGATCCGGACGGATACTGGATCGAAATTCTCCAAGCCAACATGATGGAAAGCCAGGGCCAAGGTTAAACCGATGCGGGCGCGCAGCCGACGCCGACGCGCGCCCTCTTCCTGCGGACCGTTAGGCATCGCTTGCGACGCCACCGCTCAATCCGTTGGACTATCGGTTCCGTTTATTAGATTAAGGAGTTTGCTATGGGCATGCTCGTCGACGGTGTTTGGCATGACAAATGGTACGACACCAAAAGCACTGGCGGCCGCTTCGTCAGACCCGATACGGCTTTCCATAACGAAATCAGCCCCGACCCCAACGCCGAATTTCCCGCCGAGCCGGACCGGTATCATCTCTATGTCTCGCTAGCGTGCCCTTGGGCCCACCGGACATTAATCATGCGCCGCCTAAAGGGACTGGAGGATATTATCGACGTTTCCGTCGTGCATCCCTATATGGGCCATCAGGGCTGGAGTTTCGACGATAACTATCCCGGTGCCACGGGCGACCTCATCAACCATTGCATGCACATGCACGAGTTGTACACGAAGGCCCGGCCCGACTATACCGGGCGGGTAACGGTACCGGTGCTATGGGACAAGCGGCAAAGCACTATCGTTAACAACGAATCGGCGGAAATCGTCCGCATACTCAATAGCGGGTTTGACCGATACGCAAAGAACAATGCCGATTTCTACCCGAGCGCCTTGCGAAACGATATCGACGAGATCAACGCATTCGTCTACGACCGTATTAATAACGGTGTCTACAAAGCCGGTTTCGCGACAGCCCAGGAGGCGTATGAAAATGCGGTTAACGCGCTCTTCGAAGGTCTGGACGAGATCGAATCTCGGCTGGCGCGACAGCGCTACCTTGTAGGCAATCGGCTGACGGAAGCCGACTGGCGGCTATTCACTACCTTGGTCCGCTTCGACGCCGTCTACGTTGGCCATTTTAAGTGCAATCTCAAGCGGATTTGCGACTATCCGAACATCTGGGGCTATACGAAAGAGCTGTATCAGATGCCGGGAATCGCGGAGACGGTCGCCTTAGATCATATCAAGCATCATTACTATGCCAGCCACCCGATGATCAACCCGACCGGGATTATACCCGCCGGCCCTAGGATAGACTTTACAGCACCTCATGGAAGGGGAGCGTAGCGAACGCACTTTGGCGAGCGAATTCAAATGCACCGACGGATTTGCTCGCCACGCTTTACTTTTTTCGCCACACCGTTATCGCCTAGCGTGCGGCGCCGGCCTACCTTGCCGAGTTGCCGCTTGCGGCGTCTGCGATAATCGCAATGCATCAAGCATTTGCTGAGGGTCGAAAGCACGATGCTGCCGTAACCGCTCGCTTCCGTCGACATCAAGCAATATCGCGGTAAACTCCTCTCGATGTGCACCGAAATCGCGGCGAAAAGCGGCGGCATCCGCCCGCTCGGCCCGCTCCCCCTCTAGCTGCACCGCCCCCGAGGAGAAAACCGTCACCAGCCGGATATCCCATTCATCCAATTCGTTACGAGCGCGCCGCAACCATTCTCGCGCCTCCACGTAGGCAGGGTGAGTATTCGCCGGTGCGAAAATTAACAACAGGCGGTTCAAGCCTTGATACTGTTCTACCTCAGCTGGCCGTTTGCTCATAAACCCTCTCCCTGACCGCATTTGCAATGCACGTATAACGAACACGCCCTGGTCGGCAACAGTTCCGCTTCCGCAAACGGTAGTCGGCGGCCGCCACCTATCCGCTTTCCACCGAAAACCCCGTTATAAACACATTAGTCTTAGCCGAATGGCAAAAAACAATCCCTTCTTATTCGGATAGGGCGAGGTAGCGATTGCCTCACACCTTGTACCGAACGGAACGACGCCCAATAAATGGAGAAGCCACAGCCGAGAGAAACGCCGACAACACGGCGCTCGACTGTGACTACAGCTAGGTTCATCTATGACAGCGGCAGGACGCGGTTGGGCACCTTAGCAAAGGCCACCTCAACTACCGATTGCCCCCTTCCCCTCCGCAGCCACCACCCTACCCCCACCCCCAATTGTTGCGGAGGGGCTTTTATCTATTCGTAATGGCGGGCCGGCAAACCGCTAGGCTTGCCCCATCGCCCCTCCATCCCAACATCGAATGTGCAATGCCTTAAACCTGCAAGTGCAGAGGTGCGTCATGACAACACACCTAGAGCCGGAAAAAGGTCGCTGGTATCACGACCTCAACGCTAAACGCGACTTTCAAGTGGTATGGCTCGACGACGAGGGAACCTTAGTCGAAGCCCAGTTTACCGACGGGCATAAGGAACAGTTTCCCTTAGCTGCGTGGCTCGATCTCAATCTAGAGCCAACGGAATCGCCGGAAGAGAGCGGCCTTAAAGGCGATACTTACCGAGTCGGCAGCGACTGGGGAGACAGGCTACCGCCGGACGCCCAAAACTACTAAGCCTGCGACGTAGGCTTGGAAAAGCTAGGGGTGGCAAAGCAAGAAGGCTCTTTCCAGCGAGGCTTTGGCAGGCGTTTTGTTCAAGTAAAGGCTTAGCGAGTTCTTAGCGATACACGGTTCGCCACCAGCGCTTGCTGCCCCGAAGCGCATTGCGCCACTTCATCGCGTAGCCAACTTAAAAACGCGGTAATCTTCGGTACCGTCTCTGCCCCTGGCGGGTAAACGACGTAATAATCGCCACCACTGTCCAGAACGGTATCGAACAGTCGCACTAAACGACCCGACTGCAAATCTTCGCCGGTAAGCGCGATATGCCCCAGGGCGACGCCGCGAGCCGCGATCGTCTCCTGCATAACCAGATGGTAGTCGCTGAAGTGAATGCCACGGTGGCCTTCCATACCCTCAACGCCCGCAGCTTCGAACCAATCCTGCCAACTGCTGTGAAAGCCCGCCAAAACGGCCGTTTCATTATGCAGCAACGTATGGTGCTTAAGATCTTCCGGTGACTTTAAGGGCTGCGGACCTTCCAACAGACGAGGCGAACAGACAGGCGTCATACCATCCTGTAGCAGCAACTCGGAGGTAAAACCCTTATACCGCCCCCGACCGTAGCGAATAGCCAAATCCAGGTTACCCGCGGAGAAGTCGGGCGGGCGCGCGGATGTTGCGATGCGTACGTCTAAGTCCTGATGCTGACTAGCAAAACTCCATACCCTAGGGGCCAACCACATGGATGCAAACCCGGGGGTCGCGCTCACGTTCAAGATACCGCTCTCATCGGCCCCCTTTACCTCCTCCGTCGCAGTCTCCAACCGATCCAGCACTTCTGTAAGCCTTGGCATATAAGCGCGCCCCGCAGCCGTGAGCACTAAGCCGCGCGGTAAACGCTGAAACAGCTTCAGCCCCAGCCATTCTTCAAGCCCCTTAACTTGTTGGCTGACCGCTGCCGGCGTCACATGCAGCTCTTCGCCGGCCCGGCTAAAGCTCTGATGTCGAGCAGCCGCTTCAAACGCGCGGATGCCATTTAAAGGAGGTAATGTACGCATACACCCAAGAGTAAAATTTTCTATCCCTTAGCGCAAGAATTTACCGTTTGTCGATATAAGACCAAAAGCGTAGAGTACGTCTGCAAGCAAGGGTAAAGCGCTCTCCAGCCTCACAAACAAGTCTGGAGAGACAAAGTTCAGCTTTACGCTGGGCCGTTCAATCCTCTGCGCATGTGGAATTTTCTTCAGGTACTTACCTGACTCTCCCCGGCAGTTTATATTGTTTCGGGCGACCTCTTACGAGGTCGCCCTTTTTGTTTGTACTCTCCGCTATAGAGGCTTTGCTAGCCGAGAGATCCGACCGCTGTCGATCAGCTCCCATAACGCCTCGCCCAAACGCTCGCTTACTTTGGCCACTGCACGCCAGTAACGGATACGCTCGTCGTCGGTAAAGCGGTAAAAATCCTTACGGTCGGGAATCTTGCCATAGGGTAACTGCTGCACGAACTCCGCGGAAGGCGCGATCAGAACCATCGAGCGCAGGTTGCTCCCCACCGCCCGCCGCCAGCGAAGCGACTTATCGAACCACCCCGGCACCAAGTAAGGGTAGAAATGCGGATACAGCACCAAACCACCTGCGGTGGGAAAATCGATATCGAAGTGATAGTCGATAATCCCGCCGTCGCGATAGGTGCCCAGCGCGCCCCCGGCAATATCTCGAACCCCGGCCAAGACTAACGGGATCGAACCGGAAGCCAACAGCGCAGGCCGCAGATTCTCTTCGGTTAATGCAACATGCTGGGTTGGCAGATCGCTTAAGGCGGAGAACGGCGAACCCTCGCCAGCCGAGTGAAATACGACCCGTTGCAAACCCCAGCACAAAGCTTTACGCGATATCACATTACCCAGCGCGCGCAACCCAAACCCCAGCATCTGCGACCACATAGGGTCGCGCGCCATTAACCCGGAACAGTGGGTAGTCACGATGTGCGTGCGAATCCAAGGGTGAGCGAGGATATCGGACACCCCGGATGGATCCAGCACATGGTCAAGAATCGAGGTCGCCTCGGCTGTTACTGCCGTCGGCGGGGGCTTTTTCGCATACCGTTGCTCGATATAAGCATGCTCTAGCCGCTCGATGGCGGCCAGAGGGTCCGTCTGTGCCGGACATGCGAAGCGCCAACTCCCAGCGGACGAACCAATCAGATGCAGCGGCTTTTGGCGACCGTGGAAGAACTGGCCCCAGAGCATCTGATCGATACCCCGGAGGATAAGCCATTTGGGGCCGCCGGAGGCTCCCGGCATCACCTCGACACGATCGCGCTGCAAACCTTCGTCACGCAGAATAGCTAAAGCGTCGACACCGGCTCGAACGGTTAGGATAGGCTCTGCCGACATAAAACTCTTTCACCGTATACTAATAAAGCGACGGCAAGCCTAGCAGAGTGCCCGGAACAGCGCGAGAAAGATGCAGCGGTGGGCGGGGCGCCGATAACCAAAAAGCCCGCCAGGCGTTCCTAACGGGCTTTGCAATCAGAAAAGAAAGCGTAATTTAACGGCGCGGGAATGCCGCCCGCAGCTCATCAACCGGTAATCGACGCCCTTCGCACTGTAGCGCAGCGGCCGTAAACTTGAGCCGGTCGAACGCTTCGTTGAACTTCGCAACCCGTTCGGCCGTTGGCTCACCGATGGTCGGCTCAAGCGTTGAATCCAAGGCCAACATCATGCCTTCCGTCAAACAGCACCAAGCAGTCCGCGAACCACTCGGCCCATGATCGGCAAACTCAAAGGGGAAATGCGCGCGGTAACCGATACTGCTACAGTCGATCAATCCGGCCTCGCATGGCGCGATGTCTAACCGGGTTTTGCAACGTTCCCAAGCGGCATCTCGCGACCAACAGTTCGGCTGACTGTCGTCGACTAATACCGTCCCCGGCGCGATGCGATCAATATCGATGATATTCCAGGAACTAATCGCGCTGATCAGGTAATCGCAGTTGTAGCAAGCGCTATCAGGCTTGATTTCACCGTCCTTAGTGCTTGTCTCGATGCTAATGTCGATATCGGCAATGTTGCGAAACTCCGCGGCTAATTTTTCCAAATGCGCCACGCGATTAGGACGGTCCACCAGGACTATCGATTTCGGCACCTCTTTCTGCTGCAAGACGAGCCGCACAAAACCGGAGCCGACGCTGCCCAGACCCAGCACCACCATGCGCCCCCGATTCGGCTCCAACTCAAGCTCCTGACAAGCACGAGCATACGTCCGGTAGACCGATACGGTCGTCGAGGAATGCCCAGTGGTAATCGTCAAGCCAAGCTCGTCGGCAACGCCTTGTAAGCGACGACCGTAGCCGGTGAGAGAAGCCGTCAGGCCGCCGAGACACACATAACGTGCGCCTGTTCGCCGCAAAGCCGGTAAGGCTTCCATAGCCAACATCTCCCGGCACCAGCGCCGAGTATCCGGGTTGATCATGTCCTCTGCTAAACAGGTGGCGAACAAAAGGCCTACGTTGAGTCGTGGCGTTTCGATCACCTCGCCCATCATTGGACGCAGATGGCGCAACAACGCACGCCGATAATCGGTCGTAAAATGACCGCTCCAGGGGAATAAACGAACGAGATCGGTATCGTCTCGTGGGTGGGTTAGCAACACCACGTCCAGCCCGTGGGTATCGCGATCGCGATTCCATTCCTCTAGACAGGTAATCCCTGTCCATGCCTGCTTCACCGCTGTATCCATTGTTATATCCTTGCTGTTCCGTCCAGCAAGGCGAGCCGGTACCGGCTCATTCTCCATGAACGGCACCATCCGTGGCCCGCCTTACTCCAATCATGTCCCGACCAGAGTCGGCCCCTCTTACTTCCTATAGAACGGCTGAAGAACCCTCCGGATTGTCCGGCCCCCCACTCTGCCCCAATACAGGAAGCATGACCCTAAGCCATACAAAAATACTAATCTGAAAAGCTTGCTGATTAAAAGCTTAATGAGCGAAAAAATTTGACTTATTGAAATTAATCTTTTAAGACAATGATTTAGAACTATCTAATGCATTATATTAGCAAATTAGCTATTACTTATTATATAGGTAGAAAAAAGGCACGGCCTCTCAAAACGAGAGGCTTCGGCGAGCATATACGCTTTAAGCCCTTGCACAGCGCCGGCAACACAACAGAGGGACGGCAACTAAGCCATGCCTCTGACGGTTCACCGACTAAGGTAGCGGATACCCTCGTCCATGCCTTCAAGCGTCAGCGGGTACATACGGTCCGCCATCAGCTCGCGGGTAATTTTGATCGAGGGCGTGTGCGACCAATACCGTTCAGGCTCGGGATTAAGCCAAATGGCCTTCGGATAGGTATCCAAAATCCTCTGCAACCAAGTGGCGCCCGCCTCTTCGTTATGATGCTCGACGCTTGCGCCCGGATACAGAATCTCATACGGGCTCATCGTCGCATCGCCGACGACGATAACTTTGTAGTCGCTACCGTAGGTATTTAAGACGTCAAGGGTGGGGGTGACCTCATCGTAACGCCGGCGAGCATCCTTCCAGACACCTTCATAAATGAAATTATGAAAGTAGAAATACTCCATATGCTTAAACTCGGCGCGGGCTGCCGAAAACAACTCTTCGCAGACCCGGATATGATCGTCCATAGAGCCGCCGACGTCGAAGAACAGCAGCACCTTCACCGCATTATGCCGCTCCGGCACCATCTTCAAATCGAGATGACCGGCATTCCGGGCCGTCGAGCGGATGGTGTCGTCCATATCCAACACCTCTTGCGCGCCCTCTCGCGCAAAACGCCGCAAACGCCGTAACGCCACTTTGATATTCCGGGTTCCTAGCTCTCGGGTGCTGTCTAGGTTACGAAACTCACGCTTATCCCATACCTTAACCGCGCGTCGGTGGCGCGATCCTTCCTGCCCGATACGAATGCCTTCCGGATTGTAACCGTACGCACCAAACGGCGAGGTACCCGCAGTGCCGATCCATTTATTGCCGCCCTGATGGCGTTCCTTTTGCTCTTCAAGTCGCTTACGGAGCGTCTCCATAAGCTTGTCCCAGCCGCCCAGGGATTCGATTTTCGCTTTTTCTTCCTCGGACAGTAAGCGCTCTGCTTGCCGCCGCAACCATTCTTCGGGGATGGTCGCAGAAATGCCTTCCTTCGGATTGCCGCCGAAGACGGTCTCGATACCACTGAAATAGTCGCCGAATATCTGATCGAAACGGTCGAACAACGTCTCGTCCTTGACCAGAATACCGCGAGCAAGGTAGTAGAAGTCATCCACGCTACAAACAGCCAAGCGCTTCTGCAGCGCCTCCATCAGCGTGAGGAACTCCGTTAAGCTAACCTTTAATCCGCCCTTACGCAGCGCGAAGAAAAACTCTATCAGCATGCGCTATCCAACTCTTAGGATCCGCTTTTGCGGCGGGCCATGAACATCACACGCTCAAACAAGGTGACATCCTGCTCGTTCTTCAACAACGCACCGTAAAGCGGCGGCAACATTTTCCGTTGCGTGCTCTCACGCAGCGTTTCGGCCGTAACGTCTTCCGCCATCAACAGTTTTAACCAGTCGAGCAGTTCGGAAGTCGACGGTTTCTTCTTCAACCCTGGCACCTCGCGCAGATCGAAGAACAACTCCAAGGCTTCTGCCAGCAACTCTTTCTTCAAGCCCGGATAATGGACGTCGACGATCTGCGCCATGGTGTCCTTTTCCGGGAAACGGATGTAATGGAAGAAACAGCGACGCAAGAAAGCATCAGGCAACTCCTTCTCATTGTTGCTAGTGATGATAATCACCGGCTTGTGCTTCGCCTGCACGACTTGCTGCGTCTCATAGACATAGAATTCCATGCGATCGATTTCGCGCAACAAATCGTTAGGGAACTCGATATCGGCCTTGTCGATCTCGTCGATCAGCAGCACCGGCCGCTCTTCCGCTTCGAAACAACGCCACAGCGGACCGCGGACAATATAGTTAGCGATATCGTAAACCCGCTCGTCGCCTAACTGCGAATCGCGCAAACGCGAGACGGCATCGTACTCGTACAAGCCCTGTTGCGCTTTCGTGGTCGACTTCACATGCCACTCAAAAAGGGCATTCCCAGCCCTTTCGCCACTTCCTCGGCCAGCATGGTCTTACCCGTACCGGGTTCGCCTTTAATCAACAAAGGCCGATTCAACGTCGCAGCCGCATTTACCGCTGTGGTCAAGTCGTCAGTGGCGACATAGGTGGAACTACCCTGGAATCGCATGGTTTCTTCCTGCTCGTCACTCGTTTGGAGAGATATAAAAGAAAACGGGATGTGACGGCGGCGGCGCTCTTTATGCAGCGCCGTAAGCCATTATTGGCCCGAGGTTTTTAATACCGGGCATACGGCTTTGCCGTTCATCGACTGCCAGCACGATACCATACTTAGTAGACGGACCAGTAGTCAATGACACATCTGTCATAATTCCAGATACGCCCGCTCCGCTCGCGTCAAGCAGTCGCGTGAACCCTAGGGCCGACAGCGATACCCTCGGTCGCGGCTGATCGCTGCTCCTGCGTATCGCCGCCGCCCCTCTGCCGCCGAGGATCGGCAAACAGCTCGCAAGCAAGCTGAGCGCGTCGTTCGGCACACTCGGGGATGACGGCCAAGGACTCGACCCGCTCTAGTCGGGGCCTTAATCCGAAACCATTTGCAAGCTGAATGCTCAGGCCGGGGCGCGCATTCAACTCCAGAATAAGCGGGCCGTGATGACGATCCAGCACGATATCCACGCCCAAATACCCAAGCCCCGCCAGGTCATAACAGCGAGCCGCCAAGGTCAGCAACTCATCCCAATGGGGAATTTCCAGGCCGGCCACCGGGTGACCGGTATCAGGATGCTCGGCAACGACTTCCTCCATCCAGACACCGCGAATCGTCTGGCCGCTGGCAATATCGACGCCAACCCCTACCGCACCTTGGTGGAGGTTAGCCTTGCCGTCGGATTGCAAGGTCGGCAAACGCACCATTGCCATCACCGGAACACCTTGAAAAACAACCGTACGGATGTCAGGCACCCCCCGATAGGTCAAAGGCTCGAACAAGGGATCAAACACGACCCGTTGCTCGATAATCGCTTGATCCGGTTGGCCGCCCAGACTGTGCATGCCGCTGAGAATATTGGAAATATGGTGAGCCAGGTCGTCCAACTGGACCAAGGCGCCGTTAGCACGCCGGTAGCGGCCGTTGGTTCGCCCCGTAATGACCACAATGCCGTTACCGCCGCTACCATGCGCCGGCTTTATGACAAACTCCTGATGCGGCTCTAACAACTTGGCCAAGCGACCAATCTGATGTTCGATCTCAATCACGCCGTACAGCTCCGGAACGGCTATACCGGCATCCGTAGCGAGTTTTTTGGTCCGCAGTTTATCGTCAACTAACGGATAGCAACGGCGCGAGTTGTACCTAGCTATGTAATCGCCGTTGCGGGCGTTCATACCGACCACGCCCATTTCACGCAAACGTCGCAATACCTTAAGCATCAGTCCGCACTCCTTAGCATGGCACGGAAACGCCAAAGCTCGGTTAAGCGGTAACCCGAGTAACGTCCCAGCAGCAAGGTCATCGCCAACAACACCAAGATCAACTCAGGGAAGACGAACACCAAGTAAGCGACCTGCTCGTTGGTCATGACCAAATAGCCGGCGATAGCGACCAGCAAGCTGCCGACCCCCTGCTGCAACGCCTCTTTGGCTCCCTGCTCCTCCCAGACCAGCGACATTCTCTCGATGGTCATCGCAAGAATCACCATCGGGAACAAGGCAATTGACACACCGTGCACCAAACCTAGCTTATGGCTAACCAGGCTAGTACCCGCCATTAGCAGGATGACGACGATCAACACCGCCGACAGCCTGGGCACAAGAAGCAGCTTTAGCGTCTCTAAGTAAAACCGAATCGCCAACCCCAAACCGACCAGCAGAATGAAGTAGAACACGCCCCATAGCAGTGCCGTCTCCCGAAACGCCAACGCGATCAGGATCGGCATAAAGGTACCGAAGGTCTTAATGCCGACGATGTTCCGCAGCAAGACGACGAGAAACGCCCCAATCGGTACCAATAACAGGACGCGGTACATGTTCTGGGTACTGACAGGCAGGCTAAAGAGCGAAAACTCCAGCACCCGAGAGTCCAATAAGCGGGCTCGCTCCTCCGCAACGCCCAGGACTTCTCGAATGCTTTTCATCGTCGAAAAGCTAATTTCCGCCTGGCTACCGCCAACGACTTCAGCCAGCGGATCGTCGCCGACCCGCCAAACCAACGCGTTCGGCGGATAACCTGGGCGACCGGTCTGAGGATCGAAAGGCAGCCACTCCCGCTCGTTATGCACTTCCAGCCACGGCTCCAACGTACCTTGTCGCATCCCGTCTTGTAGGCGCAGAATATAAACGGTACGACTGGGAATACGGGCACCGGCGAGGATGCGCTGTATCCGGCGTACCCGGTGCACATCGTCGCGAATACCCTCGCGCAGGACTCTAATATCCTTATCCGGATTAGCTGCGTTAAACCGTACGAGGAATTGGCGCGTAAAGGTAGAGATGTCCGCAGACTGGGCACGGACGCCATCGAGTACCGACATAACGGCGGACCGATACGGTTCGGAATAATTCGGCACCTGCGGATAGGCCGGTATTGGCTCACTCCTCGGCAGCGACATACTGGTCGCCTCCGCCAACTGAATCCGGTAATACAACACCTGGCGCCCATTGGCACGGCGCACCGACCAACGCGCCTCGCGATTATCGCCGGCGAAGTCCGTCGCCAAGCCGTAGCTTCCTGAAACAAAATTCTCGCCTAGAACGGTGAACCCCGGCGGTTGATTAGGCAGATAGAATTGAACTTGCGCCGGACCGCCGTCGGCATGAAAGCCAATCCGCGCTTCAACCGTCCAAACCTCTGCCTCGGTAATCGGCTGTAACGGCAAACCAAGTGCCGTCACCTTGTAATAACACAAGCCAAGCCCGGCAGCAGCCAGAACAAATGCCAATAAGCGCAGGTGCAAATCTTTCACGCGCTACGATCTCAAATAGAAAAAAGGGAACCGAGGATCGGCGGGTTATGCATCCTCGGGCTCAGATTCCGTTCTGGAGTCGCCTTCGGGTTCTTCTTCGTATTCCTCCTGATCCTGGCAGGAACCTGTCGTGAGATGCCTATCACGCGAGTCGATAAGCGCCACATCGCCTAGAAAGCGACGACCGAGCAAAACCGGATAGATGAAGTTACTGCGATCGGTGAGCGAAAACTGCGCCTCGTGAGACTGGCCGGCAAGACAGAATGCCAAGCGCACCACCGGCCGGCGCTGGCTGTCGGCTCCGTGCCGTTTAATCAACACATCCCGATACAGAGGCTTCTCAAGCAATTTCGAGCGGGAGCCGTCGCCGTTATGAACGGTAAACCGCACCCACTCCTCACCATCCTTCTTAAATCGTTCGATATTCGTCGCATGCAACGACGAGGTCAGCGCACCGCTATCAAGTTTAGCCTCCATGTTGAAGCCTGGCGGCTCGATCACGACATCCTCGACCCAGCCCATCACCTTTCGCTCACTCTCCGCCAGAGCGGACGAAAACGGCAACAGTAAAAGTACGAGAAGCATATTACGGCGCACTAAAGACATAGGTGTTTAACCCCTCCATCACCCACAACCCAATCGCCACGGATTAGCCGCCCATTGTAGAGGGGCCACATCAGAGGCCACAACTGTCGTCAATCAGCGACATAAGCGAGAAAGGGTCAAAAAACGGGCTTTTTGGCACTCTCAACAAAGAAGATCAACAAACCGCACAGAAAGTTCCACAGGAGGTAGGTAAAACAACAAGCATTCATGCGAACAGGTCAGCCGACTTACCGGTCCGACGCCGCCCGCATTAATTAAAGGAAACGCTCTTTTTCTTTCAAGATGCGTTATTCAGGAAAAGAGCGTAATTTAATAAAATTGTCACGTGCGTAAAGGGTGGCACGGTGACGTGCCACCCTTTACCACACCGTTTCACCGCTCACGCTAGAACCGCCGGTGTCGAATCGAAGGCCGCTCCCGCGCTTCATTTACCCGTAACGTCCGTCCGCCTAGCTCCATTCCGTTAATGGCATGGATAGCGCTTTCGGCCGCAGCGTCCTCCATACCGACAAAGCCGAAACCACGCGGACGTCCGGTTTCTCGGTCGTTGATTAGTTTTACGGTGTGTACAGCACCGTGCGCGGAAAAGAGATCTCTTACTTCGTCTTCAGTGACACTGAAAGGAAGATTACCGACGTAAATCGACTTCACCACTGCGCTACTCCTTTTGGCAGTTACAAGGGCCGCTCAACCCATAGCATCCATGTCGTAAAACGGCCAAGCCGAACCTGCACCCGCGTGCGCAAGCAAGGGCTGCTGCCCGCGACTCAACCGGTGAGCGAAGCTTTAATATCCATTTTTCGGCGCCGAATTACAACCGTCAAAGTGCAAAAATTTCTGTTCAATTTATAGGCAATGCCGACTCTTGAAGAAGAGCCATGAGGCCTTATGTTATGACACTTATTGGCCGGTCTATAGCGCCCGTTACAATAGCTCACTGATCTAATTTGCCATTCTCGGGTGGGAATTTAACCATCCTAAGTTATTTGTAATATGGACACCGAGCAACGGCATCTACCTTTTGTAAAATTCTGCAAACATGCGTTAAACTTCACACACTAACGCCCCCTACCGTGCCTACCGGGTTTATGCCGGCAGGCGTGCTTGAGTAGCGGAGCGGAACTGCCCCCGCTCTTGTCCCGTACGCCGCGGGGCAAGAGCGGGGTGAGGCGCTCGCGCTCAACGCTTTCGTAACGAGCGATCCAATGACCGCTTCGGCGACCGCATCCAAGGGCCGCTACTCGTCTGCATCCCGCCCGCGCGCAACTCGCTCGCTTGCTTAGACAGGGGCCACTGAGCTTTACCCCCAGCTCGGAACGAGTCGTACCACCGACGCTGGCGCATAGGCAGACGAGCATTGAGGCGCTGTGGCCAGCGGCGGCGTGCTCCCATCTTATGGCGAACGACCTGTTTCAGCGCCTTGCGCCGCCCCTTCGGCGGCATTCTTCTCATGACCCAAGCCATCGCGGGCAAGCCGGCGATGGCGGCTCTCGCCCGCGATGGCCTTCTAGCAAACAGGCGCCGATAACGAGGCGGACGGTAGCGCTGCCGCCAGGCGCGCAAACCGAATACGCTCGCCAACCCAATCAGCAAAAGTAGGGCCCAAGGGCGGGATGCGGAACGGTGGGTCGCTCCCCGCAGCCACCCGCCACTGCTTCCCGTTCCCTCGGCCATCGGCTCAAAGAGATTGCCTCGACTATCCATAGCGCGCTGTCGCCCTAAATGCTTGCGCTCTACCTGCCTCGCCATGATTCGCTCCGCCACGCCCGGCAACACGCGTTTTATGCCCAATAACATGCGCCCCGCGCCACCAACGACTACCTCTCTCCTCGGAGTTCGCGCCAAGCTCACGATGGCATCGGCAACCTGCTCGGAGGAGTAGACCGGCTCCATCGGAACTATATTGCGACCGCTGTAGTTCGCCGCGTGGTGGAAAAACGGGGTATCGACCGTAGCCGGCAACACCGTACAAGCGTGAATATGCGGCGCATCCTTTAACTCCATGCGCAGACCTTCGGTTAAGCCGCGAATGCCGTACTTACTAACGCCGTAGGCGTTTGTGTACGGCTGAGCCAAGGCCCCTACAATCGAGCTGGTGTTAATAAGGACCCCTTGGTCCTGCTTACGGAAACACGTTAACGCCTCTCGCGAACCGTAAACGTAACCCAGTAAATTGGTGCGCAGAACCTGCTCGTAGTCCTCCAGGGGTGTCTGTTCGAAACGCCCGAATAAGGTCACGGAGGCATTGTTGACCCAGACGTCGATTCTGCCGAAAGTATCCCGCGCACGCTTGGCCAGAACTTCCACCTCCGACGCCCGCGAGACATCCGTAGGAACCACCAGGGCACGCCCTCCCGCACGAATACACTCTCGCTCAACTTCCCTTAGAGCGCCTTCCCGCCGCGCAGCAAGAACCACCCGGGCGCCGGCGGCCGCAAACTTAACGGCCGTGGCCCTTCCGATACCGCTGGAGGCACCGGTAATGACGACTACAGCGTCTTTCAGCTTCCTGCGCATTTGGGCATCCTCCTTCATTTGCAACCAATCGCCCGTACCGAGGTGGCTATAAGGGTGAGTGAACTATGCTTTCAACACCCGGAAGCGATGGCAACGGCGAAACGAACAGCACGTTTTCCTACCGCGAGCCCGCCGCTGTCCGCCCATAACCCTGCCTACTTTAGTGGCGGCTTGTTTAGCCTGACGCAAGCGTGGAAGCAGAAAAACGGCCGCGAAGAACGGTATAAGAAACTTGTGATTCTGCCCCTGCCCCATATGTTGGTTAGCACGACCATACGGTGACAGATAGGGAGGGAGCGTGATGAATTGGGATCAGGTCAAAGGCAACTGGAAACAGATGAAGGGACGCGCTCGGCAGCAGTGGAGCAAGCTCAGCGACGATGACTTGGATAATCTCGAAGGCAATCGCGAGGAACTCGTCGGCAAGATTCAGGCCCGCTACGGCAAAAGCAAGGACGAGGCCGAAGCGGAAGTCAATAAATGGATGGACAGCTTGTAAGCCGCTATGGGCATAGAAGTCGGCGGCTTTTTCAGCCTACTACTCCTAATCGCCGTAGTGTGGGCACTTATTAATGTTTTCCAAAGTGCTGCGTCGACGTTCGCCAAAGTAATTTGGACCGTTGTTATTCTCTTGCTGCCGTTCCTGGGCTTTATTGTTTGGCTGCTTTTCGGACCTCGCTCCGCCAAAGCTTAGCAGGAAGGCCTCACGGGCAATGAGAAAACGTATGGGCTGTGACGAGAGTAGCCATCCGAACCTTACTGAAGATAGCCACCGAGACAAGGCCGCCTAGCTATATATACAGCGTCGCCCCGTGCCGCATCGGCGCGGGGCGACGCTTATAGCCTTTACGGCTTCTCGCGTTCGAGATCTTCCTCGTCTTCGTCCTTTTCCGGCGGCATCAAGTCGGCTTTGGTCACGCCCAGAGCCAAGGCCAAACCGCTAGCAATAAAGATCGAGGAATAGGTACCGATCAAAACGCCGATTAGGAGCGCGAAAGCAAACGGCACCATAACCTCGCCCCCAAGGAAATACAGGGACAACACCACCATCAAGGTGGTACCGGACGTTACCAAGGTACGCGACAGGGTTTGGTTGACCGAGATGTTCATCACCTCTTCGGGCGTGCCTTTACGTAGCTTGAGGAAATTCTCCCGAATACGATCGAATACCACGATGGTATCGTTCAAGCTATAGCCGATCACCGCCAGTATCGCAGCCAAAACCGTCAGATCGAATTGCATCTGCGTCAGCGAGAACACGCCGAGCGTGATCACCACGTCATGAATCAACGCGGCCACCGAGCCGGCCGCAAACCGGTACTCGAAACGGAAAGCGACATAAATCAAAATGCCGAATAAGGCATACAACATCGCTAAGCCGCCCTGCTCGGTCAACTCCTCCCCGATCTGCGGGCCGACGAACTCTACCCGACGCAATTGCACGCCTTCCGTATCGTCCTGTAAGGCTCGTAGCACCTGATTACTCAGTGCCGCATTATCGACCCCTTCAATCGGCGGCAAGCGCACCATGACCTCGCGCGCCGTACCAAAATGCTGCACGGCCGCGTCGTCAAAGCCTGCCTCGTCCAACGCTCCGCGCACCCGGTCTAACTCAACCGCTTGCGGATAGCCTACCTCGATGACGGTACCGCCGGTGAAATCGATCCCGAAGTTCAACCCGCGGGTCGCCAGGAGCGCAATCGAGGCGACCAGCAAGACTACCGATACGAAAAAGGCCAGTTTGCGCTTGCCGAGAAAGTCGAAATTAAACTCTAGGTTCTTCATGGGATGCGTCCCTTTCGCCTCGCTGCACTAAATGTGCAGCTTGGTCAGCCTCCGGCGGCGACCGTAAATCAGGTTAATAACCGCCCGAGTACCGAGAATAGCGGTAAACATCGACGTCACGATACCGATCGATAAGGTTACCGCGAAACCCTGAATCGGCCCGGTACCGAACACGAACAGCACCAGCGCGGCAATTAGCGTGGTGATGTTGGCATCGGCAATGGTCGAGAAAGCCTTACCGTACCCGGAATCGATCGCTTTCTGCGGGCTCAACCCCGCCTTCAACTCTTCCCGTATTCGCTGGAATATCAGCACGTTAGCGTCCACCGCCATACCGACCGTCAATACGATACCGGCGATACCAGGCATCGTCAGAGTCGCTTGCAGAAGCGACAGGATCCCAACGATAAGGACTAAATTGACGAACAAAGCCAGGTTCGCCACCAAACCGAACACTTTGTAATAGACCGCCATGAACACGACGACCAGCAAGAAGCCGATTGCAACGGCCATGAAGCCTTGCCGCACATTTTCCGCCCCCATGCTGGGGCCAATGGTCCGCTCTTCGACGATTTCGATCGGTGCGGCAAGCGCGCCCGCGCGCAACAATAGCGCTAAGTTGCGCGCTTCGGTCGAAGATTCGATGCCGGTGATACGGAAGCGGCTACCTAAGGCCTCGCGGATCTGAGCAACGCTAATCACCTCTTCGGTACGCGTACGCTCCCGCACTGGCTCGCCGTCGACTATCTGCGTTTCCACGCGCGTTTCGATAAACACCACCGCCATATTCCGGCCGACATTGGCTTGGGTAATATCGCGGAAGATACTCCCACCGGCACTGCTCAAGCGAATGTTGACTTCCGGCTGGCCAGTCTCGGAATCCAAGCCGGAAGCGGCGTCGACGATGTAATCGCCAGTGAGCATCACATCGCGCTCGAGGATGACCTGGCCATCGGCGCGGCGATCGTAGACCCGTCCATCGGCAGGCACGCGCCCAATTCGCCCGTCGCCTTGATCGCTCCGGTGAACCATACGGAATTCCAACGTTGCCGTTGCCCCGAGAATATCTTTTGCACGTGCGGTATCTTGTACGCCGGGCAACTGCACGACAATGCGGTCCACCCCCTGACGCTGAATAATCGGCTCGGCAACCCCCAGCTCATTCACCCGATTCCGTAACGTGGTGATGTTCTGCTGAACGGCGTATTGCCGCATTTCCCGCACGGCTTCTTCCGTCATGCTCGCGAACAACCAGAATTGACCGCCACGTTCGGCCTGCCGAAACTCTAAGTCGCGATATTCGTTGCGCAGGTAACGCACAGCGCGCTCCCGCTCGGGCGCCTGGGCAAACCGAATCTCAATACGATCGCCCTCAAGTTCGACCGCCCCGTAACGAATTCGTTGTTCGCGCAACCGCGTCCGAAACTCCGTCACGGTCCGCTCCAGCCGCTGCGTCATCGCCGACTCAAGGTCCACCTCCATCAGAAAGTGAACGCCGCCGCGAAGATCAAGACCGAGATACATCGGCTCTGCGTTGAAACGACGCAGCCAATCCGGCGTCGCCGGCGCAAGATTAAGCGCCACAATATGATTGTCGAGCTGACGGCGCAGGATATCCTGAGCCGCCAGCTGATCGTCTAGGCTGTTCAGACGAACCAGGTATTGCCCCGCCTCGACCTCGGCGCCGCGAACACCAACGCCTTCGCGCTGCAGCAACTCGAGGGCACGCATCTGTACCGCTTCGCTCGGCGGCTCGCCTTGAACGGTGGTGATCTGTACTGCCGGATCTTCCCCGTACAAGTTCGGCAGCGCGTAAAGCACGCCTAGTACGATGGCGACGAGCAGGACGAGGTATTTCCAGAAGGGATACCGGTTCATAATCCGTTGGCCTTTACAACGAGGTTATTTGGCGCTCTTTTTCTCTTTGGACGCCTGTTTAAACGTGCCTTTCGGCATCATGGCGGCGACCGCATTTTTTGTAGCTGCACTTCGATGCCGTCGGCGATCTCAACCGTAGCGAAGGTCTCGCCAACGTCCAGCACGCGACCGAGCAATCCGCCGTTGGTCACGATTTCGTCACCCTTAGCCAGGGCTTCGACCATCTTCTTATGCTCTTTCGCCCGCTTTGCCTGCGGCCGAATCAACAGGAAGTAGAAGATGACAATCAGCAGGATAGGAAATAATAGGACTTCCAAACCACCACCGGCGGCCTGCCCTCCCTGCGCATAAGCATCAGATATGAAAAAGCTCATTTCAGGCCCTCTTCAGGTTAACGATTAAGCCACAGGGCACACCTGGGCAGGCGCCATTATGTCACAGGCGTCTGCCCGAAAAACCTTCAATCCCCAACTTGGGCTGTCATCGCAGCCCGCTATTCCGGCATCGGCTCGGCAAGCCGTGCGTAGAAATCGCTGACGAACTGCTCGAAGGTGCCCGCCTCCAGCGCCTGTCGTATCTCGCGCATGAGGCTTTGATAATAGTAAATGTTGTGAATTGTGTTCAGCCGTGCCCCCAAAATTTCTTTGCAACGATCGAGGTGACGCAAATACGCGCGACTGTAATGTTGACAGGTATAACAACCGCATTGTTCGTCGATCGGCCGCGGGTCGTCGGCGTAGCGGCTGTTACGAATCCGCATCGTGCCATTCGGCGTATACAAAAACCGTTGCGCGCATTGCGCGTGGGAATAACGCAATCGAACATATCGACGCCGCGCCGAACCGCCTCGACGATATCTTCCGGCTTCCCAACGCCCATGAGATAACGCGGCCGATCTACCGGCATTTGCGGCGCTAAGCCGTCTAGCACGGCAAGACGCTCTGCGGCCGGCTCGCCGACCGAAAGCCCTCCGATCGCATAACCGTCAAAACCGATTTCCCGCAATCCCGCCAACGATTCGCTGCGCAGCCCATCATACATGCCGCCTTGGACAATGCCGAACAAAGCAGCCGGATTATCTCCGTGTGCCTCCTTGCTGCGCTTTGCCCAACGCAGGGACAATTCCATGGACAGCCGTGCGTCGCGTTCGTTCACCGGATAAGGCGTACATTCGTCGAAAATCATCACGATGTCGGAGCCCAATGCGCGCTGCACCGCCATCGACTCTTCGGGCCCGAGAAAGACTTCGGAACCGTCGACCGGCGAGCGAAAACGCACACCTTGTTCCGTAATCTTACGCATCGCCCCCAGGCTAAACACCTGAAAGCCGCCCGAGTCGGTCAAGATCGGCCCCTGCCAATGGGTAAAGTCGTGCAGATCGCCATGGGCGCGGATAATCTCCACACCCGGCCGCAGCATCAGATGAAAGGTGTTACCCAGAATAATCTGCGAACCAAGCTCTTTGAGCTCTTCCGGGGTCATGGCTTTAACCGTGCCATAGGTACCGACCGGCATGAAGGCAGGCGTTTCAACCACGCCACGCTCAAAGGTCAACCGCCCGCGCCGAGCATAACCTTCGCTTTTCAACAATTCGAACTGCATCGACCTTACTCTGCTACCGCCGCCGGCTGGGGCGGACTAATAAACATTGCGTCGCCGTAACTGAAGAACCGATAACGCTCTTCTATGGCATGCCGGTAAGCCTGCATGGTGTTCTGGTAGCCGGCAAAAGCGCTGACCAACATAATCAGCGTCGATTCGGGCAAATGGAAATTCGTCACCAGCGCATCGACAACGCGAAACGTAAAACCGGGATAGATAAAAATGTCGGTTTCGCCCTGGAACGGAGCCAAGCGACCGTGCCGGGCCGCCGTTTCCAAGCTGCGCACCACCGTCGTACCGACCGCGACAATACGCCCTCCGGCCTCTTTAGCCGCCGTTATCTGGGCGCAGGTCTCGGGGCTGACTTCCAAGTATTCGCGATGCATCCGGTGCTCTTCCAAACGTTCGGCTCGCATCGGCTGAAACGTGCCGGCACCGACATGCAACGTGACCCGCGCCTGGCCAACACCTTTGGCACTTAAACGAGCCAGGAGTTCGTCGTCGAAATGCAAGCCGGCCGTCGGTGCGGCAACGGCTCCCGGGCGCTGCGCATAGACGGTCTGATAACGCTCGCGATCATGCTCCTCGTCCGGCCGCCGAATATACGGCGGCAACGGCATATGGCCATGACGCTCAAGCAACCCGAGCAGATTCTCCGCCGCCTCGACTTCGATGAGGAAAAACTCCCCTTCGCGCCCTACCACAGTGACGGAGATTGCGCCTTCAAGCCATAGCGAAGCCCCCGGCTTCGGTGCCTTGCTCGCCCGTATGTGCGCAAGCGCCCGGCGTTGGTCGAGAACACGCTCTATCAGCACCTCGACTTTACCGCCAGTGGCTTTTTCGCCGTGCAAGCGCGCGGGAATGACCCGTGTGTCGTTTAGCACAAGGAGATCGCCGGGCCGTAACAACTGCTCGAGATCGCGGAACCGACCGTCCCGGCATTCGCCGGTCCGGCCATTTAACTGCAACAGGCGACTGCCGCTTCGCTCGGCGAGCGGATAGTCGGCAATCAACTCCGGAGGCAGATCGAATTGAAAGTCAGAACGCTGCATGGCGCGGCATATTAACAAGTTCGTTACGACCGCGCGAGCAAATCCCTTTGCTGTAGACGAAAAGTATCGTTATAATCCCCCTCAATCGTGCCGGGGTGGCGGAACTGGTAGACGCGCCGGATTCAAAATCCGGTTCCCGTGAGGGAGTGCGAGTTCGATTCTCGCTCCCGGCACCATTTTTCTCTTTGCATGTCTCCAAAGCGCTCGTACGAGCACGCCATAGAAAAAACGACTTCCTGGTGAATGACCTGCTACTCAACCTCCTCGCCGTCTTTGTCGGCAGCGCCCTAGGAGGAGGAGCACGCTATGGCGTAATTAGCATCGCGAACCGCTGGCTCGGGGAGCGCTTTCCATGGGGCACGCTGGTCGTTAATGTCAGCGGGGCGATACTGATCGGCCTACTCGTATCGCTGACGACCGACGGCGCTCCTTTAACCGAACTAGAGCAAGCAAAATGGCTGCTGATCGTTGGCGTCTGCGGCAGCTACACCACGGTTTCTTCCTTCTCGCTACAAACCCTTAACTTGGCCGTCAAGCAACGCTTACTCACGGCGGCAACTAACGTGCTGGTTTCGGTGGCGTTGTGCCTCGGCGGGGTTTGGCTGGGACTATTCATTGGCAATGGGTGGGTGGGCAACTCATGAAGCTCTGGCTGTGGGTCGCGCTCGGCAGTGCCCTAGGAGGCAGCACCCGTTACCTTTGCGGCGTCGCAGTACATAGCATGGGCAGCACCGGTTTCCCTTGGGAAACGCTGTGGGTCAATGTTACCGGCTCGTTTTTAATCGGCCTGTTCGCAACCTGGAGCACAGCCGGTCGCCTCAAAGTCTCCGTCGCCACGCATCAGTTCATTGTCACCGGCTTTCTTGGCGGCTATACGACGTTTTCGCTATTCAGTCTGGAATCGCTGCGTCTGTTAGAGAAAACGCCACTGCTCGGCTGGCTATATATGGGATCGACGTTGAGCCTTAGTCTTTTCGGAGTCTGGCTTGGTTACCGGCTGGCTTTGACATGGGTAAAACCGTAAGGCCGCACTCGCAACAAAAGCGAGCGCGGCCTTAACATGACATTTCCCCCTACCCAACCGGTATGGTCAACAATGCCGTAGCGATCGAGAAGTAGATCAGGATCCCGCAGATATCGGCGATAGACGTAATAAGCGGGGCGCTCGCCGTTGCCGGGTCGAAATTCAAACGGGTTAGCAGGAAAGGCAACAGCATGCCGATCATGCTGCCGAAGATAACCACGGCCACCATCGACAACGCAACCACCGTCCCGACCTCGGGCCCACCACGCCAAAGGCCTAAGCCCCAGACCGCAAGCCCCATCGTCACACCAAGCGCAGTCGCAACGCCCAACTCTTTCCCCCATAGTTTGAGCCAATCGCGTGCCTGCACATCGCCGGTGGCCAACGCCCGCACCATCAACGTCGCCGACTGCGATCCGGCGTTGCCGCCGGAATCGACGATCAACGGCAGGAAGAATACCAACGCAATCACCGCCTCGATGGTGTCTTCGAAATACGCAATACTCGCGCCGCCGAAGATATTCATGAACACCAGCAAAACCAGCCAGCCGACGCGTTTACGATACAAAAGCGACGGGCGAGCATCGCGCAAGCTCAAATTAAAGGCGCCGGTACCGCCGATTTTCTGGAAGTCCTCGGTATTCTCCTCTTCCAACACGTCCATGACGTCATCGACGGTCACAATCCCCAGCATGATGCCGCTGCGGTCGACCACGGGCAAAGCTGTGATGTCGTAGTGCTGGATCATCCTCGCCGCCTCGGTGCGCTCTTCCGAAGCAAGCACACTCACGGCGGGGCCGGACACCAAGCTCTCCACCAGCGCTTGCGGCTCCCCTAACACCAAGCGCTTTAGGCTTACCGTGCCTTCCAAACGGCCGCTATGATCGGTGACATAGAGCGTGTTGACCGTCTCTCCGTGCTCGCCCACTCTGCGCACATGCTCCAAAGCCTGTGCCAGCGTCCATTCCGGATGCACCGCAACGAAGCGGGTGTTCATCAAGCGCCCGGCACTGTTCTCAGGATAGCCAAGCAGCTTTAACGCTTGCTTAAGATCCTCCGGTGTCAAAAGCTTTAACAGCGCCTCCACACCTTCCTGCGGAAGCTCTTCCAGCAAGGCGGTACGGTCGTCGGGCAACAAACCGGCTAGCAGAAAACGCCCGTCCTGATCGCTAACCTGGCGCAGCAGATCGTATTGCACCGGCGGTTCGAAATAAGCAAACACTTCCGGCCAGCGCTCACGCGGTAACTCGTTGAAGGCACGAACGATAAGCGCCGTATTGAGATCGCCCAACGCATCCGCGATATCTTGCACATGCAATGCGTCGTACTGCTCGGCAAGTTCTTCCCAGGCCTCGCGCTGAACCAGCTCTCTTAGCAAGAGGGCTTCTTGATTTTGCTCCATTGGCACGCCCCTTCCTTCTTACCGTACGGCTGCCAGAACTTGTGCCAGCGCGCGATTTTGCTTGGCGGGATTTAGCGCCGAATACACTCGCGTCCGGCGCGTCGGCGGCAATAGCGCAAACGCCCGCAAGCGCTGCTCCGCTTCAAGCTGCTCCAATCGACCCGCAACCTCATGTTCCGGCAACGAGGCCAACACTTCGGCCACCACTTCCCAGTCGCCACGCTCGACCAGCGCGGAAAAGTCTATAATTTCTTTACGTTCAGCCATGGCATCACCTTTTCAAGCCGCGTCGGACTCGACGCTCGTCTTGACCTATACGTTTATTGCGATGTGCATTAGCCGTTACGCCAGGCAAGAGCCGCCCGCCCCACCGCAACCTAAGGCCCGGTTAAGGCACACGCGCTCCCACCAACGAACGACTGCGGACAAAAGCAGCTTGTTGCGGCAACGCCGGACGATTCCGTTACCCGTCAGGGCAAAAGAAACGAATCGGCGCGCCTTCAGCATCGGGAGCTCCCGCTGCTTACAAGCGACGAAATAAGAACCGAGGGAAAAACGGCTGAAATCAGCCTATGCGTGTCGACCGCACGCGCTTCCCACCGCTACCAGGCGGAAAGCATGTCGGTGAAAGGAAACAACCGAGAGTACTTACCGCCCGAACGAGATAACGTTGCTGTTTAAATGACAACTACCAGGTTCCAAGGATGTAAGCCCTCTTGCTGCAAAGTGCGCGGCCAATTTTACATTGTTCGCGCTAAGGATCAATTATTTATGCTGAGATTTCGATGTCAGCGCACGTGAGCCACCTCCTGGCCCAACATTTCCGTTGTTACCAGCACAACGCCTTTAGGCGATACGAAAAAGCGCCGACGGTCCGCCTCGGCATCTTCGCCGATCACCATACCGGGAGGAATGCGGCAGCCCTCGTCAATGACAGCCCGGGTAATTCGACAACCTTCTCCGACCACAACATCCGGTAAAATTACCGAATCTCGCACTTCCGCCCGTGGATTGACGACAACTTGCGAAAACAACAACGAGTGACGCACGACGGCACCGGCGATAATATCACCGCCGGAGACCATCGAATCTACCGCCATACCGCACATATCCTCGTTATCGTAGATAAACTTCGCCGGCGGCAACTGCGCTTGGTAAGTCCAGATCGGCCATTCGTCGTCGTAGATATCCAACTCGGGAGCCTCGCCAATAAGCTCCTGATTAGCTTCGTAAAATGCATCAACCGTACCCACATCGCGCCAATACGCCTGCTCGCCGGAGTGCGGATCGCTGAAGGGGTAAGCCATGACTTTATCGGTAGCAATAGCCGCCGGGATAATATCTTTGCCGAAATCGCGCGCGGAACCGAGATTTTCCGCATCCTCTCGTAGTTTCTGAAAAAGATACTCGCGATTAAAGACATAGATGCCCATCGACACCAAGGCATGATCGGGACGGCCGGGCATAGGCTCCGGCTCCTTAGGCTTTTCGTTAAAGCGAAGCACCTTGCCGTCGTTGTCGGCCGTCATCACCCCGAACGAGCGGGCCCGCTCCCGAGGCATCTCCACGCAGCCGACGGTCATATCGGCACCGCTCTCCACATGCCGCGCGATGATATTGCCGTAATCCATCTTATACACATGGTCGCCAGCCAAGATCAGAACATAGCTGGGGTTATGTGCTTTGATAATGTCGATGTTCTGATAAACCGCATCCGCCGTGCCCGCAAACCAAATCGGCTTATCCAAGCGTTGCTGGGCGGGGATAATCTCCACAAACTCGCCGAACTCCCCGCGTAAAAACCCCCATCCGCGCTGCACGTGTTGAATCAACGAGTGCGCTTTGTACTGGGTAAGTACTCCGATTCTGCGGATGCCGGAGTTAATGCAATTGGACAGCGGGAAGTCGATCAACCGGAATTTACCGCCGAAGGGAACCGCAGGCTTAGTGCGCCAATCGGTCAGGTTAGCCAGCCGACCGCCGCGCCCCCCTGCCATAATCAACGCTAGGGTGTCACGGGTGAGACGACTTACAAAGCGAGGGTTACGTTCAAGAAACATGGTTCTTGGATCTCCGCATCGGGGCATCAACGACTGCGCCGTAGGATACTGGTCGAAGCGACGCCTGCCAACGACGATCAGTCGGCGCTGTTTTTCAAGTACACCGTTCAGCTACCGGCGCTCGCAGGCACTTCTCTAGCCTTCCTTATACAGGAGTGATAAATTATCGGACCAACGGGGCCGTAGCTCAGTTGGGAGAGCGCAGCAATCGCACTGCTGAGGTCAGGGGTTCGACTCCCCTCGGCTCCACCAAATACGTGTAAAGACCAGCATCCGCTGGTCTTTTTTTAGGTTCATCGCGCTTTAGCGGAGGATACCCGCCTCGCTTTGTCGGATAGCGTAAGCTCCGTTATACTGGCGCAGCTTCGTCAAACGCGCTTTGTCGAAAGCGTCTTCTTGCGCAGCCCCGGTAGCTCAGCTGGATAGAGCAATCGCCTCCTAAGCGATAGGTCAGAGGTTCGAATCCTCTCCGGGGCACCATTCGATTCGATAAACGCTGCTTGCGTGCCCCCCACCACCTACAACGTCGTCTTACCCTTTCCGCTTAACAAAGCGCATCAACCGACGGCGACGCGCCAACTGCCGTGGGGTCAGCTTGTTTTGCCGCCCCTCGTAAGGGTTCTGGCCGGTCTTGAACTCGATACGCACCGGCGTCCCTTGCAACCCCAATTCGCGGCGAAACACATTGATTAAATATCGCCGATACCCCGCCGGCACTTTCTCGGTTTGGTTACCATGGATCACGATCAACGGCGGGTTCTGTCCGCCTTGGTGCGCATAACGCAACTTGATCCGACGCCCATGCACTAAAGGCGGCTCGTGGGCGGCAACGGCGTCGGATAACACCTCGTTTAACAAAGGCGTAGAGAGCTTTCGCATAGCCGCATCGTAAGCCTTGCGAATATCGTCGAACAGCAATCCTACGCCGGAGCCATGCAGGGCGGAGATATAGTGAGTGCGGGCGAAATCCAGGAAACCGAGTTTAACATCCAACTGTCGACGCACACTTTCTTTCTGCGCCGGTTGCAGACCGTCCCACTTATTTACCGCCAGCACCAATGCCCGCCCGGATTCGAGCACGTGACCCGCTAACGATGCGTCCTGGTCAG
This sequence comes from Alkalilimnicola ehrlichii, assembly GCF_003399765.1. Taxonomy (GTDB): domain Bacteria; phylum Pseudomonadota; class Gammaproteobacteria; order Nitrococcales; family AK92; genus AK92. The sequence continues at coordinate 102,325 of NZ_NFZV01000004.1, read as the reverse complement.
TCACCGCCTCATGCGCATCGACCACCATAATGACGACATTGGCGGCCTCTATAGCCTGTAGCGTTTTCACTACGCTGAATTTTTCCACCGCTTCGTCAATTCGCGCGCGCCGTCGCACCCCAGCCGTATCGATCAACGTGTACTGACAGTCGTCGCGCTCGAAGGGGATAAAAATACTATCGCGCGTAGTACCCGGCATGTCGTAGACCAAGACCCGCTCTTCCCCCAGCATACGATTTACCAGAGTACTCTTTCCGACGTTGGGACGGCCCACCACGGCTACCTTAATCCCCTCTTCGAGTTCCGCCGGTAACCCCTCAGGGCCGGATTCTTGCGGTGCAAGGTCCGTCAATACCTGCTCGATGAAGGGTGCGACATGCGTTCCCTGCGAGGCAGCGATCATATGCGGCTCGCCCAACCCAAGCCGATGAAACTCGGCGCCGGCCATAGCACGATTCATCCCGTCGACTTTGTTTACCACCAGATACAAAGGCGTACCCCGACGCCGCAATACGGTGGCCAACTCCTCGTCGGCCGCCGTTAGGCCGGCGCGTGCATCGACCAGAAACAGAACGACGTCCGCCTCGTCCAATGCTCGCATGGCCTGGCTTTGCATACCCAGTGCCACACCCTCGGGATCGTCGCCCAGCCCTCCGGTGTCAACCACGATGTATGGCCGCGATCCGACCTTGCCACGGCCGTACTGACGATCTCGGGTCAGGCCGGGATAGTCGGCCACTAAGGCGTCGCGGCTACGGGTTAGATAGTTAAACAAGGTTGACTTGCCGACATTCGGCCGACCAACCAGGACGATTACGGGTTCCATGGCGTTTTTTGGATCCTGCTGGGTTCTTGGACGCACCCGCTCCGGCGGCGAGCACATTAGCGGCCTGTAGAATAACAGATGTCTCGCTTCGTGCAGCCACCGGTAAGCGTTCTAAGAAGAGCGTTTTGTGTCAGGAGACGCGTCGAGTTTCGCTTCTAAGATCGAAAGCCGCGGTTAGCAGCGCCTGCGTGTAGGGATGGGCCGGTTGCTCAAAGAGCTTCTCAGCCGTGTTGGTTTCGACTACCTTGCCGTTACGCATCACCATAATCCGATGGCTTAAGGCACGAACGACCTTTAAGTCATGACTGATGAATATATATGCCAGCCGATGCCGCTCCTGCACCTCGCGTAGCAACTCCACCACCTGTGCCTGCACCGAGCGATCCAAAGCGGAGGTGGGCTCGTCGAGAATCAATACTCGGGGCTTAAGCACTAGTGCCCGCGCAAAAGATACCCGTTGCCGTTGGCCGCCGGAGAGTTCGTGCGGATAACGGTGCCGAAGCTCGGCAGCCAAGCCGACTTCTTCCAACGCCTGGGCAATCAGCGCTTCCCGCTTGCCTGGTTCTGTGCCGATGCCGTGTACTTCCAGCCCTTCGGCGACGATCTGCCCGACCGACATTCGTGGGCTGAGACTGCCGTACGGATCTTGAAACACGACCTGAAACGCCTGCCTCAAAGGCCGCAGCTCTCGGCTCGACAAGCGACTGATGTCGCGCCCCTGGAAAGTGATCGTACCGCGCGACGATAACAATTTAAGCAATGCCAAACCTAACGTCGTTTTACCGGACCCACTTTCGCCGACAATGCCTAAGGTTTCGCCCTCTTTAACCGCCAAGGACACGCCGTCGACAGCTTTCACATGGCTGCGCGTACGGCCGAGGATACCGCCCTTGATCGGGAACCAAACACGGATATTGTCGGCTTGCAGTACCGTTTCGCTATTGGCAGGCACACTCGGCGGTCGGCCCGTCGGCTCGGCATCGATTAGCTTCTTTGTGTACGGATGCTCCGGCCGGGCAAAAAGAGCATCGGCCTGATTCGCCTCCACCACTTCTCCGTGCTGCATGACACAAACACGATCCGCCAACTTACGTACGACGTTGAGGTCATGGGTTATAAGCAGCAAGCTCATACCAAACCGACGCTGCAAATCTTTGATCAGCTCCAGTATCTCGGCCTGGATCGTCACATCCAAGGCAGTGGTCGGCTCGTCGGCGATGAGTAAATCGGGCTCGTTCGCCAATGCCATCGCGATCATAACGCGCTGGCGTTGGCCGCCGGAGAGTTCGTGCGGAAAGCTGCCGAGACGTCGTTCAGGCTCGGGCAAACGAACCAAGCGCAGCAATTCGAGTATGCGCTTGCGCGCCGACTCCCGCGTCATACCGGCATGTAAGCGCAACGTCTCGCCGATTTGCTTTTCAACGGTGTGCAGGGGATTCAAGGAGGTCATCGGCTCCTGGAAGATCATACTGATACGATCCCCGCGAATGCGTTTAAGTTCGCGCTCCGGCGCCCCCACGAGTTCCTCGCCGCGGAAACGAATGCTGCCGGACGGGTGTTGGGCACGCGGATAAGGCAACAGCTGGAGTATGGATAAGGCGGTCATCGATTTCCCCGAGCCGCTCTCGCCAACCAAGGCTAGCGTTTCGCCCTCGCGCAACTGGAAATCGACTTTGCGTACGGCATCGACGGCGCTATCTCCACTGCCAAAGCGTACGGCCAGGTCACTCACGCTGAGCAATGGCTCGCTCATACGCCACCTCCTTGCAAGCTCTTACGGGGGTCGAAGGCGTCACGGGCCGCTTCGCCGATAAACACGAGCAGGCTGAGCATAGCCGCTAGGGTTAAGAATGCCGTAATCCCCAACCAAGGCGCATGTAAATTATCGCGTCCCTGTCGCAACAACTCCCCTAATGACGGCGAACCGGCCGGCAAACCAAAGCCGAGGAAATCGAGCGAGGTAAGCATGGTAATCGACCCCGTAAGGATAAAGGGCATAAAGGTTAATGTAGCCACCATCGCATTCGGCAGCGCATGGCGAAAAATAATCGTCTGGTTCGGAACGCCCAGCGCACGCGCCGCGCGGACGTAATCGAAGTTTCGCACGCGAAGGAACTCTGCTCGCACGACCGCAACCAAGGCCGTCCAACTAAACAGCAACATGATCGCCAGCAGCCACCAGACATTCGGCTGCACAAAGCTGGACATGATAATGATCAGGAACAGCACCGGCAGACCGCTCCAGATTTCGATAAAGCGCTGCCCCAACAGATCGAGCCAGCCGCCGAAATAGCCCTGAATTGCGCCGGCAAACACCCCGATGACCGAACTTAGCAAGGTCAGCGCCAAGCCGAACAAAACCGATAACCGAAAGCCATAGATCAGGCGCGCCACGACATCCCGCGCCTGATCGTCGCTACCCAGCCAGTGCTCGGCCGAAGGCGGCGCCGGCACTGCGGTTTCGACATCGTAGTTAATCGTTTCGTAGTGATAACGAATCGGCGGCCACAGCATCCAGCCGTCCGCCTCGATCAACTCCTGCACATAAGGATCGCGGTACTCGGCTTCGGTAGGAAATACACCGCCGAAGACCGTCTCGGGGTACTCTCTGAACACGGGAAAGTACCAGCCGCCATCGAAATTAACCACCAGGGGTTTATCGTTGGCGATAAACTCCGCCCCTAAGCTCAAAACGAATAAAAATAGAAAGATCCACAAAGACCACCAGCCGCGCCGGTTACGCTTGAACTGTTGCCAGCGACGTTCGTTGATCGGGCTGAATTTAATAAGTGACAACGCCATAGCGATCCGTCAGGCCTCCCGCCGCTCGAAGTCGATCCGTGGGTCAACCACCACGTACATCAAATCGCCGATCAAGCTCAGGATCAGCCCTAATAAGGTAAAGATGAACAAGGTCCCGAACACGACGGGATAATCACGGTTGATGACGGATTCAAAGCCGAGTAAGCCAAGCCCATCCAAGGAGAAAATCATCTCGATCAAGAAAGCGCCGGTAAACAGCACGCTGAGGAACGCCGCCGGAAAGCCGGCGATGACGATCAGCATTGCGTTGCGAAACACGTGGCCGTATAGCACTCGACGCTCGGAAACCCCCTTGGCCCGCGCCGTGATGACATACTGCTTACTGATCTCTTCCAGAAACGAGTTCTTCGTCAGCATCGTCAAACTGGCAAAACCACCGATCACCATCGCCAATACCGGCAGCGTTATATGCCAGAAGTAGTCGAGAATACGAGCCGGCCAGCTCAGCTCGTGCCAATCGTCGGATACCAAACCGCGCAACGGGAACAAGTCAAGGAAACTGCCGCCGGCGAATAACACCACTAACATGATGGCGAACATAAAGCTCGGCACCGCATAACCGACGATAACCACCGCGCTGGTCCAAAAATCGAACCGGGTCCCGTCCCGGATGGCCTTCTTGATACCTAACGGAATCGAAATCAGATAAACGAGCAAAGTCGTCCACAAGCCCAGGGAAATCGAGACCGGCAACTTATCCTTGATCAGATCGATCACCGAGCGGTTTTGATAGAAGCTCTCGCCGAAATCGAAGCGTAGATAACCGCCGATCATTTTAAAGAAACGCTCATGGGCCGGCCGATCGAAGCCGTACATACGCTCAAGATCGGCAATCAGCTCCGGGTCCAAACCTTGCGCGCCCCGATAAATGCCGCCTTCGCCCGCCTGGCCCTCGCCGCCGGCGAAGCGCGCTGTGGCTTCGACATCGTGTCCTTGCATCTGGGCGGCGAAACGCTCAATAGGTCCGCCGGGGGCCATCTGCACGATGATAAAATTGAGCAACATGATGCCGAATAGTGTTGGCACCATCAGCAGCAAGCGCCTCAGGACATACGCTTTCATGCAATGATCCTTTAGTCCCGTTCCCCACGAAGATGCGCCGCTTTCCCGGCATCGACCCACCAAGTATTAAAGCCTAGCGAATAATCCGGGCTTTGCTCCGGTCGGCCGAACTTATTCCAGTAAGCGATCCGGAACGTACTGGAGTACCAATGCGGAATGATGTAATGCTGCCACAGCAACACACGATCCAAAGCACGGGTCCGGGCGATTAAGGCTTCGCGATCGGGCGAGCGGATCAAGGCTTCGATCAAATCGTCCACCACCGGATGGCTAATCCCCGCCACGTTACGGCTACCTTCTGTCTCCGCTGCCGCAGACCCCCAGTAACTGCGCTGCTCGTTGCCCGGCGACATCGACTGCGGAAAACGCATCGAGGTGATGTCAAAATCGAACGTATTCACGCGATTTAGGTACTGAGTGATATCAACGGTACGTACCGTTGCCTCAATTCCCAGACGCTCCAGATTACGAATGAAGGGAAGTGCAACTCGCTCCATAGTCGATTGCACCAAGAGAAACTCGATCTGCATCCGTTGCCCGGTTGCGACGTTCGTTAAACGACCGTCGCGAACCTCCCAGCCGGCCTCCTCCAATAACGCCAGTGCTTTCAGCAGATTCTCCCGACGCTGCCGCCTGTCGCCATGCACCGGAGGCTCATACACCTGGGTGAACACCTCCTCAGGCAGTTGATCCCGATACGGCTCTAGCAACTCCAGCTCCGCTTCGCTGGGCAATTCGCGCGCAGCAAGCTCGGAGTTAGAGAAAAAACTCTTGGCCCGCGTATAGGAGTCGTGGAACAACGCGCGATTTGCCCACTCGTAGTCGAACGCCAAGTTCAGTGCCTCGCGCACGCGCGGATCGCTGAACTTGGCGCGTCTTGTATTGAAGAAAAACGCCTGCACCCCTTGCGGAATCGTGTGCTCGATTTCGTCTAAGACGATATTGCCGGCACGACGCGCGGGTGTGTTATAGCCATTGGCCCAATTGCCCGCGCTATACTCCTGGCGAAAATCGTACTCGCCGGCAATGAACGCCTGCAAAGCAATGTTATCGTCGCGATAGAAATCGTAGCGAACGGTATCGAAGTTGTAACGCCCGCGGTTGACCGGAAGATCCTTTGCCCAATAGTCCCGAACTCGCTCATAGGTGACCGACCGGCCCGGCTCGACGCGGGTAATGCGATAAGGCCCACTCCCTAGCGGGGGTTCCAGCGTCGTCCGGCTAAAATCCCGCTCTGCCCAATAATGCTCCGGCAACACCGGCAGTTGACCGATAATGAGCGGTAGCTCCGGGTTATCGTCCGAGCGGAAGTAAAACGTGACTTCCCGTTCTCCCGTTTGTTCGACGCGATCGATATCCGCATAGTACTTCTGATAAATCGGATGCCCTTCGGTCTTAAGAATATTCAGGCTAAAGACGACATCGCTCGGCTTAATCGGCTCCCCGTCATGGAAGCGCGCTTCTTCCCGCAAGGTAAACGTTACCGATAAATGGTCGTCCGCGACCTTGATAGTTTCTGCAACCAAACCATACATACTAAATGGCTCATCGGCGGAAGAAACCATCAGCGAGTCGACGGTCGGTGCCACTTCGCTCGTAAAAGGCACGCCGTTCGGCGTAGTGCCGCGGAGAATGTAACCGTGCAAACTATCGAAGGTGCCCCGTCCATGCAGGCGTACCTGCCCTCCTTTGGGAGCATCCGGGTTTACGTAATCGAAGTGCTCGAAATCGGCAGGGTATTTAGGTTCGCCGTGTAATGTGATCGCATGCTGGCCCGCCCACGCCGTGAGCGGCAACAACATGAGCGAGACAAGTAGAAATTTTCGCACCCTGGCTTCCTCCTGAATCACGGCGCCGACACTATCCAAAGAGTGTCGCTAAAAGACAACAGGTTGTCACCTCTGGATCGGTCGCGCTTTGGCGCGCATCACCTTTTCAAGGTTAGGAAACCGATTCTCATGACGAATTTCTTGCGCGCTTCCCTATGCGAGGCGCGCCTTTTTCAGTAAGTTATGCGGGTCGCGCGGCCGGGGTAACGTTCTGGCCCGTTTCGCGCCTACCCATTTTGCATTTACCGAGAAGTAGTCGGGGACTAAAAAACATGGGCTTTCTTAAAAATAAACGTGCGCTTATCGTCGGCGTAGCCAGCAACCGTTCTATTGCCTGGGGCATCGCGCAAGCTATGCACCGCGAAGGCGCGGAACTTGCGTTTACCTATCAAACCGAGAAACTCAAGCCACGCGTCGAAGGCTTTGCCAAAGACCTCGACAGCTCCATCGTCCTACCGCTCGATGTCGCCAGCGACGAGCAAATCGAGAATGTTTTTAGCGAGCTGCAAAAGCATTGGGACGGCTTGGATATCATCGTCCACTCGGTTGCCTTTGCACCACGCGAAGAACTCGAAGGCTCTTATGTGGACAACGTAACCCGAGCCGGGTTCGCGATGGCGCAAGACATTAGCAGCTATAGTTTCGTTGCGCTTGCCAAACACGGCCGCTCAATGATGAAGGGCCGCAACGGTTCTCTGCTCACTCTTAGCTACCTGGGTGCCGAACGCACCCTACCCAACTACAACACCATGGGGCCGGCAAAGGCGAGCCTGGAAGCCAACGTACGCTACATGGCGGCCGATCTCGGCGCGGAAGGCACCCGCGTTAATGGCATTTCCGCCGGACCGATCCGGACGCTGGCGGCTTCCGGCATCGGCAATTTCCGCAAGATGCTCGATTACAATGCAATGGCGGCCCCTATGCGACGCAACGTCACCATTGAAGAAGTCGGCAATGCTGGGGCATTCCTTTGCTCCGATCTCGCCTCCGGTATCACCGGCGAGGTGGTACACGTCGATGGCGGGTTCAACATCGTCGGGTTAAGCGGTAGCGAGTTCGAATAAGCCGCCTGTCAGGCAGCTGCCCAAATAATGCAAAAGGCCGTACGGCTTTAACCGCACGGCCTTTTTATTGCCTAGAAGTACAACGCTACGTTGCAGCGTCCGCCGCCTTTCAAGCTCCGGGTTTAGATCCGGTCCTCGTACACACGGACATTAGCCTCTTCCCGCAAATCGGCCAGCAAACCCGCTAGCGCCGCTTGACCGTAGGCCTGCTGCAGCAGCATGCGATATTGCTCGCGCTCTCCTTCGTCCAAGGCTTCGATATCGCCATCCGTTACGTTATGCAGCTGGATCACCGCGTAACGGCCATTGCCAACTTGTACATCCGCAACGCTCGGAGCATCCTCGCTCGGACGCGACATCATGAACGCTTGCCGCACCACGGCCCCAGGGTGATTCGTACCGCTACCACGAACAACCGTGTCGGCCTCATGCGCCGTCACGCCGTCGAGTTCAGCGAGGCTCTCCAAGCTGTCGCCGGCCTCAAGGCGCTCCCGCAGTTCGGCAGCCAATTCCCGAGCCCGGTCTTCGGCCTGTTCGCGCGCCAGACGACTGCGAACCTCCTCAGCCACCTCCTCTAGCGGTAAGGTCGTTGCCGGGCGGTGCTCCTCGACCCGAACGACAACATGACGCCCGCCTAAGTCGATCGCCTCGCTGTTATAGCCATGTTGCAGTACTTCGTCGCTAAAAGCTTGTTGCACTACAGCCGAGTTAGATGCCAGTCCAGAGTCGGCCCCATCCCTCGAGAACCAGTCGGTATGCTGAATATCCAGCCCCATCGCTTCGGAGGCAGGCTCCAGGCTTTCCGCATGCTCATAGGTCAGATTATTCAGTTGCTCCACCAATTCATGGATTCGGTGGCCAACCCGCTCTGCCACTAACTCCTGCTCGAGCCGATCGCGGACCTCCTCAAAAGGCCGTACCCGATCCGGCTCCACATTGTAGACTTGGATCAGATGGACACCGAAAGGCGTGCGAACCGGCGGACTCACTTCGCCCTCGTTGAGCATATATGCCGCTTCTTCGAACTCGTCGACCATTTGGCCGCGACGTATCACGCCGAGATCGCCGCCTCGGTTTGCCGAGCCTGGGTCATCGGAATACTCGCGCGCCAAGTCTTCGAAAGACATACCTTCGGCAATGTCCGCACGCATTTGATTCAGCTGCTCGCGGGCAGCCTCCACTTCGGCTTGCGACGCGCCCTCCGGCACCGAAATCAGAATATGCCGAACGGCGCGATCGCCTTCCCGCGTAAAGCGAGAGTCGCGCACTTCGTTATAGCGCTCCCGAATATCTCCTTCGGAGACTTCGACCCCCTGCCGAAGGCGTGCCTCCTGAAGCTCTACATAGGCCAAACGTACCTGCTCGGGACGCTGAAATAGCGCCTGATTGTCGTTATAAAAAGCCTGCATCGCTTCTTCGGTGACCGAAGCCGGGTCGTAGAACGCCTGCCTATCGATCGCAAGGTAAGCGAAGTCACGACTTTGGCGATCGATCCGAATGAGGCGCTCGATGTCGGAATTGGTTACCAGAGCGGTCCCGAACACACCGAGCTGAAGCTGCTCGATAACCTCTGCGTTACGCACACGCGCTTCATACACTTCGGGCCTCATGCCCGCATTACGCAGCAACTGCTCGTAACGGGCGGAAGAAAAGCGACCGTCCTCGTGGAAAACTTCCTGCGAACGCACCAAAGCCCGCAAGCGTTCGTCGCTGATCCTTAAGCCCCGCTTATCGACGTACTCAGCCAGTAGGCGCTCGTTAATCAATTGCTCCAACGCATTACGACGCATTTCATCGTCGTCAAAGATCGCCGGATCCAACTGGTCGCCGAACTGGGCCTCGAGCTGCTGACGCTGCTGGCGGTAACGATTGGTGACTTCCGACACCAGAATATCCTCACCGTTCACCTGCGCCGCAATATTCGGCGAAGGCCCCGACAAATAGTTATAGACGCCAAAAAACGCAAATGGGATGGCGATCAAGACGATGATCACCCACGCGAACCAGCCCTTGGCGCGATCTCTGATCGCTAGCAACATGGTATTTCGATCCTGTTCAGAGAATGTGCTAACAGAAAGATAGTCTTTTCCATAGACAAAATAAAAGGGCGCCGGTTTCGGCGCCCTTTCTCATTATAGCAAATATTTGGCGGAGCGGACGGGACTCGAACCCGCGACCCCCGGCGTGACAGGCCGGTATTCTAACCAACTGAACTACCGCTCCTAAAACTAATGGTGGGTGGTGAGGGGATCGAACCCCCGACATTCGCCTTGTAAGGGCGACGCTCTACCAGCTGAGCTAACCACCCGATAGGAGGCGCTTAGTTTACTGCATCCTTAAGGGCTTTACCAGCCTTAAAGCCTGGGACTTTCGATGCAGCGATGGTGATGGTTTCGCCAGTACGCGGATTCCGGCCGCTACGAGCAGCCCGCTCGCGAACGGAGAACGTACCGAAGCCAACCAAAGTGACCTGATCACCTTCTTTCAGCGCAGCGGTGATGGAGTCTACCAGAGCATCCACCGCACGGCTAGCAGCCGCTTTGGAGATATCTGCGTTCTGGGCTACGGCTTCGATCAGTTCGGATTTATTCATTACCTTATATCCCCTTGGTGTTGTTCTTGATGCACAACGACTCGGCTAGGCAGCCTACACGGCTTCTTTATAGCGGAGACCGTGCCTCGCTAAGCGAATAAATTAGCTGCCGCTATCCTAGCGGTCTCGCCGCCTCAGGACAAGCGCCCTGCTTGGGTCGAGCCAAACTAGGTTCCCCCCATCGTCAGCTCTGAACCAAAACGTACTGACGCTGCCACGCCAAGACGGTGTCTCGGCGCAAAAACGGCGGGTTGCGTCGCCCGCAGCCCGCCGGCAATCACGTTTATAGCAGTCGCTCCCGAGAACTGTCAACGCCGGCAAAACGCCTACTGTCGCGGGTTGTGGACAGGTTCACAGCTCGATGCTAAAGCGACTGTCCCTTAATGAGGCCTTACCTCGCGCGTCTTCTTACTCGACTCGGATTGCTTACGCTCCTCGACCGCTTCCGATAATGGAGTTGGCGGCGAGGCTAGCGCCACATCCAAAACCTCGTCGATCCAGCGCACCGGGCGAATATCAAGCTTACTCTTAATATTCTTCGGAATATCGGCAAGATCCTTCCGGTTTTCTTCGGGAATCAAAACAGTGGTAATACCGCCACGATGTGCCGCAAGCAATTTTTCCTTTAAGCCACCGATAGGGAGCACTTCTCCACGCAGGGTGATCTCGCCGGTCATGGCGACACTGGACTTAACCGGAATCTGCGTAATTGCCGACACCATCGCGGTACACATGCCGATACCCGCGCTTGGCCCGTCTTTCGGAATCGCACCTTCCGGCATATGAATATGGAAGTCATGCTTTTCGAAGAACTCGGTATCGATACCTAATACTTCGGTACGGCTCCGCACGACAGTGCGAGCGGCCTCGATCGACTCCTTCATGACATCGCCAAGCTGGCCCGTTTGACTGAGCTTACCCTTACCCGGCATCACCGCCGTTTCGATACGCAGCAGTTCGCCGCCAACTTCCGTCCATGCCAAGCCGGTAACCTGCCCGACCTGATCCAACTCTTCGGCGATACCATAGCGGAAACGCTTGACGCCCAGATACTTCTCCAGTTGCTGGGTGCCCACCGACGTTTTCTTATCCTGAGGCTTGAGCGAGACGTCCTTGACCACCTTGCGGCAGATTTTCGCGATCTCACGCTCCAAGTTACGAACGCCGGCTTCGCGCGTATAGAAGCGGACAATATCCCGAACCGCGTTTTCGCTAATCTCAAGCTCGTCCTTCTTCAGGCCGTGTTGTCTCAATTGCTTCGGCACCAAGTACCGCTCGGCGATATTGACCTTTTCGTCCTCGGTATAGCCGGCGAGTCGGATGACCTCCATACGATCCAGCAACGGCCCGGGAATATTCATCGTGTTAGCGGTGGCCACGAACATGACGTCCGACAAGTCAAAGTCGACTTCGAGATAATGATCGCCGAACGTGTCGTTCTGCTCGGGATCCAGCACTTCCAACAAGGCAGATGCCGGATCGCCGCGAAAGTCCATCGCCATCTTGTCGATTTCGTCGAGCAGGAAGAGCGGATTACGGGTACCGACCTTACTGAGATTCTGTACGATCCGCCCCGGCAAAGAACCGATGTAGGTCCGCCGATGACCGCGAATTTCCGCTTCGTCGCGAACCCCGCCCAAGGCCATCCGGACAAATTTCCGGTTAGTCGCGTGCGCAATGGACTGGCCTAGCGAGGTTTTACCGACGCCCGGCGGGCCCACAAGGCACAAGATCGGCCCCTTCAGCTTCCGCACACGCTGCTGAACGGCGAGGTATTCGAGAATACGCTCTTTAACCTTCTCCAAACCATAATGGTCTGCCTCGAGGATTTTTTCCGCCGCGCTGAGGTCGTGCCGCACACGGGTGCGTTTTTTCCACGGCACGGAAACCATCCACTCTAGATAGTTGCGCACCACCGTCGCTTCCGCCGACATCGGCGACATAAGCTTCAATTTGTTAAGCTCCGACTCGGCCTTCTCGCGTGCCTCCTTCGGCATCCCCGAAGCTTCGATTTTCTGCTCCAGCTCCTCGATTTCGTTAGGCACATCCTCAAGCTCACCCAACTCCTTCTGGATAGCTTTCATTTGTTCGTTGAGGTAGTACTCGCGCTGGCTCTTTTCCATCTGCTGCTTAACGCGGCCGCGGATGCGCTTCTCGATTTGCAGCAGATCGATTTCGCCTTCGATCAAGGACATCAGGTGTTCTAACCGCTCGCGGACGCTATCGATCTCGAGGATTTTCTGCTTTTCCTCGATTTTCAGCGCCATATGTGCCGCGATCGTATCGGCAAGCCGACCTGGGTCCTCGATACCGGCAAGGGACGACAGAATCTCCGGCGGCACCTTTTTGTTAAGCTTGACGTACTGCTCAAACACGCCGACCACCGAGCGGCTAAGAACTTCCAGCTCGCGATCGTCGCTCTGATCAACTTCCTCTTGCTCAACGACTTGTGCTGCGAAGTATTCTTCCTGGTCTTCAAAGTTCAGAACCCGCGCCCGCCTGACGCCCTCGACCAACACCTTGACCGTGCCGTCAGGTAACTTAAGCATTTGCAAGATGGTCGCGATGGTTCCGACGCGGTATAAGTCGTCTTCGCTCGGATCATCGATTTCGGCGCTCTTTTGCGCTACCAGGACGATACGCTTATCGTCTTCCATAGCGGCTTCCAAGCCCCGGATCGATTTCTCCCTTCCCACAAACAAGGGAATAACCATGTGGGGGTAAACCACCACATCGCGAAGTGGGAGTACCGGCGCCCCGCTTACGGGTGCGTTAGCGATTTCCGAAGGCTGATCTTTCCGCTCCATACAGGAGTTCCTCACTCTTCGTCGCGCTGCGAATGTAATGCAGCAGATGCGGCCGACCGCAGGCACACTTGGGAAACATATGCGGCCAGGAAACGGCCTTCCAAAACGAGCGGCCCGCGAGTAAACCACTAAGTCGTTCGTCCAGGCGAGAAGCCAAACTATGCGGCTTAGGGATCACTCTCCCTGGGCGAACCATTCTCATGATAGTAGCAATGGAAACCCAAACAGGAAACGGGGCAAGGCGAGTAAGGGAGAAACGACTAGCGCATGCATCGTCAGCACGGCCAGCAGTTTCTTTATGCGGCGCTCTAACCGAACAAACAAAACCGCTCTAATCTAGAGCGGTCTTAAAGCGCTGATCAAGAGCTACCAACAAGCCAGGACCACCCGCCCCTGCCGGCTTCATTGCCCAGCAAAAGCCATAAGGGACGGAGCCAATTCGGCGCTTGTCCCTTATGGCTCGGACCGCTTATTGATCAGACACCGCTTTAGAGGGCTCTGCCCCATCGTAAATGATGTAAGGCTTCGCCTCGCCACGGATGACCGCCTCGTCGATAACTACCTTACCGACGTTGTCCATAGACGGCAGGTCGTACATCGTATCGAGCAGCGTTTGCTCAAGAATGGTTCGCAGGCCGCGGGCACCGGTTTTACGCTCCATCGCCTTGTCCGCTACGGCGCGTAGCGCGTCTTCGCGGAACTCCAGCTCGACCTCTTCCATTTCAAACAGCTTTTGATACTGCTTGGTAATGGCGTTCTTCGGTTCCTGCAGAATCTGAATCAGCGCGTCGGCATCCAGCTCTTGCAAGGTCGCCACGACCGGTAACCGCCCGACGAATTCCGGTATCAAGCCATACTTGATCAAGTCTTCCGGCTCGACTTCCTGCAGCACGGCGCCGACGCTCTTATGCTGCTCTTTGCTCTTCACTTCCGCCGAGAAGCCGATGCCGCCTTTTTCCGAACGTTCGCGGATGACTTTATCCAGCCCGGCGAAAGCACCACCGCAAATGAACAGAATATTGCCGGTATGAACTTGCAGAAATTCCTGCTGCGGATGTTTACGACCGCCTTGAGGCGGTACGGAGGCAACGGTGCCTTCAATCAGCTTCAGTAGTGCCTGCTGAACGCCTTCCCCGGATACGTCCCGAGTAATAGACGGGTTGTCCGCCTTACGCGAAATCTTGTCGATCTCATCGATGTAGACGATGCCCGTCTGCGCTTTTTCGACGTCGTAATCGCACTTCTGAAGCAGTTTCTGAATGATATTCTCGACGTCTTCACCGACGTAACCGGCTTCCGTCAAGGTTGTCGCATCGGCGATGGTGAACGGAACGTCCAACATCCTTGCCAATGTTTCAGCCAGCAGCGTCTTGCCCGACCCGGTCGGCCCAATCATCAGAATGTTGCTCTTGGCGAGCTCGACGCCGTCTTTACCCTGCCCTGCTTCCAACCGTTTGTAGTGGTTATAAACAGCGACAGAAAGGACTTTCTTCGCATGCTCCTGGCCGATGACGTAATCGTCCAGCGTTTCTTTTATCTCATGCGGCTTGGGCAACTTGGAGCCGGCTGTCGCAGACTTCTCCTGCATCTCCTCGCGGATAATGTCATTGCACAGCTCGACGCACTCATCGCAAACGAACACTGAAGGTCCGGCGATCAGCTTACGAACTTCGTGCTGACTCTTCCCACAAAAGGAGCAGTAGAGCAACTTGCCGCCGTTATCTCCTCTGCCTTTATCTCTATCGGTCATGGCCTGCCCTCAGCTCGGGAAAACTCACGGAATGTATAAGACCTTGCCCTCTTTTCGAGAAGCACGCAAGCGATCAACCCGCTGTAGATACCGCTTGCTTCAGGTGCCAACCGTCCCAAGCGCGGACAGCACCTGCGAAAAGGAATGGGATTGCACGAAAACCATTTAAAGAGTTGGAGGTCTCCCGCGCCACAAGGTTCCCTGAGTTTCTTACTCGGCACCACCCACCAGACTCTTACGGTCTTTGAGCACGGCGTCCACGAGGCCGTACTTCTGGGCCGCCTCCGGTCCCATGAAATTGTCTCGCTCGGTATCGCGCTCGATCACTTCGATCGGCTGTCCGGTGTGATGAGACAACACTTGATTTAACCGCGCCCGCATGGACAAGATCTCGCGCGCATGAATATCGATATCCGTCGCCTGACCTTGAAAGCCGCCCAGAGGCTGATGAATCATAACCCGGGAGTTCGGCAAGCAGTAGCGCTTACCGGCGGCGCCGGCCGCGAGCAGGAAAGCACCCATGCTAGCCGCCTGCCCCAGGCACATCGTGCTTACGTCGCACTGCACGAACTGCATCGTGTCGTAGATTGCCAAACCCGCGGTAACCGCACCGCCCGGGGAATTAATATACAAGTGTATATCTTTATCCGGGTTTTCCGATTCCAGAAACAGCATTTGCGCGACGATAAGGTTAGCCATGTAGTCTTCTACCGGGCCAACCAGAAAGATCACCCGCTCTTTCAGCAAACGCGAGTAGATATCGTACGCACGCTCGCCACGCGCAGACTGCTCAACCACCATCGGCACCAAACCGACGGCATTGAGGTCGTGTCCTGCCGTTTTATCGTTATTGGCGGTCATATCCCTTAAACCTCAATCAGTCGTTGTCTTCGGCTTCTGCGTTGTCGGCGACGCCCATCAACTCCTGGAAGCCGGTCGGCTTATCGGTAACTTTGGCCCGTTCGAGCAGCCAATCAACCACTTGATCTTCCATAACCGCAATCTCGATACTTTCCATCATCTTGCGGTTCTGCATGTAGTAACGGATAACTTCCTGCGGTTGCTCGTATTGCGCAGCCATACCTTCGAGGACTTTCCGCACCCGATCCTGATCGAGCTTTATCTCGTTGGCACGAACAATTTCGTTAACCAACAGACCGAGCTTAACACGACGCTTCGCTTCCTCTTCGAACATGGAAGCCGGCAGATCGTCGTCCTCCTGCTCCTGGCCAAACTGTTTCGCCCGCTCTTTGGCCTGCTCGCGCAGGTGAGAGATTTCGCCGTCGACCAACACCTGGGGCAACTCGACCTCATTGGCCTCAGCCAAGCCATCCAACACTTGCGGCTTAACCTTCGCCTGGACGGCCTGATCGCGTTCGCGCTCCAAGCTTTCGCGGATATTCTCGCGCAGCTTCTCGACACCGCCGTCGGTGATACCGAACTGTTCGGCGAAGGCATCGTCCACCGCCGGCAACTGTGGCTCTTCAACTTTCTTCACTTCTACATGGAAAGTCGCCGTCTTTTCGGCGATGTCCTTGTCCGGGAAGTTTTCCGGAAAGCTGTAATCGATATCTTTTTTGTCGCCCGCTTTCAGGCCTTCGAGGCCTTCCTCGAATTCTTTCGGCATTTGTCCAGAGCCGATCTGCACCGGAACATCGCTGCCTTCGTTACCGGCAAACTCTTTGCCGTCGATCTCGCCCTTAAAATCGATGACGACACGATCTTCGGCCTGCGCAGCACGCTCGACTTCAACGAAGTTTGCCCGCTGCTTGCGCAGATTCTCGACGATACGATCGACGTCTTCCTCGCCCACTTCGACTTGCGGACGCTCGACTTCGATCGTCTCAAGGCCTTTAACTTCAACTTCCGGCATCACTTCGAAAGTTGCAACGTACTCGATATCCTGGCCCGCGTCGATCTGCTTGGGATCGATTTCCGGCGCACCTGCCGGCCGCAGGCTCTGCTGCGTAACCGCCTCGCCATACGTCGACTGAATCAGCTCACCAAGCACTTCGCCGCGCACTTGCTCGCCGTAGCGCTTTTTCACCACCTTCAGAGGCACCTTACCAGGGCGGAAACCATCCAAGCGCACGCGGCCGCTAAGAGAGCGCAGCCGGCTTTCAACTTCCTTATCAACCCGCTCCGACGGTACCTGAACCGTCATGCGGCGTTGCAACCCCTGGGTGGTCTCGACTGAAACTTGCATCTAAATACACCTCAAAGTCAGGTGATGACAATTCGCTTCCAATATACGTAGGGGGGCAAAAGAGGCCGTCGCAAAGCCGTTCCGTGCGGAGGGACACCACGGCATCGCCACAAGGTATCCGCACCTCCTCACGACGGTTCGCGACAACCCCTCAAGCCCCCTTCGACAGGAAATGGTGCGAAAGGAGAGACTCGAACTCTCACGGGTTACCCCACTGGAACCTAAATCCAGCGCGTCTACCAGTTCCGCCACTTTCGCATTGTTGGTCACTAATTTACCGCGTTAGAGCGCTACGTTCCAAGTTGTGCCCGCCTACAGGCCGCCAACGTATCGCTCGCTCCCCGCGTAGTGCCCCTTAGATTGAGGCACATTATAGCGGGGAATCAAGTCCGCAAACAAAAACGGCTTACGAGCAATCCCCGCAAGCCGCATTTTGTTGGTGGGCCGTCAGGGACTCGAACCCCGAACCAATTGATTAAGAGTCAACTGCTCTACCATTGAGCTAACGGCCCAATAAACTGGGGTGGACGATGGGACTCGAACCCACGACGACCGGAATCACAATCCGGGGCTCTACCAACTGAGCTACGCCCACCATTGTTTGCGCCAACTTTTACACCAATCGGCCCGGACCGGGTTGGCGCGCCCGGCAGGACTCGAACCTGCAACCCTCGGCTTAGAAGGCCGATGCTCTATCCGGTTGAGCTACGGGCGCTCTGGACAGACTATCCTGCCGCCGAGGCCGAATCTGGTCGGGGTGGAGGGATTCGAACCCCCGACCTCCTGCTCCCAAAGCAGGAGCGCTACCAGACTGCGCTACACCCCGCGTACCGCCCAGTCCAGCTTCCCGCCTGGCGCGGAAGGCGTGAATAATACGCAGACTGGAAGGCTGAGTCAATGACCTTAGCTACAATTAGCAGCGACTCTATGACTACCAACCCACGCCTTGTCGCTCGCTTGGGCGCCGTGCGACAATCCCGCCGCCGGCACGGCTCAGTTTAGCAAAACGGGTTTAGCATGACAGCAAAAATCATCGATGGCAAAGCGATTGCGGCGCACCTGCGCAACGATATCAAACAATCGGTCGTTAAACGTCAGGCGGATGGGCGCAGCCAACCGGGCTTAGCCGTCGTGTTAGTGGGCGCGGACCCGGCATCGCAGGTTTACGTTCGCAAAAAGCAAGAAGCCTGCGACGAGGTCGGTTTCTTTTCGCAACGCTACGATCTGGCTGCGACAACCACGGAGCAGGAGCTGCTGAAACTCATCGATGAGTTAAACGCGAACCCGGCGATACACGGTATTTTGGTGCAACTGCCGCTACCGCAGCAGATTGACGCCCAAACCGTCATCGAGCGCATTTCTCCGCACAAAGATGTGGACGGCTTTCACCCCGACAATATCGGCCGCTTGACCCTGCGCCTACCCGGCCTGCGCCCCTGCACACCGCACGGCGTGATGACCTTGCTCGATCGCTGCAACGTCGAGCTAAGCGGTAAAGACGCGATCATTGTCGGACAATCGAACATTGTCGGCCGCCCGATGGCGTTAGAGCTACTGAACCAGCGCTGCACGGTGACAATATGCCACAGCCGAACGCAAGCATTGGCGGATAAAATCGCTACGGCGGATATTGTCGTCGCCGCCGTTGGCATACCTAACTTTGTTAAAGGCGAATGGATTAAGCCGGGGGCAGTCGTCATTGACGTCGGCATCAACCGTAACAACAACGGCAAGCTGGTAGGCGACGTCGACTATGCCGCGGCCGCCAAGCGCGCCAGCTGGATCACGCCGGTTCCGGGCGGGGTAGGACCGATGACGGTCGCTACCTTATTGCAAAACACGCTTCTTGCAGCGGAGGCGTTTGACGACTAAATAGCTACGGAGTATCGATAGAGAAAGGCGGATGCGATGACAGACACGCAAGCTCCGGGAGAACGTCGGCGCTATAGCCGGATTCCGTTCGACGCCTCCGCCCAACTCGACGAAGGCACGCACAGCCACGAAGTCCGCTTGCTCGATATTTCTATTAATGGCGCTTTACTGGAACTGGACCCGCAAACACCGTTAGACAGGGGTCGACGCTACCGGCTCTCGATCAGCCTATCGACAACGGCAACGGTAATCATGGAAGTTCGCTTACGCCATCGAAACGGTGCCTTAGCGGGCTTTAGGTGCGAGCGGATCGACCTAGAGAGCTTGACACACCTACGCCGCCTGGCGGAATTAAACCTCGGCGATACCGCACTGCTGGAGCGGGAGCTCGCGGAACTGTTCGGCACGGACAGCTAAGCCCCTGTCAACTTAGGGCATCGATCGCTTCGCTCAGGCGCTCCACACCGATCACTTCCATACCTTCGATGACCGTCGCCCCCCGAGGAGCGTTTTTGCGCGGCACCAGGGCATGTTTAAAACCGTGCTTAGCGGCCTCCCGCAGGCGTTCCTCACCGTTTTGTACCGGTCGTATTTCACCGGCGAGACCGACTTCGCCGAACACCACCCAGTCATGAGGCAATGGGCGATCGCGAAGGCTGGATAGCACCGCCAGCAAGGCCGGCAGGTCACTCGCGGTTTCCGTCAACCGCACACCACCGACGACATTGAGGAACACGTCGAGCCCGAAAGTTGCGACACCCCCATGACGATGCAGTACGGCCAACAGCATCGACAGGCGATTACCTTCCAAACCAAGCGCCACGCGGCGCGGATTACTCAAGGGGCTGTCGGCCACCAACGCCTGCACTTCGACGAGCAATGGGCGGCTACCCTCTCGCGTCACCGTGACCACACTGCCGGGCACTTCGGCATCATGCCGCGACAAGAATATCGCCGAAGGGTTAGATACTTCTTTAAGCCCCGTTTCGGCCATGGCAAACACGCCTAGCTCGTTAGCCGCTCCGAAGCGATTTTTTACCGCTCGCAGCAAGCGATAGCGGCTTCCGCTGTCGCTCTCGAAATAGAGCACCGTATCGACCATATGCTCAAGCACACGCGGCCCGGCAAGCGTCCCCTCCTTGGTTACGTGACCGACGAGAAACAACGCCGCACCGCTTTGCTTTGCATAGCGAACCAAAAGCGCGGCGGTCTCTCGCACCTGGCTGACCGAGCCGGGCGCAGATTGGAGCTGCTCGGTAAAAATCGTCTGCACCGAGTCGATGACGATCACCTGCGGTCGCTCGCGCTGGGCGGCGGCCAGAATGGCTTCCACCGCGGTTTCCGCCAGGACTTTCAACCGATCGCCTTCCACGCCGAGCCGATTTGCCCGTAACGCTACCTGGCGCAAAGACTCCTCACCAGTAACATAAAGGGCGGAAACTTCCTCCGGCAATTGCGCCAGACTCTGTAGCAACAAGGTCGATTTGCCGATTCCCGGATCACCTCCCAGGAGGATGACCCCACCGACCACCAGCCCCCGCCGAGCACCCGATCAAGTTCGCGACTACGTGTCGTAAAACGCGCTTCTTCGGCCTGAGGGACCTCGGCGAGCGTTTGCACGCCGGAGTCGCCAGCGTAGTTGCCGCGCCGCTTAGCGCCGACCGCCGATGCAACCTGGACGACCTCTTCTAACGTATTCCAGGCGCCGCAGTCAGCGCATTGCCCCGCCCACTTTGGGCTCATGGCACCGCAAGCGGTACAGGTATAGGTTGTCTTGGCTTTCGCCACGAGTGCTCGATCTCCTTTCCATTTGCGCGACCACCGTTGCGCGGGTGCATCTTCTCACAGCGACGGCCGCGTCGGCGGCACAGCCCGCTAGGCTTCCGCCTCCCGGTATTCGAAACGAACACGGCCCGTTACCTTGGTAAGCAATTCATAGGCAATGGTTCCGCTGAGCTCCGCCACCTCTTCAATCGGCAGCCCTTCGCCCCAAAGCGTCACGGGGTCGTGAATACGCGCCTCCACGCCTCTGAGATCGACGCATAACATATCCATCGACACCCGGCCGAGCACCGGGCACCGACGCCCGTTAAGCAACACCGAAGCCTTTGCCCCGGCGTGCCGCGGATAACCGTCGGCGTAACCGGCTGTAACGATCCCCACCGCCATATTCTCGGGACAGGTATAGGCACCGGCGTAGCCCAGCCGGTCGCCGCGTCGACAAGCATTGATCGCGACCAGGCGACTCTGCAACGTCATGACAGGCCTCAGGTCCGGGCGCTCGTCGCGGCCATCGGCAAACGGCGAAACCCCATACAGCATAACGCCGGGGCGCAGCCAGTCGCCGTGCGCACGCGGCCAGGCCAACACACCTGCCGAATTGGCTATCGAGCGCTCGCCCGGCAAGCCGGCACAGGCGCGCTCGAACTCGCGCAACTGAAACTCGGTATAATCGCTATCGCGGTCGTCGGCGGCGGCCAAATGGGTGAGAAATCCAATCCGGTCGACCGTATTGCAGGCACGCAGCCGCTCATACATCGGCCTAACTAACGCCGGGTCGAAACCAAGCCGATGCATCCCCGAATCGACCTTCAGCCAAACCGCCACCGGCCGCGACAAGCTTGCTCGCTCTAATAGCTCCACCTGCCATAGGGAGTGCAAAACCAACTCGCACCCGAGCCGGCCAATCAGCGATAATTCGCTATCGTCGTACATTCCCTGCAGCAAAACAATCGGTTGCGCAAAGCCCGCCTCCCGCAACGGCAAGGCCTCCTCAACCGAGGTCACTGCAAACGCCTCGGCATCGCTTAAGGTTTGCGCCACCGGAAGCACACCATGGCCATAGGCATTGGCCTTGATCACCGCCATCACACGGCTGCCGGGCGCGCTACGACGCGCGAGCTCGAAGTTATGCCGCAGCGCCCCCAGGTCGACGATCGCCTGGGTGTTACGACTCATTGATAGACTTCGCCGCTATATACGTCATCGATGAAGTTCTCGAACCGGGTAAAGCGCCCCAAGAAGGTAAGCCGAACGGTACCGATCGGACCATTACGCTGTTTGCCGATAATGATCTCCGCCGTACCTTTGTCCGGGCTATCGTCGTTATATACCTCGTCACGATAGATAAAAGTGATGAGGTCGGCATCCTGCTCGATCGCTCCCGATTCACGGAGGTCGGACATAACCGGACGCTTATTGGGACGCTGCTCAAGAGAGCGGTTAAGCTGCGACAGCGCGATAACAGGCACATCCAACTCTTTCGCCATGCCCTTTAAACCGCGGGAGATTTCCGAAATCTCGGCCGTTCTGTTTTCTTTAAAACCCGGCACCTGCATAAGCTGGAGGTAGTCGACTACGATCAAGCCCAGACCGTGCTCGCGCTTTAATCGGCGCGCGCGCGCGCGCATCTCGTTGGGCGAGAGGCCGGCGCTATCGTCGATATACAGCGGCGCTTGCGATAAGAGATTCATCGTGCCGGTCAAGCGCGGCCAATCTTCGTCGTCCAGTCGCCCGGTACGAATTTTCTGCAACTCGACCCGACACAGCGAGGAGAGCATACGCATGACCAACGAGTCGCCTGGCATTTCCATGCTGAATACGGCGACAGGCGCACCTTTGAGCGCGGCATGCTCGGCCATATTCATGGCGAAGGTCGTCTTACCCATCGACGGTCGCGCAGCCACGATAACCAGATCTCCCGGCTGAAGACCGGAAGTCATACGATCGAAATCGTTGAAACCGGTAGGCAAGCCGGTAATCTCGCTCTCCTGCTCGTACAGGGTGGCAATACGATCCACCACCTGCGGGAGAATCTCCTTAACCCCCATAAAACCCTGCTTGTGGCGACCGGTTTGCTCGGCGATCTCGAAGATGAGCCGCTCCGCCTCCTCAAGCAATTCGGCGCTGTCGCGCCCTTCCGGCTGAAACGCCTGAGTCACCACTTCGGTACCGGCGCGAATTAGCTGCCGCAATACCGAACGTTCACGCACGATATCCGCATAAGCTTTAATATTCGCCGCGCTGGGAGTATCGCGCGCCAAGGCGCCTAGATAGGCCAGCCCCCCGGCGTCCTCCAATAGGTCGTGGGAGCGCAACCATTCCGACAAGGTCACCACGTCTAGCGGTTGACCGGCCTCCGCCAGGGTGGCGATACCGCGAAAGATCAAGCGGTGGTCGCGCCGATAAAAGTCCTCCTCGGTAATACGATCCCCGACGTTATCCCAAGAACGAACTTCAAGCAGCAGACCGCCCAATACAGCCTGTTCGGCTTCGAGCGAATGAGGTGGGGTTCTGAGCGCTTCCGTCTCCGGCGAGGCCGGTTTGGGCTCGGCCATGAGGCTTACCTCCTACGCCAAACTAACCGGCTGCACACGTAGCCGCCTGTGCGATCGCCGGCGACGCCGACAATCGCCAGCACCGTACGACTGGCCGACACGCTGCGACACAATCGCCTATTCGGCCGGAAAGCCGCTCAATGCAGTGCGATCAGACAGCTCTTGCGAGAGCCGCCGGCGCCAGATAATGGAACACATGCTGACGCGACGCCTTTTAAACTCAGCACCATGCGGCACTGACAAGCGAAGCTTACGGCAGCCTTAATCGAGCGGTTGTAGAACGACTAGCAACCCACTTCTCGGTGCTGTCGCGTTCTCAACAAGCTGCTCTTTGTTTATCTCATCAAACCAAAGGCAGGCGCAGACCAGCTGCGGCACTACCCGATACGCCACAGATAAACCGGGAAAACGCGCCTCTCCCCTAACCGAGAGAGAAAGCTGCGTTTTCCCCAACAGCCTATAAGGCTTAAGCTTCCGGCGCGACGACAACCTTCACAGTTGCGTCCACGTCCGTATGCAGATGCAGCTCGATGTCGAACTCGCCGCAAACCCGAATAGGACCTTCCGGCATGCGCACTTCGGCACGGCCGACTTTAACGCCTGCGGCCGTCACGGCCTCGGCGATGTCGGCGGTACCGACGGAACCGAACAGCTTACCTTCGTCGCCCGCTTTGCATTAACGGTGACGGTCAAGCCTTCCAGCTGAGCCTTGCGGCTTTCGGCGGCAGCCACTGCTTCGGCGGCAGCCTTCTCTAGTTCGGCACGGCGCTCTTCAAAGAACTTGACGTTCTCTTCCGTCGCCGGCTTGGCCTTACCCTGAGGAACCAGGAAGTTACGACCGTAACCGGGCCGCACCTTTACCTTGTCGCCCAGGTTACCCAGGTTCTCGACCTTCTCCAGCAGAATGACTTCCATTGTTTGCACCCCAACGGTGTATCGCAAAAATGTTCGTAAAACACGGGCCGAGCCGTCGCCAGAACAGCCTTTAACTACGGCTGTAGATACCGTAGCCGCGCCCGAAAAAGCCGGCGATCGACACTGCTTACCGTCAACCGCCGGCCTTTTACTATCGCTTAGTGGCGATCGGTGTACGGCAGCAGCGCCAGGTAACGCGCCCGCTTGATGGCGGCCGCCAATTGGCGCTGGTAGCGTGCACTCGTGCCGGTGATACGGCTCGGGACGATTTTGCCCGTTTCGGTAACGTAGTTGCGCAGAGTGTTGAGATCCTTGTAATCGATCTCTTTTACACCTTCGGCAGTAAAGCGGCAAAACTTACGACGACGAAAAAAACGCGCCATGATCTTATGCTCCTGTCTGATTTTGACGGTCATCGAGTACCGTCAGTGTTCTCGCGTAAACCAGCAATCGGTAATCTTCCGAGGCCTGATCGCTCCGAGCAAGAAACCCGAAAACTCGCACGCTACAGCCTTCTTCCAGGGAGGCTAGCCGATTGCACAGCTCCTCCCCAACAGCCCTGACGCCAATGCGAAACGCTTGCCGACGCAATACGCTCGCTTCCGGTTGCTCGGAGTAATGCTCTAAGGCAAAGCGGGCTATAGGTATACCGGCCGGCGAATAACGTACCTGTGGCCGCCCCAGCAAACGCCCGGCGATGGCCACTCGGTTCTCCGCTATGGGGTCAATCACTCCAAGCCCAGGCCTTGCGCTTTCGCATTAGTCCGATTAGGCGCTGGCGTCCTCTTCGCTTTCGCTGCGGCCACGAGTGGACTCTTCGCGCTCTTCCTTGCTCTTGGCAAGCGGCGACGGCTCGGTAACGGCCTCGTCGCGAGACAAAACCATGTTACGGATCACAGCGTCGTTGAAGCGGAAAGCGGAGGCAAGCTCCTCCATCTCTTCGTTACCGCACTCAACGTTCATCAGCACGTAATGCGCTTTAATAAGCTTTTTGATGGGATAAGCCAGCTGGCGGCGGCCCCAGTCTTCCAGGCGGTGGATTTTACCGCCGTTCGACTCGATGATCGCGCGATAACGCTCGACCATGGCCGGCACCTGCTCGCTTTGGTCCGGATGAACCAAAAAACGATTTCGTAATGTCGCATTGTTGCTCCTTTCGGATATCTCGGGCACCGGTTGCGAAACCATTGCCCAGAAAGCCTTCGGCAATCGCCGTAAGGCAAGGAGGCCGCCTGCCCACAGAGTAACCCATCGACAGCCGACGCTAAAAGATCGCGTAGTTTAGCCTACGCCGATGCGCAATGAAAGCCGGTTTGCAGCCAACGCCGCTAATTGCCCACCGCGGACTTGCTTGCGAGCCGCTGTCGTAAGGCTTCGAACAACAAAACCCCGGCAGCCACGGACACGTTCAAGCTCTCGACAGTCCCTTGCATCGGAATCCGCACCAACATATCGCAATGGTCGCGGGTAAGCCTGCGCAAGCCACTCTCCTCCGCACCCATTACTAAAGCGAGGGGACCGCTCAAATCGACATGGAACACGTCGTCTCGCGCTTCTCCCGCGGCGCCGGCCAACCACACACCGCGCTCGCGCAACGTCCGCAGACAACGTGCCAAATTAGTCACCTGAAAGAAAGGCACTTTACCGACCGCGCCTGAGGCGACTTTATGCACCGTCGGGGTCAGGCCGACAGCGTTATCGCGGGGCGCGATTACCGCATCGACCCCAACCGCCTCCGCCGTCCGTAGGCAGGCGCCAAGATTGTGGGGGTCTTGCACCTGGTCCAGGATAAGCAAAAGCGGCGGCTTCTCGCCTAATTCGTCCAACAACTGCCACAAGGCGGACTCACCCTGCGGCGGCGTACCGCTATAGCGTACCAATACGCCCTGATGGTTGCCCCCATCGGCTAGCTGATCCAGCTCCCGTCGCGACACACGCTGAACCGGAACCTGGAGTTTCTCCAAGGCGGCGGCGACATTCTGGAGCTTGGCATCGCGCCGCTGGCGCTCCAGGACCACCTCAACAATATTTCCAGGATCGTACTTCAACGCTGCGCGCACCGCGTGCACGCCATAAATCACTTGCACCTTGCTCATCGCTCGAAGCTTATCTCCGTCGGGGCTGCTTGGCGCGTTGGCGGGGGGAACGAGTGGTTTTCGTTCGCACTCGCCGTTTTCCAGGCCCGCGCCTGGCGGCACCGCTACTGTGATGCTCAACCAGCTCGAAATCGATCTGGCGTTCGTCTTTGTCGACTCGAGCCACTTTAACCGTGACCTTATCCGTCAACTTGTACTCGGTACCGCTGCGCTCGCCCGTCAAGCGATGACCGATCGGGTCGAAGTGGAAATAATCGTTCGCCAGGTTAGTGATGTGAATCAGACCGTCGACGAAGATCCCGCTCAATTCGACAAATAGCCCGAAGGAGGTGACTCCGCTAATAACACCTTCGAACTCCTCGCCCAACTTATTGGCCATGAACTCGCATTTAAGGCTCATGATGGCATCGCGCGTCGCCTCATCGGCGCGCCGCTCGGTCATCGAGCAATGCTCGCCCAGAGCAACCATTTCGTCTTGCCGAGCAGCGTAATCTTGCCGCGAGCCGCCTTCCAGAACGTGGCGAATCGCACGATGCACCATGAGGTCCGGGTAGCGGCGAATCGGCGAGGTGAAATGCGCATACTCATCGAGTGCCAAGCCGAAATGGCCGACATTATCGGGACGGTACTCTGCCGCCTGCATCGATCGCAAAAGCACCGTTTGGATCAGGTGACTGTCTGGGCGACCACGCACTTTCTCCATCAGCTTTGCATAGTCTTGCGGCGTCGGCGCATCGCCACCGCCGAGTTGCAGACCGACCTGACCGAGGAATTGGTGCAATTTCTCCAGTCGTTCTTGGTTAGGCCGCTCGTGATCGCGATACAACGCCGGCATCTTATGCCGTTGTAGAAAACGGGCGGCCGCTACGTTCGCGGTGACCATGCACTCTTCGATGATCTTGTGCGCTTCGTTTCTTTGCGCCGGAGCAATTTCCCGAATCCGACCGTCGTCGTCGAACACGATAGCCGCTTCCGTTGTCTCGAAATCGATCGCGCCACGCTTCGCCCGAGCCTGACGCATCGCCTTATAAGCTTCATAAAGATGCCGCAAGTGGGGCACCAGGTCCGCTCGCCGCTTTGCGGCCTTGCGGTCGCCGTCGACGACGATAGCGGCTACTTCATCGTAGGTGAGCCTAGCGTGAGAATGAATAACGCCTTTAAAGAACTTCGAACGCCGGACGCTGCCATCCGCCGATAGCGTGATCTCGCAACATAAACACAGGCGATCGACATTCGGGTTTAACGAGCAAAGCCCGTTCGATAAGGCTTCCGGTAGCATCGGGACGACGCTACGGGGAAAGTAAACCGAATTACCGCGTTCGCGCGCCTCGCGATCTAACGCGGAAGTGGGCTTGACGTATTCCGCCACATCCGCGATCGCGACAATCAGGCGCCAGCCTTTCGGGGTCGGCGCACAAAAGACCGCATCGTCGAAATCGCGAGCATCCGGGCCGTCAATCGTCACCAACGGCGTGTCGCGGAGGTCGACTCGACCCTGCTTGGACGCTTCCGGCACCGTGTCGGCAAAACGCCCCGCCTCTTCAAGCACCGCCCCCGGCCACTCCACCGGAATATTGTGCACGCGCGCCGCGACTTGAATCTCCATCCCCGCTTCGACGTGCTGCCCGATGACCTCGACCACCCTTCCGATCGGTTGCCGCCGCAAACTCGGCTGCCGCACAATCTCGGCCACCACCAACTGGCCATGAGCGGCGCTAACCTGCTCTTCGCTCGGCACAATGACATCGTGATGGATGCGCTTGTTTTCGGGAACGACGAAGCCGATCCCGCTTTCCAGGTAAAAGCGACCGACAATATGCTTGTTGTGGCGCTTCAAAACTTCTACCAAATCGCCCTGCGGCCGGTTTTGCGCATCGAGCCCAACCACGCGGACCACGGCGCGATCCCCGTGCAGCAGGGAGCGCATTTCCTTCGGCGCCAGATAAATCCGCTCGCCACCGGCATCGGGCTCCAAGAAGCCGGAACCGTCTTTCTGGCCAACGATGCGGCCTCGAATCAATTCTTCGTTATCGACGATAACGTAAGCACGTCGACGATTTTGGATAAGCTGTCCGTCGCGCTCCATCGCGCGCAACCGTCGCCGCAACCCTTCCAGTTGTTCGGCGTCCTCGAGCGCGAGCATCTCGCCCAGATCGCGCCTTGAGAGCGGGCGACCGCTCTTGCGTATCACCTCCAGGATAAACTCCCGGCTAGGGATTGGGTGCTCGTATTTGAGCTTTTCCCGTTCCAGGTAAGGATCCTGCCCGTTCTTTCGTGCTTTATGCTTGGTCATTCAATTCCTACTTTTCGTATTCCTGTTCGCAGGATACGCAATCCGTGACAGACTGCAACGACTAAGCGGCGCCACCAACTGCTAAAAGCGTCGACTGCCGTCCTCAAGAGCCAGCAGACGACTGGCAAATAACAACCGCAGCAGCATGGCGCTCAAGTTTTTCGTTGAAAAAACCACCAACACGCGCTTTACGTCACACAACAAAGATCGCCTTGATCAGTTTCTTCGAAATAGGCGTTGACAGTTTCTGTCACAACGGGGTAAAGTCTGCGCCGTCAACGATTGCTGCGGCCGAAACGGCTCAGCCATCGCCGAGGTGGCGAAATTGGTAGACGCGCTAGCTTCAGGTGCTAGTGGGGGAAACCCCGTGGAGGTTCAAGTCCTCTCCTCGGCACCAATTTCAGAAAAAGGCGGGCCTTTTAAGGTCCGCCTTTTTTGTTGCGCGTCCGGAAAAGCGCACGGCTATTAACCGCCTACCCCTCAAAAAAGGGCGCTTCGCGCCCCTTAAGAATATCGCCGCGTCATTCGGCAAAGGGATGCCGCAACACGATTGTTTCTTTCCGGTCCGGCCCGGTGGAAATGATATCTACCGGCACACCGACGAGTTCTTCGATTTTCTTTAGGTAATCGCGCGCTTCTTGCGGCAGCTCGTCGTAGCTTTGGATACCGACCGTCGAACGGTGCCAACCCGGTAAGTCGATATATTCCGGCTCGCAGTCGGCCAACATCTCAGCACCTGGCGGCAGCGTATCGACCAACTCGCCGCCACAACGATAACCGGTACAGATCCGCAACGTATCGAGTTCGTCCAGGACATCGAGCTTGGTAATGCACAAGCCCGACAGGCTATTGATCTGAGCGGCCCGCTTTAAGGCAACGGCGTCGAACCAACCACAGCGACGAGCCCGACCGGTCGTCGCGCCGAACTCATGCCCCTTACGCCCTAAATGCTCGCCTAACTCGTCGAACAATTCGGTCGGGAACGGTCCGGCACCAACCCGGGTGGTATACGCTTTAGTGATACCCAAAACATAATGCAGATCGCGCGGCCCCACTCCGGTACCGCAAGCCGCAGCACCTGCTGTGGTGTTGGAAGACGTAACGAACGGATAGGTGCCGTGGTCGATATCGAGCAAGGTACCTTGGGCACCCTCAAACAATAGACTGTTGCCAGCCGCTTTATGCTCAGCCAGCAGCACACCGATATCGGTGACCATGGGCTTGAGCTCTTCGGCCAACTGCAAACAATTATCCAAGGTTTCTTGGAAATCGATCGGCTCTTCTTTGAAGAAGTTCTGCAACACGAAGTTGTGATAGTCCAACAACTCGCCTAGCTTCGCCGCCAAACGCTCGCGATGGAAAAGATCGGAAACCCGAATGCCCCGTCGCGAGACTTTATCTTCGTATGCGGGCCCGATACCGCGACCGGTGGTGCCGATCGCCGCAGCGCCTCGCGCGCGCTCGCGGGCCAGGTCCAACGCAACGTGCACGGGCAGAATCAACGGGCAGGCCGGACTAATCCGCAAACGCTCCCGCGCGGCACTCCTTTAGCCTCAAGTTGGCCAATTTCCTTTAATAAGGCTTCGGGGGACAAGACAACGCCGTTGCCGATTAAGCACTGAACATTCTCTCGTAAAATGCCGGAGGGGATAAGGTGCAGCACCGTCTTCTCCCCCTCGATAACCAACGTGTGGCCTGCGTTATGCCCGCCTTGGAAACGGACGACAGCCGCTGCCCGGTCGGTCAATAAATCGACGACCTTACCTTTGCCTTCATCGCCCCATTGGGAGCCAATTACTACGACGTTCTTTCCCATCGACCCTGTCTCGATACCTAGATAAGAGTAAATCTCTGCACTTATACGGCTTCTACTTGCCAGCCCGACGGACCTTGCTTAACGACCCGGTCGCAACCCATCGCACGCGCGCCCTCTTGTTGTCCAGGCAAAGCCCAGACCACGCGTTCGCCTTGCGCGCGCAGATCGCGAACCAGTTCCAACAACGCAGGCTCGTCGGACCAGGGCACCAAGATACCCTGCGGCGGCGGCGATGCTTGGTAATCGCCAATCGCGAGCAGGGTCTTGAGATCGGCGCTGAAGCCTGTGGCCGGACGTGCGCGACCGAAGACCTTACCGATTTCGTCGTAACGCCCGCCGCGCGCGATCTCCTGCCCTAGGCCCGGCGCAAACGCGGCAAACACGATACCCGTCTGATATTGATAGGCCCTTAACTCCGCCAGATCGAAATGCAACGGTACTTGCGGATGCCGGCGCTCTAACGCCGAGGCGGCACTCCAAAGCGTTTTCAGCGCCGCCTGAACCTCAGCGCCGGCACTGTGTAGAGCGCGCTGGGCATGATCGAGAATCTCAACGCCACCGTTAAGATCTTGCAATGCAGACAGCATGTCTCGCTGCGGCGCCGCAACATTGCTCTCCGCGAGAATATCCTCGATTTCCACCCTCGCTTTTCGCTGCAAGGCGTCGAAAAGCTGCGCTTCGACATCGGCGCTTAGGTTTGCCTCGCGGGCCAAGCCGCGGAAAATACCGACATGGCCGATATCTAAGTGTGGCGCAGTTACCCCGGTTATGGCCAGCGTCTCAAGCATTAAAGAAATGATTTCCAGATCGCTTTCGACACCGGCATGACCGAACAACTCGGCCCCGACCTGTAACGGATCTCGCGACCGACCCAGGCCGTAGGGGCGCGTACGCAAAACCGTCCCGATATAACACAAACGTACGGGGCCTTCCCGCTTGAGTTGATGCGCATCGATGCGTGCCGCCTGCGGGGTCATATCGGCACGCACCCCCATCATTCGGCCCGACATTTGATCGGTCACCTTAAATGTCTGCAAATCGAGGTCGTGACCGACTCCCGTGAGCAGAGAATCGAGAAATTCGATAAAGGGAGGAATGATTAGCTCATATCCCCAACTGCTAAACCGATCGAGCAATTGGCGACGCAAATCTTCCAGTGCCGAGGCACGCGGCGGCAGGACCTCGTCCACGCCTTCCGGTAACAGCCAGCGGTTATCCGTGGAAAACGCGCTTTCTTTCATGAATGCCCCCAGTTGCCGACGACCGCAGCCGTCTTATCACCGTCGCAACATCCTGCGTCGGACCGGATCGCTGTCAGCGACGCCTGATCGCTACTGTCGCAGCAAATAAAGGAGCCCCGCTCCTAACAGCATTGCGACTAAACCGGCGATGCGTAACGAGCGATCGTTCAATTGCGCAACTTGCAACAGTGTCCGCCGCATACCCGCCGGATTAAGAAACGGCAAAATCCCTTCCAAAACCAGCAATAATGCCAGCGCAGTCAAGAGATCGACAGCCATCGTTTATCCCACAAAAAGCCCGGACGATCAACCGACCGCCCGGGACCGAGTTCTCTCTACTCGTTACTTCAATCGTTCATGTGACGATTGAAGTAGCGGAAGAACTGAGAATCCGGCGATAACAACAAGATATCGCTTTCATCGCTGAACGCCCGCGTGTAGGCACCAAGGCTGCGATAGAAGGAGTAGAACTCCTCATCCTGGGTAAAGGCTTGGGCATAAATTTCAGCCGCCCTAGCGTCACCCTCGCCTCGGGTTTGCTCAGCATCCCGATAAGCGTTTGCCAAAATCACCTCGCGTTCGCGATCGGCTTCAGCGCGGATACGCTCTGCCGCCTCGTGACCGCGAGCGCGGAAGTCGCGCGCTACACGCTCACGCTCGGCCCGCATCCGGTCAAATACCGAGTCGCTGACGTCCGCCGGCAGGTCAAGGCGCCGAATCCGTACGTCAACGATTTCGATACCCAGATTCTGCGCGGCAACCGCGGCCTGTTCGGTCAGCACTTCCATGATGGCAACGCGCTCGCCGGAGATCACATCCTGCATCGTACGCTTACCGAACTCTTCCCGCAGCCCCTGGCGGACGATATT
The DNA here is from genome assembly GCF_003399765.1 of Alkalilimnicola ehrlichii. Lineage (GTDB taxonomy): Bacteria > Pseudomonadota > Gammaproteobacteria > Nitrococcales > AK92 > AK92. The sequence goes on along the minus strand of NZ_NFZV01000004.1, from coordinate 69,926 downwards.
CGCCAATCGCTGATTAGCGATATCGACATCGCCCCGCACCGAGGTATAGAAGCGCCGTTCGTCTTCGATTCGCCATTTGACGAAGGAATCGACGATAACGTTCTTCATTTCCTGAGTCAGGAAGCGCGCAGGAGTCTCGTCCAGGGTCTGTACGCGCGCATCGAACTTCCGTACGTTGTTAACGAACGGCATCTTACGGTGTAGCCCCGGTTCGAAGCCGGATTCGACGACCTCACCAAGCCGAAACTTCAGCGCCTTTTCGGTTTGATCAACCGTAAAGAGCGAAAAGTAGGCGAGAACAACGGCCACCACGACCAAGGCGACCAATAAAGTCTTTAACTGCTGCATCAGCGTGTCTCCCTAGCGCGCGGGTTGCTCTGATTACCGCCGCCCGTGCCGCTGCCAGTAGTGGCCGAACTCGGCATCGGCGGGTTCAGCAGACTTTGCGAACCGGCATCGCCGCCGCGACCATCGCGCCCGGTCATCTTATCCAGGGGCAAATACATCAACGGCTGACCGTTTTCGACATCGATAAAGATCTTACTGCTACGCTGCAAGACCTGCTCCAAGGCGTCGATGTAGAGACGCTCGCGAGTCACACCCGGGGCCCGCTGGTACTCGGTCAACAAAGCGAGGAAACGAGCGCTTTCACCTTCGGCACGCGCAATCACGCGATCCCGATAACCCAAGGCCTCTTCCAACTGCCTTGCAGCTTCACCATCGGCACGCGGAAGCACTTCGTTGCGATAAGCACGCGCTTCGTTAATGAAGCGTTGCTCGTCCTCGCGCGCTCGAATCGCATCGGCGAAGGAGCCCTGCACTTCCTCAGGCGGCTGAACGTCCTGGATCGCTACGCGATTGACGTTCAAACCGATTTTGTACTCGTCGAGCACTTCCTGAATCAGCTCATGGGCACTAGCGGCGACCTCTTCACGACCTTCCGTCAGCACATAATCCAGTTGCCGCTTACCAACGATTTCGCGAATCGCGCTCTCGGCCAGCTCCTTCACCGTGCCGTCGGGGTCGCGGAATTCGAATAGATACTGCTCCGGGTCCGAGACTTGATAGTGGACGGCCAGATGAACGTTAACGATATTCTCGTCGGACGTTAGCATCAGCGCCTCGTTGAGACGCTCCCGCGTACGACCGCCCGGCAAGACCTCGTAGCCGATTTCGATACTGCGTACGGTTTCGATATCGACGATCCGCACTTCGTCGATGGGATATGGAATCCGCCAGTGAAGACCGGGATCGACAGTCGTCTGATAAGCGCCGAAACGTAAAACGACACCGCGCTTACCTTCGTCAATGATATAAATACCGGACAATAACCATACGACCAGCAAAATACCGATTAACAAACCGATGCCGGCAAAGCCCGCACCGCCGCCACCGGCTCCGCCGTCGTTGCCATTACCATCGTGCGGGGGTTTTCCGCCAAACAGGCTCCGGACGCGGTTCTGCAGCTTCCGCAGCACCTCATCCAGGTCCGGCGGGCCTTGATCCTTGCCCGACCCGTTCCAAGGATCACGATTGCCGCCACCGGGCTCATTCCAAGCCATGAGATTCTCCGTGCATCGATCGAATGATGTATCTCGTCTGCGCTTGTGCGCCTAAATTTTAATGAGAGCTTTACTCACACAGCAAGGAATCTAACAGATCAAGCTCGCGATCTCTCGCAAAAGCCATGCGTGCCGCCGAAAGCGGCGGAAAGTTAATGGTCTGCTGTCATCCAAGCCAAACTAGCCGGCTACCGTAGCGGACTATAGTAATAAGCTCGTTGTAACGTTGAAAATGCGTACGGCTATGCCGCAACAGTTTATCGGGTTTAACACTCTACCAGAAAACGATTTGATACTCGTGGTTCAAGTGCGACAAATGCGAACTGCCTCCTCCCCCGCACAAGCATGTTTCAGTGAGCCAGACGTATTTCGCACGCAAGGCAGCTTGCCCGCGCTCGCAACGAAGGCTCAGAATAGACAACGCAAGGGAAAATTAAGCACCCGACTCGAGTTCCTTATCAGCCACCTCCGCGGAACGTTAGACGCCGCCCGCTTCGATCGGTTCCAATGGTGCTGTCAGCCCCTCCTTCCGGTATAGCCGGTCCAAGTCCCGACGCGGCAAATCGACTTTCAGCAAAGACGCCCCTTGGTCGTCGACTTGCTCCTCTATAACGTCGCCCAAGGCATAGAAACGCGCGCGTAATCGACCTTCCGCCGGCGGCAAACGCACCAGACCGCGCACACGGGCAGCCCCTACCCGCTCGGCCAGAACCTCAAGCAGTAAGTCTACGCCTTCCCCCGCCTCGGCGGATAACCACACTTCGACAGGGTCACCTTGGCCGTTGCGAACGATGCCGGCACCGCGCCCCAATAAGTCCACTTTGTTATAAACCCGTAATACCGGCACATCGGCAGCACCAAGCTCCGCCAGCACGGCTTCAACCTGACGCACCTCTTCGTCCCGCGTCGGGCTAGCAGCATCGATAACGTGCAACAAGAGATCGGCTTCCGCCACCTCTTCCAAAGTAGAGCGAAAAGCCTCGACCAATTGATGCGGCAAATCCCGAATAAAACCGACGGTATCGGCTAGTATAAGTTCTTGCCCATTGTCCAGCTCCAGGCGACGCAACGTCGTATCGAGGGTCGCGAACAACTGGTCGGCCGCATAAACCGAAGCTTCCGTTACCCGATTAAACAAGGTGGATTTGCCGGCATTGGTATAACCGACGAGAGAAATCGCCGGCAGCTCGCGCTTGCGGCGCGCTTGCCGCCCCTGATCGCGTTGTTTACGGACTTTTTGCAGCTTCCGTTGCAGCTGTTTAATCCGCAAGCCAAGCATGCGGCGGTCAAGCTCTAACTGCGTTTCCCCCGGCCCGCGCAGGCCTATACCGCCTTTTTGCCGCTCAAGATGCGACCAGCCCCGTACCAATCGGCTAGCGATATGATTAAGTTGCGCTAACTCGACCTGAAGCTTACCTTCGAATGAGCGCGCGCGTTGCGCAAAATATCGAGAATCAATCCAGTCCGATCAAGCACTCGACACTGCAACGCTCGTTCGAGGTTACGCTCCTGAGCCGGAGAAACGTCATGATTCAGTAAGACAAGATCGAGTTCGCCGGCGGCGATCAATTCCGCCAATTCGGCAACTTTGCCTTTACCGATAAAAACCGGGCATCCGGCGCTTTGCGCCGGCTGATACTGGTTTCAACGACCTTGGCCCCGGCCGACTCCGCTAGTGCCGTAAATTCGGCAACAGTTTCCGTCGCATCGCCCTCACCCAGATCCAAGTGCACAACGATGGCTCGTTCGCCGCCGCCCGGACGGGCAAACAATTGCGCCGCCGAGGCCGATGTCTCAAAAACGTCAGAAATTGCCGTACTCCTGACCGCGCTCTTCGCCAGCGGTCGCAGCGGGCCGTACATTACGCGCCGGCACGATAGTAGAAATGGCGTGTTTGTAGACCATTTGACTCACGCTGTTTTTCAGCAGAATCACAAACTGGTCGAACGACTCAATCTGGCCTTGGAGTTTGATCCCGTTAACCAGGTAGATTGACACGGGAACCCTTTCCTTCCGGAGCACGTTCAAAAACGGTTCCTGAAGCGACTGCCCTTTGGCCATTATAATGACTCCTTAAATACTGGTTGATTTTTGTTATTCGAGGGCTCCCCGCGGTCCCACCCCAACGATGCTACCCAGCGGTCGACCTACCTACTGACAAGAAGGTAAAAGTTTAGCATACGCCATCCTGTATACGCTTAGCTAAACAGAGAGGCTGCGCGCTGATAAAGCGTTTCGGAGAGATTCCCGTCTTCCCCCGAATACCACTCGCAACCTTGCTCCGAACGCAACCAAGTCAGTTGTCGTTTGGCAAACTGACGGGTTGCAATAATGCCCTTACTTGTCATTGTTTCATAGTCGTACTCGCCCTCGAGATAATCCCAGACCTGTCGATAACCGACGGCACGCATTGAAGAACATTCGCGATTCAAATCGGGGCGCTTGCGCAGGCCCGCCACTTCGTCGACGAAACCGTCCCCCAGCATTTGCGTGAAACGCTCCGCAATGCGTTCGTGCAGCCAACGCCGATCCCTCGGAGCTACGACCCATTTGGCCACGGGAAACGGAAAAGGTTCCCTATTAGCTCGGTCTAAAAGTCGGGTAAGCGGCTGCCCTGTTAATTCATACACTTCCAGCGCACGCTGGATTCGTTGCGGATCATTGCAATGAATACGCGCTGCAGCAACCGGATCGATCGCGCCCAGCCGCTCGTGCAGCTTAGCCCAACCCTGCTTTGCCGCCTCTTCGGCTAATCGTGCCCGTACCGAAGAATCCGCTTCCGGCAGATCGGCCAGGCCTTGCTCCAGCGCCCGGAAATATAACATGGTGCCCCCCACAAGGAGTGGCAAACGCCCTTTCGCGTGACTCGCTGCAATCTCCCGCAACGCATCGCTACGAAATTGCGCCGCTGAGTACGCCTCCTCCGGGTCTAGTATATCGACCAGTCGATGGGGCGCTTGAGCAAGGACATGGGGACTTGGTTTGGCTGTTCCAATGTCCATTCCTCGGTAAACCAATGCCGAATCTACGCTAATAATATCGACTGGCAAGCGTTGCGCAAGCTCGACGGCAATACCGGTTTTGCCCGACGCCGTCGGCCCCATCAGCATAATAACCGGCGCCTTACTCTCAGAACCTCGCGCCATGCGTCAACGGCCTCTCAGGAACAACCGGTCTAACTCGGGAATACTGAGCGCCGTCCACGTCGGACGCCCGTGGTTACATTGTCCGCTGTTGGGCGTCTGCTCCATTTCCCGTAGCAAGGCATTCATCTCCGGCACCGTTAAGCGACGATTAGCGCGAACCGAGCTACGGCAACCCATATCGCCCAACACATGGTTGATGGCTTCCTGCAATCGACCGCTGGAACCGTTGGCGAGGAAGTCGCTCAGCATATCGCGCACTAATTGTTCGGCATCGGCGTCCTTCAGCAGGACCGGCACGCGCCGTACCAATAGTACATTCGGTCCGACACGGTCTAATTCGAAACCGAGCGTCGAGAACGCCTCCGCATGCTCTTCGGCGGCCCCCGCCTCCTGTAAGCTGACCTCGACCCGGACCGGAACCAATAGCGGCTGAGAGGCAACACCGTCTGTCTGCAATTGTTTTTTCATGCGCTCGTAGACGATTCGCTCATGCGCGGCATGCATATCCACCAGCACCAGACCCTCGGCATTTTGCGCCAAAATATAAATGCCGTGCAGCTGCGCGAGCGCGTACCCCAACGGAGGCGCCGCGCCAGCCGGCGGGGCCTCCGCTGCCGGCCGGTGCGACCAATCGGTAGCCGTAGCGGGACTTCCCGCCGGCCCTGATTGCTGAGCTCGCTCGCCGGCACTCTCCCCGTAGAGCATCCGCGCTTCCTGGAGCGGCAAACTCATCGGCGTTGTCGGGCTTGGCCTTTGCGGCAATGCCGACGACGAACCGGCCGAATGGCTTAAAACGCCCTCCGGGCGCGGCGCCGGCGGAGCGACGCTGGCAATTGCCGGTGCTTCCGGCCGCGTTTGCTCTAAAGCGCGTTTTAGCGTCCGGAAGAGAAAATCGTAGACTAGGCGCCCTTCGCGAAAACGAACCTCGTGTTTGGTCGGGTGCACGTTGACATCGACTTGCTCCGGCTCGATATCCAGATACAGCACATAAGCCGGGTGCCTATCCTTAAACAACACGTCGTGGTAGGCACGCCGAATCGCATGCGTTGCCACGCGATCTTTAACCATCCGGCCATTAATATAGAGATACTGCAAATCCGCTTGGCTACGAGAGTAGGTAGGCAAGGCCATCCAACCACTCAAACGCAAACCGGTTGCCTCCGCATCGACGCGTAACGCCTGCTCCACAAAAGCACTACCGAGCAGGCTTGAAAGACGTTTATCGCGGGCCGGATCGGATTCGGCGGCCGGCGCTTGCACAACCGGTTTGCCGTTGTGGCGCAAGCTGAAGCCGACATCGAAACGGCTGAGCGCCATCCGCTTTACAAGCTCTTGTATATATCGACATATCGTCCCGTCGGTACGGAGAAACTTACGCCGTGCAGGCGTATTAAAGAATAAATCGCGTACTTCGATCGTCGTACCGACGGGATGAGCAGCGGGCTCAGGGTCCGCATCGGGCGAGCGTCCTTCCAAGCGCAAAGCCCACGCGTGCTCGGCGTCGCGAGCTCGACTGGTAATCAACATCCGCGAGACAGAGCCGATACTAGGTAACGCCTCGCCACGAAACCCTAAGCTGCGCACTTTCTCAAGGTCCGCCAAATCGCGGATTTTACTTGTGGCGTGCCGCGATACGGCCAAAGGCAATTGATCGTAAGGAATCCCATCGCCGTCGTCGCGGATACGAAGAAGGCGCTTACCCCCCAGCTCGACCTCAATATCGATGCGCCGAGCATTGGCATCCAGGCTATTTTCAATAAGTTCTTTAGCGACCGAGGCCGGACGCTCGACGATCTCGCCGGCAGCGATCTGGTTAACCAGCTGCGGCGGTAGTTGTTGAATGCGGCGTGCTGACATTCTAGAACGCGGTGGCCCAACCGAAAAACGGCCATTATGAGGCATCCGACAAGTTGCCGCAAAGGGGCTTGCGCGCGGGAGCCGCGCAACAACGACGGCCAGCTATCGCCAGCAGGCCCCGCACTACGGAATAACCAGCGTACTCCCCACCATAATGCGATCGCCTTGCAAATTGTTAGCGGAACGTAAACTGCTCAGATTAACCTGATAACGCCTGGCGATTCCGCTCAGCGTATCGCCTCGCTGGACAACATGCTCCCGCTGCTCGCCAGCCGCCATCCGCAACTCGGGCAGCAGAGCGTGCTCGGCATAATCTCTCACTCCTCCCATAATTGCCTGGGCAAGCCGAGCTTGATGGTTCGCGTCTCGCAACCGGCGCTCTTCATCCGGGTTGGAAATAAAGGCAAGCTCCACCAATACCGAAGGCATATCGAGCGATTTCAAAACCACGAACCCCGCCTTCTCGACGCTATTGCGGTGAACCCTCCCGACCGCTCCCAACCTGCCGAGCATAAATTGCGCCAGCTCAACGCTCGACTCCACCGTCGCCGCCCGCGATAAGTCCAACAACACGGTCGCGACCAGATCGTCTTTATCGTCGAGCGACACACCGCCAATCAGGTCGGCCGAGTTCTCCCGCGCCGCCAACACGCGCGCCGCTTCACTGGTTGCACCTTGGTTAGACAAGGTATAAACCGAAGCCCCCTGCACATTCCGCCGGGGATTAGCATCGGCATGCAATGAGATGAACATATCGGCCTGCTGCTCCCGTGCCCGGCGGGTCCGCTCGCGCAGCTCAAGAAAATAGTCGCCGTCGCGAATTAACACAGGCCGCATACCCGGCTCCCGGTCGACTAGGTCGGCAAGACGACGGGCCACCTCTAGTACAACGTCTTTCTCAAATGTCCCGCCCGGCCCGATGGCGCCAGGGTCACGACCGCCGTGGCCGGCATCGATCGCAATCACCAACTCTCGCCGATTGCGCTCGGAAGCCGTGCGCACAGGTTCCGCCGGGCTCTCTCCTCGGCTATTACCGCCCAAATCGACAACCAAGCGATGCCCATAGGAGTCATTAGGCTTTACCAGAAAGCTCTTAACATCCGCCTGACTCTGCAAATCAAGCACAACACGATAGTCGCGCCGGTCTCGTCGCGCCCCTCGGAGGTTGCGGACCACGCCCTGCCCTTCAGCTGCTTCTAACACAGCAGCATCAACCGTCGTATTCTCAAAATCAACGACAACCCGGTGCGGATCCGGCAATGAGAAAACGCGGTGTTCGACCGGCCCACTGAGGTCGAAAACAACACGAGTACCGTTATCGGTACTGGACGTACGAACCCCATCGACCGACACCTGCGCTAACGCGCTCGGCGACAATAGAAGCAAACTTAGCAAAGCGAGTATTCGGGCCATGAATGTGTCCGGATCGAACTTGTTCTTCTTCCGTAGGCAACAACGACTCGGCGTCGCTACAACATCGTGTAGAACCTTCAAGGTGAACACTCCATATTCCTGAAGCGAACCGGGTGAAGCCCGGCCAAGCGGATCAGCGCTTCCTTAGCAGAAGATGCGAACAGTTAGACACAAGGCGAGAAATAAATCAAGAAAAACGATATTTGTTAGCTAGATAGAGAATAGACTTAGCAAACGGGTTAAACTATGGAACAACGTTGAACAAGCTGGTTTTTGCCGCCGCGGAACGGGGCTTTAGCACGGCTCTGCGCGCTTCTCCGACATACTCCAGACACAGATCGAGATCCGGCGTCGGCAAGCATCCCTCGCCACGCTGCGGCCACTCGACCAAGCACAGATAATCGCCCGCGAGCAAGTCGCGAATACCGATATACTCCAGCTCTTCGGGATCGCCGAGACGATACAAATCCAGGTGATAAATACGGCGGCCGGATAGTTCGTACGGTTCGATCAACGTATAGGTCGGACTCCGCACCGCACCTTTATGCCCTAAGCCACGCAACAGCCCGCGCACCAGCGTCGTCTTACCCGCCCCCAGGTCGCCGTGCAGAAAGACCAAGCTCGGCCTTGGCAACTGCTGCGCCAAGCGCGCCCCCAGCTTTTCCGTCGCCTCGGCATCGGCCAACTCAATCCTAATATCGTTCATAGCGGGCACTCGCTTGCACAAAAATAGGGAAACAAATCGGTTGCTAACAATCCCCGCTCGCCCCGCACGGCCGCACGGTCGGCCGCCTCCGCGTGCAGCTGAACGCCAACCTCCGCTGCATCCTCAGGCGCTAACCCTTGCGCCAACAGGCCGCCAATGACGCCGCTCAAGACGTCGCCCATTCCCGCCGACGCCATACCGGGATTACCGGCATAACACACAGCGGCATCACCCGTCGGCCCCTGCACAACCGTGCCGGCGCCCTTTAGCACGCAGACACCGCCATAACGCCGGCTAATGTGCGCAGCAGCCGCGTAACGATCGGCCTGTACGTCCTCGCCGCCAAGAAGGCGTTTAGCTTCTCCCGGATGCGGGGTCAAAACCCAATTGTCACGCATGATCGGCTGCCGCGCCAACAGATTCAAACCATCCGCATCCACCAGCATAGGTCCCGAAAAGGTTAACGCTTTCTGCCAGACGGCTTTACTCCAAGCCGTCTGGCCGAGGCCTGGGCCAACCACAACCACGCTCGCTCGTTCCAACAGCGGAGCGAGTTGTTCGGCGTCCTCGATAGCGAAACACATCGCCTCGGGCCGGGCCGCCAGAACCGCAGTCACATGTGCACCGCGCGTCGCCACCGTGACGAGCCCGGCGCCGATGCGCAGGGCCGCTTCGCTCGCCATACGTACGGCACCGCCCATACCGAGCTCGCCGCCGACAACCAACACATGACCGAACAATCCTTTATGAGCGTCCCGAGGTCGCGGCGCCAGACGCGCACGGCACTCGGCAGCGTCAAGAAGCCTGCCAGCTATCGGCACCTGCGAGTAGACAGACTCCGGCACACCGAGACTGGCGAAGACGATATCGCCGGCGCAAGCCGACCCGGCACCGGTGTACAAACCTTTCTTCAAACCGATGAAGGTAACCGTCGCTGTCGCCTTGACAACCCCACCGAGCACCGCTCCCGTATCGGCTTGCACACCGGAGGGTATATCCAACGCCAGCACGGGAGCCTTGGCAGCATTGACCGCACGCACCGCTTGCAGCCACGCTCCTGTCACCGGGCGATCCAAACCAATCCCGAATAGCGCATCGACTATCAACTCGGAAGACGTCAGGCGCTCTGGATCGAACTCGACGACTAGACCGCCATTCGCCCGATAGCGCTCGAAGACGGTCAAGGCATCGCCTTGAAACCTTGTGGCATCGCCCAACTGCAATACCGTAACGTCTATACCGTCGGCCTGCGCTAAACGTGCCACGACATAACCGTCGCCGGCATTATTACCGATACCGGCGACAACACAGAGCCGACGCGCTGCCGGCCAGCGTAGGCGCAAACAACGGTATGCGGCCGCCCCCGCACGCTCCATTAAGGCTAAGCTGCTACCGACTTCCGTCGTTGTCGCCGCCAACCGATCGAGGCGACGTAATTGTTCGCGAGAATACAGGATATGTTCGAGTCTCATCGTAATCCCTTCATCAGCAGCCCTTGCCTAGCACAAAAGCTATTAGCGATCGGACACTAGCACACCTTAAGAGACGCCAAACAAACGGTTACAATAGCACCATGAGTTCACCCGTTAGCGCCAAAAATCAGGACGCGCTTCGCGACCCCCGGACCTTAGCGGAGCTGGCCGCTAGCATCAAACAGTGGGGCCGAGAAGCAGGCTTTGCAGAAGTCGGCATCACCGGAACCGACCTGGCCCAGGACGAAGCCTACCTATTACGCTGGTTGGAGCGCCAGTTTCACGGCGATATGGATTATATGGCACGCCACGGCGTTAAGCGCAGCCGTCCCGAGCAGCTGTTGCCCGGGACGATTCGCGTGATTTCGGTCAGGATGGACTACGCCCCCGAAGAAGAACCCGAGCACGGCGACAACACGCAGGCGTTCATTGCCCGTTACGCCCGCGGCAGGGATTATCACAAACTCATCCGTAAGCGCTTACAGCATTTAGCAACGCGCCTCGAACAAGAAGTCGGCATGTTCGGCTACCGTGTTTTTGTGGACAGCGCGCCGGTGTTGGAGAAAGCGCTCGCTCGCAACGCAGGCTTAGGGTGGATCGGCAAGAACACGCTACTTATCAACAGTCGCGCCGGCTCTTACTTTTTCTTAGGCGAAATTTACACCGATTTGCCGCTTCCGGTTGACGAACCGGCAAGCGAGCATTGCGGAAGTTGCCGGGCCTGCCTCGACATCTGCCCAACCAAGGCCATCGTCGCACCTTATCAACTCGATGCCCGGCTCTGTATTTCCTACCTGACCATCGAATCGCACCAGGCCATCCCCGAAGATCTACGGCCTCATATCGGGAACCGCATCTTCGGCTGCGACGACTGCCAGCAAGTTTGTCCTTGGAATAAATTCGCCCAAGCCACGGACGAAGCCGACTTCAAACCGCGCCACGGCTTCGATAGCGCCGATCTGATCGAACTATTTCTTTGGTCGGAAGAAACCTTCCTCGAACGTACGGCCGGTTCGGCTATTCGCCGGCTTGGTCATGAGCGCTGGCTGCGCAATATTGCGGTTGCACTCGGCAACCAAGCGCCCGAACCCACTATTGAAGCGGCTCTCGAACAACGCCGGAACCATCCATCCGCGCTGGTCCGCGAGCATGTCGAGTGGGCGTTAGCACGCCTTCGGACTTAGATTTGCCTAGCGTCCTATGCTACGAACTACCTTCGGCGCCTCTTTTCCCGACCAACGCCGATATTGGCTTACCAAGCCTTGGGTCGATCCGTCGTGAGCCGCCACGCCTTCGCCGTCGTGAAGAACCGGCAGCAAATTGTCGGCCAGCCGCTTGCCAAGCTCCACGCCCCACTGATCGAACGCATTCAGGTTCCAGATAACGGACTGACAGAAGACTTTATGCTCGTATAGCGCGATCACCTGCCCGAGCAAGTGCGGCGACAGGCACTCCAACAACAAGGTACTGGTCGGCCGATTGCCGGGAAACACCCGATAAGGCAGTAAGAACGCTATCTGCTCGGCGGAAAGCCCCTCCGCCGCCATTTGCGCCTTTGCCTCGGCAGCGGTCTGCCCATTCATCAATGCTTCGGTCTGGGCAAACAAGTTAGCGATAAGCTGCTCATGATGCTCTTCGAATGCGTTATCGCTACGAGCCACGCCGATGAAGTCCGCCGGTACCGGTGTCGTCCCCTGGTGCAGGGCCTGGAAAAAAGCATGCTGCCCCACCGTCCCCGTCTGCCCCCAAAGCACCGGGACCGTGTCGTAGCTCACGGCCAAACCGTCGCGCGTAACGGACTTGCCGTTACTCTCCATCTCTAACTGCTGCAAATAAGCGGGCAAATGCCCCAACCGCTCGCTATAGGGAATAACCGCCCAACTGGACAAACCGAGGAAATTACGACACCAGACACCGATCAGCGCCATCAGAACCGGAATATTCTCCCGCAGCGGCGCCTCTCGGAAATGCTTATCCATCGCCGCCGCCCCCTTCAGCAGCTCTTGGAAACGCGACATCCCGCAAGCCAAGGCAACCGGCAATCCCACCGACGACCATAACGAGTAACGCCCGCCGACCCAGGACCAAACGGGAAACACCCGTTGCGGCGCCACACCGAACTCCACTGCCTTTTGTTCAGCGCCGGTCAAAGCAACCACTTGGTTGTTAAGCGCCTCTTTCGACCCGGCGGCATCCATCAACCATTGTTTGGCAGCTTCGCCATTCAATAAGGTCTCCCGCGTTCCGAAGCTTTTCGACGCGATACTAACCAGCGTGCGCGCAGGGTCGAGGCGGCGAATACACTCGCTTAGCTCAACGCCGTCGATATTGCTAACAAAATGGATTTGCGGCCCATCGGCGTACGGAGCCAACGCCTGCAGCGCCAATCGAGGCCCCAAGTCCGAGCCGCCGATTCCGATGTGAACCACATCCGTAATCGTCTGCCCGGTAAAACCTAACAAGCGCCCGCCCCGCACATCGGCCACAAACCGCTCCAAGCGGCGTAGCGTCGCCTGCACCTGATCCGGAATTACAGTATTCGATAAATCGGCGCAGCCGCCGCGCAATGCCATATGCAAGGCAGGGCGCCGCTCTGTGTGATTAACCGCTTCGCCGTTAAACAAGCGTTCGCGCCAACTCTCCAGCTCCGCTTCGCCGGCAAGAGCAAGCAGCTTGCCCAGGACTTCTTCGGTAAGCCGCTGCTTGGAAAAATCGAATAGGATACCGTCGCTTTGCACAGACAAACGCTCGAAACGGCGCGCGTCTTGCTCGAACAGCTGACGAAGGGAAACATCCGCTAAGTTGCGCTCGTGGGCTTCCAATTCCCGCCAGATAACGCTTTGTGTCATGTCCTTCATGTACAGCCCCTGATTACCCAAATCCATTTTAGGAAAGCGCGGTATAGCTTATACCTGCTCGCAGCTTATGTACGCTCCTTAGAGCAAGCCGCCAGAAAACCCACTGATAACGGCAACCGTCAACGTCAAGAAACGCTGCCCGCCCAGGGTCCGGACCGTCATCCAATGCCCGCATCGCCACCAACCGCCTTGAACTTACGCTTGGCTCGACAACAAGCTGTCGGAAAGACTTAATGCCCCTAAATGAGGGACTCATAACGGTAGCCACAACGGCCGGCACGGATATCAAGATTTATTATACGTGCCCCCTATCGTCAATGCCCTCTTTCTCGACACGACATAACAACGCTGCCGGCCCGAGAACGTAGCTTAGTAGCTAGACCCGATGCCGGCAGCGTTAGAATTCTGACGTCGAGTACGACGCGACCGTTCAGGCTACTTGCAAAGGAATGGCACTACGACGATGCGTAATGCGGTTATTCTCATCGCAATACACAAGCGTCGGCTGATAGTTAGCCATATCCTCTTCATTGACGAGGCCATAGGCGCAAATGATGATACGATCGCCGACCTCCACTTTGTGAGCAGCGGCCCCGTTCATCGAAATCATACCCGTGCCGGACTCACCGCGGATCGCGTACGTCGTAAAACGCTCCCCGTTGGTGATGTTGTAAATGTGGACTTGTTCGTACTCGCGGATACCGGAAGCATCCAGCAAATCTGCGTCAATCGCGCACGAACCCTCGTAGTCCAGCTCGGTGTGAGTCACACAAGCCTGGTGCAGCTTGCATTTCAGCATATTCAGATGCATAACCAATCACCGTCCTGTCGTCTCTGAGCGATTCGAGTCAGCTTGCGCTTCCAGCACCGGCTACTCTACTTTTCATGCAAAGCAGCATATTATCCTGTTTTAGCTTTGGCTGATCAATCGCACTTCCTTATTATCGATCAACCTTGCTGGGCCCAACCGAGCGGCAGCCAATAATATTAGCTCCTTATCGCCTGGTTGAGGTTCAGCCAGGTCTCCCTGTCGGCGCAGGCTAACATAGTCCGTCTTGAATCCTCCCTGATCCAAGCATTGACTCACCCAGGCTTCGATAGCACGAAAATCGTGCTCACCCGCTTCCAGACGAGTCGCGGCCTCGTTCAGGGCCTTTGCCAACAACGCTGCCTTTTGGCGCTCAACCGGAGAAAGATACCCGTTGCGGGAGCTCATTGCCAACCCGTCTGCCTCACGAACGGTTTCCGCCGCCATGATTTCGACCGGCAGGTTAAGATCGCGCACCATGCGCTTAATCACCTGCAACTGCTGGTAGTCCTTCTTGCCGAATATAGCAAGATCCGGCTGCACCATATTGAACAACTTCGTTACAACCGTCGCCACCCCGGCAAAGTGACCGGGACGGGAAGCCCCGCAGAGTATTCCACCTAATGCCGGCACATCAACCCTTGTTTGCACATTTAATCCATCGGGATACACTTCTGAGACATTGGGCGCAAAAACAATGTCGACCCCTATGGGTTCTAGCAGAGCGGAATCGGCCGCTAAAGTGCGGGGATAATGCTCGAAATCTTCACCTTCCCCAAATTGCAACGGGTTGACGAAAATGCTTACGACAACCCGATCCGCCGCCGCCCTCATTCGCTCGGCGAGATCCAAATGTCCGCGGTGCAGATTTCCCATAGTAGGTACTAAACCCACCCGTTCGCCGGCAGAACGCCAAGCGGCGACCTGCTCTCGCAGCTCGCGGACTGTATGCACGATACGCATGATGACTCTCGCTAAAAGGAATGCTCGGCGCCAGGAAAGCGACCGGCTCTTACCGCTTGCACATACGCCTCGACGGCATCCGCCAAGCTTGACTGGCCGTCCATGAAATTGTGCGAAAACTTCGGCACACGCCCCGGCGTCAGCCCGATCATATCGTGCAACACAAGGATTTGCCCGTCGCACTCAGGGCCGGCGCCGATGCCGATAACCGGAATATGCAATTCTTGCGCAACCCGCGCACCGACTGCCGCCGGCACACACTCCAGCAACAGCGCATCGGCCCCTGCCGCCTCAAGCAGCTTAGCATCGCGAAGCATGTTCTCTGCCGCGCTTTCGTCCTTACCCTGGACGCGATAGCCGCCGATCTTATGCACGAACTGGGGCTGCAAGCCCAAGTGAGCGCAGACAGGAATCCCAGCTCGGCTCATACGCGTGACTAATTCCGCCTGATCGCCATTACCTTCGAGCTTCACCATATGCGCGCCGCCCTCTTTCATTAAACGGCCGGCATTACGCAATGCATCGCCGGTGCTGGCGTAGCTCATAAACGGCATATCGGCCATGATCAAGGCTCGCTTGCGTGCCACGGCAACGCAACGGCTATGGTAGACGATGTCGTCCACCGTTACGCCCAGCGTCGTCTCGCGCCCTTGCATGACCATACCCAGCGAGTCGCCGACCAATACGACATCGACCCCAGCGGCATCGACCAGAGCGCCAAAAGCATAGTCATAGGCCGTAAGACATACGATACGCTCGCCGTTTTGTTTCATTTGCTGAAGGCGGGAGACCGTTACCGGTTTCTGCGCCTGAGCTTGGGACTTACCACCGTACATACGAAATCCCTGTCACAAATTGGAGACAGCTAAGCTTACAGGCCCAGGGGGGCAGGATTAAAGTAGTGTCGACCACTATTTATACCGCGAATTCGCTCTAGCAGCATGGCATAGTCTCTTTCGCTGTCGACGATATTGATATCGCTGGTATTTACGATCAGCAAAGGGGACTGCTCGTAATGATAGAAAAACTCGATATAGGCCCGGCACAAACGCTCGAGGTACGCATTCGAGATAATTTGCTCGTAGGCGATACCACGGACCGCGATACGCTGCATGAGCACATCGAGCGGCGCTTGCAGGTAGATCACCAAGTCCGGCCGAGGAACCTCCACAGCCAACTCGTTATAGACCTTGGCGTATAGCGCGTACTCGTGCTCATCCAAGGTCAGCTCGGCAAACAAGCGATCCTTATCGAATAAAAAATCGGCGACACGATGCGACTGAAACATGTCGCCTTGGCGTAATTCGCGCAACTGCTCGGCCCGCTGCATCAAGAAATACAGCTGGGTAGGGAATGCCGCCATGCGCGGATTCTCGTAAAACCGCTCAAGAAAAGGGTTATCGTCTGCTTGCTCTAACAGCAAGTCATAGCCAAAACTGGCGGCAAGCCGTTTAGCCAAGGTTGTCTTGCCGACCCCGATAGGGCCTTCTACAACAATATGCCTCAGTTCTTGTTCACTCATAGGTTCGCGCCGAAACCTCAGGGGTAGGATCCATTCCGACCAGACCGTCAGCAGGACAAGCCGACTTCAGCGACAGTACGGTCCCTCTCCCAGGAACCATCAGGCCGGCACCGATTTCAGCGAGAGGATACAGCACGAAAGCGCGCTCGTGGAGTCCGGGGTGCGGCACCTGCAGGCGCGAGCAGGAAATCTCCTCCTCCCCCCAGAGCAACAAATCCAAGTCCAGGGTTCGCGCGCCCCAGCGCAAATCACCGCGCACCCGCCCCTGCCGGCGCTCGATAGCCTGCAAGGCATCCAAGAACTCAAGCGGCTGTAGACGCGTACGCATAATCGCCGCAGCATTGACAAAATCGGGCTGATCCTGCGGACCCATCGGGCGGGTACGGTAAAGGCTGGAAACCGCATCCAGCTCAGTAGCGGCTATTTCGTGCAACGCAGCCACCGCCTGCAACACCTGCTTCCTCGGCTCGGCGAGATTACTTCCCAAACCCACCGCAACGGTCACAGAT
Source organism: Alkalilimnicola ehrlichii (assembly GCF_003399765.1). Taxonomy (GTDB): domain Bacteria; phylum Pseudomonadota; class Gammaproteobacteria; order Nitrococcales; family AK92; genus AK92. The sequence goes on along the minus strand of NZ_NFZV01000004.1, from coordinate 53,110 downwards.
CCATTAGCCATAGACGCCTCAGGCAGGTTTGCGCCGCCGTCGCCGCCGTCGCCGCGGCGCACTATCCACATCCGGCGGCGGGGCACCGCCTTCGCGTTCGACATACTCCCGCCACCAGCTCACAAGCTCGGGATCGGCCTCGCCCGCTTCGCCCCGCAACAAGAGGAAATCGTAAGCCGCGCGAAACCGCGGATGCGTTATCATGCGTGCCGCTCGTCGATTATTCCGGCGCTCGAAACGAGGCTGCATCAGCCACACTTCGCGCATCGGCACACTAAATCGCTTGGGAATCGCCACCGACTGCAGCTGATCGACGACCACGTCGTCCGCAGCCGCTTGCAAAGCCGCCATTTGCGGCAAATCGTCCTCTTCCAACCGCTTCCCGAACGCCTCTTGCACCGCCGGCCATAACAACGCCGCAAATAAAAACGCAGGCGTTACCGGCTTACCGTCCGCAATTCGCTGATCGGTATTCGCCAAGGCTCTCGCGATGAAAAGCGAGCGGGTACCGTGACTGTCGCGCGCCAAACTCGCCTCGGTCAACGGGAACATGCGCGAGAAAACGTCGTACTGCCGCAAGGCTTCCAACGTCGCCACACCAACGCCGCTCATCAATAACTTAAGAATTTCGTCGAACAACCGGGCGGCAGGGACATCCTCCAGCAAGTCCGCCATGCGCGGAATAACGCCCGCCGTTTCGCTCTCGATACGAAAGCCGAGCTTTACCGCAAACCGCACAGCCCGCAGCATGCGTACGGGATCTTCGCGAAACCGCACTTGCGGATCGCCAATAAGCCGCACGACGCCATGCTCCAAGTCCTGCATGCCGCCAGCATGATCGACCACCGAAAAATCGGCAATATTGTAGTAGAGGGCGTTAATCGTAAAATCCCGCCGCATGGCATCTTCGGCCAACGTGCCGTAGGCGTTATCGCGAATAATGCGGCCATTCTCAAGCTGCACGTCGCCGTTGTCGGCACTGCCGTCGTGCAACGCACGGAATGTTGCCACTTCGATAATCTCCGGACCGAAATGCACATGCGCCAAACGAAACCGTCGCCCGATCAAGCGACAGTTACGAAACAGCGCTCGCACTTCCTCCGGATGGGCGTCCGTGGCGACGTCGAAATCTTTCGGCTCGCGCCCTAGCGACAAATCGCGCACACCACCACCTACCAGGTAGGCCTGATACCCAGCATTTTTCAGCCGATACAACACCTTAAGTGCATTATCGCTGATATCTGCCCGCGAGATTCGATGCTCCGAACGGGGCACGATTATAGGGTACTGAGAATTTGCTTGCTGATCCGTCACTAGCTTGAAACGAGCACTTGAGCGAATGAAAAGAGGGCGTATAATACCACCGCTTGCAGGCGTGTGTAGTGGTTTTGCCCAAAACGCCTGGATTTTTGCATGATTTTCCGCTCCCATCGTCTAGCGGTTAGGACGCCGCCCTCTCACGGCGGTAACCGGGGTTCGAATCCCCGTGGGAGCGCCATACTAACAAGTAAACGGCCTTTTTGAGTAAATAGACGCGGATATTTTCCAACGATCTTCCGCATATTCTTACTGCGGCCGTTTTGTTGTGTCACGCCTATGAATACCGTCTCGAGCGCTCCGACTGCAAGTTTTCTACGCCGCATGGGCGCCTGCCTCTATGATGGGCTTCTCGTTCTCGCCCTCTGGATGGTAGGCACCGTGATCGTATTGCCCTTCACCGGCGGCGAAGCGATTCCCGACCAGTTCCAGCCTCTTTTTCAGGCCTATCTCGTCGTATTGACGGCGGCATTCTTTATTGGTTTCTGGCGGCACGCCGGACAAACACTCGGGATGCGGGCCTGGCACCTGAGAGTACAACAACCCGATGGCAGCCGCATCACGCTACAGCAAGGCCTGATCCGTTTTTGGTCGCGATCCTCTCCTGGGGGCAGGCGGCTTAGGCTTTATCTGGATACTGATCGACAAACAAGGCCGCAGTTGGCACGACCTTGCCTCCGGCACGGTCGTCGTATTCTCGCGCTCGTACCAGTAATCAACCAGCTTCTGCTTCGTCAGCGAACCCGCATTATGCCCCACAGCCCGATGGCAAGAAAAACCAACGTCGGCAACAGGGCGCTAAACGCCGGCGGCAATCCGTAGACCAACCCCATCTGGTTAAGCAGGCGGTTCGACAAGAAAAACACGATACCAATCAAAACCCCGACAAAAAGGCGTTGCCCCGCATTGGCGCTTCGCGCCGAACCGAACACCATAGGGACGGTAAGCAAAAGCATCGCGACCGTCGCCAAAGGCGTAGCCACTTTAATCCAGAACGCCAACCGGTACTGCTCGCTGTCGAGATCGTTTCGCTCCAGATAAGTGATATAGGTGCGCAGCTCTCGCGCCGACATCATTTCCGGATCGACCACGACCACATCGAGCACCGCAGGCGCCAAATCGGAATCCCAGGCTAGACGATCGACCGTATCGACGGCGACGCCAACCGCCGAGAAACGACTTTTCGTAATTTCCTCTAGAACCCAGCCACCGCCTGCATAAAGGGCTCGCTCAGCCTCCAGGATCCCGGTTAACCGACGTTCTTCGTCGAACTCGAAGATACGCATCCCAACCAGATGCCGATTACCGAGCGCCCGCTCAACCTTGACAAAATTCGCCCCATCGCGGGCCCAGAACCCAGCGAGGCGATCGGAGGCAACCCGTTGGCTAATAGCACCGCTCCGTAAGTCTTGCGCCCAGCGCTCCGTGGTCGGCACCACCCACTCGCCTAGAGCGAACGCAATCAAAGCAAGCACAAACCCGGCCATGACGACAGAACGTGCAACGCCGAGAATCGAGATACCGACCGCTCGCATCACCGTCAGCTCGTTACGGGCGGCCAAACCGCCTAAGCCTAACAAGCTGCCGATCAAGGTCGCCATCGGAAAGGCTTCGTATGCTCGATAGGGGGCGCGCAACAATACATACATAAGCGCCGACCCGGCGGTATATTCGCCACGCCCAATATCGCCAGCCTCGTCGACAAACGAAAAAACGACTTCCAACGATAAAAGGATTAATAAGGTGATTAGGCTACCGACCACCACCGTAACCGTTAGGTAACGCGATAATAAACTCATGCCTTACCTCTCGGCCGCCACGGCTGCTGCAACCCAAACCGGTGGAACAACCAAATTAATGCTGCCAGCGCAAATAAACCGTGAACCCACCACAGCCCCAACCCGACCGGGATCGTACCGTCGCGCATCCACTCCTGCGCCACCGCCAAACCGTTGGAGTACACAACATAAACCAACACGGCCGCGATCAGCTTGCCGTAACGACCTTCCCGCGGCTCAGCTTTGCAAAGGGGAACAGCGACAAAAGCCAACAGCAACGCCATCAGCGGCATCGAAAAGCGCCATTGCAGCTCGGCCCAATCTTCCGGCTCGCCGCGCGCCATCAGCTCGGCAGTAGGCTGCGCATCCATTCGCATACGCGGCCCTCGCCCTTCTTGTTGCGCGATAAGCACACCGTGCTCCTCAAACCCTAATAAGCGCCACTCGCCGAGCTGTCCCGGCACGCCTTCATAGCGATACCCGTCTTCTAAGATGATGTAACGATCGCCGTCGGCGTCGCGTTCCTGCCGCCCCCGGTCGGCGAACACCACAATAGAACGCCCATCCTCTCGCCCCAGTTGTAGAAAAACATTCTCCATACGGCGACCGTCGTCGCTCATGCTTTCCATATAGAAAACGCCATCCATCCCCCGCGCACTAAGGAAACGGCCGGGCCGCAACGCTTCGATATCGGCCTGTTGCTGGGCCTCGGCTTCGGCGCGCGCACCCTCGGCAGCCGCCCACGGCCCTACCGAGAGCGCTAACCAACCGACGAACAACGCCAGCGGAACCGCCAACAAGTACAACGCACGATAAAACTGTGTCGGCCCTGCACCGCACGCCGTCATCGCCGCCATTTCGCTATCGCGGTAAAGACGCCCGAAAGCGAGCACGACCCCCAAAAAAAGGCGGCGGGCAAAACCAAGCCAAGGTAACTCAGCGATTTCAAGCCAAGCAGTTGGAATATGACATCGGCGGGAATGTCGCCGCTAGCAGCGGCAGAAAGATAACGGACCAGCCGATTGGTCATCAATACCGCTACCAAAACCAGGGTTACAGCAAACCACGACTGCAACACCTCTTTCACTAAGTAACGGCTAAGCACCGAAAGCTTCACATAGCCCTCCGCAAGGGAAGCAGGCAAAAACACCGAGACACAGGCTAACTCCCGCCAGTCCGATATCGTAAGCAAGTTGCCTTAAATTCCCACTTATCGCGAGATTCGCCAAAAGGCCCCATTTTTCCATTAAACTAGTGTCCCGGCCAGCCAAGTTTGCTACATTCGAGAAGCTGCTCGGGAGGCGCAGATAGCCCTTCGCACCGCGCCGCCTAACTAATAAGGCTCGTTTTCTGACGACCTATCCCCAGGACAGCGCCAACGTCGGCCGAGAACCTACTGAACAACGCCCCAACTGACGGAGTTGCAGATGGAATTTACGGTAAAGAGCGGAAACCCGGAAAAACAACGCACCGGTTGCATCGTCGTCGGAGTATTCGAGTCCCGCCGCCTGTCCTCGGCGGCGACGCAAATCGATAAAGTAAGCGACGGATTCCTCTCCAGCCTTGTTCGCAGGGGCGACATGGAAGGCAAGCAAGGGCAAGCTTTGTTGCTCGGCGCTGTTCCCAACGTTCTGGCCGATCGCGTATTGCTGATCGGTTGCGGTCGCGAGCGGGACTTCAACGAGCGCGCGTTCCGCCGCGCGATAACGACCATGGCTAATAAGCTCGACGAGTGCGGAGCGACCGAGGCAGTCTCTTATCTTAGCGATCTGCCCGTCAAGGGTCGCGATCTCGCATGGCGCATCCGCGATGCGGTACAAACCATCCATTTAACGCAATACCGTTTCGACCAACTAAAAAGCAAAAAGGACGCACCTCGCCGCCCTCTGCGCAAACTCATTTTTAACGTGCCAAGCCGCCGCGAGCTAACGCCCGGCGAAGAAGCAGCCCGAATCGGAGCAGCGATTGGCCGGGGAATGAACTATACCCGTGATCTGGGAAATTTACCCGGTAACATCTGCACGCCGACCTACTTAGGCGAACAAGCCGAAGCGCTGGCCGAGCGTTTTTCCAGCATCACGACCGAAGTTTTGGACCAGAGCGCGCTGGAAGAGTTGCAAATGGGCGCCCTCCTCTCTGTCGCCCGCGGCAGCCGACAGGCGCCCAAGCTGATCGTCATGCAATACCGCGGTGGCGCCAAAGACGATAAGCCCACGGTATTAGTCGGCAAAGGCGTCACTTTCGATACCGGCGGAATCTCGCTCAAGCCCGCCGCGGCGATGGATGAGATGAAGTACGACATGTGTGGCGCCGCCAGCGTTTTCGGCACACTGCAAACCTGTGCCGAGCTGGAACTGCCGATTAACGTGATTGGCATCGTACCGGCCACGGAGAACATGCCCGGCGGCCTGGCCACGAAACCGGGCGACGTCGTCACCAGCATGTCCGGGCAAACGATCGAGATTCTCAATACCGACGCCGAAGGCCGGCTCATTCTCTGCGACGCCCTAACCTACAGCGAGCGCTTTGAACCGGCCCAGGTTATCGACATTGCCACCCTCACCGGAGCCTGCGTTATTGCCCTGGGGCATCACACTTCCGGCCTGTTCGGCAATCATCCGCCCCTGGTCAACGAACTGATGGCGGCCAGTCGCAATAGCGGCGATCGCGCCTGGGAAATGCCGATGGGCGATGAATATCAGGAGCAACTGCATAGCAATTTTGCCGACATGGCGAATGTCGGCGATCGTTCCGCCGGCTCGATTACGGCTGCTTGCTTTCTGTCCCGTTTCGCGCAAAAGCTGCGTTGGGCTCATCTCGACATCGCAGGTACCGCATGGAAGTCCGGCAAGGACAAAGGAGCGACAGGTCGGCCGGTCCCGCTGCTGACCCAATTTCTGCTCGATCGCGCTAGTAGCGGCAAATAAGGCCCGGAGCACGACTTGGTAGAGCGAATCGACTTTTACATCCTCGATGAAAACGGTGGCGAAGGCTGTGAGCAGTTTACCTGCCGGCTGACGGAAAAGCTTATGATCAAGGTCATAAGATATTTATCCGAGCCGCTACGCCGGAGCAGGCAAGCACGGTCGACAAGCTGCTTTGGACATACCGCCAAGGCAGCTTTTGCCTCACGCCGGCGTTCAAGCGGCCGATAACGAGCCGATTGTCATCGGCACCGCGAGCGGCGAGAGGCAAGCGTTCGATCTGTTGATTAATCTCGCGGGCGATCTCCCGGAGGGCTGGCAAGGCTATCAACGCTTAGCGGAAGTCGTTGATCCGCGCACCGGCGCACTCCCCGCCGCTCGCGACCGGTTCCGCCAGTACCGATCGGCAGGTTACGAGCCGCATTATCACAAGCTGGGCAAGGCCAAACGATGAAAGACGACATCGACAACAATCTACAGGGTCTATTCGTGGTGCAAGAGGACGAAGCAACGCCCGCAGCAGGCCCCTCGCCTGCCCGCGAAGCCGACGACGACGAGCCGCTCTATGTCGACGACCGCGGCATACCGATGTTGTTCGATGTCGTGATGCCGGGCGAACATTGCAAAACAGCCGGCATCGCCCTGCTGCGGAAAAGCGAACTGGGACAAGCACCGACGGCCGACGCCCCCGCCAGCAAGAGCGATCTCAACGCGCGCATCGACGCCGCTATCGACGCGGCGCTACCCGCCGCCTCCGCGCAAGCCGCCGCGCTACTGCGGGAGAGTTTGTTTCCCGGCTTGGAGGCGCCCGCTACAGACACGTCGACCGCAACCCATCGCGATGCCGCATCGCGGGATGCTCGACCGAGTTCGTAGGACGAACGATGCCGCTTTCTTCGACGGCCCGACAGCCTGTTAACTTATGTTTGCTGCGCTACAATGCGCGCCAACCGAACACAGCGTAAAGACGATACGATGGAAAAAAGCTACGAACCGCATTCGATTGAACAGCGTTTGTACAAACGTTGGGAAGAAGCCGGCCATTTCGCCCCCAGGGCGAAGGCGAGTCCTATTGCATTATGATCCCTCCGCCCAACGTCACCGGCACGCTCCACATGGGCCACGCATTCCAGGACACGATCATGGACGTGCTGACCCGTTACCATCGCATGCGTGGCAAACGCACCCTATGGCAACCGGGCACCGATCACGCCGGTATCGCTACGCAAATGGTTGTCGAACGCCAGCTCAACGTCGAAGGTAAAACCCGCCACGACTTAGGACGAGAAGCATTTACCAAACGGGTTTGGGAGTGGAAAGCCGAATCCGGCGGCACGATCACCCAACAGCTACGCCGCATGGGCGCCTCAGTCGACTGGCGGCGAGAACGCTTCACGATGGACGACGGACTATCCGAGGCTGTCCACGAGGTATTTGTTCGCTTGTACGAAGAAGGCTTGATCTATCGCGGCAAGCGCTTGGTCAACTGGGATCCCGTACTCCACACGGCCGTATCCGATCTGGAAGTCGTCTCGCAGCAGGAAAACGGCAAACTCTGGCATTTCCGTTATCCGCTAACCGACGGCAGCGGTCATCTAGTCGTTGCAACGACGCGCCCGGAAACCATGCTGGGCGACACGGCGGTCGCAGTTCACCCCGACGACGAGCGCTATCGTACGCTGATCGGCAAGACCGTTAAGCTACCGCTGGCAGATCGCGAAATTCCCATCATCGCCGACGACTACGTCGACCCCGAGTTCGGCACCGGCTGCGTCAAAATCACACCGGCACACGATTTCAACGACTATGCCGTAGGCCAGCGGCACAAGCTGCCGCAAATCAACCTGTTTACCGTCGACGCCAAGCTCAACGACAACGCCCCGGAAAACTATCGCGGGTTAGACCGCTATGAAGCTCGACAAAAGGTGGTCGACGCACTCGATGCGCTGGGGCTTCTAGAAACGATCGAAGATCACAGCCTCATGGTCCCGCGCGGCGACCGCAGCGGCACGGTGATCGAGCCTTTCCTAACCGATCAATGGTTTGTCAAAGCCGAGCCGCTGGCCAAGCCGGCTATCGAAGCGGTGGAAACCGGCAAAATTCGGTTCATTCCGGATAACTGGAAAAACACGTACTACGACTGGATGCACAAAATAGAAGATTGGTGCATCAGCCGTCAGCTCTGGTGGGGACACCGAATTCCGGCGTGGTACGACGCCGAAGGTAACATTTACGTCGGCCGCAACGAAGCCGAAGTCAGGGAAAAATACCAACTCGGGGAAGAGCTTGCCCTGCAACAAGACGAAGACGTCCTCGACACCTGGTTTTCCTCCGCTCTCTGGCCTTTCTCGACGCTGGGCTGGCCGGAACAAACCGACGCCTTGAAAACCTTTTACCCCACGAATGTCTTGGTTACCGGCTTCGACATCATTTTCTTCTGGGTTGCCAGGATGATTATGATGGGCCTCAAGTTCATGGGCGACGTCCCCTTCCGCGAAGTTTATATTCACGGCCTGGTGCGGGATCCGGATGGACAAAAAATGTCCAAGTCCAAGGGTAACGTACTCGATCCGATCGATATCATCGACGGCATCGATTTAGAAACCTTGGTAACCAAGCGCACCACTGGGCTGATGCAGCCAAAGATGGCGGCCAAAATCGAGAAGGCTACTCGACGCCAGTTCCCCGATGGCATCGCCTCGCACGGTACCGACGCGCTACGCTTTACCTTCTGCTCGCTGGCCACGACCGGCCGCGACGTGGTGTTCGACCTAGGGCGCGCCGACGGCTACCGCAACTTCTGCAATAAGCTATGGAATGCTGCACGTTACGTGCTGATGAATACGGAAGGCGAAGATTGCGGCGCGACCAATGGCGATGTCAGCCTAAGTGTCGCCGATCGCTGGATCATCTCTCGTCTGCAACGCACCGAGCAAGAAGTCAGCCGGCACATCGAAGGCTATCGGATGGACCTCGCCTCCCAAGCCTTGTACGAGTTTATCTGGAACGAGTACTGCGACTGGTATCTGGAGTTATCGAAACCGGTATTACACAACGCAACCGATCCGGCAGAACTGCGCGGCACCCGCCGCACCTTGGTGCGCGTGCTGGAGGCGATCCTGCGATTGACTCACCCGTTTATGCCTTTCATCACCGAAGAAATATGGCAGCGGGTCGCGCCATTGGCAGGCCGCGAAGGCGACACCGTTATGCTGCAACCATATCCGGAGGCCGATGCGCAACGGATCGACACTGCTGCAGAAGAGGATATCGCCTGGATCCAAACCTTCCTCCTCGGCGTACGCCGGATTCGTGGCGAGATGAACATTGCGCCGGGGCGCCCGCTTCCGGTTTGCTGCAAACGGCAACGCGCAAGATCAACAACGGCTACAAGCCAACGAGAGCTTTCTCACCGCGTTAGGCCGACTGGAATCCATCACCTGGCTGCAAACCGGAGAAGAAGCGCCGGAGTCTGCCATTGCCTTGGTCGGCGACATGAAGATTTTGGTACCAATGGCAGGGCTTATCGATAAGGAAGCCGAGCTGGCACGTATCGATAAGCAACGCGACAAGCTGCGGAAGGAGCTGGACCGCGCCCGCACCAAACTCAACAACCCAAACTTTGTTGAGAAAGCGCCGACTGCGGTCGTGCAGCAAGAGCAAAACCGCTTAGCGGAAATGGAGTCCAGCCTGGCCACGCTCGACGAGCAGCACGCGCGTATCAGTGCATTATAAGTGGAAACCGACAACCGCCCCTCCAGGCTCCTCTTCTTAGAGGAGCGGGAGGGCGCTCCTACGATACGCCCGCAGAGCGCAACACCATCCTCACGACCAATGCGATCACTACTACAAAAACGACGGTAAAAAGAATCCCGCCAACAATAAACGCCGCCGGACTACCATGCTGAAAATCGCGCTGGCGCGCCTCCTCGCTCTGCACACCGAACGCGGCGGCGGCGACGCTTTTGGTTACCTGCCAGAAACTTGGCGGACGCTGCTTCTCGTCACTCATTATTTACCTCCAATCACCCGCATGCTCGCGAATTCCGCAATGCAAAACAGGTAACGCTTGCAACCGGAAGCCGCAAGGTATAAAAGAAAACTGAGTCTCATGCTCTAATCTGTGCATACCCAAGCCGTGTCGCTGAGCCGTAAACCGGGCATAGTGCGTACGCACCGAGAAATAGCGACAACTCAAACAAGGCTTTAGGAGCGTTTCCTTAGTTGATAAGGAGACAAATCATCGCGCTTCTCATGTAATCGAGTAGCGAAATTGCGCTATATCGCCGACCGAACAAAAGAATAACATAACTGATAACAACAAAAGGGGCCGTCATCGAGGGCCACCCGCTTGCTCAAGGAGGCCGCACCCGGTGAGGGATCACAGCGGGAAAAAGCGGAGAGAAAGCTATGTATCAACGCCTCATACCGACAATTCTGGGTCTTTTGGTCCTGGCTATCGCCCCTCAACAGCTTGTGGCGGACACAACGGCCAACACACCGACCGAGGCTTATCTGGCCTATCATCAAGCCCTGCAGCGGGGTCACCACGAACGTGCGCTATGGCCATATATGACCACTGAGGCACGCGAAGACTTCGAATCGCGCTTTACTCCGGAGTTGCGCAATCGGATGTTTTTCATGATGAAGGCAAGCTCGCCGCGGAATATCGAGGTTGCGGATGTTCGCATCGAAAACGGCCGCGCGACGCTTGAGCTAGTACCCGCCGACCCGGGCAACCGAACCGTCGGCACAGCCCATATGGAACAAGAAGATGGGGAATGGAAAGTCGTCGATGTCGTGTGGCAGCAGCGCTAACGTTCTTACCTATTCGCTAGCACTGCACCTGTTACTCGGAAGCATAGGCTAACTAGTCGCTACTCGCGACGAGTGTACCACCAGGCAGCTTGCGAAATCGGTTTCGATGCCCCTTATGCTGGACCCGCTCCCACGATATAACGGGCCATAACAACGGCATCTTCTCGCCCTTGATCGGCGGGATAGTAGTTTTTGCGGCGATCGATCTCGCCGAACCCTTCGCTGTCGTACAAACGCAGGGCCGGCTTATTGGAAGGCCGCACCTCGAGAAACAAGACATCGGCGCCGGCCCGTTCGGCCTGCGCCACCATATGGCGTAACAGCACGCGCCCTAGCCCCCGCCCCTGGTAGGCAGGGTCCACGCAAAGATTAAGCACATGCCCTTCGCCCGCGACCAACGACCAGACCACATACCCCGCTATTCGCTCATCGACCACACACACTTCGCAGCGATATCCGACCTTTAAACAATCGCGGAAAATACCTTCGGTCCACGGATAAGGGTAAGCGGCCTGCTCAATGGTAAAGACGGCTTTCACGTCCATACTCTGCATGGACCTAATCCGGTAGCTAAGGCGGTCGAGGTTAGCGTTCATAAGCGTACGCGAATCGGCTAAGCCGCATGTAAGAGTTTGAGCGCCTGCTTAAGATCCTGCCAAGCCTTCACCTTGTCGGCAGGGGAACGCAGCAAATAGGCTGGATGGTACGTAACAACGACCGGCGTGTCTCTCGTTTCCAAACGATGCACAGCCCCTCTTAGACGACCAAGCGGCGCTTGCGTCTGCAATAGATTCTGTGCCGCAACCCGACCGACCGCCAGAATGACATCCGGCGCAACCAACTCGATCTGCCGGCGTAGGTAAGGTGCGCAGGCAGCCGCCTCTTCCGGCTGCGGATCGCGATTGTTGGGCGGGCGACACTTAACCACGTTAGCAATGAATACTTCGTTGCGGGCAAACCCCATCGCCCGCAACATATTATTTAATAATCCGCCTGCCGCCCGACAAACGGCTCGCCCCGGCGGTCCTCTTCCGCCCCAGGGCCCTCGCCGATCACCATCATACGAGCTTGACGATCTCCTGTGCCAAACACCGTTTGCGTGCACCCGCTACGCAGCGCACACAACTGGCAATCGGCAACCTTAGCCGCCAACTCGTCCCAATGCCAACCGGCATCCGCCGTGGGAGCCGCCGCCGCTTCCGACACCGACGGCTCAAGCTCGGACACGGCCTCTTGTACAGTCGGCTGCTCAGAGGCTGCCGTGTCATGTCGTGGCACCCAGACATCGATGCCCATGCGTTGCAGATAATGATTACGCATAGCCTACAACGCCTCCCTGCTCGCCGCTGCGAAGCATCCACCCACGATTAAACGTCGGCTGCTTGCGGATGTGTACGATCCTGGCCAAGTAAGATTTTATTGATCGCGTTAACGTACGCTTTGGCGGACGCGATGACAATATCGGTATCTGCGCCTTGTCCATTGACTACCCGCCCCGCACGCTCCAAACGGACGGTAACCTCGCCCTGAGAATCGGTGCCGGTGGTAATGTTGCTAACCGAGTACAGCAACAACTGCGTGCCACTCGGCACCAGGGTGTCGATCGCCTTGAATGCGGCATCAACCGGACCGCTGCCGGGCGCGCTCGCATGCTGCTCCTTACCGTCAACCGACAGGGTAACCTCGGCTTCCGGCGTTTCCCCGGTGGCCGACGTTACGCTCAACGAAACCAATCTTACCCGCTCGTTCTCAAGCGCAAGATTGGCTTCGGTTACCAAGGCTTGCAGGTCGTCGTCGAAAATTTCGTGCTTCTTATCGGCCAACTCTTTAAAGCGAACAAACGCTTCGTTAAGCTGCTCTTCCGACTCGAAAACCGTACCGAGTTCTTGCAGTCGCGTTCGGAATGCATTTCGGCCGGAGTGCTTACCCAAGACCATGCGATTGGTTTTCCAACCCACATCTTCGGCCCGCATGATCTCGTAAGTTTCCCGACTCTTGAGCACACCATCCTGGTGAATGCCGGACTCATGCGCGAAAGCATTAGCCCCGACGATCGCTTTATTCGGCTGCACGGAAAAGCCGGTAATATTCGCGACTAAGCGCGAGGTAGGCACAATCTCCTGAGCATTGATATGGGTATCGCAATCGAAGAAATCCTGCCGGGTCCGCACGGCCATGACGATCTCTTCCAACGATGCGTTACCGGCCCGCTCGCCCAAGCCGTTAACGGTACACTCCACTTGCCGCGCGCCGGCACGCACCGCTGCCAACGAGTTGGCGACGGCCAAGCCCAAATCGTTATGGCAATGCACCGAAAATACCGCCTTATCGGCGTTCGGCACGCGCTCGCGCAGATAACGAATCAAGTCGCCAAACTGATCGGGTACGTTATAACCGACCGTATCGGGAATATTGACCGTGCTCGCGCCGGCATCGATCACGGCCTCTAACACGCGGCATAGGAAATCCGGCTCGGAACGGCCTGCATCCTCCGGCGAGAACTCGACGTTGTCGCAGAACTGACGAGCATACTTAACGGCCCACACCGCCTGCTCAAGCACCTCGTCCGGCTCTAGCTGAAGCTTCATCTTCATATGAATGGGCGAGGTCGCAATAAACGTATGGATGCGCCCTGCATTCGCCGGTTTTAGCGCTTCGCCGGCACGGCTGATATCATCTTCCCGTGCCCGCGCCAAACCGCAAACCACGCTGTCTTTTACCTGCCGAGCCACGGCCTCAACCGATTCGAAATCACCTTTGCTGGCGGCGGGAAACCCTGCCTCGATGACATCGACCCGCATCCGCTCCAGCGCTTTTGCAATACGCACCTTTTCTTCCTTGGTCATGGAAGCGCCGGGGCTTTGCTCCCCATCGCGCAAGGTGGTATCGAAGATAATCAAACGATCTTTGTCTCGACTCATCTCAGTCCCGCTCCGGATTGGCTGCGGCTATATATTTGTATGACAGTCCCACGCCCCATTGGTTGGCCCAATGAGCAACAAGCACGCCTTGACCGCTGATTCGGCGCGCACCCCATACACTGGCCGGTGGGGAGGATGGATACTGACGCTTACCTACTCGGCATGCCGCCTATTTGCAGGCCGGCGCATTCGCACGGCCGGCCCATAAATTTAGTGGCTTCCAATATAGCTGTTGCCCCTAGCCCCGACAAGCGCGCCACCCTACTTAGCGCGCAGCTGCCGGTGATGACGCCGCTGTATTACCGTCATGATTGGCCCTGACAACACGTAGACCATGAAGCCCACGAATAGCACCATTGGCGGATGCAAGGTCATGAACACCAACACCAGCACCAACGCCACTACCGCGATAAAGGGCACGCGGTAACGGAAATCGAATTCCTTAAAGCTGTAGTAACGCACATTGCTGACCATCAAAACGCCGGCCAGTACCGTCAGCCCGGCGGCGAAGAGATGCAGCGTAAAGCTATCCGCCGCCCAACGCTCCCCGACCCACACCAAACCGGCAACGACACCGGCTGCCGAAGGGCTTGGCAGGCCTTGAAAATAGCGTTTATCGGCAGCCGCCACCTGAGTGTTAAAACGTGCCAATCGCAGTCCGGCGCATGCGGTATAAATAAACGCCGCCGACCAGCCCAGCCGGGCCCACAGCTGTCCATGATCGGCCATATCCGCCAAAGCCCATTGGTACATAACCAAGGCCGGTGCCACCCCGAAGGACACCATATCGGCAATACTGTCGTACTGAACGCCGAAGTCGCTTTGCGTGTTGGTCAAACGCGCGATACGGCCATCCATACCGTCTAAGATCATCGCGACGAAAATCGCCCCGGCGGCTGTCGCGAAGTTGCCCTCGTTGGCAGCAATAATGGCAAAAAACCCGCAAATAAAGCGGCTGTAGTAATTAAATTAGGCAGCAAGTAAATACCGCGCCGACGGCGGGAGGCAGGCGCTTGTTCGACGCTCATAGTAATCCTCTTAATAAGGGAGTCCGTCTCTGCACAAGATAACCAATATCCGCACTCACGAAAACGTCTGCCGAACGCAGGAGGCTACACAAAAAAGCCGGGCTGAGCCCGGCTTTTCACTTAGACGCATAGAGATACTTAGTTCTTTTCGCGATCGACCAACTTCTTGGCCTTGATCCACGGCATCATGTCGCGAAGCTTAGTACCGACCTCTTCGATCGGGTGCTCGGCGGCGATGCGGCGCATAGCCTTGAGGGTCGCACCGCCGGCCTGGTTCTCCAAGACAAACTCTTTGGCGAACTGACCGGTCTGGATCTCTTGCAAGATCTCCTTCATCGCGCGGCGCGACTCTTCGTTAATAACGCGCGGCCCACGCGTGAAGTCACCGTACTCGGCGGTGTTGGAAATCGAATAGCGCATATTAGCGATCCCGCCCTCGTACAGCAGGTCGACGATCAGCTTCAGCTCGTGCAAGCACTCGAAGTAAGCCATTTCCGGCGCATAACCGGCTTCGGTCAAGGTCTCGAAACCGGCCTGAACCAATGCCACGGCACCGCCGCACAGCACGGCCTGCTCGCCGAACAGGTCGGTTTCGGTTTCTTCGCGGAAGCTGGTTTCGATGATGCCGGCACGGCCGCCGCCGTTAGCGCTAGCGTAGGACAGAGCTATTTCCTTCGCGCGCCCGGTGGAATCCTGGTGGATCGCGATCAGGCTCGGTACGCCGCCGCCCTCGGTGTAGGTAGCACGCACCAAGTGACCCGGGCCTTTCGGCGCGATCATGATGACGTCCAGGTCTTCGCGCGGGGTAATCTGGCCGAAATGCACGTTGAAACCGTGAGCGAAGGCCAGGGCCGCGCCTTTTTTCAGGTTCGGCTCGATCTGGTTGTTGTAGATGCTCGCCTGGTGCTCGTCGGGGGCCAGTACCATCACCAGGTCGGCTTGCTTAACAGCGTCTTCGATGCTGGCGGTTTTCAAACCTGCCGCTTCGACCTTCTTAGCCGTTGCCGAACCGGGACGCAGGCCGACCACGACGTCGACCCCGGATTCCTTCAGGTTGTTGGCATGAGCATGACCTTGCGAGCCATAGCCCACGATAGCGACCTTCATTCCTTGGATAATGGACAGGTCCGCGTCTTTGTCGTAGTAGACTTTCATCGTTCCCCCGTAAGGTGTAGGTATACCGGACAATCAACCGCTATGAGCGGCAACCGTAGGTTCTAGATACGTAAATGTCTTTCGCCGCGCGCGATACCGATCACGCCGGAGCGTACCACTTCCATGATCGGCGTTTGCCCTAAAGCGGAAATAAAAGCGTCGAGCTTCTCGCTGGTACCGGTCAGCTCGATCGTGAAGATTTTATCGGCCACGTCGATCACGCGGCCACGGAAGATATCCGCCAAGCGCTTAACTTCTTCCCGCGCCTCGTAGCTAGCAACGAGGACTTTAACCAACATCATCTCGCGCTCGATATGCGGGCCTTCGGTCATATCCATGACCTTGACCACATCCAGCAATTTGTTCAGCTGTTTAATGATCTGCTCGATGATCTGGTCGTTCCCTGTCGTCACCAAGGTAATACGGGATAAGGTCGCATCGTCCGTCGGTGCGACCGTGAGCGATTCGATATTGTAGCCGCGCGCAGTAAATAACCCCGCGATGCGCGAGAGCGCACCGAACTCGTTCTCGACCAGAATGGAAATGATGTGCCGCATAGTCCTACCGCAACCGTTTTGCATGGCCGACGACGCCGTCTGCCGTCGAAGCGACGCCAGCCATTTCGTCATCATCGCTATTGATCGGTCCGCCGTTAGCTTCGCCCACGCCGGCAGCGACGCAGACAGTGCTGTAGTCGTACGCTAAGCATGCGACGCAGGCAGAAAGGGGTAACGCTGATTAGCTTTCCCTTAAGCCACTGGACACGAAGTCGGGCGTTGGCGGACCACCGTGGGACTGCCGACTCCAATCACCTGGGGCGCGCGGCTAGCGGCTTGCCAGGGGGTCAACAACCCTTGTTAACCGCCGGTCGTGCCCGGCGGGCCGGGACGGTTGATCCCATAGCCACGCCTATTGCGACAGGCCCTGCGCGGTAAAAAGGAGAAAAACTACTGTGGAAACAACTTTCCGTCAAGGGAAACCCTGAATAATTCTCTTATATCGGCACTAGCCGACACACCCGCACTGGCCCGAAAAGTGCCATCGACCGCTGACAGACTTCCGCTAAAATAGAGATGGCGATAATCTCATAAACCAACCGTTCAGCTCTTTTGGCAAGCCTGTCGCACCCGCCGACGGCAGGTTAATGCAGCGGCGCTGGGCACTCATACACCACGATAATAACTGTTAGGACGTAGGATTGACATGGGCACAGGGATCACATGGAGTTTTGCGCTAACCGTATTGCTTGCATTACCGGCGGCGGCGAGCGGCGTCTACAGCTGGGTCGACGAGGAAGGTCGTCACCATTACGGGGCCACCCCTCCGCCAGGGGTTCATGCCGAACAGGTGAATATCCGGCGCGACGGCAGCCGAAGCGCGCCGCAACCGGCGGCGCGTTCGGGCGACGATTCCGACCGGCTAGAGCGCACCCAGCATTGCGATAATGCCCGCGCCAATCTCGCTGTACTGGAAGATTCCGGCATCCAACAGTTCCGGGACGAAAACGGCGAGGTCTTCAACTATAGCGCCGAGGAACGCGCCGAACTGATCGAAGAGACTCAGGCGCAGATTGCCTATTTCTGTCGCGATGAATAGGCAGCCGATGCAGGCCTTGGCAACTTCGCACAGCGGTACCACGCTGGGTTAGCATTGAGCGCACAGCTACAATACGCTTTGCCCCACCCACTAGGGGCAAAGCCTTTTTTTACCGGAGGTAAGCGGCAACCATGCGAGCTTCTCGTTTTCCGCTTTTTACTAGCAAAGAAATACCGACAGACGCCGAAATCGTCAGCCATCAGTTAATGCTGCGCGCCGGCATGATTCAAAACTGGCCTCCGGCCTCTACACCTGGCTCCCGCTCGGGCTGCGAGTTTTGCGCAAGGTGGAGAGCATCGTCCGCGAAGAAATGAATAAAGTCGGCGCTCTCGAAGTCTTCATGCCCGCGGTGCAACCGGCCGAGCTGTGGGAGGAATCGGGGCGCTGGGAACAGTACGGCAAATTGCTGCTAAAGATAAAAGACCGGCACGAGCGGGAGTTCTGCTTCGGCCCGACACACGAAGAAGTCATCACCGATCTGGTGCGGCGGCAAATCAAGAGCTACAAACAGCTCCCCATTTGCTATTACCAAATCCAGACCAAGTTTCGCGACGAGATCCGGCCGCGCTTCGGCGTTATGCGCGCGCGCGAGTTTCTGATGAAAGATGCCTACTCATTCCATCTCGATCAGGGCTCGCTCGCCGAAACCTACGAGACGATGTACGCTGCCTACACCCGCATCTTCACCCGAACCGGCCTTAAGTTCCGCCCGGTTCAGGCGGATACCGGCAATATCGGCGGCAGCGTATCGCACGAGTTTCACGTGCTTGCCGACTCCGGCGAAGATGCCATCGCAATCTCCGACACAAGCGACTACGCAGCCAACGTCGAACTAGCCGAAGCCATCGCCCCGCCCGGCGACCGGCCCGCAGCCGGCAAACCGCTGGCAACGGTGGAGACGCCGAATCAACACACAATCGAAGAAGTCAGCGCATTGCTAGGCGTCGCGCCGGAGCAGTGCCTAAAAACGCTGATTGTGGAAGGCGCGGAAGGCGGACTGGTTGCACTCGTGCTGCGCGGCGACCACCAGCTAAACGACATTAAGGCGGAGAAACACCCCGCCGTTGCAACGCCCTTGCGCTTCGCCAGTGCCGAACGTATCGAGCAAGAGCTAGGCTGCAAACCTGGCTCGATCGGCCCGGTCGGCTTGCCGATTCCGGTGCTTGCCGATTTAGCGGCGCTTTATACGGCCGACTTCATTTGCGGCGCAAATCAAGATGGCAAACACTTGCAAGGCGTGAATTGGGGACGCGACCTCCCCGAACCTCAGCGCGCAGACCTGCGCGAGGTGGTCGCCGGCGACCCGAGCCCGGACGGCAAGGGACGGCTACACATTACCCGCGGCATCGAGGTCGGCCACATTTTTCAGCTCGGCCAAAAGTATACCAAAGCCATGGATGCCACCGTTCTAGGCGAGAACGGCCAGCCGCAAGTACTGACGATGGGCTGCTACGGGATTGGAGTCTCGCGCATTGTCGCCGCCGCCATCGAGCAGAACCACGACGAGCACGGCATCGTCTGGCCGGAACCGATTGCGCCTTTCCAAATTGCGTTGGTATCGCTCAACATGAACAAATCGACCGCCGTTGCGGAAGCCTCCGAGGCGCTATACCGACAACTCACCGACGCCGGCTACGACGTCTTGTGGGACGATCGCGACGCCCGCCCTGGGGTCAAGTTCGCCGATATAGAGCTTATCGGCATTCCTCACCGGGTTGTGGTTGGCGACCGCGGCCTGAAAAAC
Source organism: Alkalilimnicola ehrlichii (assembly GCF_003399765.1). Lineage (GTDB taxonomy): Bacteria > Pseudomonadota > Gammaproteobacteria > Nitrococcales > AK92 > AK92. Next base: position 33,829 of record NZ_NFZV01000004.1, on the reverse strand, counting down.
GGCACCGTCGAATACCGCAGCCGCCGCGATAGCGCGAACCAGGAGGTCAACCTGGATCAGCTGATCGAATACCTGCGCACCCGTCAAAGCGTATGAAGCGTCCGTTTGGCCTACTCGCCGGTATTTTGCTGACACTCGGCCTGAGCTTTAGCGCTCAGGCCGAGGAGTCCTCTGCCGTCGACCCGGCACTCCGGCAAGCGTTGATCGAAGCGGTGGAAAGCGGCGATAGCTTCGAGAACCGCTATGTCGCCGAAGTATGGCTGATGGATATGTCGCATCGTTTGCGCTCGCGCATCGCCGACCCGCAACAGCGCATCAAGCTGCTGCGCCAGGTCCACTTCGAAGCCAACCGGGTCGACCTACCGCCGGAGCTCGTTCTCGCCGTCATTGAAGTCGAAAGCGCCTTTAATCGTTTTGCCATCTCGGTCGTGGGCGCTCGCGGATTGATGCAGATCATGCCATTTTGGCTCGACGAAATCGGCCACCCCGACGACAATCTGTTCGACGTCAGTACGAATTTACGCATGGGAACGACCATTCTTCGTCACTACCTGGACATCGAGAACGGCGACCTAACCCGCGCCCTCGCCCGCTACAATGGTAGCTTGGGGCAAACGTGGTACCCAGAGCGGGTCTTCGACGCCATGGAGCGACGCTGGTACAGCCAGTAGCGCCGGATTAACACACGACGCCGTAACCATGCGATCTGCCCAACGCCCCACACTACCGGCAACATTCACGCTTTCTCACAAGGACAAGACATGAGCGATACGTCATCTTCGGAACGGGTACTGATTGCCGGCTGCGGCGATCTCGGCACCACACTCGGGCTACAGCTTAGCGCAGCCGGACATCGCGTTTGGGGGCTGCGGCGCCAGGCCGACAAGATTCCAGCACCCATCGCAGGCATAGCCGCCGACCTAACCCGCTCGGAAACGCTCGCGGAACTGCCCGAGCAGCTCGATCTGGCGTATTACATTGCAACTCCCGGCCGTTCGAAGACGAGGCATACCGCCGCGCCTACGTCGACGGCCTAAGCAACCTCCTCGCGGCACTCACCGACCGATCGAACCTGCGCAGGTTGGTTTTCGTCTCCAGCACCACCGTGTACGGACAAATCGATGGCAGCTGGGTAGACGAACGCTCCCCCACCGAACCCCAAGGATTCTCGGGGCGGCGCATGCTAGAAGCGGAGCAGATTGCGCTTAACAGTGCCGTTCCCACCAGCGTGGTACGCTTTGGCGGCATTTACGGGCCCGGCCGCAACCGCATGCTGCGGAAAGTAAAAGCGGGCGAGCCATGCGTCGCCGAGCCTCCGCAATACACCAACCGCATTCACAGGGACGACTGTGTCGGCGTGCTGGCCCATCTTGGCAAACCGGAAACGCCGCCGGGTATCTATCTCGGCGTGGACGACGCACCCTGCACCCAATGCGAACTGATGGACTGGCTAGCACAGCAGCTCGGACAACCGCTACCCGAGCGGACCAGCGGACCGACCGGCGGCATCCGCGGCAGCAACAAGCAATGCCGTAACGACAAGCTCAAGGCCAGCGGCTATCGCTTTACGTATCCGAGCTTCCGCGAGGGTTACCGGAGCATTCTTACCGCTACCAAACCGTAAACGACAAGCGGGCGAAGGAAGAGGGGAGCGTTAGTTAAGCGGAGAGCTCGTTAATCAACAGCTCGATTAACGCAGGAGAAGCGCCAAGATAAGGCCGCAGGTCGATAGCGACTGCCGGGTGACGACTACGACATCGGTCGACGATGGCCGGGATATCTTCCGCGACATGACGGCCCGCCGCTAAAAAATACGGGTACAAGACTACCTGCGTAGCCCCTGCCGCTACCGCCTCGTCGACAGCCTGATCGATTGTCGGCGAAGTCAGTTCGAGAAAAGCCGCGTCGACGCGGCTAAAGCTTAGATCGAGGCGGGAAGCCAGCATCCTCGCCAGCTCCCGCACCTCATCGTTCGATGCCTCGCGGCGGCTACCGTGAGCCAGTATAAGCAAGGCGCGCATCAGCATTTCTCCACGTTCAACACAAAGAAGCCGACCCGCCCTCGCTTAGCCTAGCGAAGCCGCTTAACGTGCAGGTCGCCTTCTTGGCTTGCGTAGTAAGCGGATATATCGCGCATATCCTGCTCAGACAAATCCGCTGCGATTCCGTTCATGACGGGGTCGCGACGGTTGCCGGATTTGTAATCGCGCAAGGCCTGCACCATGTAATCCGCATACTGACCAGCTAAGCGGGGAAATTGCGGATTCGGGGAATTACCGTCTTCACCGTGACAGGCAATACACGCTGCCGCCTTCTCGCGACCGGCTACCGGATCCCCTACGCGCGACGCCGTCGCTTGGAACGACGCCGCCAACAGGCCAACCGCAGCCGCCATGACAAAAATACGTTTCATTATCCTCAGCCTCGTTATCTATGCCGGTGCCCGCTTACTCGGATTGCGCAAAGAAAGCAGCAATATCCCGCATTTCCTCTTCGGACATATTAGCCGTGAGCGCCCGCATCGTGGGATGCTGGCGATCTCCGCGCTGGTAGGCCTGCAGGGCGGACACCAGATACTCGGCATGCTGACCGCCGAGCTTTGGCACCTGGTAGGCAGGATAGGCATTACGGTAGCCGGGTACCCCGTGGCACCCCATGCACGTCTCGGCCTTCTCCCGCCCGGCTACCGGATCACCACCGGCGGCCTGCAGAGAACCCGAGCCAAGCAGCAAAAACATGCCCCCCAGGGCAAACAAGCTCTTCGCTCTCATCAGGTTTCCCCTTGATTATTGCCTTTTCGCATCTTTGGTCAGCCACCGGCGCGCTTCTCGATTAACGATAAACGCATCGATAGGATCGCCGGCGCAGGTTTAGCGACGCCGCTTCAGAAACAACATGACGCAGGCGAAAACCGCCCCCAAAGCCGACCAAAAATTGGGCCATATGTTTTCATGTATCGAAGTGGGCGTAAAGATGCAGAACCGCAGAGCATGATCTAGATCCCGCTCCGGGCACCTATTTCGCCGCCTTATGCGGTCTTGAATCCGTCCAAGTCGGGCGGCGCTGCCGCCGCTTCCGCTTCAACCTTCGTCACGACCGCTAAAGACGGCCCTTTATGTAACCACCTTTCAAGATCGGCCAGTTTATCAGCCTCGCCGCAGGCAAGCACCTCCACCCGACCGTCGTCCAGATTCCGCGCAAAGCCGGTAAGCCCGAGTTGCAACGCCTTGGCACGTGTACCGGCTCGATAGGAAACGCCTTGCACCCTACCTGCTATAAAAAAACGCCGACAACGACTCATGTACGCTCACGCTCCCCGTCAGAAAAACCTCCGCCACCGGCACGGCAAGACTCTCTTCTAGACTACGATCCACAGGCTTAAGCAAGGCCGCCAAACGTTGATCGGCATCGCTATCGACTCGACATTGCTGCGCCTCGGGCAAGACCACAGGATAACTGCGGTAGACATCGAGCAAGGTAAAGCTGTTCGGGTCGCGGGCAAAAACCCAATTGCCTTGCGCCGTACGCTGGACGATACGCGCGCTTTCCAAATGCTGCAGCACGCGCTGTAGCGCCGTCTCGCCCGCATCCGGCTCCCGCGCCACCAATTGCTTAAGACTGACCGTGCGCCCCTCCCGTTGGGCCTGCCACAGATGGCCCAGCAAGTGCACGGTCAGCGTAAACTCCATCGCCGGATCTCCCAACGCGCCGGGTCGGTTATTGCGATAGCCGCTCAATGCTTGGGTAAACTCAGCTCCCGTCAGCAGAATAATCCACGACACATAGACCCAGACTAAGAAAAGCGGCAACGTCGCTAAAGCGCCGTAGATAACCTCAAACGTCGGAAAGGCGGCAACGTACCACGCGAACCCGCCTTTGGCGATCTCGAACATGAACGAGGCCAGCAGCGCGCCAATAACGGCATGGCTCAACGGTACGCGCCGGTTCGGCACCGCCGAATAAAGGAAGGTGAAGATTGCCGCCTGAGCAAGGAAGGGGGTGACGGATGCCAACAACTGCCGCGGACCGCGAGCCAGCTCGGCGGATAAAGTCCCAACATACGTAGAGGCAAGAACGGCCACGCCGATCAACAACGGACTCAGCGTCAGAACCGTCCAATACACCATAAAACCGTACAGCGGACGCCGACGGTTACGCACCGACCAGATATCGTTCAGCGCTTTGTCGATGGCCGACATCAGCAATAGCGCCGAGACGAGCAAACCGGCAATACCGGCCACTGTCAAGCCGGCCGCCTGACTAATAAAGTGCTCGATATAGTCGGAGACCACCTCCCCGGTAGCCGGCACTAAATTGGTGAAGATAACCGTCCGTACTTGGTCGACCAGCGGCTCAAAAACCGGAAAGGCCGCCAACACCGAAAATCCTACCGCCAGCAACGGTACGATAGATAATAAGGTGGTATAAGCAAGCGTGGCGGCATTCTGCAAGCAGTTATCGTGAACCACTCGTCGCGACAAATAAATCGCAAAGTTACGCCACTCGCATAACCAATAATACCATTGTTGCCGGTCCGTCAGTCTCGCGAGGGTGGCGCCGACGTTGCGAACACCGAAAATCACGGTTTTTCCAACACGCCTAACGAGGCCTCGCGAGCCAACATGGCACTGCGCTTAGCCGCCATAGCGGCCGAGCGCGCTTCGCGGTAACGCCCCTCGGACAAAGCCCGCGAAGCCGCTTCGATCAGCAGCTCGGCTTCTTCCAAGGCCTGTGGATTCGCCAATTCGTCCCCCACGGCTCTTGCAGCATTAATGGCTTGACGCGCGTCGCTCATCTCCTGCACCGGCGGCGATGTAGTTGCGCAGGCTGCCAAAAAAACAATCCGAATACAAACGCCAACAACCCGGCTCCGCCTCGTTTTACACGGCGCAGTCCGCTGCTGGGGGCATCGGTTACTTTGTGGTGTTCAAAGCTCACGCGTGGTAAATCCGCCAACACTCTGGATGTGGATAGGGTCGAGGATACAATGTTTGCCGGTAAATCCATAATCGGACACCTTATTGACCGCGGCCCCACTCATTGAAACGATAGCGCACCTTAAGGGAGATAGTTTTATGTCGATCATTATTTACCACAATCCTCGCTGTTCGAAGTCCCGCCAGACGCTGCAACTGCTCACGGAACGCGGCATCGAGCCGCAAGTCGTCGACTACCTGAAAACGCCGCCGACCGTCGCGGAACTGAGCAAAATCGTGGATGCTCTCGGAGTGGAGCCGCGAGAGGTTATGCGGCACAAAGAGGCAGAATACAAGGAACAAGCACTCGATAATCCGGAGCTCTCGCGCGAGGCTTTACTGGAAGCCATCAACCGCACACCGCGGCTGTTGGAACGCCCCATCGTCGTCAACGGCGAGCGCGTCGCTATCGGCCGGCCGCCGGAAAACGTTCTCGACATTCTTTAGGGACACCCCGAGCAATTCTCTTGGCCTGCGGGATAAGCGAGTTGCGCGGCCTTCCTACGTACCGTTATTTTTCTACGAGGGTAGACGATCGCCATGACCGAAATTCTCGTGCTGTATTACAGCCGCTTCGGCGCCACCGCCAAGATGGCGGAATTGATCGCCCGCGGCGTGGAAGAAGTTCCCGCCGTTACCGCGCGCTTACGCACCGTACCGCCCGTGTCGTCCAACACCGAAGCAACGGCGCCGCCTGTCCCCGAATCGGGCCCCCCTATGCCGAACTCGAAGACCTGGAAGCCTGCGACGGAGTCATCATTGGCAGCCCGACCCGGTTCGGCAACATGGCCGCTCCGCTGCGCTACTTTCTAGACGGCACCACGCCGTTGTGGCTTAACGGCGCACTGGCCGGCAAACCCGGCGCAGCGTTCACCTCCACGGGTTCCCTTCATGGGGGCCAGGAAACGACCCTAGTGACGATGCTGCTCCCTCTCATGCATCATGGCATGCTGTTGGTCGGCCTGCCCTATACCGAGCCGACTCTCAGCACCACCCTAAGCGGCGGCACGCCCTACGGAGCCAGCCATTTCGCGGGCCCCGAAGGCAACCGCCCGCTAACCGACGAGGAGAAAACGCTGTGCCGCGCGTTAGGACGCCGTGTCGCCACAACGGCACTGCGCTTAGCCAAAAGCACGGCAGAAGGCTAATACTCATGAACAACCCGCGCACCGTCCACCTGCTTGCCGTCACCTGCTACCTCAGCCTTTTTGCCTTGCTGATGGCTTGGCTTATCTGGCTTGCACCGCCGGCCCCCGAGTATCGATCGATCGCGTTAATCTTCTTGGTCGGTCCGCTGTTGCTGCCGTTGCGGGGCATACTCCACGCGCGGCGCTACACGTTTAGCTGGAGCGGGATGCTGATCTTGATTTATTTCGTGCACGGCATCGCCAGCATGGCGGCCGCCGGGCCGGCGCGTTGGCTTGGCGCCATCGAGATCGTGCTCAGCCTTAGCTACTTCATACTGGCAATCCGTTACTTACGAATAACCGGCAGCAAAGCCGCTAACAAAACGCACTCAAGATAGCTGTAGCACTTGCCGGATGAAGGGTATGGTCAAACGACGCTGGGCCGCTAGGGAAGCCTGATCGAGACGATCCAAGGTGTCGAACAGATACGCCATATCCCGCGGGAACCGCGCGAGCAGATACTGCGCGGTCTCCCGTGGCAGCTCCAGGCCGCGTTGATGGGCGCGGAAACATAAGCCGGCGAGTTTTTCCTCGTCGTCCAAATCCTGCAACCGCAAAACGAGCCCCCACTGCAAGCGGGACACTAGGTCCGGTAACGAGAAGCCCAAATCGCCCGGTTTGTCCTGCGCTGCGAACAGAAGCCGGCCGCCGGCATCCCGCACGCTATTGAATAAATGAAACAGCGCGACTTGCCAGTCCTGATGCTGCCGCAGCAGATGTACGTCGTCGACCGCGACCAAACTCATCGTTTCCAGGCCTTCCAGCACTTGGAGCGACCAGGTCAACGCATCCGCCAAGGGAAGGTACACTGCCAAAGCGCCCTCGCCCGCAGCCGCCCGACAAGCCGCTTGCAGCAAGTGCGTCTTACCCAACCCCTTATCGCCGTATAGGAAAAGATTAGACTCGCCGGTACCCAACGCGCAGGCGCGTACAGCCGCCAAAGCTTCCGCGTTCGGTCCGGGGTAATAGCTCGTAAAGCTCGCACTATCGTCGAGTCCAAGATCGAGCGCCAGCTGTGGAGAGAGTTTTGGAGGCAACATCGTCGACTTTGTGAACTTAGTCGGAGCGATTGGACCGCGCTTGAGCCACGCTGTCAATGGGGGTAGGCACGAAATTGCGGATGTTGTCAGCAGCCACCACTCAGTGTTTCCCTAATGATATAGCTAAATGATGTTTTACCGGACGTGCTTTGGCTGGTAGATTGCTTCGCCGCGAAATGCCGCCTGAAGCCATATCGGTTATACGTACTAAGAATCGGTTCGTGCTAAGACGGTACGCAGCAACCTCACGCACGCCAAAGGCTGTACAAGCGCTTATGGAGGCACAGTGATCCAGCGTCGACTAATCTCGGCCGGTTTGGCCGGCTGCCTGTTCGCCGCAACCGCGCAAGCGGATATTCTCGTTCTGAAGAACGGCGATCGGTATAGTGGTGAAGTCGTATCGATGGAAGACGGCAACCTCCGCTTTACATCCGATTACGGGCACACATTTACCGTGCCTTGGAGCGATGTATCGGCGATCACCACCGATGACAAGGTCCACCTGGTACTGGAAGACGAAAGCTGGGTAAAAGGGCGCCTTGCGGAGAGCAATGACGGGCGCGCCGAGCTGCACGACAACGGCGCTCTGGAACCGGTGGGCTTCCCGCTCGCCGCCGTGACGGCCATCAATCCGCCGGAAGGCCCTCATGTCCCGCCCGTGCGGACCGAAGGACGAATTAACTTCGGGGCCCGGAAAACGAGCGGCAACACGGAAACGGAATCGTTTAGCGGCGATATCGAGTTCGTTGCCCGTACGATCAACAATCGTTACACGCTTGGCGCGGAAGCCAATTATGGCAAAGACGACGGGGTTCGTAACAAAAACGACGTCACCGGCTTCGCCAGGTACGACCATTTCGTCGACGACAGGTGGTACTTGAACAGCAACGTACGCGCCACCCGAGACGAGTTCCGCAATCTCTCGCTACGCACCAACTTCGGTGTCGGTCTCGGTTATCAATTCTTGGAAACCGCGCGCCAGCGCTTATCGTTCGAAAGCGGTGTCAACTACGTCCACGAAACCTTCCGCGACGACACAAGCGACAGCCGTCCGGCTGGCCGACTAGCGGCGGACTACGAACATCGATTCGGCATGGACGACTTGAGCCTGTTCCATCGCAATGAGGTGCTGCTCGGCCTAGACGATATCCAAGACTTGATGATACGTAGCCGTACTGGCCTACGCTTTCCGCTAATCGACCGACTTACGGGGACAGTACAGGTAAACCACGATTACGATCGCTCGCCGGCAGCCGGTAACCAACGGACCGACGTCACCTATCTTCTCACCTTGGGCTACGGCTGGTAGACGAACGACACCGTCGCTCAGAAGCGATTGGGGGGCTCGGACAGTGCCTTGTATGCGCGCCGCCCCCAATGCGATACGTAACCGACTCCGCTAACCAGCAACGTCGCCAATATCGTCCAAAGCAACCCCTGCACGACCAACGCCGGCACCGGCAAGGCCGTTTGTTGAGCCAACACGGCGATTATCAGAACGATCAGCAGCGTGGTATTTACCTTACTGACGAAAGTCGGCTCTGGCGTGTAAGGCCCGACGAAAAACCGGTAGGCCAAGGCCCCTGCACCGATCACAAGATCCCGCGCCAACGCCAACAACAACAACCACCACGGCAACAGGCCCTGCAAGGTCAATGTAATAACCACGGCTAACATCAAAACCTTGTCGGCTAAGGCGTCGAGCACCCCCCGACTACGCTGCGCCAGTTATAACGCTTAGCCAAGAAGCCATCGACACCATCCGACAAGCCCGCAACGACGAACAACACCAGGGCGCTGGCATACGCCTCCGCCAGGATCAACAGCGTGACCGGCAGCGTCGCCAGCAAGCGCAGCAGGCTAATAAGATTCGGGAGTTGACGTAAAATCACCGGATTAAACGGAAGCCGTAGCTTTCCCGCCGCTCGCGCTGCTCTTCGTCATCCAGCAAATCTGCCAACTCTGCGGGTGTGCGCTCCAATACGTCGTCCAGCGGGCTCGGATCTGGCTCGTGCACCGCCTGCAAGCGCCGGTTGCTACGCAAAGCCTGCAACAAACGATCAGGGTGCCCATCCAGCGACACGCGGAAAGTCGCCGCGTCGCCGCGCACGGCTTGCAGCTGAACGTCTTGCACGCTGCCCTGCTCACGGAGGTAATGCTCCATCGCTCGATACTCCCGCAACCCCGGTACCCCCTGAATCTCCACCAACAAGGTATCGGCAACCGACAGGCGTCGCGGTACGGCCGTATACTCCGGAACCAAACGTTGGGCTAACGTCTCCACCGCGGCCTGCAAGCTTTGATCGAGGTCGCGGCCGTCGCTATGCCAGGCTGCACCGGAGGAACGATTCAAGATCTGCCAGCGCCCCACCCAATGCCCGCGTTGCTGATGCACGCGCCCGACCACGACAATCGGATTACCATAGCGGGTCGAAGCTTGGCGAATGTTATCGGTAAACCCGCCCCACACATCGGAGAACCCGACTTCGGCCAAGTCTTCCAAATCCAGCAACGGAAACAGTAGCGAAACCCCCAGCTCCCGAGCGGCTCCTGCCAAAGGCAGGCGTACGGCACCATGCTCATGAGCGCCCACCAGCATCCGGTCGCTACCGCCGTCGACAGCCAACCAAATCAGCACCGGCGGCCGATCGTTGCGCCAAACGGGAATCTCGTAGCGCTCCAGCGCTTGGGTCACCGTTGCCGAGTCGAAGTGCACGTTAAGCTGCAAGCCTGCGTCCGTCGTGTCATACCGGAACCGCTGCACATAGCGACTGGAACGTTCCAAAATCTCGGCAACCGATTCTTCCTCGACAATACCGCGCTGCCCGCTCAGCCTGACTAATAACAGCTTAAAGGCTTCGCGAACGGCTTCCTCGCGCTCGCCGCTACTCTGGTTGGCGACAGGCACCCGGACTTGAAAGCCCTCGTCGCGCGGCGCGGCGCCGACGGCAGCACTACTGACACATAGGATGAGGCCAAAAAGGAATGCCAACGGCTTATGCATGGTGTCTCGAACCACTGATCGGGCGTCTTGCGGGCTATCGCGAACGGCTCGGCCACCGGACAGCCTGCGAAGACAACATTTGTTTGCGGATAAGGGATTAAAATACCATGTTGCGACACTGAATCTACAGTAAGTAATTCATAATTGTTAATCCCAAGAAAAATCCGCAACGCCTAGGCCTGTTCGCAGCCTTGCAAACGCTACGGGCGGACCCTTTGCAAGCGAAGCCTTAGTTTAGGAAACAGGGCGCGAAGCCAGTATACTAGGGCGCGTTCAACCGACCTTCATGAGGAAACCGCAGTGACCGACAAGCCCTCCACCAACGCCGGCCTAACCTACCGCGATGCCGGTGTTGATATCGACGCCGGTGCATCGCTGGTCGAACGCATCAAAGACGATGTTCGCCGCACGCAACGGCCAGAGGTATTGGGCGGCCTAGGCGGCTTCGGCGGGCTATTCGAGCTGCCGCTGGGACGCTACCGGCGGCCGGTCCTCGTCTCCGGCACGGACGGTGTCGGCACTAAGTTGAAGCTTGCGATCGAAACCGGCTGCCATGACGGTATCGGGATCGATCTTGTCGCCATGTGCGTCAACGATGTTCTGGTCCAGGGCGCCGAGCCCTTGTTCTTTCTCGATTACTATGCCACCGGTCATTTGGACGTCGACGTTGCGGCTTCGGTAATCAAAGGCATCGCCGAGGGTTGCCACCAGGCCGGCGCGGCACTCATCGGAGGCGAAACGGCGGAAATGCCGGGCATGTACAGCGATGGCCATTATGATTTGGCAGGCTTCTGTGTCGGAATCGTCGAGCGCGAAGCGCTAATAGACGGTAGCACGGTACGCGAAGGCGACGTTCTCATCGGCTTGGGCGCGAGCGGCCCGCACTCCAACGGTTATTCGCTAGTACGCAAAGTGCTGGAAGTCAGCGGTGCTAAACTCGATACCGACCTTGACGGGCGCCCCTTACACGAGCACCTTATGGCGCCGACCCGGATTTACGTCAAGCCGGTTCTAAAACTCATGCAGCAGATGCCGGTGAAAGCCCTTTGCCACATCACCGGCGGCGGCCTGCCGGAGAATCTACCGCGCGTATTGCCCGAATCGGTCGCGGCCGACATCGACGCCAGCTCCTGGCAATGGCCTAGCGTCTTCCGCTGGTTGCAGCGCGAGGGCGGCATCGACACCCAGGAGATGTACCGAACATTCAACTGCGGGGTAGGCATGGTTCTTTGCGTCGCGCCGGAGCACGTCGATACGGCGCTGGCCGTACTGAAACAAGAAGGCGAACAGGCTTGGCAGCTCGGCAAAATCATAGCCGCCGATAACGGCGCCGCCGTTCGCATAGAGGACTAAGCGTGACACAACAACGACTCCCCGTCGTCGTCCTGATTTCCGGCAACGGCAGCAACCTGCAAACCTTTATCGACGGGCAAATGGCCGGCGAGCTGCCTATCGATATCAAAGCGGTGGTGAGTAATCGCGCCGACGCTTACGGCTTAACGCGGGCAACCAGCGCGGGAATCACGGCGCAGACTTTACCGCACGGCGGTTACCCGTCGCGCGATGAGTACGATCGCGACCTGACAGCCTTGATCGAGCAACACCAACCGGAACTCGTCATTCTGGCCGGTTTCATGCGAATACTGACCCCAGCATTCGTGAGCCATTTCGCAGGACGGTTAATTAACATTCATCCTTCCCTGTTACCGGCCTTCCGTGGCCTCGATACGCATGAACGCGCGCTAGCGGCCGGTGTCAAAGAGCACGGCTGCAGCGTCCACTTCGTCACGCCCGAATTAGACGCAGGTCCGGTGATCGTTCAAGCTAAAGTTCCCGTACTGTCGGATGATACGGCGGACACCCTGGCAAAACGCGTGCAAACGCAGGAGCATCGGATCTACCCGCTAGCCGTTCGTTGGCTTGCCGAGGGGCGGGTCGAAATGCGCGCAGACGGAGTTTATAGGGATGGAAAGCGCCAGTCCTCGCCGCCGGTACTTAGTGCGGAGCGGAACGGTCAGGAAGTATAGCCGTAACCGGCAACTGCTGGGGGGGCTGCTCATCGGCCTGATCGGGCTTTTCCTTAGCGATGCGTTGGCGGCACTACCGCCGGAGTTCTCCGCGCGCTATCGAGTTAGTCTCGGCAGCATTACCGTAGGCGAAGCCCGCCTTGAGCTAGAACACCTGCCCGACGATCGCTACCGCTACCGCTCGGTAAGCCGACCGACCGGAATCACGGGGTTGTTCTATCGGCGCGAGGTCAGCGAATACAGCGAGGGGAAAGTTACCGACAGCGGTTTGCAACCCGAACGCTACTACTACGAGCGGCGCGGGCGCGGCAGCCGCAACGTCGAGCTGCGTTTCGATTGGGAAAAAGGGCGCGTTATCAATCTTGTTGCCGACGACCGTTGGCAAATGAAAATTCCGCCCGACACGATGGATCGACTGGTCAGCCAACTCCAACTCATGGACGATCTGAAAAACGGCACCAGCGAGCTGGAATATCGCATTGCCGACGGCGGGCTGCTCCGCACCTATCGACTAACGGTGGAAGGCCGGGAGACCTTACACACCCGCCTCGGAGAATTCGAAACCCTGCGGGTTACCCGGCAGCAAACCGAGGACGACAGCCGCGCCACCACCTTTTGGGCGGCGCCGGCGCTGAATTACCTTCCGGTTCGAGTCGATCACCGCGAACGCAACGACGCCTACCGAATGACGCTCGACGAAGTCAAAGGCTTCTAATAAGCGCTATCGAGAGAACCCCTCAGAGCGCCGAAAAGCCAGGTTCCGCCCGCTACTTCCAGGCAACCCGCAACGCTGCCAGCCTTACGGCCGCGGCAGCGTCACCCCACGTTGCCCCTGATATTTGCCGGCACGATCGGCGTAGGAAACCTCGCACACTTCGTCCGACTCCAGGAACAGCATCTGCGCCACGCCTTCGTTGGCGTAGATTTTCGCCGGCAACGGCGTGGTATTGGAGAATTCCAACGTGACGTGCCCTTCCCATTCGGGCTCTAGCGGCGTCACGTTAACGATGATGCCACAGCGTGCGTAGGTTGATTTGCCCAGGCAAATGGTTAACACGCTACGCGGAATCCGAAAATACTCGACGGTACGCGCCAGGGCGAACGAGTTGGGCGGGATAATGCACACGTCGGACTTAACGTCGACGAAGCTGCTCTCGTCGAAATTCTTCGGGTCGACGATGGCCGAGTTGATATTGGTGAAAATCTTAAACTCATCGGCGCAGCGGACATCGTAGCCATAGCTCGACGTGCCGTAGGAAATAATCTTGCCGCCATCCGCTTCGCGAATCTGGCCGGGTTCGTACGGCTCGATCATGCCGTACTCTTCTGCCATACGGCGAATCCACTTATCCGATTTAATTGCCATTGGAAAATCTGCCCCAAGCAGTTGTTCTCATAATCGCAACCGTTTCATAACAAACGGCGTAGGCGGCTGATTCTACAGCTTCCGCACTCACGACAAAACACACGCGCAGGATGTCGAGCGCGCGCATTGCACAACGCAGCCCCTAGGCAAACACGAGCTGAGTAACAACGAACAATACGCAGCCGACCAATGCGCCCACCAGCGTGCCGTTGATACGAATGAATTGCAGATCCCGCCCCACTTCCGATTCCAGCCGCTCGCTTACGGTACGCGCATCCCACCCCCGCACCACCTCGCTGATAAAGCGCCCGATCTGATGCCGGAAAGGCACAACGGTTTCGGCAACCAGTACTTCCAAGCGGCCATTCAAGCGCCGACGGGCATCGGCATCGTTTTGCAGCGTTTTGCCCAAACTGCGAAAACTATCCGTCAGGGACGACAGCAAATCGGAGTTAGGGTCGGCAAGCTCTCGCAGCATCATGCCACGCAGTTGATCCCAGGCGGCTTCCAACAACTGTTGCAGCTCCGGGCTGGCCAGCAACTGTGCTTTAAACTCCTCCAAGCGCAGGTGAAATTCGGGAGAAGCCTGGAGGCGGTCGATTAGCTCGCCAACGGCCTTATCGAAATCCATCCGTACCGGGTTATCGCGCTGAGCCAGTTCGCCCAGCCACTCTTCCACCCCATCGATGATGGCGCGGGCAACTTTTCGGTCGATCCGGCGCGGTACCCACCAACTGCTCTTCGCCTCGACCTTCTCATAAATTGCAGATTCGTGACGTACGAGGAGCTCCCGCGCCAGCAGCAGCGCCCGGTCGAACAATTGTTGATGCTGCCGACTTGCCACCGTCAGACTCAATAGCCGAGTAATCAGCGGCACCAAATTGACGTCGCGCAGCTGTTGGCTGAACGTCTCGCGGAAGAACGTCCGCGTTTCCCGGTCGTCAAACGAATCGACCACATAGGGGGCGATAGAGAAGACGCGTTCGGCAACCATTCGACTATTACGCGCATCGTATAACCAATCGCCTATACGAGCCGCCGCATCGGCGCTGCGTAACTTCTCGGCAATCAATTCCGGCGCTAAGAAATTACGCTCGACGAAAGCGCCTAAACCGTCTCCGATACGTGCTTGGTTGCGAGGAATAATAGCCGTGTGGGGAATCGGCAGCCCCAACGGCCGACGAAACAAAGCCGTTACCGCGAACCAATCGGCGATCCCGCCAATCAAACCGGCCTCGGCACCGGAGCGCAGCAGCAACACCCAGTAGCTGGGCGACTCTACAAAATGCGTCGCCACATATAACGCGGCGGCAATCAGTAAACATACCGTGGCAAACCGCCGGTGGCGGCGCAAACTTGCCTGCCGCTCGGCGCTACGCTCGTCCAATTCCGCGCTATCCATCCGCATCGCCGCTTACGTCTTAGCCCAAACGCAATGGAGCCGGCTCAGCGGTTTTAAGCCAACGCAAATAATCGTCCAGCACCAAACGATGATCAAACACCAGCGCCAGCTGCGAATCCTCCGGATCGGCCATAACGATGGCCTTAGCATCGTCCGCCGCCCGCGCCTCTCCCGTCGCCGAGCCGATATAAACCGCACTCACGGTATGCCCCGCGCATCGCGCTTCGGCGCCGAATAAAGCCCCAGCAAACACTCCAGGCGGACATGCAACGACGTCTCCTCCAGCGCCTCGCGCACCGCGGCCGCCTCCAAGCGCTCGCCGACATCCACGAAACCGCCGGGAATAGCCACCCCTAACGGCGGGTTATGCCGCTCAATCAAAACGACTCGCCCCGGCTCGCCGGCCAAACGAATAATCACATCGACCGCCACTTGCGGCGTTTCCGGACGCGGCATAATCCCTCCTGGTAACAGCAAGCTCAATCAAGTGCGCGCAGATCGCCGAACACCGCTTCCAAGGTGACGAAAACGCGGCGTTCGACGGCAAAGTCGTTCTCGCGCGCGAACATCAGCTCCGGCTGGAGTTCGACGAACAACCACTGCCGCCATACATTACGCCGTAAACGGGCATTGACAAAATAATGATCTACTTGATGATTCGGCTCGCTCTCGCCACGCACCCCGACCTGATAGACAACCCCGCGGTCGGCTTGCAATCTCTGCGAAACCAGCAAATCCTGCTTGTAGTAAAACTGCTGCTCGCGGTCCAACCAGGTGATTTCGCTCAACGAGCGCAGCAAGCGGCCGGTTCCGACTTCCCGCTGCCAACGCATCTCCGAACTCGTGCCCGAACCGGTTCGTTCATACCAGAACAAGGACTGCCCCAAGCGCAACTCCCAGGTTGCCAGCGGAAACGAGCGCCGAACCCGAACCCGAGTATAAGGGTCTAGCGGCCACCGAACCCGCACCCCCAGATCGACATCGAAGTTCCAAACCTCGGCAAAGTCATGCAAAAATTGCAACCCGGCGACCGCGCCCTGCTCACGCGGCCGCCCACGTCCGGTCTCTCCGCGGCCGTCATGGCGGCGACCGTCAAACAAGTCCTCCGTCTCCGACTCCAGAAAGATATTCCACCGCTGCTCGGTCCTAGGTACCGCCAGGCGAAAACGCGCAAGCGACTGAAAATCCTCATCGCCTTCGCCGACCAAAACGGTACCGCCCAGGCGCAGCAGACTGCCGGCGTCATCGGCAGGGAATTCGTCGTGGCCGAATAAAGAATCCAGCTGGCGACCGAGCACGACCACCTCGGTCGCGACCTGTCGGTGCACCTTATCGACGACCTCGGCAGTGTCCGGCCGCTCCCGATTATCCAGCCACGCAGCACCGACCACCGGCCAAATGACTAACCATACACCAACCAGGCAACCCAACGAGCAGGCTCGATACGTCTTCATTGTCCTTCGCCAGCCAACTGTGTACGACCGCCTCGCCTGCCCCTCCCTGCTTGCCAGCCTCGATTACAACCCTTACTGGAGAAGAATTACGGCCATTTTGCGCAATCAGCAACGGGAGGCGCTATGCCCCGGCAAATGCACAACCGAAAAGTGCGCGATTATCGCCGCCTGCCTCGCCAGATCGCTGTCGCCTACATCATCCTCGCTAGCCTCTGGATTTTACTCTCAGACATGCTTGCAGTCTGGCTCTCCCCAGACGCCCGAACGTTATCTTTAGTGCAGACGTATAAGGGCTGGTTCTTCGTTCTCGCAACCGGCGCACTGCTGTACTTCGTACTACGCATGTACACGGCCAAATCGTACGAGCTTATGTCGCGGCTGATCGACACCGAAACCCGCTTTCGTCAGTTTTTCGATACGGTACCGGATGTTTTATTCAGCGCCCAACTGCCGGGCTTTGAGCTCCGCTCCGCAACGCCGGCCGTCAACACCCTGCTCGGCTATACCTCCGAAGAAATCTGCAAACAGCCTAAGCGATGGCAGGAGCTGATGCTGCACCCGTCGGAAGTGCTAGCGGAGATGCACGAACAACTGGACGACAAGGGGAGCTTTACCGTCGATTATCAGACTCACCACCGAGACGGCAGCACCCGCTGGATTCGCAGCCGAGGCAAGATCAGCTCCGGTACCGGCCTCCATGACAGCGTCTTCGGCGTTATGACCGACATCAGCGAAGCCAAGCGCACTGAAGCGGCGGCCATCGAACACTGTTTGCGCGATCGCACCACCTATCTGCTATCGCTGCCCGCTTTTACTTTAGCGGTCGACGCCTTAGTCAGCGGCGCCTTCAAGCAAGGTCTCTTACTTAGCTGCGCCTGCCTTGGAATCGACGACTTTCCCGAACTACGCGATCGTTTGGGCGAGCGCCGCACCGAACGCTTGCTACACCGTCTGAGCGACAAATTATTATCGGCGTTACGCAGTAATAACATCATTGGCAGCGGTAGCAACGTATTGGTTGCACACAGCGAAGGGCGATTTCTTTTTATCATGCCGGAGCGGAGCGTATCGGCAATGACGCTTCTGGCCGAACGTCTCCTGCGAGAGCTGGATTTCGAAATCGCCAAAGACGCGGCATTGCCGATCGCCATCCGGATCGGCATCGCCAGCCACCCGCTGCCCGGCGAAGATGCCGCCAGCTTCATCGACGACGCCATCGACGCGCTCGACACCGCACGCGAAGACACCCATACCCGCATCACGCTCTACAACGTGTTAGAACGAGAGCACCTTACCGAAGAGACGGTACGCTTACGCAAACGCTAAGCACGAGCGGCAACGCGCGAAGGCATTTGTTATGATAATGCAGCTCAGTTAGCCGCCATGGGAGGACTCGAAGTTGTCGACCCAACCTAACGCCGTGCTGCCAGAGTACGTAGCAAAACGCCAAAGAATTCTCGAAGACGTTCATTCCGGTTATCAGCACATCGTTATCGCGGAAGACCCACGCTTCGGCCGCTTGCTCTATTTAGACGACGATCTGCAAATCGCCGAATCGGACGAAGTCTATAACCAGGCCATGATCGAACCATTAGTGGACACCGATAATCTCGGCGAAGTCCTTATCCTCGGCGGCGGCGACGGAGGTGTGCTGAAAGCCGCCGTTCAGCATGGCAGCGAACATGCCGTCATGGTCGACATCGACGCCCAAGTCGTCGACCTGTGCCGCACCTACTTGCCGAAAATGTGCGAAGACGCCTTCGCCGCCGACAATGGCGAGCTTGTTATCGGCGACGCCTTTGCCTATCTGGACCGCGACCAACGGTACGATGCGATCGTCTACGACCTCACCATGCAACCGGTACGCGCGGACCAGACCCGTAAGGAGTTCATTCACGAAATACTGGACAAAGTCGCCAGCCGCTTAAAACCGGAAGGCGTATTCAGCATGCAATGTTGCGGCGCCGAAGAACATACCCTCAGGCGGGAAATCCGCAACGGCCTGGAGACCTACTTCGCACAGAGCGAACAGCGCATCGTCGACGTTCCCTCTTATCTTCCGGAACGCTGGGTATTTGCCTCCGCTACGGGTCCGCGCAGCTAAATAGCCTCGCCGCTCTTGATGCAAGGCAAGGGAACCGTCCGACTTATCGGCAGTCGAAATAAAAAAGCCCCGCCATTTGCAGTACAACAACAGGGTGTTAATCTCGCTTTGCCGAGCCCCACATACGGATAAGCCCTTACCAAATGGAGCGCCGATGACGAACAGGACGAATAGCGCCCGCACCGGTGCGCGAGCGAATAAAACGCTAAGCAAGCGTTATTGGCTATTGGTAACTGCGTTAGCGCTGCTGACTAGCGCCTTCCAGGTTCAAGCGCTACCGATAGAATTTAACGCCACCTACCTGGCAAGCGCTCGCGGCATGGCGCTAGGGCGGGCGGAAATGCAGTTCGAGCGTAATCGCGACGGAGAGTATAACTACCAGTCGCACCTACGCCCGCGCGGGGTTATCGCCCTGCTCTATCGCAACGAGATCGAAGAGAAAAGCCGGGGCGTGATCGAGAACGGGCAGATTATTCCCCACCGCTACGATTACATCCGCACCGGTCGCGGCGGTCGCGAAGACCATATCGACTTTCCGGAACAACCGGGCGGCGTCAGCACCTTGCATTACAAAGGCGATAGCCGCGAGCAACAATTGCCGGAACACGTTATCGACCAAATGTCGTTACACCTAGCGATGATGAACGACATTGCAGCCGGCGAAGAGGAAATGCGCTATCTCATCGCCCAACCCCGCCGCCTACGAGTTTACGCGGTGACGGTCAAGGGCCGCGACGAGATTCGCACCCGCGAAGGCACGTTTGAAGCGATTCGGGTCGAAGTCACCGGCCAATTACGGATCGACGAAGAGGACGAAGCCGACTTCGATCTCGACGCCGCCGAGTTACCGCCCTACACCGGTGGCGACGAAACGATCTTCTGGTTTGCGCCGGACCTGAGCTATCTACCGGTACGTATCCGCCATGTCGACGAAGACGACGGTGCCGTGGAACTGGAGTTGGAACGCCTGAAATCGTTAACGCCGGATCGCCGATGAAGCGCGCAGCAGAGGGCTGACTTGATAGCCGTTGGGGAATGCCGCTAAATTAATAATATTATGCCGGACGAAAACCGAAAGGAGGTGCGTCATGGCCGAATACGAGAATCGCCCACGCGAAGCCTTTGAGGGCTTAGGTCATTTCTTAGAAGGCCTCGTGTTTCCAGCTCGGCCGGTTGACATGATCCGGCACGCCGATCAAATTCACCGGCAAAACAGACTGCACGAGGAGATCCGCGACAGGCTCAATAAACTGCCTGATCGGGAGTATCGTAGTGCAGAAGAAGTGCGCAACGACATGGAAGACAAGTAAAGGCGGCGTAGAGGCACGCAACTAGTACGCCTTCACGCATAGATTCGCCTGTTCAGTGGCCAAGGGGGCTGGCCCGCTCGTGGGGCGCTCATTGCCAGCCCCATGACCGCATTGCGGCTCCTTGCCAAGGGCGACGCGGCGAGGAAAATCAATGGGGCGCCACGGTCTGTTAATCTGAAGCAATAAAGGAAATAAAGCCAGATTATGGATTCGATCAGCCTTGGGCCTCTCCTGCTGTCGACGCCTCGCGTAATCGCCTTGCTGAGCCTACTGGTTCTATTGGCCGGTGGCGCGTGGTACAAACGACGGGTCGACGCCCGTTTTGCCGATTGGGCCTTTAATGCCGCACTAACCGGGTTAGTCTGCGCCAGGCTCGCTTATGTAGCGTTCAACTTCGAGGCGTTTCGTAGCGACCCGCTAAGCGTACTGTATCTGTGGCAAGGCGGCTTCCACCCGATGGGCGCTGCTGTGGGCGCAATCCTCTACACGCTATGGCACTTCCGTGGCCAGTGGCGGCTGCTGCGTCATGCGACGGTTCCGCTTGCCGTTGCCGGTATTGCCTGGGGCAGCCTAACGATGCTCAACCAACTCACGGCGACACCCGGCAAACCTTTACCGCCCGTTAATCTGTACGACCTCTCCGGCCAGCCGCAAGCCATCGAACAGTTTCGCGGCCAACCCGTTGTCCTCAACCTATGGGCGACGTGGTGCCCGCCCTGCCAGCGGGAAATGCCGCTACTAGAAGAAATGGCCAAAGCCAACCCGGACGTCGTCTTCCTACTGGTCAATCAGGGCGAGACCCGCGACCAAGTGCAGGGTTTTCTCGACGCCGGCGGGCTCGATATTCGCTGGGTTCTGCTCGACGAGCAATTCACGATGGGCCGACACTTCGACATCGCCGGTTACCCGGCGACGTTATTCTTTAATGCCGAAGGCGAACAAGTCGAGCGTTACTTCGGCGAAGTCTCTCGCGCCTTACTCACTCGGAACTTGAATCGAATCCGGTAACCCCGGCGCCGGATAGCGCCTATAGAGCGGCCCTTATGCCGCAACACCCAGCTCCTCCAATAACGCATCCATATGCTTCGCCCAACCTTGATTGGCCTTCGGATTCGCCGGGCTGGGGTGCGTCACGCCGGTCACCTGCATACCGCGCGACTCGGCAACGGCTTCGACGCGTTGCTCGGCAAAACGTCCGACGCCCACTACCCAGCGCGGCTGCAATGCATCCAGCAAACGTCCCAGGCCGCGATCGCATACCTCGAATAAAGCACGCTGCTCATCGCGCCGTAACTTATCGGGAGTACGATTCGTGCCCTTCTCGTCAAAGAAGGCCAACGGGCAGTAATTCAGCACAAAAAACCGCTCCAGAAAGCGCTCCGCGGTACCGAACCGCTCCTGCGCCCAGCCCCAAATGCGGCTCCCGCTAACCTCGCGGCGGCGATTGGCGAAGCCGCTCACCGGACGCTTCGGGTGCACGTGCGGCGGCTGCTCGACCGGCGCCTCGATACCGAGCCAATCACGCACCATAACAATGTCGCCAAACGGCACGCCGGTCTGCAACATACCGAACGGCCCAGGGTTCATCCCGACCAACACCACTTCAGGCCGCCCCCCGTGAAACAAGCGCAAATACTGCTCGTGCGGAACCCAAGCGTAATCCAACGGATTGTACACGTGCGTGGTGGGCGGCCCGAACTCAAGCGCATCGCATTCGCGGCCAAGTTCGCGGGTAATCTGAATCAGCGTTTCCGCACTAGCACTCATAGATTTTCCTTTACGGGGCGACAACTCCTGCCAAGAGAGTAACGGCGGGCTATCGGCAGGCCAAGTGGCCGCGTCCGACACGGGCACTTGGCAATGAGCCCGCCGTACTACTTATTCGGTGGGACGTAGGCGCACCAACGGGGCGTCGTTGCTATCGACGAGCAGATAAAGATAGCCGTCCGGCCCGGTGCGAACATCGCGAATCCGCCACCTGCGATCGGCAAGTAAGGTTTCTTCGCCGGTGATCGCCTCGCCGTCGACGCTCAAACGCGTCAAGTGCCGCCGCGCCAGCGACCCGATAAACAAATCATTCCGCCATTCGGGGAACGCGTCGCCTGTGTAGAACGTCATGCCGGAAGGGGCATAGGAATCGTGCCAATGATAAACCGGCGCGACCATATCGTCCCGCTCGTGCGGATCCGGCCCGATCGGGCTACCGTCGCTGTACTCGCGGCCATAACTGGTCACCGGCCAGCCGTAGTTCTCGCCGGCCCGCGGCAGATTCACCTCGTCGCCGCCGCGCGGCCCATGCTCGTGCTGCCAAAGAACCCCGGTTTCCGGATGTAACGTCATTCCCTGCGCGTTACGATGGCCATAGCTGTAAATAGCCGGCTTTGCATCCTCGCGATCGACAAAGGGATTATCGGCGGGGATGCGGCCATCCTCGTGCAAGCGCAGCGTCGTGCCCTGGTGATTACCGAGCTGCTGCGAGCGGTCGCGGTCGCCACGGTCTCCCACCGTGACGAAAAGATACCCCTCGGCGTCGAATACCAAACGAGAGCCGAAATGCTGGCCACCGCCGGTAAAAGGCGTTGCGACGTGAATAACTTCGAAATCTTCCAAGTAGTTACCGTCCAACCGGCCACGCCCCACATGGGTGGCATAGCCGCCCTCGCCTGCGCCGGCATAGCTTAGATAAACCCACCGGGTCTCCTCGAAATCAGGGTGTAAGGCCACATCCAGCAAGCCGCCTTGGTTCACCACCGCTACTTCAGGGATGCCTTCGATCGTCTGGCGCTCGCCGGTCGTCACATCGACTCGGCTTAGCCGCCCCGGGCGCTCGGTCACCAGCGCTTCCCGCTCGTTCAAAAACGTCAACGCCCACGGATGCTCAAAGCCTTCGCTAACAAGCTCCACCTGATAGCTCGGGTTTTCGGCAGCTACCGCGACACAACCTCCCAGTACACCGGCCGCAATCGACAATCGTAATGCGGTACGAGCAATAGTCCTCATACACCCTCCACGGTTTAAGGCCATATAACCTGCCAAAACGCCCCCATTAGAGCAGAACTACATTCCGCATGACAAAAATCATCATGCTCCCGCACCGCCTTCGCTACCCTCCCACCCCGAAAGGAAACGCCTCAGTGCTCCCCAAGAACGACAAGACAGGAGTCCGCCATGAGTATTCCCGACTACGTGAGCTGGAAAGAGGAGCTTAGCGTCGGCATCCAGGAAATCGACGAGCAGCACAAGTGCCTGATAGAACTCATCAACGAACTTAATGCCGCGATGCTAGCTCGGCGTGGGCAGGAATCGGTCGATCAGGCGCTCGACAAGCTAATCGAATACACACGGACGCACTTCGTCGTCGAAGAAAGCCTGATGCGCATCCTCGGCTACCCCATCGCCGAGTATGAAGCGCATAAACGACACCACGAAGACCTCATTCAACAAGTGCTGGAGTTCAAGTACCAACTGGTCGGCGAAGGCAAAGTATCGCGCCAGGAACTGATGGAATTTCTGCGCAACTGGCTGATCAACCACATCATGAAAGAAGACCAAAACTACAGCGAGCATTTTCTTAAACACGGCGCCCAACGCTCTTGGCTAAAACCCGGCTGGTTTCGCAAAATCTGGTAGTCGCAGCGGCCAAAAGCGCGCCCGCAATCCGCACGATATGCTATCCTCGCTTGTTTTAGGAAAGCGCTGATAACGGCCTTATCCGCCGTAACAACTATCAGCCACCGGCTAGAACCGTATAGAGGATCGAACACATGCCAGCCTATCGCTCGCGGACCTCCACCTTCGGTCGCAACATGGCCGGCGCCCGCGCCCTGTGGCGGGCCACCGGGATGAAAGACGAGGATTTCGCCAAGCCGATTATCGCAGTGGCCAACTCCTTCACCCAATTCGTACCCGGCCACGTCCACCTCAAGGACATGGGCCAACTGGTCATCGAAGAAATCGAGAAAGCGGGCGGCGTCGGCAAAGAGTTCAACACCATAGCGGTAGACGACGGCATCGCCATGGGCCACGACGGCATGCTCTACTCGCTGCCCTCGCGCGACATCATCGCCGACAGCGTCGAATACATGTGCAACGCCCACACCGCCGATGCGTTGGTCTGCATATCCAACTGCGACAAGATCACCCCCGGCATGTTAATGGCCGCCATGCGCCTCAACATCCCGGCGATCTTCGTCTCCGGCGGCCCGATGGAAGCGGGCAAGACCCGCCTGGCCGGCGAGGATCTGAGCCTTGATCTGGTCGACGCCATGGTCGCGGCCGCCGACCCCAATCGTAGCGACGAAGACGTCGCGACCATCGAGCGCTCGGCCTGCCCGACCTGCGGCTCCTGCTCCGGCATGTTCACCGCCAACTCGATGAACTGCCTCACCGAAGCGCTTGGCCTGAGCCTGCCCGGCAACGGCTCGCTGCTCGCCACTCACGCCGACCGCGAGCGACTGTTCCGCGAAGCCGGCCGCCGCATCGTCGAACTCACCGAGCGCTACTATCGTGGCGAGGACGACAGCGTTCTGCCGCGCAACATCGCCAGCCGGGCCGCGTTCGAAAACGCCATGAGCCTCGATATCGCCATGGGCGGCTCCACCAACACCGTGTTGCACCTGCTCGCAGCAGCGCAAGAAGGCGAAGTCGACTTCACCATGAGCGACATCGATCATCTTTCGCGCAAAGTCCCCAACCTGTGCAAGGTCGCCCCGGCCACCCAGGCTTACCACATGGAAGACGTCCACCGCGCCGGCGGCGTCGTCGGTATTCTCGGCGAGCTCGACCGTGCCGGATTGCTGAAAACCGACGTCCCGACCGTGCACAGCAAAACACTGGTCGAAGGACTGGACAAGTGGGACATCAAACGCACCCAGGACGAGAGCGTCAAAGAGTTCTTCCGGGCCGGGCCGGCCGGTATTCCGACTCAGACCGCCTTCAGCCAGGCCACGCGCTATCCGAGCCTGGACGATGACCGCGAAAACGGCTGCATCCGTTCGCTGGAGCATGCCTATAGCCGCGACGGCGGCCTAGCCGTACTGTATGGCAACTTAGCCGAGCGCGGCTGCATCGTGAAAACCGCCGGCGTCGACGAGAGCATTCTCACCTTCGAAGGCCCGGCGCGGATCTTCGAAAGCCAGGACAGCGCCGTCGAAGGCATTCTCGGCAACAAGGTTCAAGCGGGCGATGTGGTCATCATCCGCTACGAAGGCCCACGCGGCGGCCCCGGTATGCAGGAAATGCTCTACCCGACCAGCTACCTGAAGTCGAAGGGTCTCGGCAAAGACTGCGCGTTGATCACCGACGGTCGCTTCTCCGGCGGCACCTCGGGGCTGTCCATCGGGCACGTATCGCCGGAAGCCGCCGAACAAGGCAACATCGCCCTGATCGAGGAAGGCGACACCATCCGCATCGATATCCCCAACCGCAAGATCGAAATCGCGATCTCCGACGAAGAGCTGGCGAAGCGGCGCCAAGCGATGGAAGCCAAAGGCGCGACCGCCTGGAAGCCCTCCATCGAGCGCACCCGCCGCGTCAGCACAGCACTAAAGGCCTATGCCAAACTCACCACCAGCGCCGACAAAGGCGCGGTGCGGAATTTGGACCTGCTGGATTAAACAATCCCGCTAGCCTATGAACGAAGAAGCCCCGGCAATGCCGGGGCTTCTTCCTAACCAGGCTCGTTATCCAAAGCGCTGACGATCAATAGAACCAATCCCCACTCGTCAACCAATCATCAAACGCATCCGCATCGGGATAGGTATCATAGAGGGTACCCCCCAGATACACGCTGACTTGTCCTAGTACACTACCGAAATCCCAGATCATCACAGAACCGCCGCCGGTAACCCTGAGAGTATCGCCACACGGCAAGTCTTCACCGCAAGCCGCGCTGTAATCCAAGACAGCGTCGGTTTCACTGTAAATAGCGCCTTGGAACGGCGCATCGTCACTCCACAAGCCGAAGCGGCCGCTATAGCTTATAACTCCGTTATCATCACTAAGCTTATAGTCCGCAACGGCAAACTGCTCGGACCAAGTCTCGCCTTCGTAGAACTCTTCCCACTCAAACAGAAACTGAGCGTCACTTATGTCTAAGCGATCGCCTGCCTCCTGAAGCTTCGCGTTACCGGCGTCCCGCTCGCGTAGCCACCAAACGAGCTCGCCATCGACACGCTCTTCCTCGACCACGGTAAGGTCCATGCTGAACCTGCTAACCCCGCCGCTGTCGACGTTCACCTCAATAAAGCCGTCTGCCATTTCCCTGACTTCAATGCCCGCAAAATCGTCCAGGTAGCGAAGGCAATTGTCATACACGACACGATACCGATTCTCGCTCTCCGAGAAGGTTTTAGATCCGACATCGTTCTCGCAGGAAGTGGTTTCGTCTAACGAGCGGGCATAGAAGCTTCCGGTATAAGCGACTTCCCTCCTCCCGCTTCGCGCATCTTCCAACGCGAGGAACCCCGACCCCTCGGTGATCCGCCGATAAACGTTACGTTCACGCTCCCCCCTACGGTCAGACTCATACTCTTGTTCCGTCGCACCGAAAGGGGTAAAAGGCAGGGCGTCGTCCCCGACAAAAGCCAACTCGGAAACGAAAAAGCCCACCGCCGCAGCGTTCGACTCATCAATGACAACGCCATTGTTGTGAACGTCGGTCAACTGGTTAATCAGCGCTTGATAGCCAGCATTACCACCACTGGAGCTACTACTCCCCCACATGCACTAAGAAGGACGGCAGACAGCACCGCTACGCCAGCCACGACAGGCCGCTTATACCCATGAATTGCAATCAAGATGATTTCCCCAAAGGAAGTTAATTATTTTAGTGTCCGCTAATATTTTTACAGAGATACTTATAAAAAACCATTCGCCTCAGGAGGAAATTGCGTTTCTACCCAACCAAGCCGGCCCTCAGCACAACGGCATCCAAATCCGCCCGCCCGACCGGCAAGGTGCGCCGTTCCCCTCTCTGCGCCTCCTTATGGCTCTTGGGCGTCGAGAATCCAATCCTCGAACGCTCGAAGATCCATAGCTGGCAACACATAGCCGGTGCGCTCGTAGTGCACCGTGACCGACTGCCCGTCCGAGCCGTATTCGAGCAAAAGCGCGGTATCTTCGGCGCCGCGTATCCTCATGCCGCCACCGCAGGAAAAATGTCCGAGCACCTCGGCGTCCGTACAACGATAAAGGGCCGGCACACTTTCCATGGAGACCGCGCTACCGATAGGCAGTATCGGCTGGCTCAAACGGGCACCGAGCCGCCCATTAACGGTGAACGCATCCCCTTGCTCGACGTAGTCGAAATCCTGGAACGCGAGCTCAACTATTAACCTGCCCTCCTCCGCCGAGGACGGGACGTTCTCCTCGATCAGCACCGAGGCATTACGCACGGCATCGACGCCGTCGCTGCTAAAGCGGTCGAACGCCCCTGCGTAGCGCTCGTAAGCGGCCGGTGAATCGGGCTCGTTCAAAAGACGCTGGGTATAGGTCACGTCGACGGTGTAACGACCGGCGCGATCGTAATCGGATTCCAATAATCGCAGGTCCACGAAGCCGTCAACCATAACTTGCTGGTCATACTCTTCGTGTAGCACACAGCCCTCGAACTCCAGCAGATATATTCCCTCGCCTTCGGAGAACCACATCTGCCCGTCTCCCGCCGGGCAAGCCTCCGGCTCCACCGCCGGCTGATAACTTCCGGTCCGAGGGATCTCCCAAGCATCCCCCAGCTTCTCTTCCAACAACAGCATCGCCGCATGCTCGGCGACGGCGCTCCGAAAGCCTCCGCCGGCATAGGCGCCAACGCCGCCGAACGAAAACCCCAAAG
The DNA here is from genome assembly GCF_003399765.1 of Alkalilimnicola ehrlichii. GTDB lineage: Bacteria > Pseudomonadota > Gammaproteobacteria > Nitrococcales > AK92 > AK92. The sequence goes on along the minus strand of NZ_NFZV01000004.1, from coordinate 6,128 downwards.
AAGCAAACGCCGGCGCAATGTCATCGGCCAGTACCGTCGGCCGCTTCTCAAGCGCTGTCAATTCGGCAATGCGCTCCGCCCTTGGAACTGCCGGCAACTTAACCTCGCCGCCGTCGTCGTCACGGCCACTACTACTGCTATCGCCGTTACAAGCGGCAAGCGCCCCGATTGATAGCAAAACAACACCGACCGCAGCCGGCTTCGCCAACCCCTGAAAGTACTTGAACATTACTTCCCCCAAGAATGTTCATTAAATTAATACGTTCAAATATTCTCTCAGGGTATAGCTCTTTGTACATTAGGCCGTTTGGGCCTAATGGCTCAAACCAGCCCCGTTCGCTCAAGAATCAGCGCCAAATCAGCCCCCACCGGCAAGGTACCGTATACATCGCCGGCATCCGCTCCCAGCCGGGTAGCACAGAACGCATCGGCGACAGCGGCGGGCGCGTGCCGCACCAGTAACGACGCTTGCAGACTCAGCGCCATCAAACTCGCCACACGGCGGGCGCGAAGTTGCACATCGCTCGGATCGCGCAGCTCCGTCTGCAACCGCTCAATCGCACGGTCCAAATGCACATTGCCGCCGGCAGCGCCCTGTAGCTCGCCCATGAAGACGGATACCGTTTCCGGCTCGCGCTGCATAGCACGCAGGATGTCCAGGCAAATAACATTACCCGAGCCTTCCCAAATGCTGTTCAGCGGCGCCTCCCGATACAGCCGCGGCATGCCGGACTCTTCGACATAACCGGCACCGCCCAGACACTCCATCGTCTCGTAAATAAATTCGGGCGCGCGCTTATTGGTCCAGAATTTCGTCACCGGCGTAGCGATACGAGAGAATAATTGCGCTTGGGTATCGCTGTGCGACTCGTCGAAGGCACGCGCCACCCGCATCACCATGGCCGTCGCCGCCTCGACTTCCAACGCCAAATCGGCCAGCACGTTGCGCATCAAAGGCTGATTGATAAGCAGCTCGCCGAAGGCTTTGCGGTGCTTAGCGTGATGTACGGCTTGCACCAAGGCATGCCGCATCATGCCCGGCGGCGCAGTCGCCGCATCGAGACGGGTTTGGTGCACCATTTCGATGATCGTCGCGACCCCTCGCCCCTCGGCACCGACCATTACTGCATACGTACCGTTGTATTCGATCTCACTCGAAGCATTGGAGCGGTTGCCGAGCTTATCCTTCAGGCGCTGGATAAAAAACGGGTTGCGCGAACCGTCCGGACGCCAGCGCGGCACCAGAAAACAAGACAACCCGGCCTCGGTTTGAGCCAGGGTAAGAAACCCATCCGACATCGGTGCCGAACAGAACCACTTGTGCCCGACCAGCTCATAGTCCGCCCCAGGCCCGCCTTTACCGAGGGGAACGGCGCGGGTAGTGTTCGCCCGCACATCGGAGCCGCCCTGTTTTTCTGTCATCGCCATACCGAACGTCACGCCGGTTTTCTCGCCCGCCGGCAGACAACGGGGGTCGTATTGCGACGATAAAATGCGCGGCTCCCACTCGGCCGCCAGCTCGGGCTGATGACGCAAGGCGGGCACGACTGCGTGCGTCATCGTAATCGGGCAACACACACCCTGCTCGGGCTGCGTCAACAAATACATAGCGGCCGTATGCGCCACAGCGCCGCCTTCGCCCGGCCGCTTCCAGGCAATCGAATGAATATCGTGGCGGATCGCCATACTCATCAGATCGTGGTACGCCGGGTGGAACTCGACTTCGTCGACACGGTGGCCGTAGCGGTCAAAGGTTTTCAGCTCCGGCACATGCTGGTTGGCAAGAAACCCCAACTCGCGGTAAAACTCGCTGCCCGTGGCTTGCCCCAACTCTTGCGCGTAGCCCAACACCCAGGACGGCGCTTCCCGTTGCAGAGCCTCCCGTAAGGGGATGTCGGTATCGCAGGCATTGTAGTCGCCCAGAGGCGCGGCTTGATTGGTGACCTCATGGGTCGGTAGCTGGGTCATGGGGGTGCGGTATTTCATCTTCTCCTCCCAGTCGGCTAAAGCGTTTGTCGTTGTTATCGGCCCGCGTAGCGCGGTCAGTTTTTCACCATAATGCCACACAAGTTTCGCCTCGGCGCAGCAAGCAAAGTAGAATCACGCTCTTTGGTAATTGGGGGATGCGCGATGCTCGATAACGATCAAGCCCAAGTCGTCGCCCACGACGATGGCCCGGCAGCCGTATTGGCCGGCGCCGGCTCCGGCAAAACCCGCTGTACGACCGAGCGCGCCGCACGTCGGCTGACCGAATCGGGCGTGTCGAGCGACGGCTTGATGCTGCTGACGTTTACCAACAAAGCTGCCGCCGAGATGCGCGAGCGGCTGCGTAGCCGTCTGCCCAAGCAACTGGCCTTACCTTGGATCGGGACGTTTCACAGTTTTGGCAACCGTCTGCTACGCAGCTACGGCAAAACCATCGGCATCCCCAAAAACGCCACACTGATGGACGCCGACGACGCCGGCCGAATGCTCGATGCTTTTCTCGCCGCGCCATTCCCCGACAAGACGCGTCGTATCGACGCGGTGCGGCTTAACGAAGCGATCAACGCGCACGGCCTGGACATCACCGCCGAGGCGGACCGCCCGGCTATCGAGCACTTGTGCGACAAAGCCGGATTCTCAGGCCACTTGCTACGCGGCGTACTCACCGCACTAACGCGCTACGAAAAAGAGAAACGCCGCGCCGGCATTCTCGACTTCAGCGACTTGATCCTGCTACCGGCACGCCTGCTACGCAAAGACGAAGCCTTGCAGGAACGCCTGCGGCAACAGCTACGGGATGTCACCGTCGACGAAGCCCAGGACACCGACGGCGCCCAATTCCGCCTATTAAAACTAATCTCGCCGCATAGCCGCACCGTGCTACTCGTCGGCGACGACGACCAGGCCATCTACGAGTGGCGCCACGCGCGGCCGGAGAACATGCGCGATTTCATCGACGAGTACGGCGCAACGATTTATCGCCTGGAGCGAAACTACCGCTCGACGCCGGCCATCGTCACCGGCGGCGCCGCTTTGGTGCGCCACAATGAAAACCGCCTGGAGAAAAACCCCTACGCAGTGCGCAAGGCGCCGGAACGCGACGGCGTCCGCTTGATTCACTACGATGACAGCGACACGATGGCCGAAGGCGTAGCCGACCGCATCCACGCCGCTACCGCCCAAGGCACCAGCCCCGGCGATATCGCCGTCCTATACCGGAAAAACCGCCTGGCGCGACTGATCGAAACCGCCCTACTCCGGCGCGCCATTCCCTACCGCATCAAGGCGGGCACGGATCTCTTAAGCTACGCCGACGTTCGCATGATGTTGGCGGCCGGACGGCTGGCGATCAACCGCCGCGACGTGCGCGCGCTCTCGCGCCTGGCCGACCTGGTGCCCGGCCTCGGCGCCAAAGGCGTCGGCCAAATGATCGCCGCCGGCGACGATCCGCTGCAACACACCGGGCGCTTATCGGCCAAAGCGGCCAAAGGCGTCGGCGAACTGGCTAGCGCGCTGGAGCAACTGTATCGCGACGGGCCCGACAAACTGCTCCACTGGTGCGAAAACACCGGCCTATTCCGCAGTTGGCTGCAACAGCGCGCAAAGAACAGCTTAAAGGCAGCCGGGCGACCGATCGATCGCAGCGAACTGGAGCTAGCGTTGCGCCCCGCCAAAGGCCGGATGGGCGCGATTCAACGCGCGATGAGTAAACGCCTGGAAACGGCGGCTCGAAACGCCTCCCTCGACGAGCGCTGGGCCACGGGGCTGGAAGTAATCGCCGGCGGCACCGACGAAGCCGAGACCGACCAACCGAAAGTCACCCTGTGCTCGATTCATGCCTCCAAAGGGCTCGAGTGGCCGATTGTGCATGTCTTCGGTTTCTCCGACGGCTTAATGCCGATGGCGCGGGAAGACACGGTAGAAAACCTCCCTGAAGAGCGACGCTTAGCCTACGTTGCCCTTACCCGGGCGCAGAACCAAATCGTGCTGCATCACGCCGAACGAATCGACCTTGGCACCGGCGGCGGCGCGGAAGAAATGCAAGTATCGCGCTTTATGGTAGAAATCAACCGCGGCCACCAGATCGAACTCATCGACCGCCGCCAAGGCAAAAGCACGCCGGATAACGAAGAATCACAAAAAACCGCCAAAGACTGGCTGGCGGAAATGCGTAAGACCGTCAACACATAACCCCAACAGGCAATGTTTGATACCCTATTGTCTTACGCGCCAACATGGAACGACGAGGTAAGCCCATGGCCGACGAAATGCAAGACATTCAAATGGATCTCGACAACCTCTACCAAGAAGAGGTTTTCACCGACCGCCGCATCGGCAGCATCATGCGCCTAACGCCGGTTACCGCCGAAGGCGAAACCGACACCGGCCGCGACGTGCTCTATGTCGGTCAAACCCAAATCATGACGCCCGCCGGCGCCCTGCCGCTGAGCTTCGAAATCGAGGCGAAATCCTTGAAAGAAGCCATCGAAGGCTTCCCGGCAGCGGCGCAGAAATCGGTCGACGACACCATGGAGCGGCTGAAAGAAATGCGCCGCGAAGCGGCCTCCTCGCTGGTCATCCCGGAAGGCGGCGGTGGCGGCTTCGGCGGCCAAGGCGGCATGCCCGGCGGCGGCATGCCGGGTGGCGGCAAGATTCAGCTGCGCTAAACAACGATTTCGCCGGGGCGGGCAACCCCGCCCCGGTATTATCGCCTGTGCTCCACCTCCTGCATCACCCGGTCGGCGCTTACCCGCCACCTTTTCCGGCCGCGTTGCAGGGCCGCCTGAGGTACAGTCGAAACCCGTCACTTCCGCCTGCTCTACTTCCTGTCCTGCCTTGCGCATCGTGATTGTGGCGCTGAGGCGGCGAATCTCCGTCTAATACACTGACCTGAAATCAAAACCTTACAACTTGCCCCGTTCGCCTCAGGCTCTGTGCCTCTCCCCGCGCCTATGGCACTATTACGACATGCTTCCCCCATACCACGAAAAACGCTGAGGGCGAGGGTATGCCGCCGCTGGAATATAACCGCTTGGACCATAATGGATCATAAGGACATGCGCACGTCGCTGAGCCACTTACCGGCTGAGAAACAGCAGGAACTAGAGCAGATCGCCGGCCTGATCGACAAAGCCGTGCAGCCGGAGCTGGTGATTCTCTACGGCAGCTATGCGCGAGGCGATTACAAGGAAGAGAAAGACCTAGCCCCACACCGTTGGTCGGGGCATGCCTCGGATTACGATATTCTGGTGGTGGTATCGGATCGCACCGCCGAATCGGACGCAGAGCTGGGGCGGCAACTTTATGAGCTGTGCAACGCGCAGCACTTCTCGGCGTCCGTCCGGCCGATTGTTCATCGCCTCAGCCACGTGAACCAAAGCCTGCGGGAAGGGCGGTATTTTTTCCTCGACATCAAGCGCGAGGGGCGCGTGTTATTGGGCAGCAACATCGGCCCGCTGACCGAGCCGGAAGAATTACCGACCAAGGACCGGCTGCGGATTGCGCAGGAGTATTTTCAAAGTTGCTTTCCTCAGGCTGCTCATTTCTATGAGCAGTACGAGTTTTCGCTGGCTAAAGAGCAGCTACGGCCGGCCGCTTTCAATCTCAATCAAACGACCGAATCTGCCTATAAGTGCATTCTCTTGGTTCACACCCTGTATTGCCCGCACGAGCATCTATTGGACTATCTCGGGTTCCAAGCGTCGGATTACGGACCGGTGTTCGAAGAGATCTTCCCGCACACCACGCAGCTAGAGCGGGATATGTTCCAGCTGCTCGACAATGCCTACATCGCCGCCCGCTACCATCTCGACTTCAACGTCACGGAAGAAGACCTCGATTACTTAGCGCCCAAAGTGCAGCGTTTGTTGGACGTAACCCAAGCGCTGTGCGAACAGGAACTGGAGCGCTTGCGGGAGGAAAGTCAGGAATAAGCGTGGGCTGCATTGTTTGGGCATGAAGCCATCCGAGGCGGGTAACTGATAGATGGACGCCTGCGCCCCGCCCTCCCCGGCTAGGGGCGGTGGTGTGACTTCCAGCAACACCGCAACACCGGGACAGCCATCCAACAGCCATCCAACAAAGGAAGCCCGCCGACTGAACGCCTACCCTCTGCCTTCCCCGGCTACAGGGTGGTGACTTCC
>NZ_NFZV01000049.1 GCF_003399765.1 Alkalilimnicola ehrlichii | reverse complement strand
GACACGTCCGGACAGGGGCCGCGGCCAGAGGGAGAAGGCAGTATCGGTATAATAGGATACGAGATTTTTAGCATTCGCTCTAGTACGCCTTTACGGCTTGGATTGGCCCGTTCGGGCTCTTCTTCGGGTTCTTGGTCACATTACGGCTTTTGCCAAGGACGGCGGCGTTGCCGATGGATCGCGCCCAGTCAGAAACCCGAAGGAGGGCTCCTGGCTGGGCGTGCCGATAAAGAAATCTGGCGGCGTGAAATGCTTTATTGGAAGTCGTGGCGTGTGCTGCGGCCGCGTTCGACCGTAACATTCACGCCGTTGCCGAACGATACATTGCTGTTTCGTGTGGGGTCGTCGCGCCCGGCCTGGCAGGTGAAGGCAACGGTGTAATTGCCGGGCGGGATAAAGCCGGCCGTATAGGTGCGATCCGATGGGTCCACGATGGCGGTGGTTATAGGGTCGCTGTGATGCCGGCGGATATCGCGTATCGATGCGTTATGGCCTTCGAAGACATAAACGGCAGCGCCGTGCCGTTGCCCTTGGGTATTCCAGCAGTTCTCGTCGCCCATCAACCGACTCGCCACATCGCCGGTAATGCTGCCGGCCCGCTCGGTGTCGACGACGCGAATAAACGGGGTCAACTGAAAATCGCCGGCGCTTGAGGTGGTGCGGGTCAGCGATTTGCGCAGGTCGACATCCAAGGTGTAATCGGCTCTACCGTCCGCAGGCACTACGATACGGGTACCGCTAGTTTGGCCGCTGGCGCCTAGCCGAAGGTCGTACTGAGAACCGTCAACGGTGACGTAGGAGGCGCCGGCGACGGTGCTGGCATCGTCGATCAATAAGCGAACGCGTGTGTATTCGCCGCCTTTGATACGATGACGGCTTAATATCGTATGGCTTTGTTCGCCTTGTAGCTGTAGTAAGTCGATCGTCTCGGCTTGGTCGAACTCGATGCGAACGGTATCGCCTTCCGCAGGGTGCAGCTCTAACCCGCGCAGTTGAATAACAACCTCTTCCGCGTCGTCGACCGGCCCATCGGTCAGCGCTAGGGTAAGCTCTCCGCGCCCCGATTCGCCCGTGAAAAAATCCCGCCAGCTCCAATCGTCGCAGCCGCTCAGCGCGAGCGCTCCGATCAGTACAGGTAACCATTTCGTTGTTCTCTTCATGGTCTGCCTAGTCCTTAGGGGAACACGCATATTATTATCTTCCATTGATAGCAGTTTAACGTCTGCCGTTAGGGTTGTCTCGGCGGTTTGCGGTAAAGAATAGTCAGCAAGTATATGCGAGTAAAGGCGAAAGACGATCGTGCGTTAAGCTCGATAAGCTGCGATAGCGGCAATTCGGGTGTGGCATCTCAATGCGTTACGCAGTGCATCATGGCATTGGCTTCCAGAGGCGGGAAGAAAAGGCTTCCTTGAGCGTGCCGACAGCCCAACTCGATCAGTTCTTGTCGATGATCGGTGTTTTCCACCCCGACCGCGATCAAGTCGACCTCCAGTTGGTTGGCCAATTCGATGATGGCTTTGACGATCGCGCTGGCTTTTGTTTGCGGCCCCAAGGATTGAATGAAGGTACGGTCGATTTTTAGCGCATCGACTTGAAAATGCCTTAACGCCCTCAGCGAAGAGAAGCCGGAGCCGAAGTCGTTAACGCTTATCTTGGTGCCCAACGCTCTTAGCTCTGCGACCATAACTGCGGCAAGAACGGGGTGCTCCAGCAAGGCTTGCTCCCCCACTTCCAGCGTTATCCGCCTGGGATCGATGCCGGTACGATATAAGGTGTCGCGTACCTGTTGCGCTAATCCGCGGTGGCAGAGCTGGTTGGCGGAGAGGTTTAGGTGGACCTCGAAATCAGGTGCCAAGCCGAGCTCTTTATCCCAGCGGCCTAGTTGTAAGCAGGTCTCTTCTAGAATCTGCTCTCCGATCGGGATGATCAGTCCGGTTTCTTCCGCGGTTTGTAAAAACTCGGAAGGGGAGAGCAACCCCTCGTCGGGATGCCGCCAGCGCAGTAAAACCTCGCACCCCTTACAGCGGCCGGTTTTTAGATCGATGATCGGTTGATACAGCGTTTCGAACTCGCGCCGTTCTACCGCGCGGCGTAGCTCCGATTCGCGTTGGAGGGCGGAGACGGCATGGGCACGCATACCTTTTTCGAAGATGACATGACAGCCCCGGCCCCGGGCTTTGGCTTGGTACATAGCAATGTCGGCGTCCCGTAGTACCTCGCTCGGCTCTTGATAGCCGCGCGAGCTAAAGGCTATACCGATACTGGTCGAGGTTTTGATGTCCTGCCCGGCGATGGTGAAGGGCTGCGCCAGGGCAAGGTGAATACGCTCGGCGACACGAATGGCATCGGTGCTGTCGCTAAGATCTTCCAGCAAAATCGTGAACTCGTCGCCGCCTTGGCGGGCTAAGGTGTCGCCTGGGCGAAGGCATTCGTGCACGCGCTGAGCGAATTGAACCAGCAACTGGTCGCCGGCCATGTGACCGAGGCTGTCGTTAATTCGCTTGAAACGGTCGAGGTCCATCATCATGACGGCATAGCGCCAGTTGCGCCGTTGCCCCCTCAAGAGTGCACGCTCCAGGCGCTCGGAGAATAGTGCTCGGTTCGGGAGGTTGGTCAGAGAGTCGTGGAATGCGCTGTGGGCAAGCTGTCGCTCGACCTCTTTGCGCTCGCTTATATCGACCGTGATGGTGACAAAGCCGGATAAGCTATCGTTCGGGTCGCGTAGCGGAGAGAGCGACATATAGCCTGGAAAGGAACTGTCGTCCTTATGTTTTAGCTGCAATTCGCCTTCCCAGGCTTGCTCTGCCGACATGGCATGCCGTAAGGCGGCGACAAGCTCGTTTTCCTCTTCCGCCAGTAGTAGATCCAGTGCCGGCCGGTCCATGACGTCTTCCGCCTGCCAGCCATACATCGTTTCCGCGAAGTGGTTCCAATAAGTAATACGCTGCTGTTCGTCGGTGGCAATGACGGCATTTTGCACCTGGTTGAGCAGCGAGGCTTGAAAGCGGATTTGCTGTTCCGCCTGTTTGCGTTTGATCGCGTAATGGATTGCCTTTACCAGGCTGCTGGAGGTGACGTCGTCTTTGACCAGATAGTCTTGTGCGCCTTTGTCCAAGGCCTCAAGCGCCATGTCCAGGTCGCGTTGGCCGGTTAAAATGATGACGGGCAGCCTGGCGGCGTGGGTTTGCAGTCGTTCGAAAGTCGGCAAGCCCCGGCTGTCTGGGAGCGATAAATCGAGTAGCACGACGCTTATCGTGGTATGGGCGAGCTGTTCGAGACCGGCGCTCAGACGTTGAACATGGACGATCTCGTAATCGGTTTCCCCTTCTTCGCGTAGCATTTGCTCGATCAAGCGGGCTTGAGTCCGGTTGTCTTCGACGAGCAACACCTTCTCGTCGTTAGTTGGCGGATCAAGCGGATTCCTGGTGGCCATTCCTTTGTCTCACCTACTTGCCGGTCGTCCTTTCGTGCCGGTCATTTGTCAGTCACGGTTACGTTGCCGTTTACGGTGCCTTTAGAGCGATGGGAGGCCGCCGCTAGGGGAGAGTTCCCGACAGAGCGAACTAGCGCCCATGCGCCTTGCGGCCGAGCTTGCTGTCTACACGCTGTTACCGCCGTTCTCCTCCTGACGGCGTAGTCTCCGCCTCTTGAAACAGGCTAAATGAGCATAAGGCCTGGTGAACTTGCAGAGGATACCTTCGCCGGCTCCCTGAAACAGTATTTATGAGCGGTTATCGATAATAACACCCCGCGCGAGTGGGAAACCTTTAACAGCAGCAAAGCGGCTAATCGTTATCAGGGCCATTCGATGTGGCTTACATGTCGGTGTAAGCCGCGCGTTCTAACCGTAGGCCAGATCGCGAAGGAAAAGGGCAATTTGCGGGAAAGCGATGAGTAGCCCGGTGGCGGAGATGAGGATGGCGATAAACGGCGGCGTACCGCGAATGACTTCAAGGTAGGGGCGACGGAACACGGCGATGGCGGTGAAGATGTCGCAACCGAACGGAGGCGTCGCCGAGCCGATGGCAACCTGGAGGGTGATCAGTGTACCCACTAGCACGGGGTCCAGGCCGGACATTTGTATCGCCGGTGCAAACAGCGGCGTGAGCACGAGAATGACGACGATCGGATCGACGAACATGCAGCCGACAAAGAAAGCCAAACAGATAAACACAAGGACCAAGGTAGGGTTTTGCGCAGCATTGGCGATGAAATCGCCGAGCAACAGCTGCGGAATCTGAGCGAAAGAGATAGCCCAGGAAAAGGCGCCTCCCGCACCGACGAGGATAAACACCACGGCGGTGATCAGGCCGGTCGATAAGGCGATCGCAGGAATATCGACAAGCTTCAGTTTGCGAAAGACCGCAAGCTCCAGAAACAAGGCGTATAGAACCGACATGGCTCCCGCCTCGGTCGGACTAAAGTTGCCGGTATAGATACCGCCGATGACGATAACCGGAAAACCAAGCGGCAATAGCCCTCGCACAACGGCGCGGCGCCGCTCTCGCCAACTGGCGGGCGGGAGGATAGGAATGTTCTGGCGGCGGGAGACGATATAGCAATAGATAGAGAACAAACACAGGATAAGCAAGCCCGGCCCGATGCCGGCGATAAATAATTCGCCCACCGAGGTGCCGGAGACGACGCCATAAATGATCATGCCGATCGAGGGCGGAATCAGTAGTGCGATGTCGCTGGCGTTAATGATCAGCGCCAAGGCAAAGCTGTCTTTATAACCCGCCTGTAATAGTTTCGGTCGTAACGGCTGCCCCATGGCTACTACCGTCGCCTGTGTCGAGCCGGATACGGCACCGAATAAGGTGCAGCTGGCTGCGGTCGTTATGGGGAGCCCGCCACGTATATGACGAATAAACGACATAACCAAATCGAGTAGGCGGTTTGCCGTTTGGCCATGCGTCATCAAGTCGGCGGCGAAGATAAACATCGGCACGGCAACCAGTACTTCCGGCTCGATACCGCGCACCATTGCCGAAATGAGATTGCTTGGGTCGACGTCGATAAAGACTAGCGCCAGTAACAAGGCCCCGGCAAGCAAGGGGACCAGCATTGGGAAGCCCAACAGGAGTAGGGTCAACATAACCAGCGCAAGCACCGTTACCATGCTCAGATCCGTCCGTTGTGGTGGTCATCGTCCTGAGTGTCGGGAACATTGAACGCTAGATAAACGCCGGGGGTGGCGATGTTGCGAATGGCCGCCAGTAAAAACTGAATACCGCCGAGGCATAAACCGATCGGTATCGCAAGGTATATTAAGTAAAGCGGAATATGCAGGGAGGCCGTGACACTGCCGATCTGTCGTGTTTGCTGGACATAATCAAGCGCGAACCATGCGAGTGCGAACAGCAGGACAGCGGTACCTAGGTGAATGGTAATGTGCAGAATTTTGGCGCTAATCCCATGAAACTGTTCGGCTAAAGCCGACATTCGGATATGTCGGGCTTTGCGTGCGGCGTAGCCGACCCCCATAAAGGTGATAAGAACGATTAATAAGCGATTGAGTTCACCCGTAAACGGCAAGCTATGACCCAGGTTACGGCCAATAACATTGGCGACATTAAGAACGGCCATGGCCAATACGGCCCCGGAAAGCAGTATGGCTTCGCAGCGTTCCAGGCCGCGGTCCAATACGGCTAGGGTTTTAATTAGAAAATTAATAAGGCGCATTTGTTTTTGTTTCTTCATCCTTACCAGACGTAATGACTCTGGAGGTACTTCTAAAGAGGCTGGCGGTAAATCTTTTCCGGCTTGGCGAGCAGGCTTGCTGCCTCGGCTAAGGCGTAGCAGCGCAGAGGCGGAACCTTAGCTCGATATGCCCGATAATCGATAAGACAACGGGGAGGCGAATTAACTATGCGGCGATGGATGTTGCTTTGTCTGTTTCTCGTTTTAACTGGCTGCGGCGATGCGCCGGGCGACGGCACCCAACAATGGCGCTTTGCCTTGGAGGAAATCGATGGCAGCGTGCAGGACGCTTATGCCCAGCGGTTTAAGGCGTTGGTCGAAGAGCGCAGCGGCGGGGATATTGAAGTTCTAATTTATCCTTACGGCACCTTAGGCACCTCGGCGCAACTGAGCGAATTGATCCAGAACGGAACGTTGGAATTCGCCTTTGCATCGCCAGGGCATTTGGGTTCGGTTGTGCCGGAAGTGCAGGTTATGAATCTGCATTTTCTGTTTTCGGAAGATAACGAAGCCAATGCTGAGGTGCTCAGAGATAGCCCGACCATATACGGACCGCTTGCCGATGCCTATATGCGGCGGAATCTCAAATTGCTCGCAATGATTCCCGAAGGGTGGATGGCCTGGACGGGTAACCGGCCGTTGCGTACACCTGAAGATTTCCAAGGGTTTCGTATTCGTACCATGGTCTCGCCTCTGTTGTTAGAGGCTTACCGAGCCTATGGCGCTAACCCGGCGCCCTTGCCATACGCGGAGGTCTATAGCGCGCTGCAACTGAATACGATCGATGGCCAGGTGAACCCGATCTTCGCTATCGAGGAAATGAGTTTCTACGAGGTGCAAGATTATCTCGTTATGCCGCGGCACTTGCAGTTCGTTGCTAGTGTGGTCACGAATCCGCAGTTCTATGACGGCCTGGATGCCGAGACTCAAGCAATGTTGCAGGACGTTAAAGAAGAGCTGGACGATTATATTTTTCAGGTTCAGCGCGATTACAATGCGGAACGCTTGAATGTCATCCGGGAAAACAGCGATATAGAAATTATCGAGCTGTCCGAAGAAGAGCGGGAAGCGTTTCACGCCTTGAGCTTACCGGTGCGCGAGCGTTACGTTGAGATGACAGGGGAGCAAGGCGAGCGTATTCTGGAGGGTTTGCAAGAAGAGTTCGCGGCTGCCGAAGCAGGGGAGTTCGTCGGTCGTGAAGATCGGGAAAATTAAGTGTTATTGCATCGTCGATACCCAGCCCGCATGCAGCGGCAATGGGCATGAGAAACGCGAGCGTTCCCGGGGAACGCTCTTGATGAGCGAGTAAGGATATAGGCATGGTATCGGTGAAATCGACAATGCTTGCGCTCGGTACCCCGGCGCCGGCTTTTCGGCTAAAGGATACCGAAGGTAACTGGGTTACGATCGACGACTTCGAAGACTCGACGGCGTTGCTCGTTATTTTTATGTGCAACCATTGCCCCTATGTTCGTCATCTAAGCGAAGGGCTGGTTGACTATGCGAAAGAGTTCTTAGGGCAGGGCGTTGCCATCGTCGGCATCAATGCGAACGATGCGGAGCGCTATCCGGACGACGCACCGGAGAAAATGATGGCCGAGAAGGTTCGCGCAGGTTATCCGTTTCCGTACTTATTCGATCCTGAACAAACAGTCGCTAGGGCCTATAAGGCGGCATGTACGCCGGACTTTTTCCTTTTTGATCGCGAGCGTTGTCTAGTGTATCGAGGCCGTTTCGATGCCAGCACGCCGAAAAATAACGAAGCGGTCACCGGCGCGGAGCTGCGTTCGGCTACCAATGCCGTGCTGGCCGGCCATGAAATTTCGGCCGAGCAGAAACCGAGCATAGGCTGCAACATAAAATGGCGACCGGGCAACGAGCCCGAGTGGTTCGGCTAAGACGGCGCTGCCTTTTAAGCCTGTGGGCGTGGGGCAGGAGATCGGGTGCGGTAAAGTCTACTCCTGCGCCTTAGGGCGGGTTAGCAGTCGCTATTTCCAGGCGCGACAATTCGGCTAACGCTTCGTCGCGGTTGTTGCCGCACATCTGCGGTTCCGGTTGCAGGCGTCGGCACACCGCCGGCCGGCGCGAATCGCCGAATAAGCGGCAGCGGAGCTTTTCATCCAGCTGTACGCAAGGCACGCCGGCCGGTTTACCATGCGGCATGCCGGGGATCGGGGAGCTGATCGAGGGCGCGATACAGCACGCGCCGCAGCCTGAGCGACAGTCCATATATCAGTGTCCGGTAACTGCGATCGTGAGTCGAAGCCTACGGAAAGTAGCGCCATTTGCCAATGGCAGGGAGTGGCAGTGCGCGTCTACGTTTCATTGTTTCTAGTTTAGCTGGTGTTAATATGTCGTCAGCTAGTTTTTGAGGAGTGGCGCATGAGCGTAGGCGAGTTACAAGACTTGGTCGGATTGATGCAACTGGAGCAGCTTGAGGAAAATCTGTTTCGGGGCGAAAGCCGTAAGGTGGTTGGGAATCGGGTTTTCGGTGGCCAGGTACTTGGACAAGCGCTAATGGCGGCGACGCACACGGTTGAAGGCCGCATCGCCCACTCGTTGCAAGCCTATTTTTATGGCCTGGCGATGCCACCGCACCGATTGTTTACGATGTCGAGCGGGTGCGCGACGGCGGCAGTTTTACCACTCGCCGCGTCAAGGCAATCCAACACGGGCGTACGATTTTCGATTTGGCGGCATCCTTTCAGATTCCCGAGCAAGGCGCTGAGCATCAGGACGAGATGCCGGATGTGCCGGGGCCTGACGGCATTATGAGCGAGCGAGAGCTGGTCGAGCGATATATCGAACGCCAGCCGGTGTCGGAAAAGTTGCAGCGTGCGCTACGTCGCCCACGACCGGTGGAGACGCGACCGATCGATCCCGAGGATCCGATCTCGCCGCAGCCCTTGCCCACGAAAAAATACTATTGGATTCGGGCCAGCGATCAGTTACCCGGCGATTTGAGCCTGCACCAGGCATTGTTAGCGTATGCGTCCGATCATGGTTTATTGAGTGCGGCTTTACGGCCGCATGCGTATTCGTTCATGCAGCCTGACTTGCAATTAGCCAGTCTTGATCACGGTATGTGGTTTCACCGTGCGTTTCGTTTCGACGACTGGCTGCTCTATAGCATCGAAAGCCCGAGTGCGTCGAATAGCCGGGGTTTCACCCGCGGCCAGATTTTTACCCGCGACGGAACGCTAGTTGCCTCAACGGTCCAGGAAGGATTAATGCGGAAACAGCCTCAGAAGTAAGTGATCTATACGCCGAGGTGCCCGCTGACGTCCGTGGGACGGGCTGTCGGCGGGTATGTTCTTAATGCCTAACCGTTTATTGATCCTGTTCCGAGATGCGGTGTTGCCACCGGCCGGGCTTGCGGAAGGGCTCCAGGTTCATACCTTGGGTGGCGCGTCGCCAATCGATGTCGCCTTTCTTCCAGAAACGGGTAAGCTTGATGCCGGCGCCGCTAGTCGAGTAGTCTCCGGCCATTTCGATCAGCCGCTTCCGAGCTTGCGTTTCCGCGCGCTGCGCCTCGTCCAACCATCGCCGCGACTCTTTCCATTCCGCAACGGCGTCGCGCCATTCCCGATCGTGTCGTACCACGACGTCGGTTGGGCTTAACGGCGGCGGCGTGTCGTCGTCTAAGTGTTCGAAGAATTCCGTCCAGCTTTCTACTAATGCGGCTTGGGCTTCGGCATCCGGACGAATGTCGACCCTCAGACAGCCGCGAATCTCTTCCTCATCCGCCTCGCAGACAAGGAAGTGAGCGCCTTCGGCCTTTGCACACAGCAGCTGTTGTTGAACTTGCCACCAATAGTTCAGCGGCGGCTTGCCGGTGGCTTCGATCGTTTGCCAAGTGGCGGAGTTCGCGCCTTTTAGCGGGCATTTGATCTCCAGAACCCAGCGGCCGTCGAAACTAAGCCCGTCTAAGCTGGCGCTCAGTCGCTCGTGCGCAACGACCTGTGGCTCGAAGACTTCGTCCAGTATCTGCTCGGCATAGGCGCGTGCATGTTGCTCTAGTAGCAGCCCGCGCCGCATGGCTGGCGTGGTTTCGACAGAGGCGCGGCCGGTTTTGACTAACCAGAGTTCGTGAGGCGTGCGAGGAAACCAAGGCGAGCACCCCATCAAAGCGCCGGTTTCGGAGGCATTGCCCATGCGCTCGCGATAGCTGTGCCATGCCGGGGTGTCCTGATGGTGATGGAGCGGGATGATTGCGCTCATGTCGCCGTCTCCTTCTTCTTGACCAGCATCCGTTTGGCGCGGTCGAAGTCCGCTTCCGGAAGCTCCTTCAACGAGGCGACTTTAAAGAAACGGTGGAATTTCTTCGCATCGGTTTGTGTCTCTTTGAGTAGCTGTTGCAGCTCTTTCAGTTGCGCTTCGTCGACCTTGGGCGCGGCCTTGCGGGCTTCCGCTTCTTGTTTTTCGCGGAATTCGGCTGTGATTTCTTGTACGTACTTATTGTCGTCGTAGCGGCCCAGATGAATATCGGCCGAGAATCCCAGTAGCGACAAGCATTTGCTCATCCCGTCGGTGAGGGATTTCTTGGGCGCCTCTTCGTCTGTGAACAAACCGTGCCGGTTTTTACCTACAAAGGTCGTTTGGCCGAATTGAACCACTTCGCCCCGTTGTTCTTGATAGCGGTACCATAACTTAACGCGTACCTTGTGAATCAACTCGCGCGTGCCGCGATCGTCTAGGGGAGCGCCTTCCATAAGGGATTCGTCAAGGATATCCAACCCCCAACCAAGGCCCATAGGGCCAAAGACTTCGGTGGCTCGTTTGGCCAGATAGGTGGCATTGGTTGCGGTTCCCTTGAAACCGCCTCCTCGGTTGAAGGGCTTGGTATAGCTTGGGTCGGTTTTTTCGACCTGCTCCCAGATCGCAAGCTTAGTCGCTTCGGTCATGGCGTATTCCTCTACCCAGCGTCGATGGGCGTACTCGTCCTGCTGCTGCCAGTCGTGCGCATCTTCCATAGAAAACCAAAAGGGAAATGGGTTGGCGACGCTCGGCGGCATATCCGCGGCAGCCTTTTTCGCTTACTTGGATTAGAACGCGGGAGTTTTGAAAAGTTCCTTTAATAACAAGAAGATGAAGGTGTTTTTTGGGAGGGGTTGAGCGGTTCGCAGGTGGGGATGAGGCGTGCCGTATCGGCGCCTGGCCATAAGCGGCTTAACACTTGGTCGAACGCGCTGGGCGAGCCTGTCGTCCAGAATTCTACCTGCCCTTCGGCGGCGGTAGCACTGAGGGTTCTCGCTTCCTGTAGTGCGCGGCGCAGCTGATTGGCGACAGCCGCTCCCGTGTCGATCAGTTGGATGTGGCGGCCAATGATATCGCCAATGGTTTCCCGCAGAAACGGATAGTGAGTGCAACCGAGAATCAAGGTGTCGATATCGGCTTCGAGAAGCGGTTGGGTATAGCGGGTAATAAGGTGTCGGGTGCGGGGGCTGTTAAGCTCGCCTAGTTCGACTTGTTCGACTAGGCCGGGGCAGGGCCGGGTGATGATGTCGGTGTCGGCCCCGAAGCGTTCAAGCAAGGCGGCGAAACGGGCGCTTGCTAACGTGCCGCTGGTTGCCAGCACGCCCACTTTGCCGTTACGGCTAGCGGCAACCGCCGGTTTGACGGCCGGTTCCATGGCGACTACGGGGAGCGAAAACTCCTCTCGCAATAAGGAAACGGCTGCGGCGGTGGCTGTGTTGCAGGCAACAACCAGCGCTTTCGCACCGCGCTCGATACAGAACCGGGCGATAAGGCGGGAGCGCTCCTGAACGTAGCCAACCGGCTTCTCGCCGTAGGGGACGTGCGCGGAGTCCGCTACATAGAGCAAGTTTTCGCTTGGTAGCAAGGCATGAATTTCGCGCAGAACGGATAGACCGCCTACACCCGAATCAAATACGCCTATCGGATCAGCAAAGCTCATGCAAAGCGCGCATCCATGTCGGATAACTGTTCTTCGTCTTTGTAAAAGGCGCGGAGCGCCCTTCGTGCCATTGGCAACTTGCCATAAATGGCCTCGAAAAGGTAGCGCCACAAGGTGCTTATCCCTTCTGCCATAATTGGTTTGGCAAGAGTAGCAGAGGGTGTGGGTCGTAGAATGCCCTCTGCTGTTCCTCAGGTGGGGAATTAAACCATAAGAGAAGGAGCGCCGTCAGAGAAGTTTGTCACTGCCGGGCTCCTCTTCCCGCGGAACAGGCGTTTAGCGGGATTATCGAGAAAGCGTCGCGTCGATAAGCCGATAAAACAGGCCCATTTCGTGCTCTCTGACCAGTTCGAGACGCCCTTCGATGACAATCGGATCCATGCTAACCGCGACCGGCCGTCTCGCTTTGACTTCAACAACCGATTCCGGCCCCCCGCTAATGCAATAAAAGCACGTCGGGGGAAGCTTGGTCAGAATGAAATGACTTTGCCGCTCGCTGTTCTCCAGCGGCGTCATGAATCCTTGCAGGCTCACTTGTTCGCCATCGAGCCGAGCGACTTTGTCGTCGAATTTCGGTAGCGGCATTCCCTGGTTGCCTTCCAGCACTTCAACGGCGGCGAGCGTGTTCCACGGCAGGACGCCTTCAATCTCGGGAAGCTCGTAGGCATGCTCTTCCTCGTGACCGACGGGAGGGCCGTAGGGGTCGAAGCTGCCGTCGCCAGTGTCCCCGAAGTAAGGGTCGAAACCAGCGTCGGAAACAAATAGCGTGAAGCTTTTATTCGCTTCGCCGGCGAGGATTGTTAAGGTGTCCTGCCCGGGAGTTAGCGCCTGCAAGAATAGGTTAACGCTACCCTCGTGATCAGTCGTCTCGGAATTAAGAAAGACTTCGTTGCCTCGCTCGGAACGAACCGTCAGCACCTGCTCTGCCAGCGGGCTGCCATCGGCAGCCCGCAAATGCAGAATCAGTTCCGCGCGGTCGTTGCGCTTTAAGTTCAAGGCTGCGACTTCTCCCAAGTCGCGGGAGTCGGCCAGATAGACCGCGACCGATGCTCCTTGCTCTTGCGTTTCTACCGAATCGCTATCGCTACAACCGCTAAGGAATAAGCCGGCAAGCAGCAGAACGAGCAATCTATAGAGCATGGGCACTCCTTCGGGAACGGTTCTAATGTTTCCTTAATTCTAAACCAACATCTTGCCTATATGCTTGGATAGCGGGAAGGAGAGCCGCAATAGCACCAATCAAAGCGGCGACTCCAAGCAGCACCAACTCCTCCCATAGCCACACGCGGCCGGTAAGATTGAGTTGTTGCGCTTGTTGCATCCAAAGGCCTAGTACTTCGGCGCTAAGGTGACCGAGAGCAATCCCCAGCGCGCCGCCTACAATGGCTAAAAGTAGGCCTTCAAGCAAGACGTGCAAGAACAATGTGCGACGTGGTGCACCTAATGCCCGCATCAGCGCAAGATCTTGTCGTCGTTGCCGAAGCGCGTTGTAGAGCGCGATGAACAAGCCTAAGCCGGCGGCGAACAAGAGAATCCAACCAAACAACCGTAATGCATCGAACCCTGTGCCGAGCATATTGAAGAGACGGCTGGTTTCCTGGGCCGGGACGGCCGCCTGCAACGCATTGCGAGCATTGATTTGACGCGGCAAGCTGACGGCGGCTACCGGCGAGCGATACTGAACGAGAAGTGCGGTGAGCTCCAGATCTTCGGTGTTCGCACTAGAAGCCGTCTGGTGCTCCTCGTGCGCATGGTCGCGGTCGTCGTGCGTACCGGTGCCTGAGCGCCCCTTGCTACCGACATGGACCGCCGATGACGTGCAATGCCTCGACACACGCACATACGCAGACATGGCAGAGCGTGATGCCG
>NZ_NFZV01000048.1 GCF_003399765.1 Alkalilimnicola ehrlichii | reverse complement strand
AAAAAAGGCCGCTCACCGGGTCAACTCTAACCCTTTGAACGGCCTTAGTTATTTGGTCGGGGTGAGAGGATTTGAACCTCCGACCACCTGCACCCCATGCAGGTGCGCTACCAGGCTGCGCTACACCCCGTTAAGTGCCGGCATCTTACACTAAATGCCGGCGCGCGCAAAGCGCTTGCTCAGCGTTTGAGCAGGTCCAGCAGGCTTTCTAGCTCCGCTCGGATTTGGCGGATCACCTGCTGGCTGTGGTTGATGTCTTCCTTAACTTCTTCACCCGACAAGCGCTGCCGGGCTCCACCGATGGTGAAGCCCTGTTGATAGAGCAGCGAGCGAATTTGCCGGATGACAAGAACATCCTGACGCTGGTAATAACGCCGGTTGCCCCGGCGTTTTACAGGCTTTAGCTGCGGGAATTCCTGTTCCCAATACCGCAATACATGCGGTTTAACTGCACACAACTCGCTAACTTCACCGATGGTGAAGTAGCGTTTGGCCGGAATCGGCGGCAGTTCGTCATTATTCGACGTTTCCAGCATACCCTTCCACGCGTGTCTTTAGCTTTTGCCCGGGCCGGAAGGTCACCACCCGGCGGGCGGAGATGGGAATCTCTTCGCCGGTTTTCGGGTTCCGCCCTGGGCGTTCGTTTTTGTCGCGTAGGTCAAAGTTACCGAAACCCGAGAGCTTGACCGCAACACCGTCTTCCAGTGCGCTGCGGATTTCTTCGAAAAAGCACTCAACAAGCTCTTTGGATTCGCGTTTATTAAGGCCGAGCTCTTCGTATAGAGATTCGGCGAGATCGGCTTTAGTCAAGGCCATTGTAGTCGTCACTCCCGTAAAACCGCACCGAGATCCAGACTCAGACGACTGACTACTTGTTGAATGAGCCCATCTACGTCTTGATCCGTAAGGGTGCGCGAAGATTCCTGTAAAATCAAGCCCATGGCCAAACTCTTCTGGCCCTGCGGGACGCCTTTGCCGCGGTAGACGTCGAATAACACGACGTCCTTCAGCAGCTCGCCGCCTGCCCGCCGTACGCAACCTTCGATAGCTGCGGCGGACACGTCCTCATCCACCAATACCGCCAAATCGCGGCGGATGGAGGGGAACTTGGACAAGGGGCTGAACTGCGGCACCCGCGCACGGGTAAGCGCTTCCAGATCGAGTTCGAACACGAAACTGCGCCCGGCGAGGTCCAGCTCGCGCTGCACCTCCGGGTGGATGGCCCCCAGCCATCCTACCGGTTGTTCGCCCCGGTAAATTCGGGCCGACTGCCCCGGGTGCAGAGCCGGATGCGTTTCCGGCTCAAAACGGTAGCTTTCCGGCTCGCCGCTGGCGGCGAACAAAGCTTCCAAATCACCTTTTACGTCGAAAAAGTCGACCGGCCGCACCTCGCCCGCCCATTGTTCGGGGAGCTGGTTACCGGCCACGATACCCGCCAGCAGTCTTTCCTGCGCCAGTCCGTCGAGCCGGCCGCGGAACCGCAGGCCGGTTTCGAACAAGCGCACGCGCTCGTGCTGCCGGTTCTGATTATACAACAAGGCCTTCGCTAAACCCGGCCACAAACTGGTCCGCATCACGGCGAGATCGGCCGATAGCGGGTTGGCGAGCGGCAAGGGCTCCTGCTCGGGGTCGAGCTGCGCTTGCAGGGCCGGTTCAACGAAGCTGTAGGTAATCGCTTCCTGATAACCCCGCGTAATCAGCGTATCGCGCAAGCGGCTGAGCGCCACTTTGCCTTCCGGTTGCGGCGCAATAGCGAGCGGCGTGGCCGTCCGCCGTACCGGGATGCGATCATACCCCCAAACGCGGGCTAATTCCTCAATAAGATCCACTTCAAGTGCGATGTCGAAGCGGAATGCCGGTACGGTGACGTCCCAACCCTCCTCGACCGCTGTGACAGTGAGTCCTAATGCGCTGAGGATGGCTTCTACGCGCTCGTCGGGAATTTCCATTCCCAACAGGTGGCCGATGCGTTGCCGCCGTAAACGGACGACGAGCGGCTTGGGTAGGTGTGCGTCGCTGGCCGCCTCGCAGACGGGGCCTGGCGCACCGCCGGCGATTTCGACGATCAGCTGCGCGGCGCGGTCGATGGCCTGACGCTGCAACGCCGGGTCCACACCGCGTTCGAAGCGGTGCGAGGAGTCGGTGTGCAGCCCGTAACGGCGCGCCCGCCCGGCAATCGCCAGCGGCGAGAAGAAGGCGCTCTCAAGCAGGATGTCCCGCGTGGCATCACCCACCGAACCGCACTCCCCGCCCATAACACCGGCTAGCGCGTGGGCGCGGCTGTGGTCGGCGATGACGAGGGTCTCGTTGTCGAGTTCGACGGTGTCGCCGTTGAGCAGCTCCAGCTTTTCGCCCGCCGTTGCCATACGCACGCGAATGCCGCCGTCGATCTTGGCCAGGTCGAAGGCGTGCATCGGCTGGCCGAGTTCGAGCATGACGTAGTTGGTAACGTCGACAATCGGGCCGAGGCTGCGTACGCCGGCACGGCGTAGGCGCTCTTGCATCCAGAGCGGCGTCGGCGCCTGCGGATTGACGCCGCGGACGATTTGGCCGACATAGCGCGGGCAAGCCTCCGGCGCATCCAGTTGGATGGCGATTTCGTCCTGGTGTTGCGGCGCTGGCGCACTAAAACTTGGTGCCTGCACCGGTTTGCCGGTGAGCGCGGAGACTTCGCGGGCGACACCGGCCACGCCTAAGCAATCGCTGCGATTGGGCGTGAGGTCGACTTCGATCACCATGTCGTCGAGCGCGAGATACTCGCGCAGATCTTGGCCGACCGGTGCGTCGGCCGGCAGCTCCATCAAGCCGGCGGCGTCTTCGCTCAGGCCCAGCTCGCGGGCCGAGCACAGCATGCCGAAGGATTCGACGCCGCGCAGCTTGGCGCGTTTGATTTTCATGCCGCCAGGAAGCACGCCGCCGACGGTGGCCAGCGGGGCTTTCAGACCTTGGCGGGCGTTGGGGGCGCCGCAAACGATCTGGAAGGTCTCTTCGCCGGCGTTTACGGTGCATAGCTGGAGGCGGTCGGCTTCCGGGTGCCGTTCGCAGGCGGTGATTTCGGCCACGACCACGCCGCTGAACTCAGGGGCGGCGGGTTCGAGCGCGTCGACCTCCAGCCCTGCCATGGTGAGCCGGTCGCCGAGGGTTTGCGCGTCGTCCTCGACTGCAATCCACTCTTGTAACCAGTTCGTGCTGATTCTCATGCAAAAACCTCTTCCGGTTACTGCGCCCCGCGCGGGCGGCATTCCGTTATCTGAATTGCCGCAAGAACCGCAGGTCGTTCTCGAAGAACAGCCGCAGATCGTTGACGCCGTAGCGGAGCATGGCCAAACGCTCCACGCCCATGCCGAAGGCGTAACCGGTGTAGCGTTCGGCGTCGATGCCGACATGGCCGAATACTTTCGGGTGCACCATGCCGCAGCCGAGAATCTCCAGCCAGCCGCTACCCTTACAGACCCGGCAGCCATCGCCGCCGCACATCACGCACTGGACGTCGGCCTCGGCGGAGGGTTCGGTGAACGGGAAGTAGGACGGCCGGAAACGGACCGCGAGATCGCGCTCGAAGAACTCGCTGAGGAAGTCGTTGAGGATGCCTTTGAGGTCGGCGAAGCTGATGCCTTCGTCCACCAGCAGACCTTCCACTTGGTGGAACATCGGCGTATGAGTGAGGTCGGAATCGCACCGATACACGCGGCCGGGCGCTATAACGCGCACCGGCGCGCCCTCTTCTTGCATGACCCGCACCTGCACCGGCGAGGTATGGGTGCGCAGCAGGCGGTGGGCATCGAAGTAGAAGGTATCGTGCATTGCCCGCGCCGGATGGTGGGCGGGGATATTGAGCGCCTCGAAGTTGTGGTAGTCGTCTTCAACTTCCGGGCCTTCCGCTACTTTGAAGCCGATGCTGCCGAACAAGGCTTCGATGCGCTCTAGTGTTCGGGTAATCGGGTGCAGGCCGCCGCTCGCCTGGCCGCGACCAGGGAGTGTGACGTCGATGCGCTCGGCCTCCAGCGCCTGCTGTAAGGCGGCGCTCTGGAGAAATTCTTTGCGCGCTTCCAGCCGTTCTTGGAGCTGTTGTTTAGCGCGGTTGATGGCCTGCCCCGCGGCCGGGCGTTCGTCCGCCGGCAAGCGGCCTAGGCTTTTCAATTGTTCGGTAAGGCGGCCTTTTTTGCCAAGGTACGCCACCCGAAGTTCGTCCAATGCGCTGAGATCGGCGGCCGCTTCGACGGCCTGCTCGGCCGCTTTGACCAGCTCGTCCAATCCAGCTGCTTCCTGGGTGCTGCTCATAGTGGTCGGTGTCCGCTGTATCTATGCTGGGAACGGATGCCCGAATACGAGAAAGGGGAAAGGTGCTACCGCCCCTTTCCCCTTCAGCGATCGTCGTTTAACGTCGATCTTATGCTGAACCGCCAGCCGCAGGCTGACGGCTCAACGGTCGCGATCTCGCTCAGGCGGCCAGGCTTGCCTTGGCTTGCTCTGCCAGAGCGGTAAACGCGGCCTTGTCGTGCACGGCCAGGTCGGCCAGCACTTTACGGTCGACCTCGATGCCGGCCTTCATCAAACCGTTAATGAAACGGCTGTAGGACAGGCCGTTTTCGCGAGCGGCCGCGTTGATGCGGGAGATCCACAGCACGCGGAACTGACGCTTACGCTGACGACGGTCGCGATACGCGTATTGGCCGGCCTTCGTTACCGCCTGATTGGCGACGCGGAAGGAACGGCTCCGCATGCCGTAATAGCCTTTAGCCTTACCCAGTACTTTTTTATGCCGGGCGCGAGCGGTTACACCACGCTTAACTCTTGCCATGATACTTCTCCGAGAAACTGGTTAGCTGTAAGGCATCATCCGCCGAACCATCGGCGTATCGGCCTCGGCGATCAAACCGTCCGCGCGCAGCTTGCGCTTACGCTTGGTCGACTTTTTCGTCAGGATGTGATTATGAAACGCATGGGCGCGTTTAAAACGACCGCTAGCGGTTTTCTTAAACCGTTTCGCTGCGCCGCGATTGGTCTTGATCTTAGGCATTACCAGTTCTCCGCGTCTTTAAAAAAACAGCCCTGTCCTCTGCTTTGCAGGGCAGGGCGCGCGTGCTTTTGACAAAAGTGGGCTTATTTGCCCTTCTTCGGCGACATCATCATGACCATTTGCCGCCCTTCCATACGGGGGCGTTGGTCGACGACACCGAGACCTTCCAGGTCCGCTTCGACTCGCTGGAGCAGCTTTAGGCCCAACTCTTGGTGAGCCATTTCGCGGCCGCGGAAGCGAAGCGTGATCTTGGCCTTGTCACCGTCCTCAAGGAAACGTTTCAGGTTACGTAACTTCACCTGATAGTCGCCTTCGTCGGTGCCAGGCCGGAACTTCACTTCCTTAACCTGAATCTGCTTCTGTTTTTTGCGAGCGGCCTGCTGTTTCTTGCTCAGCTCAAACCGGTGCTTGCCGTAATCCATGATCCGGCACACCGGCGGCTTGGCATTGCCATCCAGCTCTACCAGGTCCAGGCCGGCTTCCTCAGCCTTCTCCAGCGCCTCTTCGATGGGAACCAGGCCAACCTGCTCACCGTCCTCACCGATAAGCCGAATCTCCGGAACTTTGATATCCCGGTTCAGCCGTTTTGATCTACTGGCGGCCGGCCGCCTTTTCTTGGTCTGAGAGCGATGCTTCAATCCTCCAGTTCAGTTCTACCACGCTGCGCGACTTCCTGATTGAGGCGTTCGATTAACGCATCCAACGGAAGCGAGCCGAGATCTTCGCCGGCTCGTGTGCGCACCGCCACTGTATTCGATTCCATTTCTCGGTCCCCTACCACAAGTTGATAAGGAACTTTTTGAATCGTGTGCTCGCGGATTTTAAAGCCGATTTTCTCATTTCTCAAGTCGGCATGGACGCGAAAGCCCTCTTTCACCAACTTTTTACTCACCTCAGAGGCATAATCGGCTTGTCGATCGGTAATATTGAGCACTACCGCTTGTGTCGGTGCCAGCCACAGAGGCCACGCACCCGCATAATGCTCGATCAAAATACCGATGAACCGCTCCAGCGACCCCAAAATGGCGCGGTGCAGCATCACCGGTATGCGCTTATGCCCGTCTTCGGCCACATAATGGGCGCCGAGCCGGTTCGGCATGGAGAAATCGACCTGAATAGTGCCGCATTGCCAAACGCGATCCAAGCAGTCTTTCAACGCAAACTCGATTTTCGGGCCGTAGAAAGCGCCTTCGCCAGGCTGTAGTTTCCAGTCCAGCCCTTTGTTGTTGAGCGCTACTTCGAGGGCTTGCTCCGCCTTGTCCCACAAGGCGTCGTCGCCCACACGCTCTTCCGGCCGGGTCGACAAGGCGATCAACACGTCTTTGAAACCGAAATCTCGGTACGCTTCGAACACCAAATCGATGAATGCGGACACCTCATCCTGAATCTGGTCTTCGGTACAGAAGATGTGCGCGTCATCTTGTACAAAGTTGCGGACGCGCATCAGCCCATGCAAGGTGCCGGACGGCTCATTGCGATGACAAGAGCCGAACTCGGCCATCCGCAGCGGCAAATCGCGGTAGCTCTTCAGGCCCTGGTTGAAAATCTGCACGTGGCAGGGGCAATTCATCGGCTTGACGGCGTAAGTCCGCTTCTCGGACTCGGTGATGAACATGCCGTCGCCGAATTTGTCCCAGTGGCCGGATTTTTCCCACAAGGTGCGGTCCACCAACTGCGGCGTGTGCACTTCTTGGTAGTCGTGCTGTACCAGTAGTTGGCGAATGTAGCCCTGTAGTTGGGTGTAGACGCGCCAGCCCTTGTCGTGCCAGAACACCATGCCGGGAGACTCTTCCTGAATATGGAAGAGATCTTGCGCCTTGGCGATGCGGCGATGGTCGCGCTTTTGCGCCTCTTCCAAACGCTTCAGGTACGCCTTGAGCTCTTTCTTGTCGCCCCAGGCGGTGCCGTAGATACGCTGCAACATTTCGTTGCCGCTATCGCCGCGCCAGTATGAGCCGGCCAAGGAGGTAAGCTTGAAGGCTTTACAGAAGCGCACATTGGGCACGTGCGGGCCACGGCACATGTCGATGTATTCCTGGTGGTAGTACAAGGCCATGGACTCGACCTCGGGCATGTCTTCCACCAGTTGGACTTTGTAGTCCTCGCCCCGCTCCCGGAAGATGCGCAGCACTTCGTCACGCGGGGTGACTTTTTAACGACGTCGTACTCGCGGGCGATCAGCTCGGCCATCCGCTTCTCGATCCGCTCCAGATCTTCCGGCGTGAAGCCTTTGTCGTAGCGGATGTCGTAATAAAAGCCGTTTTCGATTACCGGCCCGATCGCCATCTGCGCCTCGGGGTACAACTGCTTGACGGCATGCCCGATCATATGCGCGCAGGAGTGGCGGATAATTTCCAGGCCTTCCTCGTCGCGCGGGGTGATGATGGCAACGTCGGCATCGTCGGTAATGAGATCGCAGGCATCGCGCAGTTCGCCGTTCACACGGCCGGCCACGGTCGCTTTGGCAAGGCCGGGGCCGATATCGGCAGCGATCTGGGCAACGCTAACCGGCTCTTCGTATTGACGTTGGTTGCCGTCCGGGAGGGTAATAATGGGCATATTATTGCTCCTACAGTGGTGACCCATACGAGAGGCCACATGCTCGGCAGCAGTTGCCTGCTGCTAACAAAAAGAAAAGCACCGCCATGACGACGATGCTTTGCTGGAATTCGCTCGGCAACGGTACCTGCGCTGAAAGCCCCGGCGGACGTAGCGACACGGCATGACCGAAGACACCGCATCTTAGAGCGGTTTCAGGACATCGTCAAATACCGTAAAAACCTTACACTTCCCGTTGCTCACGTCCGAGCGTCGCGAAAGCGCCGGGGGCACCGAAGCGCTCCCCCTCGTCAACCAGCTCGCTTTCAGAAACGCTTGCCCGCAGCGATTCGGCCAGGTTTCCGCCTTTACCGGAGGCGATCCAAGGAGTTGCATTTCCGGCGGCAGCGCGTAAAACTTTGCCCACGACAAAGAGCGCCCGGCGCTCGATGAATACGATAGGGATAGGGGGGACCCATGGAACAGGGGCGAAATCAACCATTGCCGGCGCCCGGGTCGGCGCGCCGCCACATCTTCCGTCGCCTTGCGTCCACCTCCTCACCGTTTGGAGGTGGACGCTAATGGTTGACCTGAACGATCTAGAGATCCGCTCCGCCCGCTACGAGGGCGACGACACACTCGTGCTCACGCTTGACTGGGCCCAGTACGTGACGCTTTTTCCTTTGCGCTACGGTTTGGTCGATAAGGCGCAAGCGGCGCGTACCATCGCCTCGCCCTACGGGGTGGCACTGCAAAGCGGCGCGCTGGGGCCGCGATCGTTGCGCGACGGCTATCTGTATATCGTTGAGCATCATAATCGTGACGGTATGTCGCCGACTCCGGAAGAGGGGATGCACGAGTATCGGATCAGCGAGGGGGAGTTAACGCCGTTGATGTTGGGTGCTCACGCGGTCGATGCGGATGAGCGAGACGAGGCCGTTGCGGAAGCAACGCCGATTTTACGGTTCCGCCGCGACCACGTGCTATTCGTCACGTTTTCCGAAGTGCAGTGGTCGGCGAAGAAATGCCGCCAGGTACTTGAGGATGTCGGCGAGCGCCGGCGCGTCATGCAGAAGGTGGATATGCGCGCGGCCTTGAGCGAGCAGCGCGCCCGACACCTTGCGACGCTGAACCAAGCGCAGCGCTGGGTGGACGAGCTGACCCAATACGCGCCGGCCTTGGGCGGCGGCGAGTCTCCCGACGACGGTCCGAACGAAGCGCCCGCCCTCACACTGGTTGATCCCGCAGGTCTGGGGGAGACGCTCCCCGAGCGCCGACACAGTGAAGCGGCCTTGCTTTTGGTGCGAGACGATCTGGGTTTGCTGCGCGATCTGGCCGATTATCAAGACGCCGTTACCGAGTGGGTCGAGGCGTGGGCTGGGGATTCTGAGCGCGAGCGGCGTTACTTGATCGGCTCGCTGATCGAGTCTTTGTATCTGGTCGACCAGAAAGGCCTTTTGGCGCGATCCGACGACCCGCGTTTTCAGGCCCTGCTTGACGAAACCACGGCCGAGCAGCGCGAGGGTATTTTCGAGTATCTGACCGTGCACGGCGAGCAGAACCGCGACGGCTTTTACGATTGGCGCCGACGAGCGGCGTTTGTTGGCTTCTCCCCCATTACGGCCTTCCCCGGCATACGCGAAACGTTTTGGGATGCCAAGGATGTCCGGGAGGCCGATAAGGCGTTGCAGGAGGTTCTTGGCGAAGAGCTCTACGCGCGGCATAAACCCACCATCGATGCTTATGCCGATGAGCTACAGGCCTTGCTTTTCGGGGCGCGCTTCGGCCAGCTGGGCTTGGCGCAGCTGATAAAACGGCAGGAGATGGAAGCGTTTTGCACCGTGAGCGCGCTAAGCTCGCGCGCTGGAACCGGATGCTTGACCGCATCACCGAAGACCGTATCAGCCTGATCGAGCAGAACACGTTCCATAACGCGGCCTGGTATTTCGACCCCGAGCGGCAAGCGGCGGAAGCATTGGAAGCGGAGTACGGGTGTCTGCGCGATGCGGCACGTACGGATGAAGCGGCGGAGCGGCTCGCCGCCTGGCTGGAACAACACCCGGAGTGGAACGAGCCGCTTGCCTTTACACTCACCGAGGAAGAGCGCGGTCGCTTCCGGGACGGGCTTTGCAGTTGAGCAGCCGTATCGTCACCGCCCTGGATGCCCGTGAAGCCGGCCAGCGGGTTGAAGTCCTCAGCACGCAATTTGGCCAACTGCGGCAAGCGTTCGGCCTACCCGACTTCGCCAATGCGAGCGAGCGCGCCCAAGATGCCGACGCGCTCCGACGCACGGCGTACCAACCGGCGCATGATCTGCGGAATGCGGCGGGCTTCGTTGCGTTGGTGGAGCGCTTTGAGCGGGGCGAAGCCCTGCGGCCGGATGACTTGCGACGTGCCTTTCCTCAGGCCACCTGGCTGGGGGCCTTGCGCGGGTTTCATGAAACCGGCGTGACGGTCGCCGTGGCTGACGAGGCGCAACTGCGGCAGTTCGAGGCCGATATTCGCAAAGCGAAGAATATTCGCTCCAAACTGACGGACGTTCAGCGTAAGCGGCGTCGTGCCGCCCACGCGCGTCACCGCGCAACGACCCGTGAGCAGCAAGAACGCTCACAACTCGAGCATCGGAAACAGCTCGCCGACCGCGACGAGCACCGCCGAGAGCTGGCCGCGGTCGAGGAGCGGA
The DNA here is from genome assembly GCF_003399765.1 of Alkalilimnicola ehrlichii. Lineage (GTDB taxonomy): Bacteria > Pseudomonadota > Gammaproteobacteria > Nitrococcales > AK92 > AK92. The sequence goes on along the minus strand of NZ_NFZV01000048.1, from coordinate 4,391 downwards.
TACGTCGTGCCATGCGCCCCGTCGGCCCCGGAGCCGGTCAGGTCGGCGTGCGCATCCAGGGGCTCACCGAGGCGCAGCAACAAGAATTGCGGCGTATGGCCGCCGATTTCCAAGCCGGGCGCGCCTATACGCCCAGTGCGGCCCGCGGCTTATTCGTGAACGATGGTTTGGCGGCGATCATCTTTGCAATGCAGATAGGGAATCTCGTGCAGTTTGTTCGTGCGATGGAGGATGGAGATGATACAGCCAAAGCACGTAACAGGCTTCGGCTGATAGGGCATGTCATAGCCGCAGCCGCCGCGGGCTCCGCCCTCGCGCAAGGCGTTGCGGTAACCGTGTTCTCCGCACGTTTGGACCGCTTTGCAAGCCGACTGGCCCGTGAGGGTGTGGCCGCCAACCTAGGCCGTTTAACGGCAATGTTTGGTTATGGAGCGTATGGGCTAGGAACCTTAACCTCTCTCGCCGCAACCGTGCATCACGGAAGGCAGTGGACCGAGGCCTTGCGCACGGGTAATCGCCAGGCGATGGCCGGTGCCACGTTATCCATGGTTGGCAGCGCGGGCGTTGCAGGCAGCCAGGCCTGGGGGCTTGGACAAACCCGCAAAGCTCGCCGGTTTGTGGGCCAGGAGATGGCGCGGGGAGCGAGTCGTAGCGCCGCTTGGGCAAGCGCCAGCGGCCGTCTGCTGAGCGTCTTCCTCCGCGTTAACTTGGCCGGTTTGGTCTTTACCGCCATTCAGCTTGCCGGCGAGTGGTGGTACAACCGCAACCAACGCTCGGCCCTCGATCGTTGGTTGGAGCAAGGCCCGTGGGGCGATGAGGATGCCGGCTGGGAGGCGGAGGACGCGCAACGCCGCTTCCTGGCGATTACGGCCCTGCCCAAGGTCGAGGTGCGAACGGACAACGGCGAACCCAGCTTCCGTATCATCATTCCCGATCTTGACGAGGCCGACCTGGCGGACCAGGGGCTCGGGCTGTATGCCCTGCCTCGTCCCACCAGCGACAACAGCGAGGAATGGAGTCAAACCCTGGCGAGCCTGGCAAGCTTGCAGGCACTCTCCCCACTGACCTTGAGCTTTCCCGTCTGCGACAACGAACAAAAAGGGCGGCGGCAACTATCGCTCGGCATACAGTATGCGTCCAGCCAGTTCCCGGATATGCCCCGGGCGTTTCACTTCGGGATTGTCGACCTGCGCGCCGTCACGCCGGGGCTCTGGCACCGCCTGAACCTCCGGCGGATACCGGAGGATGCCAAGCGTACTATCGAACCGTTGGAGAACACGCAGCCGCCGCTAAGCCGCATGGCGACGCTGCGGTTGGAGGATCTATCCGAGTAGCCTATGTTTAATCAGCTCTTTCGCCACTTTCGCCGCACAGCCGATACTGAGGCCGGCCCGCCGGACTTGCATGAGGATCACCCGCAGGCGGGGGATATTAAGCGCTTTCCGACCGGGCAAGCTCTGTTCCTCGCGCCCCTGCCGATACCGCTGGGCTGCACGCCGTTGGACGCCAACCGCAATATCGTCGAGATGAACGACGTCTACCTCGACCTCGACTCGACGCAGCACACGGCCAACGATAACCAGGGCGCCTTCGGCATGCCCTTTCTGATTGGAATCGGATGCACGTTTTTGCTCCCAACCCTTTTGGTATTAGTTCTTGCTGTCGTCGGAAGCTTTACGGTTAGAGAAGAATTAGTCCCTATGATCCTGGCAGGCGCAGTTTACGGCGTTCCTGGCTGGATCCTGCTGACAGCCATTTCTGCTTACGGCCTGTTAAAAGATGTCCGGGAAGACCGCCACCGCTGCCCGCTCCGGTTTCATCGTCAACGACGGGAGGTGTGTCTCGTCGACAGTCAGGGCAAGCTGGTCGTGGTGCCCTGGGAGTCGGTCACCGCCTGGGTGGCCACCAGCTCCGGCGCCACCGAGTACGGCGCGATGACCCACCACAATATCGGCATCGGGATCGAGGACCCGGACACCGGCACCCTGCACACCCGGGCGCTGGGTGCACCGACCGCGGACATCGGCGCCGGTCTGTGGGAGGCGATCCGCGAGTACATGGAGCACGGCCCGGGGGGCTCGGCCACCTCCACCGCACACCGACCGGCGGCGAGCCCGACCCGCGCGAGCTGCTGCCTTACGATGGCGTCCACACCTTCGAGCTGCGCCGCGAGCGGCTACACCGGGAGTACCGCGACGGCGAGCGCGGGCCGGTGTTTGTCTTCTTCTGGTACGTCTGGCACCTGGTCACGCTGTGGAAGATTCCCTTCAAGATTTCCGAATGGGAGTACCGGCAGGGCCGGGCTCAGATACCCGCGGCGATGGCCGCGTGGTCCGAGCCCGTGCCGCCGGCGCAGTGGGCCGAGCCGAGCGCGTTGTTACGCAATGTCTGCGCTCACCTGGCCGCGCTGTCGCAAACCGAGCCGAGTTTGGATTTCATGGCGCGCTACCGTAAGGCCCGGGCCGCCGCCGAGCAGGGGCCCCGCCTCCCCCGGCGAAGCCGGCGGCACGGAAACGCCGCCAGCGGCGCACGGCGGCCAAAGAGTGAGGCTGTCCGGCAGCGCCTGCCGTTGCAGCGAGAGGACTTTGAAGACTAACGCGTATGCTCAAGCAACTCCTACAACGCTTTCGCCGAGCCTCCGCCACCACCGAGACCACGCCGGACTTTAAAGACGGCCGCCCGCAAGCGGGCGATATCAAGCGCTTTTTGACCGGCAAGGCCTTGTTCATCGCGCCATTGCCGGTGCCTTTCGGCGGCCTGGCAATGGACATCGGTCACAACCTGGTTGAGGTCAACGAGATCTATCTGGACGTCGATGCCACCCATCATACGGCTGACCTCAATCAGGCATTCTTTGGCATGCCGTTTCTGTTAGGGGTTGTCATTATTAGTCTTTTTTTCCCCTCTGCATTGCGGTAATGGGGGCCTTGTCAGCATCTCCTCACCACAGTTTTTTGGCCGATTACCGCATTGCATTGCCAGCTGGCTTGCTGATCGGAATTCCCGGTTGGCTTGGGCTAACCGCCTTAAGCTACATCTCCCTCCGCCAAGACGTTCGCGCCAGGCGCCGCCAGTGCCCGGTCCGCTTTCACCGCCAGCGCCGCGAGGTGTGTTTTATCGACAGCCACAGCGGTAAGGCGGTGATCGTGCCCTGGGAGTCGGTCACCGCCTGGGTGGCCACCAGCTCCGGCGCCACCGAGTACGGCGCGATGACCCACCACAACCTCGGCATCGCGGTGGAAGACCCGGAGACGGGCGATTTGTACACGCTGGCCATCGGCGGGCCGACGGCGGCGATTGCCGCCGGCCTGTGGGAGGCGATCCGGCAGTATATGGAGCACGGTCCGACGGCGCTGGCCGGCCTGCGCCGTAGCGAAACGGCGGCGACCCCCGACCCGCGCGAATTGCTGCCCTACGACGGCGTCCACACCTTCGAGCTGCGCCGCGAGCGGCTGCACCGGGAGTACCGCGACGGCGAGCGCGGGCCGGTGTTTGTCTTTTTCTGGTACGTCTGGCACCTGGTCACGCTGTGGAAAGTGCCGTTTATGATCTCCGAGTGGGAGTACCGTCAAGGGCGGGCGCCGCTGCCGCAGGCGATGCGGGCGTGGTCGCAGCCGCTGCCGCGCGAGCAGTGGGCCGAGCCGAGCGCGTTGTTACTGTGCGTGCGCAAGCACCTCGCCGAGCTGGAGCGGCGTAACCCGCGGGGCGATTTCGCCGCCCACTACCGGCAAGCGCGCGCGCCGCCGAGCAGGAGCTATCGGCGCGCCCGGAGCGCTCGGCGACGGAGGGCTGAGCGATAAGCCGTCTGCTTTTGGCAGCGTATCAGCGGGCCATTTGGCGTAGCGCTATACCGTCGAACAACACCCGCTCGGCGTCTTCGGCTTTGGCGGTGAGCGTGTAGCGTTTACCCGGTTCGACGTCTTCGAACAGCAACGCTAGTCGCCCTTTTTCGTCCTCGGCGACTTCGCTACATGATAGGGTTTGGGTGTACGCGCCATCGTCGCTCTCCAAGCAAAAATCAAGGTCGCCTTCCAGGTCTTCGGGGCGGTTAACGTTGATCTTGAGCCAACGCTCTTGCTCTGGGGGCCGAAAGCCTTCCAGCGCTAAGTCGGGAATCGCCACCGATTCCAAGGGCGACGGCACACTCACCCGCTCGGGCTGATTGCTGCCCGGCACCTCGTAGCTCACCGGGCCGTTGAAGGTGACACCCTGATCGGCTTTGAGCGTCACGGTGTTGCCAAACAGACGCACCGTGCCGTCGGCTTTGACGCTAAAACCGGCGCCGCTTTGCTCGACGGTGATATCGCCGCCGCCGCGGCCGGTCAGGCGAATGTTCCGGGCCGCTTGAATGGTGACGTTGCCGTTGTGGCTGCGCACGGTCATGCCGTCCG
>NZ_NFZV01000047.1 GCF_003399765.1 Alkalilimnicola ehrlichii | reverse complement strand
CGGCATCACGCTCTGCCATGTCTGCGTATGTGCGTGTGTCGAGGCATTGCACGTCATCGGCGGTCCATGTCGGTAGCAAGGGGCGCTCAGGCACCGGTAACGGCTCTTGCAGATACACAGTGCGCTCGGGTATCAGTGCGCAGCCGGATAGCAGCAGGGCCAGTAGTGCCACCCTTACCATGTGCCATCCTCGAAATGATCCCGCTTGCCCTGCTCCGCTTCCTCGCGGGCCTGGCGTCGGGCCTCGTTCGTCTTGCGCTCGCCCTCGCTGTCTGCCCGGGCAGCGCGGTCGCGTTGCTCGTGTCTCGCTTCTGCTTGCTCGGATTCGCGCCGGTAGCGCTCAGCTTTATCTCGTGCCGCGTCGCGCTGTTGTTTCCACACCCACGCCAAGCCGGCCAACAGCAGGCCAACGCCCGCAATAATCTTGTTGAGCCAGTCGCGGATCACTTGCGCAGCCTCGTCACGTCCTCCCAGCAAGCACCAAACACATACGAGCCGATAACGCCACCCGCAGTGATGAAAGCAAACTGGATGATGGTTTCGTGTAGCCGGGTATCTTCGCCCCAGCCGGTGAGGTAAAGGACAACGCCAGCGCAAAAGATCAACGTCAAATAGATAATCGCGCGGCGGCGCTGCCAGTCGGGCTTAACTTGCTCACTCATGGGTAGCTCACCGTATAAGGCATAATCTCGATGTCTGCTGAATCCAGCCCGTCCAGCGCTCGCATGAACTGGCGGAATGCTTGCCTGCTGTGTTGTACGGCTATAGCTCCATCCATTACGACGTGCTTAGTGCCGACCAGTACGCAACCATCGCTGTTGCGAATCCAATTTCCGGGATGAATCATGATGAACGTGCGCTTCGGCACGCCCTGAATCTCCCAGCCTCGGGAAAACTCGCCACCGCTCGACCGATCCACCACCGGGGAATCGCGCATACCCATGCGATAGACGCCTTCGGGGATGCAGGACTGGCCGCGCTCATTGCCGCGCCACGGAAGCTCTAACGTCGCCAACTCGCTGCCATCGGGGAGCGTCATAACGCCCCATGTTCCGTGATCCCAACAATAGGACCGGCGCAGAGTTAGCGTTGCCATGCCGTCACCAGAAATAAAAAAGACGCCGGGAGGTGGCGCCAAAGGAGTTGTATGCACCCCTGATTTAACCGCACCCATCAGGTCGGAGGCTCAGGGGTTAAGCCCGATTTCTAAGGTCCGGAGCTGGGTCCGGACGTTTGCCGTAAAGGTCCGGACCTTTTGAAACCTATAGCTCCCATCCCAGCGATGAGAGCGATGGGTTGCATAAGGCCTGAGTTTAGGCCGCTTTCCAGCTCACCCAGTCCGTCCCTTTAACCTTGCGCGGCTCGTCAACGTGTACCGGCATGCTAAAAGTAATGCCGTGCTGCGGGTGGGTGATCCAAAGGGCTTGCTGGGGTGGCTCAAAGCCGAAATTATTGCTGTAAGCGTATTCGTCGTAGCCTTTCAACGACCCGTTAACGATGACGCGCTGCAACTGGATGAGCTGATGCCAATGCCCTAACAGCATCGTGTCAAAGCCCATATCGATCTGATTGTTTCGGGAGCGCTTCTTGTGATCGCCCCGGAGAATGGGGCCAAGCGCCCCAATCATGCCGTCGCCGCCTCTGAACTGATCGCCGTGCGTCAGCAGATAGCGATGACCGTAGACCTGATAGAGCGCGTCCGGTCCGTCCGGTATGTAGAACTTAATCCGGTCGTCGCTTTGGAAGTGCCGTTCGAGCATGACGTATATCAGCCAGTCGAACGACGTGTGGTTTCGGCCCTTGTTGCGGATCTTCTTAGTGTTGCGCCCGTGGTTACCCGTCACGCAAGGCACGAACACCCGGCCAAAGGCGTCAGCAAGCTCTTGGATGCACCAGATCAGTACGCCCGATAGGTCCATCACCGTGGGCATGATCTCTAGCTCGTTGGTAACAGACAGTTCTTCGTGGATATCGCCCGTTACCATATCCCCACCCAAGGCAAAGACAATGCCCGGATAGTCCGGATTAACCATGTGATTAGTGAGCAGATCGATAGCCCGCTCTACCATCTGCCGCGCTCGCTTATGAGCGATCGGCAAAGTGTATTCGTTGACGCCACCAATCTCGGACGGCGTGACGTGTTCGGCCCAATGCCAATCGGAGGCGAACAGGGTCGGCACGCCTGGGCTCTTACTCAGCCCGCCTGTACGAACTAACCACTGCGGAGGCTCGCTGCTCTGTTCGCTGAGATTGAATATCTCGCGGCGTACTTTGCGCTGTGTCAGCTCGTCCTTGCGCGCGGTTCTTAGCTCGGCGGTGAGCGACCGGACTTGGGACCGCAGCTCATCCAGTTCCATGGGTGAAGCGTCGACCTCCTGCTCCTGATCTTCGCCAAGCAGAACCTTCAGCCGCCGCTTAAGGTTGCGCTCATCCATACCCAGCCGACGCGCAGCACCGGCTTTTGTCCCCGTCTCGTTATAAGCGTCGAGGATTTGTTCGTCGGTGTATTTTTGCGCATAAAAAAGCCCGCTCACCGTTTCCGGGGCAGGCCTCATTTATTCTCTGGTTGGCTGGATGCAGAGCGCATTTTCCAGCAATTACATAATCCTTAATATAGTGTGCGCACACCCCATTGTCAACTTTAAAAACACAATATCTAGTGTTTTGAGTCAATGTAATCAAAATGGCCGATCAAGAACCAACGCCCACGTTCCAAGCGCCTCCGAAACTCGTGCTCGCTCACTCCGCAGAGCTGGGCGCCGGTGCGGATACCGTGCTCAAAGATGTGATGCTGGATAATCGCTTCTTGCACTGGCTCCGGGAGCTTTGCCAATACGTGCTCCACGCGCTCGACGTGATCAGGCCACGGTTCAGGCACTCTAGCCCCACCCCTGCTACTCTTGTCTACACGGTCGGGAGTCATAGGCAGAGAATTAACCAACCGCCCATTAACCTCCACCTTCTGCCGGTGGCGGCAAAGCGCTGTTACGTTATCGCGAGCAGGGCTCTGCCAGCCCTCGCCCCACTCCTCCATTGCTCGATCTATTGGGTGGCGCGTTCTCGACAAAGGGTGAGCCTCTCGGCGCTGGCAGCGACCCCACTCGTCCAGCAACATGTTTGCGCGACACTCAAGATCATTTTGCGATTGTTCTGCTGCTGTCATACTCTCGCCCTCGCTATCGCCTACTCTCTCTCACCCACACACGCGGTACACACCGCATAGCCCTGCTCTGCCCTGTCATTCCACTCGCCGCATTTGACGCAGTCGTCCGGCCCATCCAAATGCCCGGCCCGCTGCCGTATGCTGTGCTCGATCTCTGCGGCCTGTAGCGCCGCTGCTTTGTCTGCTATGTCCGCCATTACGCTGCCTCGCTCTGCCTCGTGTCCGCATACGTCACCGCGACCGCCATTAGCGCTGGCTCCTTGCCGTCACACGGCGCAGTGGGCGGGGCGGAAGTCCTTCGGCAAACCACGCCCACAGTTCCCGTCGCCGTATTCTCGCGATGGTCTCTTTGTTCACCCCCAGTTCATCAGCCAACAGCGGGGCGCTCAGAGGCGAGAGCCAGATCTCCCGCACTTGCGTCTCCGTCAGCTTCGCCCATCCATTGGCCTCCCCGCGGGCTATCGTTTGATGACGGACCTTGTCGCGCTGGTTGCTCGATGGCGTGTCCCATCGGAGGTTGTCGAGAGCGTTGTTATCTGCATCGCCGTCGTTATGGCAAGCGTGCATCCCCGGAGGTCTCGGCCCCACAAAAGACTCTAGAACCAGCACATGGATAGGTGCGTCTTCAGTCCTGCCATTCCTCCGCAGACGGACCCGGTAATAACTGCCACCCTTTGAAGTGCGCAGCGGCCTCCTTGCGTTCGTGAGGATCTGTCCTTTCCGTCGGCGCCCCACGGAGTCGACCCGATCTAAACTCCGGACACGCCCCAAGCTCGACACCTCATATCCTGGGAATCCCGCCGCCGGCCGCCATTCCTCCATCACGCCACGCTCCTCCGCTCCATCTCCTCGTAAGTGACTGCAACAGCTAAGGCTTGCCACATATCCGCTTTAAAACCGTAGAGCGGGCCTGGGCTCGCCTTCTTCCCGATAGCCTTGTCTTTTCCGGGGCCGAAGCGGTCAATCAGCGCTTGTCGAATGTTCGCATCCTTGGCGCGGGGACTCTGGCATAGGTGCATCTTCACGTCCTTGCGATACACCCACTCGGCGCCGCCTGCCGCCTCCATGAACCGGCCTATCCATACGCACGTCTCGAACACCTCGCGACCGACTGGCATGCCGTAGCTGGCGATCATCTCGATTACGTACTGCTCGGTGCCCCACTCGCATTCGATGCGGCGCAAAACATCGTCGTTGAGCTCTATCGCGGCGCCGTAGACCTTGCCGTTCTCGTAGATCACCCATGCGCTCTGCTCGTTGCCCGGATCAATGGCTATCACCGCTTCCCCTCCCTCTTCTCTCGCGCCGGCGGAATCCGGTACTGCGTCCCAACCGGCACACGCTCTGCAAACGTCCAGCCACCGCGAGTGACGATCCTGGCGCGGCCGTGTTCGACGTCTTCCCAAGTTAGCTTTCTGCTCATGCCGCCGCTCCTTTCACGCTCAGTAGCCCCATCTGCCGCCAGTACGTCAGCGTCTCCTGATGCCCGCGTATCCAGCATTCGTAGACAAGCTCTCGCGGCACGTCCCGATACCGGCGCCGGTCGATGCAATCGTGACAGTCGCTACAGGTGATGGCCCCGCACTCGTCCGACGCCTTCCCGCCCATGCCGCCGTTGTCCATTGGCGGGTGCGCCAGACAGCTTGTGTCGGGATCACCGTTACACACGCCGGGGATTCGGGTTGTGCAGGGATGGCCCTTCGCCGACTTGCGCAGCTTGTTCGATTTGATGGCGTTAACCTTCATCAGCATCACTCTTCCCCCACCATCACCGTCGCCATCTGCTCGATCTGCTCAGGCTCCAGCGTCGGCCAATACTGCGCCGCGACGTGCCGGGACATGCCGCGCATGACTTCGCGAAACTCTCCTTCGTCAAGGCTTTCAAAGCTCAGGCTGCGCGGTATCCGGATCATCGCGAAACCGGCCCCAGGAACCTCTACGCCCATTTCTTCACACCCGACGTTCGCTTCCCACTGCATACGCTTAAGAACCGCGTGGGGGTCCATGCCCTCGAACGCTTCGATGTTCTCCGACAGCAGCCGCCCAAAGGCATGAGCCAACCGGTGGAAACGCGGGTTACGAGGCTTTCTGATTTCAGCAAACACAATGTCGCCAACCCGATAGCCACGCTGGCGAAGTCGGGACTGTGTCAAGCTGTCAGCAGGGGCCAACCCCCCTTTTACGACGCGCAGCGCGTGACGCTCTGGGCGACGCTTAACTGGATGTCTATTCACGCTCCACCTCCCGCGCCGCACTCTCCGCAGCCAGCGCCGAATAAGCCACGTCGTCGGTGTGGTCGTCTTCCCGGTATTCGCCTTGGGCGCCGCGAACCTTTTTCAGGATCGACATAAACTGCCAACCTTCCGTTTCGGTTACGTGGCCACGCTGCACAACTGCATCGCCGTAGATCGCCCACCACGCACGCACCGCACGCGCCATGCTCCGCTCACCCGTTGGCGTGTCTCGGCTTGCCGCCCGATCCGCCATTTCTGCCGCTGCTTGGTGCAAGTAGTCGTCTGCTGTTTTCATGCCACTCACCAGTTCTTCATCTGCGGTTTTGCCGTGTGCATACGCGCATTGCCATTCGGCGCGTCGTGCCAGTAGATGGCCCACCCGATGTCGTCGTGCAGGCGCTGGCCCTCAGACGTGAGCAGCCAAATGCTGTCATCGTTCTTGCGCTGGTATCTGGAGTCGTTGCGCAAGGCCCGTTGCATGGCGACTAATTGCTTCTTGCTGTACTTCTCGTGCAGCCTCAACGCTCGCTTACTCACTCCCGCCCCCTCCTGCAATCCAAAACCTCAGTGCCAAACTCCGCTGCAAGCCGATCAGCCAAAGCAAGGTCACGCTCGCAAGTGATTTGCTTGCGAAAGTGCAGATCGCCGATGATTAGCTTGATCTCGTCAACCTGGCCGGCGGCGTATTCGTTGGTTTCGAGCTTGATGATGGGCTTAAGCATCACTCACCCCCTCGCACATCGCCCTTGCCTGCTCCGCGCTCTCCGCCGTGCCGATTAGCTCCGGCAACCTGTCCGTTTTGCGCCATGCGCTGAAAACTGGACCGCTCGGCGCTTTGTCGCCGCAGATGAAAAACTGGCCGCACTCGCTGCGCTGGCATTGCTTGCTGTGTGGTTCTGCCCATTTCATGCGCTGCATCCGCCATTAACTCGCTGCCATCATTCATGCGTAGCGTTCCTCCCAATCAATCTCAGGCCCTTCTGCGCCCGCCGACGAGTACTGCACGTAACGGAAAGGTTTTTTATTCGGGCCGCCGAGAAACTGGAAAGATGCAGGGTCAAACCAAAGCGCAATCGTCGGCTCTTCTTCGCCGTTGCGTTGCTTGCTAAACATGAGCAAAGCATCCGGCTTCTCGGATTCGTCGAAAGGCTCCCTTTTATGGGCGTCTGCAATCTTTTCTTGCTCGGCCTTGTGCTTGCGGCGCTCTTTTTCCTTTGGCTTGTTCCGCCAGATAGTCGCAACCGTATCGACCATGTCCGTTATCGCGCCGGTGCCTTTGATGTCCATTTTCCCGGCCGGTTTGTCTTCGCTCTCACCCTTGCGCATGTGGACACATACGATGACGTGCGCCTCAAACTCCTTAGCGAAGTCGGTAAGCTGATCGACGAAATTTTTCTGCCCGTTGTAGTCGTCCTCCGCAAAGCCACATTTGGCTAAGTTGTCGATAACGAAGTAACGGATGCCGTAGCGCTTAGCTGCGTAACGGAAGACCTCAAGCAGACGCGATGCCTTGGCCGTGCCAGTAACGTCAAATACCCAAAAGCGGTCTTGGTACCACTTAAAAGCAGCACGGATGTAATCAGGTGCGGGGAGAGTCATGGCGCAAGCCTGACGAGTAAGGCGACGCAACCACTTGCGAGGCTTGAACTCCATTGAAGCAATGCAAACACGCTCGCCTTGTCTGCCTGCGCCAAGCACGATATGCCCTGCCAGTTGAGACTTTCCGTGACCGTTAACGCCTGCAATCAGCGACACCTCGCCGGGCCGCAGCCTCACCAGGCCATGCGATTTTTCCACGGTAAATCTATGCCTTCCTCGGCCTCGTCACCTGGATAGAACTCGCTAACAACTTCCTCGGCGTATTCGGACGCCTGGCGCAACTCGTCAGGGTCTTGGGTTTTGGCCGAGCCAATGGCCGAAGCCATTTGATCTTCTGTCACACCTGCCATCAGGCATTCATTGGCGTCTTTTTCGGGCAGCTCGATAACCATGCAGCGGTCGTCACCCAGCCGCTTAATGACCTCTGACAATCCCTGTCTTCCGGCCGTATCCATGTCGAAGCTGAGGAAGATGACATCAAAGCGCTGTAAGTTTTCGAACTCGTTGTCGATCCACGTGTGAGCAGTCGCGCCGTTCGGAACAGATAGTGCGGTGTATCCGTATGTGCGCCACGCGAGCGCATCTAGCTCACCCTCGCAGATGATGATGTAGCGGTCGTTTTCAGGCACTGCCTGCCAGCCGAACAGAGATAGAACACCGCCCTTCTCGGCCCAAATCTTCTTGCTGCCCGCCTCCCGGTATTTGACGAACATCAGTTCGCCTTTCGGGTCGATGTAAGGGAAAACCGCCGTGCTGGATTGCTCACCGATCTTGTACGCGGCAATAGCTTCGGGCGAGATTTTCCGCTCTTCGGTAAGCCAGCGATAAACCCAGGACTGGGGTTTCTGACACTTCGGCTTGTCGATGTGCGGGCGCTGAGGTGCAGCGCCGTCGAAGCGCGGAGCGTGTACCCCCAAGTAGTCGCGAACCTCGTCCATCGCTTGCGTCAGCGTTAAGCCGTGGACTTCCCGCCACAAATCGAGCAAGTCACCGCTTCCGCCTTCCGCAAAGTCCTTCCAGGTTCCGGCCTTGCGGCCAGTCAGCCTAACCTTGAGCGACTTTCCTTCCTCGCCAGCAATTGAGCCTACGCACCATTCGCCGGATTGCTCTTTGCCGTTGGGCAGAAGATGGGCGGCGACGGCCTTCGCATCCTGCGCCAGCAAATTACCCAGTTCAGAAGCGCGCATCAGCAATCCACCTCCGACCAGTCGAAGCTGCTGGAGCTGCCGCCGACAGACTCCACCTCGTCTTCCCAGCACTCACCGTTAAGCCAAGTGCTCGGATGCTTCCAGCGCGGAACGAATTCGCCTGCGGCCTGTTTAGCGGCTCGGTCGGCCTTCTGCTGCGCTAGCGCACCCAACATCACAGCCAATAATTCATCATCCGGATTGATCTTGGCGAACGTCTTGCGCGCCTTCCCCTTCGCAACCTTGGTCGGATACGCCTTCCAAAATTCGTCAAATTTCTCCTCACACACACCGCGAGCGGAGCGAGCCGACCCTGCCTTTGTGGGGGGGACTATAGGGGGGTGTTTTCTTTCTTAGTATTATTAATAAGAGGGTGTGCAGATCTTGCACGGTCGGTGCGTGCAGATTCTGCACGGGTGTGCAGATCTTGCACAGTTACTAAGTTATTGTTTTCTTTGTCTTCGTCAGAGGGTGTGCAGATATTGCACGGGCGTGCAGAATCCGCACGCTTCCCTAGTTCCGGAAGCACGTCTGCTAGACGAAAAATCTTGCCTTTGCCTGTCACAGACTCCACTACTATGTCGCGGAGTCTAAGCTGCTTGAGGGTACGAGACACGACAGATCGGTCCAGCTCGGTATATTCCGCCAGATCGCGTATCGTGACGGCGCTGTCGTCCTGATTGCGTCCTATCGTGATATCTACAATTGCAGAGGCTATTTGGGCCTCAAGCCCTTTCAGATAGCCTTTGCTTATTGCGCGAATAATAGTGTTCGGCATGCGGGTAAACCCCCTCGACCGAAACGGTAAAACCTTGCCTGATTGCTGAACTTGAGCCATAATGAGTCCTGCTTGTTTGCTTAGGCCGGTAAGGGCCGCCACCCTGCCGGCCTATTTATTTGCTAGCCTTAAAACCAGAAACACTGCCTTTACTACGACTGCTGGAACCCACCCCCGGCAGTACAAGTTGATAAGCATGCGTTTCACCTTTCCCCGCATTTACCGGATTCCATCGCTATAGCCCGCTTCACCAGCGCGGCCCACACCAACACCGATTGCGCTTTCCTGCTGCTTTTGCCGATCCTGCGCGCCTGCCTCTTGGCTTTTTGCCATTCGTCCATACATCACCCTTAAGCCGCGTCGCCTTTGCCAGAATGAAGGCCCCAGCGATCAGCCATAGAGCGAAGCTCGTCGATAGGTACGCCAGAATGCTTTGATAGCGCCGTCAGCTTGCGGCGCTTGATAGCGTGTTCGATTGCGCGTGGCGTCGCGCCTTGTCTGATGTTGTAGACGGACATGGTCTCGTCTACTAAGTATTCGCCTCTCATATTTCCCCTCCCCGCTTAGTGCTTCGAGAATCCCTCAGACTCTCCTAGAGTCTCTTCATTACCCTGCGGAGTACGCAGGGTGTACGACGCGAGCAGAGAGACAATTTCGTCCTCGCTCTTGCCGGTCTTCTTCGCTAGCAACTTGATCTTTCGTTCGTTGGCCGGGCTAAACCCACCAACACCCGGAATTTCTTTTTGTTTCTCATCTTGCATTCGAGACTCCGCTAGATTCTTCACGCGGCATTGAGTACGCGGATAATCTCTTCCTCATCTGCGTTCAGGATGTCTTGGATAGCCGGGCAGTTATCGAGCGCCCAGCTAGCGAGGTACATAACAAGCAAGTTTTTTGGGATACGAGTTTTCTTAGCACTGAACAGAATCCGGGCATGATCCATATCGTTGAACCGTGGCTGGTATCTGTTCTCTCTCGTCTCGTCCTCTTCAATCTGAGAAAGGATCTCGATCCGGTGTACGTTGCTGATCATGTTGGTGTAACTCCGATGTTTCTTACTTCTTGTCCGATTTCCGTCTCAGGTATAGACGGCATCCTGCCGTCGAATACAAAGCTCCCGGCGTGCCGGGAGAAAGCGCTACTGCGCTCGGGCACCTTCCGCCAGGGAATTCGTAGATGAATCACTCACGGGCGGCATGTATCTGTCTGGATAGAGGATTTGCAGCTCAGAAATCCTGCCCTCGAAATGCCGAGACAGGCGCTCCGCCAGGTCAGCTGGAGCTTTCTGCAAATTCCTCTCTACGCGAGACAAGTTGCCTACGTCGTAATCAACAGAATCTGCAACGCTCTTTAGGGTTTGCCCGGATTCCCTCCGGACTCTCCGAAGCGGTGTTTCGTGAGTAATTTCTTTCATGGGTCTATTTTGCGCCATACGCAAAATCAAAGTCAAGCGAATTTGCGCGCCACGCTTTGCGCAACAAACAAATCGCATTAGAGAATTCAGAGATGGATAAAGAAAAATTAATGCGCGAGGCGTTGGGTAAAGCTCTGCGTGGTTTCCGTTCGAATAGAAAGATGACGCTAAGCGCCGTAGCCGATCCGGTTGGCTATGATGCTGGAAACCTGTCCCGCGTTGAGCGTGGCACCCAAGGCATCGCTTCGGATGTGCTTGTAGGGATCGCTGACGCCTTGGATGTCAGTCTTGCGCGGATATACGAGGCAGCAGAGCTTATCTATAAGGGTGAGACGGTAGACTTTTCCGTAACTAGGACAAGTCATTACACAGCCGGTGGCTATCAGCAAGAATCATCTGTTGAAGAAAGTAAGTCAGACTACTCGGGGGAAGTTCTCAAAGTTCCCATGATGAATGCTGAGTTCAGTATGGGAAGCGGGATATATCAGCCAGAGAGAGACGCTATAGTTGATTTCATGCATCTGTCTCTGCCTTGGATACGGAGTCGGTTGGTAATAAGCAGGCCGGACGCTTTGAGGGTCGTTATTGGGCTGGGAGACTCGATGTACCCCACATTTTCTAGCGGCGACCCTTTGCTTGTCGATACCGGCATTACAGAGCTAAAGATTGACGCGGTTTATTGTTTGGCGCGAGAAGACGAGCTGCTTATTAAGCGAATTCAGCGCCAGATTGACGGCGGATTCGCGATAATTAGCGATAATCCGAGCTACCAGCCTCAGTATATTGCCTCACCAGAGGCAGCCAACTTAAGAGTTCTTGGCCGTGTTGTATGGGCCTGGAATGGACGAAGCCTGTGAAGCAGTGAGTAATAACAAAAGCAAGAGGACGACTTGTGGCTAATCTAAAAGACCGACCAATGGAGATCACAGTAGGTGACCAGTCGCGCGACGGCCTGTTACAGGTTAAAGTCGCCTACTATGAGCAGTACGCTGGCAAGGGCTGGAGCGCCGAACTTAACGTCTGGGCTCCGGACTCGGACTCTCGCGCCGAGATTGAGCAGGCGGCTCGTGATGCTGCAGAAGACTTCTTACGGCGCATGCTAGCCGCCCATTCACCTCAAGATCATCGCGAACAATCTCAATGATATAGCCCTTCAACTCTTCCGGGCTCATCGCCGATACTCCTACGCAGGTGACAGAAACACTGTACATACAGACAGTGTTGCAACGCAATCCCATGCCTGGGACGGAAGAGTTGTGCTCAACCAATGGGTGCATATTTCCTTGCTATTGAATTTTCTCGCAACCATAATTGACCAAGACGACAAAATGTCGTCGCCCGCACGCAAGCTAATTCGACGCGCGGAAGACAAAGGGTTACGAGGTCAACGAGATGTCACTGCAAGAAATTTTGCGAGGCGCAGGGTCGGCTCTCAACATATGGCCAGACAACAAGAAAAAGTACCGGCGTTACACCGGCGGCACAGACTTTGACCGGATAAAAGGCGATTGGGTGCTTGTTGGAAAAGACATCCAAAGATCTTGTGTAAAATATGGCGAGAAGAAAGAACCAACAAAGAGCACCCGCAAAGGCAAGTAAAGCGGCCGCCACAAATACAGGCCAGGGGAATGGCAACCCCTTGCAGGCTGTAGAGATGAGGCGACACTTCCAAGGGCCAATACCGCACCCAGACACCCTCCAGCAATACGAGCTAATCCATCCAGGGTCGGCTGAGATCATCATAGGGATGGCAGCGAAAGAGCAGGCCCACCGCCACCAGATGAGCAACAAAGCGCTCAGGGCAGAAACGCGCGAAGCAACGATGGGGCAGGTGTTTGCATTCCTGCTGGGGACAATTGTCGTCCTGTCTGGCACTTATGCAGCTGTAAACGGCCACCCGGTCTTCGGAGGACTGCTTGGTGGAGGCGGCCTCGCTAGCCTCCTATCCGTCTTTATAATAGGAAGAAGACGAGGAAAATAACCTCACCCCAACCCGCCACCCGGCGGGTTTTTTATTGCCTGTGTTTGCGCGACCAGCAATTCCAGCTGAATGTTAATTTGCGCTTGACGCAATCCTCTAATTTGCGTACAGTGCAAATTATCAACAACGCAAACGGGCAGCAGACATGCACGCAGTCAACAACGCACTCAAAACGATCAGCCAGCAGCGCGACTTTCGTCACCCGCTCGATCCGGCAAGCGTGCCGACTGTGGCTGACAGCTTGGACGACCGGCAGCGCGAGATTTACGCCGAGCTTGTGCGCGAAATGAACAACGACCCGTCAGACCTGCTCCAGCGCATCGACGACGGCTACGGCGATGACAGCAACTGGGCAACGATAAACAGCGCGATGTGGGCGCTGTTTCGGAGCGAGCTGACGGAGCGGCAGCGGGACGCAGCGGCTAAGGCGCTCGATGCTGAGATCGAAGGATACGCAGAGCGACAAGCCAAGCGTGAGTTTGTGGATGACCTGCGTTTTGACGAATAGCGGTTCCGGCGGCGCAGGTCAGGCGCATGGGGTGGGAGTGCCCGCCCGGCTGGAACGGAGCTGCGGCCCGTCTGACTACCGCAGAGCGAATAACGACCGGCAGGAGGTGGGGCATGAAGAAAACTAAGCAAAGAACAAAGCACATACCTTGGATGCCGTGGGTGCTCGTTATCCCGCGAGCTGAGCCGCTGGGAACGTCGGACAGCACTAGCTTAATGGCGGCAGTAGACGAATCAACTATCGCTATAGAGCGGATGATGGAGGGGGCGAAATGATCACCGCACGCACGCAAGCCGCGATTGACAGGATGGAATTTAAACGTGCCTCGGCGCGGCAAATGGAAGATCTCGACGAGCGCTTTACAACGCTAGTCACGCTCGCAACAGGCTATGACTCAATGTCCCTGCTCTGCGACCCGGAAAGCGACGATTACCGTGCGCTCAAGGTCAAGTGGGCTGATGTGATGGCCGAGGCAGAACGCGAAGTAGAGCGACGTTTCGGGCATCTGCACAAAGAAGCAAGCAACACGGCTTGGCTAACCGCATAACCCGCCGCCGCCCCCTGTAAGTGACACGGACAGTTTAACGCGGCAGGTACGCTGCGGGGCTAGGAGAACAACGATGCGTAAAGACAACGAACTACTACCCGCAGCTATTGCAGCTTTGGAAGCCGAGCAAGCCGAGCGGTGGGAAGAGCGCACCGCCGAAGGTTGGAAGCGGGCTATCGGCATGAGCAAAGAGCAGCGTGAGCAGCGGAGGTTGGAGAAGCTGGCGGATTTGGCGAGGCAGACGGTGTGATGAGCAAGGTTAAGAACCCCCTTCCCGTACCGACGGAATGCCGCTACTGCGGGGCTGAGGTGCGGTTAGTGACGAACGACGCGATCTACGACGGCCGACGCTACGGGAAGTGGCCGTACGCGTACCTGTGCCAGAACAGCAGTTGCCGCGCCTATGTTGGCGTGCACCCGAAGACAGAAATACCGCTCGGGACGCTGGCAAACGCAGAGCTGAGAAAGGCCCGTAACGACTGCAAGCCGCACTTCGAACGCCTTTGGAGGCGCGATAGTCCGGACGCGATCTTTTCCAGCCGCGACGAAGCCTACCGATGGCTTGCTGGCCAGCTAGGTATCCCAGCGTCGCAGTGCCACTGGGGCTGGTTTGAGCTGGATATGTGCGAGCTGGCGGCAGCGATCTGCAAAGAGGCAAGAGGTTCTGGTTATGGATGCCGCGGGCTTTGAATGGCAGCAGGCGGAACACGAGCAGCAACAGTGGGAGCGGGAATATGGGCAACCAGAATTTACAGATATGGGAAGCGGTCGAGAAGACCGACCCGCAACACACCAAGCCGTTCAACCGGGGCGGCGGCTTCAAGGGTACGGCCACCAACGCGACCTACCTTGCTAAGAGGGCAACGGAAACATTCGGCCCAATGGGTATCGGCTGGGGTGTTGAGGTCGAGCGCGAGGAATACGTGGAAGGCGCTCCGCTCGACGGCAACGGTACCCGCGAAACCATCCACAAGGTGCTGGTTAAACTCTGGTACAAGCACGGCGAGCAGCGCGGCGAGATCCGACAGTACGGCCAGACCACTTTCATCGGCAAGAACAAGCACGGGCTTACCACTGACGAGGAGCACGCCAAGAAATCGCTTACGGACGGCATGAGCAAGTGCCTGTCTCTGCTCGGGTTTAGCGCCGACATTCACCTGGGGCGATATGACGACAATAAGTACGTTGCCGAAGTCAGCCGGGAGTTTAGCGAGAAGCGGGAAGCAGAACGCCGCGCCAACTCTCCGAAGATCAGCGAGCAGCAGTGCGGAAAGATCCTAGATCTCATTAAGGCAACTGACACCGATGTTATCAAGTTCTGCGACGCCTACGGCATCCAGGAAGTCAATGAGCTGCTCGCTGCTGACTTTGACGGCGCCTATGGGGCTCTGACCAAGAAGCTAAACAAGAAGCGCCAGGAGGCTACGCAATGATTGGAATGACGCTTTATCAGCTCTCGGACCAGTACAAGCAGGCATACGACGTTCTAAGCCAAGATGAAAACCTGCCAGCCGAAGTGTTTAACGACACGATGGAAGGCTTGGCGGGTGATATCGAGGCGAAGGCGACGAACGTGGCCGCGTTTATCGGGAACCTGGAAGCATCTGTCGGCGCAATGAAAGAGGCGGAGAAACGCATTGCTCAGCGACGCAAGACGGCAGAGGAGCGCGTTAAGTGGCTCAAGAATTACTTGCTGACAAACATGCAGGCGTGCGGCATTAAGCGTATCGACGCCCCCGAGTACAGCATACGGCTACAGAAAAATCCGACGAGCGTGCAAATCAGTGACGCCGAAGCTGTTCCCGCGAATTTCTACCGCCAGCCGCCGCCAGAGATCGACAAGCAGGCAGTTAAGGACG
>NZ_NFZV01000046.1 GCF_003399765.1 Alkalilimnicola ehrlichii | reverse complement strand
TGCGCCGATCGCGATGGAAGACGGCTTGCGCTTCGCGATTCGTGAAGGCGGCCGTACCGTCGGCGCCGGCGTCGTTTCCAAGATTATCGAGTAAGCGGCGTCTGTCGGGGCGGCTGGTGTATGGGGTGAGAAATCCGATACACTGTTCGCCCCGAAAACAAGTTTAGGCCAGTAGCTCAATTGGCAGAGCAGCGGTCTCCAAAACCGCAGGTTGGGGGTTCGAGTCCCTCCTGGCCTGCCATTCAATGGCGGTGACGGGTGTAATGCTCGTCACCGTCGATATTTCGGGATTGCGCACCCTGATCGCATGAATTCCAAACCAGTCGCACAAAAATCGCCCCTAGATACGCCTAAGCTGCTGTTAGCCTTGGCGATTGTGGTCGCAGGCACGGTCGGCTTCTACTACTATGCCGACGAGCTCCTGCTGTTCCGCGTTCTAGGTCTGTTGGCATTCGTTGCAGTTGCTGTTGCGATTGTGATGACTACTGAGCTCGGGCGCTCTATTTGGGGCTTTTTCCGGGAGTCGCGCAACGAGCTGCGACGGGTTGTTTGGCCGACCAAGCAGGAAACCACTCAAACCACGCTAATCGTGCTCGTCATGGTTATGTTGGTTGCGGTTTTTCTATGGCTGCTTGACATACTGCTGCGCTGGGGCGTCGGCGCGTTGATGCGTCTCGGAGGTGGATAGGGATATGGCAAAGCGCTGGTATGTTGTTCATGCCTATTCGGGCTTTGAGAATCAGGTGAAGCGCTCTCTCCAAGAACGGGTGAAACGAGCTGGTATGGAAAGCCAGTTCGGCGAGATCTTGGTTCCGACGGAAGAGGTTGTCGAGATCCGGGAAGGGCAAAAGCGCCGCAGCGAGCGGAAGTTCTTTCCTGGCTACGTGCTGGTTCAGATGGAAATGAACGACGCGACATGGCATTTGGTTCGCGAAGTTCCCCGGGTGATGGGCTTTATCGGCGGTTCGAGCGACCGCCCGGCACCGATTAGTGAGCGCGAAGCGGATGCTATCCTCAACCGCGTTCGGGAAGGTGCGGAGAAGCCGAGGCCGAAAGTTCTATTTGAAGTTGGCGAAGTGGTGCGTGTAACCGAAGGGCCTTTTACGGACTTCAACGGTGTTGTCGAAGAAGTCAACTACGAAAAGAGCCGTTTGCGCGTAGCCGTTCTGATCTTTGGCCGCTCCACGCCGGTTGAGCTTGAGTTTGGCCAGGTGGAAAAAGGTTAAGCCCTTTCGTCAGTAAGGAACTCTTTCGTTATCTCAGGTTCATAGTTTAGATATCGAATTTGCAAGCGCCGCCGTAACGGCGGCGTGATCGTCCCGAAGTCACTGTTTTTGCAGCGGCTAGGTTGATCCAAGGGGAGCCGGAAGGCGTTTGCACCCACTAAGGAGTCTATCATGGCTAAGAAAGTGCAGTCCTATATCAAGCTGCAGGTTCCGGCCGGTCAGGCCAAGCCCAGTCCGCCGGTTGGCCCGGCGTTGGGTCAGCACGGCGTCAATATCATGGAGTTCTGCAAAGCGTTTAACGCTCAGACCCAAGAGATTGAGTCCGGTCTGCCGATCCCGACCGTTATTACCGTATATAACGATCGCAGCTTTACCTTTGTCACCAAGACCCCTCCCGCGGCCGTTCTTCTCAAGAAGGCTGTCGGTATTAAGTCTGGCAGCGGCCGGCCAAATACCGAAAAGGTGGGTACGGTGACGCGCGAGCAGCTGGAAGAGATCGCAAAGACCAAAATGCCTGACTTGAATGCTGCCGATCTCGATTCGGCTGTGCGCTCCATCGCGGGTACTGCACGTAGCATGGGCCTGAACGTGGAGGGTCTGTAAGCCATGGCAAAGCTGACTAAACGGAAACAGGCCATTCGGGCCAAAATTGATCGGGCTAAACAGTATCCGGTAGACGAGGCGTTGTCGCTTCTAAAAGAGCTGTCCTCGGTCAAGTTCTCCGAGTCCATCGACGTAAGCGTCAATCTTGGCGTCGATCCGCGAAAATCGGATCAGGTCGTCCGTGGCTCCACCGTACTGCCCAACGGTACCGGTAAGACGGTACGGGTCGCTGTGTTTGCGCAGGGCGATAATGCTGAAGCCGCTAAAGAAGCGGGTGCCGATGCAGTCGGTTTCGAAGATCTTGCCGAAACCATGAAAGGCGGCGATTTGAATTTCGACGTCGTTATTGCAAGCCCTGATGCGATGGGTGTGGTTGGACGCTTGGGTCCGGTTCTTGGCCCTCGCGGTTTGATGCCTAACCCGAAAGTCGGCACGGTTGCGACCGACGTTGCGGCCGCTGTTCGCAACGCGAAGGCAGGTCAGGTTCGGTACCGTACCGACAAAGGCGGTTTGATCCACGCTAGCATCGGCAAGGTCGATTTCGACGTGAACGCGCTGATCGAAAACTTGCAGGCATTGGTGAGCGATCTGAACAAAATCAAGCCTGCGGCTGCGAAAGGCATCTACCTGAAGAAGGTGACGGTGTCTTCGACTATGGGCCCGGGTTTGGCTGTAGACCTGAGCTCGTTGGGTCTATAAGGGCACACGCCGCCTTGGCGGCGTGTAAACAGAGTCTTGAGGCTGTCTCGGATGACGCGGCAGCCGTCAGAGACCGCTAGGTGCACTTAGTGCTGAAAGGAAGGTGAATCCGACCGCCAGCGCAGACGGTACAGCCCAGACAGGATTTCCTGCATGTGGCGACCGTTGAGGCCCCGGGTGGGGCGGGCGACACAGGTGTGTCGTCACTCAGGCGATAAGGCGCGTTTTCGCTTTGTCGTCGGTCCAACGAAGGTTCCAGGAGGTTTAGAAAATGGGACTTAGTCTGGAACAAAAGAAAGCGATGGTGCAGGAAGTCTCCGCTGTCGCCCAGGAAGCTCATTCCGTAGTTGCTGCGGAGTATCGCGGGCTGACTGCTGGCGAGATGGATAACTTGCGCGTCGTGGCTCGGGAGAAAGGGGTCTACCTGCGGGTAGTGAAAAATACCCTGGCTCGTCGTGCCGTAGAAGGTACGGATTTCGAATGCATGAAAGAAAGCTTTGTGGGGCCGTTGCTTCTCGCTTTCTCGCAGGAGGATCCGGGTTCTGCTGCACGGGTTATCAAGGAATTCTCGAAAGAGAACAAAAATCTGGTCGTGAAGATGGTCTCCATCGGTGGCCAAGTGCTGCCAGCGACCGACCTTGACCGCCTTGCGAGCTTGCCGACCCGCGACGAAGCCTTGAGCATCCTGATGGCGACCATGCGCGCTCCGGTCCAGAAGTTTGTTACCACCCTCAACGAGGTGCCGAGCAAACTGGTACGGACGGTGGCCGCAGTTAAGGACGCTAAGCAGTAAGTTCCTGTCTGTCGCTCTGTTTTGTTGCCCAATAAGGGCGTGGAAATCTCGCGTCAATTTTAGGAGATACGACGATGGCCGTTTCCAAAGACGATATTCTTGAAGCAATTTCCAACATGACGGTGATGGAGGTTGTTGACCTCATCAGCGCCATGGAAGAGAAGTTTGGCGTAACGGCTGCTGCCGCTGTTGCTGCGGCTCCCGCTGCTGCTGCCGGTGGTGAAGCTGGCGGCGCTGCCGAAGAGAAAACTGAGTTTGACGTTATTCTGGCGAGCTTTGGCTCCAATAAGGTTAACGTCATTAAAGCTGTTCGCGGCGTGACCGGCCTGGGTCTGAAAGAAGCGAAAGAATTGGTCGAAGGCGCTCCGGCTCCGATCAAAGAAGGCGCTTCCAAGGAAGAGGCCGAAGAAGTTAAGGCCAAGCTTGAAGAGGCTGGTGCCACCGTCGAGGTCAAGTAAGACTTGTCACGACAGAGGCAACGCCTGTTGCTTGATGGCTGGTGGCGTATTACGCCACCGGCCTTTTCCCGTTTGTGGGAAGTTCAGACTTGCGGGTTTTTTACGATGTGTTGACACCACAACACACGTGCTGAGCTCGGAACTCTGCACTCGGAACTAGATCTGGTGAGGAACCTCGATGGCCTATTCGTTCACCGAAAAGAAGCGCATTCGCAAGGACTTTGGCAAGCTGCCGAAAATCCTCGAAGTCCCTTATCTTCTCGCGACCCAGCTCGAGTCCTATCGCGATTTTCTGCAAGAGGAGCGAGAGGCCGGCAGTCGTGATGATCGGGGCTTGCATGCGGCCTTCAAGTCTGTCTTCCCGATCTCCAGCTACTCCGGCAACGCAAGCCTTGAGTATGTTAGCTACCGCATTGGTGAGCCAGGCTTCGACGTTAAGGAGTGCCAGCTTCGCGGACTGACTTACGCTGCCCCGTTACGGGTGTTGGTGCGTTTGATCCTGCGTGAGAAGGATGCTGCGCAGACGGTGAAAGACATTAAGGAGCAGGAAGTCTACATGGGCGAACTGCCCTTGATGACCCGCAACGGTACCTTTGTGATTAACGGTACCGAGCGCGTTATTGTCTCGCAGCTCCACCGTTCGCCTGGCGTATTTTTCGATCACGACAAGGGTAAAACCCACTCCTCGGGCAAGCTGCTGTTCTCCGCGCGCGTGATCCCCTATCGCGGCTCGTGGCTGGATTTCGAATTCGATCCGAAGGACAGCGTTTTCGTCCGTATCGACCGGCGCCGTAAATTGCCGGCGACCATCCTCCTGCGTGCACTCGGTTACGAGCCGCAGGAGATTCTCGAAATGTTTTTCGAGATGAACACCTTCCGCTTCGAAGGTAACAAAGTCATTCTGGACTTGGTGCCCGAGCGTCTGCGGGGCGAGACCGCAACCTTCGACATCAAGATCGGCGACCAAGTGTTGGTGGAGACCGGACGTCGCGTGACCGCGCGCCACATTCGGGAACTTGATAAAGCCGGCGTGACGGCGTTGGAAGTGCCGGACGAGTACTTGAACGGCAAGATCGTTGCGCACGACTTGGTCGACACCAAAACGGGCGAGTTGATCGCAGAAGCGAATGCCGAACTGACCGATGAAATGGTACAGGCTGTTCGCGATGCGGGTATCGATAAAATCGATACCCTGTATGTCAACGACTTGGACCACGGCCCCTATATTTCCAATACCCTGCGTATCGACCCGACCAAGAGCCAGTTAGAAGCATTGGTTGAGATCTATCGCATGATGCGTCCGGGCGAGCCGCCGACCAAGGATGCCGCGGAAAACCTATTCCAGAACCTGTTCTTTACCGATGAGCGGTACGATCTCTCGCCGGTTGGGCGGATGAAGTTTAATCTTCGCGTTGGTCGCGAAGAGGTAACGGGTTCGGGAACGCTCAGCAACGACGATATCATCGACGTGCTGAAAGAGCTGATTAACATCCGTAACGGTAAGGGTACGGTAGACGACATCGATCACCTGGGTAATCGCCGTATTCGCAGTGTCGGAGAAATGGCGGAAAACGTCTTCCGGGTCGGTCTTGTGCGTGTCGAGCGGGCGGTTCGAGAGCGTCTGACTTTGGCCGAAAGCGAAGGTCTGATGCCACAAGAGCTGATTAACGCCAAGCCGGTTGCCGCGGCGATCAAAGAGTTCTTTGGCTCCAGTCAGCTGTCTCAGTTCATGGACCAAAACAACCCGCTGTCCGAAGTAACGCATAAGCGGCGTATCTCCGCGCTTGGCCCAGGTGGCTTGACGCGTGAGCGGGCCGGGTTCGAAGTGCGTGACGTTCACCCGACTCACTACGGTCGCGTCTGCCCGATTGAAACGCCTGAAGGGCCGAACATCGGCTTGATCAATTCGTTGGCGGTCTATGCGCGGACAAACCGTTACGGTTTCCTTGAAACGCCATACCGGCGAGTCGTCGACGGCAAGGTGACAAACGAGGTTGATTACTTATCGGCCATCGAAGAGGCGCGTTACGTCATCGCACAGGCCAACGCGCATCTTGACGAGGAAGGGCGCTTGGTCGACGACCTTATCTCCGTTCGTCACCAAAACGAATTCGGTATGGCAACGGCCGACAAGATCCAATACATGGATGTGTCGCCGAAGCAAACCGTATCCGTAGCGGCGTCGTTGGTTCCGTTCCTTGAGCACGACGATGCTAACCGCGCGCTGATGGGTTCTAACATGCAACGTCAGGCTGTGCCGACACTGCGTGCAGAGAAGCCGTTGGTAGGCACCGGCATGGAGCGCACGGTCGCGATCGACTCCGGCGTTACGGTTGTGGCGGACCGGGGGGCGTTGTCGATCAAGTCGATGCAGCGCGTATCGTCGTGCGTGTCAACGATGACGAGGCGGAGCCGGGCGAGCCAGGTGTTGATATCTATAATCTCACCAAGTACACCCGTTCTAATCAGAATACTTGCCAGAATCAGAAGCCACTGGTTAAGCCGGGCGATGTGATTGCACGCGGTGACGCGTTGGCCGATGGGCCGAGCACGGACATGGGCGAGCTGGCGCTTGGTCAGAATATGCTCGTCGCCTTTATGCCGTGGAACGGTTACAACTTCGAGGACTCGATTCTAATCTCCGAGCGCGTGGTTAAGGAGGATCGCTACACCACGATCCACATTGAAGAACTGACCTGTGTTGCGCGCGATACGAAATTGGGTCCGGAAGAGATCACCGCGGATATCCCGAACGTCGGCGAAGGTGCGCTGTCTAAACTCGATGAGTCCGGCATTGTGTATATCGGGGCAGAGGTGAAGACAGGCGACATTTTAGTCGGCAAGGTCACCCCGAAAGGCGAAACCCAGTTGACGCCCGAAGAGAAGCTGCTGCGTGCCATCTTCGGTGAAAAAGCGTCGGATGTGAAAGATACCTCGCTGCGGGTACCTTCCGGCATGGACGGCACCGTCATCGACGTGCAGGTGTTCACCCGTGACGGGGTGGAGAAGGACGAACGTGCCTTGTCCATCGAACGGGATCAGCTGGTTAGCGTTCGTAAAGACCTGAACGATCAATACCGGATCTTCGAAGACGATGCGTATGCCCGTTTGGAGCGGATGCTGGTCGGTCAGATTGCAGACGGTGGACCTAGGCTTAAGGCAGGTAGTGAGGTGACTCAGGACTATCTGAGCGAGTTGCCGCGCGACCGTTGGTTCGAGATCCGGATGCATGACGATGAGATCAACGCTCAACTCGAGCGCGTGCAAGCTCAGCTTAAGGCGCAACGGGAAGCGTTTGACCGTCGTTACGAAGAGAAGAAGGCCAAGATCACTGCGGGCGACGACTTGGCACCCGGCGTGCTGAAAATGGTCAAGGTCTATCTGGCCGTTAAGCGGCGGATTCAGCCAGGCGATAAGATGGCCGGCCGTCACGGTAACAAAGGTGTGATCTCCATGATCGTGCCGGAGGAAGATATGCCGTTCACCGAAGACGGCGAACCGGTCGATATCGTCCTGAACCCGTTGGGTGTGCCGTCTCGTATGAATATCGGCCAAGTCCTCGAAACGCACTTGGGCTGGGCTGCCAAAGGCCTGGGCCGTAAGCTTGGCCGGATGTTGGAAGCTAAAGCCGCTATGCAAGACCTGCGGGGCTTCCTAGCCGAGATCTACAACGCCAGCGGTACCAAGGAAGATCTCGATTCGTTGAGCGACGAGGAAGTTGTTGCCTTGGTAAACAACCTCCGTGGCGGCGTACCTATGGCCACGCCGGTATTCGACGGTGCGGACGAGGCAGAGATCAAACGCATGTTGGCGCTGGCGGACTTGTCCGATACCGGACAGACCACGCTGTATGACGGCCGTACCGGCGATGCATTCGATCGTCCGGTAACGATCGGTTACATGTACATGCTTAAGCTCAACCACCTGGTGGACGACAAAGTTCACGCCCGTTCTACCGGCCCGTACAGCTTGGTTACCCAGCAGCCGCTGGGTGGTAAAGCGCAGTTCGGCGGCCAGCGGTTCGGCGAGATGGAGGTTTGGGCGCTGGAAGCGTACGGCGCTTCCTACACGCTGCAGGAAATGCTGACCGTGAAGTCGGACGATGTGGTTGGTCGGACGCAGATGTACAAAAACATCGTCGACGGCAATCACCAGATGAAGGCCGGCATGCCCGAGTCCTTCAACGTCCTGGTCAAGGAAATTCGATCGCTCGGTATCAACATTGAGCTTGAGCAGGACTGATCAGGTATCGGCATTACTTAGCGGTTATATGATTTACCCAACAAAGTTGGACGGGCAGCGGATATGAGAGACCTACTTAATCTGTTCAAGCAGCCGGGAGCGCAGCTTGACGATTTCGACGCCATCCGTATCGGTCTGGCGTCGCCGGAGATGATTCGGTCCTGGTCGTATGGTGAGGTTAAGAAACCGGAAACGATCAACTACCGTACTTTTAAACCGGAGCGCGACGGGCTCTTTTGTGCCAAGATTTTCGGCCCGGTGAAGGACTATGAATGTCTGTGCGGGAAGTACAAGAGGCTTAAGCACCGCGGCGTCGTCTGCGAAAAATGCGGTGTCGAGGTGACGCTGGCAAAAGTGCGTCGCGAGCGGATGGGGCATATCGATCTTGCCAGCCCGGTAGCCCATATTTGGTTTCTGAAATCGCTGCCGAGCCGGATCGGCTTATTGCTCGATATGACGCTGCGCGATATCGAGCGGATCTTGTACTTCGAAGCTTTTGTGGTGATCGATCCCGGCATGACCCCGATGGAACGGGGGCAGTTGCTGACCGATGAGCAATATCTCGATGCCGTGGAGCAGTACGGCGACGAGTTCGACGCGCGCATGGGTGCCGAAGCTGTTTTCGAATTGCTCATTAGCGTTGATCTCGAGGACGAAGCGCGCACGTTGCGCGAAGAGGTCGGCGCGACTAATTCGGAAACCAAGATCAAGCGGCTGTCCAAGCGGCTGAAGCTGATCGAGTCGTTCCTTGAGTCGGGCAATAAACCCGAGTGGATGATCCTCACGGTATTGCCTGTGTTGCCGCCGGACCTGCGCCCGTTGGTCCCGCTGGATGGCGGTCGTTTCGCGACTTCCGATCTTAACGATCTGTATCGCCGCGTCATCAATCGGAACAACCGCCTGAAACGGCTGCTGGAACTTGCCGCGCCGGACATTATCGTCCGTAACGAAAAACGGATGTTGCAGGAGTCCGTCGACGCACTGTTAGACAACGGCCGTCGCGGTCGCGCTATTACCGGAACGAACAAGCGGCCGTTGAAGTCCTTGGCGGACATGATCAAGGGTAAGCAGGGGCGCTTCCGGCAGAATCTACTCGGTAAGCGTGTCGATTATTCCGGTCGTTCGGTAATCGTGGTCGGTCCCACGTTGAAACTGCATCAATGCGGTCTGCCCAAGCGCATGGCGCTCGAGCTGTTCAAACCGTTCATTTTCTCCAAGCTGCAATTGCGCGGTTTGGCGACCACCATTAAAGCAGCCAAGAAAATGGTCGAGCGCGAGAGCGCCGAGGTGTGGGATATCCTCGAAGAGGTGATCCGCGAGCACCCGGTGCTGCTTAACCGCGCACCGACCTTGCACCGTTTGGGTATTCAGGCCTTTGAGCCGGTGCTGATCGAAGGTAAAGCTATTCAGCTGCACCCGCTCGTTTGTACCGCGTTCAACGCCGACTTCGACGGCGACCAGATGGCGGTGCATGTACCGTTATCGCTCGAAGCACAGCTCGAAGCGCGTGCTTTGATGATGTCGACGAACAACATCCTGTCGCCCGCGAGTGGCGAGCCGATTATTGTTCCGTCGCAGGACGTTGTCTTGGGCCTCTATTACATCGACCGCGAGCGGTTGGGGCTAAAGGCGCGGGGATGCGTTTCTCCGACATTGAGGAAGTGCATCGCGCCTACGAAAGCAAGCAGCTCGATCTGCAGGCGCAGATCGAAGTTCGCCTGCGCGAGGCAGCGTACAACGACGAAGGCGAGATGGTTGTGCAGTTCCGGCGGGTGACAACCACCGCCGGTCGAGCGTTGCTGTACGACATCGTACCTGACGGCCTGCCGTTCGAGTTGGTTAATCGCGATATGACCAAAAAGCGATCTCCGGCTTGATCAACGCCTGCTACCGTCGGGTTGGTTTGAAAGAAACCGTCATCTTCGCCGACCAGTTGATGTACACCGGCTTTCGCTTGTCCACCCGGGCGGCTGTTTCGATCGGGGTTAACGACATGGTCGTCCCAGACGAGAAGGAAGAGATTCTCGCTCGGGCCGAGGCCGAAGTTAAGGATATCGAGGATCAGTACGCCTCCGGCTTGGTCACCAACGGCGAGCGCTACAACAAAGTGGTGGATATTTGGTCGCACACCAACGATCAAGTCTCCAAGGCTATGATGGACAAGCTCGGCAAAGAGAAGGCCGTTGACGTTGATGGCAATGAAACCGAGCAGAAATCCTTTAACTCGATCTTTATGATGGCCGACTCGGGGGCGCGTGGTTCCGCCGCGCAGATCCGGCAGTTGGCCGGGATGCGCGGCCTGATGGCGAAGCCAGACGGTTCGATCATCGAGACGCCGATTACCGCGAACTTCCGCGAGGGTTTGAACGTACTCCAGTACTTTATCTCCACTCACGGTGCTCGTAAGGGTCTTGCTGACACTGCATTGAAGACCGCCAACTCCGGTTATCTGACCCGGCGTTTGGTTGACGTGTCGCAGGATCTGGTAGTCGTTGAGCGCGATTGCGGCACACGGGAAGGCTTGTTAATGACCCCGCTGATCGAAGGTGGGGACGTAGTCGAGCCGCTTCGGGAGCGTGTGCTCGGCCGTGTCGTTGCGCGCGACGTGCTGAAACCGGGTAGTCGGGAAACTGCGGTTCCCGCAGGTACCCTGTTGGACGAGGACTGGGTTGATAACCTCGAACAGATGGGTATCGACGAGGTCTGGGTTCGCTCGGCGATCACCTGCGAGACGCGCCACGGTGTTTGCTCCATGTGCTATGGCCGCGATTTGGCGCGGGGGCATTTGGTCAACATCGGCGAGGCGGTCGGCGTTATCGCGGCGCAATCCATCGGTGAGCCCGGTACCCAGTTGACCATGCGGACCTTCCACATTGGTGGTGCCGCATCCCGTGCCGTGTCCATCAGCAACGTTCAAATCAAGGCGGCCGGCACGGTTCGGCTTCACAACATGAAAGTCGTGAAGCACGCCAGCGGCAACCTGGTTGCGGTCTCTCGTTCTGGCGAGCTGACCGTCATGGACGACCACGGGCGTGAGCGTGAGCGTTATAAGATCCCTTATGGCGCAACGATTACGGTAGAGGAAGGTGCGGCTGTCGGTGCCGGCGAGATCGTCGCCACCTGGGATCCGCATACCCACCCGATTATCACTGAGGTGAAGGGCCGTCTGAAGTTCTCCGACTTCGTCGAGGGCGTTACCGTCCAGCGGCAAGTCGACGAGATGACCGGTTTGACCTCTATGGTTATCACCGATCCGAAGACCCGCGGGGCTGGCGAGATTCGGCGCACCGTCACGACACAGGACGGCAAGCAGATCGAAGAGCGTGTTGCCTACAAAGACCTGCGACCGATGGTTCGTTTGGTCGCCGAAGACGGCAGCGACTTGTGTATTGCCGGCACCGATATCCCGGCGCATTACTTCCTTCCTGCCGGTGCGATCGTCGGCGTGCTGGATAATGCGGAAGTGGATGTGGGCGACGTGGTTGCCCGTATTCCGCAGGAGTCTTCCAAGACTCGCGATATCACCGGCGGTCTGCCCCGGGTTGCCGACTTGTTTGAAGCCCGGAAGCCGAAAGAGCCGGCGATTCTTGCGGAAATTTCCGGAACGGTCGGGTTCGGTAAGGACACCAAAGGTAAGCAGCGCTTAGTAATTACGCCTAAAGAAGGCGACCCGTACGAAGAGCTGATTCCTAAATGGCGCCATGTCACCGTCTTCGAGGGCGAGCACGTCGAAAAGGGAGAAGTTATCTGCGACGGCGAACCCAATCCGCATGACATCCTCCGTCTGCTTGGCGTCTCGGCGCTCGCCGGTTACCTGGTCAAGGAGATTCAGGATGTCTATCGCTTGCAGGGCGTGAAGATCAACGACAAGCACATCGAGGTTATTAACCGGCAGATGTTGCGTAAGGTCGAGATTAAAGACGCGGGCGATACGCGCCTGATCAAGGGTGAGCAGGTCGACAGGGCTAAGGTTCTCGAGGAGAACGAAGTGGCCCTGGCACAGGATAAAGAGCTGGCGATATACGAGCCGGTGTTGCTCGGTATCACGAAAGCGTCTTTGGCTACGGAGTCGTTTATTTCTGCGGCCTCTTTCCAGGAAACTACCCGGGTGCTTACAGAGGCAGCAACCAAGGGTATGCGCGACGAATTGCGTGGCCTGAAAGAGAACGTCATCGTCGGTCGACTGATCCCGGCTGGTACCGGTTATGCGTACCACGAGGAGCGGCGACGGACTCGCAAGGAGCCGACAGAAGTGGCGGAGGCGCCGTTGGCTGCGTCAGTGGCGGCCGGGGGCTCCGATACGCCGAGTTCTTCGGAAGAGGCGGCAACGCCTGGTAGCGACGAATAATCGTCCTCTGAGCGCCGCAGAGCGGCCCAGAGGGCGATGTTAAGGGACGGGGGAGGTGCCGACCGGTTGTTTTAACGCGCCGGCAGCATTTCCGCCCTGCCCAAAAAGGGAATCTGGCGGGTCAACCGAAATAAATTGGCTAGTTTCAGCCCCTTGGTTGACACGTCTAGAGTGTCTATCTACAATTGCGCACCTTCGACAGGCCGGGGGACCGGCCTGTCGTTCGTTTTCAGCTTGGAGTGAGCGTCTGTATGGCTACGATCAACCAGCTGGTCCGCAAAGGCCGTGCTCGGAAATTGGAAAAGAGCAACGTACCCGCGCTAGAGGCCAGCCCGCAGAAACGCGGTGTTTGTACCCGTGTGTACACCACAACCCCGAAGAAGCCGAACTCGGCCCTTCGTAAGGTAGCGCGTGTGCGGCTGACCAATGGCTACGAGGTCACGTCCTACATCGGCGGTGAAGGCCATAACCTCCAAGAGCACTCGGTGGTTCTGATTCGTGGTGGCCGTGTTAAGGATTTGCCGGGTGTGCGTTATCACACCGTGCGCGGCGCCCTTGATACCGCGGGTGTCGATAAGCGTCGGCAGGCCCGCTCGAAGTATGGTGCTAAGCGGCCTAAAGGCTAATTAGCTTACGAGTGCGTTAGTGAATACCTAATTCGGGAAAAGGCCATGCCGAGAAGAAGAGAAGTTCCCAAGCGTAAAGCACTGCCGGATCCGAAGTTCGGCAGTGAAATGCTTACAAAGTTTATGAATATGGTGATGCTTGACGGCAAGAAGTCTGTCGCTGAGCGCATCATCTATGGCGCCTTGAATCAAATCGCCGAGAAAAAAGACGGCGAGCCGCTGGAAGTGCTGGAGACGGCGCTCGAGAACGTGCGGCCTGTGGTCGAGGTGAAGTCCCGTCGAGTTGGCGGCGCCACTTATCAGGTTCCTGTTGAAGTGCGCCCCGAGCGTCGTACCACGCTGGCAATGCGTTGGGTGCTGGACGCGGCTCGAAAGCGTAGCGAAACCACCATGGCTTTACGCTTGGCCGGTGAGCTGCAGGACGCGGCGGAAGGTCGTGGCGGGGCGGTGAAGAAGCGTGAAGATACGCACCGCATGGCGGAGGCCAACAAAGCCTTCTCGCATTATCGCTGGTAAGAGAAACTGTTTCGGGGTATTTGATCGTGGCACGCAAGACACCCATTGAGCGCTATCGGAATCTCGGCATCATGGCGCACATCGATGCTGGCAAGACGACGACAACGGAGCGCATCCTGTTCTACACCGGTGTGTCTCACAAAATCGGTGAGGTGCATGACGGTGCCGCGACGATGGACTGGATGGCGCAAGAGCAGGAGCGGGGTATTACTATTACCTCGGCAGCAACTACCTGCTTCTGGTCCGGTATGGATAAGCAGTATCCGGAGCATCGTATCAACATCATCGATACCCCGGGACACGTTGACTTTACCATTGAAGTAGAGCGTTCGCTGCGCGTTCTCGATGGTGCGGTCGCTGTGTTCTGCGCCGTAGGCGGTGTCGAGCCGCAATCGGAAACGGTTTGGCGGCAAGCGAACAAGTACGAAGTGCCGCGTATGGCCTTTGTTAACAAAATGGACCGCGCGGGCGCAGATTTCTTCCGGGTCGTCGAGCAAATTAAAACGCGGCTTGGTGCGACGCCGGTGCCTATTCAGGTCCCGATCGGTGCCGAAGAGGACTTCCTGGGTGTGGTCGATCTGATCCGCATGCAGGCGATTTACTGGGACGAAGACAGTCAGGGCATGACCTACGAGCAGAAGGATATTCCTTCTGAGCTGCAGGCGACCTGCGACGAGTGGCGTGAGCAAATGCTTGAGGCCGCCGCCGAAGCTAGCGAAGAGCTGATGGAGAAGTACCTCGAGCAGGGCGACTTGACGGCGGATGAGATCAAGGCGGGTCTTCGTGCGCGGACGTTGGCTAACGAGATCGTGCCGGCGATGTGCGGCAGCGCGTTCAAGAATAAAGGCGTGCAAGCGATGCTCGATAGCGTCATCGAGTTTATGCCCTCGCCTGTGGATGTGCCGGCGATTCAAGGTGTCCTTGACGACGCCGCCGAGACGGTTGCGGAGCGCCGTGCTAGCGACGATGAGCCGTTCGCGGCCCTCGCGTTCAAGATCGCAACCGACCCGTTTGTTGGTACTCTGACCTTCTTCCGCGTTTACTCGGGAGTGGTTAATTCCGGCGACGCTGTCTTCAATCCGGTTAAAGGGAAAAAAGAGCGGTTGGGTCGTGTCGTGCAGATGCACGCCAACTCGCGGGAAGAGATCAAAGAAGTCCGGGCCGGCGACATCGCCGCTGGCGTAGGGCTGAAGGATGTCACCACGGGCGATACGATTTGTGATCCTAACCACAAGATCACCCTGGAGCGGATGGAATTCCCTGAGCCTGTTATCGCTGTGGCAGTAGAGCCGAAGACGAAAGGCGATCAGGAGAAAATGGGTGTTGCCCTCGGTAAGTTGGCCCAGGAGGATCCGTCCTTCCGCGTGCGTACCGATGAGGAGTCCGGGCAGACCATTATCTCCGGTATGGGTGAGCTTCACCTCGACATCATCGTCGACCGCTTGAAGCGGGAATTCAAGGTCGAGGCGAATGTTGGCCAGCCGCAGGTTGCTTATCGCGAAACGATTCGCAGCTCGGTCGAGCAAGAAGGTAAGTTCGTTCGGCAGTCGGGTGGCCGTGGTCAGTTCGGTCACGTCTGGATCAAGATGGAGCCGCAAGAGCGCGGTGAAGGATACACCTTCGAGAACAAGATCGTTGGCGGCGTGATTCCGAAGGAATACATCCCGTCAGTCGATAAAGGGATTCAGGAGCAAATGGATAACGGCGTACTGGCCGGGTTCCCGGTTGTTGATCTTAAGGTCACGCTGTACGACGGCTCCTACCATGATGTCGACTCCTCCGAGATGGCATTTAAGATCGCGGGCTCCATGGCCTTCAAGGAAGGCTTCATGAAGTGCAATCCGGTGCTGCTCGAACCAATGATGAAGGTCGAAGTGGTTACCCCGGAAGAGTACATGGGTGATGTCATGGGTGACCTGAATCGCCGTCGCGGCATCGTCCAGGGTATGGACGAATCGCCGACCGGCAAGATTGTGCGGGCGCTGGTGCCGATGAAAGAAATGTTCGGCTATGCCACCGATTTGCGTTCCGCGACCCAGGGCCGTGCTTCGTACGTAATGCAGTTCTCTGAATACGCCGAAGCACCGGCCAGTGTGGCCGAAGAGGTCATCAAAAAGCCTCCTGAGGTAACGTGACGTCGTCGATGCGGCAGCGTCGATCAACCAAATTGCCTAGAGCAACGAGTTTTGAAGAAAGAGGTGCACCGTGTCCAAGGAAAAGTTTGAGCGTACGAAGCCGCATGTGAACGTAGGGACCATTGGTCACGTTGACCATGGTAAGACGACGCTGACGGCGGCTTTG
>NZ_NFZV01000045.1 GCF_003399765.1 Alkalilimnicola ehrlichii | reverse complement strand
CCCGTCGCTTTCCGCCTCGCCCCTGGCCTGACGGGCGAATGGCGGCCCTTCTTTTGGTTCCTTTTTCTTGGGCAAGCAAGAAAAGGAACCCGCCGCGCGGGGGCGGAACCCCGCCTTTCAAACCAATCGCGCGAAGCGCACCAAACTAACGCACGTGCACGCCTAAATCAGGCCGATAGGGAATAATGCCGGCCGATTTGTTCGCTGTTCGAGCGTATCAAGGCCTCAGAATACTAGCCAAATCGATAGTACTTTGCTGGTCCTTCAAGTCCAGCAGGTCCGCCAGGGTGTCGAGATGTTCGCGAACCAAAGCGGCTGCTTGGTCGCCCTTGCCCTTGGCAATAAACTCGACCAAACGACTGTGATCGTCGCCTAGGAAACACGCCTGCACGCCGGCGACTTTGTACAAGGCAATAACAATCGAGGTGCGGAGCACGAGCTCGCGCTGAATCTTGCCAAGGACGCGGTTGGGGCAGTGGTCGGCGAGGAATAGGTGTAGGCCCATCGAGCGGTGAACGCGCTCCTGATGCTGGCCGCTTTCGTGAGCCGCTTTTTCTTCTTTGATCAGCTGCCGTAAGCTCTGTAAGTCGCCCTTGCTCAAAGCGCCGGCACAAAGCCGTACAACTTCCGCTTCGATGGTCTTGCGGGCTTCGAAGATTTGCTGGGTTTCCTCGACGGAAGGCTTGGCGACAGTGGCCATCTGGTTCGGCCGTTGTTCGATGACGTGGTCGGCAGCCAGGCGGGTCAGCGCTTTGCGTACAATCGAGCGGCTCACACCGAATAACTCGCCCAGCGCCACTTCCGGTAATTTCGAGCCGGGAGGAAGGCGCTGCGTTAGTACGGCATCGTAAATCGATTCGTAAATCGTTTGGTCGTTGGCCTTGCGGCGTTGTTTGCCGCTGCGCTTTTCCAGGTTCGGGAGCGCGGCTTCTGTTGCTGGACGGCTTGCCATGATTTTCCGTTTC
This sequence comes from Alkalilimnicola ehrlichii, assembly GCF_003399765.1. Classification (GTDB taxonomy): domain Bacteria; phylum Pseudomonadota; class Gammaproteobacteria; order Nitrococcales; family AK92; genus AK92. The sequence continues at coordinate 15,944 of NZ_NFZV01000045.1, read as the reverse complement.
TCTCCTCGTGAACCCGGAAGTGTATACACGCGGGTACACTGTCGCAAGTATACGGTTTTCTTGAGGCTTTAGACGCCGTGAGGAGGCTTTTCCAGCCAGACCTGCGGCAGTGGGTGCTCCTCGCAGTTGGGGCCTTCGCCGTCCCGGTCGACCACGAGAAAGTCGTCATCCGATGTGAGGGCCAGTAGGGGGTGATGCCAGGTCCCCGCATAGTAATTGACACCTTGGCCACCCCGCGCCAGAAAACAGCGTAGTTGCTCCGGTGCTGGCGGTTGGCCGGGAGGCGCGACGACCACCAAAAACGCTTGTTTGTTCAGCGGGATAAACGCTTGACTGCCAAGCGGATGCCGCTCAACGAGGCTAAGCGCTAATGGAAAAGTCGCGGCACGCGCGCGAAAAACGCTGATAACGGCATGGCCGCCGGCGGCGGTTTCGACGCTGGCGAGCCGGTGGTAGCGGCGACAGTTGCCGTTGTTGATCAGGAAGTGCTCGCGCTGCTCGGTATCGATGACTTCGCCAAAAGGGGCGAAGGCGGCGCGGGTCAGTGGCTCGATGTTGAGTCTGATCATAGCTGTACCGGTTCGCCAAAGACGCGGAAGCGACTAATACCCCCGTCCGGGTGTATGTTCAGGCGGACATGGGTAAAGGGGCCGCGGCGGGTAAGCTCCTTCTCGAAAATGTGGATGCTATCCGGACCGACCGGGCTGGCAGGCAGTAAGGGCTGCCAGAACATGCTGCTCGTGCGCAGCAAGGCGGGGTCGGTGACGCCGGGGAGGCACGCCGCTTCCACCGATGCTTGGGCGGGATAGTTGCCCTTATAGTGCGCGGTATCTACTTCCAGCCGATGGATAGTGCCGGGGTGGCCGAGCGCAATCACGCACCAGTCAAAGCCGGGTTCGCGCCGGCGACGGGTTTCCCAGCCATCGCCCATGTCGCGCCCACGGCCAGGATATAGCAATGGATCCGGCCGGCCGAAATGAGCGTCGCTGAACGCCAGTATCCGCCCGCCAGTCTGTGCCGCCGATAATTCTATATTGGTTTGTCCTTGCCATTGTGCCCAATCTACACTCGGTGTGCCGTAGACCCGAAAACGGGCGATGCCGCCATCTGGGTGAATATGCAGGCGCAGGTGCGAACATACCTGCGGCGTGTCGATTTCGATGCGGTGGCAGTGATCGCCTTGCAGGGACGTTAAGGGCGTTAACGTCTGCCAAGCGGCAGTCGATAGCTCGGTATCGCTATCGACCCGGCAAAATTCCACCTCGGCTGCCAGCGGATAGTTACCGGTAAAATGACGGGTATCGATTTCCAGGGCTGCAACGGCGCCGGGCACGGCAAGAGCGACGACCGCCCAGTCGTGGCCGGGCCCGCGGCGGCGTCGGCTTTCCCAGCCGTCCATCCATTTGCCGTGATCGTCATACTTGCCGGGAATAAACACCGGCTCGCTGTCCGCGAGCATGCGCTCGGCGGGGGCAAAGAACTCGTCGGTGACTTCCACTACACGGGCGCCTAGTCGCGCCGAAGCCAAGTTCGGCCAACGATTGCTGAGCGCTTCGAAATCTGGGTGATTCATGTGTGCATGTCCTTATTCGTCGGTCGTGCCTGCGCGCAGCCATTGCCGGAGCAATAGGCGTTCCGCGTCCGTCATGTCGGTGAGGTTGCCGGGCGGCATGCTGCGGGTGTCCGCGGCGGTGCGGACGATCTGCGCCCGATAGCGGCGAATGGCCTCGTCGTCGTCCAAGCGGATGCCCTGCGGTGCGTTGCTAAAGCCGGCAAAGGTCGGCTCGGCAGCGTGGCAGGCCATGCAGCGGTTCTCGACGATTTGCCGAATTTCCGGGAAGTCGACCGGCGCTAGCCTCGTATCCCCCTGATGGCGTTGATATACCGTGCTAGGGGCGGTCAGAATTATTAAGACCAATGTCGCCAGACCCGCCGTCGGCAGCATCCAGCCGTTAGGTCCGGGCAAATGGCGGACATTGAAGTAATGGCGGACCAACATTCCGATTGCCATTAACATGGCTAGGATGGCCCAGTTCCAATGGCTGCCGAAGGTGCCTGGAAAGTGATTGCTGATCATGATGAACAGCACCGGCAACGTAAGGTAGTTGTTGTGCCGCGAGCGCTGGAAGCCGTTTTTGCCTTGCTGCGGGTCCGGCGCTTCGCCGGCCTCCAGCGCGCGCACGAGCGCGCGCTGCGAAGGAATAATGACGCGGAAGACGTTGGCGGCCATGATCGTGCCGATGGCGGCGCCGACATGGATATAGGCGCCGCGGCCGCTAAATACGTGGGTAAGCCCAAAGGCCAGCAAGACGAGCAGGCCGAATCCAACTGCCGCCAATAAGGCCGGACGTTGCGCGAGCGGCGAGCGGCACAGGCCGTCGTAAACGAACCAGCTGGCGATCAGTACGCCGATGCCGATAAGACTGGCTTGCAGCGGGCTGAGCGGCGCGACCGACGGGTCGATCAGCGTGGTGCTGGCATTGAGATAGTACACCACGACGAGCAGGAGAAAGCCGGTGATCCAGGTGTAGTACGCTTCCCATTTGAACCAGTGTAAGCGCTCCGGTAACCGCTCGGGAGCGACTTGATATTTCTGCAGATAGTAAAATCCGCCGCCGTGGATCGCCCACAGTGTGCCCCCGACGCCGCGAGGTTTGTCGCCTTCGCGCTCAAGATTGTTTTCCAGCCAGTTGAAGTAAAAAGAGGCTCCGATCCACGCTACGCCGGCGATTACATGCAGCCAGCGCAGCAGCAGGTTGCCCCATTCGTAAAGGTGCGCTTCCATCGTCGTCTCCTGTTGTGTCAGCTACCTCGGTAGGTGCTGTAGCCATAGGGGGAGACGAGTAGCGGCACATGGTAATGGCGGTCGGAATCGTCGACGCCGAAGCGCACCACTACCTCGTCAAGAAAAGCGGGGTCGCCTAATGCCACGCCGCGCTTACAAAAATAGGCGCCGACGGCGAACGCAAGCTCGTAGCGGCCGACGTTAAATTCGAGGCCCGCGAGCAGCGGGCGCTCGCAGCGGCCATCGTCGTTGGTAACCGTTTCTAGCTGCAGATGACGGTTCCCGTCTCGGTCTACGCGGTACAGGGAGATGCTTAGCTCCGCGGCCGGGCAGCCGTGAGTGGTATCCAGAACGTGTGTGGTCAATCGGCCCATAAGGCGTCTCCGTCGGTTGTACGCTTTATTTTTATGTATCTCATGTTGTCGACAATAACATCATAAAAGTGTATACCGAGGCAATGAGTTCTTTGCTGGAGATTTGTCTATGACGGAAGCGCATTATCCGCGCGATCTAGTGGGCTACGGTGCCGAGCCACCGGATCCGCGCTGGCCGAACGGGGCGCGTTTGGCGGTGCAGTTCGTGCTGAATTACGAAGAGGGTGGAGAAAATTGTATTCTTCACGGCGATCCCGCCTCGGAAGCGTTTCTGTCGGAACTGATAGGGGCGGAACCGCGTTCTGGCGTGCGCCACATGAGTATGGAGTCGGTATACGAATACGGCAGCCGCGTGGGGGTGTGGCGCTTGTTGCGTTTGTTTCGGCGCTACGAGATTCCGCTAACGGTATTCGCGGTTGGGATGGCGGCGGAACGTCATCCGGAGGCGATTCGGGCGATGGTGCGCGAAGGCCATGAGATCTGTAGCCACGGCTATCGTTGGATCGACTACCAATATGTGCCGGAAGCGGTCGAGGCGGAGCATATCGAGCGCGCGATCGCGGCGTTAACCAAGGCGGCCGGGGAGAGGCCGCTTGGCTGGTATACCGGGCGAACGAGTCCGAACACGCGCAGGCTCGTCGTAGAGGCTGGCGGTTTCCTCTACGATGCCGATGATTATAGCGATGAGCTGCCTTTCTGGGTGGCGGTCGGCGGCCAGCGTCATTTAGTTGTGCCCTATACCTTGGATGCGAACGATATGCGGTTTGCGACCAATCAGGGCTTTAATAGCGGCGAGCAGTATTTCAGCTATCTGCGCGATAGCTTTGATGTGCTGTATGCGGAAGGCGATACGTATCCCCGTATGCTATCCGTCGGCCTCCATTGCCGTTTGGCAGGGCGGCCTGGGCGGGCGGCGGCGCTTGCGCGATTTCTCCGCTATGTACGGTCGTATAAGGACGTTTGGCTCTGCCGCCGCATCGATATCGCACGACATTGGATGGAGCACCATGGCTAAGCATTTATTGACGCCTCGGCCGAGCCGCATGAACGAGTTGGAGTTTGTGTGTGTGTACGGCGGCGTGTACGAACATTCTCCCTGGGTTGCGCAAGATGCCTACCGGGCCGGCTTGACCGCTGCCGCCGATACGGCGGAAGGGTTGGCGGAGAGAATGGCCGAGGTTTTTCGTAGCGCCTCGCCGGTCAGGCGACGGGAAGTGCTACAGGCTCATCCGGACTTGGCCGGCAGGGCGGCGGTTGCCGGCGAGTTGACGGAGGATTCCAGCAGCGAGCAGGCAGGTGCTGGGCTCGATCAGTGTACGCCGGAGGAGTTCGAACGCTTCCGGCAGCTCAATGCCGCCTACAAGGCGCGGTTTGGATTTCCTTTCATCATGGCGGTGCGCGGCGCGCACCGGAGCGACATCCTGCAAGCGTTCGCGCAACGGCTGGGCAACGACCCGGAAGTCGAGTTAGCGACAGCGGTCGAACAGGTCAATCGCATCGCGTTGTTACGCTTGCGGGCGCGAGCTGCGGGGGCTTAGCCGAAAGCGATCTGGCTATATAGGGCGGGTTTGCTGCCTTCCGAACCAATCTGGCGACACCGCCAATAGCTTCGCCCGCTGACCCGAACTTAAACCCTAGGCATGGTTGCCGGAGGTCTGAACTGCTTATCCGCTTCGCTCGGCCAGACTTGACGGCCTGCAATCCAGGTGCCGAGGATGCGCGACTCCAATTCTGCCGCCTCGCCGGTTATGAGTTCCTCCAGCCATTGTTCGGCCGTGACTTTGCCTGCCGGGCGCGGTAGTAAAACAAAATCCGCCCGCTTGCCCGGCTGGAAGTTACCGGCTTCTTGGCCGCGACCGAGGCATTCCGCACCGGCCAGCGTGCTGCGATAGAGGGCTTCGCGTACGTCGACGGCGCGCCGGCGTCGCGGTGTTGCTTCAGGAAGCGTTGCATAACGTGCAGCATGCTATGGCTGGGGCCGCCGCCGACATCCGAGGCCAGTGCGTAGCGAATACGGTGCCGACGTATTGCCTCAAGATCCATACGCCCGCTGTTCAAGGCTTCGTTGCTGCTGGGGCAGTGTGCGATCCATACCCTACGTTCGGCCAGGCAGGCTAGTTCCCGCTTGCTCAGGTGAATGCAGTGCCCGAGTACCGTGCGGGGGGTTAATAGCCCTGCCCGGTCATAAACGTCGGTGTAGTCAATGGCCTCCGGAAAAGCTTCGCGGACCTCGCGAATCTCATTTAATGATTCGGACAAGTGCGTTTGTACAAAAGCATTTTCGGTCTGCGCCAAGTGTCCGAGTTCGTGCATGAGCTCGGCGCTGCAGTTGAGCGCAAAGCGCGGCGTGATGACGTAGCGATCGCGCCCCAGTTGCCGCAGCAGCGGTGCGACCTCTTCGGCATTGTCCGGACTTGCCTCGCATAATGGCTCCGGTGCACCTTTGTGCATGATCGAATTGCCTAGAAGCCAGTCGCCATGGGTCGCGTCCGCGGCAATGCGTAAGGCGTCGGCATGAGGGCTGGAGTAGGCCATTCCCATCGTGGTGCCGGCTCTGAGCATATCCGCGAAGAAGGCGGCGGCGTGCCTGCGAGCGAAGCTGAGATCGCCAAACCGTGTTTCCTCCGGCCAAATGTGTTGCCGTAACCATTCCATCAAGTCGACCTGAAAACGCCCGCGCACATGGTGCTGAACCCAGTGGATATGCACATCGACAAAGCCTGGAATGAGTAGGCCGTCTAACTCGACGATCTGCGAGGCGGGTATGGCGCGAAACGAGGATATCGGTCCGGCGGCGACGATTTGACCATCCTCGATTAATACCCCTCCGTCCGAGTAGTAATCCCAGCGGCCGGCGGACTGCGGGTTGATTATCTCGGCACGGTACAGAAGGGGGGGGACGCCTGGCGACTCATTGCTTTACCTCGAAACATGTATACATGTTTATAGTGGTAACTCTCTGCGCTTACTTTTGCAACACGTTTTTCTCTAGATGTCCATAAGAGGGCGGTTTAGCCTATTGTTGCTGCAATTTGGTGCGAACATGACGCATATTTCCAGAGGTGGGGTTAGCCGAATCCGGCTCTCTTTATAAGTGTCCCGTTATGCCTGAACAAGCTGGCACGGCTGTTGCTTTGTATACAATAAGGTCCGCAATAAATGCGGCAGTTGTAGCCTGATACAAAGGAACGGTTGATGCCACTGTGGATACGTAACCCTTTGGGGATTCTGGCCGAGGGCGAAGCCGGCGGCGGCTTGGTCGTCGACGGTAGCCGAATCGTCGAGTTGGTGCCGAAGGGAGCCACGCCGGAAACGCGGGATTGCGACATCTTCGATGCCGGGCAGCACGTTATCATTCCCGGCTTAGTTAATACTCATCATCATTTTTTCAAACCCTGACCCGGGCTTACGGCCCTTCTTTGAACCAAGAGCTGTTCCCCTGGCTGCGGACGCTGTACCCGATTTGGTCGCGGTTAACCGAGCCGATGCTGCATGTTGCTTCGCTGACGGCACTTAGCGAGTTGCTGTTATCGGGCTGCACGACCGCATCCGATCACCACTATTTGTTTAACGACGCGCTGACCGAGGCGGTGGATGTGCAGATTGCCGCCGCCGAGCAGTTGGGGATGCGGGTCGTGCTGGGACGCGGCTCGATGAATTTGCGAGACGACGACGTCGGCTTTCCCTCCCCAAACGTTGTCGAGCCGGAAGCGGCGATTATCGATCACACCGAAGCTTTGCTGCGTCGGCATCACGACCCTGAGCCGGGGGCGATGGTTCAGATCGCGGTGGCGCCGAACTGCCCGATGGAAGTGACCCAAAGTTTGATGCGGGAAAGCGCCCGGCTAGCGCGTCGTTATCGAGCGCCGCTCCACACCCATCTGGCCGAAACACAGGACGAGGTCGATTTTTGCCTACAGCATTTCGGCTGTCGCACCGTCGATTACCTGGAGTCCGTCGATTGGTTGGCGAACGACGTGTGGGTCGCTCACGGCATTCATTTCGATAACGCAGAGATCGAGCGGTTAGGGGCGGCCGGAGTGGGTATTTGTCACTGCCCGAGTTCGAATGCGGTGCTTGGGTCCGGCGTTGCGCCATTACCGGAACTCGAGCGGGCCGGTTGTCCGGTTGGACTCGGGGTGGATGGCTCGGCTTCCAACGACGGATCGAACCTCATGCAGGAGCTTCGGCAAGCCTTTCTTACCCAGCGTATGCGCCACGGTACCGGCGTGCGTCATCAGGATGCACTGCGCTGGGCCACGGCCGGCGGTGCCGATTGTTTGGGGCGCCCCGAGCTGGGGCGGCTTGCCGCCGGCGCTTGCGCCGATATTGCGATGTATACCCTCGACGATATTCGGTTTTGGGGCAGCGACGACCCGCTAGCCGCCTTGGTGCTGTGCGGAGCTCACCGCGCCGATCGAGTCATGGTCAACGGCCGTTGGGCGGTGGAAAACGGCGCGATCGTCGGCCTCGATATGGCGCAGCTGCGGGCGCGGCACGCGGCGGCCAGCGGCGAATTACGACAGCGGGTGGCGTTATGAAAGTAACTGTTATTTGCGATTCGCGCTACGGCAGCACCTTGACCCTGGCACAAGAGATTGCCGCCGGTGCGGAAGGTGCGGGGGCAGAGGTTCGCTTACGGAGGGTTGCGCTAGCGGAGCCTGAGTTCAGCGTCGATACCGCGCGGGCGGATTTCCTGCATGCCCAGGCCGAATACAAAGCGCTGCCGCAAGCTTGTGCCGACGATCTGGTTTGGGCGCGAGGCATCGTCTGGGGCTCGCCGACCCGTTACGGCCTGATGAGTACGCCGTTGCGCGCTTTCATCGACGAGGTGGCACCGCTTTGGCGGCAAGGCGCGTTGATCGGCAAGGTGGGGGCCGCGTTTACCTCTACCGGGGGCATGCATTCCGGTAACGAGATGACGCTGCTTTCGCTGTTACTACCGTTCATGCAGCACGGCATGTTGCTGGCCGGCGTTCCGCATAGCGTTCCCGAATTAGTGCATACCCGTAAAGGCGGGTCGCCCTACGGGGCCTCGGCCGTGACGGGGTTCAACGGAGGGCTGCCGGTCGACGACAACGAGAAGGCGATTGCACGTGCGCTGGGAGCGCGCGTGGCGCGGTTGGCGGGGCAGCTTGTGCCTGAGCCGGCCTCGGTTGAGTTGGCCGCGCGGTCCATAGCCAAGGAGTAGCCGTTCCTTATCTTTTGTGAAACGAGGTTGATGAGCATGAACAGAGTTAAAGCAAGCAAGACGCGACAAGCGGTTCGTCGCACTTTTCTTGGGATGTTCTCCGCTGCCGTCTTGTTGGCGGGCGGACTATCCCAGGCGTCCGAACTCGATAAGGTGACGTTCGGAACCAGCTGGTACGCCCAGGCCGAGCATGGCGGCTTCTACCAAGCGGTGGCGGAAGGCATTTACGAGGACTACGGCCTCGATGTCACCATCCGTATGGGCGGCCCGCAGGTGAACGGCTTGCAGCTTCTGATGGCGGGACGGTACGACTTCGTCATGGGGTACCCGATCCGCAACATCAACGCGGTTAATGAAGGTTTGTCGGTGGTCACGGTCGCGGCAAGTTTTCAAAAAGACCCGCAAGGACTTATTGCGCATCCGCATGTGCAATCGCTGGAAGACGTTAAAGGCCGCACCGTGCTGATTTCTTCTTCCGCGCAGACCACCTTCTGGCCCTGGCTCAAGGCCGAGTACGGCTTTAGCGATGCGAATGCGCGTCCCTACACATTTAGCCTCGGGCCGTTTCTCGCTAATAGAGAGTTAGTGCAGCAAGCCTATATCAGCTCCGAACCGTACGCGGCGGAGCAGGGTGGGGTAACGCCGAACATCTTCCTATTTGCCGATCACGGCTATCCGCCTTATGCCACCACGATCGAAACCACGCAAGGCTTGATCGAGGAGTCGCCGGACTTGGTGCGTCGTTTCGTGCAGGCATCCCTAGAAGGCTGGAAGAGTTACCTCGCTAATCCTGAGCCGGGTAACGCTTTGATTAAGGCCGATAATCCGGAAATGACGGACGAGCAGCTCGCTTTCGGTCTAGCCAAGATCAAGGAGTACGAGTTGGTCACCGGCGAGGAGGCGGGCAGCCAGGGTATCGGTGTAATGACGCACGATCGGTGGCGGCAGATCTTCGACTTCATGGTTGAAGCCGATCTCGTGCCTGCCAGTGTCGATTACCAAAAGGCCTACACCCTGGACTTTTTACCCGAATCGCCGGTGTTGCCGTAACCCGGAATACCCGTCGGTGCGCTGGCGCTTGCGCACCGACTAACGCCGTGGAGGCCAGAGGATGAATAGTCAGTTAAATCAAAAAACGCTTCGCTTTCTTGTCGTGCCGCGGTAGCTGCCGTTTTGGCGCTATCGGTTGGCGGTGTCGCGGTGGCTGAGGGGTTGGACCAGGTCACCTTTGGAACCAACTGGTTTGCCCAAGCCGAGCATGGCGGCTTCTACCAAGCGGTGGCGGAAGGTATTTACGAGGACTACGGCCTCGATGTCGCGATCCGCATGGGCGGGCCGCAGGTTAACAACATGCAGTTGTTGATGGGGCGGCGCTACGAGTTTTCCATGGGGTATCCGATTGCGGCGATCAACGCCGTTAACGAAGGCCTGCCGGTGGTCACGGTAGCGGCGTCGTTCCAGGGCGACCCGCAGGGCTTGTTAGCGCATCCGCATGTGGAATCGTTAGAGGAGCTTGTCGGAAAGCCGGTGTACATCGCCTCGTCCTCGCATACCACCTTCTGGCCTTGGCTAAAGGCTGAGTACGGCTATACCGACGATATGGTTCGGCCTTATACGTTCAGTGTCCAGCCGTTTCTCAATAGCGAGGACGTTGTCCAGCAAGGTTATGTGACGTCCGAGCCGTTCGCAATGGAGAAGGGTGGGGTGGCGCCGAACGTATTCCTATTCGCCGATTACGGCTACCCGCCGTACGCTACGACCATAGAAACCCGCCGCGATATTATCGAAAACCGTCCCGACGTAGTGCGGCGCTTCGTGCAGGCCTCGTTGGAGGGCTGGAAAAGCTACATGGAGAACCGCGCCGGCACGGACCTTGATCAAGGTCGATAATCCCGAGATGACCGACGAGCAGCTTGCCTTCGGTCTGGAAAAGATGAAGGAGTATGGACTGGTCGCCGGAGGGGATGCCCAAACTCAGGGTATCGGTGTAATGACGCACGAGCGGTGGCAGCAGACCTTTGCGTTCATGGTCGAAGCCGGAATGGTGCCGGCAGATCTGGATTACCGACAAGTCTACACGCTCGATTTCTTACCTGACCCTCCTGTCCTCCCGTAAGGCGAGTGCGTGGCTGTGAGGGGTGTTGGAGGTCTTGCGGGCCTCCAGCATTTCCCTTTGCTGTAAGCAAGCGCTGCCGCTAGCGCCTTGGCGGCCCAGAGGGCGGAAGGGAAGTCGGAGGCGATGAGAAGGCACCGTTTTGGCGCATGCGCGACTTAAGTCTAATCGATGACGATCCGTAACATTTTGTTTTTATTTGTAGAGTTGTCATGGCATAGCTTGTGCATTCTTTGTATACAGGGTTGTGTTCAATACTGGCGGAGAAGAGTCGTCGGCACGGAATCGGCTCCGCCGATATCATGCGATTCCGGCCATTTACTAATGTTGTAAGAGGACAAGCCGGCCCAGGCGGGCGGGGGCTGCCTCACCGAAAGGAGGACTAGCCATGCTCGTAACGCAACAACCGGTTCTGCGCCGTTTCTGGTACCCCGTTATTCCCGTTGAGCGGTTGCAAGATGGCCCGAAGCCGTTTCGGCTATTGGGAGAGGAAATTGTCGTTTGGCTCGATTCCAATGGCGTGCCGAAAGCGGTGCAAGATCGTTGCTGTCACCGCAGCGCAAAGCTCTCCCTGGGGTGGGTAGACGGCGATGCCATTGTTTGTCCCTATCACGGTTGGTCTTACGACGGTGCCGGAACCTGCGTAAAAATTCCGCAGACGCCGGATCGGCCGTCTAACCGTGCCAAAGTGCGGGCATTCCATGCCGACTGCAAGTACGGGTATGTGTGGGTGGCCCTAGCTGAGCCGCTAACGCCGATTCCGGAACTGCCGGAGGCGAGCGAGCCGGCTTATCGGTGCATTCATCAGTTCTACGAAGTTTGGCGCACGGCCGGTCTTAGGCTGATGGAAAACTCATTCGATAACGCCCACTTCAGTTTTGTGCATCGAGAGAGTTTTGGCCAATTCGATAAGCCAATTCCAGCTCAATTGCACATAGAACCGCATGAATACGGCTTCCGTTTCGAGACCGTCGCGCCGGTAAATAATCCTGCTGCCCAGAAGCAGTTACTGCGGATGGACAGCGATACCACTGAGCGGCACATGACCAGCGACTGGTTTATGCCGTTCGGTCGGAAGCTGCATATTCGTTATCCCAACGGCCTGGTACACGCCATTGTCACCTATGCAACGCCGATTGACGACGACACCTCCATGATTTGTCAATGGGCTTACCGTAGCGACACGGAGGAGGCGGCTGCCGCAGCCGATATCATCGCTTTCGATCGCCAAGTGACCGAGGAAGATAAGCGTGTTTTGGAAACCACCGACAGCGATGTGCCTTTAGACGTTAGCTCGGGCGAGGAGCGGCATATGCCGTCGGATCAGCCGGGCCTTGTCATGCGTAAGCAACTCTTGCAGCTCTTGCAACGGTTTGGCGAAACCGAAGCCCGCCGTCAGGTTGCGCTGTCGCGCTTACAGGAGAAGGTGTCGTGAGTCGCTTATTGATTAAAAACGCCGCAGCCATTATGACCGGCCGGCCGGGCGCCTTAGGGCGCCGGGGCGGGGCCGATATCCGCATCGAGGCCGGTGCGGTACGCGAAGTCGCGTCGGTTTTGACGCCGTTGCCGGGGGAAGAGGTGTTGGATGCGTCCGGCTGCGTTGTCTATCCCGGCTGGGTAAATACCCACCACCACCTTTTTCAAAGCGTTCTCAAGGCCGTACCCGAAGGCATCAACGAACCTTTGTTCGGTTGGTTGGGTGCCGTGCCTTATCCCCGCTTGACTCGGATTAAGGATACCCACCTGGAGACGGCGGCAACGGTCGGTTTGGTCGAACTGCTTTTATCCGGAACGACGACCTGCGCCGATCACCATTACTTGTACTATCCGGGCCTGGACAGCGAGATGGCGGATGTCTTGTTCGAAGTCGCCGATCGCTTAGGTATGCGGCTCGTGCTCTGTCGCGGTGGCGCGACCGAGTTCGGTCGGCATCCCGGTTACCCGAACGACATGGCGCAGGAAAGCCTCGACGATATCGTCGGCGACGTGCAAAGGCTGGCCGAACGTTATCACCAGGCGTCGCCGAGTGCGATGCGGCAGGTTGTCATGGCCCGACAACGCCCACTTTTTCGGTCAGCCCGGCTGTTCTGAAAGAGTTGGCGGTTGCCGGGCGCAGTATGGGCGTGCGCTTGCACACGCATCTATCTGAGACGGCAGAGTACGTGCGTTATTGTCGCGAGGTTCACGATATGACGCCGGTCGAATTCTGTGCCGAACATGGGTGGCTGGGAGAAGACGTCTGGTTCGCCCACATGGTTCATGTCGACGATTCGGAAATCCCCTTATTGCAACAAACCGGTACCGGCATCGCTCATTGTCCGCAGAGCAACTGTCGGCTCGGTAGCGGCATTGCGCGGGTGCCGGAAATGGCAAAACGGGGGATTCCCATCTCGCTCGCCGTGGACGGAGCGGCCTCAAACGAGGCGGCCGATATGGTTCAGGAAGCGCATACCGCGTGGATGATCCACCGCGCGTTGGGAGGAGCCGACGCGGTTACGGTCGAAGATGTCGTCCATTGGGGGACGCGCGGCGGAGCGGAGGTGCTGGGGCTGACCGGGCTGGGTTTGATCGAGCCTGGCAAAGCGGCGGATTTGGTCGTGTATGACCTCGACCAGCCGCGCTACTTCGGCGTTCACGATCCGGCGGTGGCGCCTGTTGTGGCCGGCGGCTCGGCGACGATTCGCTACCTTTTGATCAATGGTCGGGTTTGCGTCCAGGACGGCGTCGTGCCCGGCCTTGATATGGAAGGGTTACGCGCTCGCGCGGCGGAAACCGTCGCGGCCTTGGCGTAGTGATTTTGGTTGGGGTTATAGACAGATGGCGACAACAGTTTCGACGATACCCGTGATTGACTTTGGACCGTTCTTAACCGGCGATACAGCGGCTCGTAAGGCCGTTGCCGCGGCAATGCGACAGGCCAGTCAGGACTGGGGTTTCTTCTACCTATCCAATCATGGGATGCCGGACGAGCTTTTGGTGCGCTCGTTCCAGGCGTCGCGAGCTTTCTTTGCCTTGCCCGAAGCCCATAAACGCGAGCTGGCCTGGCAAAGCGCCAGCAGTAATCGCGGTTATGTGGCTGTTCGGCGGGAGCGACTAAATCCTAATAAGCCGGGAGATCTGAAAGAGGCTTTCAATGTAGGGCGTGAGGAAGACTTGTCACATATTCCCGCCGCCGAGCGCCCTTACCGCGAAAATCGTTGGCCGTCCGAGCAGCCGCAATTTCGCGATACGGCGCTCGCCTTGTTCGAGGGCTGTGTGACCGCCGCAAACCGGGTGCTGGAAGCGTTTGCGCTAGCGCTGGATCTGCCGCAGCAGTTCTTCGTCGACAGTCACGACCAACAACATCATACCTTGCGGTTACTACGTTATCCGCCGTTGCCGGCTGGCTTTCAGCCGCAGAACGGCGAGAGCCGCGCCGGGAGCCATACCGATTACGGCAGCATCACGTTATTGTTCCAGGATGCTGTCGGCGGGCTTGAAGTCCGCACTCGCGATGGCCGTTGGGTGCAGGCGACGCCGATTCCGGGAACGGTCGTCATTAATACTGGCGATCTTATGCAGCGCTGGACGAATCATGTGTTCTGCTCAACGCCGCATAGGGTGGCAGTACCGAAAGAGCATTTAACTAAAGATCGTTATTCAATCGCCTTTTTCTGCCATCCGAATGACGAGGCGGAGATCCGTTGTATTGAGAGTTGTTCCGATGCTAAAAACCCCCCGCGTTACCCGCCGATTACCGCAGGCCAATACCTAATGGAACGCCTTAACGCTACTTATTAATGTTCTGGACTTTGGGCCGCCATTCCGGCGGCCCTTTCTCAGCGTCGCCCCGTGTCGCATTAGCGCCTTCTCCCCCAGTCTTACGCTATTACTCGTAGCGCCCTTTGATAGCGCAATGCGCCTGAGTTTTGCGCAGTTGTAGGGCGTGGTCAGCGTTTACTTTCAGTCGCGAATTATCCTTGCGGCCGGTCGGGATAGATAAGTGTTTGATTAATAATTTGTTACCTGATGTTGGCATGCCTCTTGTAAATGTTGTCTACCAGAGTTTTTCGTTTCGTATACAAAAAGGAATTTACGAGTATTCATTGCGGCGTGTCCATTGGCGGTGCGCCGGCAGGCGGGAAGCCTAATGAACGCTGCGAACGAGGCTCGACGGGGTGTTGCCGGTATAAGCCGCCGCCTCGGGTGATGACCTGAAAGTATTCATTGGCTCGACTGAGGGAAATATTGTGAACGGTAAAATCAAAACCTTGATCCGAGTGGGGGCGGGTGCGGCTGTGCTGGCTAGCGGCGGCGCGATGGCATCCAATGTGACGGTGCACGGATTGATTGATGTTTGGGTCGGGGCCAGCGAGCTACCGGGCGCGGAAGATACCACCTTCGAGTTAGGCGGCGGCGGCATGTCGACGTCTTTCATAGGGATTAACGCCACACAGGAGCTGACGCCCGGTCTGACGGTATTCGGTAATGCCGAGATGTTCTTCCGCCCCGACGAGGCGAGGGAAGGGCGCTTCGATGGCGATCGGTTTTTGCCCGGGCGGCACATGTGGGTTTAGAGGGCGGCTTCGGCCGTATATCGGGAGGTCGTAACACGAACCCTTACTTCCTATCGACGATCCTAACCAACCCATTTGTCGACTCGTTCGTCTTCTCTCCCAGCATCATGCATACCTTCGCTGGCAGCGGTTACGTTGCGGGCGACTCGGGCTGGAGCGATTCGTTGTCGTACAGTATTCCCGGCGGGGGCGGTTTCAGCGCGACGGCGATTTACGCGTTTGGCGAAGTCGAAGGCGAATCGGAAGGCAAGGTAGGCGGTAACGTGTTTTACCGCTCGGGCGGCCTGGTCGCGACCGCTGCGGTTACGGTTGTGGACTATGCGGCCGATACCGGTGACGCCGCCGACGTAGGAGACAGCCAAACGGCGGTTCTGCTCGGTGCCACTTACGATTTCGGCGTCGCGACCTTATCGGCTCAGTTTCAGAATATTTCCGACGATCAGGGAGTGGGTGACCTGAACACCTATATACTAGGCGCTGCCATTCCGGCCGGCCCTGGTAGCGTATTGGCAGCGGTGGCCTTCACCGATTACGACGACTTCGACGAGCGTCTGACTGTCACGGTCGGCTACAACTACGCGGTAACCAGCGCTTTCGACACGTACGTTGCTTTCATGTATGACGATGATGACTACCTGGACGATGACGGTTATGTGTTCGGGGTAGGTGGTCGCTACCGGTTCTAAGTTTCTTCTCCTACGCTTTGTCTTCTCCTTTAGTTCGGGGTCCTTTGGGCCCCGTTTTTTATTTATTTACTTGCTTGGAGTGGGGTTTGGTGCGCTGCGCGCGATTGATTTGGAAGGCGGGGTTCCGCCCCCGCACGGCGGGTTCCTTTTCTTTGGCGACGCAAAGACTCATTCGCCGGGAGCGAATGAGGTGCGCTAAGCGAGCCGAAGGCCGAAGACCAGGGAGGGTCTGAGCCAAA
>NZ_NFZV01000044.1 GCF_003399765.1 Alkalilimnicola ehrlichii | reverse complement strand
AAACCAAACTGACGCTCGAATAAAGCGCCGGCTAGCCCGGCCGGCGCTAACTCCGTAGGCAGCGGGGGGAAAAACATCGGCCGGGGACCAAAACGCCTGTCATAACTTCGCCCGACCGGCAGATCCGCCGGCTCAAGGAGCGCCGACAGATGCTGTCAGGTAAAGAAATGGTGTCGTTATATACTTCTTCAATAATGGCAGTAAAAACTTCCGCAGCCTTTCGCCGGTAAGCCGCTATTCGCCGGCGAACAGGCCGATTTCCGCCGGCGGCCGATCGAAGGCCTGAGCGGCACCGCGCAGGGCGGGATCTTGGGCGTGAATGACGTAGCTGGGCACTGCGGCCAGGTAGCGGCTGAAGCGGCCGCGGTGTTCGAAGGCGGCACGAAAGGGGGATTGCGCGAAGTAGTCGCCCAGTTTCGGTACGATGCCGCCGCCGATATATACGCCGGCGCGGGCGCCCAGCGTCAGCACCAGATTGCCGGCAGCCGTGCCGAGTATGGAGCAGAACGTATCCAGCGCATCGCGGCAGATCGCGCAGTCGCCCTGCAAGGCGCGGCGGGAAATCTCCGCCGGCGATAGCGGCTCGACGGTGGCGCCGGTTAACTCGCCGAGTGCTTGATACACATTGACCAGGCCGGGGCCGGACACCAAGCGCTCGGCGGATACGTGGCCGAAGCGGCGGCCGATGATGGCAAGCAGCCGGCTCTCCCGCACCGAGGCGGCACCGTAGGTGACGTGGCCGCCTTCGCTGTGCAAGGGGATGTAGCGGTCGCCGGCCGGGATCAGGCCCGAAACGCCCAAGCCGGTGCCTGGGCCGATCACGGCGATGGGGTTACCCGCGACCGGCACACCGCCGCCCACTTGGCGCAGCTCGCTCGGCGCTAACTGCGGGACCGATAAGGCGAGCGCGGTGAAGTCGTTGAGCACCCGCAGCTCGCGCAGCTTTAGCCGTTGGCGCACCTGGGCGACGGAGAAGGACCAGACGTGGTTGGTCATACGCACGCGGTCGTCGGTCAAGGCAGTCGCAACCGCTATCGCCGCCCGCGCGGCCGCTGCGGTAAGGTGTCGAGGTAGGCCTCGGCGGCGGCCTCTAAGGTCGGGTAATCGGCGCAGCGCACGCTTTGCACCGCGTGCACGCGCCCCTCGCTCGGCTCGATCAATGCAAACCGCGCGTTGGTGCCGCCGATATCGGCCACCAGTGCGGTATCGGCCTTTACTTCTCTAGTCATCCTATCGCCTCGCCTGCATGGTCCGATTCCTTTTTTGCACCCCGCCGGAGCCGGCTGGATAATTGCCCCATGAACACTACCGAATTGCATATCCTTGGCGCCGGCAGTATGGGTTTGCTGTTGGCGGCTTATCTGGCGCCGCACTATCCGGTGCGGCTGATTCGCCGTGCCGGGCAGGACTACCCTCCTCGCCTTAATGTGCGGCTGACTGCCGCGCCAAGGCAAGCCACGGTGCAGCTGCCGCAAACGCGCGCCGACCGCCTGCCCGCGCCGGTGCGTCGCCTGCTGGTCTGCACCAAGGCCTACGACGCCCTGCCGGCGCTGCACAGCCTTGCCCCGGCACTGGAGGAAGCCAGCGTGTTGTTGCTGCAGAACGGGATGGGGAGTCAGGAGGCGATTGCCGAGGCCTTGCCGGACGTCAGCGTATACGCCGCCAGCTCTACCGAAGGCGCTTACCGCCCGGAGCCGGGGGCGGTGGTGCATGCCGGGCGCGGCATCACTCGCATCGGGCGTTTGCAGGGCGCCGAGGCGGACTGGGCGGTGCGTTTTCGACACGCCGGGCTGCAAGCCGAGGTAGCCGAGCCGATTGCGTGGCACTTGGCCAATAAACTGCGCGTCAATGCGCTGATCAATCCGCTGACGGTGTTGTACCGCTGCCGGAACGGGGAGCTGCTGCGCAATTCGGCGGCGTACCGCGAGTTGCAAGCCTTGGGAGAGGAGACGGACGCCATACTGGCGGCGGCAGGGTTTCGTTTCGAGGAGCCGGCCTTGCAGGTCGCCGAGCAGGTTGCCCGCGCCACGGCGGAGAATTATTCCTCGATGTATCAGGATGCCCAGGCCGGGCGGCGTTTGGAGTTGGATTATATCAACGGGTATTTAGTACGGCTTGCCGAGCGGCAGGGGCTTGCAGCGCCGGTGAATGCGGGGGTGTGTGAGCGCTTGCAAGGTTAGGGGCTCGTTTGGGAGCTTTACGGGAGTTGTTATACCTTGCGGCCCGTGCCGGGCGCACTAAAAAGGGGCGCGAATCGCGCCCCCACGCTTGGGGAGACAAACCTCAAGCAATTCTGACAATCAAGCCGGCTCGCTCACCTCGAGCTTCAATCCCGCGGCGATCCGCCGGGCCAGCTCGGGGTCGGTGCGCTGGAAGTGCGGCAGTTGGCGCTGCTGAATCTCCACCGGCACGTCGCTCAGGTGGTTGACGAGCTGGTTGACCAAGCGGTCTTTCTCTTCCGCCGTCATCAGGCGGTACAAGTCGCCGGCCTGGGTGTAGTCGTCGTTACCCTCGCGGTGGTCGTAGCGATCGGCATCGCCCTCGATGCGCAGCGGCGGCTCCTTTTTGCTCGGGTCTGCCACCGGCCCGCCGACACTATTGGGCTCGTAGTTCACCTGGCGACCGTAGTTACCATCGGTGCGCATGCTGCCGTCGCGATGATAGGTCTGCGGCTCGACCCGCGGGCGGTTAACCGGAATCTGTGCGTGGTTGACCGTTAAGCGGTAACGCTGCGCATCGGCGTAGGACAACAAGCGTGCCTGCAACATCTTATCCGGCGACGGGCCGATGCCCGGCACGAAGTTGGACGGCGCGAAGGCGGCCTGCTCGACCTCGGCAAAGTAGTTTTCCGGGTTGCGGTTCAATTCCAACTCGCCGACTTCGATCAGCGGGTAATCCTTGTAATGCCAAACCTTGGTGAGATCGAAAGGGTTGATCTTGTAAGTCTCGGCGTCCTGCTCCGGCATGACCTGGACGTACAAGGTCCACTTCGGATACTCGCCGTCTTCGATGGCCTGGAACAAGTCGGCGGTGTGGTAGTCCGGGTGCTCGCCGGCGATTTTCTGACCCTGCGCTTCGGTTAGGCACTTAATGCCCTGCTGCGTCTTGAAGTGGAACTTGACCCAGAAGCGCTCGCCTTGGTCGTTCCAGAAGCTGAAGGTGTGGGAGCCGAAGCCGTCCATGTGGCGGAGGCTGGCGGGCAAGCCGCGGTCGCCCATCAACCAGATGACCTGGTGCATCGCCTCCGGCGATAAGCTCCAGAAATCCCACTGCATGGCGTTGGAGCGCATGCCGGTGCGCGGGTCGCGCTTTTGCGAGTGAATGAAGTCGGAGAATTTGAGCGGGTCGCGGATGAAAAAGATCGGCGTGTTATTGCCCACCAAATCCCAATTGCCTTCGTCGGTGTAGAATTTCACCGCGAAACCGCGCGGGTCGCGCACGGTATCGGCCGAGCCGCGCTCGCCGGCAACGGTGGAGAAGCGCAGGAACAGCGGCGTTTCTTTGCCGACCTCGCTGAAGATGCCGGCGCAGGTGTATTGGGTGATGTCCTTGGTGACCCGAAAGGTGCCGTAAGCGCCGGCACCTTTGGCATGGACAACACGCTCGGGTATCCGCTCGCGGTTGAAGTGCGCCATCCGTTCGATCAGGTGCACGTCTTCCATCAATAAGGGGCCACGACGCCCCGCGCTCTTGGAATTCTGGTTGTCGGCAACCGGAGCACCGGCACCGGTAGTCATGGTTTTCCGTGTCATCGTGTCTCGCCCTTGTTTGCTTGTATCTCTCGTTATTCAGGGTAGGCGAGGGTCTTTATTTGATCCAATTGATTGTTTGACTGGTTTTAATAGCGAATAGCTATGTCAGCATCTAATAATAGTCGGTGTGGCGAGGCTAACTTGCAGGTGCCTAAGCAACATGGTGGACTACCGCCCGCACGATTCCGAAAAAATAAAGGATAAGCCTTAATGTCTGCCATGACCGAGCAGCCGGGCCAACGGGGGCAGTGGTCCTCGGAGCCGGCTTTTGTCTTTTCGATGGCCGCCGCCGCCGTGGGTTTGGGTAACCTGTGGCGCTTTCCGTATATGTTGGGGGAAAACGGTGGCGCGGCCTTCATCATCGCCTACCTGATTGCGCTCCTCGTCGTCGCCTTGCCGGTGATGATGCTGGAGGTCGGCGCCGGCCGACTGGCGCAGGGTAGCGCTGTCGAGACCTTTCGGCGGGTGCACCGCTTCGGCGCCATTTACGGTTGGGCCATTGTGGTGCTGACCATTGCGATTAGCAGTTACTACCTCGTTATTACCGGTTGGACGCTCGGCTATGCCGTGGGGGCGGTTACGCTAAGCGTCGACACCTTCGACGATTTTACCGTCGGCTATAACTCAGTGTGGTTTTTCCTCATTACCACGGTGCTGGCGGCCTTGGTGCTCATTAAAGGCGTGAGCGCCATCGAGAAATTCTCGAAGCTGCTGATGCCGGTGTTGCTAGGAGTCATCGTGCTCTTGGTAATCATCGCCACCCGGATGGACGGCTGGGCCGAGGCGCGTGCCTTTATGTTCCAGGCCGACTTCAGCATGCTCAGCGATCCGCGTCTGTGGGTGTTTGCCTTCGGGCAGGCGTTCTATACCTTGGCCATCGGCCAGGGCTATCTCATCACCTACGGCAGCTATATTCCAAAGAATGTGCATGTGCCGCGGGCCTGCTTGATCGTTGCGGGCACCGAAACCTCGATCGCCCTGCTGGCCGGTTTGATGATCTTCCCCTATGTGTTCACCTTCGGCATGGACCCCGGCGAGGGCTCGCAGTTGGCCTTTTCGACGCTGCCGGTGGTGTTCGAGCAAATGCGCGGCGGCTGGTTCCTGGCGATTTTGTTCTTCAGCCTGTTCTTCCTGGCTGCCTTCAGCTCCTGCCTGGCAGGCTTGAAAGTGGTGATCGCAGCCTTCGAGGAAGAATTCCGCATGGATCATGTGCGCGCGGTGTTGGCGGTCGGCGTGCTGATGTTATTCCTCGGCCTGCCCTCGGCGCTGAGCTTCACGCCGGTGCAACTCAGTGTCGCAGGCATGCCGTTCCTCGACTTCATGGATCAGTTCGGCGGCACTAATGTGGTGATTCTCTCGGGCATCGTCGGTGCCGGCCTGTTCTCCTGGCTGGTGCCGAGAGAGCGCATTCACGACAGCTTGGGTGCAAGCAAACGCTGGTGGCAGTGGCGGATCGTGATCGTCGGCCGTGCGCTGCCCTTCCTCGGCGTGCTATGGCTAGGCTGGGTACTGTTCGGCTAATGACGGGCGGCGCTGCTTGGGCAACACCAGGCGGCGCCGCTAGGCCCGCATAACGCAAAGCCGCCATCGCGCCTGCAAGGTGCGCGGCAACCGAATCGGCACAAGGGGAATCGACAAGAGGAAAGCTGGCGGAGCGGACGGGACTCGAACCCGCGACCCCCGGCGTGACAGGCCGGTATTCTAACCAACTGAACTACCGCTCCGTTGAAGAGCCGGCATTATATAGCTTTCGGCGCCGAGTGCAAACACTTCTGTGCGATTTTTTTACGGCACCGGCTAAGCGTGGCCGACGCCGAAGTCACTCGGGCTGTCGAAGTACTCGCTGCTGCGGGCGAACTCTTCGGCCAACCGCAACAACTCCTGCAAGCGTAACTCACCGCTACGAATCGTTGCGCACTCCTCGCAGGCGGGGTCGGCGCAGGGCTGCCGTGAATACAGCCAGTACTGAATCGCCCCGGCCAACAAGCCATCGGCAATATCCCATAAGTGCGCATCCTGATCGAGTTCGGCGAGGCGGTTACCCAGCTCCACCGCGCGGGTAGCCGCTTTTTCGTAAGGGTTGTCGTAGTCGCTCATAACGTAAGCACTTTGCTTTGGTTGGCCAGGGGCGGAGAGTTTAGCAGTAATGCGGCAAGAGTTCGCGACCTCGAACCGGGCCGTCGCTCCCCCGCTAAGGCACCGTTTCAGGGGCCACCGCGTCGGTAACGTCGGCCAGAAAGCGCCGGAAATCCGCTACGGTGCGCGCGGGGATTTCCTCCATCGCAACGTGCCCGGCATCCGGGTAGACGATCAGCTCGCCGTGGGCTAAATCCGCAAGCCAACGTTGCGCCAGCTCCGGTTTTACCCATTGATCCTGCTCGCCCCACAATAAGAGGGTCGGCTGTTTGATATCGGCAACCCACTCCGGTTCAACGTCGCGTAAAGCAACCATTTGGCGCATCACTTCGCGGGCTTCGGAACGCTGGCCGGGCAAGCGGTTAATCAGGAAGTAGCGCTCGACGATACGGTCGTCGACGCGCTCGGGCTCGGCATAGAGGCGCATTAAGGCGCCGCGCACCGTAAAGCGCGGCATCGCCAACTCAAAGCTTTTGCCGACCACCGGCATGGCGCCGAGCCGTAGCGGCGCAGGCAGGGGTTGCGGATAGCCGGCGGGGCTTATCAGAGTCAACGCCTGGACGCGTTCGGGGCGTTTGGCGGCGTAGTATGCAGCGTAATAACCGCCCAGCGAGTTACCGGCGAACACGGCGCTGTCGATGCGGTAATGATCAAGCACCGCGTCGAGCACGGCGGCCATCGCCTCGCCGTCGTACCATTCGTCGGAAAGCGGCTCGCTCAAGCCGAACGGCGGCACATCGATACGGATGACGCGGTAGTCCTCGCGCAAGGCGTCCGCCCAGTCGTCCCAGGTGTGCAGGCTCGCTAAGACACCGTGCAACAACACGACTGCCGGCCCTTCTCCTTCCGCCTGCACATGGACGCGGGCGCCGTCGACCTCGATAAAGTCGGAGGCCTCGGTGGCGTAACGCGCGACCACCCGCTCGGGATCGCTATCGGTCAGGCCCAGGCTATTGCAGCCCGACAGGAGAACGATAAGGCCAAGCAGCAGGACGATGCGCATACCGAGTTCCTCGTTACCAGCCGGTTAACCTGCTTGTCCGGCAACAAAAGGGTTATGTGCTCGCTCGTGGCCGAAAGTGGACGCCGGGCCGTGGCCGGGCAGAAACTGCACGTCGTCGCCGAGCGGGAACAGCTTTTGCCGGATGGATCTGACCAGCGTGTCGTGATCGCCGCGCGGGAAGTCGGTGCGGCCGATGGAGCCCTGGAATAGTACGTCGCCGACCACGGCAAAGCGCGCCTCCGGGGAGAAGAAGACGACATGGCCGGGCGTATGCCCCGGGCAGTGGATGACCTCCAAGGTCGCGGCGCCGACGGTGACGCTATCGCCGTCGTCCAGCCAACGGGTCGGGGTAAAGCCGCGCACTTTCGGGAACCCGAGCATCTGGCTTTGATTGTCTAGCCCCTCGATCCAGAATAAATCGTCCCGGTGCGGCCCTTCGATGGGTACGCCATAATGTTCGGCCACCTCGGCTACCGCGCCGATATGATCGATATGGGCGTGAGTGACGAGTATTTTTTCGATCTCGACGCCCGCTTCGGCCACTGCTTGTCGAATCCGCTCGCTATCCCCGCCAGGGTCGACAATAGCGCCCTTGCCGGTTTGCTCGCAGCAGAGGATGGAACAGTTCTGTTGGAACGGGGTGACGGGTACGACGTATGCTTTCACGATTTGCGGCTGTCTCCGTTTAATTGACGCCGTGACGACGGCGAGAACCGATGCGCATGAGTTTACCGATCGACGACGTCCTACCCAAGCTCTTATCCGCCCTTCGCCATCGCTCGGCGGCGGTACTGCAAGCGCCGCCCGGGGCGGGTAAGACCACGCGCGTGCCGCTTGCGCTGCTGAACGAGCCGTGGCTGACGGACAAGCGAATCATCATGCTCGAACCGCGACGCTTGGCGGCACGCAGCGCGGCGCGCTATATGGCGCGCCAACTCGGCACCGAACCCGGCGCCACCGTCGGCTATCGCACCCGCCTCGACAGCCGCATCGGTGCCGAGACGCGGATCGAAGTGGTGACCGAAGGCATTCTGACCCGGCTAATTCAGGACGACCCCGAGCTTAGCCGGTACGGCTGTATCCTGTTCGACGAGTTCCACGAGCGCAGCCTGCAAGCCGACTTGGGGCTAGCCTTATGCCTGGAGGTGCAGCAAGCGCTACGGCCGGACCTGAAGCTCGTCGTTATGTCCGCAACGCTCGATGGCGAGCCCGTTGCTCGGCTGCTTGGGGATGCGCCGTTAGTCACCAGCGAAGGCCGCAGCTTTCCGGTAACTAAGCGCTACCGCCCGGCTGGGCAAGCGCCGTTGGAGCAACACGTCGCGGCGACGGTGCGCGAGGCGCTGGCCGAGGACACCGGCTCGATATTGGTATTCCTGCCGGGCACCGGCGAGATCCGCCGCGTCGAGCGGCTGCTCGCCGCGCACCTGCCCGCCGATGTGCAACTTGCGCCGCTTTACGGCGACCTCTCCCCCGCCGCTCAGGATGCCGCCATCGCACCGGCGGCGGGCGGGCAACGCAAGATCGTGCTGGCGACGGCGATTGCCGAAACCAGCCTTACCATCGAGGGTATCCGCATTGTGATCGACGCCGGTTTGATGCGGCGCGCCCGCTTCGACCCCAACAGCGGTTTAAGCCGCTTGGTCACGAGCCGCGCCTCGCAGGCGGCGGCCGAGCAGCGCGCAGGCCGCGCGGGGCGGCTGGAGCCCGGCGTGTGCTATCGGCTTTGGAGCGAGGCCGAACATAGTCGGTTAGCGCCCTTTAGTCCACCGGAAATTGCCGATGCCGATCTAAGCGACGCGGTGCTTGAACTCGCGCAATGGGGCACCGTCGACCCCGACGAGCTACCCTGGTTAACGCCGCCGCCGGCGGCTGCCTGGCAACAGGCACAACACCAGTTGCAGCGGCTCGGCGCGCTCGATAACGACGGGCGCATAACCGCCCACGGTCGTACGCTCGCCCGTCTGGGCCTACCGCCCCGCCTCGCGCACATGGTTCGGGCCGGGGAGGCGCGCGGTTGGCATGGCCTGGCCTGCCGAATGGCGGCCTTGCTTGTCGAGCGCGATGTGCTCGGCCCCTCCGCCGGCAGCGACCTCCGCGATCGCTTGGCGCATCTTGACGCAGCGCCGGCCGCCGGCGCCGGCAAGCGGATTCGGCAAAGCGCGCAGCAACTGCGACGGCGCCTGCAGGGCGAGGAAGGCGCCGCGCCGGACTATGCCGCAGGCCTGTTGTTGGCCTTCGCCTACCCGGACCGAATCGCGCAGCGCCGGCCCGGCCCCAGCCCCCGGTTTCGCCTTGCCAACGGCCGTGGCGCGTGGCTCGCCGAGGACGATCCGCTACGCGAGGCACCGCTATTAGTAGCCGCCGCGCTCGACGGCCAAGCCCGCGAGGCGCGCATTTTCCTGGCCGCCGAATTACCTCTAGCGGTTTTCGAAGCCGAGTTCGGCGAGCATCTAACCGAGGCGGAATTTGTTGCTTGGGATGCCAACCAGGAAGCCGTGCTCGCCCGGCGCCAGCGACGTTACGAGGCGCTGGTGTTGGCCGACGCACCGCTACCGGCACCCTCGCCGGAGGCGGTGGCCGCCGCCCTTTGCGAGGGCATCCGCCGCAAAGGCTTGGATTGCCTGCCTTGGGAGAAAGCCCACCGCCAATGGCAGGCACGGGTCGAATGGCTGCGTAAGCTGGAGGGCGATGGGTGGCCGGAGGTCAGCGACGAGGCGCTACTTGCCCGCCTGGACGAGTGGGCGCTGCCCTTTTTAGCGGGCTACACGCGGCTCGCCCAACTCAAGCAGTTTCCCTTACAGGAAGCGCTGACGGCCTTACTTGACTACTCGCAACAACAGCGCCTGGAACGGCAGGCTCCGGCGCGCATCGAAGTCCCCAGCGGTAGCCGAATCGCCATCGACTATACGGCCGAGGTGGCGCCGGTGCTCGCCGTGCGCTTGCAAGAATTGTTCGGCTGGCATGAGACGCCGACCATTGCCGATGGGCGCATACGCTTGATGCTGCATTTGCTATCGCCCGCCCAAAGGCCGATGCAAGTTACCCAAGACCTCGGCGGATTCTGGCGCGACACGTACCATCAGGTACGCAAAGACCTGCGTGGCCGCTACCCCAAACACCCTTGGCCGGAGGACCCGCTAAGCGCACAAGCGCCGCAACGGCGACGTAAATCATGAACTTAGCCACGGCAGTTATGCACACAGCCGCAACAAGCCTGGGGATAACTCGAAGTAGTTATACACAAGGCGACAGGCAAGCCCTATGTTGTTGTTATAAATACATTTTCAGATATTGCCGAAATTTTAAACAATTTAACTAAGCCCTTGATACGGCTGAACCGATCGCAACTTCGCGCAGCTTGTGCACAGAGTTTTCCACAGGTTCTGTGGAAATATGCCTAAGTAATTGATGTGTGGTCGAGGGGGCGATAATTCTAGTTTAAGAGCACGATTCGGTGCTTTCCGAGGGTTGACAAAGTGGCTTCCAAGCGCATTTTTTCGACAGCCGCCGAAGGCTCCCCGAAAAAACAGGAAGTTGGCTCGCGCCGAAAGCTGTCGACAAAGTTATTCAGGAAGTTATTAACATGCCAATAGTCCAGTCGGACCAACACGACCCCACGCCTTCCGATCCACCACAACAACCCTCAAATCATTGTTTTAACATGCAAAAAAGTTATTGCTTATAGTTTGAACAATTTAACTAAGCCCTTGATAGACGGGGCTTGAAGCCGCATACACGCAGCTTATTCACAAAGTTTTCCACAGGTTCTGTGGATAGCGCAGACAAGCTTTGCGGAGGCCGCCGATAGGCACGAAGGAGTACACCCCTCGCCTAGGCCTGCGAAACGGCGGTCCATTCCCGGGAATACAACGTGATTTCTCTGTTCGTTTGCGGCGATGTTATGACCGGCCGCGGGATCGACCAGGTGCTGGCTCACCCCGTGAGCCCCGAGCTGTACGAGTCCTTCGTTCTCGATGCGCGGGATTACGTAACGCTGGCGGAACGCCGCAACGGGAACATTCCGCGCCCGTTATCCGGGCACCGACTCTGGGGCGCGGCATTAACCGAGTTCGATCGCCGCCTGCCACAGGCGCGCATCGTCAACCTGGAAACCAGCATCACGACCCACCCTCGCCCCTGGCCCGATAAGGGCATTAACTATCGGATGCATCGGCCAATCTGGAAGCGCTTACCGTCGCCGGCATCGACGCTTGCAGTCTGGCCAATAATCATGTGTTGGATTGGGAGCATGAGGGGTTGCGGGAGACCTTAGCCAGCCTGGAGCGGGCGGGCATCGCAACCGCCGGGGCCGGCCGAACCTTGCGGCGGCAAGGGCGCCGGCCAGCGTACCGCTAGGCAACGGCAAGCGGTTGCTGGTGTTCGCTTTCGGCAGCGATACCAGCGGCATTCCTGCCTCCTGGGCAGCCGGAGCAGAACGCGCGGGCGTTAATCTACTGCCTTCGCTGACACCGGCGGCGGCCGACGCTGTCGCCGCGCTCATCGCCGCGTGGCGACAGCGGGGCGATATTGTGCTGGTGTCGATCCATTGGGGGAGCAATTGGGGCTATGAGATTCCGCCGGCGCAGACGCAATTCGCTCATCGCTTGATCGATAGCGGCTGCGTCGACCTTATCCACGGCCACTCGTCGCACCACCGCGCGGCTTCGAGGTCTACCGCGAGCGGCTGATTTTGTACGGCTGCGGCGATTTTCTGAACGACTATGAAGGTATCGCCGGTTTTGAGGTCTTTCGCCCCGATCTATGCCTGATGTACTTTCCAACGCTGGCTAGCGAAACCGGAGCGCTGCGGGCGCTTGAGATCGTGCCCTTGCAGTTATACCGCTTTCAGCTTCGCTACCCCTCCCGCCGCGACGTGTCGTGGACCGGCTCAATGCTGGAGACAGCCGGCCGCGCTTACGGCATACGCATGGCGCAGGTTGGCGCCTCAAGCCTAGGTTTGGCGGACTTCCATAGCACGAACCAATAGACCGATCAGCTTATGGCCGGCCACACTCGGATCGACACCGAAGGCCACCACGCCGTCCTCGTGCCCTTCCATGGCGAAGACGCCGCCGTCGCTCGGCCCCATAGTGGTCACTAAATGAGCTACGGCCTCGGCCATTGCGGGCGTGCCGTAGCGTACCTCCGGCCCGGTTGCCGGCAGGCCGAGCGTATGCGCCGCCTGCCAGATGTCGGGGCTGTGGACGTGCAGCACGCAATGGATGGCGGTGTCGGCGGCATAAACGGCCGCATGCGTGAGCGCCTCCGACGAGGGCTTGACCGGCCCTTGGGCGACGACGTAATTGCGAGCCGGATCGCAGTAGCTGACCAGGCAATAGCCGTTTTCGTCCAACTCGGCTTGGCTGCCGGTTTGGGTACCGCTGACGATAAACGGCGGCGTGGGTTTGCCGAATTGATCGAGCTTGATACTAACGTTGCCAAAGCCAAGCCCGCCGTAGCGGGCCGGGTCTTGCCCGATGAGGCGTAAGCGAAACAATACCGTGCGCCAAGCGTTGAGGACGCTTAACTCCCGCGCCCGTGGCGGCGGGCCGCCGCGGTGATCGAGCTGGTATTTGATAACGCCTTCGACTTCTGCCATAGCCTCTTTATCCATGTCGTCGCGTATTATTTGATCAGCGCCGAAACGCGTCGAAACCGATCGCCTTCGGCGACACGGAGCAACTCGAACAAGGCCATTTCCACGCTGGTCGGGCGAGCGCCTTCCAAGCGCATCCGCTCGATACCCAAACCGCGGTTGGCGGCCGTACGCGAGGAGACGGCATCGACCGCTACCTGCACCTCGTAACCGAGCCGGACCAAATCGGCGACGGTCTGATATACACACACATGGGCCTCGATGCCTGCAACCAACACCTGCTTACGACCGCAAGCTTCGATATCGTCCATGAATTCCATATTGCCGCAGCCGCTAAAACTGCTTTTCGGAATGGGGTGAATGCCCTGGAGACACTCGGCAACCTCAGGCACGGTCGGCCCTAGCTTTTCCGGCACTTGTTCGAGCCAAAGGATGGGTAAATCCAGCTCGCGCGCGCCGCGAATCAGCTTAGTCAGGTTATCGATCAGCGCCTCCCGCTCATACATAAGCTGGGCGAGCTTGCCTTGCACATCGACGACGACGAGAACGGTGTTTTCTTGTTGCAGCATGGAGCCCCCTTATCGTTGAGGTTTCTCCCAACCATACTGCGCGCGGCGAAGCCTGGGAAGTCGGCGGCTTGCCAAATAAGAAAGCGCCCGCGGGGGCAGAACCGGCGGGCGCTTGCGGGAAATGCCGACGACGGTGTTAGGCAGCCGTTCGGCAATCGTTGCAGGGGTCGACCAAACTCGGCCCTTCGCGCAACTTGGCCGCGGCGTCGCGCAAGGCGGTACGCAAGCCCTCTTCGACGACCGGGTGATAGAACGGCATGCCTAACATGTCGTCGATGCTCAGCCCCTGCTGGTGAGCCCAGGCCAACAAATGGGCCATGTGTTCGGCGCGCGGGCCGATCATTTCCGCACCGAGCAGGCGGCCGCTGCACGGGTCGGCATAGACCCGTAGCAGTCCTTTATTCTGCAACATCACGCGGCTGCGCCCTTGATTCTCGAACGACACTTCGCCGATCACGAAGCAGCCCGGGCGGAGGTCGGCATAGC
The DNA here is from genome assembly GCF_003399765.1 of Alkalilimnicola ehrlichii. Classification (GTDB taxonomy): domain Bacteria; phylum Pseudomonadota; class Gammaproteobacteria; order Nitrococcales; family AK92; genus AK92. Next base: position 6,050 of record NZ_NFZV01000044.1, on the reverse strand, counting down.
GGCTACCGATCGTTGCCATTTGCGGATCGCTGAACACGACGGCCAACGGCGAGGTGCGAACGCCGCGCTTGACGAACGGGAAGCGCGCTGCGTTGGCGCCGGCAATCCGTCCTTCGTCGCTGGCTTCGTGCAGTAGCGGCCGGTCGTTGTTGGCGTCACCGGCGACAAAAATTGCGCTATCCCCGGCTTGCAGGGTCTCGCGGTCGAACAGCGGCACGCCCCGAGCGTCCAAGGCCAAGCCGGTATTCTCCAACCCCAGATCGCTCACATTCGGCACCCGCCCGGTGGCCGCCAGCACATAGTCGAAACGGCCGATGCGCCACTCGTCGTCGGCTCCGCGGTAGCGAATGACCACCTGCTCGCCTTCGCGGCGGATAAAGTCGACATCGGCGTCCGCATCGAGCGGAAACTCCTGCGCAAACGCGGCCGCCGCGTAATCCCGCAGCTTCGGGTCCGTTACCGGCCCGACCAGGCCGCCTTTGCCGAACATCACCACCCGCACCCCGAGACGGTGCAAGGCTTGGCCGAGCTCAAGGCCGATCACCCCCGGCCCGAATACCGCGACCGAGCGCGGTAGATCTTGCCAGGAGAAGATATCGTCGTTAACGATCACGCGATCGCCTAAGTCCTGAAATATCGGCAACAGCATCGGCGACGACCCGGTAGCAATGACCACGCTATCGGCTCGGACCCTGACACCCTCGCCGACCCGCAAGGTGTTGGCGTCTTCGAAGCGCGCATAACCGTGCAACCGGTCGGCCGGGTCGATGGCCTCGGTCGACTCCACCACGAAGCCGACGAAGCGATCCCGTTCGCGCCTCACGCGCTCCATCACGGCTCGGCCGTCGACATCCACAATGCCCGTATCCACACCGAAGGCAGGCGCGGTGTCCACCGCATGCGCCGCCTCAGCCGCCGCAATTAGTAATTTGCTCGGCATACAACCGACGCGCGCGCAGGTCGTCCCGTATTCCCAACTCTCAATGATGACGGCTCGCTTACCCTGCGCGCGGACCGCGCGGTAAGCGGCAAGCCCAGCCGAGCCAGCACCGATTACCGCGACATCGGTTTCGATCTTCTTCATCGCGTAAACTCCTCTCCCCGCATCGGCGGGATGGGGCCGGACGCTGCCGGCCCCGCTATCGCCCCATTGCTTGTTGCGCGGCTTACCGTTGTAAGTACTTTTCGAGATCGTCCGCCCCTCCGACACGACGGCCGCCGATGAAAATCTGCGGTACCGTGCGCGCGCCGGCGATAGCGTCCAACGTTCGCGGCGTGACATCGCTGCTGATGCGAATCTCGTCGAAGTCGATACCTTCAGCGGCCAGCAAACGTTTGGCGCGAGCACAGTGCGGGCAGCCCACACGGGTGAACATCGTCACCGGCTCGGGAACCTCGGCCGCTTCGTTGATGTAGCGCAGCATAGTATCGGCGTCGGAGACTTCGAAAGGGTCTCCCGGCTTGTCCGGCTCGATAAACTGCTTCTCGATAACGCCGTCTTTCACCAACATCGAGTAGCGCCAGGAGCGTTTGCCAAAGCCCAGGTCGCTTTTATCGACTAACATTCCCATGCCGGCGCTAAACTCGCCGTTGCCGTCCGGAATGAGGCGAACCTTGTCCGCCCCCTGATCTTTCCCCCAGGCCTCCATGACGAAGGCATCGTTCACCGAGAGGCAAACGATCTCGTCCACCCCGTTGGCCTTGAAAACCTCGACCAACTCCTCATAACGAGGCAGGTGAGTCGAAGAGCAGGTCGGGGTAAATGCACCCGGCAAAGCAAACAGAACCACGGTTCTACCTTTGAAAAGCTCATCGCTCGTTACATCGGTCCATTGGCCGTTGCTGCGGGTGCGGAACGTGGCATCAGGAACACGCTGACCTTCTCGATTCTCCAACATGATTAGACTCCAATAATTGAAAATAGAAATTCAATTGACGAGAGCTATAATGAGGCCGCCGCACCGATATGTAAAATCGAACGTTATAATCAACTCGATAGACAGCAAGAATAAGTCGCTGTTGCGGAAATGCGGCATCTAACGTTCAAACCGTTGTAATGAGACACATTCCCGGTAACACGGCGGAGAAAGTGACAACATTCTCATGTTGCATGGAGCACTCCGCCTAGCTTTCTGATACCTGAAGTAAAGCGCTGTGCTACCCGGCCACGGACATCGGCCGAGCGTAATCTTACGGACGGCAACCCGTTCTCTTGGAACAACAAAAACTCATAGAGATCGCCACCCCGCCGATAAAAGGAAAAAAGGTGCGTCAACCTCGTCTGAAAGGCTTCGCATATCAAAGAGAAGCAGCCGCAGGACGTGCCGGCCAGTCGGGTGGTTAGGAATAACTCGGGAGCACACGATGTCACAGCTAAAGGCGCTTATCGCCAAATTGAGCATCATGCACAAGGCCTTGATCGGGCCGGTCGTGATGTTGCTTTTTATGATTCTTACCGGGGTCGTCGCGATCGCGAGTCTGAATACCTTAGACAACCGCATGAACCTTGTCGCCACAGACCTCACGCCGAACACCGGTCTGGCCACCGACATGATGCGGACCATTTTTCAAGAGCGGCTTGCCACCGACACGTTCATCGCCGATAACTCGTTAGACAATTACGAGCGCTGGCAACAACGCAACGAAGCCTCCTTACAGGTCCTGCGGCAGGCGAAAGAAAGCTTCCAGAACTCCGAGCGAATGCTCATGGTCGACGAAGTCGAGTCGCTGCACTTCGGCTTTACCCAACAGTTCGGGGAAGAGGTCGCGCCTCGGCGGCTGGAAATTGGCGAAATCCGCGACGGTCCGATGGAGACGCACGGCACCCGCGTAGACGGCCGTATCACCAACATCATGGAGCTGGCTTATAATCAGCACTTCGCCGACTCCGGCGATTTGGCCGCCGAGATTGTCCGCGACATCCTCCGCGCGCGCCTAGAAATCGAAACCTTTCTCCGCACCGCCCGCGAGGAAGACGAACAAAGCGCGCGAGTCATTCTCGACCGCGTCACCGGCAATATCGATTTATTGGAGATTCTCTCCTACGACGACACCTCGCAGCAGGAAGCCCAAGCCGCGCTGGAAGACTGGAATATGTATATAGAGGCCTTCGACCGCGCTGCGGAACTCACTCATGAGGCACAACGCGCGATCGAAGAAGGCGTTTACGCCCTCGGCCCTTACATGACCGACTCCGCGCAAGACCTCCAGCAGCATATTTTTGCCGAGCTGGATCAGTTGGCACTCGCGACCTCCGACGATACCGCCCGCAGCCTCACCATTATGGTGGCCGTTATCTTGTTCGCCGGCGCGTTCGGGCTCGCCCTCGCCTTTATCGTCACCCGCGGCGTCATCAGCCCGTTGCTGGCAACCAACCGCCAGATCGACAAGATGTTGAAAGACATCGAAAGCGGCCACGGCGACCTGACCTATCGCTTGCCGGTGAAGAGCGGGGACGAAGTCGGCCAACTGACGGCGAACTTCAACCGCTTTGTGGAAACGCTACAAGGCGTGGTTCGCAACATCGGCGACGAAGCCAACCAACTGGCCAGCGCCGCCGAGGAATTATCCGCCGTCACCAGCCAAACCAACGCGGGCGTACAACGCCAGAATCAAGAGACCGATCAAGCGGCCACCGCCATTAACGAGATGACCGCAACGGTGCAGGAGATTGCCCGCAACGCCGCCGAAGCATCGGCTGCGGCGCAAGACGCCAACGCATCGGCCGGCGAAGGCCGCCGCGTGGTGGCCGCCACCGTTGAAGCCATCGACCAACTGGCGCAAATGCTCGAACACGGTCGCGTTACCATCGATAAGCTCGGCAGCGACGCCGAATCGATCACGACGATCATCGACGTGATTCAGGATGTAGCCGAGCAAACCAACCTGCTGGCGCTGAACGCCGCCATCGAGGCCGCCCGCGCCGGCGAGCAAGGCCGCGGTTTTGCCGTGGTGGCGGACGAAGTGCGCGATCTGGCGCAGAAGACGCAGTCCTCGACACATAAGATTCAGGAGCTGATCGAGACCCTGCAAACCGGCGCGCGCAGCGCTGTCGATGCCATGGCCAACGGCGGCGAGCAGAGCCAGCGGACCGTGCAATACGCTGCCGAAGCCGGCACGTCGCTCGAAGCGATCACTCACAAAGTGAGCCAGATCAACGACATGAACGCGCAAATCGCCAGTGCGGCGGAAGAGCAAACCGCCGTCAGTAACGACATCTCGCAAAGCGTTACCCGCATTCGCGATATTGCCGTCGAAACGGCCGGCGGCTCTAAACAAACGGCGACTTCCAGCGAAGAGCTGGCTCGCCTGAGCGAACGCCTCAGCAAGCTGGTCGGCCAGTTCCGCGTCTAAAGGAAAACGGCACACCGCTCCAGCGCCTGCTCACACCGAGCATACAACGGCGACTGCCCTGGCAGTCGCGTTTTGTATCGCTTAGCAACGACGCTGCAACACGACCTAAGCCATAGCTTCGTCTATTACTACTCGGGTACAGTACTGCGTTTTCACTATTTTGAAAGATTCTGGAGGGGAGTGACGATGAAACGTCGGGATTTTCTGACCGCCACCGGTGCTGCCGTAACAACGGCTGCCGCCGGTTTCGCGCCGGCGGCCATCGCCAGCAAGCGTCGATACCGCTTCGAGATGGTCACCTCGTGGCCGCGCACCTTGAAACACCTTTTCGGCGGTGCGGAGTTTTTCGCGCAACGGCTCAATCAAATTACCGACGGGGCCGTCGAGCTAACCGTACACCCGGCGGGTGCCGAGGTCGGCGCCATGGAAGTGTACGATGCCGTCTCCAGCGGCGCTTTCGAGTTCGGTCATACGGCTCCCTACTACTACATCGGCCGCTCTCCCGCGCACGGTTTCTTCACCGCCATGCCCTTCGGGCTAACGGTCAGCGAGCAAATGGCTTGGATGGTTAGCGGCAACGGTCAACGCCTGTGGGACGAACTCAACGCCGCCGACGATTTGATTGCGTTTCCGGTTGGTAATACCGGCCCGCAAACGGGTGGCTGGTTCAACAAAGAGATCAACGAACCGAAAGACCTGCGCGGCTTACGGATGCGCTTCCCCGGCCACGGCGGCCGCGTGATGGCTCGCGCCGGGGTTAACATTCAACAACTGCCGGGCGGCGAAGTGTACATGGCGATGGAGCGCGGCACCTTAGACGCCGCCGAGTGGGTCGGCCCGCACGACGACGAAATCCTCAACATGCATCGGGTCGCAAAATACTACTACTTACCGAGCTGGGCGGAACCGAGCGCGATGCTTGGCGTCTACATCAACCGCTCGATCTACAGCGACCTGCCGGGGTGGATACAACACGCCATTCAAGCGGCCGCTGCGGAAGCTGACCGCAAGATGCTGGCCGACTACATGAGCGACAACCCAGCGGCACTTAAGCGCCTAATAGACCACGGCGTCGAGGTCCGGACCTTCTCGCAGGAAGTGCTGGAAGTCTTCGAAAAAGGCACGCAGGAAGTCCATACGCAGGATATGCGCGACCGTCAGTATGCACGTATTTACGAAGACTGGGCGGCGTTTCGGGATAAGGTACGTAGTTGGAGCGGTATTTCCGATCAGCTTTATCAAGCGTTTCTTTATCGCGACCGGTAAAAGCACCCCGGGCGGGCTCCATTTCTTGCTTGCCCAAGAAATGGAATCCGCCTTCTAAATAAGCCGCGCGCAGCGCACAACCCTTAACCACCGACATCAAAAAAATAACCACAACAGAAAACCCTTACGACACCCCCCCCAAACGGACCTCTTGACACCCGCCCCCACATCCCGAACAATTCCCTTCAACAAGAAGTAATTAATCAACTACATACCAAGGAACGGGGGGCTCCATGGACCTGGGGGATAGGGATTTTTCGCGTCTGTCGCTGGAGGTGGCGGACTTCCCGCCGCTCAATGCCATCGCCTTACACGGTCGCGAACAGTTTTCCCAGCCCTTCCGCTTCGAGATCGACATCAAAATCCCCCGCGGCTATCCGGTCCAGCAGTTGGCGGGCCAGCGCGCCCGGCTGCGCTGGCAAACGCCCGAT
>NZ_NFZV01000043.1 GCF_003399765.1 Alkalilimnicola ehrlichii | reverse complement strand
CGGACGGCATGACCGTGCGCAGCCACAACGGCAACGTCACCATTCAAGCGGCCCGGAACATTCGCCTGACCGGCCGCGGCGGCGGCGATATCACCGTCGAGCAAAGCGGCGCCGGTTTTAGCGTCAAAGCCGACGGCACGGTGCGTCTGTTTGGCAACACCGTGACGCTCAAAGCCGATCAGGGTGTCACCTTCAACGGCCCGGTGAGCTACGAGGTGCCGGGCAGTAATCAGCCCGAGCGGGTGAGTGTGCCGAAGAGTAAGCCGGTGGTGGAGGTGCCCGAGCTTTTCGACGACGATCCGCGCACCGACGCCGGCCCGCGCGTTAGCCACGCCCATTGGGGCGTCGGCATGCCGACCCCGAGCAGGGCGCGCCGCTGCGCTTTCGTCACCATCACTGCGCGCCGGGCACGACGGCGGTGGTGGTCGTCTTTCGGCTCGACGGCGACACGCCGCACGAGGTCGATCGCCTGTCGCTGGCGCTCGACAGCGCCCACGGGACCCAAGAGCTGTTCTGGCAGCCGCACGACGCGGCGGCCGAGTGTGTGCTGGAAGCGGCCGCCGACTGCGCGCGCCAACCGCGAAAGTTCTACTTCGAGGTCCACCTCGACGGCGAGCGCGGGGCCGCCTCCGAACCCGCCCTGCTCACCGAGCCGGAGCGCTTCGACGTCAGCGCCTACGAGTTCAACCCGCTGCTGAATGTGGCCTCGACCTTTGAGTTCATGATCTACCGGCTCACGGATGCGGAAAAGCTCCGAGAGGAGTATCTCAAAGGGCTTGAGGCCCAGTACGCCGCGCGCTTGGCCGATCTTGACCGAACGGACGACCTAAGAGACTTTAATGACGATGCCTCCTGGTTATCCGCCGGATTCGGGGTCGGCATGGCAGCAAGCTCAAGCCGCGCCGTCGCCACGGTGGGCCGACGCGAGTTGGCGACCGACCTCGCCGTCAAGATGAACGAGCAAAGCGGCACCGAGATGGCCGCGGCCGGCGCGCGCGTGCGCAGCCGCGATGCACTGCGTACGCGACTGCAAGCCGAACGCGCCGAGATCCAAGCCGAGCTGCACGCCTTGCGCAGCGGCGCGACCGAGCGTTGGCTGGAAGAATTTGCCGAGCGACGCCGCGAGCCCTACCTGTTGCTGTTGCAAATCGGTGCCGTGGCGTTGAACTTCGAAACGGTCTGGTGGGAGTCCACACGACTATATGAGGATGATGCCCATTTCCGTTCGCTGCAGGGAGACTCTGTGGCTGTTACATATGCCAATGAGTTCCAACAGTTTGCACGTGCGCACGGCAACGCTGACCGATTACAAGCGTGGAACGCGGTCAAAGCCGCGGGAGAGCATTTCGAGAACCATAAGCTTGATAGCTTGCGTGAGGCAGCAGCGACAGCAATACGCCGCAATCTAGGGGCTAAAGAACAGCATCGACTGATTGTTGAATATAGAACTCGCTATAACTTGCCAGCGGCAAGCCCGTTGATTGAGGTTGAAAGAGTTATCGTGAATATACAGGGCCATCCGTTTGGTCGAACCAGCTAGAGAGTCAAAGCCAGTATGCTCCTACGTTTCCTGTTTGGCTTAGCCTTGCTTTTGCCCACAAGTTTAGTTACTGCAAAAGAAACGCTAATTGATGCCTTCTTAGAAAAAGACTTGGCGACCTTCCAGCGTGCACTAGAGAAAGGAGCTAACCCTGATTTTACCTCGATGACCCGCAAGGGCTCACATTACTAATGCAAGCGATAATCGAAGGTAAAAATGACTTTGTACGCGCTTTGCTCACCGCTGGGGTTGATCCGAACAGCACCAACAAGCATGGACATGGTGTCATGGGTGTTGCGATCACAACAGGTAATGACGAAGCTGTTCGGCTGCTAGTTGAAGCAGGTGCAGACTTTCGCAACCCAACAACCCAAAGTTTTTTTGGTCGCTCTGTATTAGATCACGCCATCCTTACTCAAAATAAATTAGACGACAAAACGATTCTCTTACTTCTTGAAGAGGGAGTGCCGTTTTCCCATTCTACACCAGGCGAGTTTTCAATGTTTTGCCAGGTCGCCTGGTTTGGCAGCTATCGCCTGTTTCTCGCATTCGTCGAGCATATAGGCGGAGCAGGACTGTCCATTGATTCATCCCCCCGGTCACCATCTGCGCATTGGAGGGGGAAACGCACGCTCTGGAGCGGCTGCGAGCGCTACGTGACGCGAACCTACTTGAACACGACGTAGGGGCGCTAGCTCATGCTACAAAGAAGAATGATATCGAAGTACTCGCCTTTCTCTTGGATAGCGGTTTTGATCCAAACAGTGCTGGTGAAACCGAAAAGCCCTATAGCAACTCTCCTCTATTGCTGGCGGTACGAAATGACGACTGGGACAAAGTTCGCCTGCTTCTGAAATATGGCGCTGATTCCACAGTAGAAAACTGGCAAGGTCAATCGGCTTTAGGAATCCTTAGAAACCAACAAAACGTACCTGAGGATCTCCGCCCTTAACTAATCGGCTCTGAAACATTCGCGCATGTCGTCGCTGCAAAAGGGCTCTGGTTGCCGCCGTCACGTATCACTTCGACGTAAACAGCGACTACTGCAGCGAGGCGGCGCTGATCCCCGTTAGGCCGTTGCGGGTGGAGATCCAAGGCAATCCTTTCAAATCGGTTAGCTAAGGAAGAGGAAACATGGTTTGGCGCATGCTGGCTTGCATCCTGCTGTTATGGCAGGTAAACGCTCACGCGGAAACGCTACCTCTGGTGCAAGCGTTTGAGCTAGACGATTTAGACGCATTTGAGCAGGCGCTGGCGGCAGGGAGTGACCCGAATATCCGCCTTGACGGTCCTACTGACCGGCCTTTGCTGATGCAGGCGATCTTCGACGGCAAACACGAGTTCGTACGCGCGCTGCTAGACGCGGGCGCGGACCCGGACATCACCGATACCCAAGGCAATAGCGTCATGGGAGTTGCCGTCGCAAGCGGCCATGGTGAGATCGTTCGCTGGTTAATCGAGGCGGGGGCGGATTTTGAGAAAACGACAACACGAACATTGTTCGGCCGTGACATCCTTGATTCGGCAATAACTTCCAACATAGGCGACGAGGTGCTTGTCTTACTGCTCAAGCATGACCTGCCCTATGCTCATGCAACCCCCGGCGAGCACTCGTCGTTGTGCACCGTAGCTCGTGAAAGGAGCTATGAAGTTTTTCGTACCTTTATCGAGCACGCGGCAGAGCATGCTTTGGCAATTGATTCGGCACCACCTTCTGGGACAGCCTCGCCAACTTCAGCTACTGGGCGGCGCTGGGCTCCTTGGTGCTGATCGTGCTGCCCATTCCCGGCACCGAAACGGCGGGCGTCCTCTTACTCAGCACCGCCTTAGCCGGCGGCGGCGCCGCGATCAATATCTATCAAGCGCACCAAGAAGGCTTCGCGGATCTTGAGCACATCGGCCCCGATGTGTTGACCTTGGTCGGCGGGGTTTTCGTCGGCGTTTGGGTGCGGGGCGCGACCGTGGCGTCGCGGGGCTTACAAAGCAGCGGCCTGATCGGGCAGGTCGGCGCCGACGGACTGCAAGGGGTGCTCCTGGCGCAAACGTACTTAGACGAATACCAAGCCATCCTCGACGACCCCAACCTGCTGCCCCGAGAGCGCACCGACCGCTTAGCCGAACTGTTCCGCTCGGCCCTGGTTACCGGCGGGCTGACGTACCTATCGGTGCATTCGAGCTTTGGCGAGCTGCGGAGCTTGAACGGAACGAACGGCGCTGATCCGGCCATACTCGCCCGCCTGCGCAATCCGAGCGAACACATTGATTTAACGCCCCCGGCCACGGCAACCCACCCCATCCGTCCGGGGCAGGCGCGGATCGACCAACGCATTGTCAGTGACGTCCGCCACCAGCCACTGCTGTTCCGACCGAAAACGGCCCCACGGCTGCGCAACGGTCGCTTAGTGTGGCCGCGTTACCAACCGCCACAATCGATAGAAGAGGCAGTCGCACGGCTAGCACGCAGCCGCGAAGCGATAGAACGTCACGGCGTTCACTATCGGTACACTGACGAGCAACTACGCGAATTAGCGACCCAGCCATTATCCGACACCATTGGCGTCCGCCTGATGGAACGCCGGTTTCGCCATCGCGATTCACGAAACCCCACGCCGGAAGACTTAGATGAGGGGTGGCTTGGAGGTGCGATGGAAGGCAGCAACGGTGGAATCCGTTACTGGAGCACAACATTCGAACACATCGAGGATGTCGATACCGATCCGCGGCTGATTGCTCAGAAAGTAGCCTCGGACTACCACCCAGGTGCTGAGTACACACTTGTACTTTTCGATCTTCGTTTAGCTCGCGAGGTGATGGGCAACCAGAGCATTACTCCACGATTTGAAGACCTTGCAGCGCTCCTTAAGCGCGTGGCGCCCAGTACCTACAACAAAGCAGCCACTGATTACGTCATGACGCCAGGATATCGCGAAACGTATAGAAAGCTGCATGAGGACATAGTAAAAGATAATTGGAAGATAAAAGAACTGTTAAAAGCAGCCGCGGATGCAGGCATTAGTGGCGCCGAGTTAGAGCGACTTATTACGCGCAGATTGATTCATGGGCAAGCTGGAGCTAATGAAAAGTTTGGTGGCGATGGACTGACGTTGAACCAAAACCCAGATATCGACAATCAGTTCGGCGTGGTGGAACTCTTCTCCTTCGACGCCAATCCGCTGACACTCCGCGAACTACGCGAAGCGGGCGTGATCGAAATCTTGGATAATGTTTCAGAAATAGGTGCCCGATGAAACAACCATACGGTAAACTGCCCGATCCGCACTCCACACCTGAAGGGGCAATAGAACTTCAGTCACTTTGGGTCGCTCAGGAACAAGAAACTCATCGGTTTCTTCTGGATGACAATCTTCTCGTTATTCTTGGTATCGGAAACTGGCGTCCATCAAGTGGAGGGCCTGAACAGGTAGTCTTCGATCAGGTAGAGTTCCCTCTAGCCGCCTTACCTTGGTTTGCTGAGCGCCTGACGCAGTATTACAACGAGCCTCGTCTAGGGGGCGCGCTTTTCAAATGGGAAGAGTCCATCGAGGGCGAGAACCTTAGTATCTATTATTGCTTCGGCAGTACGGCTCCGGATAAGCCGGGATTGTCACTGGTGAACAACTCGCGCGCCTGCTATTTATCAGATACGAGCGCCTTTCCCCAACGCCTTGATGTCTCTGACGAAATGTTTATCGAGGGAGGTATGCTCAAAGTCTGGCAAGATCTCGCCGCAAGGTATAGCAACGGCGAATTCGCCTAAACGGCTTGCGGTTAGCGAGCGCGGCAACCGCAAGCCTTAGGCGGCAAGGTTCAAGGCACGGACGGCATACGTTACTGGACCACCACCTTCGAGCACCTTGAGGACGTCGACACCGACCCGCGCCTGATCGCCCCAAAGCTGGGGCCAGGGCAGCGCTGGGCGATTGCCTTGCCCCTCTGCGGGCCGAGCAGGGTGCAGTGGCAAGGCGCCGTTCGCAGCGAATGGCCGCAGCCCTTGGCAAGAACGGCAACGCCGCCAATGCGCCCTGATCGGCCCGCCCACAGGGGCGAAGCCAGAGGGGTAAGGCAATGGCCCTGCGCTGCCCTAAGCTACAAGCCCGGCGCTGATTACTCGCTGGTCATTATCGACCGCCGCGCCGCCGCACGGGTTATGGGCAACGAAACCATCGTGCCCCATTTCCACGAACTGGCTTCGCTGCTCAAACGCATCCTACCGGGCCGCTACAACAAGCCGGCCACGGACCAGGTGATGAGTGCGGGGTATAAGGCGCGGTATAAGGAACTGCATGACGGCTATGTGAAGAACAATTGGGATCTGGACAAGCTTGAAGAAGTTGCCCGCGAGGCGGGTATCACCGGGGAGCAGTGGAAACTCCTGAGAACCCGCCGGCTAATTCACGAAGACGCCGGGGCTAACGAGTTCTTCCGCGGCGACGGGCTGACCGCCAACAACAACCCGGCCCTCGACAACCAAGTCGGGGCCGTGGAGCTCTTCTCCTTCGATGCCAATCCGCGCACCTTGCAGGAGCTGCGGGATATGCAGGTCATCGACATTCTTCCAGACATCGCACTGATAGGTAACTGATGCCAACACCATATCCGAAATATGACGACCCATACGCAACGCCGGCAGATGCTCAAGAAGTTGCAACTATGAGGTGCGATAATGACAAAAGTACCTACCGTTTTATCTGCGATGGAAACCTCTTGGTCGTGCTTGACATAGGGACTGTCAAGCTTCCCCCCACGGGCGAAGAAGAAACGGTCTTCATGCAATTGGAGCTACCCCTCAAAGCCCTTCCCTGGGTGGCTGACCGCTTCACCCAGTATTACAGCGGCGCGCGCCTTGGCGGCGCCATGCTCAAGTGGGATGAGGTGATCGACGGCGAGCACATATACATTATATACAGCTTCGGCAGCACTGCCCCGGACAAGCCGGGCCTTACGTTGGCCAACTTCTCGCGTGAAAGCCATCTTCAATTGAGTACGCAGTCCCAAGAGCTCTCCATGTCCGACGAAATGTTTCTCGACGAAGGCATGCTCAAGACTTGGCAGGAACTGGCCGAGCGGTATAACAACGGCACGCTCTAGAACGGGCCGGCAACGCGCCCATAAAACGCTAAGGAGCCCTCTTCATGATCGACAGCCCGCTCACCGACAGTCTGCTTCTGGTCAACCCCGCCACGGCGGACAACCCGAAGCTATCCCATATTCATCAGTCACTGATTTATATCGTCGACCACAGCGAGGCGGGTACGATCGGCGTCAACCTGAACCGCTTTTACTCCAAGCCGCTCTCCGAACTCGTCGGCCCCAACTCGCGCCTGCCCACTGTCGACCCGGAGCGGTTGACCGTGCCCCATGTGATTTTTGGCGGCCCCCTCGCGGGCGAGGAGTTTTGGGTCTTGCAAAGCGCCGCCCACACACCGGCCGTAGGCCTGAGTAACCGCGCCTTGGCCTTGGGCTTTTCGCCGGACGCCTTTGCGGCCGTTAGCGAGCAGGACGGCCGCGCCATTGTCGGCGCCGGTAGTTTCGGCTGGGGGCCCGGCCAGTTGGAGCGCGAACTGGCGGACGGCCTATGGCTGCCTTTCCCCAGCCATTACGAGCTGCTCACCGCCATTCCCTTCCATGATCCGCCGCTGTTCGCAATCCACCTTTTCCTGCAACTGCGCTTCGGCCAACGCCCGCCGCAGCCGCACGCGGCCTGACCCGCCCCGGCGGTGGCGATATCGCCTTTGAGCAAAGCGGTTTTCCACCCCGGCGCGTGAGCCCAACGCCGGCAAGCGCCGAAGAACTAACCACCCTGTGGTGTCCGTAGGTTGGGTTGAGCCAACGGCGAAACCCAACATCCCCCCAGCCCTTCCCGCCCAGCAAGCGTTTGAAGATGTTGGGTTTCGGCTGCGCCTCAACGCCAACCTACAGAAGTTGGCCGCTCCTGATGCGGAACCGGCCCACAGTGGATTTGTGCGGTGCTTCACAAATCGGTTTAGAATCGGCTAGAATGCTTTACTAATTACGAACACAGTAAGCATCGCAAGTACTTGGTTGCCTTGACCTACTTGCGATGCGGCATCGGCCGGGAACCGCTGCAGACGGCGTATCGGCCATCGGCTTGGCAAACCGTTATTACCTGCCAAGCCTTGCGGGGGGATAATCCGCAACGCCTAATCTACCGTCGCCGGGGCTGGCACACAGGCCAACCTATGCCTGCGCCCGGCACAAGCGGCCCTCTCCCCATGCTTCGGAAAGCACGACGGACACGACAAAGGAACGGTCATTATCATGCCCACTCACTACCGTTTAAGCTCGCTTTTCCTTGCCGCCGCTCTCTCCGGCGGCCTTGTCGGCTGCGGAAGCAGCAGCGACAGCAACCCCTCCCACACGAATGACCCGGAGGACGACCCGAGCGTCGTTTTCGCCTATCCGCGCCTCGACCTAGACGAGCCGCTAAGCAGCCCCTTCCCGGGGAACCATCTGTTCGTCGATAAGCACGGCCACGTAGCCCAAACCGTCACGTTGGGCTACGGCGAAGACGAACTCGAGGCCATGCCTTACGCTAAACGCAACTTGGTCAACGCCCTCAACTCCTTGCACGGCTTCTCGACCAACGCGCCGCTTACCGTCCGCTTCAACCGCCCGATCGAACACGACAGTGCCATCGCCGGCCGGACCGTGCAGGTCTACAAATTGGACTCTGCCGATCACCTCAACGCCCGCAATACCGCGGAGCCGCTTTCGGCGGACGACTTCACCGTTGAAGTCGTCGACATGGGTCGCGGCTCGACGCTCAAAATCACGCCCAAGCGCTTACTCAAGCCCGGGCAGCTCTACACCATCGTCCTCACCCGCTATACGCAAGACGACGACAACGGCCTACCCAACGGGCTGACCTACACCGACTCCGAGGGTAAGCGCCATGCGGTACGCCCCAGCGCCACCTATGAGTCGCTGATCAACGGCTCCGACTTGAGCGATCCACGGCGCATAGAACTGCGCCAGCACACACTCGCCGCCTTCAATGCCCTGGAAGGCTTCGTGACAGCGGAAGAAACCGTGCTTAGCTGGAACGTGTATACGCAGCCGGTTGAGTCGACGTTGAACCAATTGCACACGGAAATAAACACCAGAGCAGGTGCACAAGCCCTAAACCTCCGCGTCCTGGCACCCGCCGAGATCGGCAGCGCTCCGGGAACCGGAGCGCTCGATGCCGGTGACTTCCTTGCGCTACCCGGCTCGATTGAGTTGCCGCTATATCATGGGGTGCCGAACATTCTTGGCCGCCCCGGTATACCGGCCACCTCTGAGTCCGCAGCCTCTCATAACGCTCTCAACACAGGTTGGGAAACAACGCTTCTTCAACCTCTTCCCGAAGCGAATAGGAGCGCCCCTCGAACACCGGTGTTGATGACCGCTCCGAATGGATTCTGCGACAGCGGCAAAGGCCCTTGGCCGGTGGTGATCTATCAACACGGCATCGGCGGCGACCGCACCGAGTTGCTGAATATCGCCCCGGAACTGGCACAAGCCGGCATGGTAGGCCTGGCCATCGATCTCCCCCTGCATGGCCCGATTTTGGACTCCCTCGGAGACAATTCGCTCAAGCGACAGTTGCACACGGAGACGTTGTATTACAACGTTAATCATCCGCTGCGCAGTGGGGGAGAGCTTTCCGAACGCAATTTCTACCTCCCCAACGACTTGTGGGGCGGCAACATGCCGGATACCACTACCGAAGAAGCACCCTCCGGCGAGTACTTCGTAAACTTCGAGTCGCTGCACACCTTCCGCGACAATATCCGCCAGGCCAGCGCAGACTTGTTCGCGCTCACCGCGGCTCTGCGCCAGCAGAACGCGATCAGCTTCACGCGAGCGACGCCATGCGCCAACGGCCACACGCCTCGGTTCGACGCCGGAAACATTTACTTCCTCGGCCACTCCTTTGGCGCCGTGGCGGGTATGTCGTATTTATCGATTGATAACAGCCGAGAGTCTGGAAACCAACGCCTGAAAGGCGCCAGCTTGGGCAACCTTACCGGCGGGTTGGCAGAGTCCCTGTGGGCTTCCGAGGTCTACCGGCCCCGGATCGAAGCAGCGCTGGACGCGCTCGGCTACGAGCCCGACACCTGGGAATATGAGCGTTACTTCATCATCGCTCAAACGGTGCTCGACTCGGCTGATCCAATTAATTACGCAGAGTTACCTCACAACATTTCCCTTTCAGGTGCCATCCCTCTGCACCTACAGAACGTAAAAGGTGGCGGGAACAGCGATCTCGACGCTAACCCAGCCGATCAAGTGTTGCCCTTCGCCATCGAAGGCTCGACGTTCGCCGGAGCCGATAAGCTGCTCGAGCACCTAAAGGCAGGCCGTACTCGCCCCGGCGGGAGCGCCCCGGTCCACGACACCCGTTTCCTCTTCGGCGGCCATGACTCCTTCATCAATCCCGCCGCGCGTGTTCTTAACGCCGACGGCGATTGGGTCGAGGCGACACGCGCTGCCGACGTAACCGGGACGATGCAGCAGCAAGCGCTGAGCTTCATCACCTCCGGGCAACCCAGCGGCGGCGATTCGTCGCTATTCGAAACAGTGGACGATTAAAGAAAAACATCGGCGGGCGGCTCAAGCCTCCCGCCGATGGAACACGAAGGTTTAGAAGCGAAAGCACGCCCGGTTCGGCCGGGCCGGCCCCCTCGCAGGGAAGAACAACTAAAGACTGAGCTGGAAGCATCCATGTTTATGCATCGCACTTACCCCTTAGCCGGCGCAGCCTTGCTGATGGCCGGGTTCGTCGGCACGGCTAACGCCGGTAGCGTTAACGTATTCAACCATGGCGTAAAACAGCTCGGCACGGCCTACGCTGGAGCTGCTGCCACCGCCGAAGACGTCTCCAGCGCAGCCTTCAATCCGGCCACTTTGTCGCGGCTCGAAGGCCAACAAATTAGCGGCGGCGCGTTTCATCGCTCCACCGGCGGTAACTACCGCATCAACATCGACCGCGACGTCAGCGGCTCTGCGACGGGCAGTCTATCCCACGACGAGTTCCTACCCTACGCGTTCTACTCCGATCAAATCGGCGAGAACACAACGATCGGGCTGGGCATTTATTCGCCTTTCCAAGCGCTTACTCAATACAGCACCAGTTCCCGTAGCCGTTACCATGCGCTAACCACGGAATATAGTGCCATCAACATCAACCCGATGGTCGCCTTCAGCCCCACCAACACGTTATCTGTCGGCTTCGGTGCAATTGTTCAGTATTTTGAAGGCAACTTGACCAGCGAAATCGACATGGGCTATTTGATCGCCCAAGGAATAGGCGCCGAAGCGGTAGCAGACTCGCGCATCGTTAACGGCCACTTCGATGTCTACAACCAAGCCGAAGGCGATGACCTTAACTACGCCTTCAACGCCGGCATTCTGTGGCAGCCTGCTTCCGATACCCGAGTCGGCATTAGTTACCGCAGCCGCACAAACCATGTTCTTGACGGCAACGTCCGCCGCCCCCTGCGCTCCAACTACCGGAACTCGCTGGACAACTACCTGATTGACTTCGACATCAGTGAGCCCGAGCGAGGAGAAATCATCGACTTCGCCCTCAGCCCCGCCGGGGCCGGGCGGGGCGCTTTCGAATCCCGCTTCACCGTGCCCGAAACGCTTAGCCTCGGCGTTAATCTGGAATTAAGCCGCGCTTGGCATGTGATGGCCGGCGCCACGCTCACCCGCTGGAGCCAGATGGAGAACATCGAGCTGACATTCTCGGATGCCGGCGAGGTGACGCTGCCGGAGCCGATCGACGGCACCGACGTCAACCGCGAGGGCATGACGCAGCGGCTGAGCTGGAGCGACACCTGGCAGTACAGCATCGGCACCAGCTACCGGCTCAACGAGCAGTGGACGCTGCGCGGCGGCTACGGCATCGATCCGTCGCCGGTCTCCGGCTCCGGGCGCAATCTGCGCCTGCCTTATAACGACCGCACTTGGTACACCATCGGCGCCAGCTATCAATTCAGCCCGGCGCTGAGTATCGACGGCGCCTACGCCTTTATCGATACCAGCCCGTCGTCGGTGAACAACGAGCGCGATCCGGCCAGCGGCCATCGCGCCAACGGCCGCACCGGCAACATGGAATCGCACACGTTGGCGATTCAGGCGAATTATCGATTCTAACCGCGCCGTAAGCCGCCCGCTTAGGGCGGCGGAAGGACTAACGCACGCCCAAGGACGGGCGCACAACACGACATCGCTGGCGTCATCGCCGCAGATCGACGACAGCAGCCGCCAAGGATGGGCGACACCACGGTTAGGGGGGTAACCGGGGGCTTTTTTTGATGGCCCCGTGTGCCCCGCTGCTGCCGAAAAATATAACGATCTAGGATAGAGGACACAGCAGATGTCGACTCCACAGCGCATCTCCGCCACGGTTCTGGCAACGATGCTGACGGCTTTACTCGGCTGCTCGGGGGACGGGGACCCAAGCTCCAGCGTGCGCTCGCCGCACATCGAGCCGCCGGAGCAGAACCGCAGCTTCGCCGTCTACAACGTCGCCGGCGGCGACATTCCCTCCCCCACTAATTGGCCGCTGTTAGCCCTCCAGCAGCGGTACGACGACTTAAGCCGCACCACCGATTGGGGCGCGGAGATCGCCGAGGCGGTCGGCCCGAACGTGCTGCGCGCCTTCCAGGCCAGCAACACGGTGCCGGTATCGGCCAAACAGTGGACGCTGCGCATCAGCGAAGGCGACATCGCTAACGGCAGTCTTGAGGGCGCAGTAGCGGTGTTTCGCCTGCACACCCACAGCGACGGCAGCCCGGACCACAACCAACAGCCAAGCAAGCTTCAGCGGGGCGACGACTACGAGTTAAGCGCCAACGGCGACACCCTCACCATCGAGCTATCAGACTTGTTGGAAGGCGACGGCTACTACGTCGCCACCGTCAGCAACGCGCTGCGAACCAATGACGACGAGCCCGTTTACGCCAGCAACGATTACCTCCAGGTCAAAGGCCGCGCGCCTTTGAGCCCACGCGCCGGCCAGGGCCTGCGCCACCTGCACGAGCAAGCGCAAGCCGAGCTGGCCGTGCTGGAGCAGTTCGGGCTGGTCGATCGCGATGCGTTGATCGCTAGCTGGGGCGTGCGCACCGCACCGACCCTGCGCGCTTACCAAGCGATTCGCACCGCACTCGCCGAAGCGCCTACCGCCTCGCTTGACGTCCCGGCGCCGACGGACGGCACGATCTTCGTCCCTGGCACCGTCAAGATCCCCAACTACCTACCCGGTTACCAAAATCCCGATGAGGACGGCACGCCGAATGTCAGCCACTGGCGCTGCGGCGGCGCCGACTGCGCCGCCGTGCACAACACGCAGTACCTGCTGCCGGACACGGTGGAATGGACCGAATTCGGCTTCAGCCTGGCCGTTTCTCGGGATTTCTGCACGACTTCCCGCGAAACCCCGGTAGTGCTGGTGCAAGCCGGCGAAGGCCACTTCGGCGACATCGCCAACGCCCTGGTCGGCCAAGGTCTGGCAGCCATCCACCTCGACGCCCCGCTCATCGAGGCGCTGGACTCCGACGCCCTGCGCACCAGCCGCGACAGCCTACGCCAAGGGGTGGTCAACCTGCTCGCGATGAGCGAGGTCGTGAAGGCCAACCAAGCCTTCGGCGAGCTGTCGACGCTGTGCGATAGCGATAGCGGCAGCATCACCCTCGACGACCGCCGCGTACGCTTCCTCGGCGAAGGCTTCGGTAGCGTCATGGGTGCGGCCTTCGTCGCGCTGGACGGCGACGTCGACCGCGCCGCGTTCGTCGATAGCGCTGCCGGCCTGGGCGGCCTGTTCGCAGCCGATACCGAACTCGATACCGAGACCCGCCGGCAACTGGAGCTCATAGCCCAAACGGTGCTGGATGTTGCCGACCCGTTGGTCTTTGTTCACCCGCTACGGGATCAACAGGCAGCGCTGGCCTTCTATAAAACCCGTAACTCGCCGTTTCCCGACAACGCCCGTTCCGCCTTGATCGAGGCGCTCAGTGCTAACGAGGGGGAGCTCGACGACAATTACCAAAACGTCGTGACATTCCTCGGCGGACAAGACTAACCGATAAGGCTGAGCCAAGCGCCGCACCCGCCATGGACGGCGCGCTCACCAACAAGAACGAACGAAAAACAAGCGGACACTCGCCATGTTAAATCGACACACTTACACCTCGGCCGGCGCCCTTTTGCTTGCGGCCCTGGTGAGCGGCCACAGCCATGCCGGCGGCCTGCCTCTGCACGGCCAAGGCATTAAGCAGCTCGGCAGCGGCTTTGCCGGCACGGCCACCCGCGCCGACGACCCCAGCGCACTGGCCAACAACCCCGCCGCCCTGGTGAAACTGGAAGGTCGCCAGCTCAGCGCCGGCCTTATCCACGGCACCAGCAAGGGCGATTACCGCGCCGATGTCAGTCGCGGCGGCGACGCCGCGGCGGTGGAAGGTCGGCGCTCCGGCAGCCACTCCCTCGACGCCACGCTGCCGCAGATCTTCTACGGCCAACGGCTCAGCGAGCGCAGCGCCGCCGGCCTTGGCATCTACATCCCGCACCAACTGGAAACCCGCTACGAGCCGGACTGGACCGGCCGCTACCACGCGATGAACACCGAGGTGCAGGCCATCAACCTCAACCCCGTGTTCGCCTTCAATGCTACCGACCGCCTGGCCTTCGGGCTTGGTGCCATCGTCCAGTACGTCGACACGACGTTCTCGCAGCAATACGACGTCGGCTACCTGCTTGCCGAAGGCGCTCTGCAAGGTAGCGACCCGGCGCTGCGCGAGCAGCTAATCGGCAACTTCGACGTCTACAGCAACAGCGAGGCGGACAACATAAGCTACGCCTTTAACGCCGGGCTTATCTGGCAACCGGCCTCCGACACCCGCTTCGGCTTCAGCTACCGCAGCAAAGTCAACCACGTGATGGACAGCGACAGCCGCCGCCAGATCGCCGACAACTACCGCAACGACCTGCAAGCCTTGCTCGATAGCTTCGCCGTATCCAACGCCGAAGCGCTGGTCGACTTCACCCTCGGCCCCGCCGGGGTGGGCAGCGGCGGTTTCGAGTCGCGGCTGACGCTGCCGGAAGCCTACAACTTCGGGCTGCTGCTGGAGCTTAGCCATAGCTGGCACTTCATGATGGATGTCGGCTACACCCGCTGGAGCCAGGTCGACGACTACCGCCAGCACTACAACGTCGGCGAGGTGAGCGCCCCGCCCGAAGGCGTGGATATCAACCTGCGCGGCGTCGGCCAAGAGATCGACTGGCGCGACACCTGGCACTTCAGCTTCGGCTCGATATTCCGGCTCAGCGAAAGCTTAACGTTGCGCGGCGGCTTCGGCGCCGACCAATCCCCCGTGCGCGGCCCTTACACCCGCAGCTTCCGCACGCCGTCGAGCAACCGCACCTGGATTGCCGCCGGCGCCAGCTACCAAATAGCCCCGGCGTTGAGCCTCGATGCCGCGTATCTGCATGCCTGGGCCTCGGACGCGCGCTTGGACACGCCGGAAACGGTCAGCGGCCATACCGCCGAAGGCCGCTACAACAACGGCCAAACGCAGCTTCTAGGGCTACAGCTGAATTACCGCTTCTAGCACAAGACAACGACAACGCTTAAAAACAACACGGATTGGTTGCAGCCATGACGAACAAACTACCCGCGCTACTCCTAGCCAGCACCTTCGCGCTGCTTAGCGGCTGCCTGCCGGGGGACGAGAACGACGCCCCCCGCACGCCGGCCAGCTACACCGTCGGCGGCACGCTCGACACCGCCCCCGACGGCCTGCGGCTAAGCCTCAACAACCGACACACCTTAAGCCCCAACGGCGCTAACAGCTTCCGCTTCGAGCAGCCGCTGGCGGACGGCACGCGCTATGAAGTCGGCATCGCCAGCCAGCCCGAGAGCGGCTGGTGCAGCGTCAGTAACGCCAGCGGTACCATCAGCGGCGCCGATGTCGACTCGGTGACAGTCAACTGCGCGCAAGAGCGCATCCAACCCAGCGTCAACGTGACGGGCCTGAACGGCCAACTGGAAGTGCAGCTCAACGGCGGCGAGCAGCGGCGGATTAGCAGCAACGGCACGCACACTTTCAACACCGTGCTGGCCGATGGCGCACCCGCAAACTTCGTCATTATTAGCCAGCCAAGCGGCCAGAGTTGTGAGCTGGAAGGGCATATCATTACCTGTTCCTCCAGCTACACCATCGGCGGCACCGCCGCAAACATCCCCAGCGGCGGCATCACGCTGAGACTCGATAACGGCGACACGGTACAACTCAGTACCGACGGTTCCTTCCGCTTCCCGAACCGGGTAGCCGAAGACACCTCTTATAACGTGAGAATCCACGGCTCGGTACCAGGCGACTACGCGTGTGATATCTCGAACGCTACGGGCACCGTTAGCGGCGGTGATATTACCGACATCCATGTAAGCTGCGCGATTCCAACGTATAGCGTCGGTGTTACTGTTTCGGGGCTAGATGGCGAACTCGAACTGCATCTTTTAGCCAACGGACAGGAAAATGAGCGTCTCTCGCTTAGCAGTAATGGCGACTTCCAATTCCCGACGGAATTGCGGAATAACACCACCTTCACCGTTTCGCTTGCCAGCGCGCCCGAAAGCCAAAGCTGCCGCATTAACGGGCAGGACAGCTACACGGGCACGATCCAAGGTAGCGACTACAGCAACATCTCAGTGGTATGCGAAACGCTTTATAAATATCAAATTGAAGTACTGGGCTTTAGCGGTAACGGGCTAAGCGTTACTGCGGGCGACGAAACGGCGACCTTCGGCGGTTCTGGCACTTGGACCAGCGGGCAGTTTTACCCCGAAGGCAGCTCCGAACCGGAACTAGTCAGCGCCACCGTTCCCGCCGAGTACGCCTGCTATGGCCCACTCGCGACTGGCGAGCCCCCGCTCAGCTTTCAGTTCACTTGTTTGCACGAGTTACAAGTAGAAGTCGAGGCAGGAAGCGGCCAATTCGTCGTAAGCTGGAACGATGGGGATTTCCCGAACGACGCCCCGAATAACGCCCCGAACAACGCTACTTATGTTGTCGAAGTTCAACCTTTCGGTTCTGACTGCGGCAACCTCTCCTCACTCGACGCCGACAGCTCGCCTTTTGAAGTCAAGCACTTGCAGGACGAGGAAACGCCAATCAAAAACGGCTGCACTTACGAGGTGACGGTCCGCGTCTACTTTAATGGCTATCAGCGGGAAGCCGGGCCGCTAGAAGTCAGCCCGCAAGTTGTCTGGAGCTTTAATAACGGCAGCAGCGGCGTTAACCAACCCGGCGCCGTTAAAGGCATGGCCGTGCAGAAAGTCGGCGAAACGATCTATGGTTTTGGCGGTTCTGAATACAACGCCGGAGGCGATGAATTAGCGTATACCGCAGCACTGAGACAACTAACTGCCAATCTCTCGTGGTCTGCAGTCGCTGCCGACGGCACACCTCCAAGCCCTCGGGCTTATGCCACAAGCTGGAGCGGAGAAGACCCACGCAGAACGGATTCCACCTTTCTATTGGTTTTATTCGGCGGGGAAGCGACAAACGATGTCCACATCTATAGGCCAACCGCCAGTAACTATGTTGCCCGTGGCTGGCACACCGTGGAAAGCAACAACGGCCCATCCTCTGTTACCGCAGCGGCAAACTGGAGCCAAGGCTCCGCCGGCCCCCACTGGTTCTTTGGCGGCCATAATGAGTATGGCGGGCTACAGGCCGATCTCTGGCGACTCGGGGTAACTCGAAGTGCCAGGAGCGGCAGCTATGGAGTTAATTGGACTCAGAGTGAACCACAGAACGACGACACACCCTGGCCCACCGCCCGCTCCGGCGCTGCCACCTGGACCGACGATGACAACTTCTGGCTATTCGGCGGCTATGTCGGTGGCAACTATTCCAACGAGCTTTGGCAGCTTGACGTAAGCAACGCCAACAATCCGCGCTGGCATCTGCATAACCAAGAAGCCCACGCAGATTCCGACACCCAGCCCGCCCCCGCGCCAACGCCACCACCTGGACCGATGGCGAGGGCAATTTCTGGCTCTTCGGCGGCAAAGCGGGCGACGGGGTCTACTTAAACGACCTCTGGCGTCTGAGTATCAACGACGGCACGCCGGAGTGGACACGCATGGGCGGCAGCGACGATACGAATCAGCACGGCAACTACGGCCCCTGGGTGAAAGCGGCATCGCCTACTACCCCGGCGCCCGCCACAGCGCGGCCGGCGCGCTGACCGAAGACGGCAATCTGCTGCTCTTCGGCGGCGAAGGCTATGCTGAAGACGGAGACTCAGGCCTGCTCAACGACGTTTGGGTGCTGGATATCGGGGCGTCCGACGACTAGCATTCCAGCGCTCCGACGCGGGTACTCAAGCCCCTGCCTCCCCCACGAGGCAGGGGCTTTTTCGTCTCTCCCCCGCCGATTCGTTTCATGATTAATTTTTCTCTAAAAAACGCTAGACAGACCTGTCTTTTTCTGGCAGCATAAGAATTACGGGAGACAGACCTGTCTACCCAAAGGGATTTACTAGGCAGTTATGGGAAGAGGAGGCTCGCCCATGAAAACGAAACTTGCTGCACTGCTTATCGCGGGTGTCACGGCCACGAGCGCTTCGGCCTCGGACGTATTGGATCGGCACCTGATCGAATTGGGCTTTTTAAGTGCTCCGGTCGAGCCCACCACTATCGTGCGTAGCGTACCCGCGCAACCGCGAGACGGTGTTGAGGCGATGGCTATCGAAGCAGGCTTTCTGACTCTTCCGGCTGCGGACACTTATCTGACGGTTCAGCGCCAGCGTCCGGCGGTCGAGTTCGACCGGTTGACCACGAACTTGATTGAAAACGGCTTCTTAACGCCGCCGTTGAACAACGTCTCCGAACTGGCAGGTTCGGCACCGGAACCGGTCCCCGGTAGCTAAACCGACCTTACCGATCTCCTCCTGGAGGTGCATCACCTCCATTTTTACCGGCTACACCCCTTGTGGCCGGTTTTTTTTGCGCGGAATTTGTGTTTGGAGGGTGAGGTCGGGCCGGTAGGCTCGACGTTCCTCAGAGGTAGGCGGCGTCGCTTGTGGTCGGGGGGAGCCGCATGGGTTTCGCCGTTGGCTCAACCCATCCTACGAGTGGCGGCTTGGGTATCATTCCTCTGCCCGTCGCTCCTCCGCCACCGGCTCGCTTAGCAGGGGCTCTCCCGCTGCATCGGCTGTGTCCGGCTCGTCGAGCAAGACTTCGTCGGCCTTGGGCAGCGCGGCTTCGGAGGCTTCGATCGTCACCGGCTCGCGGCGGCGCAGGTTGGCCACCATTTCGTAGGCCATGCCCAACACCGGCGCGCCCGCATTACTCGCAAGACGTAAGCGTGGGTGGTGAGGTGACGCCGCGGCGGGCGCGCTTCCTGCACCCGGCGCAGCAGCAGTACGCTGACTGCCAGGCGAGCAACGGCGGAGAGCAGGAATACCGTCAGCAACGGCGTGGCTAGATCGCTGCCGCCCAACACCGGCGCCATCGACGGGACAACCTGCAGCAAGGCCAGCCCGAGCATGCCGCCGGCAAAGATACCGCCCGCCATCAACACATTGTGGAACGCCGAGTAGGTCGCCCGCTGCTTGGACGGCACCAGCTCGTAGAGCAGGTTGCCGCTGCTCAGGGCGAAGGCGCCCCAGGCTACCCCGCCGAAGCTTTGCACGGCGAGCAAAAACCAGAAGTTATCGGACAACAACCACAGCGCCGGCAGCAAAGGCATCATCAGGCTGCTCACCGACAGCAACAGCCGATTGCCGAAGATATCCGCAATCCGCCCCCAGTAGTTCAGCGTCAGGTATTGCACCAGTACGGTGCCGCCGGTGGTCAGCATCAGCTCCATGTAGCTGAATTCCAGCACATTGAGCATGTAAACGGCGATCAACGGCCCGGCAATGGCCACCGAGCCCTGCATTAGCATGACGTAGCTGGAGAACCACAAGGCCCCGCTGCGGCGGACCTTGTTCCAGCCGTTGCGGTCGAGTTCGACTTCGCTGTCTTGCGCGGTGCGTCGCTCCGGCTCGTGCATCCGGCTAATCTGCCAAGTGGACACTAAGCGCGCGATAAATGCGCCGGCGAACAAAGCGGCAAAGCCCCAGGCGGTGGCGTATAACACATCGGCGACATGCAGCCCGACGCCACCCACCACTAAGGCAATAAAGCCGGTAAGAGTGGTCAGCCGGCTACGATAGGCGAAGTAACGGCCGCGCTTCTTGGCCGGGACCAAATCGCCCATCCAGGCCGTCCATAACGGCGTGGTCAACTGCCCGGCGAAAAAGTAGACGGTAATCAGCACCATCAGTAACGGTACCGCGTAGTCGGCCATGCGCAGCGGTTTAGCGTAATCCGGCAACAATAAGGGCATGGCCAGCAGCGGCAGCCACACTAAAGCCTGCAATATGCCACCGGCGACGACTAAGGGTTTGCGCCGCCCGCCGGAGCGCGTCATCCAAGCCGCCAATACTTGCCCGAGCGCGCCCAGCAATGCGGGCAGCGTCGATAGCAGCATGACTTGCGAGGCGCTGGCTTTAAAGAACAGGGCAAAGGCAGCGAGGTAGGTTTCTGCCCCGCCGACCATGGCGGAGTTCGCCATACCGTCGCGGACGGAGTGCTGGAGGGAACGGTCGACGACAGGGTCCTTGGCGTACTGCATGGTGAACAATCCGTTGTTTCGCAGCGAGCGGCTTTGCGCCGGAAGAATCTGCCGCGAATAGTGGATTGTTCGGCCCTTGAAAACTGCGATGCATTACCGGTTTCAAAAGCCGGAAAATCGGATTGCCGAAAGTGTGACGAGGCGCAACCTTCCTAAGTGGTAGGCGGTGTGCGTGTGGTCGGGTGACCGCATGGGTTTCGCCGTTGGCTCTACCCATCCTACGGGATGAGGGGGGGGACCGCCGCCGATAGGCTTAACCAACTGACGCTCGAAAAAAAAAAAAGCGCCGGCCGGTAGCCCGGCCCGGGCCGGCTAACTACCG
>NZ_NFZV01000042.1 GCF_003399765.1 Alkalilimnicola ehrlichii | reverse complement strand
TTCCTTTTCTTTGGCGACGCAAAGACTCATTCGCCGGGAGCGAATGAGGTGCGCTAAGCGAGCCGAAGGCCGAAGACCAGGGAGGGTCTGAGCCAAAAGTGACTCGCCCAGGAGGGCGAAACAGGCCGTTATGCATCACTACAGGCAATAGCGACTAGGCACAGACCCCGTCGTGCGGCGGCGGAACCCTGCCTTCTAAATCAATCGCGCGAAGCGCACCTATCACTCGACCGGAGTAACTTGCACCAACACACCTAGCACCGGATGATCCAAATAATGCAGCTCCCCGCTGCGCATCCGCCGCCGCTGCGTCATGGTGAACAAGGGCTCTTCGCCATTGAGGTAGGAGTAGCGAATGTCGCTACCCCCTTCGCGGAAGTAGCGCAAGTCGACGGCGACATGTAGAAAACGTTCCCGATAAAGCCGAACCAGCCCATAAAGCGGTGGCCCGGAGCGGGCGCTCGGTGCGGCTGCGCTGGCAGAACTATCCTGTATCGGGCCGTAAACATCGGTACGCCCCAGTTGTTGGCTCAAGCGCTCGTTAAGTTCGAGCAGCATGCCTTCCTCTGGATCGCGAGGCATCCAACCTTGCGGAAGCGCAACCGAAGGGGCATCGGTGCGGGAGAAGCCTTCTTGACGCCAGCCAAGATGAAGCAGCGGTCGATAGTCGTCGGCTTGCTCTAGCCGACGATATAAGCCGCGAAGTTGAAGCCGGTCGCTTGGTAAAGTGGCAAATGCCGTTTTCTCGTTACCGCGAACGACCGTATTCGATAGCTCGGCAATATTGCCCGCTATGGGGTCCGGGGCGTCGCTACGCCAGCGCTCCCTATCGTGACCGCCCGCTTCGCGTTGCTCGAAGATGATGATCTCGATGTCGTACCAAGTACGTTCGTCTGCTAGTGCCGAACCGCTGCCGATAGCGAGCATCGCTGCAAGGCAGGCGGCGGCTAGCGCGGAACCGGGGAAAGATAAGATGTGTCTGTTCATGAGCCTCAATTTATCAGGCTGCCCGCGACTGTGCGAGGGTATTCATCAACTTTTCGACCGCTTGGATGCGATTGTCGGCTTCCAGCAGCTCTTGTTTAAACTTAAGTCGCTGCTGCCCATCCAGACTGTACACCTGAGGGTGTTGCTGAATGAGTTGGACAATAGTGCCAGGGTCGACCAGCGGTTGCTCGGTAAAGGTTAGCACGCCGCCTTGCGGCCCGGCTTCCACTTTTCTAAGCCCGAGCTCCTGGGCCCGCAGTTTAAGCTCCGTCACCCGAATGAGATTCTTGGTCGGCTCCGGTAGCAAACCGAAACGGTCGATCATTTCCACTTGTAGCTCGCGCAAGGCTTCTTTATCGCGGGCGCTCGCGATGCGCTTATAGAGTACAAGCCGAGAATGGACGTCGGGAAGATAATCTTCCGGGAGTAGGGCGGGAATTCGCAGCTCGACTTCGGCGCCATGATGGGTCTGAGTGTCGAGGCTGGGGAGTTTGCCGGCGCGCAGATCTTTTACGGCGCGTTCCAGCAATTCCGTATATAGACTGAACCCAATTTCTTGAATCTGCCCGCTTTGTTCGTCGCCAAGCAGTTCGCCGGCGCCGCGAATTTCCAAATCGTGACTGGCGAGTGCAAAACCAACCCCGAGATCCTCGAGCGAGGCGATCGCTTCCAGGCGTTTCTCGGCGTCGGCCGTAAGCGAGCGTTTCGGCGGCGCGATGAGATAAGCATAGGCGCGATGGTGCGAGCGACCGACGCGGCCTCGGAGTTGGTGTAATTGAGAGAGGCCAAGCCGATCGGCACGGTTAATGATGATGGTGTTCGCCGTCGGCACGTCGATGCCGCTCTCGACAATGGTGGTACATACCAGGATATTGAAACGTTGGTGGTAGAAGTCGAGCATGGCCTGTTCTAGTTCGCGCTCGCGCATTTGACCGTGTGCGATCTTGACCCGAGCTTCCGGTACCAAGGCTTCGATTTCTCGTGCGATGCGCTCGATCGACTCGACGTCGTTATGGAGAAAATAGACTTGGCCACCGCGGGCCAGTTCGCGTTGACAGGCTTCCTGAATCAGCGCGTCGTTCCATTCGTTGATAAAGGTCTTGACGGCTAAGCGACGCGCCGGCGGTGTGGCGATGACGGATAAGTCGCGTAAGCCCGAAAGAGCGAGGTTCAACGTGCGCGGAATCGGCGTGGCGGTTAGTGTCAGCACGTCGACGTTGGCGCGCAGACTCTTCAGGCGTTCTTTTTGCCGAACGCCAAAACGATGCTCTTCGTCGACAATCAAAAGGCCGAGGTTTTTGAAGGCGATATTCGGTTGCAGAAGCTTGTGCGTGCCGATAACGATATCGACCTTGCCTTCGGCAAGCTCGGCCAAAACGGCATTTTGCTCTTTCTGGCTGCGAAAACGGGACAGTACTTCGATCCTTATCGGCCAGTCCGCGAAGCGATCGGTGAAGTTTTCGTAATGCTGCTGAGCTAAGAGCGTGGTAGGAACCATCACAGCAACCTGGTGGCCGTCTTGCACGCCGACGAATGCCGCCCGCATGGCAACTTCGGTTTTGCCGAAACCGACGTCGCCGCAAACAACGCGATCCATCGGTTGTTCGGAGCGCAAATCCGCGATAACGGCGTCGATTGCAGCTTCCTGATCGGGTGTTTCTTCGAAGGGGAAACTGTCGCCGAACGCTTGGTAATCGGCTTCTGCAAATTGGTAAGCGTGGCCCTTGCGAGCAGCTCTACGAGCGTAGATGTCGAGTAACTCCGCGGCAACATCGTGAGCGCGCTCGGCAGCTTTGCGCTTTGCTTTTTCCCAATGGTCGCTGCCGAGCTTGTGTAGCGGTGCGGTATCGCCGTCGGCGCCGGTATAACGGGAAATTAAGTGCAGCGACGCAACGGGGACGTAGAGTTTGTCTCCGCCGGCGTATTCCAGTGTCAAAAACTCGGTGGTCAAGCCGCCGATGTCGAGTGTTTGCAAGCCCTGGTAGCGTCCTACCCCGTGATCTTCGTGCACGACAGGAGCGCCGATCCGCAGGTCCGTGAGATCGCGGACAATCGCGTCCGCATCCCTTTGTGCCGCCCGCCGCCGCCGGCGTTGTTGCGCACGCTCGCCGAATAGATGAGGTTCGGGAATCAGCGCGAGTTCGGGGTCGTGCAATAAGGCGCCACGCTCTATGGGGGCTATTGCAAGGCCTAGACGGACATCGGAATGAAGAAAATCCTGCCAGCTATCGAACGACTGCGGGGTGATTCGGCGTTTGCCTAAGCGTTCGAATAGGGCTTCGCGCCGGCCGGCCGTCTCCGCGATAAGCAACGCTCGCCCCGGATACTCGTTAAGGAACGATTCCAAGCGGCCGGTTTGTATCTCGGCATGGGGGTCTAAGCTCAAATCGGGCAGTTCGTCGACCCGAAACGCGATGTCCTTTGCGCTACTTGCAGTAGGCGAGGGCTCCGGTAGGCAGAGTATCTGTCGCTGGCAGTTTAATGCCGCCCGCAGTTCGTCCCCTGATAAGTAAAGTCGTTCGGGCGGTAACAGAGGGCGCTCGATATCGTGCCGCCGTTGTTCGTAGCGACTGTTGATTTGCTCCCAACTGCTCTCGATATGCTCGTCTACGCGACCGATACGAACGGCGAGCGTGTCCTCGGGTAAATAATCGAACAAGGTGGCAGTGGCTTCGAAGAACAGCGGCAAGTAGTACTCTATGCCATTGGGTATGCGCCCGGCGCTGACTTCTTTATAAACTAAACTACGCTGGGGGTCGCCTTCGAAGCAGGCGCGAAAGGCGGTGCGGAACTGGGTGATTCCTGCCTCGTCGGTAGGGAACTCGCGCGCCGGCAGAAGTTCGATGCGCTCGACTTTATCCAAGCTGAGCTGGTTATCCGGGTCGAAGGTTCGGATCGAATCGACTTCGTCGTCGAAAAGGTCGATACGGTAAGGCTGATCGTTGCCCATCGGAAAGAGGTCGAGGATAGAGCCACGTACTGCGAACTCGCCGTGCTCCATGACTTCCGATACGCAGCGATATCCGGCTTGCTCCAACTGCCGACGCATGGATTCGAGGTCTAGTCGGTCGCCTTTGCTGAGCAGTAGGGCGTTGCCGCTGATGTAATCCGAGGGCGCCAGTCGCTGCAGCAAGGTGGCGACTG
Source organism: Alkalilimnicola ehrlichii (assembly GCF_003399765.1). Classification (GTDB taxonomy): domain Bacteria; phylum Pseudomonadota; class Gammaproteobacteria; order Nitrococcales; family AK92; genus AK92. Next base: position 18,659 of record NZ_NFZV01000042.1, on the reverse strand, counting down.
GCACGATGAGAATTCCGTCTTTCGTTTGCGGCAGTTTGTATAGTGCCGCTAAACGCTCGGAGATAATATCCTGATGCGGGGAGAACACATCGTAAGGCAAGGTTTCCCAGTCGGGTAGCGTCAGCAGCGTTTGTCCGTTGCCGCGACAGAAAAACTCAAGTTCCGTATAGAGCTGCTGCGCCGTTTGCGGCGTATCCGCTATGGCTAGCGTAAGCCCGCTGTGTTGCTTGGCGGCCGCGGCCAGCGCCAAGCTGCGGCTGGCTCCGGTAAGGCCGTACCAGTGTTGGCGTAGGCCCGGTTTGGCCGGAAGCTGAGGCTGGAGCGGGCTGGTCGTTTTTCCATCCATTGTCGGGTAAGACTTGCCTTTCATGTGAATCGTGAAGTAGAGAGGTCCGCTTTTATTCCTGCTGGGCGTTTTCCCGCCGATGGCGTTCCGCGCGGGCAACGCGGCGTTCGTAGGCTTCGCGCGCGATTTGCATGTCGTCCAAGAACCAGGGAAGCTCTTCCAGGCGCAGCGCTTGGGCGCCGTCCACCAAAGCCTGGGCAGGGTTGGGGTGGAAGTCGACCAAAATCATATTGGCCCCGGCAACCACCCCTTGTGCTGCTGCATGCATCAAGTCCGGGAGGCGGTCGGGCGCTTCGGCACGGATGCCGACCGAGTGCGAAGGGTCGATACATACCGGCATTCGTGTGAGCCGTTTGACCACGGGGATATGGGAAAAGTCGACAAAGTTGCGATGCGGATCGCCGAGGTTGGTCTTCATGCCGCGCAGCCCGAACACCACGCGACTATTGCCTTCGCTGGCAAGATACTCGGCGGCATTGAGCGATTCTTCGAGCGTGATGCCAAAACCGCGCTTGAGCAAGATCGGGAATTCCTGCTGCCGGCCGACGGCTTTGAGCAGCTCAAAGTTTTGGGTGTTGCGCGTACCGATTTGCAGCATGATTCCGGTCGGGTGACCGGTATCGTCTAATGCCGCTTGGATTTCCCGGATGTGACTCTCGTGGGTAATCTCCATGGCAATGACTCGGATGCCATATTTGCCCGCGAGTTCGAAGACGTAAGGCAGGCAATCTTTCCCGTGTCCTTGAAAGGCATAAGGGCTGGTGCGGGGCTTGTATGCCCCCATGCGGGTGCATACAAGCCCGTGCTCGCTCAGTGCGCGCATCATCATTTCGACGTGCTTCGGCGTATCGACCGCGCATAAGCCGGCGAAGAGGTTGAGGTTATCCTGCCCGAAACGAACGCCGTTGTACTCGAATTCGCTGGATCGGCTCTCGTCTCGGTGCCGGCCGAGGATGCGATAATCCTGCGAGACCCTTACCACACGCTCGACGCATGGCAGCGCTTGCATTTGCTCAAGGCTTAGCGCCGAGGTGTCGCCGATTAGGTAGATCTCGGTCAGGACTTGCTGCGAGCCGCTTACTTGGTGCACACGAGCGCTTACGTTCGGCAACTTTTCCAGCTGTTGGAACAGTTGGCGATAAGCCTCGCCTTGAGTGTCGGTATCGGCGGAGAGAATCAGAATCATAGTCGCTGCATCCTTTGAAGAACCGGCGCGAATTAGTCCCGGAATCGGCGTAGCAGATCGCGGTAGTCGTCGATACGGCGATCTCTCAGAAACGGCCAGATGCGACGTACCGATTGACTGCGTTTGCGGTCGATATCGGCCATTAATACCTGCTCTTTGCTAGGCGTGGCTTGCGCGAGCAGCTCGCCCTGCGGACCGGCGACAAAGCTGCTGCCCCAAAAGTCGATACCCGGACTGGCGCCGCTCGGGTCCGGTTCGTGGCCGACACGGTTGCAGCTCAATACAGGGAGCCCGTTAGCAATAGCGTGGGATCGTTGGATGGTGATCCAAGCCTCGCGCTGGCGTTGCTTTTCCGCTTCGTCGTCGCGTGGGTCCCAGCCGATGGCCGTGGGATAGAGCAGCAGATCGGCGCCGGCCAACGCCATCAGCCGAGCGCCTTCCGGGAACCATTGGTCCCAGCATACTAATACGCCTAAGCGGCCTACCGCCGTTTCCACCGGCTCAAAGCCTAAATCGCCGGGTGTAAAATAGAATTTCTCGTAATACCCCGGATCGTCGGGAATATGCATCTTGCGATAGCGGCCGGCCAAGCGGCCATCGCTATCCAGGACGACAGCCGTGTTGTGGTAAAGGCCCGGCGCCCGCGCCTCGAACAACGAGCCGACGACGACTACGCCGTGGTGACGAGCCGCCTCGGCTAGGGCTTGGGTGCTTGGGCCCGGAATCGGTTCGGCTAAGTCGAACAGTGCCGGGTCTTCGTGTTGGCAAAGATAGCGCGTGCGGTGCAACTCCTGCAGGACTACCAGCTGCGCGCCATCGGCGGCGGCATCGGCAATACCGGCTAAACTGCGATCCAGATTCGTCGACGGCGTATCGCCGCACGCGTGTTGTACCAGGGCGACCCTAAGAGTGTCGGTCATCTGCGCAAGGCCTCATTGTGGTTAGCCTAAGAGGCGCATATTCTACGCGGCAGAGACCGTCTTCCCCAAGCCAGGAAGTTGAACCGCCGACGGGATTTGCATAGTGACGCAATGTACGCTGCCATGTTGGCCGATCAGCGTACGGGCCGGAGTGCCGACGACCTGGCGGTCGGGGAAGGCCCGACGGATAACCGACAGCGCTTCCTCGTCTGCTTGATCCATGTACTGAGGTACGATAACGGCGCCGTTGACGATGAGGAAGTTTGCATAGCTCAGCGGCAGCCGGTGGCCGTCTTCGGCGTACTGCGCGGCCGGCCAGGGGAGGGGAAGCAGGCGGTAGGGGCGGTCCTGCAAGGTCCGAAAGGCTGCCAGCTCCTTTGCCATGGCTTGCAGCTTCGGGAAATGCGGATCTGCTGGGTCGTCGCATTGTTGGTAAACGATGGTTTCCGGGTTGGCAAAGCGTGCGAGCATATCGACGTGGCTGTCGGTATCGTCGCCTTCCAAGTCGCCTTCGTGCAGCCACAATATTCGGCTTGCGCCGAGTCGTTGTTGTAGTTGCATCTCGACTTGCTCAAGGCTCATGCCGGCGTTGCGGGTATCGGTAAGCAGGCACTGCGTCGTGCTTAAAATGCTGCCTTGGCCGTCGCTATCGATGCTGCCGCCTTCCAAAATCCACTCGATACGCCGGCAGTCGGTAGTGCCGAAGGTGTCGGTGGCGTATAAGCGGCGGGTGACTAGGTCGTCGAGGTCGTGCGCATATTTGCCGCCCCAGCCATTGAACGTGAAATCTAGCAATAACGGTATGGCACCTTCCTGATAAACCGTAATGGGGCCGTGGTCGCGCGCCCACACGTCGTCGGACGGGCATAGAACAAAAGCGATTCGATCGTTGTCTACTTGACGGGCGCCGAGATCGGCAGCGACTTGGTCGCGTACCGAGGCGTCGTGGCAAACGATTAGCAAGGGTTCGTAGTGCGCGATATGGCAGGCCAGATCAAGGAACTCGGCATGCGCGGCGGCAAGCTTATCCCCCCAATCGCTGTCGGCATGTGGCCAAGTAAGCATGACTCCGGCTTGCCGCTCCCATTCGGCGGGCAGGCGGACTCGTGTCCGCGGGCGCAGGGGGTGTTTCATAAGTGGCGGATACCCAACGGTGAACAGGTGATTCTGGCCGCTGCAAATGGTTGTGGCGGCCATATGCAGCGGTCTGTTTAACGGTGCGTTACGCTATGCAAGACCCGGTCGTATTCGAAAACGACGGTATAGTCGGAATAGACCCAACGACTAATCGGCGGGTCGCCAACAGGGCCGACTTCTTGTGTGGGTGGTCCATACCGCCCCAGCACCTGCGGCATAGTGGAACCGCGCTGGGGTCTGTCCAGAGACTGCATTTGTTCATGGTCGATGGCTTCGATCAACAACCTGTCGGCGTGCGCTACGGATGCGCCGAAAGCGGCTGTCAAGGCGAAAACACACAGGGATTTATACATAGCGGGCTACTCCTTAGCACTTCCGCAAAAACTATAGCACCCGCTTTAGGGGATGAAAATAAGCAGGCCGACGGTGGGAAAAGTTAGGGCGTGTCGACAGCTAATATGATGGTATTCTACCGCCCGTGCGCAATCGGAGGGAGGGGCGTCATTGTTGTGCCTACTGTCGATGCCTCGGTTCGCGCGGCAGAAAAACCCTCGCTAGCTGCGTCGTACTAGTATGCCTGCGCGACAAGGCGGCTGTGCCGCCGACGTAGCCCGCGCGCCGGCAAGATACGCCAACATCGTGGGCGAGGAATCGATGTCGACAGACGCTGGCAACGACCTGCGGATTAGTAACTGAAGAAGAGCACATGTTTAAACCGATCGAACTCTTTATCGGCCTACGATACACGCGGGCTAAACGGCGAAATCATTTTGTTTCCTTTATTTCCCTAACCTCCATGGTCGGCATCGCGCTGGGTGTGACGGCGTTGATTACCGTCTTGTCGGTCATGAACGGTTTTGAAACCCAGTTAAGAGAGCGCATTCTCGGCATGGTGGCGCATGCCACCGTGTCCGAGCGAGGTGCCGCCATCTCGGATTGGCAATCGGTGCTCGATCAGGCCAGGCAGCATCCGCGCGTTGAAGGCGCTGCGCCATTCGTTAACGGCGAAGTGATGCTGACGCGAGGCGGTAACGTTAGTGCGGCTATGGTGCGCGGGATTTTGCCGGAGCACGAAGGCGAAGTCTCGGATGTGGTCGATCACTTTGTTGTCGGCGACATCGATCGACTGGTGCCGGGAGAGTACGGCATCGTGCTCGGGAGCGAGTTGGCGTCACTGCTACGTGTACGCGTCGGCGATCAGGTGACGGTGGTCAGTCCGGAAGCACGTATGAATGTGGTGGGCATCACGCCTCGGGTTCGGCGTTTTACCGTCGAAGGTATCTTCAATGTCGGGATGTACGAATACGACCGTGGCATTGCTTTGGTACACATGGAGGACGCTGCCAGGTTGTTCCGTACCGGCGATGGCGTGACGGGGATTCGTTTAAAGTTCGACGACTTAATGGCCGCTCCCTGGTTGGCGCGCGAATTAGCGGCCGATCTGCCGGGTACGTACAGTGTGCGAGATTGGACGGTTCAGCACTACAACTTCTTTCAGGCGGTGCGAACCGAAAAAACCGTCATGTTTGTCATCCTGACGCTGATTGTGGCGGTGGCCGCATTTAATATCGTTTCAACGCTTGTCATGGTGGTCACCGATAAACAGGCCGATATCGCGATTCTGCGCACCTTAGGGCTGAGCCCGGGCAGTGTGATGGGCGTATTTATCGTACAAGGGGCGGTGATTGGGGTTGTCGGGACATTACTAGGCGTCGCCGGCGGTATCAGTTTGGCTTTGAATGTCGATACCCTGGTGCCAGCCATCGAGCGGCTGATGGGCATACAGTTCTTGCCGGCAGACGTGTACCACATCAGCGAGCTACCCTCTGAGCTACGTTGGAACGACGTAACGCGGATTACCGGGGTAGCACTTGTACTTTCTTTGGTCGCTACGTTATATCCCGCTTGGCGAGCTTCTCGGACTGCACCGGCGGAGGCATTACGCTATGAATAACCCGCGCAAGACAGGCGTCGGACCGGTATTGAGTTGTGCCGGCGTGCAGATGCGATTTGTCGAAGGACCATTGCAGGTTAAGGTGCTTGCCGGAATCGATCTCACGGTTCAAGCCGGGGAGCAGGTGGCGATTGTCGGTCGCTCCGGTTCCGGGAAAAGTACTTTATTGCATCTACTCGGTGGTTTGGAGCAACCCGTCGCCGGGGAAATCCTGGTGGGTGGCAAACGCATTCACGCGCTTTCCCATCGTGAGCGCGGTTTGCTACGTAACCGCACACTGGGATTCATTTATCAATTCCATCACTTGCTGCCAGAGTTTACTGCGCTTGAAAACGTGGCGATGCCCTTGTTGATTCGTGGACTGAGCCCGCTGCAAGCACAGGCTGACGCTAAGGTCATACTAACTCAGGTGGGCTTGGCGGAGCGGGTACAGCACAAACCGGCGGAACTCTCCGGCGGAGAACGCCAGCGGGTTGCCATCGCCCGTGCTTTGGTCACTCGCCCGAAGTGTGTGCTTGCGGACGAACCGACGGGTAACCTCGACCGGCAGACGGCAGAGCAAATCTTCCAATTACTGCAGAATCTGAATCGGGAATTCGGCACCAGTGTCGTGATGGTGACGCATGACAACGCCCTGGCGCACCGGCTAGATAGGGTGCTATTGCTGGAGGACGGTCAATTGCGACCGCAAGAGACGGACGTTAGCAGCTAACGAATACGGCCCCGTGGTTATACCGCGGGGCGTAGGTTCTTAACGAGCGTTCCTTGATAGACTTGTCAGCGGAAGCCGGGTGACCGGTGGGTATTCCGTTACGGTTCTTGTTTGTCCGACGCTTGCTGTTTGGCGTGTTGGGCTTTGAGACGCCGCCGTCTAAGTTCTCTGACAATAAATAGGCGCCATAGAAGGTGGACGGCCAGATAGCTTGCCAGGGATGCCACCACAGCCACAACGCAAGACCCTAAGTACAATGGCTTCCAAATTAGCCCAAGCTCGGCCCAGAACCATTCGAGGCTGGGCGTAAAGTGTTGTTCGCGTACGGGGCGGCCCATGAGTACGGTGCCGACGCGATAACAGAAGAACAACAAGGGCGGCATCGTCAGCGGATTGCTGATCCAGACGCTGGCAACTGCAATGACGAGGTTAACACGCAACCAAATCGCCAAGGCTGCGGCAATAACCATTTGAAAGGGCAGCGGAATAAGGGCGACAAAAACGCCCAACGCAACTCCCCCGGCAACGGAGCGTCGGTTTAGATGCAGCAAGTACGGATCGTCGAGCAGTTTCCCAAGAAACCGTAATTCGCGACGCTTTCGTAACTTTGCGGGGTCCGGTAAAAGTCGTTTTAAATATTTCCGAGGCATAAAAGGTCTGCGTCACTGCGCGCGGCAAGCGCGCGTAGAGTATCCAATTTGTTCCAGGGAAGGAACATGCGTTTTGCATTAATCCTGTTTGCCGTCGGCGTTATCGCCTTTCACCTCGTTTCGCTCGCCCTTGATCGAGCGATTATGCTCGTTCTTTTGCTCATCGCGGCTTGGCTTGCGTTTGGACCGCGCAGGTGGGTAATTAGTGCCATGTTGTTTGGCCTGGTATGGGCGTCTGCTTACACAGACTGGGCTTTATCGCAGCAACTGGATGCGCAGTGGCACGGCGCGGAGCTGGAAGTGATCGGGCGGGTCGTATCGATTCCAGACCAAGACATGCGTCGGGTCCGCTTTCTGTTCAAGCCCGAGGCGGCAGTCGATGCACCGTCGGAGTTTGATTTACCACGCCGTATCAGAATCTCTTGGTATGGCACCTATCCCGACGTTTCTGCCGGCGAGGTTTGGCAGCTGCGAGTTCGTTTGCAAGTGCCTCCCCCTTTCGACGGCGAAGGGTTCGATTACCAGCGTTGGCTGTTCGTGAATCGGATCGATGCCATCGGCTTTACGCAACCGCGTGCGCCGGCGACGAAGCTGTCGTCCGGTAGCGGCTTACACTATTACCGCGAACGCTTAGGGCTGGCGATCTATCGACAGGTCGACGATTTAGAGGCGGCGGGATTATTAGTCGCGCTGGTGGTAGGCGACAGGCAATTTATTGAGTCCCGTTCTTGGGATGCCTTAACGCACACCGGCACCGGTCATTTGCTGGCTATATCGGGACTTCATATCGGTTTGGTTGCCGCCTGCGGATTTTTCCTAATATCCAGTGCGTGGCGGCGCAGTGCCTGGCTTGTCGAACGCTGTCCGGCGCCGGTGGCGGCTGCCTGCGGGGCTTTGTGCGCCGCCGCGTTATATGCAGCCCTGGCCGGTTTTACGCTACCGACACAGCGGGCTTTGATCATGTTGGCCGTCGGGTTCGGCGGGATTCTCGGGCGTCGATTTATACACCCTTGGCAGGCATTTGCTTTGGCTTTGGCAGCCGTGCTCGCGTGGGATCCGAATGCGCCCCTGACGGCCGGCTTCTGGCTCTCTTTCGGTGCCGTCGCGGCTATTTTGCTACTGGTGCTTGGGCGTTCCCCGGAGCGTTATCGGTTTTGGGCGACGGTTAAGCTCCAGGTGGGGATTAGTTTGGCCTTATTCCCCTTAATGCTGGTCTGGTTTAACCATGTACCGATAAGTTCTCCTGTGGCTAACCTAATAGCGATTCCGGCCGTTTCGGTTTTAGTTGTACCATTTGCATTAATGGGGGCCGTCTTTGTTTTGTGGTGGCCAAGCCTCGGCGCCCTATTTTTGGCCGTTGCGGCATTTAACCTTCAGTGGATAATGCCGATTTTGGCGCGACTCGGTCAGTGGAGCGCACCCTACGGAGACGTTGCCCAAGCGCCGGTTTGGGCATTGCTGTTAGCCGCGATCGGGGTGTTTCTTGCGCTGGCGCCGAGAGGAACGCCAGGACGTTTGCTTTGGGTCCCGTTGATATTGCCGATGTGGCTGGTAACGGCGGGGCACTGAGTCCATCATGTTGCACGGTTTAAACATTGCCGGATAAAAATGAAAACTGTGTACGACTAATTTCGAATACATGAAGATTTCCAGTATCATCCCGCCTTTGAGGAAGCCAGGTGCCCGGATACTTGGCATGACTAGGAGAGAACCGTGCTCGAATTAATTCAGGCCGGTGGCTGGTTAATGCTGCCAATCATCGTCTGCTCGATTATTGCTATGGCAATTGTTGCCGAACGGCTGTGGACGCTGCGCCGTCCGCGGATCATTCCGCAACACTTGGTCGCTCAGGTATGGCATCAGCTCAAGAAGGGTAAGCTCGACAATGCGCAGTTGCAGCAGATTAAGAGTAGCTCTCCGCTGGGGCGCATCCTGGCGGCCGGCCTGGTGAATGCTCATCATGAGCGCACAGTAATGCTTGAGAGCATCGAGGATGCAGGGCGTCATGAAGTGCATGGTTTGGAGCGTTACCTCAACATGCTCGGTACTATTGCCGCCATCTCGCCATTACTAGGGCTTTTGGGCACCGTTATCGGGATGATCAAAGTATTTGGAGCGATCCAACTGCAAGGTTTGGGAAATACCGGAGCCTTGGCCGGCGGCATCTCGGAAGCGCTGGTAACCACAGCGGCCGGCTTGGTAGTGGCCATTCCTGCCTTGATGGCATATCGCTATCTGCGGCGCCACGTCGATGGCTTGGTCGTCGATATGGAACAAGAGGCGCTTAAACTGGTCGAAGCGATTCACGGCCAGCGTGAGCGGGGTCGTGAAATGGCAGTGGAGGCTGTAGGGTGAACTTACGGCCCAAGCAGCAAGAAGAGCCGGAGATCAACTTAACGCCGCTGATCGACGTGGTGTTTCTGATGTTGATCTTTTCATGGTGACGACGACCTTCATTCGTGAAGGCGATCTGGAGCTGAATTTACCGGAAGCCAGCTTGGAACCGAGCGAGACCCTCGCAGAGCCTCTGGAATTGGTCATCAATGCCCAGGGCGATTATTTCTTAGACGGGCAAGCATTAGTTAATCGTCAAGCACGAACCGTTCGGCTTGCCATCGAACAGGCGCTAAGCACAGCTGAGCGGGGGCTGGTGGTGCGAGCAGATGCCGCAACGCCGCACCAAGCAGTGGTGACTGCGCTTGACGCGGCCGGGCAAGCCGGTGTTCAGCAAATTTCCATCGCGACGGTACCGCAAGAGAATGATTGAGCATCAGCCGTTACGGCATTCCGACGAAGCAGGTTTAAAAGTCTATCTCCGCCTGCTCAGTTACGTCGTCCCGTATTGGAAGCAGGCTTTGGTGGGCTTGCTCAGTATGGGGCTGGTAGCCGCATCGGCTACGTTTTTTGTCGCGCTCATGCAACCGATGGTGGACGGTAGCTTCGTCGAGCGGGACTCGGCCACCATCCGCTGGATTCCGTTTGCCATCGCGGGCCTATTTTTAGTCCGTGGCGCAGCCTCCTTTGTGTCCGTCTTCGTGATGTCTTGGATCGGCCGTAACCTGATTCGCAGCGTGCGATCGCAGATGTTTGATCGCATGCTACGGATGCCGACCGGTTTTTACGATCACAACTCCTCCGGCATGTTGCTTTCAAAGTTGACCTACGACGTCGAGCAGATCTCTAACGCAGCGACCGAGGCCGTTAAGATCCTGGTCCGCGACTCGCTGACGGTCATCGGCATTTTGATCTACATGGTGTGGTTGAACGCTTGGCTCGCCGGGATCTTTCTCGCCATCGGGCCGGTAATGGCCGTGATCATCTATTACGTGACCAAGCGCTTCCGGCGCTTGGCCCGCCGTATCCAGAGTTCCGTGGGCGATGTGGCCAGCGTTGCCGAGGAGGGCATCGAAGGGCATCTGGTGGTCAAAACCTTTGGCGGTCACGAGTACGAAACGGCTCGTTTCGAAGAAGCCAATCGGCGTAACCATCGCCAGTTCATGAAGTTGGTCGCAACCAAGGCTGCTAGCACGCCGTTGGTACAGTTCCTGGTGGCGATGGCGCTCTCGGTGGTCGTCTATCTTGCGACCATCGACACCATGGTCGAGGGTATCAGTGCCGGTACGTTTGTTGCCTTTGTGGCGGCTATCCTGGTATTGCTGCCGGCCTTGAAAAACCTCACCGACGTAAACGCCAAGTTGCAAAAAGGAATTGCCGCCGGGCAGAGTGTGTTCGCGCTGATCGATACTCCTGTGGAGGAGGATAAAGGAACCCGGGTTCTGGAGCGTGCCGAAGGCCTGATCGAATATAAAGACGTGACGTTTGCCTACAACATGCAGAAGGGGCCGGTACTAGCCAATATCGATCTTACCGTGCAACCCGGCGAAACCGTCGCCTTCGTCGGCCGTTCGGGAAGCGGAAAGTCGACTTTAGTCAGCTTGCTGCCCCGCTTCTATGACGTTGAGCAGGGCGTTGTATGCGTGGATGGGCACCCTGTACAGGAGTATTCGCTGGCTGCTTTGCGTCAGCAAATTTCCCTGGTCGGACAGCAGGTCGTTCTGTTCAACGATACCATTGCGGCTAATATCGCTTATGGCGCTCAGCGGGAAGTCAGTCGCGAGCAAATCGTAGAGGCCGCTCGCATGGCGCATGCGTTGGAGTTTATCGAACGTTTGCCCGAAGGCCTTGATACCCGCGTCGGCGAGAACGGAGTGCTGATGTCGGGCGGTCAACGGCAACGCTTAGCGATTGCCCGTGCGTTGTTGAAGGACGCGCCAATCTTGATTCTGGACGAGGCCACTTCGGCCCTGGATACCGAATCCGAAAAACAAATTCAGGCAGCGCTTGATGTCTTGATGCAAGGACGGACGACCTTGGTCATTGCGCACCGCTTGTCCACGATCGAAAACGCCGACCGTATTGTGGTGTTGGATAACGGCCGTATTGTTGAGTCCGGCAAGCATAGCGAATTGCTGCGCTTGGATGGTGCTTATGCGGCGCTGCATCGACTACAATTCGGCAGCGATAACGTGGCGAGCGGGGCATCGCAGGCCTGAGCGAATGGCAGGATTTCCGGACTTTTGGCTGCGGAAAGGGCTTGTCAGTACTGTCTTGCTGCCTTTAGCGGGTCTATACAGGCTCGTTGCTGAGCGACGGCGTAGGCATTATCAAGCAAACCCTCAACGCTCGGTAAAACTCCCGCGGCCGGTGATCGTTGTCGGCAATATCTTCGTCGGCGGCACCGGTAAAACGCCGATCGTCGTATGGTTGAGCGAGGAGTTAAAACGGCGGGGGTGTCGGCCAGGTATCATCACCCGCGGTTATGGTGGGAGCAGTAATGACTGGCCGCAGGTCGTTAGCTTGGACAGCGATCCCGTTCTGGTGGGCGATGAGCCTGTGTTGCTTGCTCAGCGTACCGGTTGCCCAGTCGTCGCCGACCCTAATCGGGTGGCGGCTGCGCAGCGTTTGCTGTCCGAGTTTGACTGCGATGTCGTTATTAGCGACGACGGTCTTCAACATTATCGGCTTGCGCGCGACCTGGAAATAGTCGTCGTCGACGCGCAGCGCGGTTTAGGAAACGGACGATTATTACCGGCAGGGCCTTTGCGGGAGGCACCAACTCGGCTAGAGCAGGTCGATCTCGTCATAGCGAATGGCGACGAGGGCAACTCCTTAACGTCGGCCTGCTTCCAGCTCCATTTTTCCGAAGCGGTAAACTTGCTGGACGGTTCCTGTTGCGCGGTGACGCCCGAGGCGCTTGGGCCGCAGGTGCACGCAGTGGCCGGTATCGGTCATCCTGAGCGCTTTTTTCAAGCGTTGCGAGGGCAGGGGTTCCAGGTGGCGACGCACGCCTTTGCCGATCATCATCGTTTCCAAGCGGCCGATCTTGCGTTTGCCGATTCGGCGCCGCGGTTGATGACAGAGAAGGATGCGGTGAAGTGCCGCCCCTTCGCAACGGGAAACGAATGGTGTGTCCCGGTTACCGCGGTGCTTAACGATAATGCACATGAGCGTCTGCAGGCATTGCTTGATCAGACGCTATCGGAGGCAATTTGAATAACTCGTTTACCGTGATTATTCCCGCCCGCTACGGTTCGACCCGGTTTCCAGGTAAGCCGTTGGTCGAATTGGCCGGGCGGCCGATGATCGAGCACGTTTACCGGCGAGCTTGCGCAAGTGGGGCCGAGCGAGTGCTCGTCGCAACGGACGATGAACGAATTGCAGCAGCCTGCGATACGTTCGGCGCCGACGTTGTTATGACGCGAAGCGACCATCCTTCCGGTACCGATCGCCTGGCGGAGGTCGTCGAACGTGAGCGTCTGCCGGACGATGCGATTGTCGTGAATCTACAAGGCGATGAACCGATGATGCCGCCGAGCCTGGTTCGTCAGGCTGCATCCGCTTTAGCCGAACGACCGCAGGCGGATATTGCTACGTTGGCAACGGCCATTCGAACACGGGACGAAGTTTTTGACCCTAATGCCGTAAAGTTAGTGCGCGACCACCTCGGGTTTGCGCTCTACTTCAGTCGTGCTCCCATTCCCTGGGACCGCGATGGGTTTGCCCGAAGCGGGGAGGGGAAGCTTAACGCCGGGTATCTGCGGCATTTAGGTCTTTACGCCTATCGCGTTGATTTCTTGCGTCGTTATCCTCGCCTTGATGAAGTCGATATCGAGACGGCAGAGTGCCTGGAGCAGCTACGGGCTTTATGGCATGGGGCTAAGATCTATGTCGACATAGCGGGTGAAATGCCACCGCCGGGTATCGATACGCCGGCAGATTTGGAGCGAGTGCGCAAGGCGCTGGCGAACGCGGGTAATTGATCCCCCGTATTTTGCGGAATGCCGCAAAATACGCTCTAGATTTCCTACAGCCTTCTTTTTCGCGGAATGTGTCGTTGCTCAACCGAGCATGGCGAAAGGCGCCGTTTGATCCCGGCGACTGCGTCGGCTAGAGTCGGCCCATGCATAAGTTGGGGCAGTAGAGGGCGAAGTCTTGAGTCAAAGAGAGAAAGCGCGAATTTTGTTTGTCTGCATGGGTAATATTTGCCGATCACCTACCGCCGAAGGTGTTTTCCGTCATAAAGTTAAACAACGAGGTTTGGGTGACCGTTTTGTCTGGGATTCGGCGGGAACTCACTCTTATCACATCGGTAAGGCGCCGGATCGGCGTGCTCAGATTGCCGCGCGGCGGCGGGGTATAGAAATTGGCGACTTGCGAGCGCGGCAGGTCAGTGTCAAAGATTTTGAGAACTTCCATTGGGTGCTTGCCATGGATATGGCGAATTATGAAGCTTTGCAAGCCATTCAGCCTAGCGGGAGTCGAGGGCGCTTGCATTTGTTCTTGGAGTTCGCTCGTAACTTTACCGACCGTGAAGTGCCGGACCCTTATTATGGTGGCGATAGCGGTTTCGAATATGTGCTTGATTTAGTGGAAGATGCTGCGGACGGCTTGCTTCAAGCTATTAGCAAGCCAGCCTAAGAGTCTTCGATTTGAGATGGCAAACAAGAAGGGGGGCTAAGGCCCCCCTTCTTGTTTCGATGCTTATCGCATCAGACCTCAGATCGCGTGTTACGTTGTCGCAATCTCCGCAGTCGAAGTGCTTCGGACTCCGGCGCTTCAGCCTTAGGCGTCTCAGCCTTAGGAGCCTCAGCCTTAGGCGTCTCAGCCTTAGGCGCCTCAGCCTTAGGTGTCTCAGCCTTAGGCGTCTCAACCTTAGGTGTCTCAACCTTAGGTGTCTCAGCCTTAGGCGTCGCCTGACCGTCAGTGGCCGATTGACTTAGCCGGCTACGTTCGCCTTTGCCATTGCTCTTTGCTCGCGGGCCTTGACCTTTCGGGTAGGTGGGGCGGCCGGTACGGCGCGTTCTCGGTGCCTCGGCCTTTTCCGCTACAGCAAGCTTTTCGCCGCCGTTGCCGCGCCGGTTGCCAGTGTCCGTGCTTGTCTGATCGCTTACTTCAGCAGCCGGGGCGGTATCGACACCCGATTGTTTTGTGTCGATGCCCTCGCGAACTTCGCCGTCGCCCTGGCCGCGCCGACGGCGGCGTCCGCCGCGGCGTCCACGACGACTGCGGCCGCCAGCACCGGCTTCGGCGCCGGCGGTATCGCTCTTGGCGGTATCGGCGGGTATTGGTCCGGCGCTGGGCTGGGTGTTGTCCTCTTCCTTGCTAATCCGTTTCGTTGGTTTTTCCTCGGCCGTTTTGGCCGGCTGCGGTTGGTCGGTTTGGCGTTCTTCGCGCCCGCCCGCTGTGGATTGGCCGCGAGAGCGAGCGTGACCCGAGCGACGTTGCTGTTGATTGCTGCCGGCCCGTCCACGGCCCCTTTGGCCGTGGCGTTTACGCTTCTGAGCATCGTCTTGGGCCACTTGCTCTTTCTGCTCGGTCTCCTCCTGCACGCCGGAGCCGGAGAATAGACTCTTGAGCCATTCCAGCAATTGCGCCAGTAAGGAGTTTTGGCTGTCGCCTTTCGGTTCGCTCGGCGGTGGTACCGGAGCATTCGGAGCGACACGCTTAACGGCCGGTTGTTCAAGCTTTGTCTTTTCCTGCGGCGCAGCGCTACGGGGCTGTTCCGGCTCCTCGGTCTCGGTAGCTAAGCGGTAGCTTAAGTCGTCGGCACTGCTATCGTCGCTCCGAACCCTTTTAACATCGTAGGCTGGCGTTTCAAGGTGCTTGTTAGGAATTAAGATGACATCGATGCCGTGTCGCTCTTCAATGGTCCTAATTGCGGCACGTTTCTCGTTCAGCAAGAAGGTGGCGACGTCGACCGGTAGCTGTGCGAGCACCTTCCCGGTCTTATCCTTCATAGCCTCTTCTTCGACAATGCGCAGCACCGACAACGCCAACGATTCGACGCTACGAATCGTTCCTTGCCCATTGCAACGGGAGCAGACTTCTTGATGCGCTTCGCCGAGGGAGGAGCGTAAGCGCTGACGCGACATTTCTAAGAGGCCGAAACGAGATATGCGGCCGATTTGTACCCGCGCGCGATCCATTTTGACGGCATCGCGCAGGCGATTCTCGACTTCCCGCTGATTTCTGTTCGGCCCCATATCGATGAAGTCGATAACGATCAGTCCGCCAAGATCGCGCAGACGTAGCTGACGGGCGATTTCGTCCGCCGCTTCCAGATTGGTGTTGAGCGCGGTTTCTTCGATATCGCTGCCTTTAGTGGCGCGGGAGGAGTTGATGTCGATCGATACCAGCGCCTCCGTGTGATCGATGACAATAGAGCCGCCCGAAGGGAGGCGGACCTGGCGCTGGAATGCCGACTCGATTTGGCTTTCGATCTGATAGCGCGTGAACAGCGGGACCGGATCGCCATAGTGTTTTAGCTTCGGCAGGTTATAAGGCATTACCTGCTGTACGAACTCGCGCGCCTGTTCGTAAACCGTTTGGTCATCGATCAGAATCTCGCCGATATCCGAGCGCAGGTAATCGCGGAGCGCGCGAATGATAACGTTGCTTTCCTGGTAAATCAGAAACGGCGCTTTACCTTCATCCGCCGCTTTCTGAATGGCCGCCCATAGCTGGCGAAGATAATCGAGGTCCCACTGAAGTTCTTCCACGCTGCGGCCAACACCGGCGGTGCGGACAATTAATCCCATGCCGTCAGGTACGTCCAGGGAGCGCAGAGCTTCGCGGATCTCGTTGCGATCGTCGCCTTCAATACGACGCGAAACGCCGCCGGCTCGCGGGTTGTTCGGCATGAGCACCAGGTACCGGCCGGCAAGGCTGACGAAGGTTGTGAGCGCCGCACCCTTAGTGCCGCGTTCTTCCTTGTCGACCTGGACGACGATTTCCTGGCCTTCTTTAATTAAATCTTTGATGTTGGAGCGGTTGGCTTCGACATCGGTGTCGGTTTGAAAATAGCTCCGCGCGATTTCCTTGAATGGAAGGAAACCGTGTCGCTCTGCGCCGTATTGTACGAAAGCCGCTTCGAGGCTAGGCTCGATTCGAGTGATCTTGCCTTTGTAGATATTGGCTTTCTTTTGCTCGCGCGAGGGGGTTTCGATATCCAGATCGTATAGCGTTTGGCCATCGACAAGAGCCACGCGCAGCTCTTCCGGCTGCGTCGCGTTGATTAACATTCTCTTCATAGTATCCGTGTCTCCGGCGCTCGCCCACGCCGCTCTCTCGGCCATGCGTTTGCCGGGTGCGCCCATAGGAAGAGGGCTGCACTAACAGGGCTCGGTTAGTTCCGAACACGAGTGTGTAAACCAGCAATGCGAGATTCATGATAAATCCGCCGTCATGTTTCGGGAGAGGGTAGGCGGGCGCTTTACATAAACCGCTGCTTGACTGCTGCGGCGTTGATTGACCCACTTCCCTTGGTACCCGCCCCCATGGCGGATACCCAATAAATCGTTGCCTCGGTCCCGCCGATAAAGCTGTTGAGTGGTGCTCTGACATGGGCTGCGCTCATGCGCTTGCCGACTATTAAGCTCGCCACCGAATAAGCATTCGCCGGGCGAGTCGAGCTTTAAGCTCGACTCCGTAGCTCGTGTGCCGACACCCGCAGCGCGGAGTTGGCACACCCCATAGATGCCTGTCTGTTTAAGTCGCACCGAAGGGGTGAAAAAAACTATGTAGGGTCTTTTTTCTCAACCTTCCAGCCCAGCGAATAATAGCTTGGGCACCATGCGCGACTTCCGGACCGAATAACGCAACGCCACTATATCAGTGTTGCCTAACCCCAGCAAATAAGGGGCGGCAGGAACTGCGAGCCAGTTTTCGACTTTTTACAGTCCTCGCTGTAGAAGATGGGGAAACTGGCTCCGCTTCTTGATATTATGCGTCCGTGAGCGAACTTAAACTGAATAAATCATCTGGTGTCCGTTATCTGCGCGTTGATCGCGAAGATGCAGGGCAGCGTATCGATAATTTTCTGCTGCGGGTCTTAAAAGGCGTCCCTAAATCTCGCATATACCGCTTGTTGCGCAAGGGAGAGGTGCGGGTTAATAAGGGACGTATAGGGCCTCCCTACCGTCTGCAGGCCGATGACGAAGTGCGCATACCGCCTGTACGACAGGAGCAGGAGGCGGTGCCGGACAGCGGAGAGGTGCCGCGCGGTTTGCGGGCGCAGTTGGAGCAGGCGCTGTTGTATGAGGATGACCGCCTTATCGTGCTGAACAAGCCCAGCGGCGTGGCTGTGCACGGTGGTAGCGGTATTCGGTTTGGCGTCATCGAGGCGTTCCGTCAGATGCGCCCCCATGCGGGTGGGCTTGAGCTTGTCCATAGACTGGACCGGGAAACCAGCGGTTGTCTTATGTTGGCTAAGCGGCGGAGCGCGCTTAGAGCGCTGCACGAATGCCTGCGAGAAGGTGCTGTAGAGAAAAAATATTTAGCCCTTTTGGCGGGTAAAATGCCGCGGGGTTCTATTCCGGTTGAGGCGGCTCTACGTAAGCAGCAGTTGCAGGGTGGGGAGCGTATGGTCAAGGTGGCCGACGAAGGTAAAGCCTCGCGGACGGTGTTTCGTACGCTTGAGCGTTATCCGGGGGCGAGCTTGGTCGAAGCGGATATTGCCACCGGGCGTACGCATCAGATACGCGTACATTCGGCCCATCTAGGGCATCCTGTGTTAGGTGACAGTAAGTACGGCGAACGGGATGCTAACCGTCGGCTGCGGCAGTTGGGGCTGAAGCGGTTATTCTTGCATGCGCATTCATTGCGGTTGCGTTTGCCCTGGTCGGAGGAGGAGTTGGTTGTCAGCGCGCCGTTGAGCGACGATTTGAGGCAGGTATTGCAGCGGCTCGAGCGTGATGGGTAGCTGTGAGCGTTTATGGCTCCCGGCAAATGGACGGGGTCGGATTGGTGAATTCCCGGCTTGTCGGGTCGGCAGTGGGAGGTGATGGATGCAAGAGGATCGGTGGGAGCGCGAAGCGCTGAAAGATGTAGCCCTGGCAGCGATCCAGGAACAACGGCGGTCTAGGCGCTGGACGATTTTTTTTCGCTTGGTCATTCTTGCTTATATCACCTTGTTCGTTCTCTTTTCTCCTGCCTGCCAGTTTGGCGAGCGCGGTGCTGTGGGTCGGCATACCGCAGTGGTCGACGTGACGGGGCCGATCATGCCGGAGTCGCAAGCGAGTGCGGAGCGTGTCATTCGAGGGTTGCAGGCGGCGTTTCGAGCGCCGGACGTTGCGGGTGTGGTAATTCGTATCGATAGCCCGGGCGGGAGTCCGGTTCAGGCTGGGCGTATCAACGACGAAATCGTTCGTCTGCGCGGCCAATATCCCGATATTCCGGTGTACGCGGTTGTTGAGG
>NZ_NFZV01000041.1 GCF_003399765.1 Alkalilimnicola ehrlichii | reverse complement strand
CGCGTTGCGGCTTTTGCCAAGGGCTACGGCCATTGCCGGCAAGCCGCGCCTTGTCTCCGGCACCGACAAAACGCCAGAGGCCTTAACCCAAGGCGTATCGCTCCCCGGGGGCGCGGCAGGGACGCCGCGCGTCTGTCGTCGGGCCAGGGATGGCCCGTCGGCAGACCCCGCTCGAAGCCGAGAAGCGCAGGGAACCCCGCCTTCTAAACAATCAGCGCGAAGCGCACCAAACTAAACCACCAACACCAGAAACTAACCACAACAAATAACGCGTTGATAAGCTCCTCATACTGCCCCAACACTCTCACCCAATGAGACGAAAAGCCGCAGCAGCTTTCATGGCACTGCGGCAACCGCTAACAATCAGCGAGGCAGATTAATGGCGCGCGGCTTGTCCTCGATATTGGTCATCCTGGTTAGTCTTATCCTATTTCTATCGGCAAATAGCTTGCTCGGTACGCTACTCGCCGTTCGCATGACCGACGAAGGCTGGGGCGCACAGTACATAGGCCCTATCCTGGCGTTTCATTCGATCGGCTTTGTCATGGGCACTTTGTACTGCCCGCGCTTGATTAATCGCGTCGGCCACATCCGCTCGTTTGCGGCGCTGGCGGCCATTGCCGCGGCAGCGGCCTTAATCCACGTCATGCAGGTCGACGGCATTACCTGGGCACTGCTGCGGCTGGTAGTCGGCTTCTGTGCCGCCGGCTTGATGACGGTCATGGAAAGCTGGATCAACGACCGCACCGACAACGCCATGCGCGGCACTATCATGGCCTTCTACATGGCGGCGTATTATCTGTCGCTCGGCGGCGGCCAGTTTATTCTCGGCTTTGGTAACCCGAACGCGCCCGAGCTGTTTATGATCGTTACCCTGCTGACGGTGCTGTCCTTGGTGCCGCTCGCCCTTACCCATTCGCCGGCCCCTCACTTGGAAGAACACGAGCGAATGGGCTTCGGCGTCCTATATCGGCTCTCGCCGGTCGGTATGATCGGCGCCATCATCGCCGGCACCGTGATGAGTTCCTTTATGGCTCTGGGCCCCGTCTATGCTCACGGCATCGGCCTATCCGTACCGGAGATTTCTCTGTTCATGGGTTTGGTCGTTTTCGGCGGCATGCTGCTGCAATGGCCCGCCGGCCATATATCGGACCGCCTCGACCGCCGCAAGGTCATCGTCACGCTCACCATGCTCGCTTGCATCCCCTGCCTCATGCTGACCTTCGTACCGGGGCTCGACTTCGTCATGCTCCTCGTACTGAGCGGCTTGTTCATGGGCCTGATTAGCAGTCTTTACCCGCTCAGCGTCGCCCTCGTAAACGACTACCTCCACTCGCATCAAGTCGTCAGCGCGAGCGCCACGCTGTTACTGAGCTTCGGCATCGGAACCGTCATCGGCCCCGTCGTCGGCTCGCTCGCCATCGACGTATTCGGGCCGCCGGGGCTGTTTTTGTTTGTCAGCAGCTGCCTGATCATGCTCACTCTGTATTCCGTATTCCGCATGCTCCACAGCCGTCGCTTCCCAACCGAGGAGCAAACCGATTACGTCGCCATGGCCGCTAATACCACGCCGGTGATCCTCGAAATCGACCCACGGAACGACGAATTCGAGGAGTACCACGAACCGAGCACTCCCGACCCGACCGGGAAAGAGGAATAGGAATAGCCGTAGCGAAAGGCGACAAAAACGCTGCACCTGAATAAGCGCTACGCAAAATTAGCGCTCCCCTTTCGCTACTGCCCCTCAATCTGGCATAATCGTCGGTCGTTTCATCCTCATTCACTGTTTGGCGATTATTCCGCATGAGCCGAAGAATACTGGTCACCAGCGCGTTGCCCTATGCCAACGGGCCCATTCACCTAGGCCACCTGACCGAGGTCATCCAGACCGATATCTGGGTGCGATTCCAGAAATTGCGTGGTCACGAGTGTTACTACGTCTGCGCGGACGACGCGCACGGCACGCCGATCATGCTCAAGGCGCGCGCTGAAGGCGTCACGCCCGAGGAGCTGATCGAGCGGATTGGTCGCGAGCATCGGCAGGACTTCGACGATTTCCTGATCGGCTTCGACAATTACCACTCGACCCACAGCGACGAGAATCGCGAGTTCGCCGCCCTGATCTATCAGCGCCTGGACGCCGCCGGCCACATTGCCAGCCGCACGATCAAACAGGCTTACGATCCGGAACTGAACATGTTCCTGCCGGATCGCTACATCAAAGGCGAATGCCCGCGCTGCGGCGCCGGCGACCAGTACGGCGACAGCTGCGAGGCCTGCGGCGCGACTTACACGCCGGCCGAGCTGAAAAACGCCGTTTCCGTCGTCTCCGGCGCAACGCCCGTCGAGAAGGAATCGCTGCATTACTTCTTCAAGCTGCAAGATTTCGAGGCAATGCTGCGGGAGTGGGCCAGCCCCGAGCATTTGCAGGACGAAGTCGCCAACAAACTCGCCGAGTGGTTCGGCGACGGCCTGCGCGAGTGGGACATCTCCCGCGATGCGCCCTACTTCGGCTTTCAGATCCCCGGCACTGAGGATAAGTACTTCTACGTTTGGCTGGATGCGCCGATCGGCTACATGGCGAGCTTCAAGAGTCTGTGCGAGCGCGAAGGCATTAACTTCGACGACTTCTGGGCCAAGGACTCCGACGCCGAGCTGTACCACTTCATCGGCAAGGACATCATTTACTTCCATGCCCTGTTCTGGCCGGCCATGCTGGAGGGGGCGGGCTTTCGTAAGCCGAATCAAATTTGCGCCCACGGCTTCCTGACCGTGGACGGCCAGAAGATGTCGAAATCACGCGGCACCTTCATCATGGCGCGCACCTATCTCAACCACCTGAACCCGGAATATCTGCGCTACTACCTGGCCGCCAAGCTCGGCGCCAGCGTGCACGATATCGACCTCAACCTGAAGGACTTCACCCAGCGGGTGAATTCGGACCTGGTCGGTAAGTTGGTCAATATCGCCAGCCGTTGCGCCGGCTTCGTCAACAAGCGCTTCGATGGCCGGCTAAGCGGCCAACTGGCCGCGCCGGAGCTGTTCCGCGCCTTTACCTCGGTGTCGGAAAACATCGCCTCGCTGTACGAAAAGCGGGAGTTCTCGCGTGCCATCCGAGAGGTGATGGCGCTAGCGGATCAGGCTAATCAGTACATCGACGAACAAAAGCCCTGGGTCATGGCCAAAGAAGCCGGCCGCGAAGGCGAAGTGCAGGCCGTGTGCACCATGGGGCTTAACCTGTTCCGGGTACTGCTGATCTACCTCAAGCCGGTGCTACCGAAGCTCGCGGCTGCGGGGGAGGACTTCCTCAACGTCGAGCCGCAGAGCTGGGCCGATATCGGCACACCGTTGCTCGATCATACGATCAACCCCTTCAAACCGCTGATGACCCGCATCGACGAGGACAAAGTCGCCGCCATGGTGGAAGAATCCAAAGAAACGCTGAAAGCTGCGCAACCAACCGCCAGCCAAGACCAACCGCCGGCCGACAGTCCGCTGGCGAAGGACCCGATCGCCGCCGAAATCGAATTCGACGACTTCGCTAAGCTCGACCTGCGCATCGCTCGCATTGCCAAAGCCGAGCACGTCGAAGGCGCCGATAAATTACTGCAATTGACTCTGGACCTCGG
The DNA here is from genome assembly GCF_003399765.1 of Alkalilimnicola ehrlichii. Taxonomy (GTDB): domain Bacteria; phylum Pseudomonadota; class Gammaproteobacteria; order Nitrococcales; family AK92; genus AK92. The sequence goes on along the minus strand of NZ_NFZV01000041.1, from coordinate 20,414 downwards.
CGGCGAGCAGCGCAACGTATTCGCCGGCATCAAGTCCGCTTATCAGCCCGAGCAGCTGGAAGGCAAGCTCACGGTAATGGTCGCCAACCTTAAGCCGCGCAAGATGCGCTTCGGGGTCTCCGAAGGCATGGTGCTGGCAGCCGGCCCCGGCGGTAAGGACTTGTGGATTCTGGAACCGCACGCGGGCGCCGAGCCCGGCATGCGGGTCAAGTAAGCCGCCAGCTCGCGGCGGGAGCCTCCCATGACGGAGATGGCCCTAATTCTGGTCAGCACCGTCCTGGTGAACAACTTCGTCCTGGTGAAGTTTCTCGGGCTGTGCCCGTTTATGGGGGTCTCCCGCAAACTGGAAACGGCGATGGGGATGGCACTGGCCACCACCTTCGTGCTGACCCTATCCGCCGTTTGCAGTTATTTGATCAACCAATACCTGCTCGCGCCGCTGGGCATCGAGTACCTACGCACCATCGCCTTCATCCTGGTCATTGCCGCCGTGGTGCAATTCACCGAAATGGCGGTCCGCAAGATTAGCCCCTTGCTGCACCAGGTGCTCGGCATCTTCTTACCGCTGATCACGACCAACTGTGCCGTACTCGGGGTAGCGCTATTGAATGTGCAGGAACAGAACGGATTCCTGCAATCGGCGGTCTATGGGTTTGGGGCCGCGCTCGGCTTTTCGCTGGTACTAATATTGTTTGCCGCACTGCGCGAGCGGCTGGCGGTAGCCGACGTACCGCGCCCTTTCCAAGGGGCTTCCATTGCGTTGATCACCGCCGGGCTGATGGCGCTGGCCTTCATGGGCTTTGCCGGATTAACCCCAGCGGGCTGAGCTGCGTAGCGGAACGAGGGATAACGGGACGATGCTTGCTGCAATCATAGCGCTATGCGGACTGGCCGCCGCCTTCGGCCTACTCCTGGGCTATGCCGCAATCCGTTTCAAAGTCGACAGCGACCCGGTAGCCGAGCAGATCGACAAACTGCTCCCGCAAACCCAGTGCGCCCAGTGCGGCTACCCCGGCTGCCGCCCCTATGCCGAGGCCATCGCCGCCGGCAAGGCGGATATCAACCAATGCCCGCCAGGCGGCGAAACGACCATTCGCGCACTGGCCGATTTGCTCGACCGCGAGCCAAAACCGCTCAACCCGGACAACGGCGCCGCCAAACAAGCAGCGGAAGTCGCCTGGATCGACGAATCCCTCTGCATCGGCTGCACCTTGTGCATTCAGGCCTGTCCGGTCGACGCCATTATCGGCGCAGCGCAACAAATGCACACGGTCATTAAAGACGAATGCACCGGCTGCGAACTCTGCCTACCGCCCTGCCCGGTCGATTGCATCCACATGCGTCCGGAACCCACCGAACTGCGCAACTGGAAGTGGCCGGCGCCACCCACAAAAGGGGCTGCCTCATGAAGCTCTGGCCGTTTCGCGGCGGCCTGCGCCTGCCGCAATACAAGACAGCCTCCAGCCAAAGCGCGATCGTGCCGGCACCGATCCCGCCCCGGCTCGTCATTCCATTGCAAAGCACGTGGACGCAGGAGGCCCAGGTTCTGGTCGCGGCCGGCGAGCGCGTGCTGACCGGCCAGCCCATCGCCCGGACCGGCGGCGAGCACGGCGTTGCTGTCCATGCCACCAGCTCGGGGGTGATCGCCGCTATCGAGCAACACCCGATCCCGCACCCGTCGGGCATTCCCGTCCTTTGCGCGTTGATCGATACCGACGGGCGGGACGAATGGGACACGGCCTTGCCCGCTATCGACGACTACCGCCATTGCGCACCCGCGCTCATCCGCCAGCGCTCCCGCGATAGCGGCATCGTCGGCCTCGGCGGTGCTGCTTTCCCCAGCGCCGTCAAGCTCGGCGCCAGCGGTATACGCCAGCTTGTGCTTAACGGCGTGGAGTGCGAGCCCTACATCACCTGCGACGATCGCCTGATGCAGGAACGCCCGGAGCGCGTCGTCGGCGGCCTGCTTCTTATGCGGCAGGCATTGGGGGCCGACGAATGCCTGATCGCCGTGGAAGATAACAAGCCCAATGCATTTATCGCGCTGCAAGCGGCGCTCGCGGCAATAGGCGATGCCACGATTCGGCTGGTGCGGGTGCCGAGCCGCTACCCGGCGGGTGGCGAGCGGCAACTGATCTACACCCTCACCGGCAAAGAAGTACCGAGCGGCGGACTACCGGCCGATATCGGCGTGTTGTGCCACAACGTCGGTACCGCTGCCGCTGTTTACGAGGCGGTAGTCGAGGGGCGGCCGCTGATTTCCCGGGTCGTTACCGTTACCGGCCCCGCCGCGGTACGGCACGGCAACTACGAGGTGCGGCTCGGCACCCCCATGGCAGAGTTGATCCGCTTTAGCGGCGGTTACGGCGAACAGGCGCAGCGCCTCATCATGGGCGGGCCGATGATGGGCTTTACGATCGGCGACGATCGCACCCCCTCACTCAATCCAGCAACTGCCTGCTGCTCGACGGGCCGCCACAAACGGCCGCCGCCGGCACGACCCGCGCCTGCATCCGCTGCGGCGCCTGCCACGAGGCCTGCCCGGCGGGTTTATTACCGCAGCAACTTTACTGGCACACCCGTGGCAAGGACTTCGAGCAAGCCGAATATTATGGCTTGTTCGACTGCATAGAATGCGGTTGCTGCGACGTGGTCTGCCCCAGCCACATTCCTCTGGTGCAGCATTTCCGCTACGCCAAATCCGAGCTGTGGACCCAACAGCGGGAGCGGCAAAAAGCCGAGCTGGCGCGCGAGCGCTACGAGTTCCGTAATATCCGTCTGGAGCGGGAGAAGGAAGAACAAGCCAAACGCCGGGAAGCGAAGAAGGCGGCGTTGAAGAAAGCCCAATCGCAGGAGGGCAAAAAGCCGCCATCCAAGCGGCACTGGCCCGCGCCAAGCAGAAGAAAACCCAGCAAAGCACCGAGCGCAACGACTGACATGCCGCAACTTGCTACGGCCGCAGCGCCGCATATACCGCCGCTCAACAGCGTCCCGCAGATGATGCGGCAGGTGCTCTACGCTCTGCTGCCCGGCATCGCAATGCTGGTGTACAGCTTTGGCTGGGGAGTGGTTATCAACATCTTGCTCGCCTGCGGAGTAGCCCTCGTCTGCGAAGCGGCCATCCTGCTGCTGCGCCGGCGCCCGCTTGGCGTGTTTCTCGGCGATTACAGCGCCTTGGTCACCGCAACGCTGCTCGCCATCGCGCTGCCGCCGCTCGCGCCCTGGTGGCTCACTGTGCTGGGGGTGGCCTTTGCGATCGTCTTCGGCAAGCATCTCTACGGCGGGCTCGGCTTCAACCCCTTCAATCCGGCGATGATCGGCTATGCGATGCTGTTGGTGTCCTTCCCCCGGGAGATGACGCAATGGCTGCCGGCGCTAGAGAACGCCCCTGGCCTTTTCGAGAGCGCGCGGGCCATCTTCGCCGGCGCCCTACCGACCGGCCTCAGCGTCGATGCGATGAGCGGTGCTACACCGCTGGATGCGCTGCGCGACCAAGAGCAGGCAATGAGCATCGCGCCCCACTGGGCCGGGGTCAACCTGGCCTTTCTGGCCGGCGGCCTTTGGCTCCTGTATCGGCGGGTAATCGGTTGGCAAATACCTGCGGGCGTATTGGGCGGGCTGGCCGCGATGGCCGCCCTTTTCTGGCTGCTCGACCCCGCCGCACATGCCGGCGTCGGCTTTCATCTATTGGCCGGCGGTACCATGCTGGCGGCGTTTTTTATCGCCACCGACCCCGTCTCGGCGGCTACCACACCGCGCGGCCGGCTGCTATTCGGCCTTGGCATCGGCGTGCTGATTTACGTGATTCGCGCCTGGGGCGGTTACCCCGACGGCATCGCCTTCGCCGTTTTACTGATGAACATTGCCGCTCCGCTCATCGATCATTACACGCGTCCACGGATCTACGGCCATTCCCGATGAATGCACTGCGCCCGATTCTCATCGCCACCGCCTTGCTCGCCGGCTTTGCCAGCGTTGGCACCGGCATCGTCGCCCTGGTACACCATACCACTGCACCGCGCATTGCCGAGAACGAACGCCAGACCCTGCTGGCACGCTTGCACGAGGTACTACCGCCGGCGGCCTACGATAACGCGCTCGAAGAGGATCACTTAGTACTCCGTGCGCCGGGGCTTGGCGGTACTGAGCCGGTCACCGTCTACCGGGCGCGCTATCAGGGCGAGCCGGTGGCGGCGATTTTTTCCGTGCCGGCACCCGACGGCTACGGCGGCCCGATCCGCCTGTTAATCGGCATCGATACCGACGGCCGCATCACCGGCGTGCGGGTGCTAACCCATAGCGAAACGCCGGGCCTGGGCGATGCCATCGAAGTACAGCGCTCGGACTGGATCGAGGCCTTTACCGGCCGCAGCCTTAACGACCCGCCGCCACAACGCTGGCGAGTGCGGCGCGACGGCGGCGAGTTCGAGCAATTCACCGGGGCGACGATCACGCCCCGTGCCGTGGTACGAGCCGTGTACCAGACCCTGGTATACTTCGATACTCATCGGGAGAAACTGTTTACCGCACCGGCCGCAAGCCCCCGGAACGGCATATGAACACGACACCAAGCTACCGTACGATTGCCGGCGACGGCCTCTGGAGCAACAACCTCGGCCTGGTCCAGTTGCTTGGCTTGTGCCCACTATTGGCAGTGAGCGGTACGGCGATCAATGGCTTGGGGCTGGGCCTTGCAACGCTGCTGGTGCTATTAGGCGCCAATCTATGCGTCTCGCTCATCCGCCACTGGATTCGGCCGGAGATTCGCATCCCCGTGTTCGTGCTGATCATCGCCTCTTTCGTCACGGCGGTGGAATTATTGATGAGCGCCTATTTCCACCAGCTGTTTCTGATTCTGGGCATTTTCATCCCGCTAATCGTGACCAACTGCGGCATACTCGGCCGCGCCGAGGCCTTCGCCTCTAAGCAGCCGCCCCTACCGGCCGCCGCCGATGCACTCGCGGTCGGCGGCGGTTTCCTATTGGTGCTGGTAGTACTGGGCGGCCTGCGGGAGCTTCTGGCGCAAGGCACTTTATTCAGTCAGGCCCACCTGATGTTCGGCGATTGGGGGCGCGGGCTGAGCGTCACGCTTCTGGAAGATTACCGGGGCTATCTGCTCGCCGCTTTGCCACCGGGAGCATTTATCGCCTCGGCCTGCTATTGGCTTTAAAAACCTGATCGATCAGCGGCGGGCGGCCGTTGCAAAGGCCGCGCCCGCGCTTACTACGCAGCAAGCAAATACGCCATGAACCAACAAAAACGCCGCGAAATCTTTACCCGCTTGCGGGAAGCAAACCCGAACCCAACCACCGAGTTGGAGTACAGCACACCCTTTGAGCTACTGGTAGCGGTGACTCTATCGGCACAAGCGACCGATAAAGGCGTCAATAAAGCCACCGCCAAGCTGTTTCCCGTCGCCAACACGCCGGCAGCGATTCTCGCGTTAGGCGAAGACGGCCTCAAGGAGTACATCAAGACGATCGGCCTTTTCAACAGCAAGGCCGCAAACATTATCAAGGCCTGCAAGATGTTGATCGAACTGCACGGCGGCGAAGTTCCGCGCGATCGCAAAGCCTTGGAAGCATTACCCGGCGTCGGCCGTAAAACCGCCAATGTGGTGTTAAATACCGCCTTCGGCGAGCCTACTATGGCCGTCGACACCCATATTTTTCGCGTCGCCAACCGGACCAAGATCGCACCAGGGACGACGGTGCGACAAGTCGAGGACAAATTACTCAAGGTCGTACCGAAGGAGTTTTTGCGCGACGCTCACCACTGGCTCATCCTGCACGGGCGCTATGTCTGTGTGGCTAGAAAACCGCGTTGCGGGGCCTGCATCATTTACGATCTTTGCGAATACAAAGAGAAAACGGCGTAAACCACGGAACGACGCGCTTGCATAATCGGCGCTCGACTCCATCACTTCGGCAAAGTCACGGGCAGACAATGTTTTCAGTCAGGACCGCAACCAAATCCGTCGTTTTTATCTCGAAAGCTGGCGCAAGGCGCGCGAGCGGCTACCGATGGAGCCGCTGGAGCAATTAGTCGCCGACGTCGTCGCCGAGCACCCGGAATACCATGCACTATTGGAGAACGAAGCGGCGGTTGGCTACGATTTCCGCGGAGAGCTCGGGCAGACGAATCCGTTCTTGCACATGGGCATGCATATCGCGCTGCGCGAGCAGATTTCTACTAATCGGCCGCCGGGCGTGCGCGCCATCCACAAACGCGTTGCCCGCGCCTTGGGCAGCCAAGCGGAGGCCGAGCACGCGATGATGGATTGTTTGGCGGAAGCCTTATGGACGGCGCAGCAAACCGGCGGCGCGCCGGATGAGCAACGCTATCTACAGGCCTTGAAGGAACTGGAACGGCGGGTAACCAGTAAACGTTGAACCCGTGGCCGCCCCGGTCAAAGCAACACTTCCGGCCGATGAATTTGGTAGCCTTGCCCGTAGTCGATATCGAGTTCGCGTAACGCCTCCAGGGTGGTGGCGTCTTCGACGAACTCGGCGATGGTGCGAATTCCCATAACGTGGCCGACCTGATTGATCGACTCCACCATCGAGTAATCGATCGGGTCCTTGCTCATGTGCTTTACGAATAGACCGTCGATTTTGAGAAAATCGACCATTAAAGTCCGCAAATAACCAAACGAGGACAAACCGGAACCGAAATCGTCGAGGGCAAACTTACAGCCGCGCTGGCGTAGCTCCTGAATAAAGCGTTGCGCCGACGCCAGATTGGCGATCACCGCCGTTTCTGTGATCTCAAAGCAAATTCGTTTGGGATCGACTTCCTGCTCCTGCAACTGCCGACTCACATAATCCAGAAAACCCTCGTCGCTGAGCGACTGGCCGGAGAGATTTATCGTGAAACAGGCAATGTCTTTTAGTTGCGGATCGTTCTCGTACTGTGCTACCCGCTGAAACACCAGCTTTACGACATGCCGATCGATACTCGGCATCATGTTGTAACGCTCCGCTGCCGGCAAAAACGCTCCGGGCGGGACCAACTCGCCCTTATCGTCGACCATGCTGAGCAGTAATTCGGCCATCATCGGCTCGCTAGGGTCGAGCGGCTGTATACGCTGCACGCGCAACCGGAACAACGCGTCATCGAGCGCCCGTTGGATGCGGGTCGTCCACTGCATCTCGCCGTGCCGGAAGGCCAGCTCTCGGTCCTGCGGGAGTACGCTATGCACACGGTTGCGGCCCTGATCTTTCGCTAGAAAGCACGCCGCATCGGCAGCCGCCAGAAGATCCGTCGGGGTACTGCTGCCGTCAACCGGCACTAGCCCAATACTAACGCCGATATTGAACACCTTGTCGTCCCAAACAAAGCGGAAATCGCGCACCACGGCACAAAGCGAATCCGCGACTTCGCGCGCTTGCGCTAAGTTGCAGCCATACAGCAGCAGGCCGAACTCATCGCCCCCAAGCCGCGCTAAGGTGTCGGTATCCCGAACGCGACGCAGGAACTTGCCCGTCAGTTGTTTTAGCAGCTCATCGCCCGCAACATGGCCACAGGTATCGTTGACCAACTTGAATTGATCCAGATCCAGATAGGCCATCGCGTGCTGAGTACGCTTAGCACGCGCCGTTTCCAACGCTGCCCAAAGCCGTGCCTCGAACTCGCGACGATTGACCAGCCCCGTTAAGGGGTCATGGACGGCCTGGTAGGAGACGACGCGCGCCATCCCGCGAAGCTCGGTCACGTCGTGGGCGACGATCACCGCACCGATGATTTGGCGGTCATAATTATGAATAGGGGAAGTCGACACTTGGACGGAGGATTCGCGCTCGCCGGTACGGTCCACTAAAACCACCTCATCCTCAAGCGCGACTAAACCGTCGCGCTTCAAACAGGCGCCGACCGGATCGCGCACCCGTTCGCCCGTCCCCTCGTCCACCAACTGCAGCACGTCTTCCAGCGCTCGCCCGCACGCTTCTTCATTGCGCCAGCCGGTCAAACGCTCGGCGACAGGGTTGATATACGTCACCAGCCCCCGAGTATCGGTGGTCAAAACACCGTCGCCGATGGAACGCAAAGTAACCTGCGCCCGCTCCTTTTCCTCGGTTAAACGCCGAATCAGCGCCTCGTGCTCCTGACCCGCCAGCAGCGCCTTGCGGGTCATACGATTACAGTGCAGTGCCGACTGAATCATAATACCGAATACAACGGCAACCGTTGCTAATAACCAAAGACTCTCCATCCCGGCCAGGTTGAGCACCCACACCGTTATACCCAACATGAGGGGAACCGTGAACGCAAGACAAAGAGGAAGATAAAACGCTAGCGTCGCAAAACCGCCGAATATGAGCGCAGAGAAGAGAAATAAAAGAAAGACGGTATCGATTGGATTGCCGGTATAACTCGACATCGCCAGCGCGCTGGCCCAAACCGACGACTGGACCACAACAAGCGCCAGTAATCCCCAAACGCCCTGGTGCAGGGCGGTTGGCGAACTGACCTGCAACAAGTGCCGGCCCAAAAAATAACGGGCGGATACCGTCAGCGCCAGCAAGCCGAACCAGCTAAGCAACAAAACGGTCGGCACCCGTTCGTGAAAGTTCAGGAGCACAAAACTCGCGAGCAAAATGTGGGTTCGCAGCGAACCCCGATTCACCGCCAGAACGCCTCTAATTTGATCGCGGGCGACCTTAGCGCGTCGCCTTAGAGGTACCTCGGCAGCTACTCCACTCTTGAGCTTGGCTACCCCCCATGCGGACGCCTGTGGTTGGTTTTCCATAGCAGTCGTTCTAATAATTATTTAGTTAGTTATATTAGAGATTTCAAAACAAACAGGTGACGCCACTCCATAACGACATGCTTGCCGTGCCCTGTTCGTTTTTCGCCTCTATGTCAGGAAACGCCGAGCAAGCCCCAACCTCAACCGCGCCATAACGCGTGCAGAGGGGCAGGCGGATTAGTCAGCCTTTCCTAAAAGCCGGCCCTACATTCAAAGAGAATGACGGCCTTTTATGCGACTGTCGTAAAACCACTCTTATCGAGCGGCGTGTCTCGGCACCACGGATCGTTTTATCCGTGCACCGGCTGCTGCCTTCGCTGCTGTCCAGTATTAATATAGCGCACAGCCAGGAATACGAAGATATTCTTCTGACCGGGCACCGTCAGGAAACACCGATCAATTCGCCGATCGGTGTTTCCTTCGCCCTGAATTAACCTCGTTTCGCGCCTACTTTTAACCGTAGCGCGTTCAAACGAATAAAGCCTTCCGCATCTTTCTGATTGTACGCACCGGCATCGTCCTCGAACGTGGCGATGTTGGCGTCGAACAGGCTGTCCTTCTCCGACTTACGACCGACGACGACGACGTTACCCTTATAGAGTTTCAAACGTACAACGCCGTTCACCCGCCGCTGGGTCTCGTCGATCAACGCCTGCATGGCGCGCCGCTCCGGGCTCCACCAATAGCCGTTATAAACGATGCTCGCATAACGCGGCATCAACTCGTCTTTCAGATGCGCCTCTTCACGATCCAAGGTGATCGACTCGATCGCCCGGTGCGCCCTCAACATCACGGTACCGCCGGGGGTTTCATAGCAACCGCGCGATTTCATGCCGACATAGCGATTCTCGACGATATCGAGCCTGCCGATACCGTTGGCACCGGCAACTTTATTGAGGTATGCCAGAACCTGGGCCGGCGTCATTTCCTCGCCATCGATGGCAACAACATCGCCGCCGCGGTAGGTCAGCTCGATATAAGTCGGTTTATCCGGCGCATTCTCCGGCGCCACACTCCAGCGCCACATGGACTCCTCGGCTTCCGCCCACGGGTCTTCCAGAATGCCGCCTTCGTAGGAAATATGAAGCAGGTTGGCGTCCATCGAATACGGCGAGCCGCCCTTTTTCTTGCCTTCGATGGAAATGCCATGGGATTCGGCATAGCGCAGCAGTTTCTCCCGCGAGAGCAAGTCCCACTCCCGCCACGGCGCAATCACTTTGATATTCGGCTCCAAGCCGTAATAACCAAGTTCGAAGCGCACCTGATCGTTACCCTTACCGGTCGCGCCGTGAGAGACGGCATCGGCGCCGGTTTCACGCGCGATCTCGACCTGGCGCTTGGCAATCAAGGGGCGCGCGATAGACGTACCTAACAGGTATTCGCCTTCGTAAATGGCGTTGGCGCGGAACATCGGAAAAACGAAATCGCGCACGAACTCTTCGCGCAGATCTTCGATATAAATTTCCTTCACGCCCAGGGCTTCGGCCTTCGCCCGCGCCGGCTCAAGCTCCTCGCCCTGACCGAGATCGGCGGTAAACGTCACTACTTCGCAGTCATAGGTTTCTTTCAACCACTGCAGAATGACGGAGGTATCTAAGCCTCCCGAGTACGCTAAAACAACCTTTTTGATCTCGCTCATGAAACTCTTCGCTATGCCTCTACGTTGAACTCGCGCGGGTAACGCGTACTAACTGGCGCCATCATCACCGGACGCCGACCTGAAATCAACCCAAACGGGGCCTAATTTAAGCCCTGACAGCGTCTTTTGGAAAGCACCGAAGCTTTTAGGCGGGGAAGTCCAACGGCTCCTTAAGGTCCTATAATCAGGTATACTGTTACGCACTCGAAATTAGGCCAACAGGATTGCCCGCGTGGATCGACTGACCCTCACTCGCCCTGACGACTGGCACCTACATGTCCGAGACGGTGCTGCCCTCGAAGCTGTACTCCCATTTACAACGGAGCGCTTCGGCCGTGCCATTATCATGCCCAACCTCACCCCGCCGGTAACGACCACCGAGCGCGCCTTGGCTTATCGGGAGCGGATTCTCGCAGCCGTGCCGAAAGGCGCCGATTTCACGCCGCTGATGACGCTCTACCTCACCGATAACACACCGCCGGCGGAGATCGAGCGCGCCCAAGCAAGCGGCCATATTTACGGCGTAAAACTGTATCCGGCGGGGGCGACGACAAATTCCGACGCGGGCGTTACCGATATCGCTCGTTGCGATGCGACATTACGCGCGATGGAAGCCTGCGGTATGCCGTTATTGATTCACGGCGAAGTCACCGATACCGGCATTGACATTTTCGACCGCGAATCCGAGTTTATCGAACGGCGACTGGCGCCGCTGGTCGAACGCTATTCGAATCTGAAAGTCGTCTTCGAACATATCACTACGCGGCGGGCGGTGGAGTTCGTTCTGGAAGCCCCGGAGCGGGTAGGCGCTACCATTACCGCCCATCATTTGCTACTCAACCGCAACGATATGTTAGTGGGCGGCATCCGACCGCATCATTACTGCCTGCCAGTGCTCAAGCGCGAACGCGACCGGGAGGCCCTACTGGAAGCCGCCACCTCCGGCAACGCTAAATTTTTCCTCGGCACCGACAGCGCCCCGCACGCCCGCGGCGCCAAAGAGAGCGCCTGCGGCTGTGCCGGCTCGTTTACGGCGCCGGCCGCTATCGAGTTGTACGCCGAGGCTTTCGCCAGCGTCGACCGGCTAGACCGCCTAGAAGGCTTTGCGAGTTTCCATGGGCCGGACTTTTACGGGCTGCCCCGCAACCGAGAGCAAATCACGCTTGAACGAACGGCTTGGCAAATGCCCGAAGAGTACGCCTACCCAGGCGAATGCATCATACCGTTACGGGCAGGAGGCACAATCGGCTGGAAGCTCGCCTGATATCCCTTGCTAAGGCAGTCTCGCTCTAACTATGGGATACTTGCACGCGGGTAAACGGCTACTTACCATAGCTTCACGATATGCCTATGCGGGTGGTAAGCAGCCCGTACCGGTACGCTGACCGCAGCGTTCATGCACACACGGCGACTTGCCGAAAGCCGCCATCGCACCCACAAAGGATTCCTGTGGAACCCGTGAATTACAGTAATGAAGACCGGCAGCCACGCATTGCGCAGCGCTTCCGTAGCTATCTGCCGGTTGTGGTCGACGTCGAAACCGGCGGCCTTAATGCGCAGACAGACGCTCTGCTGCAAATTGCTGCCGTCGTCCTCCGAATGGATGAGAATGGCCGCCTGTTTGCCGCGGCAACTTACTCTTGCCATGTGGAAGCCTTCGAAGGCGCCAATCTCGACCCGAAGTCGTTGGAGCTCAATGGCATTCAGCCTGACCATCCGCTCCGGATGGCGCTACCGGAAAACGAAGCGCTGCAGAAGATTTTCAAGCCGATTCGGCAGGAGATTCGCGAGACCGGCTGCACCCGCGCTATTCTGGTAGGCCATAATTCGTTTTTCGATTTAGGCTTTCTGAACGCTGCCGTTGAGCGTACCGGGATCAAACGCAACCCGTTCCACCCCTTCAGCAGCTTCGATACCGCCACCTTAGGCGGCTTAGCCTACGGCCAAACCGTGCTCGCCCGCGCAGTCGATGCCTCCGGTGCGAGCTGGGACCGCAAATCAGCACACTCGGCTATTTATGACGCCGAAAAAACGGCCGAGCTGTTCTGCAACATCGTTAACCGCTGGGACGAAATGAACGGTTTTCCGTACGGCGATTAAGCTTAGCGCACAAAAATCGGGCCTACTTGCGTAGCGATTTTTTACGAGAAGTAGAAATTACTGCGCCGCTTCGCCGGTGCTCTCAACCATCTTCTGTAAATCGCCGCTTTCGTACATTTCTAAAATAATGTCGCAACCGCCGACCAGCTCACCTTTAATGTAGAGCTGCGGAATCGTCGGCCAGTTGCCGAACTCTTTGATTCCCTGGCGAATGGCTTCATCTTCCAGTACGTTCACATAGGCAAACTCGCGGCCGCAACCGGCCAAGGCCTGAGACGCGCGCATGGAGAAACCGCACTGCGGAAATTGCGGCGTACCCTTCATGTACAGAATAATCGGATTCTCTTCGACCTGCTGCTTAATCGCCGCCTGGACGTCGTTACTCATAATATCGCTTACCTCAAGAAAGCATGAATGGATAGCGTAATCGTCGTGCACGCTGACATCTTGCCAAGGATAACGCGTAGCCGAATACGGTGTCCTTGATTCCAAACCGTATGTTACCGCGCTCGCCCTGCACGAAACAGGTTATCTACCGTAAGCGCCGCCGCCGGGTGTCTCAACGGTCAGCAGATCGCCAGCCACCACCGTGCGTGTCAGCTTGCCCGGCAGCGACTCGCCGTTCAGCCGGTTGCAACCGGCCTGCCCCGCCTCTCCCCCGGCCAAACCCCAAGGCGTATGACGACGGCGTTCACTGAGAATTGTGACCACAGCAGGCGCGAGAAATTCATATTCGCGGACGATACCCTCGCCGCCTGGATATTTGCCTTGACCGCCTGAGCCGCGACGTACCGCATAACGCCTGATCCGCATCGGATAACTCATCTCCAAGACTTCCACCGGCGTGTTTAACGTATTGGTCATGTGCGTGTGGACTGCACTTAAGCCACCGCCCTGGGGGCCCGCCCCCATACCACCGGCTAAGGTCTCGTAATAGTCCCAAGCCGGTTCCCCAGCCGGTGCGCCGAATGCCAGGTTATTCATACTACCCTGGCTCGCCGCCGGTATCCGCTCCGGTGCCGCCTGCGCCAAACATCCCAAGACAACATCGACAATTCTCGTACTGGTCTCGACATTACCGGCCGCGACCGCCGCAGGCGCGTTCGCATTCACCAGGGTACCTTCGGGTGCCCGCAGCCGAATCGGCCGAAAGGTACCCGCGCATGCCGGCGTTTGCTCCGGCATCAAACAACGAAAAACATAATAGACGGCCGCGGCAGCAACCGATAACGGGCAGTTGAGGTTGCCGCGCGTCTGGGCTGCCGTACCGTCGAAATCGACCACGATGTCTTGCCCGGTAACGTCGATCTCCACCTGAATCGCGAGATCTTCCCGCCCCTGGCCATCGTCGTCGAGCACATCGATAAAGCGGTAACGCCCTATCGGTAACGTTGCCAGCGCCGCTCGCGCTAACCGCTCGCCGTAATCGTTCAGCGCCTTAACCGCCACCCTGTAACCGGTAACGCCTTGCGCTTCGACCAAGGTCTGCAAGCGGCGTACGCCGCTGCGCGCAGAGCTTGCCTGCGCGGCAAAATCGCCGGCCGCTTGCCGTGGAGACCGCATACGCCCGGTGATATCGGCCATCAACGCTTGATCCAACTGGCCTTGCCTATACAGATGGACGGGAGAGATCACAACGCCCTCTTCCTCCAACGTGCTGGAGAGCGGCATTGACCCCGGCGTGACAGCCCCTATATCCGCATGGTGCGCACGATTGGCGACAAAACCGACACGAGTACCACCGACGTAAACGGGCGCAATCAGCGTCACATCCGGCAAGTGGGTACCGCCAAGAAAGGGATCGTTAACAATGACCATATCCCCTTCCGCCCACTCCAAACGACGCACGATATCCCGCATCGCATAGGCCATGCTTCCCAGATGCACGGGGATATGTGCCGCTTGCGCGACCAGCTCGCCCGCGGCATCGAACACAGCGCAGGAGAAGTCGAGCCGATCCCGGATATTGGGCGAGAAAGCGCTACGACGCAAAACCGCACCCATTTCGTCGCAGACGGCCTCGATGCGGCTGGAGAAAATACCAAGTTCTATTGGGTTCATGGCATGCCGTCCTTCGCAGGCGGAGTTATCGAACCGCTATCGTATCACGCCGGACCGCTCGGCTTTATTCGTGTCGTTTCTTTATGGATTTACCAGCAAGGAGCCAACGATGAAACACGAGTTACCCGAACTGCCTTACCCGAAAAATGCGCTCGAACCGCACATGTCGCAAGAAACGCTCGAATATCATCACGACAAACACCACAAAGCCTATGTCGACAAGACCAACGAACTCATTCAAGGCACGGAGTTCGAGAACATGCCACTGGAGGATCTTATTAAAAAAGCCTCCGGCACCTTATTCAACCAATCCGCTCAGATCTGGAACCACACGTTCTTCTGGAGCTGCTTGAGCCCGAACGGGGGAGGCGAACCCAGTGGCGAACTGGCCGACGCTATAAAGCAATCGTTCGGCTCCTTCGATAATTTCAAAAAAGAATTTACCGATAAAACGATTGCCAACTTCGCTTCCGGTTGGGGCTGGCTGGTAAAGAAGAAATCGGACGGGAGCCTGGCCATCGTCGAAACCGACGACGCAGAAACCCCGCTAACCGACGCCAGCGTGGTTCCGCTACTCACCTGCGACATCTGGGAGCACGCCTATTACATCGACTACCGCAACGCGCGGCCCAAGTATCTTGAAGCGTTCTGGAATCTGGTGAACTGGGATTTTGTCGCTGCTAACTTTAAGAAATAGGGTTTGTCGCGCTTTAGTGGGTGGTTCAGTGTGGTGCGCTGCGCGCGGATTGTTTGGGGGGCGGAACCCCGCCTTCTAAATAAGCCGCGCGCAGCGCACCAAACTAAACCACTCACACCAGAAAACACCCCCAACAAACCAACCACCCCACCAAACCCCAATAAACCAAAAACAGGACACCCCCACCCCGATTACTTTCACATCAGTAATTTAAGTTACTTGCCCCACCTCAGCGCCTTATTTATACTCGGAACAATGGCAGCTCCCGCTGGGGCTGCCTTTTTATTTCCTGCATTCGCCGGTGAACGACCAGAGTTTGAGGTAATGAGCGATAAAATCGCTCTCTCTAAACGCTGCTACACGGTTAACGAGAAACATGTCAGACGCTTTGATGCAAACCTATGCCCGTATACCGCTCACGTTCGAGCGCGGAGAAGGCGCGTGGTTGTGGGACTCCGAGGGTAACCGCTACTTAGATGCCGTCAGCGGTATTGCAGTCTGCGGCCTCGGCCACTGCCACCCGAAAGTCACCGCGGCTATCCAAGAGCAAGCGGCCACGCTTGTTCATACCTCCAATATTTATCGCATCCAGAATCAGGAGCGATTGGCGGAACGGTTGCGAAGCCTGTCCGGCATGGAGACCGCGTTCTTCTGCAATTCGGGCACCGAAGCTAATGAGGCTGCGATCAAGCTGGCACGTCTCTACGGCCATCAGCGCGGGATAAAGAAACCCACCATCGTTGTCGCTCACGGCAGTTTTCATGGGCGAACGCTCGCTGCTCTTAGCGCGACCGGCAACCCGAAAATTCAGGCTGGGTTCGAACCGCTGTTGGAAGGTTTCGAACACGTGCCGTATAACGACCTCAAGGCCGTCGAGGCACTGGCCGATAACGATCAGGTCGTTGCCGTACTGGTCGAACCGCTGACCGGGGAAGGCGGCGTTGTCGTACCCGAGGAAGGCTATCTGCGCGGCTTACGAGAGCTGTGCGACCGCAATAACTGGCTGCTAATGCTGGACGAAGTACAAACCGGCATGGGTCGTACCGGAAGCTGGTTTGCCTTCCAACAAACCGGCATCGTGCCGGACGTAATGTCGCTCGCGAAGGGGCTGGGCAACGGCTTTCCGATCGCGCCTGCTTGGCCTCCGGCCCGGCGGCCCGCATCTTTCAGGCCGGCAACCATGGCTCGACCTTCGGCGGCAATCCGCTTGCCTGCCGGACCGCGTTAGCGGTTATCGACGCCTTGGAAGAAGGCAATCTACCGCAACGAGCCGTAGAACTCGGGCAGCGTATCAGAGAGCGTCTACACGCCCAGTTAAGCAGCTTAGACGGCATTATCGACATTCGTGGCCGCGGCTTGATGATCGGCGTGGAACTGGATCGCCCCTGCGGCGAGCTGGTACAACGGGCGCTTGGCAAGGGGCTTCTAATTAACGTTACAAGCGGCTCTGTCATACGCTTGCTACCGCCCTTAGTTATCGATGAAACGCAAGCCGATACCATTGCCGAGAGCGTTATCGCTCTGGTGAATGAGTTTCTCGGCGACAACCAAGCTGCCGGCGAACCGGCAAAGGGATAACGACTATGGCCGTACGCCACTTTCTTACCCTGCTCGACTTATCCAGCGACGAGCTCGTGATGCTGATTCAACGCGCCATCGAACTCAAACGCATACAGCGCGAAGGCATTATTCACGAACCGTTGCGTAATCGCGTGTTGGGTATGGTGTTCGAGAAGTCGTCCACCCGGACTCGGGTATCCTTCGAAGCCGGTATGATTCAACTTGGCGGCGGCGCGATTTTCCTCTCCCCACGCGATACCCAGCTCGGGCGGGGCGAGCCGATCGAAGATACGGCGCGGGTGCTGTCGCGCATGGTCGACGTGGTGATGATCCGCACCTTCGGCCACGACAAGGTAGAGCGGTTTGCGGAATATTCGCAGGTTCCGGTAATCAACGCCCTTACCGACGATTACCACCCCTGCCAGCTGCTTGCCGATATACAGACGTTCTGGGAGCACCGGGGCGACATCCGAGGCAAAACGGTGACCTGGATCGGCGACGGCAACAACATGTGCAATTCCTACATTAATGCCGCGCGCCAGTTCGATTTCCAGCTACGGATCAGCACACCGGAAGGCTACGAGCCGAACCAAGCACTGGTCGATGCCGCTGGCGAGCGCGTACAATTAATTCGCGACCCGCGCGCAGCGGCCGCCGGTGCCGATCTTGTCGTCACCGACGTCTGGGCCAGCATGGGCCAGGAAGATGAGCAAAAACGCCGCGAACAAGCGTTTAGCGATTATTGCGTGGACGAGCGCGTCATGGCCGAAGCGCCCGATGCTTTGTTCATGCACTGCCTACCGGCTCACCGCGGCGAAGAAGTTAGCGCCGAGGTGATCGACGGCCCGCAAAGCGTGGTTTGGGACGAGGCGGAAAACCGCTTGCATGCGCAAAAGGCATTGCTGGAGTTCCTCCTTCTCGGTTCGGCGAACTAAAAGAGTGTCGAATGGAGAACAAACCCTCCAATAACGACGAAGAGATACTGCTAGAGCTTCGCCGCATCGAGTGCCGGCATGAAGATAATGCCGTCGTAAAGGGGCTGAGTTTTCGCGTTCGGCGCGGCAATTTAGTGTGTCTGTTAGGCCCCAGCGGTTGCGGCAAGACGACCGTTCTACGCTCTATTGCCGGCTTTCAACCCCTTAATGCCGGCGAGATTGTGCTTCGCGGCGAAGTCGTCTCTCGCCCTGGCCTGACAGTGCCGCCGGAACAACGCGGCCTGGGCATGGTATTTCAGGACTACGCGCTCTTCCCCCACCTGACGGTCTACGACAATATCGGCTTCGGCCTCCGCAAACTCGACAAAGCCCAGCGCCGCCACCGGGCAGACGAATTGCTGGAAATCGTCGACCTGGCCGGCCTCGGCGCCCGCTACCCGCACGAGCTCTCCGGCGGCCAGCAGCAGCGTGTCTCTCTGGCGCGGGCGATGGCGCCGCGGCCCGAGCTTATTCTGCTCGACGAGCCTTTCTCTAGTCTGGATGTCGATCTACGAGAGCGGCTCGGGGTGCAAATGCACGATATTCTCAAAAGCCAAGGCATAACCGCCGTTCTGGTAACACACGACCAGCGCGAAGCCTTCGCCATGGCCGACCAGATCGGGGTAATGCGCAATGGCCGTGTCGCTCAGTGGGATACGCCTTACAATCTTTACCATGAGCCGGCAGACCGTTTCGTGGCCGATTTCATCGGCCAGGGACGCTTCATCTCCGCCACACTCGTGGCCCCAGACACCTTAAAAACCGAGGTCGGGCTCATCAAAGGCGACCGCGCCTACGGCTGGGAGCCCGGCACCGAAGTCGATGTATTGCTACGACCCGACGATGTCCAGCCCGACCCGGAATCGGAACTGCGCGCCACGGTCGGGAAGAAAGCGTTCAACGGTCCGCAGATTCTCTATACGCTCCGGCTCGCTAACGGCACGGAGATCCTCGGCCTGTTCCCCAGCCACATGGATTACCCGCCCGGCACGGATGTCGGCTTATTCATCGACGCGCAACACCTGATCGCTTTTCCGCGCCCCGATGGAACGCCCGGCACGCCCTGACGCTCCCTTAAACAGCGGCAATTAATACTTGCCTGCGACCGTTGAAGCTGTAAGCTATGCTGCCTGCAAAGTCAGCTACTTGCTGACGCCGCGAGGTCGATAGTCGATGCGGGGGGCATACGAGTCGACATCGCTGCTTAAGGAAAAGCCGATAAAAGGAAAATGACGATGAAAAGCAAGACGCTTGCGGCCATCACCTTGGCCACCCTTTCCTGCTCCGCCTTTGCCAACCCTAGCATTGACCTGTACGGCCAAGCCCATGTTTCCCTCGATCTGCTCGATGATGGGGACGACATGGGGCTAAACGTCTCCAGCAATGCCAGCCACCTAGGCCTACGCGGCAGCTACAGCATCGAAGACAACTTGCACCTGCTTTATCAGCTGGAGCAAGAGTACCGCCATAACAGCAGGGGAAGCGATTTCGCCAATCGCGACACCTTCGTCGGTTTACACGGCGATTTCGGTCTGCTGCGTGTCGGCCATATGGACACGCCGTTCAAGGCGCTGCGCAACCGCATCGATCTGTTCGGCAATCAGGTCGGCGATGCGCGCAACATGACCGGCGGTGTGACGGAAGACCGCTCTTGGGACACCCGCTTCCCAAATAGCATTTACTACCAAACGCCGGAGATGGACGGTTTCTCCGCCGCCGTGCAGTATGCCACCACGTGGGATCCTGACGGCACCAGCGACAACGATGACAGCGCGATCAGTGCGGCGTTAGCTTACACCGGCGGCCCGTTATTCGCAGCGGCCGCCTTGGAACGGCGCAGTAACCCTGGGGACTCGAACTTTAACGCCATCCGTCTGGCCGGCGGCTACAAGCTCGACAACCGCACCCAGGTCACCGGGCTTATCCAGCGCTCCGACGACGAAGATAACGAAACCGACACCATTCTCGGCGCCGGCGTCTTACGCGATCTCGGTTATACGAACCTGAAAGCACAAGTTTTCTGGTTAAACGGTGGGTCCGACGACTCCGACGCCGTCATGGTTGCCGTGGGTGCCGACCACCGTTTGTCGCGGGAGTTGACGGTGTATCTCACCGCGGCCTTCGTCTCCAACGACGATGAGCAAAGCCTCACGCCTTATAATGCCGGCCGTACAGCTAGCCCTGATGACGGGGCTACCGGTGAAGTCACTATGGGGCTTTCGGCTGGGGTTATCTTCAACTTTTAAAGCGTTCATCGCGCCTTGGCTCGATAACGCGTTTTATTGAGTCAGGGGATTTCGGTGAGTGGGGGCGGGGTATTGCCTCTGCCATCCCCAACCTACCTGACGCTGTTAACCGGTTTGGCATTTAATTCTTGGGAAGACGTGGATCGAAGGGGCTTGCTCTTGCCCGTTGGCGCTGCCGAGCATCGCAGGGGCTTTCGGAAAAGGCCCCGTAGGGATGGCCGCCAGGGACGGCGGCCATTCGACCGTCAGGCCAGGGGCGAGGCGGAAAGCGACGGGCGTCCGGTGGACGCCTGTCCCGCCGAGCGGGCGCACACGGATGTGCGCCCTGGGCTTTGGCGCGGAGCAGGATAGCGCAGCGACAAAGGCCTGTCGGGCGAACCCCGAAAGC
>NZ_NFZV01000040.1 GCF_003399765.1 Alkalilimnicola ehrlichii | reverse complement strand
ATCGGGCGTTTGCCAGCGCAGCCGGGCGCGCTGGCCCGCCAACTGCTGGACCGGATAGCCGCGGGGGATTTTGATGTCGATCTCGAAGCGGAAGGGCTGGGAAAACTGTTCGCGACCGTGTAAGGCGATGGCATTGAGCGGCGGGAAGTCCGCCACCTCCAGCGACAGACGTGAGAAATCAGGGGTCCCCCGGTCCATGGGCATTTGTCCTCATTCGTTTATTTACTGCTTGAGCTAAGCCTTTCTTATTTGTAGAACGTTGTCAAACGGGATATTTTGTCTCGTATCGTATTGTGAAATGGCGATTTCTAGAGCTCGCCGAATTCTTCGCTAAAACCGGCAATCCGTTCGCGACAGGATTGCTCGACTAAGGCTTTTAGCCGATCGATACGTTCGCCCAACCACTCCAGGTCCGCACGGGTAATCGCGTAGTTTTCGTCGTAACGGGAGTCGATGTAAGCCTTTTTAAGGAGCTCAAACCGAGCTTTGTCTTGTTGCGTGACTTTGGGGAATACGGGCAAGAAGCGTGGGTCGTGGCTTGCGACTTGCTTTGCAAGTTTTTCGATGCCATGTTGCTTAGCTTTGTAACCTGTGTGCACGAGCAGTACCGTGTTGTAGAAGCGCTCTGTAGCCTGATGCAACTCGAATGCCGCAATAGCAAGTTCGCCTTGCTCCAGGGCGAACCGGTACTGTTTCATAAAGCCGTTAGCACTTTTAAACCAGAAATTAAAATCTTTTTCCGCCTTAGCCTTACGCTCTTCCGCGTCTAGCTTCCGCGGCGGCTCTAGTTCCACCCGGCCGCTGTCGTAAAGCACGATGCCTTCTTTGTATATATCGGTGTAGAAATAATGCCCTTCCTGCAGGCGCTTCTGTAGCGGCCGGCAGTCTTCCACGATCAGGTTCGGCCAGGTCTTTAAGGCCGGATGCTCATGCACCCGTTGCTCGACCTTGCTCCACAGCGGTTTGGATTTCTTCGTCCGCACCAGATCGGTGACCACCAGCAGATCGTAGTCGCTACGGTACTCGTAGGTGATGTGCCCTTCGACGTAGCTGTCCTCCACCCAATTACCACGGGCGTAGCTGCCGAACAACACGATCAGCTCCACGTCTACCAAGGCGGTGATGGTTTCAACAATTAAACGCAGCTCGCGCTGCTTATTATCCGGTAGGTGGGAAATATCCGTTTTCATGATGTCCAGCGGGTCTCTTGATAAGAACAAACCTCGATTCTTACAGATTGAAGATCCTAAGGAAATAATACTAGGTGAAGAGATAATAGGAAAAACTCGGTATTTCCTTAAGTAGATAGCGAGTAGAGTAAGGCGGGACGCGATAAATCGGTCCTCGCGCCCCTGCGTCGTTACCGTTGCGCCGCTTGATTAACGTCGTGACGGGTGATTTTGCCGCCGACGCCGGTGCCTTCCAATTCGGATAGTTCGACGCCAAGTTCCTCGGCCATTTTGCGTGCGGCTTGGGTGGCCGGGATACTCGATGCCTCGTCAGGCTCGGATTCCGCACCGGCTTCTTGTTCCTCGTCGTTGTCTTCCGCGCTTTCGCCGCTCGCTTTCGCTATCTCATCGGTAATGGCTCGCTTGTCGTCGCCTGCCTGTTGTTCTTCGCTTTCTTCGGTCTCAGCAGCCTGTGCTTGTTCTGAGTCTTGCGCGCTGGATTCTTGGTTGGCAAGTGCGCTTTCTAGAGCGCTTTCGGCCTGTTCGCAGGCCTCGTCTACATTGTCGATGAACGCTTGTAGCGCGTCCGCTTCGGGAAAGCGGTCGCGCAAGCTATTAAGAGCGCCCCGCGTTTCTTCCAGTTGATCCTTGATCTGGTCGACCGCTTCGCCGATAAACGATTGCACGCCCTGCAAGGCGCTCTCTTGAATTTTGCTGTTCAGGTTCTCCTGCACGTCCATGTAATACCGCTCCTATCGATGCTCGACGACGCGTAGCTTTGTTGCTTGGCCGTTGCGGCCGAGTACCTGTTCGATCAAGGCGCTTGGTCGTCCCGCAAATGCCGTATTGTGGCGCCGCTATCGCTGCTTCGCTCGTCTTCGATGTCCAGTTCGGAAATATTGCCGACGATGTCTTCGTCTTCGATGCCGCCATCGGCGTTGAGCTTGATCTCTACAATATCGCCCGACTGATCGATTGCCCGTTGTACGATTCCACCGCTATCGTCGCGATGTTCGCCGAGGATTTGCCAGTCATGTTCCTGCTGTTGCGCGGATGGGTTCTCGCCTCCGTTGGTAGGGGCGTTCTCTGTTGAGTGGCGGGCTGCGTTCTGGGCTTTGTCGGCGGTTGTACTCGCCGTTTGGCGAGCTTGTTCGGTAGCCGTGTTAGCCTCAAGGCTTGCTTCATCGGTAGCCTTGCCGGCGCTTTCGCCAGCGGCCTCGCTGGCTTTTTCCACTCCTTCTCCGGCGCTCTCTGCCACTTTGCCGGTTTCCTCGCCAACTTCTTCGGCTGCTTGTCCTGCTCCGGCGCCTACATCCTCGGCGGCGGAGCCTGCTCCTTGTCCAACTTCTTTGGTCGCTTTGCCAGCACCTTCGCCGACCGCTTCTACGGCTTCGCCGGTGCCCTCGCTGACCTGTTCCAGCGATGAGCTTACGCCTTGAACCAAGTCGCGAAGTACATCCGGGTTGCGGTCTACTGTGGTTAACACGCGGTCGACGGTGGCGGTCACGTTGTCTAATCTTACTTTTAGAAGCGCTTGCGCCTCGACGCCGGCAATACGAAGCTTTACCTGGCCAAGACGAGCGTCGATACCGACGCTGAGTTTGACTAGATCGAAAACTTCGGTTTGTAGCGATACGCGTGCTTTGAGGTCTTCCAGTTCGAAGTCGATTTCATCGACTTTTGCTACTGGAATATCCAGCAACACATCGGGGCTGTTGCGGTTAGTGGCGTCGGCGTCTGAATAATGGAGAGCGTAATCTTGGTACTGTCGTTCCGCTACGCTACCTTCGCTGGGCAGATTGCGCGTGCTCGCGCCTCCCTCCCGGTCGGTCTGACGGTGCTTGGCGTCGCGAGTCTCTTGATGGCTACCGTTGCCTGTGCCTGGCGGCATGGCGAGGCCTCCTTTACCGCAGCAGTTATCGATTCCCCGGAAAGTACCTCTTGTTCAAGCCGTTCTGCCGAAAGTGTAGGCGGTGTAACCCATACGTGAGGCTTTCCTAATGCTTCCCTGTTCCGGTTTATGGGGGCCGGTTTGGGGGTGACAAGGCGTATTCTGTTTTCTTATGAGGGCGCTAAATTTTTAATGTTTATATAGAAGAGGAAATAATTATTTCTTCTATAGGTTCGACGGTAAGCGTTCTTGTATTAGTTTGCTAGGTAATAACAAGCTGCTATGCAGAAGATGATTTGCGAGTGTCTTATGTAAAGGTTTTCTTCCCGAAAGGAAGGGTTGGGTTTATGAGGTTTTTGTAAGGTTATGGAGAGAGGGCATATTTTTAGTTTCTTCTTGGCCGGCCGATTAATAATATGAAGTATGTTGTTGTCGTAGAATACATAAGGATTGTCTGTCGGGTTTAAAACGGGCAAGCGGATTATTCGGTGCCTACCGGGTATGCTGGGGGATGATTTGAAGCACGAAGTGTCTGCCGACGAAGCCGCGTTGGCGAGTGGGTTAGCGGATTATATCGTCCTGGAGCGGGTGTTTGACGGCGAGCGGACGCGCGTGTACCGAGGTCGTGCGATTGCAGACGGTAAGCCGGTCATCGTCAAGGCCTTGCGCGACGAGCGGCAGGAACGGGAGGCGATCGCGCGCTTTTATCATGAATACGAGGTGCTGACCCGCCTTGGCAGCGATTATATCGTTCGTCCTTACTCGCTGGAGCAAGTGAATAACCTGCCGGTACTGATTTTAGAAGATATCGGCGGCGAGTCGCTTGATCGCATCCTGGCAACGCGGCCGCTGAGCGTGGAAGAATGCTTGCAGATCGGTAGCAAGGTGGCCGCCGGTTTGGCGGAGTTACATGCGGCGCAACTGGTTCATAAGGATATAACGCCTAGCAACCTTATCTATAACCCCGAGTCGGGTCGTTTGCAGCTGATCGATTTCGGCTTGGCGATCTCTTTTACGTGCGAATCCCCGCTTTTCGTCAACCCTTCGAATGTGCCTGGAACCGTGGCTTATATGTCGCCCGAGCAGACGGGGCGGATGAATCGAACGCTGGATTATCGGACCGATCTCTATTCGTTAGGGGCTACGTTGTATGCATTATTGACCCGGCGCCCGTTATTTCCGGTCACGGAGCCGCTCGAATGGTTCCATTGCCATATCGCGAAAGATCCGGTGCCGCCGGCCGCGGTTGATCCTGCCATCCCGGCGAGTGTGTCGGCGGTCATCATGAAGCTGTTGGCGAAGACGGCCGAAGAGCGTTATCAGAGCGCGAAGGGAGTGCAGGCGGACTTACAACGCTGTTTGAAACAGTTGCGTTACGGGAAGGACGCCCCTTCGTTTACTCCCGGCCTGCATGACGTACCCGATAAGTTCCGGATTCCCGAGCGTCTGTATGGTCGGGAAGGTGCCGTTGTCGATTTGCTGACCGCTTTCGAGGCGGCCGGTCGCCACGGTGTGGCAGTGGCCATGTTGGCGGGGCGTTTGGGGGTTGGTAAGACGCGCCTGCTGCACGAGCTGTATAAACCGGTAACGGCGCGGAAAGGTTATTTCGTTACCGGAAAGTTCGATCCCGTGCACCGGGATGTGCCGTATAGCGCATTGACGGAAGCCTTGTCCGACCTAGTGCGGCAACTGCTTACCGAGAGTGCGGGCCGCTTGGCCGATTGGCGCGAGAAAATAATGGCTGGTCTCGGCGCCAATGCGGGCCTGATCGTCGACTTGATTCCGCAGTTGGCGTTTATCGTCGGTCCGCAACCGGGCATTCCGGATTTGCCGCCTCTTGAGTCCGAGCAGCGCTTTAGGTTGGCGCTGCTTAGTTTTATCCGCGTCTTTGACTTGCCGGAGCATCCTTTGGTCCTGGTGTTGGACGACTTGCAGTGGGCGGATCCGGGTACGCTTGGTTTGGTGGACCTCCTTCGGACGCGAGCTGAGGGCAAGCACTTGTTGTTGCTCGGCGCCTATCGGGATGACGAGGTACGACCGGGGCACCCGCTGTTGGAGGCGATCGACCAGCTAGAGGACAGCGACACGCCGCTGTTTCGAGTGACGGTGGAGCCGTTATCCACGCCTGCTTTGTGTCAGCTGCTCGGGCATACTTTGCGTGCTGCGCCGGCCGACGTTGAGCCCTTGGCTCAGTTGGTTAAGCGTAAAACGGAAGGTAACCCGTTTTTTGTCGAGGAGTTTCTGCGCTCGCTGCATGCTGACGGATTAATCGCCTTCGATCTTGAGCGAGGCTGCTGGCATTGGAATCTTGAACGGATCAATGCGCAAAGAATGACCGACAACGTCGTCGATCTGATGGCGCGTAAGCTTGAGGTTCTGGCCGAAGAAACTCGGCAGGTATTGGAAGTGGCGGCTTGTGCAGGGGGGCGTTTTTCCCTAAGGGAGTTATCGATCATGCTCGGGGAGGCGCCCGTCGGTGTTGCCGTTAAACTCCAGCAGGCTGTCGCCGAGGGGCTTATCGCTCCGGTTAAGGACGGCTATCAGTTGCTGGAGTTGCGGCAAGCCGGGCGCGTGTCCGAGCTTACGGTTGCATTCGCCTTTACCCATGATCGGATACAGCAGGCCGCTTACGAATTGATCGATCCTGCTGAGCGTGCAGCGGTGCACTTACGCGTAGGGCGGCGCTTATTGCATGGTTTGCCGGAGGCTAAAGGTGGCGATGAATTCTTTAGTATCGTCAATCATCTCAATATTGGCGAACCGTTGCTAACGGATCCGGAGGAGCGTGTCGAGCTGTGTCGGCTGAATCTGCTGGCGGCTAAGCGGGCGAAGCAGACGGCGTCGTACAGGATTGCTTTCGGCCACTTAGAGCGTGCCTTAGCGTTGGCAGGGGTGGAATGCTGGGAAAACGACTATGCTTTGGCGTTGGAGCTCTATGTGCAAGCGTCGGAAACGGCGTATTTGAGCGGGCAGTACGAAGCCTTAGACGACTTGCTCAAGGTCGGTTTGCAACGGGCGGGTTCGGTGCTCGATCAAGCTGCATTCTACGAAGTGCAGATTTCGGCTTATATTGCTCGTGGCGAGCTGTTGCGGGCTATTCAAGTCGCTAAGCCGGTATTAAAACGGCTGGGCCATTCTTACCCGGCGAATCCTAATAAGTTTCACGTGCTGTTGGCTTTGCTTAAGATCAAGCGCCGGCTACGCGGCGGTTTCGACGAGCTTCGAGCGTTGCCGCCGATGATGAATCCCCGCCATCTCGCCGCCATGCGTATCGGCGGTACACTTGGCAGCGCGGCGATGTTCGCTCAGCCGATGCTATTGCCGTTGATGGTGCTGAGTGCGATCGAAGTATCGATCGAGCACGGGCAGGCACCGTTGACGGCAACCAGCTTCGTTATGTTGGGGATGATTTTTGCCAACGCCTTAGGCGATATCGAACAAGGCGATGCGCTCGGTCGTTTAGGTCTGGAAATGGCAGAAGCGTCCGGCGATCTCTACATCCTCGGGCGTGCCCAGCATTTGTACGGCAGCTTAGTTCAACATTGGAAAACGCCGCTCTACAAGACCTTCGGCCGCTTACGGGAAGCCGCGAAGCTCTGCCTGGAAAATGGCGATTTCGAGTATGCCATCCATGCCACGACGCTGCACTGCAAGCATATGCAGCTTTCCGGAGCAGGGCTTTCGCAAGTCGAGCAGGAGCTTAGCCGTGGGATGGCGGCGTTTAAGGCGTTGCGCCAACGTGCCCTGCTTTACCACGTGCAGGGGCAGCACCAAACCGTACTCAATTTATTAGGACGTTCTGCCGACCCGGCACATTTAGTTGGCGAGGCTTACGATATCGATGTGCTGCTTCCCCTGCATCGGGATGCCAAGGACAGAACGCTGGTCGAATCGATTCTGTTGCACGCCTTGTTTCTCCGCTACACGTTTGGGGATTACGAAGGCGCGCTTGCGCTTGCGGATCAATCCGACGAGGACGTGACGGAGTCGAGCGGGTTTTATGCCTACTTGCTCTTTGAATTCTACGATCCTTTGATCCGGCTGCGCGTAGCCGAGACGGCGCCTAAGGCCAGGCGGCGTCGCTTAATTAGGCAAGCGAGCCGTAGACTGAAGAAGCTGAAACGCTATGCGGCACGTTGCCCGGTTAATTTCTTGGATAAACAGTACTTGGTTGAGGCCGAGCGTCTCCGGGTCATGGGCAAGCCTCTAGTCGCTCATGAGTATTACGACCTGGCCATAGCCTGCGCCCGCGAGCAGGGCTTTATGCACGAGCAGGCGCTGGCGAATGAGCTATGCGGCGACATGCACATGGCCGCGGGGCGTCTAACGCTCGGCTTGCCGTATTTGCGAGAGTCGCACGCGCTGTATCGTCGTTGGGGGGCTGTCGCTAAGGTGAGGCAGCTCGAACAGCGATTCCCGCAGCTTAGGTCGGCGCCCAGTGCGACGGCCACACATACCTCGGCGGTGCCGTTGGCTAGTATAGATATTGGCGGCTTAATGAAAGCGTTAAAGGCGATTGCCGACGAGCAGGTTCATGGTCGGATGGTGATGAAGGTTATTACCTCCGCTATGGAATTTGCCGGTGCGCAGCGGGGCGCTTTAGCGTTACGGGGGCCGCAGGGCGATTTATATATTGAAGTCGGTGCGGAGGTCGGTACTGAGCCGAGGGTGCATCAGCAACAGTTGCTGAGCGACTGCCCCTTGGTTTCCCAGGCGGTGGTCAACTACGTTACGAGAACGCGCCAAGCCGTAGTGGTCGACGATGCCCAGGGCAACGATCATGAAATCCCTGGCTTAAATCTAGACGAGCACGTTATTGGTAATCGGGTAAGGTCCATTCTTTGCCTGCCGATCATCGCCGGCGCGGGCGTTAAGAGCGAACTCATTGGCTTGTTGTACTTAGAGAATAATCGAACCACCAACTGCTTTACCCCCGATCGGTTTGGGATACTGGAGATCATCGGCGTTGCGGCGGCAGGGCGGCTGGAGTTATCGCGTAAAGCGGCTCTGGATGGACTGACCAATCTGTATAACCATGATTACTTTCAAAATACGCTCAAGCAGGAAGTCGTCACCGCATCGCGCTTCCGGCGCAAGCTTTCATTGATTTTAATCGACATCGATCATTTTAAATCGTTTAACGATCAATGGGGGCATCCGTTAGGGGACCGTGTGCTGCGGGAAGTCGCCGAGCTTATCAAGTTGAACTCGCGCGAGGGAGACACCGTTGCGCGTTACGGCGGGGAGGAGATCGCCGTGATCTTGCCGGGCTTGGGGCAAGATGAAGCGCGGCTGGTTGCCGAACGGTTCCGCCATGCGGTGGAAACTCATCAGGTGGAGCACGATAGGCAGTGCCTTAGCGTCACCGTCAGTCTCGGCGTGGCAAGTTTGGGCGAGCAGGCAGCCGATGCAGCAGGTTTGATTCGTAAGGCCGATGAGGCTTTGTACCGGTCGAAAGCGCAAGGGCGTAACTACGTCAGCGTCGCTTAGGGGTACGCTGCAAATGGAAGTCGGGTGGTGCAGCGGCCGTTAGCAAACGGTGCCAGGGCAAAGGAGACGTCTTGCCGCCGCATGCTTCGCGGCCAACGGAGGGCAAGAGACCGACAGTGTTTTTACAAGAATAAGATCGGCTCAAGGAGGGCTGCAATGGGAGTAACAACGTGGGGTAAAGCGCTTTGCCTAGCGATAGGGGTTTGGTTTTCTTCCGGTACGATTGCCGCCAACGCTTTCGTCAAAGCGGCGGACAATGAGAAGGAAGGAGGGGCGGCCTCGGTGTGTGCTCAGCAAGCGTTGGCTTCGCTTGCTGAGCCCTTCGGAACGGCCTTGGCTACTCTCCCCGTCGATGTGCCGCAAGGCGAGGTGAAGGCGGTCGTTTACCGTCACCGCGGTCAAGAGCGGCGCCTGCATGTTTACACTCCGCCTGAGTATAGCGAGGCCGGCAGTGCGCGTTATCCGGTCCTTTATCTGTTGCATGGTGCAGGCCAGGACGATGCGAGTTGGAGCAGCCCTAACCCCGTATGGGGCGGTAGTGTCGCTGCCATCCTCGATGGTTTGCTTGCCAAGGGCGCCGTCGAGCGCATGATTGTGGTGATGCCCGATACCGGCCATTGCGCTTCCAGTGCTCCCGTGAGGCCGGGGGAGGAGGATACTTGCACCCAATTGTTTACGGAAGCGATTATTCCTTATATCGAAACGAACTATCACGTCATCGGTGACCGCGATCACCGTGCTATGGCGGGTTTGTCGCAGGGCGGTTTCGTTGTCTTTAATACCGGATTAACCCGCTTGGACTTGTTCAGCCACTTGTTTGTGTTTGGCGCGGGTTGGTTTCCGAGTTCTTTGCCGGCTTTTGAAGTGAATTTCCAGTCAGTCTTGAATAACCCGGATACCAATAAGCAGCTCAATGTGCCGTTGTACATGGCTGCCGCCGAGGATGACATAATGCTGCCTAACGTTCGTAGCACGGTTGAGTTGTTACGGCGGTACGGTATCAAAACGCGGCTGGAGATAGGGGCGGGCGGTCACGACATGAATACGTTCCGGCATTATCTCTATCAGGCTCTGCCGCTGATGTTCCGCAACGCCCAGGGGTGTGCTTCGTCATAGGATTGCGGGTTTTAAGTTTTTCGGCGGCTCGCCGGGGGCGCGGATCTTGTCGCGGTTAAGCGTCAGACTACGCCGGTGCATCGGGGATACGGCCGCGCCCCCTACGAATTGCTAAATCTTTTGTTCCCCTCTGATAACGCTTGCTTGATTGTCGGCTAGTGAAGAGCGTGCCCTGCGGCGCTTGCGCTTCTATCTGCTCTGTGTAAAGGTAGTGAATGAACGTTCATTCCGTTTTTGGTCCGTTATAAACGGTTGGTTCGTAAATGCAGGAGGAGATAAGAGATGAGCGGAGAAAAGATCGAGATCTACGACATCATGGCGTGTAACGTTTACATGGATTTCGAGAACACCGGTTTGCAGAAGGAACAGCATAAGTTTTTGATTTCCTTCTATCCGACCGGAGGTGCTCCGATCCCTGAGTTGGTCGAGAGCATCACGGCTTACGGCCCCGACGGTTACCGGGTAGAGATCGCGAACCAGGTCTTTACGCCGATGAATCGCAACGGCCATATCTACGACCGCACCACCAATGCGCATTGTACATGATCAATCTGGATACAGGTTTCATGGCGCCGGGCGAGTACAGCATTGAAGTTAAGTGCAAGAACGGGCAAACCCGTAGCATGTCGCGTGTGCAGAAAGACGGCCCGACGCAAGCGTTGCTCGGGGCGTACCAGAAGGTACGGGACGATATTTACCGCTCTTACATCCCCGCCAACGGAGAGCGCTTGCCGCAGAACAGCGGTTGGAAAAATATAAAAGTCAGTTGGCGTCCGTTAAGCGAGTTGGCGGGACAGGACGGATTTTACATTTTCCGTTTGTCGGAAGGGCGCTCGTCGAAGGAGTTCGATACTCAGAATCTTGCCTGGTGGGACAATATCTTCCTCCAGCGAGTCGCGGGCGATGCCGACGCCGGACGTAACAAGAACGGTGTAGTGATTGGCAACGAATTGAAGCCGAACACGTCTTACGTGCACTTCACCGAGATTACCGATAGTAACGCGATGGGCGAGACTAATATTTGTATCTTCCAGCCCCATCAAACCTTTGTTACTGCGGCAACGGTTAGCCAAGCCGATTCTGAGGCTGCCGCGGCTCGATAAGCGTTCCTTCGACCTGCGAGGCGCTGTGGGTTGTTTGGCAGGTCGTTGTGCCGCCAGCGTCAGGGAGAGGCGCTCAGCGAGCGCCTCTCCGCCTCCTCAGTCTTGAATATAGTCGTTAAAGATAACCGAGATCCGGTGCTCGCTAGAGCGAAGATTGGGGACGTTGATCGTTTGCTGCCGATCGCTGCGCCCGCGCGGCGTGCTAATGAGCGTGATTGTACCGTCGGCCGGAGCATAGGCCGGCATGTAGATGTCGGCACCGGTTTGAAACGCCTGTTCGTGGAACCAGGTCAGAATTTCGCCGCTGCTTACCGCCGGTCTTTCCGCCGAGTCGTGTAAATGAATGCCGATATTGCTGTTGCCCATTTCTTCCCGTAGCACGTTGAGTGCCGGCTGGTCGCCCCAGTAGGGGCTGCTTGTGCTGACTTCCAAACGGTCGTTGTTAGCGTTGGAAGCGTTCGTCCACCACTCTTTGTCGCGGGAGACAACCAAGGCGGCATGGTCCGGCCCCAGATGGGTGTTCGCCTCGGCGTCGCCATCGACGGGGGAGGTGTTCAGCCGTACTAAATGCGTGCTGCGGAGGAAAGGCTGACGGAAGAAATGATGGTTCGGCCGTCCCGGTCGAAGCAACTCAAACTCATAGTGCGCGCCCGGCACGAGTGCAACTGGCCCCCAGTTGCCGCTGTCGTCGATCGCGAAGCTGGCGACCGGCGACTCGGCCTCTTCCAACCGATGCCCGGTGTCGCTATCGATCTCCCAGATATTCAGCGTGGAGCCTTCCGCGCCACCGTTGGCGGGGAAATAAAGCGTGCGTCCCGCCACCGTGACTTCGTCGGCTTCCGGCGCAATGTGTGTCCGCTCTGGAGCGACCTCGGTTAAAAACTCGAACTGCCCGGCGAACGAGGCTTCCGAGGTGGCGACTTGGACATGACTTTCATTGCTAAGATAAAGGTTGTAGTCGCCGAGCTGGTCGTTGGGATCGACAAAAATCCCTTTACAGGGAACGTTGCCGGGACAGTTCTGTGTCGAATGGCCGTCGATGCCGACGTACTTGGCCACTTTAGCCCCGCGCCTCGGGTCGCTGACATAGTGTCCGCAGACGGCAGTACCTAGGGAATGGCAGACGAGATAGACCTGGTCGGCTTCGAAGCGACCGAGGATCTCGTCAATAAAACTATCCAGCGCCGCGCTTTGGCCCCGCCGGCGGCGAGGCCGATGGCCGTGAGGCCGTCGGTCGAGTACTCGAAGGCGAGGATTTGCTCCTCCGGATAGCCGTTGCTGGCAAACCGCATGGCTTGGGTTTGGTATTGCGCGGCGGAACCCGCGGTACCGTGCACGAACACGATGGGCTTGACGTTGTCCGGCTCGATCTCGGGCATACTGAGTTCGGGGCCGTCCGAGGGGTTTTCGTCGTCCGGCGAGTTGTTATTGTTCGAGCTGCTACAGCCGGCGACAACCAGCGCTAGTGCAACGCCGAGAGACAGTGCGTTGAGTCGGCGAGAGACATTTAGGGTTTGGGTAGGCCTGAACATGCGACTCCTCCGTGAGCTACGTCAATGGTCCGAAGCGGAACTCCGGTTGGGCTACGAATAAAGCTGAATCAAGGGAGTAGAGCCAAGCGCAGGCACGCGCCCGCGCATGCTATCGCATGCGCGGGACGGCGATGGCTGAGAGTCGTTGGCTTGCCTGAGCTTAGCGAATCTTCTTCTTCAGGAAGAATATGGGCACGGCAGGGGGGCTAGAGAAGGGGGGCTCCCAGTCGCCATCGGGTCGGTGTCGTGTCGGCGCGGTTTACTCGGCGAGTTTGAGTACGGGAGTGATGATGTCGTTCATCGTGATGATGCCTTCCAGCTCGTTGTCGCGCAGGACGATAATGCGCCGCACATCTTGCGTAATCATCAGGCGCGCCACGTGTTTGACATCCATTTCGGCGTAGACCGAAATGACCGGCTTGGCGCACACATCGTAGACGTTGATCAGATCGATATCGCCGTCTTCCGAGACGATCGTTCGCAGAATAGTGGTGTAGGTAAGAATCCCGTAGGCGTCATGCGGGTCGCGTTTGTCTACGACCAGTGATTTCACATTGCAATCGCGCATCTTACGCATGGCTTCTCGGATGGTGGCGAAAGGCGAGATGGTGGCCACCTCGCTTTGCATGATGTCTTTGACCAGCATGAGGATTCTCCCGTTAAGGAGATACTTATACAGTATCTCTTTAAATTTTATCCTTGAGTTGAGTTTCGAAGTGTTCGATTTGGGCGACGTCGATCCCGGCGATATGCTCAAGCGGAAGCGTAAACACGACGCCTTTACTGTGTTTGTCGAGCTCCAAGTCCTGCGTTAAGCGTTTTAGCACTGTTACCGAGAGTTTTTTCTCCAGCACGAAAAGCAGCACCGACTGGCTGCCCTCGTAGGTAATGCCGAAGAAGCTTTTCTTCTCGCGTGTGCCGATGCCGCGCGCGTCGAGGATGGTAACCCCGCCGGCGCCTGCGGCCTTGGCGGACTCGATGGCTTTTTCTTCCAGATCATCAGCCAAAATGGCTACTAATGCTGCAAATTTCATGAGTTGACTCCCTTTCTACGGGCAACAAGCTCGCCAGCGATGGCGTATAACATGACCGTAACGATGGGGAAAATCGAGGCGAAGGCGATTAGCCCAAAGCCGTCAATTAATACGTTGCGCCCTTCGATATGCGTAGCTAGTCCAATACCGAGTGCTGTCACTAGCGGTACGGTAACCTCGGAGGTTGTAACGCCGCCGAGGTCGAACGCCAGTGGCACGATGTATTTGGGCGCGAGCCAGGTGAGCAGGATGACGAGGGCGTAAGACGCCATGATGTAATAGTGTATGGGGTCGCCCGCGATGATGCGGTGAACGCCGACGGTGATGCCGACGGCGACACCCAACGCGACCAAAATGCGAATCACATTGCCGTTCAGGCGGCCTTTGCCGGCTTCTTCGGCTTTGTGGCCGATGGCAATCAGCGCGGGTTCCGCCATCGTGGTGGCAAAGCCGATACTGAAGGCGAATAAATATAAAAACAGGACGCCATCTAACTCGATCAGCTGTTCGGCCATTCGCTCGCCGATGGGGAAAAGGCCCAATTTCAATCCGACGACAAAGGCATAAAGGCCAACGATTACGAGCAGAAAACCGATGGCGACTTTATGGAAATGTGCGATCGGTTTGCGAATGACGAGATATTGAAAGATCAGTACGACCGCGATGATCGGTAGAACGTCTCTGACCATGGCGAGTAGCTCGGCGACAATGCCAAGCAAAATGCCACCGCCGCTGGGGCCGATAGCCGTCTCGTCGATTTCGCCCAGCATGGCTGCACCGTTTTCGACTCCTCCGGTGTCGCCGAAGCTATAGACGACGATCCCATACAGCTGTACGGAGATCATGGGCACCATTACTGCGAGTGCCACGAGACCAAAACCGTGCGACAAGGCGTTGCGCCCTTGCAGCGAAGAGGCCAAACCGATACCTAGAGCGGCAACCAGCGGGACCGTGACGATGTTCGTTGTGACGCCGCCGGAATCGTAAGCCAGTCCGACGATCTCTTCCGGTGCGAAAAAAGTGACGATCACGACGAGTATGTAGCCGACGATCATGTACCAGTGCAGATCTTGCCCTAGGACGGTTCTGACGATGCCTAGGGCAACTACGGAGCCGACCGACAACGCAACCAGGATGCGTAAGGTTAGTGCATTGATGCGGCCTTCGCTGATAATTTCGGCTTGGCTGGCTACGGCAATCAAGGCCGGCTCGGCGATGACGGCCGCAAAGCCCAGGCTGAAACCAAATGCCATCAGCCAAGGCAAAGAGCCTTTGCGTGCGAACTCGTTGGAGAGGTTTTTACCGATGGGAAAGATGCCCAGCTCCAGCCCTTGTAGAAACAAGGCAACGCCGAGCACGACGATCAGTAATCCGACAAGGATCGACAGCAAGCCATCGGGAACTTGCTGCATAACGGCAAACTGAAAAAACCGACGACCGCGATAATCGGCAGCAGGTTGCGAAACGAGTGCTTGAGGAGTCCGTAGAATTCCTTGAGCTGGGTCACTAAAGAGGCCTTGTCGGTAATGCTCGCGCAGAGCGATGGCACAATCGGAACGGGTGTTGTGTCCGATTATATCGGCAGCTCGCCGTTATTCTTAGGTGCCGAGTTTACCTGTTGCCGAGGAGCGGTCGCAACGCAAGCATGCGGATGCGGCAGTTAGCAGGCGCCTGTTGGCGCAGTCGATCGGGAACCGCGTGGTCTCGCCGCCTATTCCTGTCAGGCGGCCGAATTGGCGCTTGTTTCTTAATCGGCGGCGAGCGATTATTCGTAAGGTGCCATACGCTTATACAAGTGCAAGGAATAGAAGATGCAGATCTCGACCATCGTGATACTCGTGTTACTGGCGGCACTGGTATTTTATCTTATCGCCATCTATAACCGCCTGGTCGCCCTTAAGAACCGCTACAAGAACGCGTTTGCTCAGATCGAAGTACAGCTTAAGCGCCGTTATGACCTGATCCCGAATCTGGTGGAAACCGCTAAGGCGTACTTAAAGCACGAGCGGGAGACTTTAGAAGCCGTGGTCGAGGCGCGTAACTCGGCGTTGGCGGGTTTGAAGGCGGCAGCCGCCGATCCGGGGAATGCCGATGCCATGCGCCAACTTGCCGGCGCCGAGGGGGCTTTAGGCGGTGCCCTGGGACGCTTGAACGTGGTGGTCGAGGCCTATCCGGATTTGAAAGCGTCGCAGAACATGCAACAGCTTTCGGAAGAGCTAACGAGCACCGAGAACAGGGTGGCTTTTGCTCGGCAGGCGTTCAACGATGCGGTGATGACCTATAACACCTATAAGCAGAGCTTTCCGCC
Source organism: Alkalilimnicola ehrlichii (assembly GCF_003399765.1). GTDB lineage: Bacteria > Pseudomonadota > Gammaproteobacteria > Nitrococcales > AK92 > AK92. Next base: position 14,595 of record NZ_NFZV01000040.1, on the reverse strand, counting down.
GGTATTGCTTGCCAACACCTTCGGGCACGGGCCGGATGCGGCGCTGCTGGAGTTTGCCGACAGCGCGGAAATTCAGGCTGCGCCTAAGGTGTCGTTCGGTAACTGAGCAAGGCTTATGCCATGAATTTCTTCGAAGAACAGGACCGGGCTCGGCGTAATACGCTACGACTTGTCACGTTATTGATTTTGGCTGTGGCAAGCCTGATTGCGCTGACGGTGTTCGCGATTGCCGCCTTGCTGGCCGTGACCGACGAGACGGGCGAGCAAGGCTTATTGGCCCAACTCGACCCTGGGCTGGTAGCCGGCATAGCGGCGGTGATTATCGGCGTGGTGTTGATCGGTACGTGGTATAAATGGTCGCAACTGCGGCATGGCGGCGCTGCGGTTGCCGAAATGCTGGGCGGCCGCTTGATCAACAGCAACACGCAAGATGCCGCCGAGCGGCGTGCGTTGAATGTCGTCGAGGAAATGGCCATCGCCTCCGGCATGTCGGTGCCGCCGGTTTATGTCTTGGAAGACGAGGCAATCAACGCCTTTGCGGCCGGTCATACGCCGCAGGATGCCGTCATCGGCGTCACGCGCGGGTGTATCCGCTTGTTGTCGCGTAACGAATTGCAAGGCGTGATCGCACACGAGTTCAGCCATATTTTTCATGGCGATATGCGACTGAACCTCCGCCTGGTGGCCTTACTGCACGGCATTCTTGTGATCGGCTTAGTAGGGCGGGAGGTGTTATATAGCATGCGCTATAGCGGCCGCTCGGCATCGCGCAATAGCAATAATAACAATGGCGCCGCTGCGCTTTTGGCGATTGGTGCGGGGCTGGTGGTGGTTGGCTATGCCGGCACGTTTTTCGGCAACATAATCAAGTCGGCGGTTAGCCGGCAACGCGAGTTTCTGGCGGATGCCTCGGCCGTGCAGTTTACGCGCGATCCTAGCGGCATCGGCGGCGCTTTGAAGAAAATCGGTAGTCACTTGCCTGGTGCTCGGTTACAGGCGCATTCGGCATCCGAGTTCAGCCATATGTATTTCGGCGAAGGCGTCAAGGCCGGCTTTAGTTCCCTGTTCGCCACGCATCCGCCTTTGGAAGCCCGTATTCGGCGGGTTGAGCCGGGCTGGGACGGCCGCTATCCGCGGGTTGCTCCGGTGGCGTTCGAAGCCGAAGCCGCGGTAAGCGAAGAGGGCGGTCGTCGCGGGCGTTTCGCAGTCGGCGGGCCGGTGTTGGCTGCCGCTGTTGACGCGGCTATCGCCTCGGTAGGGCAGCCGCAACGCGGCCACCTGGACTATGCACGCGATACTTTGGCAGCCTTAGACCCTCAGTTGCGGGAAGCCGCGCACGATTTATATTCCTCGCGCCTCGTGTTGTACGGCATTTTGCTAAGCCGCGATGTCGTGACCCGCCGTCAGCAGCTGTTGGCCTTGGAACGGGTCGGGGCGGATTTGCCCGACGCGGTGAGTGTGCTTATGCCCAAGCTCGATGCCATGGATGCACGTTTTCGTTTGCCGCTGATCGAGTTGGCCTTGCCGATGATCAAGCAGTTATCGGCCATGCAACACGGGCAGTTTATCGATGGCTTGAACGCGATTATCGACGTCGAGGGCGGCGTTGACATGATGGAGTGGGCCTTATCGAGAATCGTTCTATACGATTGCCTGGCGCCTCCGGCGGGGACGCCTCGGGTTCGTCTGGCCGAGTGTGTCGAGGAGGTGGTTACCCTGCTTTCTGCCTTGGCAAGAGCGGGGCATGTTGCGGAAGCGGATGCCGAAGCGGCTTTCAATGCCGCTGCGGCGACCTTACCCTTCGCGGTTCCAGGCCTGTTAGCCGCGCATGCCGCTAACACGCAGGCCTTGGATAAAGCCGTGGGCAAGCTCAGCCGATTGAAGCCGCTGGAGAAGCCGATGTTGCTGAAGTCCATGGCGGCCAGCGTCGAACACGCGGGAGAGATCACGCCGGTCGAAATGGAGCTGTTCCGAGCCGTGGCCGATGCGATCGACTGTCCGATGCCACCGTTGTTAGCCGATGAGTCATAGCATCAAAGAGCGTCGCTGAACCGGTAAATCGAAAGGCGAAGGCGTACTCGTGTCGGGAGAGCGGCTGCCGGCCAAGCCGCATACACTTTTATGGCGCCATATCGTTGGTGCGGTAGGCTCCATTGCTGGGGGCGATAGGTGCTGCCCAGCGCTCGTGGGCGGTGAAAAGAACGTCAACCACGGTATGCGCGTGCACATTACGTACTGCGGCATCGACGTCGTGACGTATCCGGTCCAGTTGTTCGAGCCCTTCAAGGGGGAAGCGTTTGTTTAGCACCACGTGCACGATGACGTACAAAGTACGCCCGGGGCGGACCATCCGAGTGTAGATTCGCTCCGTGGGGAGCCCTGCCAAAGCCTTTTCGATAGCGTGCGTGACCGGTTTTGCAACGCTGTCGGGCGGTGTTTTGTTTAGCAGCTCGGTAAACGCGCGCCCTGCCATACGGATGGGAACGCCAATGCACACCAGTACCACAAACCCGACCAGCACCGGGTCTACGTAAGGCACTGCCATATCCCACTCCAGTGCCTCGATGAGCGGAACAAGGCAGAAAGTCAGCAACACGGCGGCAGAGATAATGCTGTTGACCACCCAGTTCTCGCAGTCGGCCTGTAGCAGCGGACTGTCGATGCGCTTGCGGGCAAAGTGTAGCGAGAGGGCGGTCAGCGTGCAGGTAAAGGTCGCGAACATGGCATAGCCGACGGCAAGGCCGACCGCAATCGCGCGGCCGCCGGTCAACAGCGCAGCCAGCGAGTCGAATAGCGCAATCACCGAAATGCCCAGAATGAGTAACCCTTTGCCGGCATTAACCAGCGACTCAAAGTAACCGTATCCGAACGGGTACTGATCGTCGTCGGGTCGGTGCACCATTCGCAACACCTTGAACGTGACGAGGGTAGTCGCGAAATAGCAAAGGTTGAACAGACCGTCGAGCAGGATCGCTTGCGAGTTCGACAGCAGCGCGAAAGAAACGCCAACAATCCCTACGGTTAAAGCAGCGGCCGCGGATAGTCTGAGTCCGCCGAGCTCGGTTTTTATCAGGGGCATCGGTTGGGCGTCTCTGCTGTGAAGGCAAGCGGGTCGAAGTTTATCAAAGTTGAGTAGCGGCTGCCGCCGGCAGCCACTGTGTTATCGCCAATCTGTCGTGTTTACTTACGTTCGTAAGTTCCCACTAAACGATTCATGCCGATGACCTTGGACTCGATCTTACCGAGGAATTCCCACAGGCTGAGGCCTTCGGCCAGGTTCGGCTCGTCGTTAAGGGCGATGACCCAGAAATAGTAGCGGTGTCGGCCGTGCCCTTGCGGGGGCATGGGGCCGCCGTAGCCGATGTTACCGAAATCGTTTTTGCCGGCGGTGAAGTCTTTGACGCCTTCCGCCAGTTCGCTGACATTGCCGGGAATGTTGTACAGCACCCAGTGGACGAATCCATAGGTGCCGTTCGGCGAAATTAGCGGGGCGTCTGGGTCATGGCAAATGACGGCGAACGATTTGGTACCTTCCGGCGGGTTGTGCCAAGTAAGTGCCGGGGAAACGTCCTCGCCGTCGCCGGCGAACTTGGTCGGGATGGCGCCGTCTTGTTCGAAGGCCGAACTACGCAACTGCATCGTCGATAAAGCAAAACCCATGAATCCCTCCTTATTCTTAGCGATTCGCCAACGCAATGTCGGCGGTTTGTTGGATGCGATGACCGAGGAGCGGTGTACGGCCGCAGCACGATTTCCGTCAGCCTCTTACCGCAGATAGGCTGCCAATATCGATGGGGCTTGGCAATAGGAAGGCGTGTTAGTCGATTAACCAGGTTAGTACGCCGGCGGCAACGGCCAACAGCGCGAGCAGGATCAGTAGCGGCACTCGCCCACCCGGGCGCTCGGGTTGCTGCCACTCTTGCTCCTTTGCGCTGTGTGCGATGTCCTCCGGCGGCGTTCGGCTGCCGCCGGCTTCTTCGTCGGTGCCTAACGGGCTTACGGCAGGGTCTGGGAAATCGACCTTATCGCCGCATCGGTTGCGGTCGATACGATCCCGTAGTTGATCCCAGTTCATGCGTTCGTTGTTTCCCATAGTCCTCTTTCAGATGGGGGTGGAAAACGAAACTTTTAATAGGCATTGATTATGGCTTTGGCAATATTAATCGAGGTCTTGTTTTATCGATGCCGACCGCTAACACCCACCACAACATGCCCCCTCCGGGGAGGGGGCACTTTATGTGCTATTTCGAGCCTTCCACTACACTAACGACCCACCCCAGGCGCCCGTTGCTACCGCGTTCGGTCCAGAACACTGCAGCGCCTGTGTCGACGGGAAGCGCAAGCGGTAAGCGTGCTTGCGGACGGTCGCTGAGTCGCAGCGCTCGGCTGAAGCGGTCGTTCTCGATCCAAGCGACATAAATACCGGCGGCGGCGCCATTTTGGTCCCATACGGCGGTAAGCCCGCCGCCGCCGCGAAGGCTTAAGTCGGGGTTGCCGGCTTCCTTGGCGGCCACGCGCGCTTGTTCCTGCCAGCCGGTGCCGTCCGGTTTGCCACGGGTGTAATGCACGCCCTGGTATGCCTCCGAGCCGGTCCAGACTAAAGCGTGCAGTGCGTCATCGCTGGCGACCAGCCCGCCGCCGACATGCGGACAACCGTTGATGTCCCAGCCGAAGGCGCCGACGGCCGCGGTCGTCCGCCAATTGCCGTCGTGGGGCTGAACCGCTAGGTGCATATCGCGCGGCGCTATGCCGCGATAGAGGACATAGTGGTGGCGCTCGCCGTGGGCTAGCGTATTCCAACAGCATTGGCAGGTGATCGACTCGATGGTCGTTACCGCCGACCAGTCGAGTCCATCCTTGCTATGAGCGTGGTGGAGACCTTGTTGGCCATGCCGATTGTCGAGCCAGGCGAGGTGGAATTCGCCGCCCGAGGTTGCGCTCAGGGCGAAGAAGCCGTGGCTTGGGGCAGCGCTCGTCGTCGCTGGCGGTTCGGCGGCATGCCAGGTTTGGCCGCCGTCGCTGGAGCGCGCCAATACCATGGGGCCGCTGCCTCGGAAGCCTTCGCCCTGGGTTTGCCAGACGACAACAAGGCTCTCGTCATGGGCGGCGATCCGAATATCGTTACTGCGACTGGATCGGTCCGGCGGCGCCTGCTCGGTGTCGATGGCGACCGGATCGCTCCAGGTGCGGCCGTCCCGGCTGCGGCTGTGGAAAGCCTGCGGCGGGTCGTGAGCCTCCACCCAAACGACGTGTAGGTAATCCTTGCTACGAGCTACGCCTAAACTGACCACATCTTGCTCGCCGGTATAGGAGAACCGCGTGGATTCCTCAGGCGCCGGCTTCCCGCAGCCGGTAAGCGCGATACTCACGATGAGCAAAATAAGCGACATCCTTACCATTGCCATTCGACACCTCCATACACGGCTCTTGGGGCGCCGGGGTTATACAGACCGCGGCTCTCTTCGGCGACGGCAACAACGCCGGTGCTGGCCACATGCTGGCGGTTGGTGAGGTTGCGAGCATCGAGGAAGACGCGCAAGTGCCGGTCGATCTGATAACCGGCACTGGCTCCCCATAGCGCGTAGCCGCTGACTTCCGTGCTGTTAGCGAAATCGACCGGATAGCCGCTAACGGCTTCCAGCGAGGGGCCGACATAGAAGCCGTTAGCGTGTCGGTAGCGCACCTCCAGGCGCGCGCGTTGCTTGGGAACGCCAGGCAGGCGGTTGTCGCCCCATTGGGCATCGTCGTCGAACTTGAAGCGGTTGTAGGTCCAGCTGCCGAACAGATCGAGGTTATGCCGCTCGGTTAACGGGAGTTCGAGCGCCAGGCCCACTTCTAGCCCTTGGTGAAAAGTACGTTCGGCATTGCCGGCGGCTGACTCGTCCGGGAGGTCCGGGTGCTGAAAGATGAGGATTTCGTCTCGCAAACGGGCGTGGTAGGCAACGGCTTCCCAGCGCAGCTGCTGCCCCGTGCCGCGTAAGCCTAGCTCAAGCGTATCGGCTCGTTGGGCGTCTAACGTTTCGTCATCCAGGCCCATCAGTTCGCCGGTGATTGGCGGCTCGACGCTGCGGCTGATATTGCCGAATAGCTGTAGCTGAGGGTGAAGCTGCCGAATCAGCCCGATGCGGGGACTAAAGTCTTGATAATACTCGCGCGCATCGGGGCCGGTGCCGGCGGTTACCTCCACCTCGCGAAGCGCCCACAGCCATTGGGTGCCGACAACCAGCTCGGTGTTTTGGCCTAGCGCCAGTTCGTTAAGCGCGTAAAGCTCGGTGGTGGCGGCCGTGTAGTCGCGGTTTAGGGCTTCGCCCGAACCGCGAGGGACTCGCTCGGTAGTGTCAATGCCCGCCACCGCCAACCCTCCCCAGGTGAAGCGGTTTTCGCGGCCGCGCCAGTCGCCGCTCAGCGTGTGCCGGAAGCTTAACCCCGCATCTTGCTGATCGCCTTCGACCTCGGCGTGGCTGACGGGGTGATCCATTTGTAAGTCTTGCACGAACGCGCCCAGTTGGAGCGAATTACCGCTGCGAAGCCGGCGTTGCTGTTGCGCCGAGAGGCGGAGCAGGCGCAGATCGCGGGCTGCATCGATCTCAACATTTCTTGCAACGGCTTGGCGCGGATTGTCTCGATACTGCCGATAAGTCAGGGAGCCGGGAAGCTGTAGTTCGCTCGACTGAGCCTCAAGATGGATGCGCGTTTCGGCGTGTTGCCCATGGCTTAGCCCGACGTTGCCGTAGAAACGCAACGCCGTTTGTTCGGATTGCTCTCGAAAACCGTCTTGATGGCTGTAGGTAAAACTTGCTAAGGCATCGTGTCCCCCCTCGCCGAGCCAAGCGGCGGTTCCCTGCAAGCGTCGATAGTCGAAGCGTCCGGTCTCGCCGCGTAAGCGTAGGGCTGGGCTGTTATGCGCGGTGGGAGACACGAGATTGATAGCGCCACCCAGTGTTGCGGCACCCATGCCTAGCGCGTTGGCGCCTCGATAGACTTCGATATGGCTCGCCGTGAGCGGGTCGATCAATTGGGTGCGGGTATTGCCGTCGGCTTCGGTAACCGGCAAGCCATCCCGTAACAGCCTTATGCCGCGGGTGTTGAAGTTACGCGACAGCCCGGAGCCGCGAATCGATAAGCGGATTTCGTCTTGTCCGTAGCGACTTTTCGCATACACCCCCGGTGCGTTTTTAAGGGCATCTTCCAGGTTGGCCGAGCGGCCTTCGCGTAACTGCTTCTCGTCGACGACGGTGGTGCCGCCGGGAATCCGTCGCAGGGCCTCCTCGGCCTTTGTGGCGGGCGCGAACGGCATGAATCGTTCTTCAATACGTAAGGTTTCCAGTCGGGTCGCTGTTTCCGCGTGGCTGACGAGCGGCAAGGCGCACGCTGCCAGCGCCAGAGCGGAACTCGCCCGACGTGTATAGGCATTCATCATGGTATCTCCTGAACCAAGTTGCCCCGGCAGAGCCGGGCCTTCGGCAATGTTGTTTAGCTCAGGAGTGCGGGTGGGGCGCGAGTGAGGGGGCGTTCGAAGAGCGACGTGCTATGCCGTTCTATGCAAGGCGGTTGCGAGCGATGGGCAGTTGCTACGGTCGCCGCCGCTGGCCGGACGGTGCCGGGATGTAAGGCGGATATCTGTAGCAGCTTGCAAAGCAGGCACTCGCACTGCATGAGCATGTCGTGATCGATCGCGTCATCGCAATGCTCTTCGGCAGCTGTGTGATGGCCGTGGTGGCCGTGTGCGGTGTGGTGTTCGGTTTCGCTAGAGCCCGCGAATGCCATGGCTAATGCATGCCCGACGGGCATCCAGGCCATGGTAAGCGCCGCTAGCAAAAACAGCAGGCGCATTAATCGATTGTTTCGGGCGTGTCGGTACATCCGCGTCGTTTTGCGTATCGGGCACGAGGGGCTACGGCATTCCTCGGCCAGGTTGTTCTTGACCGTGGAACACGGCAAGTGTGGCGGGAGTTCAAGTAGGAAGATAGTATCAGCTATTGGGAATCTCTCAAATGCGTTGTCACCGCATCGATAAGGCTTGTTCGGCGAACTCCTCCACCGGCGAGGGGCGGCCGAACAAATAGCCTTGATAGGTCTGGCAACCCATCGGCGCCAGAAACGCCCGTTGTTCCTCGGTCTCTACCCCCTCGGCTACCGCTTTCAGTTGCAGGCTTTGCGCCAAAGCCAGGATGGTTTTGACGATGACGGCGCTATTGGCATCGACCAGTACGTCGCGAACGAAGGTTACGTCGATTTTGAGCGTATCGAAGGGCAGACGCTTGAGGTAGGACAGGGAGGAGTAACCGGTGCCGAAGTCATCCAGCGAGAAGTCGATTCCTAACTGTTTGAGTCGATGCATTTTGGCGATGACGTCGTCGACGTCGGCCATCAGCAGGCTTTCGGTTAGCTCTAAGGTCAGTTTTTCCGCAGGTGCGCCGGAGCGCCTGACAATGGCTGTGACTTGATCGACGAAATCCGGTTGTTGAAATTGCCGTACGCTGACGTTGACCGAAACGCTGAGTGCGCCGAAATAGCGATCGTCTTGCCAAGCGGAGAGTTGTTCGCAGGCCGCTTCCATGACCCACAATCCGAGCGGCACGATCAGGCCGGTTTCTTCCGCAAGCGGAATGAATTGCGCGGGGGAGATTAAGCCGCGCTCAGGATGATTCCAGCGAGCCAAGGCCTCCGCGCCAATTATCTTGCCTTGGCTGTCGACCTGCGGTTGATAGTAAAGCTGGAGCTGCGAGGCGCGGATGGCGGTACGCAAATCGGCCTCCAGGCGTACTCGCTCGGCAACGGCGGACTCCATTTCCGCCCGGAAATAGCGCCAATCGTCGCCGCCGGCGTTTTGGGCTTGCGAGAGCGCTAACGTTGCCTGATGCAGTACGGTGTCGGCGTCGTAGTCGGCTTCGTCGGCCAAGGCGACGCCGACGCTGAATGTTGCTCGATGTTCGTAGCCGGATAGGTCGTAGGGCGCGGCAAGCGCCGCTCGCAAACTGCTGACGCGTTGGTTGATCTGTAATAAGGCTTCGTTCTTGGTGCGGGGGAGGTGCTTGGCCAGGATCGCGAATTCGTTCCCGGCAAGGCGCGCCAGGCTCTCTTCCGGCAAGCCGAGGTGGCGTAAGCGATCGGCCACAGCAGCGAGTAGCTCGTCCCCCTTCTTCAGGCCCAGGGTGTCGTTTAACGCTTTGAAATTGTCGATATCGAACAGAATCAACGCCCCCAAACGGCGCTGGCTTGCGGCCTTGGGCAGTAAGACGGCCAAGCGCTCTTGCAGTAAACGCCGGTTGGGTAAACGGGTGAGTGAGTCGTAGTAGGCGAGGCGACGTATCTTTCGTTGCGCCGTATGCTGTTGACTGAGGTCGGTCAGCATGGCGACGTAACGACGATCTTCGCGCTCGCCGCGGGTTACGGCGCTGACGACAAGGCGGGCAGGAAACAGTTTGCCGCTCTTTTGCTTAGCATGCACTTCGCCTTCCCAATAGCCGGTACTCTGCAAGCTAAGCCGAACCTTTTCGGCCAGGGGCTGCCCTTCCGCGGTGAGGTGAATATCCGCCATCGATTTGCCGACCATAGTGTCCTCGGTACGCCCAAGCATGCGGCCGGCAGCCGGGTTGCACATAATGATGCGGCCTTGGGCGTCGAACAATATCAGGCCGTCGCCGATGGCGCTGACGACTTCCGCTAAGTGTTGGCGCGACATGTCCAAGAGGTGCTGGTTGTGCTGGAGCTGGCGGTCGACGAACGTCATAAGCAGACTGGCGAGCGCGACAAGCATGGCGCCGACGCTTACGCCGTAGGCAAGCCAAGTGCTTGGCGTTTGGTCGACGGTATCGAGAGGTTCAATGAGCGGATAAAGTTCGACGGCCGCCATAGCCGTGTAATGCATACCGCTAACGGCCAACGCTATCAGCGCCGCCACTAAGACATAGCGTAGGTTAAGGCGGCGCCAAGCAGCCAGCTTAACCTCAAGCCGGTGTGCATAAACCGCTGCGATTCCCATGCCTATAGCGACGATGAGCGACGCCGCGAACCAGTCGGGGCGATAGCGCAGTTCAGCTTGAATCTGCATGGCCGCCATGCCGCTGTAATGCATGATACCGATGCCCAGACCAAGCAAGCTGCCGGCGGCGATGTACTGCCAATGGCGAGCGTGGCCTTGCGCAATTAGGTGTAACGCGTAAACGCTGCCGACCACGGCAGGAAGGACGGATGCAAGCGTAAGCGGGACGGCGTAATCCACGGGGAAACCGACTTGATAAGCCAGCATCCCGATAAAGTGCATGCTCCAAACGCCGATTCCGAGGATCGCGGCGCCTAAGGCCAGCCAGAAACCGTAGCCAATTTTACGGTGCGCGCATCTAACGCGTTCGCTGACCGCCAGGGCCGTGTAGGCGGCCAGCAAGGCAATGCAGTAGGACAACAAGACCAAGGTGCTGTTATGGCTCGCCTCTAGAGCCGTGGCATTGGCCTCCGTAACAAACGGGATCATGCAACCGGTTTCCCTCGCCGATTCTTGCTGTTCGTTCTGCGCCGAAACCCGAGTGAGGGCTAAAGGCCTCTTGCCTTCGGCCGTGCTTGCGCCTTGCAAAGGCTTACCTGGGGTTAGCGGCTTCGCCTTCGCGAACTTGAGTCATAACGGCTATTGCCGGGTGCGATAGCGTGCTAGCTCGGACTTGAGACACCGGGGGCGACCGCGTTCGCATAGAAACTGTGACGCAGTCGTGATTCTCTATAACGAATCGATCTAAGGGCGACGTTCAAGTTGCTTAGGGCCCGGCCGTTATTGCAGTGCAGCGAAAACGATAATCGGCTCCCGGCGAGGTTTCGTAGGGATGCTAAACGGTTGGAGACGACCGCGGCCGCGCTCAGGAGATTGGTAAGCCATGTCGGTACTTGCTCGGATTCCGCTGCTTTGGAAAGTGTTGCTGGCGCCTACCGTCAGTGCTGTTTGTTTTCTCGGTTTTCTTGCCTATGCCATGTACGTGTTTGGGCAGAACAATCTGCGGATGGAAGGGCTACGGGATGTTACGTTTCCCGCCTTGGAAGTGGCTACCGAGAATGTGGGGTTGCTTGATCGTCTCACCGAGACATTGCACAACGCGGTTGCGTCCGGAGAGCCGGCGCTTATCGACGATAGCGAGGCTCTTGCCGAGCAGACGCGTGCGAATTGGTCTCGCCTGGCGCAGTTGGACGGGGCGTACGCGCAGCAGGCAAGTGGGTTGCGGCGGAATTTCGATGCTTATTACGAAGCCGCGAGCGAGGTCTCCCAGGCTATGGTGGCAGGGCGGGCACCTGCCGGCGGTGCCATAGAGCGCATGGCGGAACGGCTGGATAGCTATCGGGATGGGCTTAACGCCTTTCGCGCCGATACCCACGACAGTTTCACCAGCGAGGTCGAGCACAGTACGGCGGCCTCTAACCGAGCGCGTGCCGTAGGGGTGCTCATCGCTGTGATTTCCTTAGCCGTTAGTTTGCTCATCGGCTTTGCGGTGGCTTTAGCCGTTAAGCGCAATGTCGATCAAGTAGTCGGCTCTCTACGCGATATTGCGCAGGGCGAAGGGGATTTGCGGCAGCGTATCCGGGTGACCAGTCAGGACGAGATCGGCACCTTGGCGTATTGGTTCAATATCTTCGTCGAAAAGCTTCATTTGGATATTCAGAAATTGCTCCAGTCCGTGCGAGCGTTGAGCAAAACCTCGCGGGATATGAGCGCTATCGTTGCCAATACGGACCGGGCGATTGCCGAAGAAAAGCGCGTTATCGCACAAGTGGCCGAGCAAGCGGCAGGGCTTGGAGAGCAGGTTAATCAGATTGCCTCGTCGCCGCCTCGGCTTCGGAGGCGGCCGGCGATGCTACCGGTTCGGCCGACGAGGGTTTGGCCTATATTAGAAGTACCATAGGACGTTTAACGACTTTGGCGACCACGGTTGACGAGGCGGTAGCGACGCTCAACCAGCTTGAGCAGGACGGCGTGCAAATCAACCTGGTGGTCGATGTAATCGAAGAGGTTTCCGAGCATACCAATTTACTGGCTTTGAACGCCGCGATCGAAGCGGCGCGGGCCGGCGAGCACGGGCGCGGTTTCGCGGTCGTGGCCGACGAAGTCCGCAGCATGGCCGTTCGTACGCAGGAGTCGACCAGCAAGATCCTGCATATCGTCGAAAAGCTTCAGGCGTCTACCCACTCGGTGGCGACCGTCATCGGAAACAGTCAGCAAGAGGCGGAGCGAACCGTTAGCATGGCGGACGATTCGGTCCGGGCTTTGGAGGCGATCACCGCCAAAGTCAGCACGATCAACGACATGAACCACACCATCGCAGCGGCGACCGATCAACAAATGCAGGTATCGCAGCAGATCGATGCCCGTATGCGAGAGTTGGCGGAAATCTCGCAGGGAACTGCCGACCAAAGCGCCAAACTCGCGCGCATTAGCCAGGAAATGGAATCGCTAACCCTAGGCCTGCAGGAAGTGGCGGGCCAATTCAAGGTCTGAGCATCCCGCGCTCAGGCCTCCCCGCAGGAAGCGTTTCATCTAGCTTTTAGTAATTTTCGAGGACTGTTCTGATGCCTAAGCAAAAACTTACGGCGCTGGCTGCGGCTGCGCTCGTGTTGGCTGCGCCTGGCGCGCACGCTAGCGATTGGCTGGATTCTTTCCAGGTGCGTGGTTTCGGTACCGTCGGCTTTACCTACTCCGACGAGAAAGAAGCCGATTTCGTCACCAACTTTTTGAATCAGCCCGGCGGTGCCGGACAGTCGGAGCAGTGGGGGCATAGCGTCGACACCAAATACGGTTTGCAGTTGGACGCCCGTTTTAACGAGCAGTTCTCGGCGGTGGTGCAGGCGATCGTGCAGCAACAGTATGACGACGAGTTCCGTCCGGACATCGAGTGGGCGAATCTGCGTTATCAGGTTAGCAACGATTTTTCCCTGCGCGCCGGTCGTATCGTGGCGCCGACTAACATGCTCTCCGATTCGCGCAATGTTGGCTACGCCCATATCTGGGCACGGCCGCCGATCGAGGTGTATGCCGGTATTCCGTTTACTAACCTCGACGGTGCGGATGCGACCTATCGGACGCGTTTTGCCGGCACGACCGCGACCTTCCAGATTGCCGTAGGCGGCAGCGAAATGACCTACGACAACGGCGGTGCGCTTGTCGAGTCGGAAGTCGAGGGCTTTGCCGTCAACGGTTTGTTCGAGCGGGGCCGTTTGGGCGTGCGGCTGGGGTACACGCAAGTCGATCTGGACGTGCCCGCCATCGAAGCGTGGGGCGATGGGATGCGCGCGATCGCGGGCGATTCCGAAGCGTCGCGTCGCTTCGCGGACCGTTATGCGAGCGAGGGGACCGTTCGTTACTACAGCTTGGGCGCCACCTATGAGCGAGGTAACTGGTTAACCGCTGCGGAGCTGATGTACTCGGAAATGGATGCCTACGCGTTTGCCAACGATACTTCCGGTTACTTGAGCGTAGGGTATCGGATGGGGGCGGTTACCCCCTTCGCGGTCGCCGGTTTCCGCGATAGCGATACGATGCGCATGGCCAATGCCGACGACTACGCGGTGGCTCCGGGGCAAGAAGGTAACCGGGACGACTTAGTCGCTGCGGTTAATCGGTTGGTGGCTATGAGCGACAATAGCCAAACCTCGATAACGCTTGGTGCACGTTGGGATTTTGCGCCGGGTATGGCGCTGAAAGTCCAGGGTATGCACGCGAAAACCGGCAGTAACAGCAGCGGTATCCTCACCAATGCGTCGGATGCTTTCGAACCGGGCAAATCGTACAACCTGTTCACCGCCAACGTCGATTTCGTATTCTAAAGGGGTCGGGTATGCGTATTTTTCCTAAAACCATGATGCGTGCGGCGCTTGCGGCGATGCTACTGCTCGCTGTGGCCGCGGCGAAAGCCGATGTGGTCGTAGTCGTCTCCGCCGACAGCCCGGTGGATTCGTTAACGGCCGCTCAGGTTGGCGACATCTTCCTTGGCCGTACCTCAAGCTTCCCGAGCGGAGGCGAGGTGCTGCCGATCGATCAAGCGGAAGGCTCGGCGGCGCGCGAGGCGTTCTATAACGCTGTGATTGGTCGCAGCCAAGCCCAGATGCGGGCTTATTGGTCGCAGCAAATCTTCACCGGCCGCGGTCAGCCGCCGCGAGCTGTGAGCAATGTGGCGGAGCTGCGTCAGGTCATCGGGGCTAACCCTAGTGTGCTTAGTTATGTGGCCAGCAGCGATGTCGACGATAGCCTGAAAGTCGTTTATACGCCTTAAGTTTGGTGCTGTAGGTGTTGTCAGCCCGTGCCGGTTGTTGGTGCGGGCTGTTTTTGTTGGGGTTGTTTTCTGGGGTGGGTGGTTTGGTGTGGTGCGCTGCGCGCAGTTTGTTTAGAAGGCGGGATCCCGCCCCCGCGCGGCGTCTGGGGCCTGCGCTTAGTCGCTATTGTCTGTAGTGGTGCATAACGCCCTGTTTCGCCCTCCTGGGCGAGTTCCTTTTCTTTGCGTGCCAACAAAAGAAACGAACAAGAAAGGCGACCCGGAGGCGCTGCCCCGCTAACGCGGGGTTCCCTGCGCTTCTCGGTGCTTTCGGGGTTCGCCCGACAGGCCTTTGTCGCTGCGCTAT
>NZ_NFZV01000003.1 GCF_003399765.1 Alkalilimnicola ehrlichii | reverse complement strand
GCCGCTTGGCCTCGGGCAGATGCCTCAACCCGCTGCGCAGTTCCGTGTGATCTTCTCGGCCGTAGTCCACCGGCTTCATCGCTCGCCTCGTTGTTGTCGCTTGTTGCACCGTATGATGCCATGACGAAAAGCTAAGCGTAATAATACTCGGTTAAGAAGATCCGTTGCCCTGTGTTGCGCGCCTGCGCCGGGGTTTGAGCACACGCTTTGCCAGTTTGCGGGGAGGAGAGATGGCGACACAGCAGCAGGCGCCGGTAACGGTGACGCGCGATCCGGCTCATTTGGTTGTGGATCTGGGCGCGCCGCGGCCAATCCTGAGCAACGCCGCCATCGGCGGCGGCTGGCGCACGGCGCGCTATGTGGTCAACCGCACGGTTGCCGCCGGTTGGAACCCGCCCGATATCGACACCGATATGAGCGACTACCTGGGCCAGCTCGGTTTGCCCTCGGAGCAGTGCGTCGGGCTGCTCACGGCCGTCCATATGCAAAACCTCGTGCGGCGGCGCGAGCAATGGCAGGGCTGGGCGATCGAGGCGCTGGCGACAGTCGGCGTCCGCAACGCGGCCCGAGCCGGCGGCGCCTTTCCGCTGGCGGCGAGCGGCAGCGGCACCATTAATGTCATTGTCCTGATCGACGGTTGGCTGGCACCGGCGGCCATGGTCGACGCCGTACAAACCGCCGTGGAGGCAAAGGCGGCCGCCCTCGCCGAGGCCGCCGTGCCGACCGCAACCGGCGAGATCGCCACCGGGACTACGACCGACACCGTAACCGTGGCGACGCTGGGCCGGCAACCGAGCAGCGTCTATGCAGGAACCGCCACCACGGTCGGCCACTGCATAGGCCGCGCCGTGCACGGGGCGATCAGCGAGGGCGTGCAGGCTGCGCTGGCGCGCCTTAATGACCGCTCAGATGTTTCTTTTTCTTAGCTGCCTACGCGGCAGTGAACTGTTTTGGAACAAAGGTTCTCAGCTACGGACATTTCTTAGCTGCCTACGCGGCAGCGAACCCGTCCGGGCATCTCTGCTGTGTAGTGGCAAATTTCTTAGCTGCCTACGCGGCAGCGAACCGGGCGTGACGCTAGTCTTTGAAGTCGAATAATTTCTTAGCTGCCTACGCGGCAGCGAACAACACGATGATTAAAGCGGAAAACGCTTTCCATTTCTTAGCTGCCTACACGGCAGCGAACTAGAGCAAAAACACCATAACCCACTGTTTTGACAGCGACAACCCCGCAACGACCGACTTAACCCTTTTTTCACCCCTCTCTAACTCATTGATTTTATGTGGCGCTTTGCCGGCCGAAAAAAAGGGTCGACGCTCGCCTCGCCGGTTGCCCGTTGTTGCGCCGGATGATCCCATGGCGAAAAGCCGGGGGTAATCGCAGGCGGCCGCGGCTGGGCTGTTGACGGTTACCTTGCTAATGGCCACATTAGGCGTAGGCTTGCGGATCGTCTCCGCGCTTGGGTTTACCGTAGAGGGTTGTGGTATGAGGTCGCTTATTCTTGCACTCGGGCTCTTGGTGGCGATGCCTTTAGCGGCGGCGGCAAACGATTTGGGCCCGCGGGAAGCTTATGCGCGGGCTGCGGAGGATGGGCTGCTCATCGTCGATATTCGCCAGCCCGACGAGTGGCGGGAGACTGGCGTGGTGCCGGGGGCGGAGCGTATTTCCCTGCGTCATCCTCAGGGCGAGGCGGGGTTGTTGGCCGCTTTCGAGGCATTGAGAGCGCAAGAGCCCGAGCGGCCGATTGCGCTTATCTGCCGGACCGGCAATCGCTCGGCCAGGCTTTTGTCGCACCTGGAAAGTCACGGGTTTACGCAGATCTATAATGTCCGCGAAGGTATGCTCGGCGGGGACGACGGCCCGGGCTGGATCGCGCGCGATTTGCCGGTCGAGCCCTGTCGCGCTTGTTAGCGGCCTCCCCGTGGGGCGAGCCCTGGCCGGCGTTATCCGGCAGGGCCTGTTCGTTGCTATGCGCGCGATAACACGGACGCTGCACCGGAATGCGCCTCCCACGCCGCTATGCCGATGGCAACGCCGTTAATCAATAGGCTAAGGCCGATAGCTAAGCCGAGAAACCATAAGCCGGACCAAGGCCACTGGAAGAGTAATAGCAGGCCAAGCGCGATGTTGAGCGCCGCCGCCGCCAGATTCCAACTGCGGCCGGCAGTTCGGTGACGACACCGACCAAGACCAGCCGAAAAATGCCGCCCATTAACAGTAGCACGGCTAGTAGCATCGTCAACACCAGGGCGGCGCGGCCGGATGAAAAACGACGACGGCGCCGATGACGATTTCGACGATACCCCACAGAGAGAATAAGAGGCCGTAGCGCCAACTGCGCTCGCGCAAACCCATGCCAATCTGGACGATACCGCTGGCGATGAGCGCCACACCCAGGACAACGGCCACGGCAATGGTCGCGGCTACGGATGCAACCAGTGCCGCTATGCCCGCGATGATCATTACCGCACCCACGGCCAACCAGAGGCCCCAGTTGCTCTTGAAGGCGGGCGTTTCGGCGTAAGGCTCTATCGTCGGCTCCATGCATACCTCCTTATACCTAAGCACTCCTTCGGGCTCTTCACCGCGCGGCCAAGGGCCCGAAGATGGGCTCCCGGAGGGCGGGCCGGCCGACGGCCATGGCCGTGTTGCCAGCCTTTGACGATACCGCGACTGCGGCCATCGCCACACCTATCGGCAGTTAGACCTATGCTGCTATGGGGGCAGCCACTCGCCGCTTGCAAGGGTTAGCAGGAAAACAACGGGGCGCACAGGGGCGAGCGGCAAGGCGATAATTATGGGCTGACCGCCTATCGGCAACCGCTTTCAAGCAACTTCAGACCGTTGGCTTATGTCGCGTTCGATACTGGGGGGTGGCCGAACTTGCGCGAATATTCGCGGCTGAACTGGGTGGGGCTTTCATAGCCGACTTCAAACGCCACGCTCGCCACCGAGACGGCGCCGGCCATTAGCTTCTGCCGCGCGGCGAAGAGTCTGATGTCCTTTTGGAATTGGATGGGTGTCGTGGCGGTAATCGCTTTGAAGTGCTCATGGAAGCTCGACAGGCTCATGCTGGCCAGCTCTGCCAGCTCGTGCACGGAGATCGGCTGCGCGTAGTCTCGGCGTAATTTGCCGATGGCGCGACTGATGCGGCTGATACGGCTATCGGGGCGGGATAGGCGGCGCAGTATTCCGCCGTGCTCCTCCATCAGCATGCGGAAGTGGATTTCCTTAACCAGCAACGGGGCCAGGACGCGCCTTTCGACCGGAGGCCGATCGATCAGGTCAAACAGGCGGCACATGGCATCGCGGACGTGGTGGCCGGCGGCACCTGAGGCGACGGCACCGTCCTTTTCTCTGGCGTCGACATCGAACTCGAGCTCTATCTGCAATTCCCGCAGAATCGCGAGGTCGATGCCTATGGCAAACCCGACATAAGGCCGCTCGGGCGATGCGTCTACTACGTGACTCAGTGTCGGCAGGTCGACGCAGACGATGAGCGACTCGCCAGCGCCATAATCGACGATGCGATTGCCGAATTGGGTTTGCTTGCGCCCCTGCAAGCCGACGCACAGCAGCGGTCTGTAGAGGGTGTTCGTCAGTGGGGTCGGCGTTCGGCTGCGCAGCAGGGCCAGCCCGCCGATGCCAAGGTCGGTCGGCGTTTCCGGAAGCTGCTTTGCATCAGCGTATTCAATGACACGCGCGATTAAATCCTGCTCCATTGCGCACCTCCGTCTTTCCGCGGGTAGTTCAGAATAACCCGTCGCCCTGCCGTTGTCTGCCGAAAACTCGTGGCCTTTGGAGTATCGGGCAAGCGCTGCGGAGGTGTGGGCACGCCTGCCACGTAGCTGTGCCTTTAGGCTTTCGGACATGACGGCTCCGGGGCCGCCTCCGCGAGGGAAACGGTGGCTCGCCGAGCAACGGGCCTTCCTCGCCTACAAGCGCCTATGGGTTGCCGGCCAATGCGGCGCGGCCGGGCAAGGCGATAACCGCGCGCTATTGATCGGGGCGCGGATAACCGATGCCGTGCTTGCGCATCTTCCGATACAGGGTGTTTCGGCTGACGCCTAAGGCTACGGCCGCGCGGCTGACGTTCCACTTCTGACGGCTTAGCTCGTCGATCAGTGCTTGCCGTTCTGCGGAGTCGAGCGGGGAGGCCTGGTCAGGCTCTACGCTCGGCGGCTCGCCGCCCTCGGCGAGCGCCGAGGCGGCGATTTCGTGGTCCAGATCCTCTAGCCGGATCAGGCCGCCTTCGCATAGGGCGGCCGCCGTTCGGAGGGTGTTGCGAAGCTGGCGTAGGTTACCCGGCCAGGGGTAATTCGACAGCACGCGAAAGGCATCTTCCGCGATATCGACGTCGGCCTGACCTTCCGCTGCCAGAACCCGGCGGATGAGTTCGGCCTTGTCTTGCCGCTCTCGCAAGGCGGGCAACGCGAGGGTTAAGCCGTTGATGCGGTAGTAAAGATCCTCTCGAAAGGCGCCCTGGGCGATTTTGTCGAGCAGATCGCAATGCGTGGCGCTAATCAGGCAGATATCGACCGGCACCGACACGTCGCTCCCCAAGGGCTGTACTTGCCGTTCTTCAAGCACGCGGAGCAGGCGGGTTTGTAGTTCCAGCGGCATGTCGCCGATCTCGTCGAGGAATAGGGTGCCGCCGTCTGCTTGGGCGATTTTGCCTTTCATGCCGTTTTTTGCGCGCCGGTAAACGCGCCGGGGCGGTAGCCGAAGAGTTCGCTCTCGATCAGGTTGCCGGGAATAGCCGCGCAGTTAACCGCTACTAATTCGCCTTGGCGGCCGCTGGCACAGTGGATGGCGCGGGCGAATACGTCTTTGCCGGTGCCGGTCTCGCCGTGGAGCAGGATGGGAATGCCCCGCCCGGCGACCTTTTGCGCCTTTTTCGCCAGTTGCAACATGGTGGGATCGCCGGCGCTTAGGTCGTGCAACGCCGGGTGTAGCCGTTGCGAGCGCGAGGGCGTTGTGTTGTCGGCGCTTTGCAGCGGGTGAATGCTTATCGTCTGCTTTTGGCTGCCTAGGACGGTGGCGAAGAAGCGGCCGGCGCGACGAATGCCGTGCATCGTCCAGTAGGGCGGGCGCCAGCTTTGGCACGCTTGCTGGGCGAGCGTGGCGGCGTTGATGTCGAATAACTCGTAGATTAAGCGACCGACAACGTCGCTACGGTCGGCTGCCCCGAGGAATAGGAGTGCGTTGTTGTCTGCTGCCAGCACGGTGCCGTCTTCGTCCACGGCAATAGCACCGTCGTTAATCAGGCCGACATACTCCGGCCGACTGTGAAAGCGGACGATCGTGGCTGTCGGGAAGGCGTTGATAAAGCGCCACTTGGAGATATGCTGGGCGGAGGCCGAAACCAGTGCCAGGGTATGTAGCTGGCTGCTGGGCGTGTCCAGGTTATTCACGGTGGAGGCGTCCAACACGCCGAACAGTTCGCCGGACGGCTCGATAATGGGTGCGCCGGCACAGGTAAGGCCTGCGTGGCGCCGACGGAAGTGTTGGTCGCGCACGACCATCACCGGCCGCTGCTCGGCGATGCAGGTGCCGATGCCGTTGGTGCCTTCGTGTTGTTCGCTCCATATGGCGCCCTGCCATAAGCCCACGGAGCGGAATTGCGGATTAAGGGCGGGGTCACCCACGAATTCAAGAATGAGCCCTTCGACATTGCTAAGCAGCAGCGCGTAGCCCGAACCGGAGATCTGGTTGTAAAGATTATGCATTTCGGCGCGTGCTAACCGCGCGAATTCGCCGTAGCGGTCTTTGTATTCAGCGAGTTCATGTTGTTCGACCACAGCGGGGGCGGTATGCCGGGCGCGGTCTATGAGGTATTGCTGCTCGCAGCGGCGCCACGACCGTTCGATCAATGACTGGCTATAGCTATAGGGTTCCGCGCCAACAGAGGCTCGGCGGACGGATCTGCGGCTGGCGTTAATCAACTCCTCCACAGCGTTCTCCTCCCTTATTCGTAGGCTCGCGGATGAGCGGCGGCCAAGCTCATCGCAGAGCGTGCTTATATAATAATATTTCTTGTACCGACCATCCGGCAGGGTGCCGATTGAGGCAATCCTTGCTACGTATCCTCCTGTGCGGTGATGGTTAGCTGTGCCAGCATGCCGGTATGCGTAGGCAGAAACAATAGGAAACTCGGATAGTTAGCGTATCCTTTTCAACGATGCGCTGACGGAGCGACCGGTAGACGGTATTGCCGTGATGTCGGTCGCTCCGTCGGCGGGCCTCCGGTATTCAATCAGGCAGTTCTTGATCTTGGCGGCGACGGAGCGCCCGCGCGGCCCTGTGCATTGGCCGCGCGGGCTGGTCGGTAGTTAATACTCCGGTAAGTATAGGAAGTGGTGCGTTAAAGTCTATTCGGCGCCGATTTGCACCGGCTGTTTTTCCAGGACTGCCCACTCTTCGTCGGTATAGATGCGCGAACGGGTGTGGAAGCGCACGCCTTCCGGACCTTCCAGAGAAAACATGCCGCCGCGCCCGGGGACTACATCGATAATCAATTGCGTATGCTGCCAATATTCGAACTGGGACTGGTTCATATAAAAAGGACAGCCGCCTATCTCGCCAAGCTTGACGTCGCTGCCGCCAATCCTGAACTCGCCCTGCGGGTAGCACATCGGCGAGCTGCCGTCGCAGCAGCCGCCGGATTGGTGGAACATTAACGGCCCATGCCGTGCCCGCAGGCGGTCGATGAGTTCCAGTGCGGCATCGGTTGCGGTGACACGCTCTACGATTTTACCCATGACCCCTCCTTCCATCAGGCTGGTTTTTGCACGCGCCCGCCGGCGCTGCCCCGTGGCTTGGCCTCCCTTAGAAGAGGCCTGCGGGGTTGGGGTCGTAGCTCACCAGCATGTTCTTCGTTTGCTGGTAGTGGTCCAGCATCATGCGGTGGTTTTCGCGCCCGAAACCGGATTGTTTGTAACCGCCGAAGGCGGCGTGCGCCGGATACAAGTGGTAGCAGTTGGTCCATACGCGGCCGGATTGGATGCCTCGGCCCATGCGGTAGGCGCGGTTGGTGTCGCGGGTCCACAGGCCCGCGCCGAGGCCGTAGAGGGTGTCGTTGGCGATGGCCAGGGCTTCTTCCTCGTCCTTGAAGGTGGTAACCGAAACCACCGGGCCGAAGATTTCTTCCTGGAACACGCGCATCTTGTTGTGGCCTGTGAACAGGGTCGGTTGTACGTAGTAGCCGTTCTCCAGGCCATCGCCTAGTAGGGCGCGTTGGCCGCCGGCTAGCAATTCGGCACCTTCCTGCCGGCCGATGTCGAAGTAGCTGAGGATTTTCTCCATTTGCTCGGTGGAGGTCTGGGCGCCGATCATCGTTTCGGTATCCAGCGGGTTGCCTTGTTTGATCTTGCCCCAGCGCGCAACCACGCGGTCCATGAACTTGTCGTAGATCGATTCGTGGATCAGGGCGCGCGACGGGCAGGTGCAGACCTCGCCCTGGTTGAGGGCGGCCATCAGCACCCCTTCGACGCATTTGTCGAGAAAGGCATCGTCGGCTTGCATAATGTCGTCGAAGAAGACGTTCGGGGATTTGCCGCCCAGCTCAAGCGTTACCGGAATCAGGTTCTCGGAGGCGTATTGCATCACCAAGCGGCCGGTGGTGGTTTCGCCGGTAAAGGCGATTTTGGCGATTCGCGAGCTGGAGGCAAGCGGCTTGCCCGCTTCGACGCCAAAGCCGTTGACGACGTTGACGACGCCCGGCGGTAGGAGGTCGTGAATCAGCTCCATCAGCAGCAGAATGCTTGCCGGCGTTTGCTCGGCGGGCTTTAGCACCACGCTATTGCCGGCGGCCAAGGCCGGGGCAAGCTTCCACGTCGCCATCAGCAGCGGGAAGTTCCAGGGGATGATCTGGCCGACAACGCCCAACGGCTCATGGAAGTGGTAGGCCACTGTGTTGGCGTCGATTTGGCTGATACCGCCTTCCTGCGCCCGAATGACGCCGGCGAAGTAACGAAAGTGATCGGCAACGAGCGGTATATCGGCGGCCAGCGATTCGCGGACCGGTTTGCCGTTGTCCCAGGTTTCGGCAACGGCGAGCATGTCGAGATTGCTTTCGACGCGATCGGCAATCTGCAACAAGATATTCGCCCGCTCGGCGGGGGAGGTACGACCCCAGCTTTCCTGCGCGCCATGGGCGGCCGTGATGGCCATCTCGATGTCGGCCGCCGTGGAACGCGGTATCTCGCAGAACGGTTGGCCGTTGACGGGCGAGACGTTGTCGAAATATTTACCTTCGGTGGGAGCGATCCACTCGCCGTTAATGAAGTTGGCGTAACGGGATTTGAAACTGACGACGGAACCGGCCTCGCCGGGCTGTTGGTATATCATGCTTCTCTCCTAGCTTCCTGCTTATTGTTTGCGTACCCGCTCTTGTCGACGAGCATTCACGCTCTGTCTGGAGCAAAGGCTGTGCCACGGGAGATACAACAAGTAAAAACAGAGACTTATAGCTTCTGTCGGCGGGGGAAGTGTCTCGTATTTCGCGCAGTAGCGGTACGCTCCGACCGGGCAGGTGTCACGAAATTGGCACAACGCCCGAGAGCCGGCAGTGTCGTTGCGCATGCGGCAAAGCCGCAAAACTCCCCAACAGCCGGCGGGTTATTCACACAGCTCGGACAAGCTACCGCCGTGCCGCCTCATACCTGAGTACGATCTTTGCGCACCGGCGAGACCATCTGTAAACATCTAATTAAAAAGCACTTTTAAAAAATGCTGAAATATTGAGCAATTTATCTAAGTGTTTGATACCCCGTACCCCGGAACAACTTCACGCAGCTTGTACACAGAGTTATCCACAAGAATTGTGGAAAGCTGCCTAAGTGCTTGTTCTTTCGTCAGGGCGCCTCGTCGGAGCGCGGGGAGATGGGCTTCCTCTGTGTTATCGACAGCGCGCGTTGCGGGGCAGAGGCAAGATAAGTGTGGACACCACCCTTGATTTCTGCATTACGTTCAGAAGCTTATTGAAGCTTCCATACATACTAAGCTAATATTAATCGACGGTGGCCGCCTCCGCCGCAGAATAACAAGAATACAAACC
This sequence comes from Alkalilimnicola ehrlichii, assembly GCF_003399765.1. Lineage (GTDB taxonomy): Bacteria > Pseudomonadota > Gammaproteobacteria > Nitrococcales > AK92 > AK92. The sequence goes on along the minus strand of NZ_NFZV01000003.1, from coordinate 246,207 downwards.
AAGGATTGTCCTTATGCGATATTCCCTCTTAAGGTGGCGAGGCCTCGTCGTCGTTCTGTTGATTGTCCTCTTAGCCGCCTGTGGGTCGGGCGATAAGTCGGGAAGAAAAGACCCGCACGGCGACATTCAGCTCGTCGGTCTGACGCGAGTAAGCGATGAGGCCTGGGACGAGACTGCGGTACGCAAGGTGCTGCACTTGTTCGCTTACGGCAGCTTCGCCAGCGACCGTCAGATAGCCGCTTGGGCCGACATGCCACCGGAGCGGGCCATCGTCGAGATCATCCACGTCGGCCCCCGAAACGCTAAGCTATCGCCGCCTGATAATACCGCCGCGTTCGGCCCGGACGGCACGCTGCGGGGCCTGAGCGAGTATTGGTCGTCGCCGCGCTCGCCGTTACCCGAGGGCCGCCGCACGGCCTATGATAGCGATGCCTGGCGGGCGCCAGGCCGCGTCTGGACGCTGGCCGCGACGATGCCCGGCCTGAATCCGGTGCGTCAGAAGATCGGCCTGTGGGAAACCAACTACCACATGGCCGTCAACCAGGGCGTCGGCGTCGGCAATGCGCAGATTATCCGCTATTACGATCAGATCATGAACGATCTGGCCGCCGCCCGGCCGTACCACGAGGTCATCGCCGGTGCTGCCGCCTCGGCTGCCGTGACGCGGCAGTACGGGCACCACAACAACCGTTTTCGCAGCGGCGTGTTCAGCGGCAACGAGGACTTCGCGCGCGAATACCACCAGCTCTTTTTCGGCATCCTGGGGCAGGACGACCGCGACCAGGACTATCACGAGCTGGTATCGATCAAGAACACCGCGCGCGCCCTCACCGGCATGAGCTACGACCCTGACGATAATAGCCGGCTCCATTATGGCTCCGAGGAGCACTACCTCAGCGATCTGGAGATCCTTAACACCCAGATTACTGGGGGCAATGCCCGCGAGAAACTCTTTAATCTGGCGGCGGTGGCCATCGACCACCCGCACAGCCAGGAGAATCTGCCGCTGATGATCGTACGCACATTGGCGGACGATAACCTGCAAGCCGACTCGGCAAAGGCCCGGGCGCTACAGGATTACTGGGCTTCGATCAACCCTAAGGATCTGGTGACCTTCCTGCGCGGCTATGCGATTTCGGAGGAGTTTCACAGCCCGGAGCGGGTCAAGTACTACACCAGTATCGACCGTAACCTAATCATCGCAAACCGCCTGACCTTGAGCAGCGAGGAGCGTCTGCTCAACTTCTACAACGCCAACATCCACAGCATGGAAGGCGCCGACCCCTTTCTCCCCAAGCACGACGTGTTCGGCGGGCAAACGGGCGAAGAGGCGTCCACCAGCGGCGACGTGTTTCGCAACGCCTATAACGTCAGCACCGAAGGCAGCTGGCGTTTCGAGCGGGTGCACTTGGTGGAGGACGAGGAGATTGTGTTCACCAAGGATTGGCGCCCGGTGCTGCCCCGCGGCGCCAACGGCTACCGAGTCGAGGAGGTTGCCGAGTGGTTGTGGCAGCGCTTTATCGCCGACGGTCACAAGCATTTTGGCCCGCTAGAGCGGGTGCACGTCTACGCCCTGCTGGCGCGGGGCGAAGACCCGACGCAGGCTTGGTCGCTGGACCCCGAGGAGGTGATCTCTCCGGCCGACCTGGCGCCGGGGGGCAGGCACGAGCTGCTGTTCCACGACCTGAGCAACGGCTACCTGTTCCAGGGCACGACGCCGGAGGTTGGCAATCGTAATATCGGCCGCGCCATCGCCTTCATCATCTCGACCCCGTATATGTTCGCGCAGGAGGGCCGATAGCGTCCTCTTGCCAAGGGGAGCTACGGCCATGGCCTGCGAGCTGCGCCTAGCCTCGGCGCCGCGCACGGGTTCGTAGGGGGGTGAACTTTTGTTAAGGGACACTATCATGGATCGCAGAACATTCCTTAAAGGCAGCCTGGCCGGCATCGCGCTCAGCCAGTTGCCGGTGGCCTTTTTCGGCTCCGCAGCGCAGGCGGCCGGTATCAGCCAACGGGCGGTGGTCAATCTGACCCTGCCGGGCGGGCCCGACATGCGGCATTTGCTGCCGCCCGCGTTCGACAGCAACGAGAGCAGCTTCGGCTTCCAATATTGGCGCGCCATGCGCACCGCGCACCGGATCGGCAACACGGCCGATGCCTTTCGGGAGCGCTGGCAGACGGCGTATCTGCCGGTGCGGACGACGGCCGACTTCGACACCGGCGGCGTTAGCTTTGGCGTGCTCAAGGAGTGCGGCTGGCTGCGCCGGCAGATTGAAGCGGGTAATGTCGCCATTGTTAATAATGTGGTCGGCTCGCGCTCGCGCGACCACGCGCACTCGCTGCTGGCACTGGATGCCGGCGATCATCAGGCTTCCGCCAATGCTTTCCAAAGCTCCGGCTGGGGTGGACGCTTGGCGCAAGCCTGCGGTGCCAACGCCAGGGTGGTCGCTATGACGACGGCGCCGCGGCGGTTCTGCCTAACCGACGGCCCAAACGGCCGCTTGGCGGCCGACTATGCCATCAGTGTGCGCGACTCGCGCAACCTCGGCTTGTACGACCATCGCGACGATCTTGAGGAGCGGCAGCGCTGGGGGCGGAATCAGATAGCGCGCTCCGCGGCGAGCTATTACGCGGCGATGGGCGAGCACATCGAGGCCAGTTCGCCGTTTCATCGTATCGTCCAGCACGAGTCCGCGATTCGCGGCTTCAGCGGCGATGTCAACCGGGTGCTGGCCGGCAAGCCGATGCCGGAATCCTTGTTGGCACTACAATCTGGGGACACGGCGTTGCAGAGCGGCTACTTCGCGCGTCAGCTCGCTAGTCTCTACGATTGTGCGGCACACGTCGGCTCCGTGTTGAACATGCGCGCCGGGTCGCTGGAGTACGGCGGCTGGGACACTCACCGCGAGCAGCGCAATCGGGCCGAGCCGCAGTTTGCCGACATCTTCGGCGACGGCCGCGGGTTGGACACCCTGATGAGCGAGCTGGAGCAGGTAAACCCGGCGCTCAAGCAGAACTTGACGATCGTCATCGGCGGCGAGTTCGGCCGCCAGATACGCTCCAACGGCGACCATGGCACCGACCACGGCCGCGGCAACACGATGTTGGTCATCGGCGACCGCGTGCGCGGCGGGATCTACGGCGACATGTTCCCCGCCAGCGAGCTGGATCTGCTGGACCCGCGGATCAACGACCCTAACAGCACCCGCGCACCGCATCGCAGCCCGGACATCGAAGGGCGGACTGCGATCGAGCATTTATACGGGGCGATATGCGATTGGGTGCAGCCGGGCACGCGGGAGGTGGTCTTCCCGCAGGTCGGCGGCATCGATTTGCTGGAGCCGGGCTTGGGGCTCGATAGTTTGTTCCTGAGCTGACGAGAGCTTACCGGGAGCGGGCTGCTGCTAGCCAGATGTGGGGAGCGGCAGCCTGCGAGTATCCGTCGCCGTCGTTGGTTAAGTTGATCGCTGTATGACTAGCCGGATAACGTGCTTCACGTAGTCGTAGATTGCGGGGCAAGCGCTTGCTCTGGGGCCTGCCACATTCAAGGTGGCCACGTCGAAATCGCGAACGAAATCGAGTAAAAGCTCGGCTGCCCGGCCCGGTTCAACCAGCGCAATGTCGATCAGCTTGTACGGTTTGCCTTGTCGAATACAAAAAAGAACCGTCGTTTCAGTGCCGCCGCCGAGGTAAGACGCGTAAAAGATGGCGCTACCGTCGGCATCCACGACATTTTGCTTAGTGCGCTGCCGGTAGCCGCCGCCCAGTTCCGTTAGAGGGTATACGTGGCTAATCGGGCCATCTTCGGCCATTCTGCCAACGGGGCAACTCCCGCCGATGGGGAACGTTAACTCAAGGCCGGCATCGAGCGCGGCCCGGTCGGCGCCTGTTTGTCCGCCGCTTATGATCTTTGCAATCATGCTCAAACCCGCTCAACGTCATGCGCAGGGCTACTTATTACCACACCAGTGGCCGCTCGGCTTTCGCTTTGCCGGCTCGGAGCCCAACGGACGACTCGCTGCTCGCGTTGCGGCGGTACGCTCATTCGCGATTCGCGCGCCGGAGCATCGTTAAGGCTTCGTCGAAAATGGCTTCGACATGCGCTTTGTTTTCGAGATTGGGGGGCAGCGATTTTCTATCCCCTTCGATACCCGCCAGCATGTCCTGAATCAAACCCGGCCGCTCGGCTTCCAGCCGTTGCAAAAGACCGGTTAGCACATAAAGGGCTGCGTCAGTCTTAGCATCGCTCATATCTGGCTCCATCTAGTGTCCGCTCTTGCCAAGGGTTACGGCCATTGGCAAGAGTGCTGCCCCCAGAATACGCTCAGCCGCCCTCTCCGTCACAGTAAAGAAAACACCCTATCCACGCCGGCGGAAAGCCAGTCCGCCGACCACTCCCGACGCCCCCTGCCATATGCCGCCCCGAAGTACTCGGCTGTAAGCACCTTGCTCAACGCGCACGCCTCGGCAGGGCGCCTGATCTTGGTGCCGGCGCACAAACCAAGTGCTCTACAGTGGACCAATTGTTCCAATAATTTTGCAAAAATCCCCAGAAAATGGCGCCACAGCACGGTGTTAGCGACGTGGCACAGATAATGCTTTTGCCCACTTCGAGCGTGGAGCAAGCAGCTTGCTTCGGAAACCTGCCATCTTTGGGGAGAACCTTTCGATGACGCTGAAGTATGTGCCCATCGTCGACTTAGCGCCGTATTTTGACGGTACGTCGACAGGCAAACGCGAAGTCGCCGCACAGGTTGATAAGGCTTGTAAAGACATCGGGTTTCTTGTCATCACTAACCATGGCGTTCCCGCCGAGCTTATCGAGCGCGTCTCGCGCCTTTCCAGCGACTTTTTCGATCTGCCGCTGGAAGCGAAGCGGCGCGTCGACCGCCCCAGCCCCGATCAGGTGCGAGGTTACAGCGCGGTGGCCGAGGAGAGTCTTTCCTATTCCTTGGAGGAAGCGGCACCGGGCGATCTTAAGGAGTCGTTTTCGATAGGCCCGACCGACGTGCCGGACGAGCCTTACTACCACTGCGAAGCGGCCGGGCCGCATTTTGCCCCGAATGTTTGGCCTACCGGCATCGACGGTTTCCAAAACGCGTATACGGAGTACTTCGCGGCCATGAGCGATCTGTCGCAGTCGCTCATGCGCATCTTCGCCCTTGCGCTGGAGCTGCCGGAGACCTTCTTCGACGACAAAATAGATAAACACATCAGCATGTTCCGCACCCTGAGCTATCCGGACACGAAGGGCGCGGTGGAAGAAGGCCAAATGCGGGCCAGCGCCCACACCGACTACGGCAGCCTTACCATCGTGCGTCCGGACAGCGCCCTCGGCGGCTTACAGGTGCGGAATCAGGACGGGCAATGGGTGGATGTGCCCTATGTCCCCGACGGCTTCGTCGTCAATATCGGCGACCTCATGATGCAATGGACCAACGATCAGTGGATCTCGACCCTGCACCGTGTCGTCAATCCGCCGGCCGATAGCGACACGGACAATAGCCGGCAATCGCTGGTTTTCTTCCATCAGCCTAACTACGACGCCTTGGTCGAGTGCCTACCCAGCTGTTGCGGCCCGGACAACCCGCCGCGCTATGCGCCGATTACGTCCGGCGACCACCTAGTTTCGAAGTTCGTGAAACAAACCACCTTCGGCGGCACAAAGGTGGTGGCCTGAAATGACGCATCTTTCTTATGTCAATGTCTTCGCGAAAGACATCGTTGCGCTGAGCGATTTCTACCGGGAGTTGTTCGGTTTTCGGGAGATTCCGGAAATACGCTCGCCTATTTTTCGCGGCCTCGATACCGGCAAATCCTGCATCGGATTTAACGCGCTGGACGCCTATGAGTTGCTGCAACTCGACGATTATGCGGACACCCGAGGCTGCAAGTTTCTGCTGAATATCGACGTCGATTCGACGGCCGAAGTCGACCGTATGGTGCCGATGGCTCAAGCGCTAGGCGCCACTCTGATAAAGCCGCCGTACACCACGTATTACAACTGGTATCAGGCGGTATTACTGGACCCGGAGAAAAACGTATTTCGCATAAACCACATGATGTAACCGGCGCGATCGATCTGCCTTTAACTACGAGAGGAATAAGCCATGGGCATGAAATTCTTGATGCGGATTCTGACAGCAGCGCTTGCCTTAAGCATTACCGCACCCGCCCTCGCCACGGAGGCCGACGAGGGCCTCACCCTGAAAGGCGAACCGCGAATCGCCATGCTCTATATTAGCCCGCGCAACGACGGCGGTTGGACACAGGCCTTCGACGAGGCGAGACTAAAACTGGAGGAACGCCTGGGCCATCGCATTCAGTATGTGGAGAGCGTGCCCGAAAATGCCTCTTCGATTCGGCCGGCGGCGGAGCGCCTCATCCAACGCGGCGCCAACATTATCATCGGTACCGCCTTCGGCTATTCGGACACTTTCGAAGATCTGGCCAGGCGCCACCCCGAGGTCGCCTTTCTTAACGGGTCCGGCACCACCAACAGCCGTAATCTGCAATCCTTCTACGGCCGCACCTATGAGAGTCAGTACCTGTGCGGCATGGCCGCCGCCGCGGCGTCGAAGAGCGGCAGGCTCGGCTTTGTCGCGGCCAACCCCTTCGGCCAGGTGAACTGGACCGTAAACGCCTTCGCCCTCGGCGCGCAGAAGATTAACCCCGACGCTACCGTGACCGTGATTTATACCGGCTCTTGGAACGATCCGGTGCGCGAGCGGGCGGCCGCCGCTGCCTTGATCGACCGCGGCGCCGATGTGATCGGCCAGCACGTCGATAGCCCCACACCGCAGATTGTCGCCCAGGAGCGGGGCGTGTTCGGCACCGGGCACCACCGGGACATGAGCGAGTTCGCACCGGCCGCAACGGTGTGCTCGTCGGTTTGGGTGTGGGACCGCTTCCTAGAGCCTGAGCTGGAGAACATCTTCGCCGGCGGCTGGAAACCGCAGTTAGACGGCGCGTTGCTCTCGATGGCGGAGGGCGGCACCGACATCGCCTGCTGCGGCCCCGCCGTAGCGGAGGAACACGTCAGCACCATCATGGCGGCGCGAGAGGAACTCCTGCAAGGCAACAAGCGCATCTACCAAGGCCCGCTGTACGACCGCAACGGAACGCTGAAGATCGCCGACGGCGAGCTGCCTTCCGACGGCGAACTGTGGCAGATGGATTGGTTCGTCAAGGGAGTGATTACCCAGCAATGAGCAAGCACAACGCGATCCAGCTAGTGGGCATCGAGAAATCGTTCGACGGTTTCAAAGCCCTCTCTCACGCCAACTTCACTGCGAAATGGGGGGAAGTACACGCGTTATTGGGAGAAAACGGCGCCGGTAAATCATCCTTGATGAATATCGCCGCGGGTTTGTATGCCCCGGAAGCCGGATCGCTGCTCATCGACGATAACGAGGTCCGCCTTAGCGGACCTCGGGCTGCCAGCGAGCACCGCATCGGCATGGTTCATCAGCATTTCAAGCTGGTGCGGCCGTTCACGGTGGCGGAGAACATTCTGCTCGGGCTACGCAACGCCGGGGCCGGCGGTTTCCGCACCCGGCTGCGCAAACTGGAGCGCGAAATCGTCGCGAAAGCGGAACAGTTGGGCTTTGCGGTCGACCCTCGGAAACCGGCAGCCGCGCTGTCGGTGGCCGAACAACAGCGGGTCGAAATTCTCAAGGTGCTTCTGGCCGGGGCCCGCATCCTCATTCTCGACGAACCCACTGCGGTGCTGACCGATCAGGAAGCCGAGCGTTTACTCACCACGGTGCACGCCTTCGCCCGCAGCGGGGCGGCTGTCATTTTGGTAACGCACAAGATGGCGGACGTTATTCGTTACGCCGACCAAGTCACGGTGATGCGGGCAGGCCGCACGGTGCAAACCCTCGACCCGAGAAGTATTTCGGCTGACGAGCTGGTGCGGCTGACGGTGGGCGAATCGGCGCCGGCGGGGGAATACCAAGCCGGCAGTCGGGGTGAGGAACGCTTAGCGGTCAAGGATTTGCGGTCGGTCGCAAGCGCCGGCGAGCGGGGCATGCTAGCCGGCGTCAATCTCCGCCTGCACGCCGGCGAGATCTACGGCCTTGCTGGCGTGGGCGGCAACGGCCAGAGCGAATTAGCCAACGCGCTCATGGGGCTGCCGGGCGCTACCGAGGGCGAAATTGAGCTGATCGGCGTCGGCGACCTGCGCTCGGCATCCACCGAGCGGCGCCGCGAGCTGGGGATTGCCGCCATACCCGCCGACCGCTACGGCGCGGCGCTGGCGGCCGATCTTTCGATTATCGACAACTTCTGTATCGGCCAAATTCACAGCGGGCGCTACGGCGCGTTTTGGCGGCTCAAACGCTCGCAGATGGAAACGGACGTAGCGGAGGCTATCCGCACTTTCGATGTGCAAGGGGTGCGCTCGCTCCGCCAGAAAGCGGCGCTGCTCTCGGGGGGCAATGCGCAGAAGCTGGTGATCGCGCGCGAGTTCAGCCGAAAAGTAAAACTGGTCTTTGCCCACAGCCCGAGCCGCGGGCTCGACGTTCGTGCCGCTCAGGCGGTGCACACGCGGCTGCGTGCTGCACGCGATGCCGGGGCGGCTGTGTTGTTGATCAGCGAGGACTTGGACGAAGTACTGACCCTGGCAGACCGCATCGGGGTGATGAACAGCGGCCGGATTGTGGCGGAGTTCGATCGTCCGGCAGACCGTCAGGCCATAGGAAAAGCAATGGTGGATCATGTCTGAACAGGTTGTTCCCATCGACGTCTCCCAGCCAAAGCAACGGCAGCCGCTGCTGCGGCGCCGTTATGCGCTGGAAGTTCGCCAACAAATGGCCTGGTATTGGCAGGCGCTCATTCTGGCCGCGGCGCTAGCCGTCGGGCTGGCGATTTCTGCACTCATCCTCATCGCCGCGGGCGTACCGGGCGGCGAGCTGCTCAACGAGTTCGTCATCATGACGGTATTCGATGCGCAGAGTTTGCAGGCGGTGCTCTTTCAGGCCTCGCCGATGATTCTCGTCGGCCTGGCCGGCTGCATGGCCTTTCGGGCTCGGTTTTGGAACCTGGGCCTGGACGGCCAGATGATCTGGGGGGCGATAGGGGCCACGGCGATCGTGCTGTTCGAGGTCGGGCCGCCGGCCTTACGCCTGCCGTTGATGTTGTTAACGGCGGCGGTTTGCGGCGCGCTGTGGGCGTTGACGCCGATTGTGCTGAAACTGCGGCTGCAAGTCAGCGAGATCATTTCGACGCTGATGCTCAATTATCTCGCCAGCTATTTCCTGCTCCATCTTCTCTACGGCAGTTGGAAGGACCCGCGCGACTCCTTCCCTTACTCGCCGCCGTTTCAGAGCTTCGAACGGCTACCGGAGTTTTTCCACGGCTATAGCGCGGGCATTCCGTTGGCCGTCGTTATCGCCGTGTTCGCGCTGTGGTTGATCGGATTCTCTCGGGCCGGCCTGTACTTGCGGTTTGTCGACGCTAACCCGAAAGTCGCCGATGCCGTCGGCGTGCCGCTGCGCAAAACGATACTCGCCACGGTGCTGCTCTCGGGCGCGATGGCGGGCATCGCGGGCTTTGTGATCACGTCGGGGCAAGAGGGCCGCCTCACCCAGTCCTTTTATCAAGGTTATGGGTTTTCCGGCATCTTGATCGCCTTTCTGGCCCGCAACAATCCAATAGCTGCGCTCGTGGTCGCGTTGTTAATCGCCACCCTCTTCGTGGCCGGCCGCAGCTTGCAGGTCTTTTATCAAATTCCGTTTTCGATGGTGCAGCTGATTCAGGCGATTCTGGTGATCTGCGTCGCCTCCTCGGACTTCTTTATTCGCCACCGCCTACGCCGCGTTCAAGGGGGAGAGAGCTAATGGATCTCATTGCTAGCTGGTTGGGTAACACGCCCGATTTCGCCGTTCCGTTCGCGCTCGCCGCGCTTGGCCTGATCATTACCGAACGGGCGGGCGTTTTGTCGCTTGGCGCCGAGGGGCTGATGTTGGTCGGCGCCTTAGCCGGGATAGGTGCGCAACTCGCTTACGGGTCGGCCGAGCTTTCCCTGTTGATCGCCATGCTTTCGGCAAGCGTCGTGTCCATCCTGTTTGCCATCATGGTCGTTCTGCTGCGGATCAATCAGGTCATCGCCGGGCTGTCGCTGGTGTTCTTCTGCCAAGGGCTTACGGGGCTATTGGGGACGCTCTGGGGCTGGACCAATCGGCCCGTCAGCGGCATGTCGTCGATATCGCTGTGGCCGCTCTCGGAGCTGCCGCTGATCGGTAAGGTTTTCGTACAGAACCCGGTGGTTTATCTGACACCGCTCATTTTTCTTGCGGTTGTATGGTTCCTCACACGCAGCGGCACCGGGTTGCGTCTGCGCGCCGTGGGCGAGAACCCGCAAGCGGCGGATTCCGTCGGCATTCCGGTGTTGTGGTATCGGGTTGCGGCGATTCTCGCCGGGGCCGCGTTAATCGGGCTCGCCGGCGGTTACCTGTCCGTGCTCAGCACTAAGCTCTGGATCGCCGATATGACCGGCGGCCGCGGCTGGATCGCTATCGCTCTGGTCATCTTCGCCCGCTGGTATCCCTGGCGTGCGCTGATGGGGGCGCTGCTGTTCGGCTGCGTCGAAGCGCTCATCCCGCAGCTTGCCGCGGCGGGCATCCGACTCCCGCAGTACTTCATCCTGATGACACCGTATGCGGTTACGCTCGGCGTCATGATTTGGGTTGCGGCCAGTAAGCGCGCGGGCGGCGAGCAACCCGGCGCGCTCGGCATACCGTTCGTGCGGGAAGAGAGACGGTAAGGTAACCAAGCGCTCGCGCTAGCGGCCCATCGCTTTTCGGTTCGCCGTCATCGCTACAGCAAGAGGACAACGTCGTGACTAAACTGCCACATATCCTCGATATTGCCACGGTCGCGCAATCGCGCTTGTTTCAGATCGAAAATGTGCGACTGCGTTTCGCTAACGGCGCCGAGACCGATTACGAACGCATCACCGCAGGAGACTGCTACGGCGGCGCCGTCATGGTCGTGCCGGTTGCGGCGAACGGTGCCTTTCTGCTGGTGCGCGAGTACGCCGTCGGTTTGGAGCGTTACGAGCTAGGGCCGCCGAAGGGCTTGATCGAGCGCGGCGAATCGGTGGAGCAGGCGGCGAACCGAGAGCTGATGGAGGAAATCGGGATGGCGGCTCGACGCTTTCGCCGCCTCAGCCCTTTGGCGCTCGCGCCCGGTTTTCTTAACTTCACCTGCGAGGTGCTATTAGCAACGGAGCTTTACCCGGCCTCCTTACCGGGCGACGAGCCCGAGGCCCTGGAAGTGATTGCGCTGGCCCCGGATGCGCTAGAAACGGCCATCGCCGATGCAAGTATTTCGGAGGCACGCAGCATCGCCGCGCTTTATCTCGCGAGGAGCTGCCTCGCGGCGGCTGCTTCTATCCCAGCGGTAGTGCCTATGGCCCGTTAGCGCGCGTGCAAGAGAATGCGGTTAACGCGGCCTTAGCCCGTTCAGTATCAGCGCTTGCAGATTCTGCAAAACTTCTTCGAAGAAGGCGGGATCTTCCAGCGTTCGGCCGGTTACGGCTTTAACCTGGGTTTGAAAGTCAGCGTAATGCTGGGTAGTCGCCCAGATGGAGAAAATCAGGTGGTGCGGGTCAACCGGCGCGATCTTGCCGCTGTCGATCCAGGCCTTAATCACCTTAACTTTCGCCTCCACCAGCTCCCTTAGCGGTTGTTCCAACTCCGCTAACAATAGAGGAGCCCCCTGCATGACCTCCATACAGAACAGGCGGGACTCTTCGGGATGGTCGCGGGACAGTTCCAGCTTCACCCGGATGTAGTCGCCGATAGCCACCAGCGGGTCTTGCTCGACGCTAAACGTTTTCAACGGCGTTAACCAGACATCCAGCAACTCCCGCAAGACGCTGACATAGAGCTCGTCTTTGCTGCCGAAGTAGTAGAGCAGGTTGGTCTTCGATACATCCGCTTCCGTAGCCACCCGGTCGAGGCTGGTGCCGTGCAACCCGTACTGGGAAAAACCTTGAGTGCGGCCTGCAAGATCGTGCTGCGTTTGCTCTCCACTAATTTCATACGTCGCCGTAGCGTGGCTGCGCTTGGCTGCGAGGCGCGTGCTCGCGGTGTCGACGCTTTACGTCCGGCCACCCGAGGCCTCGTGGAAGGTTTCTTAATCGTCACCTTATCAAACTCTTCTTAGATTACTGCCAGTAAACACCAAAAATAGCCGCAACGCGATGCCCTGCCGCCCCAAAACCGGCAGCCTGCCCCAACCAGGCACTCCGAATCGACCATTTGGTCCACATTTCTCCAAAAAAATCGGCAACCGCTTGTTTATCCGACATTTACCCTTCCGTGGCACGTTCTCTGCATTTTCCTTTGCGTACCTATCCGCAACAGCGGCACGACTTAGCCACCGCGATCAGTCAACACGTTAAGAGGTCTGTACTATGGATATCGGCGTCTTCATTCCCATCGGCAACAATGGCTGGCTTATATCCACCAACGCACCGCAATATAAGCCGACATTCGACTTGAACAAGGAAATCGTACTCAAGGCCGAGCAGTACGACTTCGACTTTGCCCTCTCAATGATCAAGCTACGGGGCTTCGGCGGCAAGACCGAGTTCTGGGAGTACAACCTTGAGTCGTTTACGTTGATGGCGGGGCTCGCCGCCGTAACCGACAAAATCCAGTTGTTCGCTACCGCCGCTACACTGACCTTACCCCCGCCATTGTAGCTCGTATGGCTGCCACCATCGACTCGATCTCGAACGGGCGTTTCGGCGTCAACCTCGTTACCGGCTGGCAGCGGCCGGAGTACTCGCAAATGGGGTTGTGGCCCGGCGACGAATTCTTCGCCACCCGTTATGAGTATCTCGCCGAGTATGCGCAAGTCCTGCGCGATCTGTGGGCAACCGGCCAGAGCGATTTCAAGGGTAAGCATTTCACGATGGACGACTGCCGCGTCCGCCCGCAGCCTCAGGCCGATATGAAAATCATCTGCGCGGGGCAAAGCGAAGCGGGCATGGCGTTCTCGGCTCAATACGCCGATTACAACTTCTGCTTCGGCAAGGGCGTGAATACGCCTACCGCGTTCGCCCCTGCCGCGGAACGCCTGCAAAAGGCGACCGAAGCCACCGGCCGCGAGGTCACCTCCTGTGTGTTGTTTATGATCATCGCGGACGAAACGGACGAGGCCGCTCGTGCCCGCTGGGAGCACTATAAAGCCGGCGCCGATCAAGCAGCCATCGCATGGCTGGGCGAGCAAGGGGCGGCCGATAAGAGCGCGGACACCAATGTCCGCCAGATGGCCGACCCGACCTCCGCCGTCAACATCAACATGGGCACGCTGGTGGGCTCTTACGAGTCGGTGGCGCGCATGCTCGACGAAGTCGCGACAGTGCCGGGTACCCAAGGGGTCATGCTGACGTTCGACGACTTCGTGCAGGGAATAGAAGACTTCGGCACCAAAATCCAACCGCTAATGAAGAGCCGGCGCCACCTCAGTAAGCAGAAGGAGTCGGCCTAATGTCCGCACCCAAGAGCATTGCGGGGCTTCCCGCGACCGCTGTCGGCGAGGCGGCTCGGCAACTGTCCGCTCGCCCCGAGCCGCTGAATCTGAAACCGAGCGAGACGGCGCTGATCGTCGTCGACATGCAGAACGGTTACGCCAGTCCAGGCGGTTATATCGATCTGGCGGGCTTTGACATCTCGGGCAATAAACAGGTGATCGCCAATATTCGGCGTGCCGCGAACGCCGCGCGGGAAGCCGGCATTCAAGTGGCCTTCTTCCAAAACGGTTGGGACTCGGAATACACGGAGGCCGGCGGCCCAGGCTCGCCCAACTGGCATAAGTCTAACGCGCTGAAGACGATGCGCCAGCGCCCCGAGTTGCAAGGCAAGCTGCTGGCCAGGGGCGGCTGGGACTATGAGCTGGTGGACGAACTGCAACCGCAACCGAACGATTGGGTTATTCACAAACCTCGCTACAGCGGCTTTTTCAACACCAACTTAGACAGCATGTTGCGCTCCCGCGGGATCAGGAACCTGATCTTTACCGGCATCGCAACCAACGTGTGCGTGGAGTCGACCCTGCGCGACGGCTTTTTTCTGGAGTACTTCGGCGTGGTCCTCAAGGATGCCGTCAACCAACTCGGGCCCGACTTCATCGCCGAGGCGTCGTTCTACAACATCGAAAAGTTCTTCGGCTGGGTCGCCAGCGTCGATGAGTTCTGCACCGCCTTCGCAACCCACGAAACGGCAGCCGCCGCAGTTTGAGGAAACCGTCAATGAGCAAACAATCCGTCATTCCCAAAGGCACCGGCAAACCACTTGCCCCCTACGTCCCCGCTCGCTCGCGGACGGCGTTCTCTATGTATCCGGCACCTTGCCCTTCGATAAGGAAAACAACGTGGTGCACGTCGGCGACGCCGCAGCACAAACTCGGCACGTTCTGGAAACGATCAAAGGTGTGGTGGAGGAGGCAGGCGGCACGATGGACGATGTCACCTTCAACATGATCATGATTCGCGAATGGAGCGATTACGCCAGCATCAACGAAGTTTATGCCGAGTACTTCCCGGGCGAGAAACCCGCCCGTTACTGCATTCAATGCGGTCTGGTAAAACCCGAGGCGCTGATCGAGATCGCCAGCATCGCCCACGTCGGCTGAACGAATCGGGGCCGGGCCTTTGCCCGGCCCGGCGGAGGTGTCGCGATGTACTACGAGATCCATGGCCGGCAGGAGCCGAACGCCACCACGCTGGTGCTTAGCGCCGGCCTCGGCGGCTCGGCGCACTTTTGGGCGCCGCAACTGCCTGCCCTTGGCGAGCGCTACCGTGTGCTGGTCTACGACCACAACGGCACCGGGCGCAGCCCCGCGCGCTTACCCGAGGGGTACGCCATCGACACGATGGCGACGGAACTGCTGGCGCTGCTGGATACGCTCGGCATCCAACGCTGTCACTTTATCGGGCATGCGTTGGGCGGCCTCATTGGCTTACAAATCGCGCTGCGGCGCCCGGCGATCCTCGCCAGCCAGACCCTGATCAACGCCTGGGCCGGCCCGAACCCGCACACGGCTCGCTGCTTTGCGGTACGCCGAAATTTGCTCGTGCACTGCGGCGTTGCGGCCTATCTGCAAGCCCAGCCGTTGTTTCTGTACCCGCCGGACTGGATCGCCGCCAACAGCGAGCGCCTCGGCAGCGAAGAAGCGCATGCCCAGGAGGCGTTCCCCGGCGTCGACAACGTCTTGCGCCGGATCGAGGCGCTGCTGGCCTTCGACGTCACCGCACTGCTCGAACGCATTGAGACACCTACCTTATTGATCGCCAACCGCGACGACATGCTGGTGCCGTGGCAACAATCGCAACGCCTCCTGGAAGGCTTGCCTAACGCCCAGTTAGCGCAGCTGGACTACGGCGGCCACGCTTCCAGCGTCACCGACAGCGTCCCATTTAACCGCGTCCTGCTGACGCAGCTCGCCCGCTTATGCGAGCAAGCGACACCGACTGTTTGAGGAGAAACTCATGTCCGCACCGCTCGATCAAACGGCCCTGGCAACGCTCTTCACCGAGGCCCGAACCCATAATGGCTGGCAGGACAAACCGATTTCCGACGGCCTGCTGGAAGAACTCTACCAACTCACCCGGCTGGGGCCGACCTCGGCCAACTGCTGCCCGGCGCGCTTCGTGTTCGTGCGCAGCGAGGAGGGCAAGCGGAAGCTCGAACCCTGCCTGTCGCGCGGCAACCGCGATAAAACCATGGGCGCGCCGGTGACGGTGATCGTCGCCTACGACAGCGCCTTTTACGATGCCTTGCCGGAGCTTTTCCCCCACGGCGATGCCCGTAGCTGGTTTACCTCCAGCCCGGCACTGGTCGAGGAAACCGCTTTTCGCAACAGCTCCATGCAGGCGGCCTATTTAATTCTGGCCGCGCGCAGCCTAGGGCTCGACACCGGCCCTATGTCCGGCTTCGACAAAGACCTCCTCGACGCGACCTTCTTCGCCGATTCGGCTTGGAAATCCAACCTGCTGATCAACCTCGGCTACGGCGACCCGGACAAGCTATTCGACCGCCTGCCGCGACTGTCCTTCGCCAAAGCTTGCATGCTGGCCTGACCTAGGAGGTTTTTATGCAAATACCGCAACAACAAACCCCGAATGCGCCTCCGGCCGGACTCGTGAGCCGGGAGGCTTTTCGCGATGCCATGGCCCGCTTGGCCGCCGCCGTTAACATCGTCACGACCGACGGCCCCATGGCCGCGCCGGTTTCACCGCCACGGCCGTGTGCAGCGTCACCGACACCCCGCCGACGCTGCTGGTCTGCCTCAACCGGGCGGCTTCGGCATACCCTTACGTTAAAGGCAACGGCGCCGTTTGCGTTAACACCTTAACAGCGAGCCAGCGCGCGCTTTCCCAGTGCTTCGGCGGCAAAACGCCCATGGACGAGCGCTTCGCCGCAACGGCCTGGAGTACCTGGCTCAGCGGCGCGCCGGTGTTGGAGGACGCGGCGGCGGTGTTCGACTGCCGCGTCAGCCGCAGCACCCGCGTCGGCACTCATGACATTTTGTTCTGCGAGGTGCTCGCCCTACGACACCGGGAGAGCGACAGCGCGCTGGTGTATTTCGACCGCAACTATCATGGACTGCCCTATGCCTAGCGGCCGATCGCCTGTCGGTTTGCCGGTGCAGAGCGACGCTCCCACTCGCCCACACCTCACTTGAAGGCAAATGCTCATGCCATCATCGAACAACCCCCTCACTCTAAAGCCGGCACCGCTCGCTGCCGACGCTTTCGCTCCCTTTGGGCAGGTCATAACAGCCCGTGCGGACGGCGAACGGTTCGGCCCCCAGGATGCGCAACTCGACCTCGGCCAAGGCACGCCGCGTTTCTACATCATGCGGCTTAGCGCCCGCGCGCTGGAGATTCCGCGAATTACCCGCCACCGGCGGGTAACGCAATGCTTGGCGTCCGTGGGCGGAAAGGACTGGTGGCTGGTCGTCGCGCCGCCCGGCGACACACCGACCGTTGACGACATCCGTGCCTTCACCGTGCCCGGCGATGTCGCCGTAAAACTGCACGTTGGCACCTGGCACGCCGGCCCCTATTTCGCCGGCGACTCGGCAAGCTTCTTTAACTTAGAACTGGCCGACACCAATCAGGTCGATCACGACAATCTCGATTTAATGGATGAGTTTGGGTGCGGTTTACGACTGGCTCCAGCGTCTGAGGGGTGAAAACGCGGGCTTTTTAAATCGGTCAACCGGCGCATCTATCGACCCACCCTCGTCAAATGAAGCGCCCGCATTATAGTTGCAAAGCCGGTATCGGAGTTATTCGGCTTATGCTTAACTCCCTCGCAACATCGCTGTGCGAGTCAGGGCCGCCCCTTTCATTGCCCGCCCTGAACTTCCTGGGTTAGGCCCTATTTAATAATAGCCGCCATGCCTGCGAACAAGAATAAAACACAACCACCTTACTTTAAGATTCCACAACTTTTATTTATTAAATAATGTATTCAACTGAAAATCTTAGGACATTTACTGGCTTACGACGTTAATCATTGCAGTATAGGATTGACGAATTGGGCGCTACAATCTTTAATAAAAGGTGCCCCAATAAAATTTAAAGCCGTCAAGGAGAGACGCAATGAATAAAAACAGCTTTCTTTGCGGTCTTTTTTATTAACCTTTCTCTTCTGTAGCAGCGTTTTCGCGGATCTAGCCTCATCGTCTGATAATCTTGGCCCCCCGTTGCCGATAGCCTAACGGTTTTCGACACCGTGGAGCTTAGCCATTTGCAGGTGGAGCTGACCGATGAGGCGGCACCCGCTCCGCGTCAGCCAGCCCCGCCGTTGACGCAGATGTGGGTCTATGCTGTGGGATCGAGTAACTGCGGCTGGGAGTACCCAGCGCCCGGCGCCTTTTCAACGAGTTGCGATCATGGCGGCACTCAACTCCGAGCCGTGGTTCTAGAAATCGGCTACGGCTCCAGCCCCTTTGCATGGATGTTAGGAGGATTGTTACCATCGTCCGCCAACTATTTGACCGAGATGTTGTGCGACCAGGGCGGCGGTATGCTCGGGTATTGCTCGCCCGGTCAAACGGTAGTCGGCTTCCTGCGTTACTACAATCTGGACGGCCATCAGAGTGGCAACTTTAGCTATCAGAACACGTCAACCAACTCGCCATGGAACACTATGTCCACGAATATAAACATACGGTGACGCTTAATAAGGCCGGGCTTCCCGGCCTTATCCTACACGCGGTAAAGCCAGACGGCAGGCTTTAGGCTCGTTTCATGATGTCGATGGCTTCCCGAACTTTTTCGGCGGCATTCAGGTCGCCCCGGGACAAGTAAAAATCAAGGCCATTTTGCGCGATGTCGAAGAAATTCACGCGCTCGTTCTGGATACGCGCATTATCAACCGCCGCCCCTTCAGGGCCTACGGAGATGGCGGCAGTCATCGCAACTAGACTAGACGACTGATCGAGCGACATTGATCCGCTACGGATTTGCTCGTTCATCCAATCTCTTAACTCTTGGCGGGTCATGTGGCTAAAATCGGTCTGGCCGGTTTCGGCCCGCGCTGCCGATTCCTTCCCCACGTCGCGATGAGACTCTTCGGCCATAACGGTTTTGAATGATGCCTGATCGTTCGTACGAGCGGCATTCTTCATTTGGGCCTGTTGGCCAGCAAACAGGTAGCTGTTCCCCCCGTCAATCTTCATTAACAAAACCCCTTCAATTTGATATACGTTGTTATACGGACTAATCGTTTTATCGAATAAATGTAGATAGCCTAAAAAGGGTAGAACGCTTTAAGCGGCAGTAGCGTGATTCATATCACGATTTTTCGACAGGAAGTTCGACAGGAAGAAGGAAAGCTATTTGCTTTCAAAACAACGCCAAAGGAAAAGAGGCAAGCAATAACCTATGCGGCCGTTGACCGCTTTCTCGCCGTCATCTAACGAATACTTTTACTCGTTGACAAGCAAGCTGGCACAGGGGCGACAGGACAGGCACCCGATACCGTGGCAACAACCGCAACGCCTCGCTGCCGAACAAGGCCGTTGTCTTTATGTGGTAGCCTGCGCCCACCACGTTGAACGGGCAAAGTGACGATGCAGCAACACTCGCAGAGCGCCATATTCGCAGCTATTGGCGTGATTCTTACGACATTGTTCTGGGCCGGCAATGCCGTGGTTGCGCGCAGCACGGTTGGCGACATCCCGCCTGTGGCATTGGCGTTTTGGCGCTGGGCCGTGGCGTTGGCAATCCTGCTACCGTTCGGCATTCAACATGTGTATCGAGCACGCGCAGCGCTGCGCCAACACTGGCTAGCACTGCTCTGCCTCAGCCTGCTCAGCGTTGCTACCTTCAACACGCTGCTCTACATAGCGGCTCAGAGCACGACCGCTATTAACATCACCCTGGTCAACTCCGCCATGCCCGTGAGCGTCGCGATCATGGCCTGGCTGCTGCTGAGGCAACCGACCTCGGCAGGCCAGGCCGTCGGTATCGGCGCCGCCGCTATCGGCACGCTGATCATCGTCTCCCGCGGCGACTTGGGGGTTCTGGCGAATTTAAATATACACCCGGGGGATGCGATTATGGTGGCGGCCATCCTGGTCTGGGGCGTGTACTCGGTACTCCTGCGGCGTTGGTCGATTCCTATCCACCCGGTCGGCTTTCTTACCGCGACGATAGCTGTCGGCACATTGATGCTGTTGCCTGTCTACCTGCTCGAATACGCGCTGCTCGACGGCTATACGTTGAACGTGGCGCATGCTCCCGTGTTCCTTTACTTAGCGATATTTCCGGGAATACTGGCCTATTTGTTTTGGAATCACGGCATTGCCGTGCTCGGACCTAGCCGCTCGGCGATGTTCATCTATCTCATGCCGGTCTTTGCGGCGGTGCTGGCAACGCTCTTCATTGGCGAGCGCCTATACGCCTACCATGCCGCCGGCGGTGCGTTCATCCTGGCCGGGCTGTTTCTGGCCACGCAGGCGCGACAGTCGCCGGCTCAGTAGAGCCTCTTATTGAAGCTCATCCATGAAGTCGCGCAGCTCCGCGGCGAGCATGTCGTCGGTGGTGGCAAAGCGGCCTAACGCATAGACGATCACCCAGCCGTCGCGGCGTTCGATATAAGGCTCGCCGACTAGGCCGAGAAAGTCGAGGCCTACCTCGGCGGCTTCCTCCAGGTAATCGCGTTTAAGGGCGTCGAAGTCGTCGCCCGGCCGCCCCCAGACGACCACCGGAAACAACAAACCTTCGGCGTCGGCCGGTGTAATACCGAAATCGATCGTGCGCACTTTAGCCGCAAGCTCTGCTTGGTTGGCGGGCAAATGAGGCGGCAGCAGTTCGCGCCCGGTTTGGCGTTGCGCATCGCTCTGCTCCGGCGGGTAATCCGGAACGCTGCCGGAGATGCCGCCGCCACGGCCGCTGGGCCCGATTCGGCGGTCGTAATACTCAATGTCGATGTGCTGGGGTGGCTGGCGCATGCTGGCAATGAAGGCGGCATCCATTAATAGCTTGAGCTGTTCGACATCCAGCGGCAACTGATCCTGCAGCAACGGCGCGATCATAGCGAGCACTTCATGAGCGCCGTCTTGCCGAATAGGCCCCATCAGCTCGCGAATCTCGCGACGGTCTAGCGGTTTGCCGCTACGAATATCGTAGAACGCCACACCTAAATGCTCCGGCGGAACGCGCATATTTGCCGTGAACGCCGTGCCGAATAGCTGGTCCAGGGTATGTCGATCCAGCGGGCCGGAATGCCCGGCCAGAATGCGGGCGCCATCGAAAGCCGTCGTGGCTTGATTGGCTGAGGCCGTTGCAACGGCGCTTAACATGGCCACCAGCATCAGGTGACGAAGCAATAATTTCATGCCGGGTACTCGCACAGGGCCGCAGCCGACCCCTATCGCCAGCCAGCCGTCGGCACAACAACAGGCAGTATAACTACCCGCCCCCTAGGCATATAATAGCGTACTTATATTTGTAGTTCTGGCTGCGTGAGCGTCGAAAGGGGGGCGAAGTGGCGATCGGTCGTTTGTGTTTATTAGGTTTGTTAGTGCTAGTAGTGGCCGCCTGCACCACCCGCTATCCGTTGGGGATGAGCGAGAGCGAGTGGCTTTCGCTCTCGCCGGAACAGCAAATCGATGCCCGTGAGCGGGAAGAGCGGTTAAATCTAGAGGCCGCCCAGCAGCGGGCCGAACAGGCGCGGCAACGTGCAGAGGCCGAACGGCGCGAGCAGGAGGCACTGGAACAGCGACGGCGCGAGGCCGGCTTTGGGGAGCGGATTCAATGTGTGCTCGACGGCGCGCAGGTCAGAGCCGGTAGCCGCTGGGAAGAAGCCCATCCCCTGGGGTTGGATCTAATCGTCGGCGAAACGGCCGACTTCCGTATTCTGGAGCGCGGCTCCGCAACCCGCGGCGGCTCGGGGCAAGCTAGCTTCGATGGCCAATTGGTCGAGCTATGCGACCGGGCGGGGCGTCACTGCGAAGTAATCGCAGGAACCAGCCGCGATTTCCAGCGCGGGGTACGCCGGCAACTGGAAATCGATGGGCTGCTCCGCGGCGAGCTGCGTTGCGAACTGGCCGAGCCGCTGCCCCAAACGGGACGAAGGCGGTAAAGCGGCCGTCTTCGGATAGCTTACGGCTTTGATAAAAGGGGAACGACGGCCACGAGGTTGTCGTACCGGTCGCTCCTAGTAGCAGCCGGCACACGCGAATTCGATATTATCCTTTGCTAGCGCTCCTTTAGGCTTAGCCTGAAGGAGCGCTAGCGGTTGAGCATCACTTCCACACATTGGCTTCTTGCTCGAATCCGCCCCTGTACGGTTCGCCAACGCAGAATCGATGGCCGCTTGGGGCTTGCATAACCGTCCAACCGTCGTGACGAGATACCGGCACGGCTCCCAGCTTCTCCAAGCGGCTTACTTCTTCGTCAATAGCATCGGTCTCGATATCGAGGTGGGCTCGCGGATCATGATCGACCCGCTGAATTATGATCTGTATATCGCCTGGCTTTGTCTTGAGTTGAATAAATGTATCGCTGGCCTGCGCATCCTTTGGTAATGGGCAACCGAGGGCGGCACTCCAGAATGTCGCCTCTTGCAGCAGATCGCCTGTTCGGCAATCAATGACGATGTTACCAAGACGGCTCTTGTGCATGGGTCCAACTCCTTATGCTTAACCTTACCCGCGCAAACGCCCCTAGGGTCCGACATGAGGCGTGCAACGGCTAGATTGCAAATCCAATCGCGACAATAGCTTATTCGAGCCTCACCAGCATAAACCACCGATCCTGAGTATCGCCAGGCGGCGACGCGATCGTAACGGTGCCTGTCGATGGTCAAACACAACGACAAGAGCATAGTGGAGAGCTTATCTTTAGCTGCCGGTGGTTCGCGCTTCCCTCGAAAAGACAAGAACGCATCGCAAGGTTCCTAAGCTTTCGTTGTTGTTGAGCAATCGCTGTCGAATCGCCGAACTCGGCGCGGGCCTTGTGCGGCGGCGAGAATACCCCCGCAGCCGCGACGCCTGCGGGGGCCATCGACTTTACTGGCCGGAATTAAGGGCCGTGTAGCTGGCGATCAGGTTGCGGTAGTCGGGGATGTGGTTGGAGAACAGCGCTCCTAGACCCTCGACGTCGTTGCGCCAGTCACGGTGCAGTTCGCAGGCGACCGCGAACCAGCTCATCAGCTGAGCGCCGGCGGCGGACATACGGTCCCAAGCAGCATCCCGAGTGACGGCGTTGAAGGTGCCCGAAGCATCGGTGACAACGAATACTTCGAAGTCCTCGGCCAGAGCCGAAAGCGCGGGGAAGGCAACGCAGACCTCGGTCACCACGCCGGCCACGATGAGCTGTTTCTTTCCTGTAGCCTTTATCGCCGCCACGAACTCTTCATTGTCCCAGGCATTGATCTGCCCCGGGCGCGCGATGTAGGGCGCCTCCGGAAAGGCCTCCTTCAGCTCCGGCACGAGCGGACCGTTCGGGCCATTCTCGAAGCTGGTGGTGAGAATGGTCGGCAGATTGAAATACTTCGCCAAATCCGCCAGCGCCAGCACGTTGTTTTTGAAGGTGTCGGGATCGAAATCCCGGACCAGGGACAACAGCCCCGCCTGATGATCGATCAGCAGGACGGCAGCGTTGTCTTTGTCCAATCGCGTGTATTCTCCGCTCATACGTGTCTCCTAGGTTGTAGGTAGGGGCTGAGCTATGCTTGATCAGTCCCGAAGGGAACCGAAGCGACCGCTCCGGAGATCCTTTAGGGCCTGGTCGATCTCTTCGTGGGTGTTCATTACAAAGGGGCCGTAACCGGCCAGCGGTTCGTCGATCGGCTCGCCGCTGAGCACTAGTAGCCTGGCCTCGTTGTTGGCCTCAAGACGCACGGACGTCCCGCTCCGGTCGAGAACGGCCACCTCGGCCTCGCGGAGGATCTCGCTATCGTTGACCAGCACGGTGCCATGCAAAACGACGATGCCGCCGGTCCAGCCGTCGGGCAGTTCCAGCTCGGTGCCGGCGCCAGTCTCCAGGCGCAGATCCCAGACATGCATTGGGGTAAAGGTGCGTGCAGGTCCAACCCGGTCAGCGTATTTCCCTGCAATCACGCGCAAGACACCGGCATCGTCCGGCAACGTTACGGCCGGAATCTGCCCGTTCGCGATGGCCTGGTAACCCGGCTCGACACCCTTGTCTCTGGCGGGGAGGTTCACCCATAGCTGAACCATTTCGAGGGTGCCGCCAGCTTCGGTGAAGGCCTGGCCGTGAAACTCCTCGTGCAAAATGCCTTTGCCCGCTGTCATCCACTGCACGTCGCCCGGCCCGATCAATTCGCCGTGGCCGGCCGTATCGCGATGGGCCACCTCGCCCCGATATACGATGGTCACGGTCTCGAAACCGCGATGCGGATGCGGCCCCACCCCACGCGGCTGATTCGCCGGTTCAAACTCCCGCGGACCGGCGTAATCCAGCAGCAGGAACGGGCTCATGGCTCGGGGGTGGCTCTGATAGCTGAACAGGCTGCGCACGGGGAATCCGTCGCCGACCCAGTGGCCGTTGGCTTCCCGCAGTACTTCGGTAATCGCTTTCATGCGGCCTCCGCTACTCTGATGAATATAGCTAGAGCCTATGCAAAGAACGATTCAAACAGTAGACGGGAAATTTACGACGGATCGTCCTACATTTAGGACGATCAACCTATGGTAGTGAAGCGGGCCCCATGCACGATCTCAACGACATGTACTACTTCGTCAAGGCCGTCGAGCACGGCGGCTTTGCCCCCGCCGGCCGCGCCCTCGGCCTGCCCAAATCCAAGCTCAGCCGGCGTATCGCATTGCTTGAAGACCGCCTCGGGGTGCGCCTGATCCATCGCTCCACCCGCCAATTCGTCGTGACCGAGGTAGGCCGGCGCTACTACGGGCACTGCCGAGCCATGCTCATCGAGGCCGAAGCCGCTCAGGAAGTCATCGACGGTGTCGTCGGCGAACCCAGGGGCGTCATCCGGATGGCCTGCCCCGTCGGCCTACTTCATTTCCACGTCAGCACTATGCTCGCGGAGTTCATGTCTCGCTGCCCTCAGGTCACCGTCCACCTAGAGGCCACCAACCGTCGCGTCGACCTCATTGCCGAGGGCATCGATCTCGCCCTGCGCGTCCGCCCCCTGCCACTCGAAGACTCCGATCTCGCCTTCCGCATTCTCTCCGACCGCAGTCAGCGTCTGGTCGCCCACCCTGAGCTGATCAGCCGTCATGGCACACCCACCGACCCCTGGGCGCTGTCTGACTGGCCAAGCCTGTTCCGGGGCACGGCGGAAGAAAACCCCACGTGGTTTTACGCAACGATCAGGGCGACGAAGTCCATGTCCCTTACAACCCCAGATACCTAACCACGGACATGATGGCGCTCAAGACAGCCGCACTCGCCGGCGTCGGCGTAGTGCAGTTACCGGTATTGATGCTCCGGGACGAACTGGCAACCGGCGCCTTGGTAGATCTTCTCCCGAGCTGGCGGCCGCGCCGGGAAGCGATTCACGTTGTTTTCCCGTCGCGCCGCGGGATGCTGCCATCGGTGCGCGCGCTGGTGGACTTCTTGTCGGAGAAATATGCGGCGATGGATGAGGATTAGTTTGCCTGCCAGACTCCGCCTTGAGATCCTCGACAAACACCTCCGACCCCATCGCCAGCAACGACGACTTAGGAACGCTCGCTGAGGCAGCGGCGCGTCCTGCGCCAGACATAGTCCGATAGCGCTCAGCGCCGACACGTGTCTTGCGAGGAACAAGCGCCCTTATCTTTTAGCGAGAGGCCTTGGCCCAGCCTCGGTTCGGCCCCCGGTTTCGAGCAAAAGTAGCAGCGCCGTCAGCGCTAGCAGCGGGAAGTTCTTGGTGACCGAGCCCAAGGGGTCCAGCCAGGCGGCAGGCAGAATCACGCTGACGATGGCCATGTAAGTGAGCATCAGCCCGATTTGCAGGCCGTACGCCAAGCGCCGCCACCTTCGGTGCAACATCATGAATCCCAGCACTAGGTCGACCGCGCCACCGCTGTAGATAAGCACACCGGCCAGCAGCCCATGAACGCCCGCATTCGCCAGTAACATATAGCCCGCCGGCACATTCCACAGCACCGAAACGAGCCCCGTGAAGATCCACACGAAGGCAATGCTGACGATTAGCGCAGGCTTAAGGGCGGAGAATACCGCGTACCAGGCCTCGGCTCGCTGTGCGGGACGCGCCGACAGCGCCTGCGCCAGTGGGCGCGGGGGTGCGGCGGCATAGGTAGACGCCGGCGTGTTGGCCGCATGCAGCATCTCCAGCGTGTCGGACCGCAGCAAGGTATCCGGCTTCAGGCGCTCGGTAACCTGTGCGGCAAACCGCAAGAGCGGCATCGGGATAGCGACGAAACGCGCCTTGCCAAGGTCCATCCACTCGCGCAACAACGCATACAGTTCGCGTATCGAGTAGGCACTGGCGCCTGTGAGCAGGTAACGCTGCTTACCCTTGGGCCAGTGCTCCACTAGATGAACGATCGCGGCGGTGAGGTCGTCGATGTGAATGGGGTTAATGCGCTGGCTGCCGTCGCCGGGCAACGGCACGAGGGGTAGCGCCGCCATGCGGCAGAAAAGTGCCGTACTGTTGCCGCCCTGGCCAATGACGATGGCGGGATAGACAATGGCGCAGTCGCCGGGTAGGCCCCAGAGATAATCGTCAGCCAGCTGCTTGCTTTGCAAGAATGGAGAGCTGGCCCCAGGCCGCTCCGCGCCCAGCGCGGAGATCTGGATCACCCTGACGCCCGCGCGGCTGCAAGCCGCGAAAAGCGCCTGCGGGGCCTCTGTTTGCACCTCGGCAAAGCGCTGCTGACGGCTCTCGTTGATAATGCCGACGGCGTTGATCACGAGGTCGACATCGGCCACGCGTTCCGCCCAGTCCTGTTCATTGGTATCGCGCATGAAGTCGCAATGGCGCCATTCCCACTCGGGTAGGCGTGCGCGCCAAAGGGCGTCTTGGCGCGTGGCCGCGACGATGTCGTGGCCCGCGGCGGCCAGCCGCTGCGCGAGGTGGAAACCGATGAAGCCGGTAGCGCCGGTTACTAGGATTCTCATAACGGCACCTCCGGCTCAAGCTATCCAGGGTTTGTAGACCATTAAGGCGAATACCAGCGGGCCGGAGAGGAAGGCGGGGTAGCCAAGCGCCTCCCAAACTTTGACCATCCGACTAAAACGCGGCGGCAGCGGCGCCCCTTCCGGCAGCTCCCGCAGCATGTTGCGCAGTACAATCTGCATCCACACCACCGGCAGCCATAAAGCCCCCACGAATGCGGACAGCGCCATCACGACCAGGAACCAGGTGGAGGTGAAGGAAAGCCCCAACAGCTCCATGAGCAGGAGCCCGGTTGCGAACTGCACGATCACCGCGGGCGTGGTGAACAGCCAGTCCGCTAACACCACGGTGGCGGAGGTTACTCGCAGTGCCTCCGTGTTGCCGCTGCGAGCGGCGCGAATCATGAAGAAGTAAGTTCCCAGCCCCGTGCCGAATAAGAGCGTGGCGCTGATGATGTGGAGGGTCTTGAGTAGGTTGTAGTCCAGCCAGGGCAGTAGTTGAGTCATGTCCGGTTCTCCAGTAGTTGGCGAACCCACCATGCGCTAGCTGCCGGCTTCTAATCTTCCGGATTTATAAATCTGCAAACGACTTTTCAGTCGGCGGCATCCTTTAATGCCTTAACCTGCTTACGGTATGTACCCGGCGCGACGCCTTCGACCTCGCGGAAGGCGGCATAAAAGGACGAGAGCGAGTTGAAGCCGACTGCGAGCCCCACGTCCAGCACCGACATCGCCGGCTTCTCGATCAGCAGGCGGCGCGCTTCGGCAATACGATACTGTTTGATGAAGCGGGGGATGTTGATGCCCAGGTGCTCGTTGACGAGTTCCGAAAGCTGATGCGGGGTCAGCTCCACTGCGGCGGCAAGTTGAGAGGCGGTCAGCTTTTCGTCGCGGTATAGATGCTCGGTCTCCAATTTCCGGCGCAGTGCCGCTAGCTTGGCGTCGATGGAGATACCGGCTAGTTGGCTGCGGCGTTTGTCGGGGGCGAGGCCTACGGCCTCCGCCGCCTCGCGCAGCTCGTCCCCGACCACTTCAACCAGAGCCGGAAAGCGTTGGTAGAGCAAGTAGCCGCCCGCCAGCAAGGCGGTGATAGCACTACCGTAGAATAGAGGAAACGCCGGATGCTCCAGCGCCACCCCCATGAAAACCAGCAACGCCGCCGCAACCCCGGTAATCACGATTAGGCTCAGGATCATCGTCTCCGCCCGCACCAGACGGCTTTCGTGGGCAAGTCGGCCCAGGCGCTTCAGCACCAGCAGGGCATAGCAGGAACCGGCAGCGAAGGAGGCGGCATAAATACCTTTCTCTATAGCTAGCTGCCATTCGGGGCGGACGATCTGGAGCACCGCCAACGCGGCGATTACGCCCAGCGGCGATAGGTGCAGCGCGATCAGCCTGCCTCCCACAGCCGTTCCCAACAGGCTTTGCACACACAGGAAAAGCAAGGGGGCTACGCAATAAAGCGCGAGTTCGTGAAGCAGAAAAACGGGCAGGGACGAGACGCCCATCACCGTCAGTAAGACATGCAACTGAATGAAACCAAGGGCCAGCACGCAGCCGGCAAGCAACCAGGCCCACTTCTCCTCGCGCCACCAAAGCGGCAATACGTAGAGGGCAGAAAGGCCAAGCCCAAAAGAGATCCAGTGCGAGAACCAGCTCATTGTCGATGCGCGGGCCTTACGGTGATGATGCGCCGGATCTTAGCAGAACCGGGGGCCTATCGGTTATACACACGACATAACACGCCACCTATCGGCAACGCACCAAGCCATAACAAGATATTATCGAACAAGCAAGGCATTCATAACCCTCTGTAAAAAAACAATTTCATGTATTGCTGAAATATTGAACAATTTACCCAAGTGTTTGATATGCCTTGCCCGGCGATAACTTCACGCAGCTTGTGCACAGAGTTATCCACAGGAATTGTGGAAAGCACCGTAAGCAATTGATCTTCCGTTTGGCTGCCTCATCGACCGCGAGAGATTGCGACCGCCAACCGGTAATACTACTCTAATGGTAATACCGAATTTTTGAGGTGGATGTTATGCGGGTCACGAGCAAAGGACAGGTTACGGTGCCACAACACGTCCGCGAAGACTTGGGCATCCAGGCCGGCGAGGAGATTGATTTTGAGAAGTTGCCGGACGGCGGCTACCGAATCGTCAAGGCAAAACCCGGCAAGGGCGGCAACCGACAGCCTCTTAGGAGCCCGTTCCGTGCTGCCCGTGGCTCGGCAACGGTTAAGATGAGCACGGATGAGATCATGGCCCTCGCTCGGGGCGAGAAGTGAGCCGGTCGCCTGTTCTCGTCGACTCCTGCGTGTTACTGGATGTGCTTACGGACGATTCGGCCTGGGCCGATTGGTCGGTGGAGCAACTTGAGCACTACAGTGTAACCTTACCGCTTCTTATCAACCCCATCGTTTATGCAGAGATTTCTATCGGCTACGCGCGCATCGAAGAGCTGGAAGCACAGATCAAGCCGATGAAACTCAAAATGCAAAACTTCAAGCGAGAAGCACTCTTCTTAGCCGGCAAGATTTTCGTGGACTACCGGCGCCGCGGCGGTACACGCCGTTCTCCGCTACCTGACTTCTTCATCGGCGCACAGGCGGCGACAGAGGGTTGGCAATTATTAACCCGCGATGCGAAGCGATATCGCACGTATTTCCCTACTCTTGCGTTGATCTGCCCTTAGCAACCGCCGCAGCGCTATTGGCTGGATCGGCGTCGCCGTGCTTCGACACGGCCTTCGGCGTGCCGATGGTTATACACACGGCATAGCACGCCACTTAGCGGCGGCCCAGCGGTTGTTAACAGGCGGGGGCGGCATCAATAACCGTTTCACAATTGATTGATTAATAAAGAGTTTCGAAAAGTGCCGAAATGTTGAACAATTGAGGTAAGTGCTTGATACGACTTGCTCAGCAACAACTTCACGCAGCTTGCACACAGAGTTATCCACAGGAATTGTGGAAAGCGTCGTAAGCAATTGATCTTCCGTTTGGCTGCCTCACCCCAAGGCCGCTTTCCGGGCACCCGCTTGGCGGGCCTTTGGTTGGCGCTTGTTAATGCTCCAACCTGACAATCTTGAAGAACCAAGCCAACTGTTCTTCATCATCGGAAAATTCGACTTTGCCTGCGGCTTCAAACGCTTTATGAGAGTTGCTCGACTCTACCGACAGCATTTGTCCGTATTCGAGAAATATACCCAACACGTCGATTGCCTCCCCCGGAACATCGACGGCCCGCATTGAATACAGGTATATGATGGCATCGCCGCCTTGTCTTAACGCCTCGATTTTGCACTCCCTCACTGCACTTTCGTAAGTGGGCATTTTGAAAAGCAAAAGCTCTCGCAGCGACGCTCCGCCATAACACTCGTAAATTGAAATAGCCGTATGTGGGGGAGCCAACTCCAGACTCTCGAAGTATTGTACGCTCTGTATTTTTGCGTCACTAAACGTCGCACAAGAGCTAATGAACATTGACAGAAAAACAAACAATGCAACTTTTTGCATTTGAGAGGTCCGCCCGAAAAGACTCATTATTAATAAGGCAGTAGAAAAACTCCCCTCGGCACAGAGGGATCATAAGGAAAGGCAAATCCGGGCAGGGACGCGCGATCTTCGGCCTGCTCGAGCAGCAGATCCATGTAGCGATAGCCCAGCCCCCCCGGCAACAGATCCAGGTAGTTCCAGGGCGTGGGCAGGACCTCAGCACCGACAGGCCTACGCCCTGGATCAGTTTCTTCGTGCTGCTCTGCAAACCGCCATCGTGCTGCAGATACCAACTTGATGCCGCCTGCGGATCCAGATCCCAGAACAGAGTCTGGCACATTGTTCCTGGCCGCTTCCCAGGCAACATTGACGGCCGCCGTCTTACAGGCTACGAACTTAATGCAACAAAAATGTCATCAATGCAATACGTACAGTAAATTGTAAGCTTCTCAATTTCCGTTACATGTCGATTAAGTTTTTGTGACACAAAGACTTCGGCGTCAGAGCAAACATCCCCTTTCGGCGCATCGAATCTGATGCGCACCCGCGCGAGCATCGACAGGCCTGCGGTTTCAGCCGGTGGCTACGCTCTGGCTATTATCGATCTAAGGTACGGCCACCTCAGTCTTGTCACGATATGCTTGCGCAGTGGCTCGCACCACCGTCTCGATGGGCGGCATGACGATCCCCTGTGCCGTTAGGAATCGCTCCGTCGCCCGGGTGTCGAATCGGCTCGTCTGAATAAAATGCAGCGCTTCTGGCTCGGTGTTCATCAACGCCGGCAGGCCCGGCACCTTCAATAGTGCTGACAGCATAGGTAGCGGGATATGGCGCCGGGGCGGCTTACGGCCGAGCTCATCGGCCACCAGCGTAAGCAGGTCCGCCAACGACGGCGTGGCGGCATCCAAAGCCAATATCTGCCTCGGCACCGGCGACGCCGTCGCCGCTACCGCGATCAGCTTGGCCAGGACATCGACGGCCACCAGCGGTAACCAATGCGACGGCGTACCCGGCACCATCGCTAGCCGGCCGCTCGCCAGATTGTCGATCAGTTGGTACAGGGGCTGGGACCTATCCAACTCGCCGGTACGGCTGTGGCCGGCCACCGTGGCAGGCTGCACCTCGACCCCATCCACATCTTTCTCCAGTGCGAAAGCCCGAGTCTTCAGCGCCGCCTCCAACTTGCTCGCCTCATAAGCACCGACTCGCCGGTAGACGCGCGGCCAGTTCACGCCATCGGCGACGTTGGGATTGATGCCCAGCGCCTCCAGATGCTCCCGATTCTCCAGCATAAAGCCGCTGGCGAATACCAGTCGGGCACCCTGTGCCCGTGCCAGCTCCGCCACGCTCAGACTGCCCTCGACGTTGACCCTGCGGGCGGTCGGGACGTCCAACTTCCAGGCGAAACGGGCGCCCAGGTGCACAACCACGTCCAGCGCCGGTACGACTTCAGCTATACCCAACCCCGGCTGCCCCAAGTCCCCCGCTAGGCAGGAAAGCCGCCGCGAGTCGCCACCCAAGGCGGCGATACGCTGCCGCAGCAGATCCAGCTCCTGCGGACGGCGCATCAGCGCCACCACCTCATGGCCCTGCGCAGTCAGCAGTGCACAGACATGGCGGCCGATGAACCCGGTGGCTCCGGTGATAAAAATATTCATTATGAACTCCTGTGGATGGGGTTACCGGCTACGGTAAAGTATCGAGTATCCTCTAAGGTCAAGCCCAAAACCGAAGGCATCACAGGAGAGTAGCTATGCAGATTGCCGAACTGGAAGAGCGCACCGGCGTCAGCCGTCACACGCTGCGCTACTATGAGAAGGAAGGCTTGCTGACGGAAGTGGCCCGCGGTTCCAACCGCTACCGAAACTACCCAGAGCAGGCGGTACGCCAGGTCAATCTAGTGCGCCAACTGAAAGAGCTGGGGTTCTCGCTGCGGGAAATTCGAGAAGTCATTGAGGCACTGCGAAGCAACCGCATCGACTGCGCCCAAGGGGCAAAGCTAATGGCAGAGAAACGAACCGCCGTTGAGCAGCGTATTCGCGAGCTGCAGGCGGTCAGCGAGCTGCTGAGCCGGGAGCAGAAGCGGCTGGAGCTCAGCGCTGCCCAGCAGTGCCGGTAACAAGACGCATCTTCAAGACATCCGTTAAGCTCGACTTCCAGAGGCTGGGCCTACGCCCGCCACTCCACCCCATAAAAGCGTGATCCGAAATAGTTGCTTCTATTGTTAAAGTTGCCAATGGCTCTCTGGTACTCGTTGCAGGTGGAGGTGTGCTAAGAGACGTATCATTGGCCGAATCAGAAACTGAGTGCTGCCAATAATGAACAGCCAGGCAGCGGCTTTCTCCAACGATTGATAAAGAAAAAATATGCTCCCCAACAGAAACCAGATCGCTATGAAGAAATCATTAAGAATACTAACCATTTCATAGCGGCGCCGGATAACTAACTGTTCGTGGCCGATGGTAACGGTGAGCGGGCTGTCGATACGCTGATCGTCTTTCATAGTAAATCCTTTTATCTGTATTAGTGACAAATGAGCAGTGCGATATAACGCCAAGGCAATCCTCGCACAATGATTCTCGCATCCACAGACGACATTGAGAGGGAAAGCTGTGGTGGCACAATCAGAGATAAAGATGGCCATTAATCGGGTTGCCAACAACTGGCCAAAGCGCCTGCATGCCGAGAAAGAACTAAGTCAAACTCAGCTCTAGGATTACCTGGACGTTAGCTGAAGCTGCATTTCCAAGGAGGGACAGGGAAAAAAGCCGTTGCCCCTGTAGCGACTAGTGCAACTTTGCCAAGCCTTGGATGCTGATCCAGCAAGTGCCATTGAATGGACCTCGAAAGAGGCATGTGTGAATGAGGAATCGAGAGGATAGCGATTATTAAAGACGCGCCTCTACGTCCCTAACCAGATCGGATGGCCGACAGGCAAGCCCCGCAGCCAGCGCAAACAGACTCGCCCTTTTCAATATAGATCGGTGCGTTTCTTTGGCTTGACGGCCTGAAACACGCTGTATCCCATCAAAATATCGGTAAAGAAGCGTGCAACGACAGCCGGCCCGGCTATCGCGACGTGAATGCACATGGCTAAAACACAGTAGCCACCGAACTCTGCCGCGCGCAGCAGCAAGCCCGGCCGCGTACGCTTTACTTCAAGGCAGTATGTGCGTAGCTCAGCCAGGTCGTGCCACCTTCCGGCATCCACCTCCGCGCGAACGACGGCGGGGTATAAGTTTCGGCTCCTAGTCCCGCGTAGGAAGGCCTGCCACATCCGTCGCGGCCGCAAGACCAAGCCCGTTGAAAGCGCGATCAAATTCATGAGCCCGAGAGTCGGCGAGACAAAGGCGGACCCGGTACCGAGCTCCCACGCACTGACCTCGCCTTCCCCGATTCGCCCGACGGAATAGCCTGTCACTAAATGGTGTAGATCGTGATACTTCAGATATCGGTGTCGCACCTCGATATTAGGTAATGGAACGAGCAAACAGCCGGTGAAGACCGGCACCGTGCGTGGCCTTTCACCCAGCACTGGACCAAACCCATTCCGCTCATAGAAGGCTGCAAGTTCATCCTGAAGCATCAATTAAACCCCGGAAAGTTAACCCAAATTAGACACCGCGAGCGGCACTGCCTTGGGTGTCTAATCCGCCGCGACTTGCGGCTTTTTCTTATTCTTGTCCTTATCCTCGCGGGTTATACCCGAAATAACAACATGGGAAGCGCCACTTGGGGCTTTGCGATAAGCCGCTACGCCCATTAACGGCCGTTTGAATCGTCTGGTTGGCGTGGTTGTGCCGTCATTACGAACAATGACGATAACAAACGGGGCGCGGGCCGCCATGGCGGCCCGCTTTGAGGGATGCGTCGCCGGCGGGCGAGATCAGTCCGCTGTTGCCTCCGGTAGCTTTGCGATTACCTTGATTTCAAAATCGAAACCATAGAGCCAGGTCACGCCGACAGCGGTCAGCGTGGGGTGCGGCGCGTTGCCCCAATACTCCGGCACAACCTTCCAAATCCGCTCGAACTTCGGTTCGGGGTCGACAATAAACACGGTGACGTCGATCACGTCGTCAAACGTGCAGCCGGCAGCCTGCAAAATGCCGTTCAGATTATCGAATGCGAGCCGAACCTGCTTCTCCAAATCGGGCTCGGGGGAACCGTCCTCCCGGCTGCCCACTTGCCCTGAGACGAACAATAAGCCATTGCAACGGATCGCCGGCGAATAGCGATTACGCTCATAAAGAGCTTGGCGCCCAGGTG
The DNA here is from genome assembly GCF_003399765.1 of Alkalilimnicola ehrlichii. Taxonomy (GTDB): domain Bacteria; phylum Pseudomonadota; class Gammaproteobacteria; order Nitrococcales; family AK92; genus AK92. The sequence goes on along the minus strand of NZ_NFZV01000003.1, from coordinate 211,855 downwards.
GGAAAACGACGTCGCGCTGTGCCATGGGTATATCTCCATCAATGGGTCGAGTCCGACCGAGGTTAACGATGGAAGCACTTTAAAGGCCCGCAACCGGCCGATAAACGAGCAACTTCGGCCAACACTGTTTGTATAATCCAAACAATCGTGGGGCATCTGGAGCCGAGATGGACCGTTTCAATGCAATGCAGGCGTTTGCCCGGGTGGTGGAGACCGGCAGTTTCACCAAAGCGGCCGAAACGCTTCATATGAGCAAAACCAGCGTGTCGCAACTCGTGCAGCAGTTGGAGGCCCGGTTGCGGGTCAAGTTACTCAACCGCACTACGCGCAAGGTCAACGTCACCGCCGACGGCGCCGCCTACTACGAACGCGTGGTAAAGCTGCTGGCCGATATGGACGATGCCGAGACTAGCCTGCCCAGTGCCTCGGCTTCGCCCCGAGGCCGGTTGCGGGTGGATGTTCCCAGCCCGCTGGCTCGCATGATCCTGCTGCCGGCCTTACCCGCGTTCCACGCTCGGTACCCTGACATCCAGCTGGATATGGGCGTCAGCGATCGCCCGGTCGACCTGATTGACGAGGGAGTGGACTGCGTCGTGCGCGGCGGCGAGCTTAGCGAGCTGTCTATGGTGGCGCGCCGGGTAGGCGACTTACAGCTCGGGGTTTATGCGGCACCGAGCTACCTGGAACGTGTCGGCTCGCCCTCGCACCCGCAGGAGCTGGCGGGCCCCGACCACTACATCGTGGGCTTCACCTGGGCACGCACCGGCAAGGCCCTACCGTACGCCATGCAGCGTGACGGCGAAAGCCTCAAAGTGCGCGGCCGCTACGTGATCGCCGTCGATGACGGCAATGCTTATCTTGCGGCCGGTTTGGCCGGTTTAGGTGTACTTTGGCTGCCGGACTACATGGCCAAAGCACACCTGGCACACGGCGAGTTGGTGCGCTTGTTTGACGATTGGCGCCTCGACCCGATGCCGGTGTATGTAGCATTTCCACCGCATCGGCATGTCAGCGCTAAACTGCGCATATTCATCGACTGGGTCGCCGAACTGATGGCGCAGCACGCGCCTATTATCGACCGCCGAAACGTATAACGAGCAGCGCTCGTCAGCCGTCTGCTCGCGGTCCCGCTGCCATGTGGCGGCCCGCCCAGCCGTCGTTACGGCTTCACCAACAGTCGTAATCCTCCCCAATGCCGGCCACGGACGTAGATGGGGGCCGAGATGTCTTTCATCAGTACATATTGCCCGCCGCCCATGTCGCGCCGGTAAAGTTGAATAAGGAAGGGCTTGGTATTTCGACCCGCGGCTAGGCCTACGCGGTCGTTGAATAGGGTACGGTTACGGCAGTTGGCGCGGTTCCAAACCGGGTCGCCCGGCCGTTGCGGGTGAGAAACGTGCAAGGCGTGAGTAGCGATAAAACCGTCGTTATCGCAGGTGCAAGCGGCCGTGATTTTTCATCGTTCCGATGGATGGGCTCCTGGATGGGGGGAAGCCGTTCGTCGGTAAGTTTCGCGTAGCGGGTTGTGTATTGAATGGGGTCGGTCCCCGGAATAGGTTTGTAGTCACGATCGAACAGGTCGGCCTCGCTGATGCGGCCCTCGGCCAATGCCGCCTCGAACGCCTCGCTAATTTGTCGGGCACCCCGTTGTGCGGCGTCGATGTGATCGCGTTCTTGGCCGGGGATCTCGACCTCATGCGTTATGTTAATCAGCTCTTCCGTGTGACGAAGCAGGCCGGTGGTCAATTCGCTGGCTTGTTTTAGGTTATTCGAGGACTTGGCGACTTCGTCGGCCAGCGACTCCAGCCCCGCGACCGTTCGCTCGGTATAGCCGTCGATCTGTTGAACGGCTTCGACGATGCGGGCCGATCCGCTGTCGGTTTTTCGGATTGCGTCGTTGACCGTTTCGAACACTTGGCGGATAGCCGACGTGCCGGCGCTTGCTGCCGACGCATGGGCGGTGGCTTGCTCGCCCAGCCCAACAAGGTCCTGAATCTGCTCCCGGAGTTCGGCCAAGGAAGTGCCGATCTGCTGGGTAGCGTCGCCGGTTTGTTGCGACAGCTCCTTGACCTCTTCGGCAACGACGGCAAAACCGCGACCGACTGCGCCGGCGCGGGCAGCTTCTATGGTGGCATTCAACGCCAGCAGGCGGGTCTGACGGGCGATGCTGTCGATGCCGCCGGCGACCTCGCCAATGCGAGCTAAGGCGTCGTTCACCCCGCGCAAGCGCTCATGCAGATGGGATACCGAGTCGGTCAGCTGGCGAATATCGGCCAGGGCCTTGCCCAGCGTTTGCTCGGACTGAGCGATCTCCGCGGCTGCCGTCGCGCCGGCATCTCGCGAGCCCTGGGCAGCCTGTGCTACCGACCGATTGCTCAGTCGTAGATCTTCGGCGATGGTGCGCAGATCGGTAAAGACGGTAGCCTCGTGTGCGGCACGACGATTGACATCGTCGACGTGAGCGGCGATATCGGCTATTTCGATTCCGAGCGGACCGGCACGTTCGGCAACGGCTTTCAGTACATTATATTGGTGGTCCGCTCCTTGGGTGGCATTGATTTGCAGCGAGTCGGGCCGGGACCAAAGATGAAGTAGTTTCATGACTCCCCTCCTCAAGGTGGACACCGATGGCAGCGCCCTGGGCCAGGGCCGCGATAGCGCTGAAAGCACGTTCGGCGTCTCGCTTTTTGTCATAGTTCGTGTGCTTCCGGAACGTGTTGCCAGTTCCGTGCCAGATAGGGCATTGCCGCGAGTAACCGCGTCGGCGAGGAGGGTGGGCGGCTATCGGTGATACGCGAAGTAACACACTAATGTGACAACTTGTAACATTAGCTGCCCAATTGCGATACGGGGTTGGAGCTGCACATCCTTTTGCAGGACCGGATTAGACTTCCGGCGGCTACGCACCAGCCGGCAAGAAGCAGTTAATACCGCGCTATCGAAAGTCATGACCGCCCCTAACACGGGAAGGTAGACCGTGTATCGGCACGACCTCCGCAAAGGCCGAGAGTACACGCTGCCGCCATACAACAGACTCGGACGATGAGGTTACTTTTTCGGTGTTTTAGGCATTCTCACACCAACGGCAAGCATCGATGATGAATGCAACTCCGCCTAACACCACGATGAGGTACCCATGGCACACGATGCGACTCTGCTGGCAGCACGCGTTCTGCTCATGCTCATGTTTCTGATCTCTGGTTTCGAAACATTGGGAGCACCAAGCCATTTTGCCGGCTTTCTGGGCAGCATAGGCGTTCCGCTACCGCTTTTGGCAACCTGGATTATCATTGCGCTTAAACTGCTTGGAGGCGCGGCCATCGTCGTGGGCCTCCAGACTCGCTGGCTTGCCTATGCCTTTGCCGCCTTTTGCGTAGCAACGGCCTTTCTCGGTCATTTCGATCCTTCCGACGTAACCCAAATGCGCATTTTCTGGAAAAACTTTGCGGTAGCCGGGGGCTTTCTTCTTCTGTCGGTAGCCGGTCCGGGCAAGTTATCGCTGGACGCCAGGCGGGGCGTCGTCGCCAGCGCCTGACAAACAGGCTTACTTTAGCGTTAACCTGCGGCCGCTAACCGCATGCGCCTTCCCGCTCAGCACGTTTCGCACATACACGGATACAACCCTATCTCGAGCTGCCGCGGTAGCTTGGAACGATAGGAAAACGATACGGCCGGAGCTTCTACGCCGAGCCGAGCTTACCGTTACTCCAAGGTCGGCATCATGAAAGCCGAGCCCTCGGGCATGCCTTCCGGCCAACGGGCGGTGACCGTCTTCATGCGAGTGTAGAAGCGCACGCCGTCGGTGCCGTGCATGTGCAGGGCGCCAAACAGGGAGCGCTTCCAGCCGCCGAAGCTGTGGAAGGCCATCGGGACGGGGATGGGCACGTTAATCCCGACCATGCCGACCTGAATCTCCTGGGTAAACTGGCGCGCGGCGTTGCCGTTGCGGGTGAAGATGGCGGTGCCGTTACCGAATTCGTGCTCGTTGATGAGTTTTACCGCCGCTTCGTAGTCCGGCACGCGCACGACACACAGGACGGGGCCGAAGATTTCCTCGCGGTAGATGCGCATCTGGGGCGTTACGCGGTCGAATAAGGTGCCGCCAATGAAGTAGCCTTCCTCGAAGTCGCGCGCGCGTCCGTCCACAACCAACTCGGCACCTTCCGCAACGCCCAACCCTACGTAGCTACGCACCCGCTCCAGATGCTCCTGCGATACCAAGGGCCCCATTTCCGGCTTCGCGTGGGACGACCAAGCACCGATGCGCAGCGCCTCGACCTTGGGCCGCAACCGCTCGATGAGGGCATCGGCGGCTGCATCGCCGACGGCGACCGCGACCGAGATGGCCATGCAGCGCTCGCCGGCCGAGCCGTAGGCGGCTCCCATGAGGCTATCGGTAACCATGTCCAGGTCGGCATCCGGCATCACGACCATGTGGTTTTTGGCGCCGCCTAATGCCTGCGCACGTTTGCCGTGGGCGCTGGCGGTGGCATAGATGTACTCGGCCACCGGGGTCGAACCGACGAAACTTACTGCCGCGATGTCCGGGTCGGTGAGCAGTACGTCGACGGCTTCTTTGTCGCCATTCACCAGGTTAAGCACGCCTTCGGGCAGCCCCGCTTCGTGCAGCAGTTCGACCAAACGCAGGGTGGCACTCGGCACCTTTTCCGACGGTTTCAGTACGAAGGTGTTCCCGCAAGCCAACGCAATCGGGAACATCCACAGCGGCACCATGGCCGGAAAGTTAAACGGGGTAATGCCGGCACAGACGCCGACCGGTTGCATCAGGCTATAACTGTCGACCCCGGAGCCGACGTTAAGGGAGTGCTCGCCCTTGAGCAGGTGCGGAATTCCGCAGGCGAATTCCACGACTTCCAAGCCGCGCACGAGCTCGCCCTTAGCGTCGTCGTACACCTTGCCGTGCTCGCTGCCGATCAGGCGAATAAGCTCGTCCATGTTCTGCTCGATCAGCGCCTTGAAGCGGAACAGGATGCGGGCTCGCTTAAGCGGCGAACTCGCCGACCAAGCCGGCAATGCTTGCCGCGCTGCGCGAATGGCCGCGCGGGTCGTGTCGGCGCTGGCGAGACTGACGCGGGCCGTAACCTCGCCGGTAGCAGAATCGTGAACCTCGGCCCAACGGGACTCGGTTTCGGAGAAGGAGCGGCCGGCAATGAAGTGGCCAACCTCGGCCTCACGGGCAGTCGCAGTATCGAGAACGGTGCTCATGGCATTTCCTTTCGTTGAATAACTATGCGCATGGAGAAGCAATGGCCGGTCGGTGCGGTCGATTGCGATGCCTTTTACGTTGCGCCTTGCATGAACGCATAGCAATGCGTAGATTTTCTTACCTGTTGTGCAAAATTTGGCGTAACAATGAATTGGGATCATGCTCGCTTCTTTCTTGCCGTGGCGCGCTCTGGCCAGATACTGGCGGCGGCACGCCAGCTCGGAGTGGACCACGCGACGGTCAGCCGGCGTATTTCGGCACTGGAAGAGGCGCTTCGCACCAAGCTCTTAGAGCGGCGTACGGCCGGCTGCACGCTGACCAGCGCGGGCGAGCGCTTTCTTGCTATTGCCGAGCGGGTGGAATCGGAAATGTTGCAGGCGGAAGCGGAGGTAAGCGCGGCGGACCTGGAGCTGGAAGGCACGGTGCGAGTCGGCGCGCCGGACGGCCTGGGTAATTATTTTCTCGCCTCGGAGCTGGCGCAGCTGGCCCGCCAACACCCCAGGCTTACGATTCAACTGGTGCCGCTGCCGCGTTCGTTCTCGTTATCGAAACGGGAGGCCGATATCGCGGTGACCATCGACCGCCCCAGCCGCGGCCGAGTAGTCGTGAAGAAGCTCGCGGATTACGACCTGCACGTGTATGCCTCTCGAAGGCATCTGGAAACGTTCGGCCCGATTAGCTGCGTCGCCGATCTTGCCGACCGCTGTCTGGTGACCTACGTCGAGGATCTTCTGTATAGCGCCGCATTGGATTACGCCGAGGAGCTGCGCCGCCACATGCCTATACGCTACGAGTGCGCGAGCGTCGCGGCGCAGCTTGAGGCCGTTCTCTCCGGTCAGAGCATCGGCATTTTGCACGGCTATGCGGCACGCAAATACCCGGAATTAGTGCCGGTGTTGCCGGAGATGTCATTTCAGCGCACTTATTGGATTACCGCCCACGAGGACGTGCGCGACCTGAGGCGGGTAGCGGTAGTGCATGAATTCATCGCGCGGCGGGTGGAGGAACAGCGCCCGCTGTTTATGGCGAGGTAAGGCACCCGCCTCTGTTCGAGAACGGAGCGGAGATCCGTATTATTCACCACAATAGTGCACGGGCGGCGATAAGTGGCCCGCTTAGTTGAACAAATTGTGCATACTGCACAAGTATTTTAGGGTTGTTTTATCGCCGAAAGGGGAAAATCGGCCCGATGGCATAGAGGTTGCCATTCCTCTAGCGGTTAAGAGCAAAACCATTGGAGACTTGGGACATGGCAACATCCACCGCTTCTCGGGAACAAGACTTCCCTCTCAGCGCCGTGCCGATGGAGCAGAGGAAGAGCCTCTGGTCTATGGGTGTCGTGTTACTCGGCTTTACCTTCTTTACCGCCACCATGTGGGCGGGCGGCAGCGTCGGAGTAGCGTTCGATTTCACGACGCTACTGATGGTGCTGGTTGTAGGTAATCTCTTGTTGGGCATTTACGCTGCGATCCTCGCCTATATTGCGGCGAAGTCGGGCCTTAATACGGTGCTGATGAGCCGTTTCGCCTTTGGCGAGGCGGGTAGTAAGTTATCCGACCTCATCCTCGGCTTTACCCAAATCGGCTGGTATGCCTGGGGCACGGCGACCATGGCGATTCTGCTCGTTAAACTCACCGGGCTACCGGAGAGTTTGACCGTACCCTTGATGATCCTGTTTGGGTTCGGTTTTGCGTCACGGCCTTCGTCGGTTATCGCGGGCTTGAGTTACTTTCGCGCTTTGCCGTCCCGGCCATGATTATCCTGGTGGCGATCAGCATGGGCATGGCGGCCTCGGACGCCGGCGGTTTAAGCGGCCTGCTCGCCATCGAGCCGATCGAGAACATGAGCGTGGCGGCCGCGATTACGCTGGTGTTCGGCACCTTCGTCAGCGGCGGCACACAAGCTACGAACTGGACGCGGTTTGCACGCTCCGGGAAAACGGCAGTGATTGCCACGCTGGTCGCGTTCTTTCTCGGCAACGGGTTAATGACGCTGATCGGCGCCTTCGGTGCGTTGGTTTATCAGCAAGCGGACATCGTCGATGTCATGGTGGCGCAGGGGCTGGCGACCTTGGGTATTCTGATGTTATTCCTCAATCTATGGACCACCCAAGACAACACCGTGTACAACTTTGCGGTGGCCGGCTGCAATCTGCTCCGTACCCAACGGCGAAAGACCGTCACCATCGGCGGCGCGGCCATCGGGACCGCGTTGGCGGTACTCGGCATGTCCGACTGGTTGATTCCGTTCCTAGTCTTGCTCGGGACGTTTATCCCGCCCGTTGGCGGCGTCATTATGGCGAACTTCTTTTTCGCCTGGAAACGGCAGTACCCGGACCTCAATACCGCGAGCTTACCGCTTTTTAACGTGCCGGGGCTGGCCGCTTACGCGATCGGGTCGATAGCGGCCTATACCTCGCCTTGGATTGCGCCCATCGTGGGTGTAGCGGTCGCCGCGCTGAGCTTCACGGCCATTCATTTCGTACTGGAGGCGGCTCGCGAGCGGCGGGGCGACATTCCGGGCACTATCTGAGATGGCGTTACACTGCCGCCAAATCCCCTTGCTACCCGGCCTCGAAGCCATCCGGCTTCGGGGCGGGCAGGATGGCGCGGATAACATCGTCCGTTGGCCTTATGTCGCCGAAAATCGCTCTTTCAAAGCCTGGACGCATGGCGGAGAGCTGGTGTTCGTCACCGGCATCGGTCGCCACCGCGACGCACAGAATCTGGCGGAGTGTCTGTACGAGGGCGTTGAGAGCGGCATTTCCGGCTTAGTGGTTTTAACGGGCGATGCCTACATCGGGCAGATTCCTTCGGCCTTGGTTCGCCTGGCCGACGAACTATCGCTGCCGCTCTTCGAACAGCCCTATTCCTTGCCGATGGTGACAGTCACGGAAGTAATCTCGCGCGCCATCGTGGCAGCAGAAGCGCATGACGCATCTCTCCCCGCTCAGAACGCGCCGGGCCTGGCTGCGGCTATCAAGCGTCAAATAGGGCAGCAAACCCTGGAAGCGCTACTGCAAGAGCACTTAGGCAATGGCCTGACCAGCGTTCGCCAGGCTAACGCAACGCTTAAGGCCTGGTGCACCTGCCACGGCAACCTGAGCGAAGCGGCGAAAGCCCTAGGTTGCCATCGAAATACGGTGAGAAACCGTATGCAGCGGATTTTTCAGGCAACCGGCCTCGATCCGAACGCCGCCGAAGATATCGAAACCCTACTACTCGCCCATTTGCTGCTAAACGCAGACCAACACTCGCATTCATAAGACGGAGAACGCAATGGCAATGAAGGTCGACGCCGTTATCAATGCGCGCCTGCAAGGGCGCGCAGGGCTTTACCGCCTCGCTATCGAAGCAGGGCGGTTTTCGGCTATCACAGAGCAGGCGGAACTCGCCGCTGCGGCGGACAACGAACTGGATGCGCGGGAGAATCTGGTGTCGCCCGCATTTGTAGAGCCGCATATTCACCTGGATGCAGCCCTGACGGCGGGGGAACCGCGCTGGAACCAGAGCGGCACGTTGTTCGAGGGTATCGAGTGCTGGGCCGAGCGCAAAGCGCAACTCTCGCGGGAAGATGTCATTCAAAGGGCGGAACGGACCTTGCGGCTTTTCGCCGCCAACGGTATTCAGTACGTGCGTACGCATGTCGATGTCACCGACCCTTCGCTAACGGCCTTGAAAGCTTTACTGGACGTGCGGGAGCGGGTGGCGGCATTCGTCGATCTGCAGATCGTTGCCTTTCCGCAGGAAGGCATTTTGTCCTTCGACGGCGGGCTTGAGCTGCTGCACGAGGCGGTCCGCTTAGGCGCAGATGTAGTCGGCGGTATTCCGCATTTTGAATTCACTCGCGACTACGGAGTCGAGTCCGTTCGCAAGTTAATGGATTTGGCGGAACGTCACGACCGCCTGGTCGATGTCCACTGCGACGAGATCGACGATCCGCAGTCGCGCTTCCTTGAAGTGCTGGCGGCGGAAGCACTGAGCCGGGATTACGGCGCGCGCGTCACGGCTAGTCACACCTGCGCCATGAGTTCTTATAACGATGCGTACTGCAGCCGCCTGTTCCGCCTGCTGAAGAAAACGGGCCTGCGCTTCGTTGCCTTGCCGACCGAGAACCTGCACCTGCAAGGCCGCTTCGACGGTTACCCCAAACGCCGCGGCGTCACCCGCGTCCCGGAGCTGCTCGATGCGGGCTTACGGGTGGCATTCGGGCAGGATTCGATACAAGACCCCTGGTACCCGATGGGCAATGGCAATTTGTTACGAACGCTGGACGTCGGGCTACACGCTTGCCACATGTTGGGCATGAACCGTATCGAGACAGCACTGGAACTGATTACCGACAACGGCGCCGCCGCCTTGGGCTTAACCGACTACGGCTTGCAGGAAGGCGCACTGGCACGTTGCGTGGTACTACAGGGCGCCACGCCTTATGACGTGCTGCTGGGGCAAAAACCGGTGTTGGCTTCGGTACGAGACGGCAAAGTAATGGTTCGCCGCGAGCCCGACAACGCTGAGCTAATGCAGTGAGGGTGAGGGCAGGTGGGACGTTCCAGCTGCCCTTAACTATCGCGTAAAAAGCGGCTATTTCTCGACAAATGCCCGTTCGATCACGTAATCGCCCGGCTCGCCGATGCGGGGCGAGATGTGGAAATCGCGGGCGTTGAGCAATTGGCTGAGGTCTTCCAACATGTAGGGACTGCCGCAGATCATGGCGCGGTCGTGGGCGGGATCGAGCGGCGGAAGGCCGATGTCGTCGAACAGGCGGCCGGTTTCGATCAAGGTGGTGATCCGGCCCTGGGTGCGGAATTGTTCGCGCGTTACGGTGGGGTAATAAATGAGCTTTTCGCGGACTTCGTCGCCGAAGAATTCGTTCTGCGGCAGCTCTTTGGTGATGAAATCGGCGTAGGCCAGTTCGCTCACGTAGCGCACGCCGTGCACTAAGATGATTTTCTCGAAACGCTCGTAGGCTTCTGGGTCTTTTATGATACTCAAAAACGGCGCGAGCCCCGTGCCGGTCGCCAGCAGGTAGAGATGCTTGCCCGGTTTCAGGTCGTGCAGCACCAGAGTGCCGACCGGCTTGCGGCTAACCAGCAAAGTGTCGCCGACCTGCAGGTGTTGCAAGCGAGACGTCAGCGGCCCGTCGGGGACTTTGATACTGAAGAATTCCAGGTAATCTTCGTAGTTGGCACTGGCAATGCTGTAGGCGCGAAGCAGCGGTTTGCCGTCTATCTTGAGGCCGATCATGACGAACTGACCGTTTTCAAAGCGCAGGCTTTCGTCGCGTGTCGTGGTGAAACTAAATAGTGTGTCGTTCCAGTGGTGAACGCTCAGCACCTGCTCGTTGATAAAGCTCGTCATGGTCGGCCGCACTCCTTCGTCTGTCACAGGGGCAGTATAAACTGCCCCTTATTCTTCCCATCTTGTGCAAAGTCAATAATGCGTGCCTTCGCGTGCACGCACGGTTGCCGGGTGCCGATGACCACGCGTCATGAAGGCCCAACCGATACCAATGTGGACGTAAGGTTCAAATTTCTCGCTCGGAACGACGGCGGAGAAGGTCAATCCGAAATTCTCCAGCACGGGGGATAGATCCAGGTGATTGCTGAGTTCGATATATCCATAGCGGTTGCTGACGCTGGAGGAAGATAAGCTCTGCCAATTGCCCTGAGCGTCGCGGAAACGCACCGTGGTGTCGGTATCCCAACTGGTGTGCTCAAGGCCCTGGTTATAGGTTAAGGCGCTAATCAGCCGATCGTTGCCGAAGGAGTACCAGAAACCGGCCCCTGCCGAGGCATACCAGCTATCGAGCTTGAAGTCGGTGCCGCGACCGTTCTGCGTCAGGGTGATTTCGTGGTTGGCAGCGCCTACTTTACCCTGCAAGGTGAAGTTGAAGCGGTCGAATAAACGATGCACGGTCAGCAGTACATTGTTGCCGTTGAAATCGACATCCGATGCTCCGGTTCGCGCTTCCAGGTCGGTATAGGCGATTCGTTCGCCGTCGGCCCAGGGTAGGCGATAATCGCTTTCCGGCTCGCCGCCAAAGCGACCGACATTGATCGCAAAGCGCCAACCGTGGTGGAAAGGCTCGCGATAACGCGGGGCGCTGTAGGCGCGTTGGAATTCCATACCTTCGAGCAAGGTTACGTGGTCGAGAATTTGCTCGTAGTCTTCATCGTCGCCCCGGGAGACACGAATTTCGTACCGGCCGACATCGAGTTCGCGGGCAAAGCGGTTGCTCTCCGGTCGGTATTCGTCGTCGCGCGCCAGACTCCGCACCCGCACTTCGCTTTGGCGGCCGGTAGCGTTCACGTCGATGAAGCCGAAACGACGCTCTCTGAGCTCTAAGCTAACGAAAGCGTAGGGGGCGCCCTGCGGTATGCTGATTACTTCTTCCCGCCGGTCGTAATCGGCGCCATGCTGGGCAATGACCCGGTAGCGGGCGCCGGAGCTTAAGGCGATAACGCCGGGCGAAAGTACTTCGTGCTCGTTCAGCACCACCACGGCACCGGCCGGCTCGGTGTGCACAAAGACCTGGGCCCGGCGCGACTCGGTCAGACTGTCGCGGTCGATACTATCCGAGCGCAGCAGCGCTGCGTTCGGGTGGTGCCACTCATCCGAGGCGTTTTTCTGCGAATAGCCCAATACGCTAATGTCGATCCTTGCCGGAAGGTCGTTGATAGCCACCCAGCCGGTAACACCCTCGCTATTGGTCTCCAGCTCCTGACCGCCGATACCCAGCATCAACCCCGGCTGCGGGGTAAAGGTGTTGCGCTCGATAGCAAGGAAGCGGACCCGCTCGCCCTGGACCAGGGGCAGTACGCGAATACGATCGACGCCATCGGTAATAGCATCGAGGAAAAACGCTTCGAAGGTCGTCCGCCGATCGCCGGCGAAAACGCCCGCATCGGCTAAGTTGCGGTCGTATACGACGGCTAAACCGCGTAACGCCGAACGCAGCTGCCGACCCGGCGCGGTGTCCGCCGCTGCTTCGGTCGCTTCCACACGCGCCAGCGCCGGTGCATTACGACGGGCGCGGCGGCGCAGCTCGTCCATCATATCGTTGGGCACCCGCAGGCGGACGTACCAGCCGCCTTGGCCGCGTTGCTCTTCGTCGACCTGTATGCCTTCGAGTTCAACGTTAACAGCGGCGATCGAGGAGCTGCTGAACTCGCGCTGGTACTGGCGGCGAGTCTCGCCGCTTTCCTCTACTTGTAACTCGCGCTCTAAGGTACGCATCTCGCTGCGCACCTGGGTGAGCAGTTCGCCGGCGAGCTGCTCGCGCGCCGCTTGGTGTGCCGCCTCTCGTGTATCGCCGGTTCCGTGGCCATAGGCGAAGCTACGGTCGTAACGAACCGCGTCGGCGCCAGCCGCTTCTAACTCTGCCAATGAAACGCCCCGGTCGGACAACATCGCGCAGCCGGGCAACAAGAAGGCAAGCAGCAAGATACCGAGCAGGCGTCGGCTGAAGGCGGAAGGTAATTCTTTTCGCATAGCTCGTAACCTCCGACCTCTACAGGGCCGGTACCAACGGATACAGATTAAGGTGGGAAACGGGCAGCCCGGCCAGCGCCGAACTGCCCGCAATAGGCACACCTGGGCTTAGCGCGTGTGGCGATCCAGCTGATCAAGCGAGGAACGCCCCGCCTCGTGCTGTTGCTGCCGCTCTCGCTCGGCCTGCATTTCTTGAGCAATACGCTCGTCGAGCTTGGAAGAACAAGCCGCCAGCGTCAGCGCCAATAACGCAAGGCCCATTAGGCCGGTAATGGTCTTCATATCCGCACCTCCTTCGGAAAGCGCTTACCGCGCGCCGAGCTGGCGGTCCATTTCGTCGATGACGCTGCGACCGATACGGTCGGCTTCGTTACGCGGCATCCGCATACGGATAAATACGCGCACGCTGCCATCGTCTTGGCGCACACGGTGCACCTGGTCGGGCTGGGCGTCAGAGAGGCTGGTATCGACCAGCGAGCGCTGGGCGGACTCGAACACACCACGGACTTGCGGATCGTCCAAAGACTGCTGGGCACCTTCTTGCGCCAGAGCCTGGACGCGGGCATCGACGGCCTGCGCCAACTCGGTCTGAGCGGCCAAACGCGCCTGCTGAGTGGCCATGTTCAAGCGGCTGCTGTGACCTTCGCCGAAACCGTAGAAATATTGCTCGTCGGCGTCATAGACCTGATACCAATCCGGCCAGCCGGCATCGACCGTTCTCGGTTGTTCGGGCGTGGAAGCGCAGCCGGCAATCAGAAAAGCAGCAGAGAATGCGCCACCAAGCAGCAACTTACGGTCAAACATCTTGGTATGTCCCCCAAAAGAAGGTGTAGTGAAGGCGTGCCCCGTTACGCCGAGGCACGCCACGAAGAAGGTGGCTTATCTTCGTAACAACGGCAGAAAATTAGAAAACCTTAATATTTCGGTTACAGGTCTGCCGCACCCTCTCCCACAAGCGACGGCCTGCTCGGCTCGATGTTGCCCACCTTGTTCGTTGCGCCCTGCCTTTACATCTGCGGACCTGGATCACCAGGGCAAAGCCTATTTCTTAAGCGGGAGGGCATTTACTAGTACACTGACCCCCGCCGTCGCCACGAACCGCGCGGCGGCATCCATGTATCATCAGGGGGTCCGACATGTCGCAACCACCACGTAAGACGCGTGCCGGTTTTTTATCATCGCCGGCATTAGCATCATCATGTTCATTCTCATGTTGGTGTTCACCTCGCAGAACGAAGGTAAATACCAACGGGTGGAAGCACGGCCGACGCTGCAAGTGGCGGCCGTGTACGACGATGAGCAGTTCCAGTTGCGGTATCGGTTTGAAACCGACAGCCCTAGCTGGTATCACCAAGTCCTTCGCTATGAAGACGGCCGCTGGGTGCGCTACGGCACCAGCGGCCCCGAAGGCGACCCCCACGGTTTATACGAAGATCGCATTTCCATGATGCTCGACGACGGTGCCGTCGACGGCTTCGGCCTCTACGGCGGCTTCATGACGGCCCATCAGGGCATGCGCACCACATATAACGAGGCAAGCCCCGAAACGGTCCGGCAGAATGCCTACCTGGGGCAGGAACTGGGCCGCAGCGACGTACGTAAGTACATCCCGCAATCGCGCACAACGGCAAACCCGGCCGATGTCAGTTGGCATCACGTCCGGCCCGTTGCGGAGCTGGAGCAACTGCGCGACGAGGGTGTGTTCATCGACCTCTGGCAATGGCGCGCCCACCGCAGCAACCCCCTTGGTTATGCCGACAACGGTTATATCCTCGAATACCGCCATTCCTCGGAAGGGCAAGGCATGTACACAAGCAATTGGGACGAGGAAACCGAGCAACCGTTATGGATGTTCGATGCCGAACAAACCGGCTTCCATGCACTGGACTGGGAACGGCTGATCGAGCAGGGCTACGGTCAGGACGATTTCTACTACTTGGCCGAAGGCCACGCCGTGCCTTTCGATCCTAACCATGACTGGCAGGAAGGGGACGTGATACCCCAACGCCTGCTGCGCACACCCAGCGGCAGCCGCGGTGCCATCGAAGCCGATGGTCGCTGGCACGACGGCGCTTGGGAAGTGCGCCTAACCCGTAGTCTGGAAGCACCCAACCCGCAGGACAGCAAAACCCTAACCGACGGCCAGATATATAACGTCGCTTTCGCCGTCCACCAGGCTACCGGCCAGCGTTGGCACCACATCTCGTTGCCGCAAAAGCTTAGTCTGGGCGCCGAGGCCGAAGCCGATATCGTCGCCCGCCGCGTCGACGGTCCGCTCGACGAAGCGGAGGCGGACTGGGCGGAGATTCCGTTGGTCGAACCGGGCTTGATAACCTGGCAATGGCTTAACTCCCAGCACCCCGGCAGCAACTTGCTACAGCGCACGGACATGAGCGTACGGCAAATGCATACCATCGAATTCCTCGAGCAGCGCCTGCGCCGCGTCGACAGACGCCTCGAGCAATAAAAGCCTCCGATTCGGCGCCGGAGCGTACCATAAGGTATTAACATGGGCTGCTGCCTGGCAGTAGCCGTTCCGCCATTAACTAACCCAAGCCTTTACACATCCCGAGCACGCTCTGTATCATATGCACATATTCGGCTATCCACATATGTGCATATCCATGACCCCAGAACTCTTTTTCGAGCGCTCGCCGACAGCACGCGCTTGCGCTGCCTGCTCCTGCTCTGGGCGGAGGATCAGCTCTGCGTGTGCGAGCTGGTGCACGCCTTGGACATGACGCAATCGCGCATCTCCCGCCATCTCGGCCATTTGCGCGATCTTGGCATCGTTAAGGACGAACGGCGCGGGCAATGGGTGTTCTACCGCCTACACCCGCAGCTGCCCGCCTGGGCGCGCGAAGTGTTGGCAACCACCTTCGCTGCCGAAAGCGTGAGCGATATTCGTCAGCGACTGGCGGGCATGCCCAACCGCCCGCTGGCGGAATGCAGTTAGGAAGCACCGCATGCACCGTAAACCCCTTACTATTCTGTTCCTCTGCACCGGCAACTCCTGCCGCTCGCAAATGGCGGAAGGTTACGCCCGCCATTTCGGCGGCGAGCACGCCCGCGTGCAATCGGCCGGTATCGAGGCTCATGGCAAGAACCCGCGCGCCATCGCGGCCATGGCCGAAGACGGCATCGATATCAGTGGCCAAGAATCGACGCGGGTCACCGATGCCATGCTCGCCGAGGCCGATCTGGTAGTGACCGTCTGCGGCCACGCCGATGAGCACTGCCCCGTGCTACCGCCTGGCACTCGGCGAATACACTGGCCCTTGCCCGACCCGGCCAAGGCGACCGGCAGCGAAACCGAGATTACCGCCCAATTCCACGCGGTGCGCGACGACGTCAAACGCCGCGTGCGCGAACTGCTATCTAAGGAACTCGCCGACGCATGAGCACGACGCAATCCTCCTTGCAAGAAACGCCGGACATTAAAGAAGGCATGGGGCTATTCGAGCGCTGGCTGTCGCTGTGGGTGGCCTTGGCGATCATCGGCGGCATTCTCTTGGGTCAGTTCGCACCGGCCGTACCTGAAACACTGGCGCGCTTCGAGTATGCGCAGGTATCGATTCCAGTCGCGCTGCTGATCTGGGCTATGATCTTCCCCATGATGGTGCAGATCGACTTTAGCGCCATCGCGGGCGTACGCCGGCAACCGAAAGGCTTGGTCATCACCACCTCGGTAAACTGGCTGATTAAGCCGTTCACCATGTTCGCCATCGCCTGGTTTTTCTTCATGGTGGTGTTTCAGCCCTTCATTCCCGAAGGTCTCGCGCGGGAGTACTTAGCGGGCGCCATTTTATTGGGTGCTGCTCCTTGCACGGCAATGGTGTTCGTCTGGAGCCATTTAACGCGCGGCGATGCCGGTTACACCTTGGTGCAGGTGGCGCTTAACGACCTCATCATGCTGTTCGCCTTCGCCCCTATCGTGGTGCTGCTGCTCGGCATCTCGGACATCAGCGTACCGTGGGATACGGTGGCGCTGTCCGTGCTGCTGTACATCGTGATTCCCTTGGCGGCCGGCTATTTCACCCGCGTAACGTTAATCCAGCGCCGTGGGCGTGAATGGTTCGATCAGGTGTTCATGAAGCGCTTGGCGCCGGTCACGCCCGTCGGGCTGATCCTGACCCTGGTGCTTTTGTTCGCGTTCCAAGGCGAGATTATTCTGAACAATCCGCTGCACATCGCTTTGATCGCCGTGCCGCTGATTATTCAAACGGTGTTTATCTTTTTCCTCGCTTACGGCTGGGCTAAGGCTTGGCGCGTTCCCCACAACGTGGCCGCACCCGGCAGCATGATCGGGGCAAGTAATTTCTTCGAACTCGCCGTGGCGGCCGCCATCGCTCTGTTCGGCCTGCAATCCGGCGCCGCACTCGCCACCGTGGTTGGTGTGCTGGTGGAAGTACCGCTGATGCTGTGGCTGGTGCGCATTGCCAACCGCACCCGCCACCATTTTCCTGCCGCAGCGCCCGCTTAGCGGGCCAACTGTGGGCACTGCATAGCTTCCTGTGCACCAAAGTAGCGCAGCTGGAGGAGCAAGACTT
Organism: Alkalilimnicola ehrlichii; assembly: GCF_003399765.1. Taxonomy (GTDB): domain Bacteria; phylum Pseudomonadota; class Gammaproteobacteria; order Nitrococcales; family AK92; genus AK92. The sequence goes on along the minus strand of NZ_NFZV01000003.1, from coordinate 194,585 downwards.
GACCCCTCAAGCCATTAAAAACACTCTAAAACTCCAACGCTTACGGCCGCTATCACGGCCCTGGCATAGTTTCTGCTGTTATAACGCCAGAGGCTAGCCAACGGCGGCCGGCCTCGCAGGGGAAACACCGAGTAGTTCCCTCATCCCGAGCGCATTTTATGTGCGGAGGGGGCTACTCAGTGTTTCCCCAACCAGGGCAAAGGCGTCCATTCATCGTCCGCGCACAGCGCGTCGACGAGGAGTGGGCGCTTTTTCGTTTGAGGCACAGGAGTTTTCCAATGACTAACAAGAATGGGATTAACCGTCGCAGCTTTCTCAAAGGTATGGCTGCCGCCGGCGGCGCCGCGCTCTGGGGCGGCCTGGCACTCCCCGGGCAAGCGCTCGCCTCCGGCGGCGGCAATCTCGAAACCCGTTCGGCCAAACTAGGCTTTATCGCGCTTACCGATGCCGCACCGCTATTCGTCGCCTTGGAGAAGGGCTTTTTCGCCAAGCACGGTATGACCGATGTCGAGGTGCTGAAGCAGTCTTCTTGGGGCACCACGCGGGATAATCTCGTTCTTGGCTCGCGCCGCAACGGCATCGATGGCGCGCACATTCTCACGCCTATGCCTTACCTCATCGCTTCCGGCGCCATGACGCCCAACAATGTACCGCTACCGATGTACATCCTGGCGCGGCTTAACCTGGCTGGGCAGTGCATTTCGGTAGGCCGCGAGTACAACGATCTTAAGGTCGGACTCGACACGACGGAATTCGGTAAAGCACTGGCCGAGAAACGGGCGGGCGGCGACGAGGTGCGCGCTGCGATGACCTTCCCCGGCGGCACCCACGATATGTGGATCCGCTACTGGCTCGCCGCCGGCGGCATCGACCCGGACCGTAACATTTCCACCATTGTCGTCCCGCCGGCGCAAATGGTCGCCAACATGCGGGTGGGCAGCATGGACACCTTCTGCGTCTGCGAGCCGTGGAACCAGCAGTTGGTCAATCAGGGCATTGGTTATACCGCTAACACCACCGGCGAGATCTGGCACAACCATCCGGAAAAAGCTTTTGCGATGCGGGCCGATTATGTCGACGCCAACCCCAACGCCACCCGCGCACTGCTGATGGCGGTGATGGAGGCGCAGATGTACTGCGAAGACCCGGCCAATAAAGAAGAGGTGGCCCGTATCTGCTCGCGGCGGCGTTGGATTCACGCGCCCTTCGACGACATCATCGATCGCATGCAGGGCAACTTCGATTACGGCAACGGCCGCGTGGTGGAAAACCACCCGGACCAGATGCGGTACTGGAACGACCACGCCTCCTACCCGTTCAAGAGCCACGACTTGTGGTTTCTCACCGAGAACATCCGCTGGGGGTACTTGCCGGCCAACTTCGACAGCACCGCCTTGGTCGAGCAGGTCAATCGCGAGGACCTCTGGCGGGACGCGGCTGCGGCCCTGGGCGTTGCCGCGGCGGATATTCCGGACGGCACATCCCGCGGCGTGGAAACCTTCTTCGACGGCAAAGTCTTCGATCCGGAGAACCCGCAGGCCTATCTCGACAGCTTGACCATTAAACGCATTTAAATTTCCTCTCACTGGAGGGTATACCGCCATGAGTACATCGGTTAACCAAGCGGCCAGCGTGCCGCTCAAGCTAAGCTTGCCGTCCCGCACCGCGGTTCAGGCGACCGCGGAGAGGATCGGCAAATACGGTATGAGTCATGTATTGCCACCGGCGATCGTCCTGGCGGTGCTGCTGGCGGTCTGGGAGGCCTTATGCTCGGTGCCGGGAGCAACTTTGCCGGCGCCGTCAAAAGTCGTTGCCGATACCTGGGAGCTGATCGTCAACCCCTTCTACGATTACGGCGGCAACGACGTCGGCATGGGTTGGCAGATTCTGGCCAGTCTCGAGCGTGTCGCCTACGGGTATTTGTTGGCTGTGGTGGCCGGTATCGGCCTCGGGGTGCTGGTCGGGCAGTCGACCTGGGCCATGCGCGGGCTCGATCCGATTTTCAGGTGCTGCGCACCGTACCGCCGCTGGCCTGGCTGCCGCTGTCGCTGGCGGCGTTTCAGGATAGCTACCCGTCGGCCATCTTCGTGATTTTCATTACGGCGATCTGGCCGATCATCATCAACACCGCCGTCGGCGTACGCAATATCCCGGAAGATTATCGCAATGTCTCTCGCGTGCTGCGGCTCAACGGCGTCGAGCATTTCGTCAAAATCACGCTGCCGGCCGCCGCGCCTTATATCTTCTCCGGCCTGCGCATCGGCGTCGGCTTGTCCTGGCTCGCCATCGTTGCCGCCGAGATGCTGATTGGCGGTGTTGGTATCGGGTTCTTCATCTGGGATGCCTGGAACGCCTCGATGATCAGCGACATCGTGCTGGCACTGATCTACGTCGGTATCGTCGGCTTCATTCTCGATCGCATCGTCGCCGCCCTGGGCAAGTGGGTTACTCGCGGCACCACGACCGCCTGATTCGCACCGCAGGGGCGCAGCCCCTGCACGCAACCGCGCAGGAGAAACGATTATGAGCAAGCATTACCTGACCATCGAGGACGTTAACAAGACGTTCCACACCGGCGGCAACACCACGGAAGTCCTAAAGCAAATCGATTTAACCATCGATCGCGGCGAGTACGTGTCGATTATCGGCCACTCCGGCTGCGGTAAATCCACCGTCTTGAATATCGTCGCCGGGCTCATCCCGGCCACCTCCGGCGGCGTGATTCTCGACGGCAAGGAGGTTAACGCTCCCGGGCCGGATCGCAGTCTGGTGTTTCAGAACCATTCGCTACTACCGTGGCTCACGGTGTACGAAAACGTGGCCATCGCTGTCGATAAAACCTTTAAGGGCAGTAAAACGGCGGCGGAACGGCGCGAATGGGTGCTGAAAAACCTGGACATGGTCAATATGAGCCATGCCTTGAACAAACGTCCGGCGGAAATCTCCGGCGGCATGAAACAGCGGGTGGGAATTGCTCGCGCCCTGGCCATGCAGCCGAAGGTATTGCTACTCGATGAACCGTTCGGCGCGCTGGATGCGCTCACCCGAGCACATCTACAAGACGAAGTCATGCGCATTCAAGCGGAGCTGCAAAACACCGTCATCATGATCACGCACGATGTCGACGAAGCTGTGCTGTTATCCGACAAAATCGTGATGATGACGAACGGCCCGGCCGCGACCGTCGGCGAAGTGTTGAGCATCGATTTACCGCGCCCGCGCGACCGCATCGCCTTGGCGGAAGACGTGCGGTACAACAAATACCGTCAGGCGGTACTCAGCTTCTTGCATGAGAAACAACGCAAGGTGGAGACTCTACAGCAAAAGCGCGAAGAGAAGGATGCCCAGCCACTGCACTCGGCGCAGAGCGCCTAAGGTAAGCAGGGCGCGGCACTAAGCCGGCGCCTGCGCAGTGGCTCAAGGTTAAGCCTTATGCAGTATGTCGCGCATGGCGACGGTCGCAGCGGCCACCTCGGCTAGTTTACGGCCTTGGCTCATGGCGAGCCGACGGAGGAATTTATAGGCTTCTTCCTCGCTCAACCGGTGATATTCCATGACTAAGCCTTTGGCCTTCTCGATCGTTTTCCGCTCCCGCAGGGCTTGGCGGGCAGCATCCAACTCTTCGTGCATGCGCTGTAGCCGCTGCGATTGCGACTGCACCAAGTCGATGATTGACCGACCGAGCTGCGGCCCAACACCGCCGGAACTGTATGCCCCGGAGTCGACCGCCGTGTCGCCGCCACACTCGCGAAAGAACACGGCAAAGGCAGGCTCTTCCAGCGCCATGTCGGCCAGGGCGGCAACATGATCTCGATGGTTGGCTAAATCGGCGTTTGCATCCGCTATTTTTTGCTCGCACAAGGCACTCAAGACGGATTGCAGGCGGTTTTCGACCTCTTTCATGGCATCGATGCGGCGGGTTGTGCGGGTAAACCAGGCATCGCTCTGCGCAAAATCCTCGCTCGCATCGGAGGTGCAGGCGATGCGCCGCAAACGTTCGACCTCTGCGGTATGCGGACCGCGCACTACCGCATCCCATACCGCGACCACCTCCGGTTCGGCAAACTCGGCGAAGCTTTGGAAGCAACGCTCCTGACTTTCTATCAGCCGTAACAGTTGCCGACGCGACTCGGCGGTGAAACCCGTCATCGCAAACGAAGCCGCCCCTAAGGCCCGCTCCTGCCCGGCCAGTTCTTTACCCTGCATAAAGTTGAATAACGCGACCAAGCTACGCGATACATCGGGGTCGGCAGCGGCATCCGCAGCCTCGAACACCACGTTCAACAAGCCCTTTATTAGCGCACTATAGCCGGCAATAACGACATCTGGGGTGATTTGTAGCTCGCGCACGCGGCCACGCACGCTTTCCAGTTCGTCAAACCCATGCACTACATACGCAATCCGGCTAAACAAACGGCTACCGGCATAAAAACAAGATGCATCGGTATCGAGTCCTTGCAAACAATCCCGCAGACCTTGCTCCATCTGGCGGGAGCCGGCTACGTACTCGACCACAGCGTTGCCGTAGCGCGTACCGCCGGAACCGAGAAACATATTCGACGCCCCTCGCTCCCGCTGTAGCGCATGCACCAGGTTACTGATGGCGACGACCAAGCGTCCCATGCTGAGCAGGTGTTTGAGGCTCTCGATCTCGCATTGCTTGGAAATGATCAGGTAATCGAGCGCGCTATGCGCAACTTTTGCGTTCGATGTCATAGCATGGCTCACTCTTGCAGCGATGAAATGGGCGGTGCGAAGCGGTGCCAAGCCGTGTGCACGGTGATTGCGACGGCCTAAAGCCGTCGCAACGCTTAGTGAACTCGTCCAGCCGGCTGCTGATGTACGGCCTCCCGCACCGGGTCAAATCGCTCGCCGGTAAAGAAGGCGTTGGGGCCCATCGCGATGGGGGCGGTCGCCTCTTGCAGAGTCCAGGCGTGGTGCTGAACCCCCTCGGCTTTGTAGTCGATAGTCGGCACGGGCATATCGATCTCGGCGACCGCCTCGCGGAACACATCGGGCCGATAGCTACGTTCGACGACGGCCGATACGTCAACGTTCGGCGGCAACTGGCCGCGTATCCGCATCTGCTCGCCGTACCATAACCCCTGGGAGCGCCATGGGAAGTTGGCGGCCGAGCGACCGAAAACGAGAAACTCCGGCTGCGGGATGCCGTGCTCGCCCGGTCGGTGCGGCCGAACCCCCATTAAGGCCGGCTCCAATACCTGTTGCGGCACATCGACATAATCCGCCCGACTCAACAGAATGGCGGCCAGCTCTCGGTGGCGCGGCTTTTCCAGCCAACGACAGGCCCGGACAACGGCACGGGTAAGGGCGAGCGTTGTCTGCGGGTGGCGAAGGTGCCAGGCCTCGGTCATCGCCAAGACCTTTTCCATAGCGTTGTTCCAGATCTCGTAACTACTGATCAGACTGACGCCCAGCCCCAAATCAACCGCCAGGCCGTTCCAGGGCTCGCCGACGCAGAACCCGGCAATCTCGTCCATTTCCAGCGCCCGCACCATATGGGGGGGAGAAATCACCTTTAGGGTGAGATCGCGTAGCGGGTCGATGCCCGCCGCCGATAACCAGTAACAAAGTTGATAGTAGTGAGTCGAGGTCGGGAAGACCGTCGCGAAGACTAACGGCGGCTTATCCAAAATACGCCGTGCTTCGATCACGGCGCGTAAAGCATCCGCGGTGTAGGGCGGCTCGCGCAAAGCTTCCGGCGCCAGAGCCAGCATCTGGCGGAACAAGTCGTGCGACACCGTAATCGCGTTGCCGCCCAGGTTTAGGACGCAAGGGGTAATCATCGGCACCCGCGGCCCGGCCACACCCAATGTGGCCGCCAGCGGCATCGGCGCCGGCATCTGGGCGGCATCCAATGCACCGAGCATGACCTTATCGCGGATATTGGCCCAAGAGGTTTCCCGGCACAGGGTGACATCCAAACCCTCGGCAGCAAAAAAGCCCTGTTCCTTGGCAACCGCTAACGGGGCACAGTCGGTCAGCGATATGAAACCGACGCGAAGCGCGGTTTTCTCCAATGCATGGGACATCACGTATAACTCCCTTAGTCGACGGCCCCTGTCGAGAGAATCTCCCGGGCCAGGTCATTAAGATTAAGACGACGGTCCATCGCCAGTTTGCGCAGCCGTTGATAAGCGGCCTCCTCGCCTATGCCATAGCGCTCCATCAATCGACATTTAGCGCGATCTATAAGCTTGCGGCTCTCCAAGGAGCGCTGCACCTTGACTAATTCGGTGCGCAACAGCGCGTGCGAGCGGAAGTGCGCAATGGCGACATCGACCAAGGAGCGAACGACCGGCGCCGATAACGTTTCTACCGCATAGGCGGTTACTCCCGCACGAGCGGCATCCAGGGTGAGTTCGGGGTCCACGCTTTCGGAAAGCATGATCATCGGCTTCGGGTAACGCTGCCCGAGGCTTGCCAAGTGTTCTAAGGTATCCCGGCCCGGCGAGTCGGTATCGACCACCACGGCATCGGGCGCCAGCTCGCATACCTTGTCATGCAAAGCATCCTCGCCGTCGATAACCGCTACGACTTCAAAACCGGCTTCGCGCAGTGACTGCTCTAACTTGCGCGAACGTTGTGGTCGTGTATCAACAATCAGTACACGAACTGCCATCGCTAACCTCCCTTTGATGTCCCTTCGAACCATTTCCTTATTGCCATTAAGCGGTAGGAAAGTGTGGCGCAGGTTGTGCCGACGGCTCAAAGCAAGGCCCGGTGCAAAGGAACACGAACCGCTAAGCAACAACCGTGCCCATAACGTCATGGATACGCGATTCCCGCTAGCCAGCGAGCTTAAGCGCGTCATCGCGCGCGGCGCGCGCGCGCGCGCGCGATGACGCACCGCAGCAGTGCAGGCATGCACCGGATTAGGGCCAAACGGCCCGTCCAAAATTGTGCACATGCACCCAGACACAAGCTATCCAATTGTTTTCATTGACATACCCTCTTCTTGGCATAGCTGTTGAATAGATAACTACGTCAGACGTGGACCAGGCCGTCCTTCGGTACGAGTGCGTCGATTGAATACCTTCGAAGGGGAAGGTTCATATCGATCTCGCGTAGAGAGGGTTTGGCATGGAACTGCGCAACAAAGCCACCAGAATACGTCTGTTTAGCTTCAATACACCGCAAATGCGGGCGTTTCATCTGAGCTGGCTCGCATTTCACGTGTGCTTTTTCGGCTGGTTCGGTATCGCCCCGCTAATGGCGGTGGTGCGAGAAGACTTAAGCCTTACGCAATCCCAAATTGGCAGCACCATCATTGCCTCGGTAGCGATCACCATCGTCGTGCGCCTGTTGATCGGCGTGCTGTGCGACAAAATCGGTCCGCGGCTTGCCTATAGCGGCTTGTTGGTCCTTGGCTCGATCCCCGTCATGGGCATCGCCTTTGCCAATAGCTTCGAAACCTTCTTATTAGCTCGTTTGGCCATCGGCGCCATCGGCGCTTCATTCGTTATCACCCAATATCACACGACGGTAATGTTCGCTCCCAATGTCGTGGGCACCGCCAACGCCACCACGGCGGGCTGGGGTAATCTCGGCGGTGGTACGACGCAGATTCTGATGCCGTTGATCTTCAGTGCCATCCTGATGCTGGGCGTCAACGAATTTCTCGGCTGGCGGCTCGCCATGGTCGTGCCGGGTGTGGTGCTGTTCTTCACCGGCATCGCCTATTACTTCCTGACGCAGGACTGCCCGGACGGCAATTTTAAGGACTTGCGCGAGCGCGGCGAGCTGCCGCCGGCGGTTAAAGAGCGAGGCATGCGCGGCAGTTTCCTGCTGGCGGCTAAGGACGTTCGCGTCTGGGCTTTGTTCATTGTCTATGCCGCCTGCTTCGGGGTGGAGCTGACGATCAACAACATCGCCGCCCTGTATTTCTTCGATCACTTCGAACTCGACCTGAAAACCGCCGGCATCATCGCGGGGCTGTTCGGTCTAATGAACCTATTCGCCCGCACCCTGGGCGGTTACTTCTCGGACTTGTTCGCCCGCTGGCACGGACTGAAAGGGCGAGTGCGCTTCCTGTTCTTCGCGCTGCTGCTGGAAGGCATTTTCCTGATCGTGTTCTCGCAAATGACGGTGCTATCGCTTGCCATCGTCGCTCTGATTACCTTCAGCCTGTTCACGCAAATGGCGGAAGGCGCAACGTTCGGCCTGGTGCCGTTCATGAACAAGAAGGCGCTCGGCGCGGTAGCGGGCATTGTCGGCGCGGGCGGTAACGCAGGCGCCGTTGCGGCCGGCTTTTTGTTCCGTACCGAAGGCATGACGTACCAAACGGCCTTGTTATATCTGGGGCTAGCGGTGGTGGTGTGCGCTTTTGCCGCTTTCGCCGTGCGCTTCTCGGCCGAGACGCAGGCCGCCGAAGACGAAGCCTTTAAAGCCGCCTTGGCCGAACGCGAAGCAGCCCCCGCGTAAGCGGCGTGGATTAGTAAAGAGGACCGGAACCATGAAAGAAAAACTCGTAATGGTCGGCAACGGGATGGCTGGGATGAAGGTCATCGAAGAGCTGTTGGACATCGCACCGGAAAAGTACGAGATCACGATTTTCGGTGCCGAACCCTACGGCAACTACAACCGCATCATGCTATCTCCGCTGCTGGCCGGCGAGAAAACGGTCGACGATATTATGCTCAACCCCATCGAGTGGTATGCCGAGCACGGCATCACGCTCCACGCCGGTAAGCAGATCGTGGAAATCGACCGCGTCGGCCGGCGCGTGATCGCCGCCGACGGCACCAACGCCAAGTATGATCGCCTGCTGCTTGCCACCGGTTCCGATCCTTTTATCATCCCGGTGCCGGGCAAGGATTTGCCCGGCGTCTTAAGTTATCGAGACATCCACGACGTCAACCGAATGCTGGAAGCGTCGAAACAGCACAAAAAGGCCGTCGTGATCGGCGGCGGCCTGTTAGGGCTGGAAGCGGCCTACGGCCTGATGAAGCAAGGCATGGATGTGTCGGTAGTTCATCTGATGGACACTCTGCTGGAACGGCAGCTGGATAAAACCGCAGGGCAGATGCTGCAACAGTCGCTGGAAGAGCGCGGCATGCGGTTTTGATGGAGAAACAAACAACCGCCATCCTGGGCGAGGAGCACGTCCAAGGGATTCGTTTCTCCGACGGTACGGAAGAAGAGGCGGATTTGATCGTCATGGCGGTCGGTATCCGGCCCAATATCGACTTGGCGGCTCGGGCGGGAATTTACTGCGAGCGCGGCGTGGTGGTGTCCGACACGTTACAGACGTTCGATCCCAAAATCTACGCCGTCGGCGAGTGCGTGCAGCACCGTAACCAGTGCTACGGCCTGGTCGCGCCCTTGTTCGAACAAGCGAAGGTCTGTGCCAACCATCTAGCGGGGCTAGGTTTCGGGCTCTACCAGGGCTCGGTGACCTCGACCAAGCTCAAAGTCACCGGCATCGACCTGTTCTCAGCCGGCGATTTTCATGGCGGAGAGGATTGCGAAGAAGTCGTTTTCCACGATCCGGGCGCAGGCATTTACAAAAGAATCGTTATCAAAGACAACCGGGTCCAAGGCTGCGTACTCTACGGTGCCACCGGCGACGGTTCCTGGTACTTCCAGCTGATGCGGGAAGGCACGTCGGTCATCGATTTCCGCGACACCTTGCTTTTTGGTCAGGCCAACCTGGGCGACGCCGGCCATGGCGGCGTCAATCAAGTGGCCGACCTGCCGGATTCGGCCCAGATCTGCGACTGTAACGGGGTCTGCAAGGGCACCATCGTCGATGCGATCACCACCAAGGGGCTGTTCACGGTCGACGATGTGAAGGCGCACACCAAAGCGGGCAATTCCTGCGGTTCCTGCGTCGGCTTGGTCGAGCAATTGTTGGCGAACACCGTCGGCGGCGATTACTCTCAGCCCAAGATCAAACCGATATGCCCGTGCACCGACTTCAGTCACGATCAGGTGCGAGAGGCCATTCGCAAGCAAAAGCTCACCTCCTTACAGCAGGTTTATGACTTTCTGGAGTGGAAAACGCCGGACGGCTGCGATAAGTGCCGACCGGCGCTGAACTATTACCTCATCTCGACCTGGCCGAACGAGGCCGACGACGACCCGCGAGCCCGCTTCGTCAACGAACGTATGCACGCCAACATCCAGAAAGACGGTACCTATTCGGTAGTGCCGCGGATGTGGGGCGGCGTTACCAACCCGAAAGAGCTAAAAGCCATTGCCGAGGTGGCGGAAAAATATAACGTGCCGACGGTCAAGCTCACCGGCGGGCAGCGCATCGATCTGCTCGGCGTCAAGAAAGAGGACTTGCCGGGCGTCTGGCGCGAACTCTCACAGGCCGGCTTCGTCTCCGGCCATGCCTACGGCAAGTCCTTGCGCACGGTCAAGACCTGTGTCGGCAGCGAGTGGTGCCGATTCGGCACGCAGGACTCTACGCAGTGCGGCATCGAGTTGGAGAAGATGACCTGGGGCTCGTGGACGCCGCATAAGTTCAAAATGGCCGTCTCCGGCTGCCCGCGCAACTGCGCCGAAGCCACGATCAAAGATTTCGGGGTAGTGGCCATCGAGTCGGGTTGGGAATTGCACGTCGGCGGTAACGGCGGCGTAAAAGTCCGCGCGACCGATGTGCTCTGCCGGGTCAAGACCATGGACGAGGTTAAGGAGCATGCCGCCGCCTTCATGCAGCTCTACCGCGAAGAGGCGCGCTACCTGGAGCGTACCGCGCCTTGGATCGAGCGGGTGGGACTTTCCTACGTCAAAAGCCGTGTGGTCGAGGACGAAATTGGCCGCCGCGCACTTTACCAACGCTTTCTCGAGTCGCAAAAACACGCCCAGAAGGATCCTTGGGCGGAATATGCCCGGCCCGAACGTCGTGCCGAGTTCGTTCCCTTGCAGGAGGTCAAATCATGAGCACGCCCGTAGCAGAGCTTCGCACCCGCTGGGTCGCCGTCGGTAGCCCTGACGATATCCCGGCCCAAGGCGCCCGCGTAGTACTGACGCAAGATGCGGCGATCGCCGTGTTCAAGACTGTCGACGGGCGGATCTTCGCGCTGGAAGACCACTGCCCTCACAAAGGTGGGCCGCTGTCGCAAGGCATCGTGCACGGCGATTGCGTTTCCTGCCCGCTGCACGGAATGAAGATCAGCTTGGCCGAGGGCAAAGCGCTCGCCCCCGACGAAGGCGAGGTTCGGCGCTATCCGGTCAAATCGACGACGACGTGCTGTATCTGGATTTAGGCAGCGCGGCGTAAAACACACGGCGCAGCGGCTGGATGCCGCTGGTCTGCAAGCTGTGAATTGAGGTATTCGATGTCTACACAAACCACCGCTACGACGTGTCCCTACTGCGGCGTCGGCTGCGGCGTCTTGGTCGACCGCGACGCCGCCGGCACAGTAAGCGTGCGCGGTAATCCGGAGCACCCTGCCAACTTCGGCCGACTCTGCTCAAAGGGCTCCGCCTTGGCAGAAACCCTCGGCCTGGAAGGTCGCCTGCTCACGCCGGAAGTAAACGGCCAGGCCTGCGATTGGGATCAGGCGCTCGATACCGTGGCGAGCGGCTTCCGCCGCATCATCGACGAGTACGGGCCGGATGCGGTTGCCATTTATGGCTCCGGACAGCTGCTCACCGAAGACTACTACGTTGCCAATAAGCTAATGAAAGGCTTCATCGGCAGCCCGAATATCGACACTAATTCGCGCCTGTGCATGGCCTCCGCAGTAGTCGGCCACAAACGCGCCTTCGGTGCCGACGCGGTACCGGTATGTTACGAGGACCTGGAGCTGGCCGATCTGGTCGTGCTCACCGGTAGCAACCTTGCGTGGTGCCATCCGGTATTGTTTCAGCGGCTGCGCGCGGCGCGCGAGCAGAACCCGAACCTTAAGGTGGTCGTGATCGACCCCCGGCGCACCGATAGCTGCGATATCGCCGACCTCCACCTACCGCTAAGGCCGGGCAGCGACATTGCGCTGTTCAATGGCTTGCTGACCCATTTAAGCCGTTACGGCAAAGTCGATTACCGTTTTCTGGAACAGCACGGCAACGGCTTCTCGGACGCCCTGGAAGCGGCCGAACAATCCGGCAGCCTACCTGAAACCGCCTTTCTCTGCGGGCTGCCGGAACAAGATGTGCTGCAATTTTTCCGCTGGTTTGCCGCCACCGAAAAAACCGTCACGGTGTTCTCGCAAGGCATTAATCAGTCCTCGGTCGGCACCGACAAAGTCAACGCCATCGTCAACTGCCACCTGCTCACCGGCCGAATCGGCCGCCCCGGCATGGGCCCGTTTTCCATCACCGGCCAACCCAATGCCATGGGCGGGCGCGAAGTCGGCGGCCTGGCGAACCAACTCGCCGCGCACATGGATTTCACGCCGGAGGATATCGACCGTGTGCGCCGCTTCTGGGATGCGCCGAATATAGCCGACAAACCGGGGCTGAAGGCGGTTGATATGTTCGAAGCCATCGGCCGCGGCGAGATCAAAGCGGTATGGATTATGGCGACCAACCCGGCGGTAAGCCTGCCGGATGCCGATAAGGTCCGGGCCGCCTTGGCCGGCTGCGAGTTGGTGGTGGTTTCCGACTGTATGCGCGAAACCGATACCGCGCGCCTGGCCACAGTCCGCTTGCCGGCCCTTACCTGGGGCGAGAAAGACGGCACGGTTACTAACTCGGAGCGACGCATCTCGCGGCAACGCCGTTTCCTTCCCGCCCCCGGTGCAGCCCGCGCCGATTGGTGGATCATTTGCGAGGTCGCCAAACGGCTTGGCTTTGCCGAAGCTTTCGATTACGTTGCGCCCTGCGAGATCTTCCGCGAACACGCACGCCTGTCGGGCTTTGAGAACGGCGGCCGGCGGGCTTTCGATATCGGCGCTCTGGCCGAGATTAGCGCCGCAGAATACGAGGCCTTGACGCCTTTCCAGTGGCCACGCCCGGCCGGCAGCCGAACCGGGCAAACCCGCCTCTACGGCGAAGGCGGCTTCCACACCCCGTCGGGGCGGGCGCAGTTAGTGCCGGTCAGCCATCAGGCGCCGCAAAACGCCCCAAACCCCGACTATCCGCTAATCCTTAATACCGGCCGTGTGCGGGATCATTGGCATACCCTCACACGCACCGGTAAGGCGCCGCGCCTGTGTGCCCATATGCCCGAGCCGCTGGCACAGATACACCCCAGCGACGCCTATCGTTTAGGCCTGTTGGAGGGCGATTTGGTCAGCATCGAAAGCCTTTGGGGCAAAGCCGTGGTGCGCCTTCGCCTGGACGAGCAACAACAAGAGGGCTGCGTGTTCGTGCCGATGCACTGGAACGATAGCTTTAGCGCTCAGGCGTGTATCGATGCGGTGGTCAACCCGGCCCGCGATCCGCTCTCCGGCGAGCCGGAATTCAAGCATACGCCGGTTAAGGTTCAGTCTTGCCGTTATCAATGGCACGGTTTCTGCCTTAGCAGGGAGACGGTGTCGCCTATCGGCGATTATTGGACGCAGCTGCCGGTGGTCAACGGCCAGCGCCTGGAGTTTGCGTGCAGCGAAGGCGTTGACTGGCACAGCTGGGCGCAAGCACAAGCCCCCGCCGAGGTCGAATGGCTGGAGTTTAAAGACCCCGGGCGCGGCCTATTTCGCCTAGCCGCCGTTCAAGATAATCGGCTGGCGTTCTGCCTTTTCATCGGCCCCGAGCCCAATCTGCCGGAGCGGGAGTGGTTAACCACCTTGTTAAGTGCCGACAGCCTGAGCGTCAACGAACGGCTGGCGCTATTAAGCGGCGCACCGCCTGCCGGCACGGGCAGCCAGGGGCGCACCGTTTGCAGTTGCTTCGGCGTCGGCGAAAATACCATTTGCGCCGCAGTTCGAGCAGGCTGCCACAGCGCGAAAGAGATCACTCGCCAATTGAAGGCCGGTGGCAATTGCGGTAGCTGCCTACCGGAAATAGAACGGCTCATTGCCGAGAACAAACGGGAGCGTGCCGCATGAAACGTCGCGACGCCTTACCGGCCCTGCTGTGGCGCCTGCTACAACGCGGCACAACGCCGCCGGGCCGCGTCTATCTGATTGGGGCCGGCCCGGGAGACCCCGAGCTGCTTACCCTCGGGGCACTGAGTCGCCTGCGAGAGGCCGATATCGTCCTGTACGATCGCTTGGTTAGTCAGGCGATTCTCGACCTTATTCACCCCGACGCCCAGCAAGTTTATGTCGGCAAGCGTTGCGGACGACATAGCGTGCCGCAAACGGACATCGAAACACTCATGATCGATTACGCTCGCCAGGGCAAGCGCGTCGCCCGCTTGAAGGGAGGCGACCCCTTCATGTTCGGCCGCGGCGGCGAGGAAGTCGAAACGTTGGCCGAAGCCGGCATTGAAGTGGAGGTCGTGCCGGGCATTACTGCGGCGACCGGGTGTGCGGCTTACGCCGGTATTCCGTTAACGCATCGGGATTATGCGCAATCCTGCCTATTCGTAACCGCTCACCGACAGGAGGGGGCCGGCATCGTTGACTGGCAAGCCTTAACGCGCGCCCGGCAAACGGTGGTGGTTTATATGGGCTTAGGCAGCCTGCGCCAACTCTGCGATGGCCTGATAAGACACGGCTTGACGCCGGATTGGCCGGTCGCTGTGATTGAGAAAGGCACCACCAAAGATCAGCGCATCGTCGTCGGCACTCTCAACGATATCGCATGCCGCGTTGTAGACGCTGAGCTAAGCAGCCCTGCATTGACCGTTATCGGCGAGGTGGTCCGCCTGTACGGCACCACCCATCACCGTACCCCCGCGGAAACAGCTTCCTCACTCGCCGTGTAAGCGAAGCCCTCCTTTGCCGGCATAGCCCGCTAGCAGCGCCCTGCCCGGCACCGGCAAGGGAGGGAAAGAGCAAGCACGTGCGATCAATTACGCCATTTACCTACAGCTTCCTGTTTCACGGTCTATTATAGAAGGACGGAAGCACTACCGCCTGAGATAGCCCAGTGCCGCTTACTAAACCAAACGGTCGGTAGTTCCTTTTTATTTCTTTCCTATAGTAAGGTAAAACGATAATTAGAAATTATGAGAGGAAGCGGGCTCACTTATGTGATTCGACACCTAGCGTGTCGATCCGATAGGCATAAGCGAATCACCCGGCGTTTTCCCAGCGTACGACCCGCCATTGGAAAACTATAAAGGACGAAATTTCGTCACGTCGACGTTGGCCGATCATCACAGCAAAAAACCAGCGACGGTAACGGTCAGCCGGACTAACAGGCCACAGGGAACATGCGACGCCGTCAGCATCTGAGGTGCATTCCCAGTCGCCGGCTAAGGACAGAGTCCGGATGTGAGAAGAATAATTATGATTCCTGGGTACACCGCATTCGGCCATATACATACAGGTTCCGCCAACCTTATCGAGCAGGCTAGGCGAGAATACGATGGACGCCCTGTTGTACTGAAACAGCCGCTCAGCACGACACCAACGACTGAACAAGTAAGCCGCTATCGCCACGAGTTCGAGCTGTTGCGACAACTACATCTGAATAGCACCGTGCAGGCTTACGGCTTGGAATTGAGCGACGGTAAGCCGGTGCTCGTACTTGAACGCTGCCCAGGGCACTCGTTAAATACGTTGATGAAGGAAGGCGCTCTCGATCTTGAAGAGCGCCTTCAAATCGGTGCCGAACTCGCGGCGGCCATCAGCGAACTGCATAGCGCGCGGGTTATTCATAAAGGCATTCAGCCAAAACATGCCGTATACGACTCGACGACCGGTCGCATAAAACTGATCGATTTTAGTCAGGCTTCTCGCCTGAATAGCGACGAGCCCGATTTTAATCGCTTATCGCCTAGCGTCGACCTACGCTACATATCGCCTGAACAAACCGGGCGCATGCAGCAAGTCGTGGACTATCGAAGCGATCTTTACTCGCTTGGTATCACGCTCTACGAACTACTCGGCGGCGCTCATCCGTTCGCCGAACGCGAACCGCTAGAAATCGCGCATTGCCATATCGCCCACCAGCCCCCTCACCTCGCCAGTATAGCGCCCGATTTATCGCCTTCGCTCTGCGCTATCGTTATGAAATTGTTGGCCAAGAACCCGGAGGAGCGGTATCAAAGCGCACTTGGCGTGCAACGCGATATCGAAGCCTGTCTGCACTATTGGCGAACCGATGGAAAAATTCCGACGCTCCCTCTGCAACGCTTCGATATTCCCGACCGGGTTGTCATCCCACAAGCGCTTTACGGCCGCGAAGAAGAGCTCAAACTGCTCCTAAAAGCATTCGATCGTGTCGACCACCAGCACAAAGAGTTGCTTTTGGTCAGCGGTTATTCGGGCATTGGCAAAAGCGCGCTGGTACACGGTCTACAGGAGGCCGTTACCGGACGGCACGGCTGGTTCATTACCGGCAAAGCACAGCTCCACGAACGCAATCGTCCCTATAGTGTCTTGGCAACGGCACTTCGAGAGCTGGCGAAACACTTGCTAACCGAACCGGAAAAGCGCCTTAAACAATGGCGGGAAGCGATTCTCAGCGCCGCCAACGGCAACGGTCAGGTTATCATCGATCTCACACCGGAAATCGAACATATCATAGGCCCGCAACCACCCGCGGCAGCAGTAACGCCCGAGGCGATCCGTAATGTTTTTCAACATGTCCTTCACAATTTCTTCCGGATTTTCTGCCGCCCCGATCACCCCTTAGTGCTGTATCTCGACGACTTGCAGTGGGCCGATAGCGCCTCGCTTAGCGTCGTCGAACGACTGCTACGAGACAGCGATCTCGGCCATCTCATGATCGTAGGCACCTACCGCCACAACGCTGTCGACCAGGACCACCCGCTAACGACGCTGCTCAACCAGCTAAAATCTGTCGATTTGCCAGCCACGCAAGTCGAACTCGGCCCTTTGCCGCTATCGGCCATTACCGCCTTCGTCGCCGACGCCCTACACAGTCCCCCCAACGCCGTTGCTCCGTTAGCGGAATTGGTGTACCAGAAAACGGACGGCAACCCGTTCTTCGCCGGTCAGCTACTTCGCGACTTACACAGTAAAACCTGATTACCTTCTCTCACGAATACGCCTCTTGGCACTGGGATCTGTCGCAAATTCATGCGGCAGCCATTACCGATAACGTTGTCGAACTCATGCGTGCCCGGCTAAAGCGCCTCAACCCCGCTACACAGCGAATCGTAGGCGAAGCAGCATGTATCGGCAACCGATTCAAACTGGATATCCTACAGCTTATCAGCCACTTACAACGTCACGAGATGATATCTCCGCTTAGCGAACTGCTGGATGAGGGGCTGCTTAGCGCGCAGGGCGATATCGAGGCATGGCTGGAATCGCACGACGATGGCCCGGTTCCCGAGCTGCGTTTCGCTCATGACCGGGTACGCCAAACAGCCTACGAACTCGTCGACGAATCCCAGCAACCGGCACAACACCTCGCCATCGGTCGAGCCCTATTTGCGCACACACCGCCGGAAAAACAAGAAGAATGCGTTTTCGATCTGCTGCATCAGCTCAACCCCGGGGCGCATCTCATCGAATCGCAAACCGAGCGCGATACGGTAGCGCGACTTAACGTCATCGCAGGCCAGCGCGCAAAATCCGCTTCCGCCTTCGAATCGGCCTTACATTACTTCAACATCGCGCTCGAACTGCTCGGAGAGCAAGCCTGGAAGCGTCATTACGAACTGACCCTTAACGCCTCCATCCAGGCCGCCGAAGCGGCCTATTTATGCGGCGATTACGAACGGATCGAAACGCTTACCGAAGCGGTACTCGGCAACGCTCATTCGTTGCTGGAGCAAATAAAAATTCATGAGGTCCGAATTCAGGCCTGCATGGCCAAAAACGAATTGCGCAAAGCACTGAATATCGGGCTGGAAGTCCTTGAACTACTCGGGGTTCGCTTCCCGAAAAAACCTCGAACCTGGCACATTCTGCTAATGCTGTTCAAAACGCAGGCAGCATTCGCCGGCAAACGGTACCAAGACCTGCTTAACCTGCCGCTGGTCACAGACCCGCATGCCCGATCCGTACTGCGCGTATTGGCACGCCTGGGCTCGACAGCCTATATCGTTAACCCAAACCTGCACCCGCTATTAATCTTCAAGGTGCTCGGGTATGCCCAAAAATACGGTAACTCGGCCGAATACACCTTCGCCTATGCAACCTACTCGCTACTGCTAGCCGGAATTATCGGCGATATCGACCGCGGTTACTCCTTCGGTCAGCTAGCGATGGACTTAGTCGACCGAACAGGCGCGCGCCATCTCGAAGCACGCACGGTCGTGCTCTTTAATGCCTTCACGACCCAGTGGAAGCGCCATCTACGCACTACGCTGGCACCGCTTAAGCAAGCTTTCCGTAGCGGACTCTCCTATGGCGATTTCGAATATGCCAGTTATTCGATAACCGCTTTTATTACCCATGCCTACTTTGCCGGCTTGCCGCTGCCCGAAGTCGAGCGGGAAGCTCGTCATTATCTGAAAGCGACCGAGAGCATACACCAAGGGACAGGGCGCAATATCCTACGTTTAAGCCACCAGGCTCTGGCCAATCAACTCAACAAGGAGGGCAGCGATGCCCTAACCTTAATTGGCGAGAGCTTCGACGAACGAGCGTTACAATCCGCCCGCGCCGAAGACAAGGACGTAACGCTGCTGTGCTACTACGGCGTACATAAAATGGTAATGGCCTATCTGCTAGGGGAGTATCGCCAAGCCCGACAGCACGCCGATGAAGTCCGCCGCCGTCTCAGTAACGTCCGTGCAATGCTGATCGTGGCAATTTTTCGCTTTTACGATTCGCTTATCCAGCTAGCGATATATCCGGATACCGATTTCGTCGGGCAGCGGCGCATTCTATGGCGCGTACGACAGAACCAGGCAAAACTACGCAAATGGTCGCGTCATGCGCCTATGAATTTCCGCCACAAATATTTGCTCGTCAATGCCGAAGTGCTACGGGTTAAAGAACGCACCGTTGCTGCCATGAAGGCCTATGAGGAAGCAGCGGAGCTGGCCTGTCAGCACGAATACATTCAAGAAGAAGCATTGGCGAACGAACTGGCCGGAAAGTTTTACCAAACCCTTGGGCAGCATCGAATCGCGGCCCTGCATCTGGATACCGCCACGGAGCGGTATCGTCGCTGGGGCTGCCACGCTAAGCTCATAAACTTGTCGAAACAAACGGCGCGTTATCGCAATCAACCGTCTCCGCCGCCGCAAGGCCCGCTTTCCGATGGCCTGGCAGCCTCTCGGATCGATCTCAGCACGCTGAAGAAAGCGTTGAAAAGCATCGCCGCCGAAGAAGTACATAGCCGCATGATTCAACACATCGTGCGCGCGGCCGTCGAGTTTACCGGCGCTCAAACCGGCCATTTGCTGCTGAAGAAGCCCGACGGCCACTTGTATGTCGAAGCCGAATGGAACATCGACGGGGAACAGCCGCAGCTACTGCAATCGCAACGCCCGGAGGACAACCAACGCCTATCGCTGGCGGTGATCAACTACGTCCGCCGCACTCGACAGAGCATTGTTATTCACGATGCGAGCCAGAAACAGCAGCAACTACCGCAGTTACATCACGACAGCTACATCGCCGCCCACTCCGTCAAATCCATCCTATGCATGCCGATTCTAACCGAAGCCAACGACGAACCGGAGCTGACGGGCGTGTTATACCTGGAGAATAACCGAGCGACCGGCGCCTTCACCGAAGACGGTTTCGAAGTCCTGGAGATTATCGGTTTATCGGCAGCCGGACGGCTGGAGCTGTCCCGCAAGGCGGCTACCGACGGCCTGACGGGGCTCTATAACCACGATCACTTCCGGGCGATATTAAGCAACGAGTTCCGTCGCGCACGGCGTAAGAATAGGCCACTATCGGTCATCATGCTGGATGTCGATCATTTCAAACGCTTCAACGACACCTGGGGTCATCAAGCCGGGGACCATGTGCTGCGAGAAGTTACCCGCACCATTCAGGACTGCTGTCGCGACTCCGATACTGCGGCCCGTTACGGTGGGGAGGAAATCGCACTTATTCTGCCGGAGTCGGACACCGAGTGCGCTTACGGTATTGCCGAACGCATCCGAAAACGCGTCGCCGAGCGCGACATCCACTATGGGGGCCAAAAGCTCCGCGTGACCATTAGCGCCGGTCTTGCCAGCCTAACCCCGGCCATCACAGACGAAACTCTGCTATTGCAGCGGGCGGACGAGGCTCTCTATGCCGCGAAACGGGGCGGCCGCAACCGGGTTAGCGCCCATAACACCCGACTAGAGCTGTCGGAGTAGAAGCCATCGGAACAAAGACCCGGATGGGCCGAAACGATATCCACACCTGCTTTGCAGCTGGTATTCTTAATATCTGCTTATATTAAGGAGAGTGAGATGGCTTCCCAGGAACCAGACACACGCGCCATACTTAATGCGGAAACTGCCAAAATCGGCTGGCAAGAGCTAGAACGGCATTTTGCTCGCGGGGCAGTGATCACCGTCGACCGTAGCCTGGACCTGATCGAAGTCGGCGCTCGAATCATTAACGACGACAAACCGACCGTCGAGCAGTGGCTGCAAGAAGACCAGATTCGACGCACAACCAGCGACGAAGCACGTAGGTGGTCCGACACCGGCACCGAACTGTGGTGCGTGGTGGTTGCCCCTTGGGTATTGGTACAAGAACCGGCACAAGGCTGCTAGAAAGCGCCTGCTAGCACCCCAAAGTAAAAGAACAAGTAGCGCGAATGTGACGTATCGGCGGAGGATTTAACCGTGACCGACTATCCCGTAATTCCCGGTGCGGAACCGTTCTTCTCAGCAGGCAACGACACCGGTTGCCTAGTCATCCACGGCTACACCGGCTCACCGCAGAGCGTGCGCTACCTTGGCGAATATCTAGCGGAGAAAGGAGGCTTTACGGTCTCCGTACCCCGCCTGCCCGGCCATGGGACTGCGCCGGAAGACATGGCCCGGACAACGGCGGAAGACTGGCTCCAGTGCGTACGTACCGCCTTAGCCGAACTCAACGAACGCTGTACGTCGATCTTTGTGGTCGGTCTATCCATGGGCGGCACGCTGAGCCTACATTTGGCCGCCACCCAGCAGGACATTGTGCACGGGGTAGTAACAATCAACACGCCGCTGTTCATCAACAACCCGCAGTTCGCCGCACTCGCCTTCGCCCCCGACGCGCCGCCCTTCTTGCCCGGCGTCGGTGCCGACATCAAAAACCCCGATGCGAACGAGATTTCCTACAATGGCGCACCTTCGGCCACCACCCGGCAACTGTTCGTGCTGATCGCCACCGCCCGCGAAATGTTGCCCTTGATCACGTGTCCGGTGCTGGCCTTCCGCTCGCGCGAAGATCACGTCGTTCCACCATCGAATGGACCGTACCTCATCGACCATGTCTCCAGCGCCGATAAGCGCCTCATTACGCTGGAGGACTCTTTCCACGTGGCAACGTTGGATAACGACCGCGAGCGCATTGCCCGCGAAACACTACAGTTCATCCGCAGCCGGCAACGGACGGAAAAACAAACGTATACAACGATCGCCGACTAAACACGCTATGGGCGGGTGCGCACAGTGAGCGCCCGCCCTTCATGGCACGCCTCTCTACCCAGCCAACCGCTGAGCACCGCTCGGAACCAGCGACGCTCAGTCTTTCCTTGAAACACCGTTTCGCACTATGCTCCTAGTACGCTTTCACGCTTAGATTTGCCAGTTCGGCAAGGCGCAGAGCCTGCTAGAGGCCGTGTTTTCGATAAAAAACTAAAGGAAGCGCTGAACACTTCGCTTAGCCGAAGGGATAAGCCGATTATTCAGCGCTTCCTAAATAAAGAGATAGAGGAGCCCCATTTCATGAGCATCTCTCGGCTCTTGATTGCTAACCGCGGCGAAATTGCTATTCGCATCGCCCGAGCCGCCGCCGATCTGGGCATCGAAACCGTGGCGATCTATTCAGAGGACGACGCGCGCTCGCGCCACCTATTGGCCGCCGACGACGCCGTCGCTTTGGGTGGAACCGGCGCAGCCGCCTATTTGGATAGCGAGCGAATCGTTGCCATTGCGCGAGAACGGGGGTGCGATGCGATTCATCCCGGTTACGGCTTCCTCAGCGAAAACGCCGACTTTGCCAGAGCCTGCGAAGCGCAAGACGTGATTTTCGTCGGCCCCACCCCCGGTTCGCTGGCTTTTTTGGCGATAAGACACAGGCCCGAGAGTTGGCCATGGATCACGACGTTCCGCTCATCCCCGGGACCGAAGGCCCGGTAAGCCTTGAGGAAGCCAAAGCGTTTCTCGCCTCGCTCGATCAAGGCAGCGCGATCATGCTGAAAGCGCTGGCCGGCGGCGGCGGCCGCGGTATGCGCGCCGTGCGCTCAGCCGAGGAGCTTGCAAGCGCCTATGCTCGTTGCCAAGCCGAAGCGGAAGCCGCCTTTGGCAACGGGGCGCTGTATGCCGAACAGCTTATCGAGTACGCACGCCATATCGAAGTACAAATCGTCGGCGATGGCACCGGTGCCGTTAGCCACCTCTGGGAGCGCGAGTGCAGCCTGCAACGGCGGCACCAAAAGCTGGTTGAAATCGCCCCCAGTCCATCGCTAAGCGAGCCTGTTCGCCAGCAATTGATCGATGCCTCGCTCCGACTTGCGTCGGCCGCGCGTTTTCGCAACCTAGGCACCTTCGAGTTCCTGGTCGACGACGCCGACGGCTATGCCTTCATCGAAGCCAATCCGCGCTTGCAAGTGGAGCACACCGTTACCGAAGCGGTGACCGGACTCGATCTGGTGCAAATACAACTCAAGCTTGCGGCCGGCGCCACACTAGACGATTTAGGGCTTACTCAAGAGCAAGTTCCGCCCCCTCGCGGCTACGCCATCCAAACCCGGATAAACCTGGAGACGTTGGACGAGCGAGGCGGCGTCACGCCTTCCGGCGGTACCCTAGCCGCGTTCGAGCCGCCGACGGGGCCGGGCGTTCGGCTCGACACCTTCGGCTACAGCGGCTATACCACCAGCCCCCACTTCGACTCGCTACTGGCCAAGCTGATCGTTCACACGCCAAGCGACGACTTTAAGGCCGCCGTTACTCGCGCTTACCGCGCCCTTAACGAATTCCGCATCGAAGGGCCGGCCACCAATATTCCGTTCTTGCTGAACCTGCTTAAGCGTCCGGAACTAGCGGACAATGCGGTACACACCCGCTTTATCGACGATCACATTCAAGCTTTAGCACCGAGCGGCGACCACCGCACGCGCCACTTCGCCGCCGAGGCACCACCGCAGGTAGCCCCAACCGAGGCAGAGATTGCGGTGCCGGCGGGCTGTTCGGCGGTGCCGGCGCCAATGCAGGGTATCGTTGTCGAAATCACCGCCGAACCCGGCTTGCCCGTCCGCCAGGGCCAGCAGATCGCGGTGCTGGAGGCGATGAAGATGCAGCACATCGTCACCGCACCGGTCAGCGGCTTTTTGCGAGAAGTTCTAGCGGCAACGGGCGATAGCGTAAACAGCGGTGTGCCGCTCGCCTTCATCGAAGAGGCGGATGTCGCGACGGACGAGGTTCAAGACGAACAGGCTGTCGATCTGGGTGCAATCCGCCCGGACCTTGCCGATACCTTGGAGCGGCATGCCATTAATAGCGACTCAAGACGCCCGGAAGCGGTCGCTAAACGCCACAAGCTTGGGCTGCGAACCGCGCGGGAGAACGTCGAAGACCTCTGCGATCCGGATAGTTTTATCGAGTACGGGGCGCTGACGCTAGCCGCGCAACGAAGCCGACGCTCGATGCAAGATCTGCTCAAGATGAGCCCTGCCGACGGCTTGGTGACCGGGATCGGCAGTGTTAATGGGGCGCAATATCCGGAAGATCGCGCGCGCACCCTGGTCATCGCCTACGACTACACGGTATTCGCCGGCACCCAGGGCGCCATCAACCACGGCAAGAAAGACCGCATGTTTCAGTTAGCCGAGCAATGGCGGCTGCCGGTCGTCCTGTTCGCCGAAGGCGGCGGTGGGCGCCCGGGCGAAACGGACTCTTACAAAGTTGCCGGCCTGGATGTCCCGACCTTCGCGCAATATGCGCGCCTAAGCGGCTTGGTGCCCCGCGTCGCTGTGGTCAATGGCCGCTGTTTTGCCGGTAATGCGGCGCTGGCCGGCATGAGCGATATTTTAATCGCCACCGAACCCACCACGCTCGGCATGGGCGGCCCGGCAATGATCGAAGGCGGCGGTCTTGGCGTCTATCAGCCGGAAGAGGTCGGGCCGGTTGCCATGCAAGCCCCCAACGGGGTCATCGATGTAGTCGTGCGCGACGAAGCCGAGGCCGTTCAGTGCGCCAAACAAGCCTTGTCGTATTTCCAAGGCGACCAAACGGATTGGGAGGCCGAGGACCAACGCTGGCTACGCCGCAGCATTCCGGAAAACCGCCTCCGGACTTACGATATTCGCGCATTGATCGACACGCTGGCCGACCGGGGCTCGGTGTTAGAGCTGCGGCGCGCTTTCGCACCTGGCATGATCACCGCTTTTATTCGTATCGAGGGCAGAGCGTTCGGGCTGATCGCTAACAATCCCGGCCACCTGGCCGGCGCGATCGAAGCCGATGGCGCCGACAAGGCCGCTCGCTTCATGCAACTGTGCGATGCCTTCGATCTTCCCATCGTCAGCCTCTGCGATACGCCGGGGATCATGGTAGGGCCCGCTGCCGAGGAAACGGCTTTGGTGCGCCATGCCGCCCGCATGTTTACCACTGCCGCCAATATCGATGTACCGCTGTTCACGCTCGTCCTGCGCAAGGGTTACGGCCTCGGCGCCCAAGCCATGGCCGGCGGCAGCTTTCGCGATAACGTGTTCATTGCCTCTTGGCCTACCGGGGAATTCGGCGGCATGGGTTTGGAAGGTGCGGTACGGCTTGGCTATAGGAAAGAACTCGCCGCCGTCGAAGACCCGACGGAGCGACAAGCGCTGTTCGAGCAAATGGTGGCCAAGGCCTACGAGCACGGCAAAGCCACGAACATGGCTTCGGTATTCGAAATCGACGCCGTGATCGATCCGGCTGACTCCCGTCGCTGGCTGCTGCGAGGCCTGCGCTCGATGCCGCCGGCGCCGCCACGCCACGGCAAAAAGCGCGCGTTCGTCGACACATGGTAACGCTCCGAAGAAGCACCGAACCTGCCTTGTCCGAAAGGCCTGGGAGGTTCGGTGTTTTCCTAAGACGCAAGTAGTGGTATTAAGAAAGATGCCGTTCCCGATAAAAAAGAATAACGGTCGTAGGGTACGGGACACAGGCCGCTGTCATGAGGAGGAGAGAACCATGAAAACAATCGACCAATGGTTCGACGAGTATGGCGAAAGCCATAAGAACCCGACGAACAAACTGATTCACTGGATCTGCGTGCCGCTGATCACCTTCAGCGTCATAGGGCTGCTATGGTCCGTGCCGGTGCCGACGGCAATGGCCGCTATTTCGCCGTTACTAAACTGGGCGGTGATTTTCTCGATCCTGGCCGGATTCTTTTACCTGCGGCTATCGGTACCGATATTCCTGGCCATGGCGGTTATGACGATTGCTTTTCTTGCCATCTGCTATGCGCTCGCACAATCGTCGGTCTCGTTGTTGTGGCTGTCGATCGCGATCTTCGTCGGTGCTTGGATAGGGCAATTCATCGGTCATAAGATCGAAGGTAAGAAGCCTTCCTTCTTTAAAGATTTACAATTCCTGCTGGTAGGGCCGGCTTGGCTGTTGGGCTTCGTTTACCGCGCCCTGGGCCTGAAGTATTAACGATAAGCGAGCCCTGTGCGCCGACGCTCGGGGCTCGCGCGAGAGCCATGCTTATACGAAACGCTACGGAAAGCGATTACCCGGCCATTTGCCGGCTGATTCATGATAGGGAAGAACTCTTTCGTGTCTATCCCCGCGGCCGCTATCCGCTAACGGTCGAGCAACTGGCCGAGCTGGCCAAGCAACGGCGCGAGCTACGTGTCGGCGAAGTCGACGGCCGCGTGGTAGCCTTTGCCAACTTCTACAAGTTCGTTCCCAGGCGGTATACCTTTATCGGCAACGTGATCGTTGATCGCGACTATCGCGGCCAAGGCCTCGGCCAGCGCCTTATCAAGCACATGTTGAAATTGGCCTTTGCCGAACATTATCTCCCCGAAGTGCGCATTTCGGTGTTCACCGATAACACAGCGGCCCTACTGCTATACGGCCGCCTGGGCTTTCAGCCGTATGCGCTGGAAGAACGGCAAGCACCCGGCGGCGCGGCCACCGCATTGCTGCATATGCGCATCGCTCGCGCAGGACGACATCAGGGCTGGACTAAAGGTGACAACAGCGTCATATTGTAGCCCCGATACGATTCATCGCAGCAGAAAGAGAGGGGGAGTAGCCGGTGAGCGGTCTGAACAACCTGCTGGAGCTGTTTCAGCTAGAGCAAATCGACGACGACCTGTTTCGGGGCGTCAGCCAAGACCTTGGGTTTCGCTCCGTCTTCGGTGGGCAAGTCCTGGGGCAAGCACTTCATGCCGCCAATCAGACCGTAAGCGACGAGCGCATCTCCCACTCGCTGCATGCCTATTTCCTACGCCCCGGCGACGCCCAGGCGCCGATCGACTATCAAGTCCGCCGCATCCGCGACGGCCGTGGCTTTACCACACGCCACATCGAAGCCATCCAAAATAATCGGCCGATCTTCGACATGCTTGCCTCTTACCAGGTTCCGGAGGAAGGGGCCGATCATCAAGATAGCATGCCGCAGAAGGTACCGGGGCCGGAGGGGCTCAAGTCGGAAGTCGAATTATTAAAGGCGCTGGCCGATAAACTACCCGAGCGGATGCGTGCCGGTTTGGAAGCAGACCGGCCGATCGAGACTCGCCCGGCGGACGAGTTCGATAAACTGGACCCAAAACCGCGCGATCCGGTCAAGTACGTCTGGGTCCGGGCGGCCGGGCGGATGCCGGACGATCCCCGCCTGCATCGCGCCGTGCTGGCCTATGCGTCCGATTTCGAGATGCTCGGCACATCGATGCGTCCGCACGGGGTATCGTTCTTCCAGCCTGATGTCTTGGCAGCCAGCCTCGACCACGCCCTATGGATACACCGTCCGTTTCGTATCGACGATTGGTTGTTGTACAGCCTCTACAGCAGTAACGCGCACGGTGGCCGCGTGCTGGTTCGGGGCCAGTTTTTTACGCAAGACGGAACCTTAGTCGCCTCCTCCACCCAAGAAGGATTGGTACGCGTCCGTTAGCCACACCGCATCAAGCTCACATTGGCGGCGTGCCGGCGACGTGACCAGCGCGCCGTCAAGGGACGCCAACGCTGTCACTGCATTCTGCTCGGTTCGTAGCAGGGCAAAGGTCAGCTAGGCCGTTCGGACCATCGCACCGACACCGCCTTAATGGTAGAAAGCTGTTGTGCGACAGCAGCTTAGGCTTCCCCTGCGTGGGCAAGCCCAATAAATAACGCCATTGAGGCTATTAATAATGAAGAAAATACTTATTTCTCTGGCATTGGGCCTCTGCGCCTTATTCGCCGGCACCTCGCTTTACGCCTCGACCATCGCTTTCGAGGTGGGGAGCGACTCTTCCGTGTCGTTAAACGGCTCGGGCTGGAACTCTGCCAGCGCCTTTCTCGACGCGGATCTCGCAGGTTTACGTTTCGAGCTCGGCGCCGGCGATAGTTATACGTTCGATTTTTCCATATTCAGTGCTGGCACTGCAACACGACATTCGACATCGAGGCCAACCTCAGCTTTCTGTCGCCAGCCGCGAGCGCCGAGGGCAACGGGTCGGCAGTACCAAAACACGGCTGAGCATCATTCCCTTCGGCTGGGTTACCGACGGCAACCTGGTATGGGATACACAGCCGGGAGCCATCGAAAGCGAGCTGGGCGTTTTTTCGGTGTTCTTTGAAGAAATTAACGGCATCACACCCGGTAAACTGGTCACCGTTCGCGCCACGATTACGGATGTGACCCCAGTACCGTTACCGGCTGCCGCTTGGCTGTTCGGCTCGGCATTACTAGCCTTCGGCGGCATTCGCCTACGGCAACGGCGACGCCAAGCGATCGCCGCCTAAGCACTCACGGCTCCGCCGGCGGTCTCCACATCAACCACACGCTGGGACCGCCGGCCGGCAGCTGCACCGTATCGGTCACCATGAAGCCGTGGCGCAGAAAAAACGGCAGCACATCGCGATTGGCCGTTTCCAGATAGGCGCCAACCTGCTCTCCGTCGCAGACACGCAACATCGGCTTTAATAACGCGGTCCCTACACCACGGTTTTGCACGGCCGGGTCGATTGCGAATTGGCCCAGGTAGTAATGCGGCAATCTAGGGTGTCGCGCGGCTAGAACCTGCAACCCATGCATTCGCAACGGCAATTGCTTCAGCCCGACACTGCCGACGATTTGCGGTAGGCGCGCCAACTGAGAGAGCAGACTGGTACGCCAAGCACCCGGCGGAAACCAAACGGCGGCGCCTTCGCGGTTGCCGGTGCTAAAGACGGTCTCATAGGGCACCGCTAGTTTAAGATGCGCCGCCAACACGCGTTCGCGCTGCCGTTGCCCAGGCGCCAGCCAACGTAGCAAAGGGTCTCGTGCCAACGCGCGCGCCATAGCAGCGGCTAGTACCGAAACGTCATCGCGACCGGCTAAGCGTAGCATGACCGGTCGGCGGTTCAGTCTCGTCACCTCCTCAGCTGTCATGATCTCCCCTTGCTTGACACACCTTATTTTTTATCGGCCGGCTCGGCACGAACCAAAGCCGCCAAATTACTATTTAAACAATATTCAACTAATCCCCACCTGTCTTCTAAGGACACGAACTGCTCCGACTCGGAAGATGCTAAGAACCGAACCGGCAACCGTTGCGCTCTCTCGGCAGCACTTTGATGCGGTGATATTCGACCTCGACGGCGTGCTCACCGATACGGCCTCTGTGCACGCTAATGCGTGGCAGCGTAGCTTCGACGAATGGTTGACGGAGCACACGCCGGAACAAGCATGCTTTGACATCGAAGAAGACTATCGCCGTCATGTCGACGGCAAACCGCGCGAGGAAGGCATACGAGCGTTCTTCCACGCGCGGGGCATTCCCATAACCACACATGCGGTACGCCGCATCGCCCGCCGCAAGCAGGCCTATTTCCTAGAGTTACTCGAACATCGGGGCGTGGACTTAATCGGTACCAGCGTACGGGTTTTACGTTTATTGCGAGCGCTTGGGTACAAGACGGCAGTCGCCACCAGCAGTCGCAACGGCCGGCTTATTCTGGAGAAAACCGGCCTGATCGACGATTTCGACGTTCACGTCGACGGCGAGACAATCGCCAAGCACGGTCTGCCTGGCAAGCCGGCACCGGATACATTTCTCTTGGCAAGCGATGAGCTGGGGACGGCTCCCGGCAAAACCGCTATCGTCGAAGATGCGCTAGCGGGAATCGCGGCCGGCAAAGCGGGCGGTTTCGGCATGATCGTGGGCTTAAGCCGCACCGATCGACTTGCCTCGTTCGAAAGGGCGGGCGCCGATATTGCGGTACCGGATTTGGCGGAACTCGACATTACGGAGGTTTATCATCGCGAGTCCGCAGAACGTCTACCCGATGCGCTGCGGAGTCTTAAGGTAGCAACGACGCCGATTCTGTTACTGGATTACGACGGCACACTGACCCCGATCGTAGCACGCCCCGAGGATGCGGCTTTAGCCCCCACCATGCGGGCCGAACTGGAACGGCTAGCGCGTTACTGTCCGGTTGCCATCGTCAGCGGACGCGACGTACCGGTGGTACAGGACTTTGTCGGGCTCGACACGCTAGCTTACGCCGGGAGCCACGGCTTTGAAGTCGTGACGGCCGATGGCCGGCGCTACGAGCAAGCGATTGCCGAGCGGCACCTGCCTTTGCTGAATCAATTACACGCCCGGCTGCAAGAAGCCCTAGGTAGTACCCCGGGCGTACAGTTCGAGCGCAAACGTTTCTCCATTGCGGTGCATTATCGCCGCGTGGCTGCCGCCGATCGGCCGCGGGTGCAAACCATTTTGAAGGCCTTGAAGAATGGGTTTTGCGAGCTACGGACCACCCCCGGCAAGGAAGTCCTGGAATTCTTGCCGGGGATCGACTGGAACAAAGGCCGTGCCGTCGAGTGGTTGCTACAAGCGCTTGACCCCGCAGCCCGCCATTACCCGATCTACATCGGCGACGACCTTACGGACGAAGACGCATTCCGCATCCTGCAAGGCATCGGCCACAGCATTCTGGTACGAGATCGAAGCGACCGCGGCACCTATGCCGATAGCACCCTGCCCGATACTACTGCGGTACGCGCCTTTCTAGCGAGACTGGCGGACCGACTTGAAAACGAGGCACGCCTATGAGTTCTTGGGCACTTAACTACGACGGCTGGCAACCGGAGCAGGAAGGCCTACGGGAAGCCTTGTGCACCCTGGGCAATGCGTACTTCGCCACCCGCGGCGCAGGCGAAGAAAGCGAGGCGAATGACATCCACTACCCAGGCACGTATCTTGCGGGCTGTTACGACCGTTTATCCAGTCAAGTGGCCGGACGCACGGTCGAGAACGAAGATCTTGTCAACCTCCCCAACTGGTTACCCTTGCGCTTTCGGATCGAGCGGGGGCCGTGGTTTCACCCTGGGCACGTCGAGCTGCTGCATTATCGACAACGGCTTGACTTACGGCAGGGCATCCTGCGCCGACGGATACGGTTTCGGGACGCCGCAGGCCGTATTTGTCGCGTCGAAAGCCGACGGCTCGTGCACGCTAGCGCTATTCATCTCGCCGCCCAGGAGATAACGGTAACGGCCGAGAACTGGTCCGGCATCGTCGAGTTTCAGTCCGCGTTGGACGGTCGAATCGTCAATGCCGGCGTGGAGCGTTATCGGGCGCTTAACGGTAACCATCTGCGACCGCTTGCGACAACGGCGGAACACGGTCAGCCCTTGGTATTGGAAGTGGAGACGCGAGCGTCTCATATTCGCCTTGCGCAGGCGGCAAGAACACGGCTTTTTCATAACGGGAGCGAGACAGCGACGCGCGGCACGAACACATCGCAACCGGGCTATGTAGCTGCCCATTTTCGGGTACGCCTTAGCAAAGGCGAACAGGTACGAGCGGAGAAAGTGATCGCAATCTATAGCGCGCGCGACCGCGCCATCTCCGCACCGGCTTTGGAAGCAAAAGAGGCGGTACGCACCGCCGGCGACTTTGCAAGCTTACTGCGTAGCCACGCCCGCGCCTGGACTCAACTCTGGCGGCGCTTCGATCTGGAACTAAAGCTCCGCAGCTGTCCCGGCAACACAGAGTGTATGCGCCTGCTTAGGCTGCATATCTACCACCTGCTCGCGGTCGCCTCGCCTAATTTGCAACACGTCGATGCCGGCATTCCGGCACGCGGCCTCCATGGTGAAGCCTATCGCGGGCATGTGTTCTGGGACGAATTGTTTATTCTGCCGACGCTGACCTATCGCATGCCGGAAGTCACGCTGGCGGCGCTCATGTACCGCTGGTATCGACTCGATCGAGCGCGTCAAGAAGCCCGTACAGTGGGCTATAAGGGCGCCCTCTATCCGTGGCAAAGCGGCAGCAACGGACGCGAAGAAACGCAGCACATGCATTTAAACCCGCAATCGGGCCGCTGGTTGCCGGACAATAGCCATCGACAACGACACGTAAGCCTCGCCATCGCCTATAACATTTGGCATTACTATGAGACCACCGACGATCACGAGTTCATGCTCGCCTACGGTAGCGAAATGCTACTTGAAATCGCCCGCTTCTGGGCCGATTTGGCAAAGTATAATCCGGTAAACGGCCGCTACGAGATAAAGGGCGTCATGGGGCCGGATGAGTTTCACGAAGGCTACCCGGAAGACAACCCACCGCGGGGCATTGATAACAATGCCTATACCAACGTGATGGCATCCTGGGTTTTACGACAAGCGCTGACCCTGCTCGAACAGTTACCGCAAGAGGTCAATAAGACACTGCGAGCCCAACTCGATCTTGAGGAAAACGAGCTGGCACATTGGAAGAGCGTCAGTCGTCGTCTGCGCGTCGATTTTCATAACGGCCGTATTATCAGTCAATTTCAAGGCTACGAATCTTTAGCCGAGTTCGAGTGGAAAACGTATCGGGAACGGTATGGGGACATACACCGTCTGGACCGGATATTAGAAGCGGAAGGCGATACGCCCAACCGCTATAAGCTATCGAAGCAAGCCGACGTACTTATGCTCTTCTACCTTTTCTCCGCAGAGCAATTACAGGAGAACTTTGCCTACCTCGGCTATGTCTTCGAAAGCGAATGGATACCGGATAACGTGGCCTATTACCAAGCGCGCACGAGTCACGGCTCTAGTCTCAGCCGGGTGGTACACGCCTGGGTGCTCAGTCGCACCCACCGCGCCCAATCCTGGGATCTTTTCCAAGAATCGCTGCGAACCGACTACAACGGAACCGCCGGCAGCACGACACGGGAGGGCATTCATTTGGGTGCTATGGCGGGTACCATCGACCTGATCTTCCGCTGCTATACCGGCCTTGAAGTACGTGACGAGGCACTCTGGCTCAAACCGCAATTGCCTCACGAAGTCGACCGGCTCTGCATGCATCTGACTTTCCGCGGTCGAACCCTGCACCTCGTGTTCGAGAAAAACCAACTCAGCGTACAAGTCGGCGGGCACACGGAGGGAGTCTTCGTCGGTGTGCAGGACACCCTGCACCGGATACTTCCCGGCGAGCGCAAAGTCTTTCAGCTACCCCGGCGACAGGCAGACTAGGGCGCCCTCAAGCTGATAATATCTGTCGGCTCAAAACCGAACAAAAGGAATCGACCGAGATGGCGAGCGCACGCACCTGCCTCGTAGCGGCCTATACCTTGGCGCTAGCATATTGCGGTACCGCTATAGCCGACCAGCCTCCGACACGGGGCGGCAGCGGTTGGTCGGTAGGCATTGGAGCAGTTGGCTCGACGGGCCCCTACCCAGACAGCAGCACCGACATCACACCGATCCCTTTCCTCGGCTACGACAACGGCACCTTCTATTGGCGCGGCCTTGCCGCCGGCCTGCGAACCGAACTGGCGGACGGGGTCGAAGGCCGCGGCTACTTGCGCGGGCGCATGCAACGTCGGCGCGCCTCCGATTCCGATGTACTCGAGGGAACCAAGGACCGCAGCCGCACCCTGGAAGCCGGCGTCGGCATATCTGCCGGACCGCGCTGGCTACGCGGCTCGCTCGATGTCTCCGGCGACCTCCTTAGCCAGCATAGCGGGCAGGAAGTCCGCGCTAGCGTAACCGTCCCCTGGCTGATCGGAGACTGGGTCGTCCTTAGCAGCGTCGGTGCCAATTGGCAGTCGGCTGAATTTGCCAACTATTACTACGGCGTGAGAACTAACGAGATCGGACCGGATAGGCCGGCCTATGAGCCTGGCTCGTCGCTCAACCCGAGTATGGCAATCAGCTTAATTCAACGCTCGGAAGGCCGAACCGGCTGGTTTATTCGCATCGAGCACGAGTGGCTCGACAGTAATATCCAAGATAGCCCAATCATCGACTCCGGCCACCGCTGGTCAGGGATCGCCGCATTTACCTATCGCCTATGAGCACCCGCAATCGCTCGGGACGAGCCGATAGCAAAATGTGATTCAATATTCTTCTATAAGATTGATTATGAGTTAACCTATATCTACTATACGCGGTTCTGCGCCCGCTTTATCCGTCCTGGCGTAGTCCGGGTAGTATAGCCGTTCGGTACTTTGGCTTTAGTCTAAGCGCACGCATCCGATCTGCCTTGCAGCAACAAAAAAGAAGCGCTGTAGCACTCAGAGCACACGGGTAAAGAAAAAGGGGGCTGGCGACCAGCTTGTATTTTTCACCTATGGGGGGTAACCATGAAAACCTTTAATATGTTCCACCATCCGCATCATGGCCATAAAGCGGTTAAGGTCGGCTTCTCCTGGCCCGGTTTCTTCTTCGGAATCATCTGGGCGGCAATCAAAGGCCTATGGTGGTTGGTGGGGTGTTTGTCGGCCTGATTGCGTTTATGGTCGTGTTCGATATCATCCTGGTCGAATCGGGAATCAGCTACGATGCCTATCTCGCAATCGACATGCTACTAAACTTGGTCGGCATTGGTATTGCGATCTTTGTCGGTATGCGCGGCAATAGCTGGGTGGAAGATAACCTGCGGAAGAAAGGCTACACCGACGTCGGTCGCCTCGAAGCCGTGAATAACGATCACGCCATTAGCGAGTTCGTTAACCAACAAGGTCAAAGCAACAGCTCGGTGACCCAAGCCTAAAGCTGGAGTAGTAAAGCAAGTATGGCAGCGGCAGGAATACGTTCCCGCCGCTGGCTCTCGCAGAGTATCGAGGTCGATGGCGCAACCGTCCTTGGCACTTTGCTAACAGAGCTGCTCAAAAATGCGTAACGACGTTGGCCAAACCGCCCTTGCCCGACAGCGGGCGCTAACGCTCGCCACAGGTTTTTCAGCAGTCCGCGAAAGTATGCCCAAACCCAACCGCTGATTAACATGGGTGCATCATGAAAGCTTTTCACGTATACACACACCCGGAGAAAGGTGCTAAAGCCATTAAGCTCGGCTTTTCCTTCCCGTCATTCTTCTTCGGTATTATCTGGGCTATCGTCAAGCAGCTCTGGTGGCTCTTAGGGGTTTATATCGGGCTTATGGTCGTCACCTGGGTGCTGGATGTCATTCTGATCTCGTCTACCGACTACGAGACGTATCTTGTCATATCCATGCTCATCAGTTTTGCGTCGCTGGGTTTCCATGTCTTCGTCGCTACACAGGCGAATCGCTGGCTGGAGGAAGACCTCATAAAACGCGGCTATACGAAACAAGGCCTGATTACCGCTCACAATAACGAGCACGCGGTTAGCTTGTTCCTTGGGGGCCAAAGCGGGGCGGGGCAGTCGCAGAGCCCAAGCGACAGGCCGCGCAACAACGACGACAATACAGGCACCTTCCGGGCCTAAAGGGACGATACGCGGGCGAGGGCGCGGTGCGTTCTCGCCCGCTTTCGACCGCACACTCAATGTGGGGAGGCGTCGGGGATGACACTTAAACCGCACGAACCAAGCTCCCACTATTTCACCTCGCAGCGCTTACGGCTCCATTACGTCGAGTGGGGCAACCCGGAAAAACCACCGCTTATCCTTGTCCATGGCGGGCGCGACCATTGCCGAAACTGGGACTGGGTAGCCCATGCCCTCCGGGAAGACTGGCGCATTATTGCCCCGGATCTGCGCGGACATGGCGATAGCGAGTGGACGACGGACGGCCACTACGGCATGACGGGCTATATCTACGACTTAGCCCAGCTCATCGAGCAACGCGATCTAGCGCCCGTAACACTGGTTGGCCACTCGTTGGGCGGCAATATCGTGCTGCGTTATAGCGGAATATATCCCGAGCGGGTTCAGCGCATAGTCTCCATGGAAGGCCTGGGACCCTCTCCAAAACTGTTGGCCGAACGTGCAAGAATTTCTACTGCCGAACGGCTACGGGAGTGGGTGACGGAGCAAGATCGTATTGCCACCCGCACACCACGCAATTACCCGTCGATCGAGGCGGCTTGCCAACGCATGCAGGCGGCCAACCCTCACCTAAGCCGCGAACAAGCCGCTCATTTGACCTACCACGGCTTAAGACGCGCCGCGTCAGGGCACTATCGGTGGAAATTCGACCCTTATGTGCATTCCTGGCCGCCGGTCGATCTAAAGCCGGAAGAAGTTCAAAGCCTATGGGCCCGCATTAGCTGCCCCGCCTTACTGGTCTATGGCGCCCAAAGCTGGGCTTCTAATCCGGCCAAAGACGGTCGTGCAAGACATTTCCCCAACGCCCAAGTCGCACTACTCCCTCACGCCGGACACTGGATGCACCACGACAGCTTCCATGATTACATGGTGATATTGCGGGATTTTTTATCGTCGGCGGCGGCCATTGAAGAGGCACCCCCAAACCCCCAGTAGTAGTGCAGCACAGTTCTGCTGGGTAATCGTTTGTGGCTATCAGTACCGCTCGCATGCAGCCCCTCCGGCCGCGCCCTACATCGACCTACGCTGGGATAACGGAGAAGTCACGTGGGACGGCTTAAGTGCCTGCACGCTCGGCCTGCCTATCGCAGGGCCTGACGGTAACGGCGTTTATGCACGCTGGGATTGGGACGGCCATCGCTTACGGGTGGAAAACGACCGCCTGGGCTTTCAGCCGCTGTTTATCTATCACGACGCTCACCGGCTTTTGGTTTCTTCTTCTATCCTCCAGCTCATCCGCTTAGGCGCTCCAAACAGGCTTAACTATCCGGCACTAGCCATTTTCCTGCGCCTGGGGTTCTTTCTCGGCGAGGACACGCCTTTTAGTAAGATTCAGCAGATACCGCCTGCCAGTACGTTAACGTGGGCGGCAGGAAAACTGGCACTCGAACGACGACCGCAACCGCCCGTAGAGCTCAATACGGCACCGCGGAATACGCTAAGCGACGACTTCATCGCGTTGTTCCGGCAAAGCATACGCCGTCGTTTACCGACCACCGACGATTGCGCTGTACCCTTAAGCGGTGGCCGGGATTCGCGCCACATCCTGTTCGAACTCTATACCGCCGGCCAACGCCCGACCTGCGTTACGATGCAGGGCTCGCCCTTGGCGAAACACGACGAGAGCGACACCGCATTAGCGCTCAGTCGTCGCTTAGGATTACCCCACGACTTAGTCCCACAAGCACGATCCCGATTAAGGCAGGAGTACCGGAAAAACCTCCTTACCGAGTTTTGTGCCGATGAGCATGGCTGGTTCTTACCAACCACCGATTATCTCAGCCGGACCTATGCGACTGTCTACGATGGAATCGGTGGCGATGTGCTGGCCGCTGGGTTATTCCTAACGGAGGATAAGCTTCGGCTGATGCGATCGGGGCGTTTCACCGCTTTGGCCGAGCAACTGATGCCGTTCGAGCAGACGTTAGCGCGCATCCTGAACAAGCCCGTGTATGACCGTATGCCACGGGAGCCGGCGCTGGAGGCCGTCGCTAACGAACTCAAGCGCCATGCCGATCAACCTAACCCGGTCGGCGCGTTTTACTTTGCCAATCGTACCCGGCGCAAAATTGCGTTATCGCCCTTCGCCATGATTAGCGGCCCTTTGGTACATGCGCCATTCCTCGATCTAGAGCTTGTCGCGCACCTTCGCGGCATCCCGGCAGAGCAGCTGCTCGACCACCGCTTTCATACGGAGACTATCGCCCGCGCCTACCCCCGCCTTGCCGACCTACCTTATTTCAACGGTAAGCGAGAGGTCGTACAGAACTTTGCCTATACCGCGCGGGCAAGCCTCGATAGCTTGGCGATTGGATTGCAGCATAAGCGGCGTCGGTTGCTAAGACCCGGCTACCTATTCCCGCGCAGTGTACGTACACTCTTACAAACGGATTACGGATTGGAGTTTACGCTCCGCATCGCTCCGAGAATACTGTACCTGCTCCAACTCGATGACTGGTGCGACACATCGGTAGCAACCACAACAGGCGAGCAGTGGGCGCTCGAAACATGACCAGCCACATCATCGGATTCTACTTAGACGAACAGGGGGACTGGGTCGCCGAGTTGCGCTGCGGTCATCGGCAACACGTCCGCCACAACCCGCCGTGGTTCAATCGTCCCTGGGTCATTACCGCTACCGGCCGCGAACGCGCCTTGGGCTTACCCCTCAGGTGTCGTTTATGCGAATCGGAAGCCGAGCAGCAGTAGAATTTCCGTCACATAGGGTTCGTTAACGACGAACCAAGACTTTCGATGTAAGAAATTTCTGACATCGCGTGTAGGTTCGCGCCGATATTTTTCGAAATAGGCATGACGAACGGCCAAGGTTCTGGTAATTTTAGGCTGCTGGGTCGCCTTCCCCCCAACCCAACCCCCAGGCGATCTAGCTTACCCCGCTCCCCCAGCGGGGTTTTTTATTTGTGGCGGTCAGACTGCAATAATAGGAAATGCTGAACTGGCATACTGGCACAGCACCGTGCAGAACTGAGTTTACCTATAGCGAGAGCCTTCCTATGCGGGGACTGCTAAACCGACCGAAGATGTCGTTCACCGACGGCATTGCATCGCGCTTTGCGTTTTGGATTATCAATCGCAAAGGCCCACCCGACGACCTTGTCCTACGCGACCTAGAACGAGAGCGTAAACGCCATTTAGCCCGTTTGTCGGTAGAAATCGCTTTCTATCTGACCATAGGGCTCGCCATGCTCGCCTTCTTCCCCGAGTGGTGGCTCGTTATTATTGCCCTCGTGGCAGGTCTGAGCATTCCTAAAATGTGGCAATTAGGCCGCGACTACATCGCCACGCCGACGCTGCTGCAACCGGCCAATCGGGTCGAGGGGCTGCTGGACGAGGTAGAAAAAGCGCGCCAACAATCGGAAACCGTGGCGCAGTACTATCGGGAAATCGAGCAACTCAAACGGCCCATACTGCGCATCGAAGCCATTGCCATGGCGACCGTACCTCGACTTAACGAAAAAGATTGGCTTGAGTAAAGAAAACCTATTCAAGCACCGGCCGCGCCTACCACGGGGCGCTCGGCCTTGAACAAGATGCTCTCAAAGCACGCCTTATCATGCCCGCATTTGCTGTCCCACCTGAGCGCACACTCATCTTTTTGCCCGACCGCCCGATGTTTTCTTTAACAGGGTACTGACGAATTCTTCTCGGTAACCTGTTAACGCGACACGGAAAAAACATTGCAGATCGATCACGCCCGGACATTGCCTGATCGAGCGATAGCCCGAGTGCGTACCGAGGCGCAGTGAGCGATCAAAATTCGAGGGAAGGCGCTTTCGGTATTCTGCCGGCCAGCACCGTTTTTCCACTTCCGGGCTACGGCGGAGCAAGCCTTGCTAGCCGTCTCTCAATTCTTGTATTAGTCTTTTGTAAGATTTTTATTTGAACAACTCATACATCCGGTTAGGATGCCGTCATAAGAAGAACAGGCACCGGGGGGAAGCAAGAAAATATTTGTGCATTTTCGTCCAGGCTGGTGAGCAAAGCGCCACGCCAAAAGGCCGCCGCTGCCATCTTGAGACAGTTCGTATAAGGAAACACGACATCGCCCCGTGCCAGAGGCACAACACCGCCCATGTGCCTCGTAACCCGCTAAGGTAGGGCTAATAAGTTCAGTGTTTCCCTAAATAAGACGCGCAGGAGCCCGGCACCGATACTCCGCCTTTCGCTCGACCCAAACGCCGGCTACCGCGCCAAATTAGACAGCAGCAACCCGGAATGCCGGGTCTTATGTTATTGGGGAAAAGAACATGAGCGAGATAAGCGATTCAGCGAAGATTCGCGCGGCTCTCGCCGAAAAACTGTTCAAAGCCATGCACGGCTTCCACGGCTTAGCAGCCATTGGCGTCATCTTGTTAGCTTTTCTGCTTTGGAGCGAAGCCAATCAGTGGTTACTGATCGCCTGGGTCATGTATATGATGGGCTGCGAAGGCCTGCTCAGCTTACTGTCTCGCGCTTATCGGCAACAACGCCAACCTACCGCTCACCCCTGGCTAAGACACTATGCCATCTTGCATTTGATGGCATCGGCGGGCTGGGGCGCCACGGGCATTCTGTTTATCCACGGCCTAGACCAAATCCATATGTTACTGCTAGCGATTTTTCTCGTTACGGTAGCCGCCCTGGGCATGAATCAACTCAGTTACATTTGGCGGATTTACGTGGTTGGCGCGGTCATCACCGTCGTTCCGGCTACCGCCGGTTTAATTTACCGGGTCGGACCGGAACCGTGGGCCGCGACTACCGGAATGACCGCAGCACTCGCGGTAGCTATTCTCTGCACGGTTGCCGCACGCAATTATGATCGCCACGTTCATGACATACGCGATCAACTGGCATTGGCCGACACCCGCAATGCCTTAGAGAAGGAAAGACTACGTCGACAAGAAGCCGAACAACGTATTCGCCAGCGCGAGGCCTACGACTCGCTCACCTCCACCTTAAGTTTTACCGGCTTTAGCGAAGCGGTTGCCGAGCGTCTACGCCACGGACAAACCTTGATTGTCGGCTGCATCAACATCGACGGTTTTCAATCGATCAACAACGCCTTCGGCATGCAGGCGGGAGATAACGTGTTACGGGCAGTCGCAAAGCGACTCGCAAGCTTAACCGGTAGCGCGCTAAGGGTAGGTCGCATCGCCGCGGACGAATTCCTGGTATTGGCACAGGGCGACGGCCCCCATGTGTCGCCCGATGGCTTTGCTAGTAAATTGCTAACGACGTTGGCCCCTTCGGTCACCGTGAACGAAGCCGAAGTTGAGCTGCCGGTCAGCATCGGCGTAGCGCAAGGACCTCACGACGGGCAGCAGAGTCAAGACCTTATCGAGCATGCCGTACTTGCCATGCGGGCGGCCAAAGCCAGCAGCGGCAGTAGTTATCGCCTCTACTGTAATTCTCTGTTGGATAAAGTACGCGACGAATCGTCAATCAAGTTCGAACTCGCCGGCGCCTTACAACGGCGAGAGTTTCAGCTCTATTACCAACCCAAAATCGACTTACGCACCGACAAAGTCATCGGCGCCGAAGCGCTGCTTCGCTGGCATAGTCGAAAACTGGGCTGGGTCAGCCCGGCACGTTTTATTCCGCTCGCCGAAGCGAGTGGAAGTATCGGCGCTATCGGCGATTGGGTCATCGAAGAAGCGGCCGCGGCCGCGGCCCGTCTTAGCCGCCTATTTCCGCTCCATTTGGCGGTTAATGTCTCGGTGCATCAATTCTCCGACGGCCGCCTGGCCGAGTGTCTGCTCGATGCTATTACCGCCCACGGTTTACAACCCCAAGCCCTCCATATCGAAATTACCGAGAGCGTCTTCATGACGGACCCGGAAACCGTCAGTCAAATTCTGCGCACCGTACGCCAGCTAGGCGTACAAGTGGCGCTGGACGATTTCGGTACCGGCTTCTCGTCGCTCGGCTATCTACGCCAAATGAGCATCGACTATCTAAAGCTCGACCGAGGCTTCGTTGCCGACATCCCAAACGACAAACGGCAAACGGCTATTGTGGACGCTGTGATTTCCCTAGCACGAGCACTGGGCGTGCGAGTGGTAGGAGAAGGCATAGAGAATTACCGCCAGTACGGCTGGCTACGACGGGCCGGCTGCGACATCGGCCAAGGCTTTCTGATAGCCAAACCCATGCCCGAGGATGAGTTCTTGAGCTGGTTACAGACCCGCGAAACCCAAGGCACAGGCACTCACGGCTAAACGGTTAGGACAAGGCGCCAGCTCGGAGGTAAACATGAACCCAAACCGACAACCTCTTATCCGACCCCGGGTGTTGTTATTCGACTGGCATGGAACCTTAGTCGATACCCTGGACGCGATGTTTGCCGCGATGGAAGAACTTCTACCGCAGCTAGAAGAACTGGACCTGATCCAACGCTTGCAACCGGAATCCGCTTGCCGCACACCGGATGACGCCAAACTGGTTCGTTATATTCGCATTTTCCGGCGCCTACATCCTCGCATTCTGGCGGAGCGACGCGTCTCGCGGACCGACATCTTCAACGCTATATTCGGCGCCGACCGGGAAGCAAAGCATATTGCCCACCAGGCCTATAACCAATGTTATAGCCGTCACGTCGGGGCGGTTAAACCGTTCCAAGAGGGCGTCTACGACTATTTGCGCACGTTTCAGCAACTAGGAATACGCGTTGCGGTGGCAACCAACCGAAGTCGGGAATTTTTAGACCGGGAACTTGCGCTCGTAGACGGCGGCCGGTGGGCGGAACTGTTCGATACGACCGTTTGTGCTAACGACATCTCCGAATACAAACCCTCGCCACAGCTCATTTTCGCAGCATTAGAACAACTCGGCGAGACGGCCGATGCCGGCATCTGGTACGTAGGCGATAGCTACTCCGACATGGAAACGGCACATAATGCCCAAGTAACGGCCATTTTCTACAATGGACTGCGCTGGGAAAGCGGCTGGTTTCGCCAATTGTATGCCGAGAATGCAGAGAAAAGCCCCCACGCCGTGATCGACAGCTTCGAGGGTTTAACAAACCTCATCGGACAAGCGGAGGGCATCTGTAAGGACACCTTAAATCGGCTGCGCCCTGCCGCATACCCACCGCCTTCGCCGCCGCCGCCTCGGATCGAACCGGACTGGCACCCGGCTGTGGCGAAGCTTGCGGCGCCCAAAGTCATACTGTTCGATTGGCATGCAACGCTCGTCGATACCATCGACGCGATGTATCGAGCAGTTGACGACATGCTGCCGGAGTTTAACGAGCTTGGCCTAACGAAGCGGCTTATGAGCCCAAACGAAGCCCGCTCGCCGGAAGACGCCAAACTGGTAGAATATGTCCGTCAGCACGCTGCCTTGCATCCGAAAATCAAGGCGGACCGCAAAATCTCGCGCACCGACATCTTCGAAGTTTTGTTCGGCGACGACCAGGAAGCCAAACAAATCGCCCATAAACGCTTCAACTTCCACTACCGAAACCACTTTGGCACTGTCCGCCCCTTCGAGCCGAATGTCCGCCAAATGCTTTCCGCATTACGGGCCTTGCCCATCAAAGTCGGGGTGATTACCAATCGGGATCGAGAATTCTTCGAACAGGAGATCGCCGCGGTCGAAAATACCGGCTGGACCCATCTCTTCGATACCGATGTCTGTGGCGACGATACTCCATTACGCAAACCCCACCCCGACCAGCTTCTAAAAGCGGTCGGCAACCTCGGCTACGCGACTGGGCCTACGGTCTGGTACGTGGGCGATAGCACAACGGACATCATTTCAGCAAAGCGTGCCGAGATGACAGGCGTATTCTTCAATGGCGCGCAATGGGATCTGCCCTGGCTTAGGAAAATCTTTCCCGGCACCGAGCGTCACCCTCATAAGCCGGACGTCGTGGTCAACGACTTCTCGGAATTCTGGGCCTTGGTGCTGACCTGTTGGGGCAAATTCGATCAGCAAGCGCTTAGAGAACGCTAGCCTACTTAGCACACCGCCAAAAGCCCAACAGAGACGCTTCCAGCAGCCAGCTAGGCTTTCATCGGTCGCGGCATGAGTTGACGCTCAAAGCGTAACCCACCGACCGGCGAACGTTGCTTTAGGCCCCAACCCACGCCACGAACGGTAAACTTGCCATCCGTTCGCAATCGCTTCTCAGTTATACCCTAACACCGCCACATGACTAACCGTTGGCCGCGAATTGTCTCGTCGAGGAGACGTTTTGCCGAGTTGGTCGTACGCGCCGTAGCCGAACGTCGCTGTGGCGTAGGGCGAGATACTTGAGACTCCTTTCCTTGCATTACTAACTCCTAACATCCTGAGGCATGTCAATAAGATAAAACGCTCTCTATATCGAGACAGCGGTAGCTTGAGGAATGTTCCGTAAACCGAGTCAGAAAACGTTGAGCAACCGCCAGGGCAGGCCAGAAGAAGCCTTCCTCCGCCCCCTGTCAGGGCTTCAACCTGCTTCTCCTGATGACAATGGGGCTGCAAGTAATGAAATCCAGACGCACGCTAGCCTTATAATGCTGCCCTAATTAGAATTTATTAATTTAAAAATTCTTTTTATAAGCATATCGCGATGCTGACTAGTGGCCGCTCACCGTTGCGTTGCCGATGCAGCGGGCTTGTGCGTGCTCACAGGGAGCGACGCTCTAAACCGGTAAAGCGACAGGTGAGCGGCCACCAAAGGCCTACCTGCACTTTTATACCCATGACCAGGAGTAAGACTTCGTCAGGGTGCCGAAGATAATTTCGGCACCCTGACAGGACGGCACACGGATGCGCCGCATGTCGAGCAAGTGCGCCAGCGCTTGGTCGACGCAGCGCCCCGCCAGCGGGTGCACCGCGCGGGGCAGGGAGCAGAAAAGTCTAGGAGAGACTTGTTCTGCATTCTGTTAGAGCGCGAATCCACGAGACCGTACAGATCAAGCCATTGTCTCTTGGCTTCGGCCGTTCGTCCTGATTTAGGGGAATTCATGAAAAAGCCCATTTTGTCCATTCTAATTGGCCTTGGCTTAGTTGGTGGTGCAACCGGATGCTCCGTCGCACCACCGGATTGCTC
Source organism: Alkalilimnicola ehrlichii (assembly GCF_003399765.1). Classification (GTDB taxonomy): domain Bacteria; phylum Pseudomonadota; class Gammaproteobacteria; order Nitrococcales; family AK92; genus AK92. Next base: position 150,500 of record NZ_NFZV01000003.1, on the reverse strand, counting down.
CGATCATGAGGCTACCGAATTGGTGTTAGAGATAACCCGCGATGAATTCGCTACGGTATTTGGTAGCAGGGCGGCAGCCGAAATCGAACTCGACTTGAGCGAGATCGAAACCGTTAACATCAACGCCCAAACCAAAGCGCGCTCCTGTTCGGCACTACTAACCATGAGCAGCCCTGAGGCTACCTACAGCGATACCATTAACTACACCATTGAAGCTGCCAACAAGCGCGGCGAATTTGAAGTGGTGGTTTTCGGCCTATAAATCAAGCCCGGCGCAGGGACGCGCCTGAAATAAACAATGTTGCGGCCCATCCCACCGACCCACCATTGTCCCAAAAACTGCAACAATCTGTTGCACTAAACTAGCATTATCAGTATCAAGTCAACTGTTAAGCTATAGCCTTCTCTACCTTGAGCAACCGTTCATGATGCGAGGCAATCGACAACGTTACGGAGTGGTCGCACGATTGCTCCACTGGAGCATTGCGCTGCTATTACTCGTGTTGCTTATAACCGGGTGGTGGGCGACGGAGCTGAGTTATTACGACCGTCTCTACAACACGGTGCCGTACTGGCATCGCTCGCTCGGAGTGTTGACGACCGTATTAATCGTATTGCGGATCGTCTGGGCGTTGATTGACCGACGACCGCCGCTGACACACAGCATGCGGCGTTGGGAGAAGGTTGCCGCCCGCACCGGGCACATTAGTTTGTACGTTTTAATGCTGTTGGTTCCGATCAGCGGCTATCTAATGTCCACCGCCGACGGGCGGCCTGTCGACGTATTCGGATGGTTTCAGGTGCCGGCGCTGCTAGCGGCCTCTTCGGGTCGAGAGGAACTGGCAGGTAACGCCCATTATTTTCTCGCCTTCGGCGGCGCGTGGCTCGTGCTGCTGCATATCCTCGCGGCGCTAAAACATCAATTTATCGACCGTGACGGAACGTTACGAAAAATGATTGGCTAATAAGGAGCTTCTGTCGATGCGCAAGACTCAACTTTTCTCCGCCCTGGCACTGGCAGGCGGTCTGGCCCTTTCCAACTCGGCTTTCGCGGAAGTCAAAGAGTACAAGGTCGACCCGACTCATAGCTTTGTTATGTTCAGCATTTCCCACTTGGGCTTTTCCTTCGTCGAAGGCCGTTTCAACGAGTTGTCCGGGGAGTTCACCTACGACAGCGACAATCCGGCCAACAGCGACATCACCATGCGCGTTAACACCGCCAGCATCGATAGTAATCATGCGGAGCGGGACCGTCACTTACGCGCTTCGGACTACCTTCATGTCTCCAGACATCCGGAAGCCACGTTCACAACGACCCGTTTCGAGCCCAATGGCGACGACGGGATCTTGCACGGCGATCTGACCCTCTACGGAACCACTCAGCCGATCGAAGTAGACGTTAAGTTTGTCGGTGCCGGGGAAGACCCCTGGGGCGGTTACCGCCGCGGTTATGTCGGCACCACGACGATCACGCTGAGCGATTTCGGCATGAACTTCCAGCTCGGCCCCGACGCCGAGACCACGGACCTGCGCTTCGTTATCGAAGGCATCCGCCAGTAAGACTGGCAAGGTCCACAGCCCCACGAGGAAAGCTCTCCGAGCTTTCCTCGCTTTTGAGAGGCCGGCTCCCCCTCATTCGCCGGCCTCTTTTTTGCTTCTTCGTGCTTTAGTAGGTCATTGAGCGTCCACCCCTACCCACGCAACACGAAGCCTCAGAGAATAAGCCATGCTTATCAAGCACCACCCGCCTAATGCCGGAAATGAACGAACAACCGGCCGGGATTCTTGGTGTCTTTCTCGACCCGATGATACAAAGCCTTAATATCAGGCTGTTCCAAAAACCTCAGAACACGCTTTTTCAACTGACCGCTGCCCCGTCCGTGAATGATTTCCACCAGCTTCACGCGTTTTTTGCAGGCATCTTGCATCGCACCCAGCAGGGCTTGATCGATCTTGCGGCCATTATTGAAACAATCGTGCAGGTCGATTTTAATCTTTGCCATGCTCGTTCATCATCCGCCGGCAGCGTTCATCGGCCTCGTCGTGCCGTGCCGACTAACGCTTCTGTCGCGCTCGCAGCGCCAAAACAATGCTCCATGCTCGGGAAGCGACGATTGCGCACGTCCGCCGCATAGCAAGCAACGGCCTGTTCGGCTTGCTTTCCAAGTTGAGCGTAGCGCTTTACGAAGCGGGGCGTAAAGTCGACAAACAAACCGAGCATGTCCTCGGTCACTAACACTTGACCGTCGCAGCAGGGGGAAGCGCCAACCCCAATGGTGGGGATGGATAAACGCGTACTGATATCTCTGGCGACAGGTTCGCAAGTCGCCTCTATGAGTACGGCAAAAACACCGGCATTGGCCAAAGCCATAGCATCCTGAACCAGCCGGCGAGCCCCGCCCGGCTCGCGCCCCTGCGTGCGGAATCCGCCGGTTGCATTCACATATTGCGGCATTAAACCGATGTGGCCCATAACCGGAATCCCGCGGTCGACCAAGAACTGCACGGTATCGCGCATTTCGCGGCCGCCTTCGAGTTTCACCGCCTGCGCCCCGGACTCTGCCAGGATACGGGCCGCTGAGCGAAACGCCTGGCGGGGCGACTCCTCGTAGCTGCCAAATGGCAAATCGACCACCACGCAAGCCGTCTTTGCGCCTCGTACCGCCGCTTGCGCGTGTGCAATGATTAACTCCAGGGACATCGGCAAGGTATTGGCATGGCCATAGCACACCATGGCCGCCGCATCGCCAACGAAAATCAAATCCACATAAGGGTCGACGACCTCCGCCATACACTTGGAGTGCGCAGTCAAGCCCACTAAGCGCTGACGTCCTTTCATCGCTTTGATATCGGGAGTTTCTAACCGCTTCGTCCTTTCATGCTTACCCATCGATCGCCTCATCCGTGACATCGCTTGAATGCTCCGCATCAGCCGATAGACCGTTGGAGACAGGCCGCTAGCTGACACGGAACCGAAAACCCGGCTTTAGCCGGCGCAAAACAGGGAGTAAATGGAGGAGGGGCGGCCCTACATCAATGCTTCCTGATATACAACAAGGGCTGCTATCGGGCACCGAGCGGGTTATCGGCTAGAAAATCTTGCAGCATCCAGACAAGGCACCGGCAAAGCCGGCAGCACTTCAATCGCTGGCTAACGCTAGCGGATCAAGACTGATGTTCTGTTGATAAGCCAACCAAAAGCGCAGCACTTTATCGAATAAGCGATCGTGGCCCGCTACCGGCCATGCCAGCTCGCCATCGGTGTCGGGCATCAGCAAAGCCCAGTCGAAGTCCGCTTGTAACGCAAGCGTACCGCAACGGTAGGCTGCCGCAAGCTCAGCCGCTTCCCGCAAATCCGGATAGTGCTGGTGTACGGCATCGCGATACGCATCGAGAGAAGCATACGGCAGACGCTCGCTGCACTCTCGATAGTAGTACTCGATGATATTATCCAACGACTCCAGCGCATTGAGGAAATAACGCAGCTGTTGAAACCGCGCAACCAACCCCGTGTCTCCCGCCTCGGCGTGTTCGCGCCTCACCCGCAAATAATCCATGCAGTTGGCAAGCGCAATGTGCGTCAGATAATGTCGATGGTTGCCCAAAGGCCCGGTCAATGCAGTCATGTAAAACTGTTCGGCTCGTTAGCTAAACATTCGCAACTTCTAATATCGGCAGATTGCCCGCCAGGTTGATAAGCAAGCTCTCATTTTCCTCACGCGAAACGTGGTATATTTCGCATACTCGTTCTCGTTCAACCAATTACGTAGCACAGCAGGCGCAACTGCCAGATGACGTGGAGCGCGGTTTTTCGTAAAATCCGCCCCCGTCGAGAGGCGTCTGCCATTCAACGACGTCTTCTACGCAGTGAGGCAGGAAATCGCCGCGTCCGGCTTTTCCGGCACGGCGGCTTCCGCGGGCCCACCTTAAAAGCCAGGCAATCACGGAGCACTCATGAACCAAAAAGCGCCAGACGCCTATCTCAACGACTGGACCCAGCGCCAGGAACTCGCCGAACGCATGCTGCCGATGATCGGCAAACTCTATAGGGACAAAGGAATTGTCCTACGCATCTATGGCCGCCCGCTGATCAACTGCACCACCATCGATATTCTTAAAGCCCATCGTTTCGTTAAGCAGTACGAAACGGAAGGCCTGTCCATCCACAACAGCTTTCCTATTTTGGAACAGCTCAGCAAGATGGAGCTGTCCCCCGCCCGTATCGACCTTGGCAAGCTGACCACGGGCTATCTCAACGAAGCAGAAAAAGAAGAGTCCATTGAGGACTACCTCAAACGCAAGCTGGCCAACATCCTCGGCGGCCGCGGCAAACTACAGCTCGACAAACCCCAAGACGTCGTGCTCTACGGCTTCGGCCGGATCGGCCGGCTGCTCGCGCGCCTGCTGATCGAGCGCACCGGCAGCGGCAACAAAATGCGTTTACGCGCCATTGTGGTTCGCAAAGGCAAAGGCCACGACATCGAAAAACGCGCCAGCCTTCTGCGCCGCGACTCGGTACACGGCCCATTCAACGGCACCATCCACACGCTGGAGGACGCCAACGCCATCATCGCCAACGGTAACTTCATCCAAATTATCTATGCCGACTCGCCGGACACCATCGACTACACCCAGTACGGCATCGAAGATGCCCTAGTGGTCGATAACACCGGTAAGTGGCGCGACGAAGAAGGCTTAAGCCTGCACCTGAAGTCGAAGGGCGTTTCCAAGGTGCTGCTGACGGCACCGGGCAAAGGCGATCTGCCGAACATCGTTTACGGCGTCAACCATAACGACATCAAAGGCGACGAGAAGATCGTCTCGGCGGCAAGCTGCACCACTAACGCCATCGTACCGGTACTCAAAGCGCTGAACGACGAATACGGGATTCAACATGGTCATGTAGAGACGGTGCACTCCTACACCAACGACCAGAACCTGATCGACAACTACCATCCCGGTGCCCGCCGCGGCCGTGGCGCCGCCCTTAACATGGTGCTGACCGAAACCGGGGCGGCCAAGGCCGTTGCGAAAGCGCTACCCGAACTCAAAGGCAAGCTCACCGGCAATGCGATCCGGGTACCGACGCCGAACGTATCGATGGCCGTACTCAACTTAAGCCTGGGCCGGGAAACCAGCAAGGAAGAGCTTAACGCTTATCTGCGCGATATCGCCTTACATTCCGAGCTACAAGAGCAGATCGACTACACCGCCTCCACCGAGCTAGTCTCCAGCGACCTGGTCGGCTCGCGTCACGCCGGTGTTGTCGATTCCGCCTCCACCATCGTCAATGGCGATAAATGCGTGTTGTACGTTTGGTACGACAACGAGTTCGGCTACAGCTGCCAGGTGGTTCGCGTAATGCAGGAAATGGTCGGCATCTGCTTCCCCAACCTGCCGTAAGCGCACGCGATACGCTACCGTCAACGCCGAGGGCGCCCGCTGGCGCCCTCGGCGCTCTCGCAGCCGATCTCCACGCATAGCGTATCGATATCTTCTGGGCGGAAAAGCGCGGTTGCGGGCGTCAGTGCCGCCGCGGTGCCCGCGGCCACGCCATAGTGGGTCGCTTGTACCGTCGTCATTCCGCGCGCCTGTTGTAGAACGAACAGCGCCATAAAACTATCTCCGGCTCCGACAACGCTATCGGCCCGCACGGGCGGTGCAGGTATGTGCAGCTGCTGTCGGCAATCGGTCAACAAAGCACCCTCGGCACCCAGCGATAAAACCACCACCTCCACCCCGCCTTGCGCCACCAACTCGCGGCAGGCAGCTCGACGGTCAAAGCCTTGGGCATCGGCAAGCCCCCAAAGCTCCGCCAGCTCGGCAAGGTTGGGCTTTATCATATATACGCCTTCTGCCAGCGCCGCCCGTAACGGCTCGCCGGAAGTATCCAGAAACAAACGAGCACCGGCACCGCGCGCCGCGCGCGCAAGGCGCGCGTAAAAGTCAACGCCAACCCCAGGCGGCAAGCTCCCGCTGGCCAACCAGTGGCGAGACTCGGCGCGATCGCGCATTGCGCGCAAACACCGCTCGGTTTCGTCGAGCGTAAGCTCGGGCCCAGGCAGGACAAATCGATAATGCGCACCGGTATCGGAAGCCTGCACGGTGATCGACTCTCGCGTCACCCGGCCAATCTGGATCGGGCAATGCGCCAAACCTTCGTCGCCCAACAAGCAACTCAACATCTCGCCGACGGCACCGCCGGCGGTATAGATCGCCAATACGTTGCCGCCACAGCGATGAATGCCGCGGGCAACGTTAATACCGCCACCGCCGGGATCGTACCGAGCCGACCCTGTCCGCAGCTTGTGTTCCGGCACGAGCGCATCGACGGCAACGGTCACATCAACCGTGGGGTTCATCGTTAGGGTAAGGATACGGTTTGCCATACCGCAGGCCTCGGAAAACAGCTGCTTTCCTTCTCTATCCTGCGGCCCCCGCGACTCAGGCCCAACCGCGCCCTAGTGGCCGGCTGGTGCGGCCTACCGGGGAACCAGCGGAGCTTGGGCGAGGGCAGGCTCGTCGGCGGCGGGGCGAAACACGGCGCGCGGGTTAAGCATGTAGCCGCGGCGCGGCAAGGTCTGGATGATGGCGCGTTTTTTCTCGTCGCCCAGAACCTTGCGCAGCACGTAGATCTGTTGGTTCAGGCTGCCGTCGCTGACCACACGATCGGCCCACGCGTAACGCAGCAACTCTTCGCGCGGCACCAGCTCCCCGGCGCTCATCAATAAACGTTCCAGAATACGGCTGCCGGCGTAACCGAGGTCGACTCGACGCTCGACCTCGCCGTCCATCAACGTCAACTGGTACAAGGTAGGATAAAAATAGATGTCGCCGCCCGCGGCGCTAGCTTTGAGAATTGCATAGGGCAAATCCGCTGCTGTCTCGAAAAGGAAGTTATTATTGTTCCGCATACCCACAACCTCTTATGGCTTACCGATACGATCCTCTAACGGGCACTTGAGTTGTTATTGCCCGATCGTTCGCAAGCCAGCCAAAAGCCCGAAGGTTGATTCCTTTCCGATAGTGCGCCCTTAGCCGCGCTCGCGGTTACAGACGAACACGCTGCTGTCATGCCGCTAAGCGGCTGTACTCGTCCTTAATTAGGGCTACGGGCTACTGCCGTTCGCTGTGCAATACACAACGACTGGCCTATAGCTTAGTGATACGCGAAGGCGGGGGATAGAGGCGGAATGTGAACTACGTCCGAATTCCAGACATCGACAACGCCGCCGGAATAGCCTGGGCGGCTCGGCGGTAGCGGGAAAACGCCCCGACGCAGCGCCGGGGCGTTATGACATAACGCGCTGCTTAGCTGAGCAGGGTCATGATCATGTTCGGCATCTGCGACGTCTGACGCAGCATGCTCAGGCCGGACTGCATCAGCATGGACTGCTTGCTGAGCTGGGCACTTTCGGACGCGAAGTCGGTGTCCATGATACGGCCACGCGCAGCGTCGGTGTTGTTGCCCATGTTAGCCAGGTTGTTGATGGTGTGGTTCAGACGGTTCATGTAAGCACCGAATTCACCACGAGCGGAGCTGATCGCATCGATCAGGTCGTCCAGCTCGGCCAGCTCGGCAACCGCGTTGGTGGAGTCGGCACCGCCGATATCACCCAAAGCGGTGGGGTCGATGTCGTCCAGGTCGATGCCGGTGATGGTCAGCTCTTCCGCAGCGGAAGCACCGATCTGCAGGCGAACGTCATCGGAGAACACACCGTCTGCGGTGAACAGCGGGTTGTTGGCACCGTAGGAGGTGTTGTCCAGAATGTTGTTCAGCTCGCCGATCAACTGCTGGTACTCGGCGTCCAGCGCGTTACGCTCGGTTTCGCCGTTGGTTTCGTTCGCAGCTTGCAGGGCAAGGTCGCGCATACGCAGCACGATGTTGGACATTTCGTCCATCGCGCCTTCGGCGGTCTGCAGCAGGGAGATGGCGTCTTGCGAGTTACGGGAAGCCACGCTCATGCCGCGGGTCTGAGCTTCCAGACGGGCAGCAATCTGCAGGCCCGCTGCGTCGTCGGCAGCGGAGTTGATGCGGTAGCCGGTACCCAGACGCTGCTGGCTGAGCGACAGCGCGTCGTTGGTGCGGTTGAGGCTGGTCTGGGTGACCAGAGCAGAGTAATTGGTATGAATCGACAGAGACATAGGATGATCCTTCCACTCGTTTGTTACCAAGGCGCTGACTGTTTTTCAGTGCCGGCCAAAGGGGTAGAGCGACCGCGGAGCATCCAGAATTAAGGCGGGAATGAAAATTTCTTCAGAAAAACACATATTCTCTTTTAAAACAAAAACCTAAGTCGGCCACCTCGACATCAGAAGGTACTCGTAACGACACCGGGGCCAACGATTTTGGCGTGAATCGTCTGCTCGCTGGAGATATTTTTCACCCGTATCACATCGCCGACCCGGCCTTCGCCGAGCGCCTCGCCCAAGGTGGACGCCTCGATCCCGTGATGGGTGGCAACAATCCTCACCCGCTGGCCGCGCCTCACTGCCGGCGGCTCCTCGATCAACGCCGGCGTCAGAGGTTGGCCGGCTCTGATGCGCCGAGAGGCGGCCTGGCCTGTCACCTCCTCAAGCCGATGATAAAACCCCTGCCGCAGGCGGCTGATATTGGTCGGCTCCAAGGCGACATCGTCCATCGATAATACTTGGCCCCGGTCGATAATCGTGCGAGCTTGAACGGCCGGCATAACAACGCTGACCTGAGTAGCCACGTAGAAGCGCCACTGCGGTTCTACACAAGTCACTTCGAAACGCTGCCGCTCGGCGAATGCCTCCTGCACACGCTGCGGCGTTACCTCAAGCGATCGACGACAGGCGGCAAACCGATCGACATTAGCCGGCAGGCGAAGCTGCTGTTCGAGCGTGAAGCTCTCCCACCCACGCCGGGCGGCCTCCTGCCCGACCGCACTTTTTAAATAGCGATCGAGCGCCCGCTCGACCTGCGCCTCAACCTCTGCCTGGACACCGAAGGACAGGAAACTCGTAACCAATGCGATTCCTATCAAGAGGCTCCGAGCGGAAACAGAATTTCCGCTTTTGAGCTTCGCCACGGTCAAAACCGGAAATGTACCGCCGCGACAATGCCATTTCGATCGTGTTTTCATCGCCAAATCGCTGTGTTAATGCCAACCGAGCAAAGTCGGCATGAGTTGTGCATTACGCGAATGTGGTTCCATACGCATTCTTGCGAGCCGTCGTTGTTGGAAGGGTACTACTAATGAGTATACGGATCGATGACGCCCTAGACGTTCATGTGCGCGCTTTGGAGTTGCGCACGAAACGTAGCGAAATCCTAGCGGCCAATCTGGCCAACGAGGAAACCCCCGGCTTTCAAGCCAGGGACATCGACTTTGCGGCGGAGATGCGTCGCGTCGAACGTGCCGAGCAACAGTTCGGGCTCCTCGGCCAAGACCCCCGGCTGATGTTCCGTATACCTCACCAGGCTTCGCAAGACGGCAACACGGTAGAGCTGAGTGTCGAGCAAGCGGAATTCTCCCGCAACGCTACGAGCTTTCAAACCAGCCTGACCTTTCTTAGCAATTCGATTCGCGGCCTGAAGCAGGCCATCGAGGGACGTTAACGCCATGTCGTTCGACTCCATTTACAAGATCGCCGGCTCGGCCATGAACGCGCAGATGGTGCGTCTTAACACCGTAGCCAGCAACCTGGCCAACGCCGATTCGGCGGCACCCAGCGCGGAGACCGCCTACCAGGCACGTAAGCCGGTATTCGCCGCTATTTACGATAACGACAGCCTGTTTCGGGGCGTCAATGCCAGTGGCGCACGTGTCCAGGTGCTCGATGTCATCGCCTCCGGACGCGAGGCGCAGCGACGCTACGAGCCCGGCAACCCGCTAGCGGATGCCGACGGCTACGTGCACTACCCGGACGTGAACGTCATTGAAGAAACCACCGACATGATGTCGGCAACGCGCAGCTTCGAAACAAATGTCGAAGTGCTTAATCGTGTCATGAGCATGCAAATGAGCCTGCTCCGGCTCGGAGAAGTCTAATGGTAGCGGTTACTAATAATGGTTCGGCAAACGGAATGGCCGGTACAGGAAGCGAAAACAACCCGATGGGTGCGGTCAACATCGGCGAGTTCCGCAATCTGGAAAATACCTTCATCACCCTGTTGGTCGCACAGATCCAGAATCAGGATCCCACCAACCCCTTGGACAGCAGCGAGTTTCTGAATCAGTTCTCGACCATGTCGCAAGTGCAGAGCATGGAGAACATGGTCAGCATGACGAAGAACAATCTCGTTTTGCTGGACAACCTGCAAATGCTCCAGGCCGCGAAACTGGTCGGCGATGACGTCACGGTCGCCACCGAGCGTCTACAGATCGGCGATAAACCGATGAACGGCCAGATCGAGCTGCAACATCCCTCCGGCCGTACGACCCTGGAGCTAACGGACGTTAACGGCCGGAAGACGACGGTCGAGCTGGGGGCGCAGTCTTCCGGCATGGTGCGCTTTGAACTCGACCCCGAGGCGCTGGGATTAGCGCCCGGAAGCTACTCGGTGAAAGTCGAAGCCGACAGCGGCGAGCGGCCGCTTGTTGAGCTTACCGGAACGGTAACCAACGTACGGGTAACGCCGGACGGTCCGCTGCTGGATGTCGCGGGTCTGGGCCAGGTGCCGTTCTATAAGGTAATCGAATTTAGTCAGGGGGCCGGGGCTTAAACCGGAACTCCTCTATAAAAGCCTATTAATAAAGAGGTTGAACCCATGAGTTTTGATATCTCCCTGACGGGGTTGAATGCCATCAACTCGCAGCTGAATACCATCAGTCAGAACGTCGCCAACACCGGCACGGTCGGCTTCAAATCCTCCCGCACCGACTTTGCCAGCGTTTACGCCGACAGCCAGCCGATGGGTGTGGAAGTCGCCGGCATCACGCAGAGCATCAGCCTGGGCGGACCGCTGAATCCGACCGGCCGCGACCTGGATCTGGCCATCTCCGGCGGCGGCTTCTTCGTCACGCGCGCTGCCAATGGCGACGTGACCTATACCCGCGCCGGCGTATTCAACACCAACCGCGACGACTACATTATTAACAACCACGGCCACCGGTTGCAGGGTTACCCGGTTAACGCCAACGGCGACCTGATGACCGGTGCGGTCGGCGACCTGCGCCTACAAACCGGCAACCTGCCAGCGGAAGCTACCGAGTCGGTAGACTTTGTCATGAACCTCAATGCCGACGACGAGATCCCGGCGGTCGCTTTCGACCCGGACAATGCCGAAAGCTACAACTCGACCTACACCACCGAAGTCTACGACTCCCTCGGCCGCGCCCACGCGCTGACGCAGTATTTTGTCAAAACCGACGATGCTAATAACGAATGGCAAGTTCACTATTTCATCGACGGTACCGCGCTCGGCACTCACGACGTTGAGTTCGACGGCTTTGGTAATTTAGTGGCTGGTGCAGGCTCGAACATCAACTACGCGCCGGGCGCCGGTGCCAACGCGTTGGATATCGACCTTAACTACACCGGTTCCACCCAAACCGGCTCGCCGTTCGTCGTTACCACCAACCGTGCCGACGGCCACCCGCCGGGGGAACGCACCGGCCTTGAGATCGCCGAAGACGGGCAGGTTTTCGCCACCTTCAGTAACGGCGAACGCCTGCTGCAAGGCCAGGTCATTCTGGCGAACTTCGCCAACCCCGAAGGGCTGCGCAACATTAGCGGTACGGCCTGGAGAGAAACGGCCGAGTCGGGCACCGCATTGCTCGGCACGCCTGGAACCGGCCAATACGGCGGCATTAACTCCGGCATGCTGGAAAGCTCCAACGTGGACCTAACCCAGCAGTTGGTGGGCCTTATGGAAGGTCAACGTAATTACCAGGCCAACAGCCGGGTTATCTCCACCCAGAACGAACTGACACAGATTCTGTTCAGCGCGCTCTAAGAGGTAAAGCATGGACCGTCTCGGTTATACCGCAATGACCGCCGCCAACCGCTCGATGCTGTCGTTGGAGGTGCACGCGAACAACTTGGCCAACGCTAATACGCCCGGCTTTCGGGCGGATTTGGAACGTGCCGAGGCCTCGACCGTACGAGGCTACGGCTACGACAGCCGGCACCAAACACTGGTCAAAAACAACGGCGTGGACCTCACGCCGGGCAGCATGATGCCGACCGGCCGCGATATGGACTTTGCCGTTAAAGGCAACGGGTATATCGCCCTGGAAGACAACGGCGGCGAGGCTTACACCCGTTACGGCAGCATGCAGCTGCACGACGACGGTGCGGTGACCATTCTCGGGCGGCCGGTGCTCGGCGAGGGCGGCCCGCTGTTCCTGCCCGAACATACTCAGGTTGAGATCAGCCCGGACGGCATCGTCTCCGTACGCACGCCTGACGACGGGCAGTGGCTGGAAGTCGACCGGCTGCGCTTGGTGGACGCACCGGAAGGCGGGTTTGCGAAAAACGCCTCCGGCTTACTGGTAACCGCCACCGGCGTACCTGCGATGGCAAGCGACGAGGTGCGGATTACCAGCGGCTTCCTGGAGTCGAGCAATGTCTCTCCCATGGAGTCGCTTACCGCCACCATGAGCCTAAACCGCCTGTTCGAAACACAAGTAAAGATGATGCGGGCCGCTTCGGACATCGCCGAAACCGGTAATCAGCTATTGCGCGGCTAACACGCGCGCAATAAGGCGCCTCCCCGAGGAGGCGCCACCGCATAAATAAGTATTTCCGTAGGAGAGAAGCATGCAGTCGGCCCTTTGGATCAGCAAAACCGGATTAGCGGCACAAGAGAAAGCCATGTCGACCGTGGCCAACAACTTGGCCAACGTGAACACCAACGGCTTCAAACGCGACCGGGCCGTTTTCGAGGATCTGTTCTACAAGATCGAACGGGCTCCGGGAGCGCAGGCCGATCAGCTCAATACCGTACCGTCCGGCATTCAGCTCGGCAGCGGCGTCCGCGTGGCCGGGACGCAAAAGGTCTTTACCCAAGGCGATATCCAAACCACGGGGCAACCGATGGATTTGGCCATTATGGGCCGCGGTTTCTTCCAGGTCGAAGGTCCGGACGGTGAGGTTTACTACACCGAAAACGGGCAGTTTCAGCTCAACAACGAAGGCTTGATGGTCAATGTCCAAGGCCTGCCGCTTGTGCCTATGATCGAAGTGCCGGAAGGCAGCACAGGCTTCACCGTGGGTAGCGACGGCACCGTCAGCGCGACCTTGCCGGGCGATAACGTACCGATCGAGTTAGGACAAATCACCTTAGTAAACTTCACCAACCCAACAGGCCTCGAAGCGCTAGGCGGTAACCTTTATCGCGAAACCGAAGCCAGCGGGATACCGAACGAAGGTGTTCCCGGCCTCGATGGCCTGGGCCAGATCCGTCAAGGCGCATTGGAAGGCTCGAATGTGCAAGTCGTCGAGTCGATGGTGTCGATGATTGCCATTCAACGTGCCTATGAAGCGAGCACCCGCATGCTGGATGCCGCATCGGGTATGCAGCAGTTCCTCAACCAGTCTGTCTGAGGCTAGCTATGCGGCACACGTATCTCGTCGTTATCTTAGGGGTGGTTCTAGCCGGGTGCCAATCGATACCCCGGCTGGACCCCACTGAAGAAGTGAGCTATTCGCCGCCGGAGCTGGATTACACCCCGCCGCCGACCAGCAGCGGCGGTGTTTTCCGCGCCGGATACGGGGGGCTACTAACCCAGGATCGCCGTGCCTTACGAGTTGGCGACGTGCTAACCGTCGTACTGGACGAATCGACCCAGTCGAGCAAAAGTGCCGGCACCAGCATCGGCCGCTCGTCGGATGTAGGGGTAGGTGTGCCGCGTGTGTTCGGGCGCGATTATTCGCGCGCGGAAACCTCTTTTTCGGCCGATCGCAGTTTCGACGGCAACGCCAGCAGCAAACAGGCAAATGCCCTGCGAGGCTCGATTGCGGTCACCGTTCACGAGGTACTCCCAAACGGGGTACTGGTCGTGAAGGGGGAAAAATGGCTGCGCCTCAATCAAGGCGACGAATTCATCCGCCTGTCGGGGCTGGTACGGCTAGAGGACGTTAACCGCTACAACCAAGTGCTATCGCAGAACATCGCCAACGCCCAGATCTCCTACGCCGGGCGCGGCGCACTCAGCGACAGCAATCGGCCGGGCTGGCTGACGCGCTTGTTCAACCATCCGATATTCCCGTTCTAGGGGGGCTTTATGCGCCGTTGGGTATTCGCAATCGCCGCCTTCGTCGGCCTCGCCGCACCAGTACACGCAGCACTGCTCATGGATTTGGTCGACGTCGAGGGCATCCGTGGCAATCAGCTGGTCGGTTACGGGCTCGTCGTCGGCCTGGACGGCACGGGCGATCGTAGTCAGGTACGCTTCACCGGCCAATCGGTTGAGAATATGCTCAACCAGTTCGGGGTCAACCTGCCGCAGAACACCAATCCGAATCTGCGCAACGCCGCCGCGGTAAGCATCACAGCGACCGTGCCGCCGTCCTACGGGCCAGGCCAAACCATGGATGTTACGGTCTCCTCCATCGGCGATGCCCGCAGCCTACGCGGCGGACAATTGTTAATGGCAGCCTTATACGGGGCCGACGGCGAAATTTATGCGCTTGCTCAAGGCAACGTCTTGGTCAGCGGCGTGCAAGCAGAAGGACGTAGCGGCTCTCGGGTCGCCATTAATGCCCAGAACACAGGCACCGTCCCTAATGGCGCCACCATCGAGCGCGAAATACCGACCGACTTCGCCGAGCGTCCGGAAGTCATTCTCGGCCTGCGGAGCCCAAGCTTTCAAACCATGAGCCGCATCATCGATGCGATCGACAACACCTTCGGCGACGGCACGGCCACAGCGCTGAACTCGACGCGGGTGTCGGTTAATGCGCCGGCCGATAACAATCAGCGTATTCAGTTCATGGCCATGCTGGAGGAGCTGGAAGTCGATGTCGGTCGGGTCCGGCCGCGGGTGGTGTTTAACAGTCGTACCGGCACGGTTGTGATCAACGATACGGTTCAGGTCGGCGCCGCCGCCGTCGCTCACGGCAATCTCAGCGTTACCATCAGCGAAGATTTCGAGGTGAGCCAGCCGGGGGCGCTCTCAGCCGGGGAGACCGTGGTCACGCCACGCACGGACATCACCGTGGAGCAACAAAGGGGCGGCATGTTCCAATGGCCGGCGGGCGCGAGTTTGGAACACATTGTTAACACCATTAATAGCTTGGGCGCCACCCCCGACGACGTAATGAGTATTTTGCAGGCCTTGGAGCGCGCCGGCGCTCTGGAAGCCGAACTGATAGTGATGTAGGTCCCATCATGAGCATAGTTTTTCTTTCGCAGCCGCCCAGCAGGCTGGCCAACAACGAGACAGGCAACGACAAGAACTCGCCCCGCGAACAGCTTGAGGCCGTCTCGGAGCAGTTCGAGGCCTTGTTTCTACAGCAAATCCTTAAGCAGATGCGCAAGGCCGGCGAAGCACTGGCTTCGGACGATTCGATGCGCCGTCGGGAGATGGATGCCTTCTACGAGATGCACGACCAGGTGCTGGCCGAATCGCTCGCCTCGCAGCGACAACTCGGCATTGCCCAAATGCTGGTCGATCAGCTTGGCGGGCGTCTGGAAGCGGCAGAGCAAGCCATAAATAACAACCCGCTGAGCGAGAGCAAGCAGCAACCGAATAATGAATTTAATTCCGGTGCCGATGCGGTCGCTTTACAAGATAAGAAGCACTCAGCAGTGACGACCCATCCGTCGGCCGCCTTTGCACAGCCGATCCGGATCGAACCGAAGGATAGCTAATCGTGACCGTTCTCAGCCAAATTGGTTACTCCGGCCTACAAGCGGCGCATACGGCACTGACCGTAGCCGGACAGAACATTGCGAACGTCAACACGCCCGGTTTTAACCGGCTTGCGCTCGATACGCATTCCGTCGCCGGGCACGGGCGGTTAAGCGGCGGCGGCGGTGTGGAAGTCACCGGTATTCGCCGGATCGTCAACGACTTTAATAACCAGCAGTTGTGGCGTGCCACCACCGACGCGAAGTACCACGAAACGAGACAAACCTATTTGACGGCGCTGGAAAGCCTGGTCGACAGCGACGGCTCCAGTATCAGCATCGGGTTAGACAATCTTTTCGCCGCGCTGAGCGAAGCAACGACTGCTCCCGACTCTATCGCGCTGCGTCAGCAAATCCTCAACGACGCAGAAGAGCTGACACAACGCTTCAACGGGCTCAACGGCAATATCCAATCGCAAATCAATGCCGTACACGGCCAGCGGCAAAGCATGGTCAACGAGATCAACGGTATTTCCAACAATATTGCCGAACTCAACGACCGCATCATTCAGCTTGAAGCGAGCGGTCGCGACACCGCCTCGCTGCGCGACCACCGGGACGCGTTGATTAAGGACCTCAGCGAGCTGGTCGATATCCGCCCCTTGGAACGTGCCGATGGCGCTATCGACGTTGCGTTGGCCAATGGGCAACCGTTAGTCAGCGGACGACGGGCATCGGAAATCGAAGTCGTGCAAACCGGCGCTGGCGAGCAGCAATTGGTTCTGAGCTTTGCCGGTACCGATTTTGCGCTCAATCAACAGCGTCTCGGCGGCAGCCTTGGTGCGCTTTACGATGTCGAGTACGGCTCCTTACGGCCGGCGCAGGACGAGCTGCACGATATGGCAGGCGCCATCGCCGAGCTGTTCAACGACACGATTACGCAAGGTTTCGACTTAGAAGGCAACGCTGGACAAGAGCTGTTCGTCTACAACCCGGCTAGCACCACCGGCATGTTAACGCTCAACCCGTTGCGGCCCGAAGAGCTGGCGCTGTCCTCCGAACCGGACGAAGTCGGTAACAGCGACATTCTGAGCCAGCTGATCGAGATTCGCCACGCCACGATCGAAGTCGCCGGCAGCAATGTGCCGGTCAACGACGCCTACGCCGGGCTCGTCGGCCGCGTCGCCAGCACCAGCCGCCAAAACCAAGCGGACTTGGAAGCGGCAAAGTCGGTGCAAAATTCGGCACAGGCGCAGCGCGACCAGGTAAGTGCCGTTAACTTGGACGAAGAGGCCATCAATCTGATGACCTACACCCAGGCTTATCAAGCGAACATGCGCGTCATCTCGACCTCGAACGAGTTGTTCGCCTCACTACTGACGATGTTCTGAATTGGCCGCAACCGATTACTGCCGTGAGAGAAAGCTATGCGGATTACGACGCCTCAAATCACCGCGATGATGCAAAGCTCCATGAGCCAAAGCTCGGCAGAGCTTGGACGGCTGCTGCAACAAATGGCGACCAACCAACGGATGCTGATGCCCTCCGACGACCCGATTTCCAGTCTGCGGGTAATGCGTATTCAGCGTGAGGAAGCCACGCTTGAGCAGTATCGCTCGAACATGTCGAAGCTCTCAGGCAGCCTGTCGACACAAGAGACGAACTTATCCTCCATGTCCGACGCCGTGCTCAGCGTGCAGGACCTCACCCTTTGGGCGGCTAACGTCGGGGCTCACTCCGCGGACGATATGCGCTCCATCGCCGGCGAACTCCGGATATTGAGCGACGCCATCTTCGATTACGCAAACGTACGGGACGAAGAAGGGCGTTATTTATTCTCCGGCACGCAAACCGACCGGCCGGCGATCGTTTTCGACGAAACCGCCGATCCGCCGTATTCGATGGGCGCCAACCAAGCCTACCGCCAGGTTGCGGTCGCCAACGGCGTGCAGATTGAGGAGAACGTCACCATTTCGCAAGCGCTTGGGCCTGACGTGCAGCTTCTCAACGATCTGCACGATATGATTGTCATGCTGGAAGATCCTGCTCTCAACCCGCGCGACCCGGACGTGAGCGATCAGATCAAAACCGTGCTGGACACGATTACCACGACGCACAACAGCCTAAACGGCTCTATTGCCGAGCTGGGCGGGCGGCAGAACAGCATCAGCTTACTCAAGCATAGCAACGAGGACGTTTCGTTAGTTAACCAACGTATCGAAAATGAGCTATCGTCCCTTGACTATGCGGAGGCTTCGATTGATCTTTCACAATATCAACTAGCCCTACAAGCGACGCAGCAAACCTTTTTAAGGATTCACGAGCTGTCGCTGTTCTCGCGTTTATAGGAACAGAGCATGAAAGTCGGTAAACCGCTGCCCCCCGTACCAGCGGTACAGTCTCAAGATCGCCGCCAAGCGGTACGGCATGAGTCGTCCGCGGTACAAACGAAAGCAAGCGATGCCCCCAAATCGGAGGTAGTAAGACGCTGGTCGCAAGGCAACGCCAGCTATAACATTCAGCTTAATCGACAGCTTTCCTCTCTACAGCTGGCCGACGGCTATTTAGCGGCGGTCGAGGCCCGACTTTCTCACCTTAAGTTCCAGGTCAGCCGCCAGATAAGCGCGGCCGACAGCGGCAGTAACCCGGCTATTCAAGAAGCGCTCCGACAGGTGAGGCAGCTGCTTGAGCAACGCAGCGAGCTGACCAACGGCGCACTCGACCCTTCGTTTAAGCTCAGCTTGAACGAACCGCCTCGGGTTCGGGTTACGCTCCAGGGCCTGGACTCCATCGAGTCGATTCAGCAGTCGGGGCAAGAAACGCTCGTCTTCCACGGCGGACGGCAGTTATCCGAGCCGCTGGTGGTATTGCTGGAAGATAATATGAGCGAAGCGCAGGTTCTGCGCCGCTTTAACGCAAGCCTTGGCCGGGCCGGCATCCGCGCCGAGCTGGATGTCGACGGACAGCTCATTTTTCGGCGCGAGAATCCAACTGGGAGAAGCTTAACGGGCAACTCGCGGTGCGCGGCGAAGGCAAGCTGTTCCCGAAAGACCAGTACACGGCCGTGCAAAGCCAATCCGAGCGCTTGCTGCCGTTATCCGAGAATACGCCACTGGACTCCACTCGGGAGCTGCGCACGGCGCTCGACTCGGTGATCGCCGCGCTTGAGCAAGTCGCGGCGTTGCGCGAGCAGATGGCGGAGAAAAAGCTTGAGATCCGCCAGTTCCTCGCTCGCCACGCCAATCAAGACGAGCGCGAATGGGCGCTGAACTATGCCCAATCGATCCAACAGTCGTTAACCAAGAATCCGGCGAGCTACGAAGCGGTAAGCCAGACGGTACTGGCACAAGCTAACATCAGCCGCTTTACCGTCGTCAGCCTCCTGTCGTAGTCAGGAGTCAACAACGCTGTTGCAGTAGAACGCTTCGACTGCAACAGCTAGCTATTAAGAAGCGACGAAGCGCCGACAAGCTGTCTTTGTTGGTCGCCCGCGAAGGGAATCCGACGTCACCACAATAAAAGCATCTACTAAGTGACTTAGGACCGGAACACACCATGCGTCGAGAACGTCGTTTCAGCAATGTTCATGTGCACAAGATCAAGGTAAGCAATAGCCTCAACGGCAAGCCGCTGGGCGTGATCCGCGATCTATCGTCGAAAGGCATCGGCCTGGTCGGTAAACAACCGTTTGCCTCCGGTGCCTGCTACGCTATGCGTCTGCACATCGCCGACAACGACGGCCACACCGAGCACGTCGATGTCAAAATGATCTGCCGCTGGATTAAGAAAAACCCCAGCCGTCCCGTCTATCAAGCCGGTTTCGAATTAGACCAACCTTCCCAGGAATTTGTCGACTTCGTCGAGGATATTTTAGCCAGAGGCCGAACGGCCGCGAAGAGAAGGTAATCCGCCGAGCAACGAAGCCGTAACCTCAGCCGGTGCAAACCCGCACCGGCCGCTTTGCTCCTTGCCGCCTCCTTGTCCTAATCGCAGACCGCCCTTGGCGGAATGCTTTGCGACAACGGCAAAAACCACACATACTAATAAGCAAATAGACGCCGATACGCTGTCCTCAGCGATCGCCCGGGAAGGGCATGATCGGAAGAGCAGCCGGCGACATGGCGATCAAATACATTTCTAAGTGGCTTAAAACCGGAACACACTATGCGTCGAGAACGTCGTTTCCATTACATGCACATGCGTAACATCAAGGTAAGCAATAGCCTGAGCGGCGACCCGATGGGCGTCGTCGGCGATCTGTCGCCAAAAGGCCTGCGGCTTATCGGCAAACAACCGTTGGCCATCGGCGCCTGTTACGAAATGCGCTTACACAGCACCGATAAAGATGGAAACACTGAGCACGTCGATGTCAAAATGATCTGCCGCTGGGTCAAGAAAGACCCCGAGCGGTCCATCTATCAGATCGGCTTCGAGCTGGATCAGGCATCCAAAGCGTTTACCGACCTTGTCTCCCGCACCTTAGTCAGACGCGGCCCGGTCGCGATTCAAAGATAATTCGGCAAGCGCCGGCGACGCTTGCCGTCTTAACGCGTAAGCAATCACCTACCCTAACGTGCCGATAACGCTCACATTGACGCGCTCGGGAATCTCGTTTTGCGACAAGACGTGTAGGCCGGGGCTAAACACGCGAGCGTAGCGCGCCAATAGCGGCCGTAATTGCGGCATCACGGCGAGAATCGGCGGGTGACCCTCTTTGCGCAATTGCTCTTTCGCCACCGGCATCGCCGTTTGCAGCTGGTTAAGCAAGCTCGGCTCGACCGGGATATTATCCAGGCTCACCTGACCGGCTTGCTGCGCCACGGTAAGCGCATTCATCAGCGTGTTCTCAAGATTATTGTCGAGCATAAACACGCCAAGCTCGCGCCTCTCGCCCGCAATGGCGGAGACAATCGTCCGCCGCAACGCATAGCGAACATCGGAGGCCAGAAGAATCGGGTCTTTGGTGATTTCGCTACTTTGGAGCAGGGTCGTGCCGATGGTGACGATATCCCGTAGCGGCACTTCCTCCTGGAGCAGCTGGCGGTAGACACGATGCTGCACCGTGTAGGGCACCTGATTTTTCAGATCCTCGGCAAGCTTAGGCGCTTGCGCGGCCAAACGCTCCATGAGCTGTTCGACGTCGTCGTGCTCGAACACATCCGGCAAGTACTCGCGGATGGTCTTGTTTAAATGAGTCGCCACCACACTCGCGCAATCGATCACTTGGTAGCCCAAATTCAAAGCCTTCGGCTTATCTTCCGGCTCTACCCAAACCACCTGCATACCATAGGCAGGATCGGTATCGATGATCCCGTCGACCTCGCCGTAGAGCTGCGGCGAGGGGATCGCCATGAGGCGGTCCGGATACAACTCGGCACCGTCGATCCGCTCGCCATTGATGTAGATGTTGTATTGAGAGGACTTCAAGCGCAGGCTGTCGCGGATATGAATTTCCGGCAGCAAGAAGCCTAAGCGTTCGGACAAGGTCTGCCGCACTCCGCGCACCCGATGCGTCAACGGTGCGCCGGAAGCCTCGTTAACCAGATTGACGAGTTTATAGCCCAGGGAAACAGAAAGCCGCTCCACCAGCGGAATGTCTTCCCAGGTCAGCGTCTGCGCCCGTTCGCGCTCCATCGCGCGGTTCAGCTCCTCGGTCTGCTCCAGCGTCTCCGCTTCCGAGGGCGGTTGGGTACGCGCGACACGCCATCCGATAAAGGCAATTAACGCCGCAAACGTGATAAACGGCAGGTGCGGCATACCCGGCACCAAACCGATGATGAGCAGTATCCCGGCAACGGTATACAGCGAGCCGGGGCGGGCCAGCATCTGTTCCCGGAACTGCTGGGTAATATCCGACGATTCATTAACCCGAGTGACGATGATCGCCGCAGCCGTGGCGAGCAATAGCGCGGGAATCTGGGCCACCAGGCCGTCGCCGATGGTCAGCAGCGCGTACTGACGAAAGGCCTCGCCGGCGGCAAGGTCATGGACCATTACACCGATTAGGAAACCACCGAACAGGTTGATCAGCAGGATCAAGATGCCGGCAATAGCATCGCCGCGGACGAACTTGGAGGCACCGTCCATCGCACCGTAGAAATCCGCTTCCTTAGCGATTTCCTGCCGTCGTTTCTTCGCCTCGTCTTGGCCGAGAATGCCGGCGTTAAGGTCGGCGTCGATGGCCATTTGCTTACCGGGCAGGGCATCCAGGGTAAACCGAGCGGTCACCTCGGAGATACGCTCGCCACCCTTGGTGATCACCACGAAGTTGATAATCGTCAGAATAACGAAGACCACCAAGCCGACGATAAAACTACCGCCGACAACGACCTGACCGAAAGACTCGATAACCTTACCGGCCGCGGCATCGCCGCTGTGCCCGTTGAGCAGCACGACGCGGGTCGAGGCGACGTTGAGCGTCAAGCGCATCAAGGTCGCGACCAGAATGACGGTTGGGAACAGCGCAAAATCCAGCGGGTTACGGGACGAGACGCTGACCAATAGCACCAACACCGCCATCGCAATGTTGAAGGTAAACAACACGTCCAACAACTGCGGCGGCAACGGCAGGATAATCATCGCCAGGATACTGAGGATGATCGCCGGAATGCCAAGCTGGGCGATCCGCGAGTTCGGAATCATTCTCTGCAGTAGGCTCATTCTTGGGCTCTATTTGCTAGTTCTTCGGGAATCGGGATATTGGTCGCCAATACCGGCTTGTTGCGGCGTCCCTGCCGCCAGGCTTTCAGCTGCACGATGTGGCTCAATACGTGAGCTACAGCCGTATATAGCTGCATTGGAATCTGCTGATTAACCTGTGTGCTGTAATAAATCGCCCGTGCCAAAGGCGGCAATTCGATCACCTCAAGCTCGTGTTGCTGGGCAAGCTGGCGTATGTATAGGGCCGTTTCGTCCGTCCCTTGGCCAACACATAAGGCGCCTCGGCCTTTTTCGGGTCGTACTTCACGGCCACCGCAAAGTGGGTTGGGTTCGCGATCACGACATCGGCCTCGGGCACCACTTTGCTGATTTGCCGGTGCGCGACTTGACGCTGGAGCTGGCGAATGCGGGCCTTAACTTCCGGGCGACCCTCCTGGCTTTTGTGTTCTTCTTTGCGCTCCTGCTTAGTCATGCGCATCTTCTTCAAGAAAAGATAACGCTGGAGCGGTATATCAATCAGGGAAAACAGCACAAAAACCAGTAATAACGTAAAGGCAAGATTAAAGGTCAGCGACAAAGCTTCTTGAATGGCAGTGACCGTGTCGGTGCGTTGCAGCTCGATAAGATTGGGCATGGCGTACCAAATCTGCCAGGCCGCCACCGTTAATAGCAGAGTGATTTTGCCCAAAGACTTCAGTAACTCAGTCCAATTCTGTAACGAAACGATGCGCCCCAAGCCCTTGATGGGGTCGATACGACTGAGCTTCGGGGTATAGTTTTTCGACGAGAAGACCCACCCACCGGGGATCAACGCGAAGACAACAACCAAGATCGGGGTCAACAGAAACGGCAGCATGAGCGTCATGAAGATGATCAGGTTTTGCGCCATGATCAGCCCGACATCCTCGAAACCCACCTCACTGTGGGCGAAATTCACGTACGAGAAGCGGAAGCTTTCCTCCACCAGGCCAAAAATGTAACCGGCACTGACCTTGAGCAATAGCAGCGTCGCCAGCAGCGACACCATCGTCGCCACGTCCTTCGAACGCGTGACCTGGCCCTCCTGCCGAGTCTTTTTCAGTTTATGCTCGGAGGCCTCTTCTGTTTTTTCTTGACCGCCTTGATCCTCAGCCATTGCCGCTTTCCCGCATCATAATGCCGATGCTGTCGAGTAACTGCTGGGTGAGATTCAAATAGCTCTCGCCGAGATTCGGTAGCGTTAAGTAAATCAGCGTCAGCCCCATAACGATGGCCATGGGAAAACCGAGCGAGAACAGGTTCATCGACGGCGAAATCCGGTTGAGCAAACCAAAGCAGAACTGCACGAGAAACATGCAGAATACGATCGGGGTCGAAATCAACACCGCCGCCGAGAAAACCCAACCGAACGCATACAGCACGGTGCTGAAGCCGTCGTAATACAGCCCGCTACCGATCGGCCAGTAGATAAAGCTTAAGTAAAGCACGCTCATCACCACCAAGTGCCCGTCGACGGCGAAGAACAAGAGCACAAGGAGTATGTAATACAGCTGGTAAAGAATCGACGAGGAAGAAACGCCGTGCACGGGATCGTTAACCATCGCCATACTCAAACCCATCGGGGTCGAGATAATGCCGGCGACCAAGGTATAAATGGTAAATACCAATTGCAGCGCCAGTCCGAGCATCAAACCGACCGCGATCTGCTCGAAAACGGCCGCGACACCTTGCATCGAAAACGGGTCCAGAATCGGCAAGTCGGGGATTGCCGCGCCCATGGCTACGGTTAGCGCAACGGCCAGCGCAACCCGTACTCGCACCATGATTGCCCGCTGACTAAACAAGGGCGCGAGGCTTAGCATCGCCATGATGCGACAGAACGGCCACCAATAGGCTAGGAGGAGGTTGAGATACTGGCTCAGCTGGAGCAACGGGGCGTCCATGCTACCCCACCAGCCGGCCCGCTTGCTGGAAAATCTCGATGAATAAGTCACTGATCGTTCCCATAATCCAGTGACCGGCCAGCACCAACATCGCCAAGGTAATCATAAGGCGGGGCAAGAAGGTGAGCATTTGCTCGTTAATTTGCGTGGCCGCCTGAAAAATGGCTATGAGAAGGCCGCCAATCAAGCTCGGCACAACCAACACCGCTACCACCAGTGCGATGACGTAAACGGCGTTGGAGACGATATGAACGGCGGTATCGGGAGTCATAGCCTAGCTAAAAAGGTTGTATACTGGTGGCTAGCGTCCCCATTAAGAGCGTCCAGCCATCCACAGCCACGAACATCATTAACTTAAAGGGCAGCGAGATCATCATCGGCGAGAGCATCATCATACCCATCGCCATCAATACGCTGGACACAATTAAGTCGATGACCAGAAACGGTATGAAGATCATAAAACCGAGCTGAAACGCGGTCTTCAACTCGCTTAATACAAACGCCGGCAACAAGAGCGAAAACGGGATATCCGCCACTTCCTCCGGCGGCTCTTCGCCGGCAATGGCCATCATCGTCTCCAGCGCCTTATTGTTGGTTTGCGCCAACATAAAACGACTGATCGAATCCCGCGCTTCCTCCAGCGCCTGTTCCATCGTGATCTCGTCGGCCTGGAACGGCTCGTAGGCATGGTCGTGAATATCCTGCCAAACCGGCCGCATGACCAGCAGCGTCATAATCAACGCAATGCCCACCAGCACGTTATTCGGCGGGCTTTGCTGCAAGCCCAGCGCTTGTCGCAGAATCGCCAGCACGATGATGAAGCGGGTGAAGGATGTCATCATGATCAGCATCGCCGGCAAAAAGCCAAGCATGGTCATCAGGATGAGAATCTGCACCCGCACGCTGAACTCTTGCCCGCCATCGATATCGTTGATGGCGAACAAGGGGATCTGCGCCTGTGCTATCAGGGGAAACAAGCCCGCGGCCAGCACACCGAACAGTGCGACGACAACCAGAGCTCGGCGCTGCGTCATACGTTCAGGTCCGCTAGATTGGCACCGCAAAGCTCCACCACGCGCAGCCCGTAGTTGCCGTTCATGACGACGACTTCGGCTTTCGCAAACAGTGCCCCGTTAACCTTAACGTCAAGCGGCTCGCCGGCTAATTTGTCGAGCGCGATAACACTGCTGTTGTCGACTTCCATCAGCTCCTGCAGGGTAATCTCCGCGGAGGCCACCTCTAGGGTTACCCGCACCGGAATCTTGCCGAAAAGGTTAAACATATCCGGCTTAGCGGCAGGAACTTCTTCCTGCTTTTCTTCCGGCGCTGCCGTCGTCACCTCTTCCTGTGTGTCCAAGTCGAGCCCACCTTCG
The DNA here is from genome assembly GCF_003399765.1 of Alkalilimnicola ehrlichii. Taxonomy (GTDB): domain Bacteria; phylum Pseudomonadota; class Gammaproteobacteria; order Nitrococcales; family AK92; genus AK92. The sequence goes on along the minus strand of NZ_NFZV01000003.1, from coordinate 124,779 downwards.
TTGATGAGATCGTCCAGTTCGTTGTCGGATACGTCGCCTTTCATGCCGATTTAACCGTTTCCAATGAAGTGAGATACAAAGCGCCTTCGGCCTCGCAGATGAGTCCTGTAAAGCATTCCTGCCGATTAATCCGGACTTCGTAGCGGTCAAAAGGACGGACCGCTACGACATCCCCTGGGGCCAAGCCCAGAATCTGCGCCAACGGCATCTGCCAACTCGCAACAACGCAATCGACCTGTACCGGCAAATGCAGCAGGTTATCGATTGGCTTGCCGCGCCCCGAATTAGTTATCGGCTGGGCAAAGCGATGTATGAGTACGTCTACCAGATCGGCATCGAGGTAAATGGCGATGGTCGACGCACGCCCCGTGTTTTGGCTTTGGTAGCGAAACCGGGCCACGTATTCCCACGCGACCTCTTCGTAGCTGTTATCGTGCTGGGTCAATTCGCCAAAAGTATCCCCGGCCAACATTGCGCGAGCGAAGATATCGATAACTTCCACCCCGAGGCGCTTACGTAAACGCTGCTCGGAGGCACTAACCGGCGGCGTATCCTCGCTGTTAAGCGTCGGACTACCAAAATAAGACTCTAATGCTTCGGTTAATAAAACCCGATCGATGGAAAACCCCACCTTGCCGTAAGCACAGCGGTATATAAGGTCTGCCACCTCTCCCTCAACGGCATCAATATTAACGCCTTGAGGCTTAATATTGATGCGATAATTACGCATAAAATAATCGGGAATTAACGAAGGATGCTTCTGGGCAGATTCATATATCTGCTGCGGTATTTTATGGTATGGCCTCCCAAGCTTTTCCAGTTTCAATTTGGTCAAGCTCTCAGAAGGGACGCCATGATAAACTTTAGACTTTGCGCCCATTTTTGTGATCCATGTCATACAGTGATATTAGGCAACCGGAGGAGCAATATATGACTTTGCTCACTTCCGACACCCCCCTCGCCAATAATACACTTGGGGTACAACACACCCCTTATCGCCACAAATGGCCGTTGCTTTAATTTAACAACGCGCTTGTTACAAGCGCTTGACGCGCAGCCCATCACGATAATGATGGCGCCCATCTACCTCTTTAGCATGCGCCCGTTCTACCTAAAAAACCAATGCATCCCTTTGATTTGTTAGGCCTGTCACAAAACGGGCAACAAGTTTCCGAGCCGCAACGGCGTGAGCTGAGGTCACCAGCGTGAGCCCCGCCAACCCTAAGATCACCTTAGTCTCGTGGCTTGGCAAAATTTAAATCAAAATTTATCAAAAAAATCACGGCACCTTATAATAAAAGTGATAATTTCGTCACAAAAAGACGAAACAAATCTGCTATCAATAACTCTACAGACGGCCTACGACGGGGCGTTAGCCACCAACGACCGCCTAGGGCTACCGATAAGCAAAAGTGTGAAAAACCCGTCAGTTTTCCCCTAAAGTTTCCGCGCACACTGCCTATAAGAACATATACAAGGAAGCGTCCATATCGATTCGGCGATGCTGCAAAGCGGAAGCTCTCGCAAGGATGCGATGGGAAAGCGGATGTCCCGGTCACTCGTAGAGAAACGATTGATGCGACCAGGAAGGACGAAGCCGATTCGACGCTTCATGGGGGCTGAGCAAGACAAGATGCGACGAAAACAACGGCGTTCGGTGCCCAGCATCTCGCCCCGAACGCGGCAGCCATGAACGGCTGCCAGCACAGGCATCGGAATTGATCTTGCTCAGAAGCAGACCGTTCGGGGGGAGAACACCTACCGAACCCCTCTTGCTCAGCAACCGCGCAGTCGCTTGAGCAGAGGACAAGTAAGAAGGTGCTAATGGTGAAAAGCCTGGGTCAAATCACAGACTTTCCCGCAGAAGGGCAAAAGGGGGGAGCGCCCGCACCCAATACTTTATTGGTTATCGGTACCGCCGATGGATCAATGCAGTCGTTGCTGGCAACGGGTGCCTCTAAAGAAGGCTACCAGACGCTAAGTTTCTCCCACACGGAACAGATAGACGCGGATGCATTAGAAGCGGCGAGCCTGTTATTTATTTTCGTCTCCGACATCCCGCAACAAGCGTTGCTACCTCAAGTCGCAGCTTTGATTGATAAAGCTCGCGACATCAGCGTTATTCCGGTCGTCGGTTACCAAGATCAAGAAAAGGCCGCCTCCCTTTTAGAGCTCGGCTGCGCCGATTTCTTACTCTCGCCCTTTAGCGAATCCCAATTAAGAGCGTTACTGCGCCGGCAAGAGCAAGTGCGGGCCGCGGAAGAGGGTTTCGTAACCTCCTCGCCGGTCGGTCGCCGCTTGCTCGCCATGGCGCAACGCGTTGCGCTGGCCGACGCGCCGATCCTCATAACCGGCGAAACCGGCACCGGTAAGGAATTGATGGCGCGCTACATTCACCGTTTCTCCTCCGGCGAGGAGGCGCCGTTTGTGGCCGTCAACTGCGCTGCCATACCGGAACCCATGCTCGAATCGATTCTTTTCGGTCACGAGCGCGGCGCCTTCACCGGAGCCGTGACCGCGCAGCCCGGTAAGTTCGAACTGGCTAACGGCGGCACGCTGCTACTCGATGAAATTGGCGAATTACCGCTCGATTTACAAGCCAAGTTGTTGCGCGTCTTGCAGGAGCAGCGCGTCGAAAGATTGGGCGGTCATAAAGAGAAAGAATTAAACGTTAGAGTCATTGCGGCCACTAATCGCGACCTACGGCGGGAAGTCGCCGAAGGCCGTTTCCGCGAAGACCTCTTATTCCGGATCGATGTACTGTCGCTGCATATCGCACCGTTGCGAGATCGACGGGAGGACGTCATCCCGCTTGCGCAACGCTTTATTCGGCAATACGCGCCGCAGGAAGCCGGCCACGAGTTACTCACCGAGAGCGCTAAGCGCGCCATGCTGCTGCACGAGTGGCCAGGCAATGTGCGAGAGCTGGAGAACGCCATGCAACGGGCGCTGGTGCTCCGCAACGGCTTATTCATTCAACCGCACGATCTTGGTCTACCCAACCCCGAACCGCAAGCACCTGCACCGGAGCCGCTGCAAGAAGCGGCCGTCGAGGGCAAAGCTGCACTACGGGCACGCGGCAAGTGGGCCGAGTATCAGTACATCATCGATGCAATTCGGCGCTTCAACGGACACAAAGCGAAGGCCGCGAAAAGCTTGGGTATAACCCCGCGTGCATTGCGTTATCGCCTCAAAGCGATGCGCGAGCAGGGGATCGATTTGAATTCCGACTGGTTAGGGGAAAGTCAGCAATGAGTTCGATTTTGCAGGTTCAGCAGGGGCTCGCGAGCGAAATGCAGCAACTCGCTACTATTGCCGAAGGACAGGCCATCAAACCGGCTGCTGTCTTTAATCAACCGCAAGCAAACACGATCGGCGGCTCCTTCGAAGCGGCTATTCGCGCGATCGATACCCAGCAACACCGAGCCGGAGCGGCAACCGCGGCCGTTAGTCGCGGCGAAAGCGACGATCTGGTCGGGGCCATGGTGCAAAGCCAACGGGCAAGCATCTCGTTTACCGCCCTAATGGAAGTGCGCAACAAGGTTGCGTCGGCATTCGACGAAATCTGGCGCATGCCGGTTTAACTGGTCTTGAGTGGTGAAACGTGCTGCAGAACGTTGCGAATAAACTAGGCGTCGAAGACCTAAAGCTGGATCCGCGCTGGACCCTTTTGGGACTGGCCGGCCTTGCCATTGTGCTCGCCCTGCTGGTGGTGTTCTATCTTTGGCGCGATAACGTCGCCTTCCAGCCGCTTTACGGCGCCGGCGAATCCTTTCCGGCTGCGGAAGTCATGCAAGCGCTGGACGATCAGCGAATTCGGTATCGGGTGCATCCGCAAAGCGGGCAAGTCATGGTTCGCGAGGATCAGCTCGGCGAGGCGCGCATGTCGTTAGCCACCCAGGGTATACAAGTATCCGTACCGCCAGGCTATGAGCTGTTCGACCGCGACGAGCCCTTAGGTAGAAGTCAGTTTGTCCAGAACGTGCGCTTAAGGCGCAGCATCGAAGGCGAATTGGCGCGTACCGTTATGGCACTGCAAGGTATCGAGCAGGCGCGAGTTCACTTGGCTCAGGAAGAGAACAACTCCTTTGTCGTCAGTAACCGTAACCCGCCTAAGGCCTCGGTTATGGTGCAGTTACGCCAAGGCCATCGCCTGGCACCGGAACAGGTGAACGCGATCACTAACCTGATCGCCAACAGCGTTCCGGGCCTCGAACCTAAAGATGTCAGCGTCGTCGATCAGTATGGCACCTTGCTCTCGCGAGGCGCTGCTGGCTGGGGCGGCCCCACTCAAAACTGGGGCATCGTCGAGGAATATCAGGAAAAGGCCGTCAGCAATATCGAAAAGGTATTGGCTCCCATCGTCGGCCACGGCAATTACCGAATCAGTGTCGCCGCGGACATCGACTTCAGCCAGCGGGAGGAGACCTCGCAGTTGTTCGGCGAAGAAGGCCGGTTACGCAACGAAATTCTCAACAACGAAACGGTATTCGGACAACTGGCACTCGGCATTCCAGGCTCGTTGGCCAACCTCCCTGCCAATCAGGGAGCTGCCGCAGGTAACGAAGAAAACGAAGGCAACAACCCTTCCGCCGTTAGCGAGCAGGCACAACGAAGGCTGGACTACGACCAGACGATCAGTCACGTTCGCTATCCCTCTTTCGAGCTACGCCGACAAAGCGTGTCCGTCGTGCTGAACGCCCAAACCGGCCCCGAGGGCGGTTGGACCCCGGAGCTGCGCGAAGAGCTTGCCGCGACCATCACCAGCGCGGTCGCTTTTAACGAGGCTCGCGGCGACGTACTGACGCTAAATGTCTTTCCGTTCGCTCCGGTAGAAATGCCCGTTCAGGAGACGATCTGGTGGCAAGATCCCGATGTCCATGCCTTGGTACGGCTCGGCCTTGCCGGCTTACTCGGGCTGTTCCTGATTATGTTGGCGGCTCGGGCCATTCGCGCCGCGCGCCCCACACCGTTGCCGGCTCCCGAACAGATCGAGGAAGAAGAGGAGCAAGAGCCAGCGGCGATGCCAGAAGCATTAGTTCAACAGAACGAACGCAAAGCGCTTGCTAACCGGCAAGTCTTCAGCGAACTCAATCCGCTGGCGGAGATTCCGCTGCCCGATCCCAGCTCCGGCCTGGAGCTGCAAATCGAGCACCTGCGGATGCTAACGGAGAACGACCCCGAGCGGGTTGCGGAAATCATCAAACACTGGATAGGACGTAATGAGCGAGATCGAAAGCCCACGGTCTGATGCCAAACGCTCGTCGAAAGAGCTGACCGCGCCCGAACCTCAATTGCGCTCGGTCAGCTCGCTCGAGCAGGCTGCGATCCTCATGCTGAGCATGGGAGACGAAGTGTCCGCATCGGTGTTGCGGTATTTATCGCGCGAGGAAATCGTCAATATCAGTCAGGCGATGGCTCGGGTTAGCAACATCAAGCGGCCCGTCGTCTCCGACGTGATCAGCCGCTTTTTCGACGAGTACAAAGAACAAAGCAGCATCAAAGGCGCCTCCCGTGCGTACTTGAGCAACATGCTCAACAAAGCGCTCGGTAGCGACATCACGCGCACCCTGCTCGACGGTATCTACGGCGAGGAAATCCGCGCCAAGATGGCAAAGCTGGAGTGGCTCGACCCGGCGCAGTTCGCCACCTTGTTGGCCGAAGAACACGTGCAGATGCAGGCCGTCTTCCTCGCGTTCCTGCCGCCGGCAATGGCCACTTCGGTGCTCGAGTGCATGCCGCAGGAGCGCCAGGACGATCTCCTTTATCGGATCGCCAACCTAAGCGACGTCAGTAGCGACGTTATTCAAGAACTTGAACAGCTGATCGACCGTAGCCTGGAAGTGCTCTCCATGCAGGGCTCTACCGTGCACGGCATCAAACAAGCGGCCGACATTATTAACCGCTTCTCGGGCAACCGAGATCAGATGTTCGAGATCTTACGGGCGCGCGACCCACAACTGGTCAGCAGCATCGAAGACCAGATGTACGACTTCTTCATTCTCTCCCGGCAGCCGGAAGAGGTTCTGCAGGTTCTGCTCGAGGTTATTCCGCTCGACGAGTGGGCAGTCGCCTTAAAGGGTGCCGAGCCGGAAGTTGTGAAAGCCGTCCACGCCGCGCTGCCGCGCCGGCAGATGCAGCAGCTAAACAATATCAATCGCCGGCAAGGCGCGATTCCCATCAGCCGGATCGAGCAAGTCCGCAAGGAAATCATGGCGATGGTGCGTGAAATGGCAGCCAACGACGAGATCCAGCTGCAACTTTTCCGCGAGCAAACTGTAGATTAAGGGGACGGCATGGCGATAAAAATCATCAAAAATGCCGGCGCGTCATGGCGGCAGCACCGCTTCCCGCCGCTATCCCAAACGCTACGACAACCTTCCGGGGTCGGAGAAACGGCCCAAGCGGAAAACGATCCCGCCGCCTTACAGCGGGCGATCGCCGACGGCTTTCAGGAAGGGGTTGAGAAAGGGTTCAGCGAGGGCCTTGCGCAAGGACACGAGGCCGGCCACCGGGAAGGCCTTAGCAAAGGTTTCGAAGAAGGCGTCCAACAAGGACGCCAACAGGGTCATGAGCAAGGATTGGCAGAAGCCAGAGAAAACTTCGCTCAACTCGGCCAACTCATGAACAACGCCCTGGCCGAACTCGACGCCGTTCGCCGGACCTTCAGCGAAGAACGACGTAAAGAGTTGCTGGAGCTGGTGCAGAAGGTGGCCAAACAAGTCATTCGCATGGAGCTGACCTTACACCCGAACCAGCTCTTGGTGCTTGCCGAAGAAGCCTTGGCGGCCATGCCCGGCAAGCAAGAAGAAGTTCGCATTCTGCTCAACCCCGAAGAGTATGCCCGCATCAAAGATCTCGCACCGGAGGCTGCCGCCAACTGGCGTTTAGTGCCGGACGACAAACTCGGCCTTGGCGAATGCCGCGTCGTCACCGCGCATGCGGAAGCCGACGTGGGTTGTCAACAACGGTTGGAATCCTGCATGGATACGCTGGCCGAACACATGACCTTAGAAGACAACTGAGATCATCGCTATGGGCGCGACCTTCAAGCTCGACGAAGCCTTACGCTCGCTGGACACGGTGCAGCTGGCTAAAGTTAGCGGCCGCTTAGTCCGCGCCACGGGGCTCTTACTGGAAAGCCTCGGCTGCGATCGTTCGATCGGTCAACGCTGCTACATTGAAACCGCCGATGGGCGTTTACTACAGGCACAAGTTGTCGGCTTCAATCGCGATATAACGTACCTGATGCCCTTTAAAAAACCGGTCGGCCTCACCACTGGCTCCCGCGTTTACCCCGCACCGGAGACGATCAGCCTAAAGATCGACGACTCCTGGTTGGGCCGCGTAGTCAACGGCTTAGGCGAACCGCTCGATGGGCGTGAAGCACCAACCGGCTGCGACGTGCTGCCGGTCGAGCCAACCGAGGTCAACCCGTTAGCGCGCAAGCCGGTAACCGAGCCGCTCGATGTCGGCGTCCGCTCGATCAACGCACTGCTCACCGTCGGCAAAGGCCAACGGGTCGGTTTATTCGCCGGCAGCGGCGTGGGTAAGAGCGTGCTATTGAGCATGATTACCCGCCATACGAAAGCGGATGTGGTGGTCGTTGGGCTTATTGGCGAGCGCGGCCGCGAGGTCAATGAGTTCCTTACCCATTCGCTGGGTCCGGAAGGGCTGAAGAAAGCCGTGGTAGTCGTCGCACCGGCCAACGAGTCGCCGCTTATGCGGCTGAAAGCGACCGAACTTTGCCACAGCATCGCCACCTATTTCCGCGACCAACAGAAAGACGTGCTATTGCTTGTCGACTCGCTGACCCGCTACGCCATGGCACAACGGGAAATCGCACTGGCATTAGGCGAACCCCCGGCGACAAAGGGTTATCCGCCATCGGTGTTCGGCATGCTACCGCAATTGGTGGAGATGGCCGGTAACGGCGAGCAAGCGAACGGCAGCTTAAGCGCGCTGTACACCGTATTAGCCGAAGGCGACGATCAGCAAGATCCGGTCGTCGACACCGCACGGGCCATTCTCGACGGCCATATCGTGCTATCGCGCCGTTTAGCCGAAGCCGGCCATTACCCCGCCGTCGATATCGCCGCGTCGGTAAGCCGTTGCATGGGTCAGGTCAGCACGCCGGAGCACCTCAAAGCCGCTCATCAACTCAAAGACCTGCACTCGGCCTACGAACGAATCAAAGACCTAATCCCGCTCGGCGGTTACAGCGCGGGCGCCGACGGCAAAACCGACCGCGCCGTCCAACTTGCTCCGGTCATCGAGCGCTTTCTTAGGCAAGACACCGGCCAAGGCGCCAACCTCTCGGACAGTATCACCGGCCTCCAAAATATTGTGGCGAATACATGAAAGAACAGATAACACTGCTCAGTAAACTGGCCCACGTGCGCGGCAAACGGGTGCGGGAAATCGAGGCACGGGTCGTCTATCAGCGCAACCGTTGCCAGCATTACCGCGACAACATTGCCGGCCTCACGCGGCTGTGTAACTTCACGGCCGAAATGCGCACCTCCATGCAGCGACACAATCAACAGCATTACAAAGCCACGCTGCATAAAATGATGGAGCTACAGCAACGCGAACTTGCCGCGGCGGAAAATGCATTAGCGCGGCTTGAGCGGGAACTGCAAGCGGCGCTTCGCCATGAGAAAGTGGTCACAAATGCCGTCGATGCACGGCGTGCCGAGTGGTCGCGGACGCTTGCCAAGCAGGAACAAAAAATACAGGATGGTCTGGCCGTCCAGACCTGGTGGCAACACCAGGCTTCGTGAGCGATAGTGGCCGATAAAGCATGAGTGTCCTCGCCCTTGCATGAGCCAAGGCGCAGGTTAAGAAGCAACGGCTTCTCCATGCTTATTTAATTTTCCACTACGGACGGTCGCTCATATAGAGAAACGCTGCTCGTCGCCTAACCCCCTAGGGCAAGGAAAGCGGTCGGCGTTTCCTAATAGACCCGGTGCTGGAAGACATCATGGAAATTAACAGACACTTTCGAATCACTCCTCCAACGGCCGTTGACGGCCCCGGCTCCACCCGAGAGGAGGCAGCCCACCGGAAGGAGAAGAGCGTACCGCTTCAGGAAGAAGCGACGCTGCCTATCGGCCAAATGCAACAGGCCCTACGGGCGATGCCGGACGTCGACCTGGAAAAGGTCGCCGAGATCAAACTCGCGTTACAACGCGGCGAAGTCTCACTGGACGTAGAGGAACTGGCACGCAGCGTAATGGCCTACCATCGCGGTAGTGACGTGTGAACCAGACCCAGAAACTGCTGAGCGTCGTCGCCGACGACATCCAAGCCGATCTCCGTGAGTACAGCCGCATTCGCGAACTCATGGAAGCGCTCTATGACGGCTTGCTCGAACGCGATTCCGTACGTATCGGCACGCTTAACGGGGAAATCGCCGAACTGACGGAACAGGCGAAACTACGGGCCGAGCGACGCAGCAAGATTCTCATTGCCTTTCGCCTGGAAGCGGATGCAGACGGCATGCAACGCCTGTTTTCGGCGTTCAACGAACCGCTTAAGACACACGTGACGGATAACTGGCAACAACTCGGCGACCAGATCGCCGAGTGCCAACGCCTGAATAATCGTAACGGTAAGCTTCTTGCCATGCATCAGGAGATTCTCGGCCAACTAATGGGCACTAAAGATCCCAGCCAGTTGTATCAAGAACCCGAGAGCTATTAAGGCAACGCCGACTAACACCCCCTGGGCCAACCGGCCGGTGCGACGCCGGTCCACCTTGAGACGCCGCACGACCTACCGCCCCCTTGCTTTAAGCCCCTGCCCAAGGGCAAGACAATTATTCATCCTTTCCTTAATAAGGCAGCTCTAGTAGTCGCCTTTCTCTAGTAATAGCCGGCGAGCCTTGCCACGGCCTTTTACAGCTCGTAGACGTTGCCGCAAAAGCGGAAACGCAACTTCCCCCTCAGCTGTGCCGGCAGCGGGAAACGGAAGTCGGCTTTCAGGCTAAAGGCCCGAAAACCAGGTTCTGGCTAAGCAGAATCGCTGGCATCAATATTGCTATACAAGTTCTGGGAGAAATTTCGATATGATGAATATAGACGCCGATTACGTCCGAGAAATGTCCACCCAGTTGGCCAGCTTTGCCGTGCATGGCCAACTGCAACGCCTGGACCGCCAGGAAGCTCGCTACCAAACCGAGCTGAGTGCGCTCCAGGCGCTGCGCAGTGCGCTGAACGATTTCAACCGCACGGTGACGGACTTGCGAAGCGCTTCGCAAATGGTCATCAGCAGTGCGACCTTCAGCCACGAGGATTATGCTACTGCCGACATCGGTAGGAAGGCGACCGACGGACGTTATCAGTTCCACGTCGAGCAGCTCGCCAGCGCTCACCAGCTCGCTCTTGAAGGCCTCACCGAAGACGACCTTAATGGCGGCGAGCTAACGCTGACACAGGGCGGCGAGTCCTTCACCGTCGATCTCGATGGTGGGCTTACCCTCCAACAGCTGGCCGCCGCCATTAATAACCACGACGGCAATCCGGGCGTAAAAGCGTCTCTGGTACGCAATAATGGCGAAAACATTCTGATGCTCACCAGCGAAGAAACGGGTGAGGAGAATGAAATCTCGCTCAGCACCACGGGAGCCAGCGCGAATCTCGCCGCGGCCGCTAACGACCCGCGGCAGCTTGCCCAAGCTCGGGACGCGCACGTTTACCTCGGCGGCGAGGGCGGCATTCTGCTCACCAGTGCCACCAACACGTTCGATAACGTCATCGAGGACGTCAGCCTCACCTTTACTCGCACCCACGCCCCCGGCGAACAACCGCTGACGGTGGATATCGCGCGCGACCAAGAGGCAACGACCGAACAAGCGCAGAGCTTTGTTTCCGCATTTAACAAATTGATGGATGAATTCGACGGCAAGTTGGCCAGCGGCGGCGAGGACAGCCCAGCCGGCGCCCTCGCCAGCGACGCCGGCGTGCGCGCCATCCAGAGCCAACTCAACCGGATCATCCGCAGCCAGTTCAACGGTCAGGATTTAATGTCTTACGGCATCATGGCCGACCGCAACGGTCGCCTACAGATCGATGCCGACCGTTTTGAAGCCGCCATCGCCGAAGACCCGGACGGTTTCGATGCCTTGTTCATGGGTAGCGATGGGATGTTGAACACGATCAACGACACGTTGCGCGTCTACACCAACAATACCAACGGCATTCTCAAAGGCCGCATTGACCGGGTGAACTCAAGTCTGACGCGTCTTGACCGACAGTTAGAAGACATCCAGCGGCAATACGACACCTACTACGACCGCTACCTGCGCCAGTTCACGCAAATGATGCAGACGATGCAGGCGATGCAGCAAACACAAGGGATGTTCCTATGAACGATTACTTCCCTGATGACGGTTACGGCCACTACCGACAGGTAGATCTCGAAGCGCGAGCCGCCACCGGCTCGCCTTACGAGCTGGTTCTGATCCTGTTCGACGGTTTATTCGACGAACTGGCACGCGCACGCGGCCATATCGAAAACAAGCGTTTCCAGGAAAAAGGCATCTCGCTCGAGAAGTGCATGAACATATTGAACAGCTTGAGCAGCGCCTTGGATTTCGACGAGGGCGGCCAGCTCGTACAAGACCTAGCACGGCTCTACGACTACTGCATCTATCGCCTAGCCGATGTCAGCGTCACCTTATCGCTAGAAGGCCTCGACGAAGTAGAAAGCCTGCTCAGCACTATTCGCGAAGGCTGGGAGGGCGTTTATGCCGCCCGGCGTTGATGCGCAGCGCTTGCAGGCCCTGCACCGCCTGCTTGAACAAGCACTGGCGACAGGGGACTGGACTCAGATCGGCAAGATCGATACGGCGATTCGCCGGCAACTGCAAAAGCCGGCGATTCGCACCCCGCACGACGCCGATGTCGTAGCGGCCAAACAACAACTGAAAGAAATGCACGCCAAAGCCTTACAAGCGTGTATGGACGAATGCGACAACCTACGCCAACGCTTAGCCGACCACGTGGAGTACGGCGAAGCACGGGCCGAATACCAACAGGTAGAGCTGTTCCAGGGGAGCTAGCGCGTGATTCTACTAACATCCGCTCCAATGCCCGAACCGGCCGCACACAAGGGCCAGGAGGCCATGTCTATACGACAAGGCGCCATTCTAAAACAAGGCGACACGGCCGAAACCGGGCAATCGGTACCGATGTTCGAGCTCCCGCTCGAATTATGGGCCGAAGCGGAGCAGGCATTGCTCGCCGAGCAAGCGGCGGATCCATCGACCGCGCTCGACGAGGCTGCCTTACGGGAAAAAGCCCAGGAACTGCTCGCCGAAAAAAGCTTACAAGAGCAGCAATTGGCGGAGAAGTGGTTGCAAGGGGCGCTGCACCAGCGCGATGCCGTTATCGAAGCCCGCGGACAAAGCCAGCCGGCGCCCCCACTGTTCGAGCGCGCCTTAGCCGGTAGCGAGGCCCGGCCGGCCCACCATGCCGTCAGTGCGATGCTCAATAGCTTTAGCGCAATCGCCCCCATGACGCCGGCGGTTACCGCCGCCCAGATAGAGGCGGCACTGTCCGCCCAGGGCGAGCGGGTTGTTCCGACCACTATGCTGCAAGCCGGTACCGGCGAAACCCAGCTGCTGGGTGCGACCGGACAGCAGCAAGGCCAAACGGCCGCCATCGAACAGACGCTGAAATTGCAGGCGCCCGAAGCGAAATGGGGCGAACAAATGCTTCATGCGCTCCGTAAAACGGTCGATATGCAACTACAGAACCGAGTGCAAAACGCCACCATCCGGCTCGATCCGCCGGAGCTTGGGCGCTTGGATATCTCGCTAAGTCACGACGCGGGGCGTTTGAGCATTCAGATCAATGCCGCTCACGCCGACGTCGCCCGTTTGTTGCACCAAACCAGCGAGCGCCTCCGCAACGAGCTGATGGGCGAGAACTTCGTGCACGTCGACGTGAATGTCTTCTCCGACAACCAGCAAGGACGCCAAGAACAAGCACAGGCCGGGCAACGGATGGCGCTCGACGAGGCCATAACCGTTAACGGCACCGCCGATAGCGACGAAACGACGACACAGGCGAGAACGCAAAACCGCCAGGACGTTCTGGTCACCGTATAGCGAAACCGGGGGCGTGCCGGCAACGGCAATCCCCCTCCGTATAACCGACAAAAAAGCGGAAACGATAATAATGGCTCGATTCTTCCTACTCTCCGTCGTGTCCCAAGCCATAATCGTAGCCATCGGCGTAGGTGCACTGTATGTCCTGCTCAAACCCGAGCCGACGTCGGCGTATCACGAGGCGACGCTGGGCCAAGTCGAATACGACTATTTTCCGGTAGAGCGAATCATCGTCAGCCTGCCCAGTAACGGCCGCGAGCGTTATTTCGTACTCGACCTGATGTTGGTCAGCGAACAAGCGGACAACGAGGCCGAGCAGAACCGCGTTGCCCGCGTCGAGCCGCTGGTTCGCAACTCCGTGATCTCTTACCTCTCCGATTTTCAGTTCGAAGAGCTGCGCGCCATTCCCGTCGCCGAACTACAACAGCGCCTTGAACAGGCCCTGCTGCGCGACTTCCGGGAGAAACGCGTCGCGACGCCTTTCGATCATGTACTGATTAGCAAAATACTCGTTCAGTAAGAGAATCGCGATGAACGGCAACGCTTCCGTACACGAAGGTACCCCCCGCTGGAACACGCTGGGTTTCTGCCCAACGACGAGCAGCGCTGGGTAATGCAGTACCTTCCCTTGGTCAAACGGATAGTCAGCCAACTCTCGCTGCAAGCGAACCAGGTGCTCGACCAAGAGGACATGGAACAGATCGGTTTAATGGGTTTGCTCGAAGGGCTGCGCCGTTACGGCGAACCCGACGAGCAGTTCGGCGCGTTCGCAGCGCGCCGCATCCGGGGCGCGATACTGGATGAGTTACGGCGGCAGGACTGGCGCCCGCGACAAGTGCGTCAACTCGCGCACCGCGTCCGCGACACCATCCGCGCACTAAGCCTGGAGCTCGGCCGTCCGCCCTTAGATAAGGAGGTTTTGCAGGCCACGGGGCTTAGCGAGGCAGAGTACCAGGAATATCTGCACGCGGAATCGTCCGAGGCGCTGGAGAGCCTCGACAAGCTCCTGCAGAACGGTCAGGAAGCTTTCCCCGAACCGGGAGAAGGGCTGGAAGAACGGGTCGTCAAAGAGCACCTGCTAGCGCAAGCGCTCGGCGAACTGAGCGAGCGCGAACGCATCGTACTGACCCTGTACTACCAGTATGAATTAAGCCTGAAAGAAATCGCCTTAGTGCTAGAAGTTAGCGATGCCAGAGTCTGCCAACTCAGCAAGCAGGCACTCACCAAGGCAAGCCGTTTTTTAAGCGAGAGGTCCTAGTCGACGTTATGCAAAAGGTACTCGGGGCATTAATCATCCTGATGGCCGTGTTGGGTGGTTACGCCATGGCCGGCGGCGACATGCGGGTGCTATGGCAACCGGCGGAGGTTGTTATTGTGGTCGGGGCCGCCTTGGGGGCATTGGTCATCGCTAACCCGAAAGAAGTGCTTTCGGAGATGTGGTATCAGGTCAAAGCCGTCGTCATCTACAAACGGCACAGCCGCGAATTCCAACGCCAACTTTTGATGCTGCTCTACGAATTGCTGGAAATGGTCGAAGTCGGCGGCTTGAAAGCGCTCGATGCCCATATCGAAGAACCGGAACAAAGCGAGTTGTTCGCTCGTTACCCGCTGATTCTCGAAGAGCCGAACCTGATGGCCTTTATCGCGGACAACTTCCGCCTCATGGCGATGGGCAAGATCAACGCCCACGAGCTGGAGGGCTTTCTCGAACAAGAACTGACGGCGATGGAACATACCATGATGACGCCGGCCCGCTCGCTGCACAAAATTGGCGAAGCCATGCCCGGCTTCGGTATTCTCGCGGCGATCATGGGCATTATTATCGTCATGGGCCGGATCGACGGCTCGATGTCGGAGATCGGCTCCGGCGTCGCCGCCGCGCTGGTCGGCACCTTCCTCGGTATTTTCCTCTGCTACTGCGCGTTCGAGCCGCTCAGCAACGCAATGTCGCAACGGGTAAAAACCGAAATGTCGGCCCTGGAATGCGTCCGCACCACGCTGGTCGCGCATCTGGCCGGCAAACCGACCCTGCTTGCCGTCGATGCCGGAAGAAAACTGATCGAGCAGGATGTTAAGCCTGCCTTCCGCCAGCTGGAAACCTGGGTCGAGCAGTACGAGCAGGAACGGGAGGCGGCATGAGGCAGCGGTCCCGTGGCGGCGAGGTCGAAGTCACCGTTATCAAGCGCCCCAGCAAGAAGCGGGGCCACGAGGAAGAACACAGCGGTGCCTGGAAAGTCGCTTTCGCCGACTTCACTTTGGCGATGATGGCGCTGTTCATGGTACTGTGGATCGTGCAACCGCTAGGCTCCAGCAGCGACGAAGCGAGCGAGCCGGAAGACGGCGCACAACGAGCCACCACCCCCATCGAAGGCGGCACCGGCATCTTCGACGGCATTAGCCGAGTCCCCGTCGAGTTGGAAGACCTTCGCGTCGTGCTACCGCCTATCGAGCCGGAGGATGTCTACGGCCACTACAATTCGCCGGAAGAGCTGCTGCAACTGGCCGAATTGCTCGACCGCGTAGCCGCCGAACTCGATGCGGTCGCCAACCTGGAAGTCGAGGTCGTCCCGCAGGGCTTACGGATTCTGATTAAGGACGACGAAGAACGCTATATGTTCGAACGCGGCAGTGCCGTACTGGATCCGCACTTCGGCAGCTTACTGCGTCGGCTTGGAGAAGTGCTACGCAACATCGACAACAAGATCATCATCAGCGGCCACACCGACGCCACGCCGTATCCGGCCAACGCGCTATACAATAACTGGAACCTCTCCGGCGACCGCGCTCTGCGCGCCCGCCACGAGTTAGTGCGCGCAGGCTTGCCGGAAACATCGATCCTGCAAGTAACCGCACAGGCCGACGTTATGCCGATACGGCCGGAGGAACCTGAACATGGCGCTAACCGCCGTGTTGAGATGGTCTTGCTCACCCGCGCCGCGGAAGCCTTGTACCGAGAAATTTTCGGCGATAGCTACACTCGCGCTCAGTATTCCTCGTCCGGTGCGAAGCTGATCGAAGCGTCGGAAGAGATCTAACAACGTGCCGAAATAACGCCTTATCCTGCCGCAACCGCGCAACGGATTGCGGCAGGATAGGGGTACCAATCCCCCCAAACGGCCCCCTGACAGCTACCCCGACACCCCGAACAAATTCGGGCCAATTAAAGAAACGGGGGGTCTGGAATGGCGCAATCCGGAGCTGAACGGGCCACCACGGCAGTGGCAGCACCGTAGGTTGTGGTTGAGCCAACGGCGAAACCCAACATCCCCCCAGCCCCTTCCCACCCAGCAAG
Source organism: Alkalilimnicola ehrlichii (assembly GCF_003399765.1). Taxonomy (GTDB): domain Bacteria; phylum Pseudomonadota; class Gammaproteobacteria; order Nitrococcales; family AK92; genus AK92. The sequence goes on along the minus strand of NZ_NFZV01000003.1, from coordinate 108,373 downwards.
CGTTTGAAGATGTTGGGTTCCGGCTACGCCTCAACCGCAACCTACGGCTGCCGTAGCACTCCCACGTCTCCGGTAGGATGGGTTGGCCCATGCGGGGCAGGCACGCGGCCAGAACCGCCTTTCGACGGTCACTCTAGCGGGCCGCCTCAACCGGGTCCGTTTGATTCGCCCCGCCGCACTTTCTGTGCCCCCTCGTCCGGCCCAACGGGATTATGCTTCGGCTCCTCCGTATAAGGTCCGTAACAATCCAGTACCCACGCCGGCAAATTTCCTGGCATATTGCCAAAACCGACCGGCGTGCTATAAGTATCACGGAAAAGGGATTAGCGAATAAGGACTTCGCCGCATGGAAACTCGGCCGCCGGCCCCAAAAGGATTCAGTTGGAAAGATTTTCACACTAGCGCTTTCGTGAAACCCGACAGTTGGCACGAAAGAACGGCGTCGCAAAAGCAGCCGCAAGCCGCACACGACATTTGTGCAGTGAGCCCGGAGCGCTTCTCCGCAAGCCGCTGGTTCGAAACCGGTTTCACCGTCCAGATTGCTCGCCTGACCAGCGCCTGGCAGCGCAGCGCCCAAGAGTATGCCGCCGGCTACTTGGCGCCTTTTGTTATGGGCCTACCGGATAAAGATATGCTGCGCTTCACGACCGGCTCGTCGGAAGCAGGCATCGAGACTATAATTTGCCGCTTTCGCGATGCCCCCAAAGGCATGAAGCCGGTCATCGTCCATAAATTCATCATGACTCATGAGTCCAGCCGCAGCATGTGGGCCTTCACCTTCGAGGCACCGGCCAAGCGCTGGGAACGAGAGTGGGAGCGCTTCGGCACGCCGATACTGCAACAAGTCTGCGTATTCCCGACGCTGGAGCCCAGCCTCAGGCCACAACACTAAGCAACTTCCTCGCCTCTTGCCCCGGTTAACTACTCCACCGGGGGCAAGTGCCGGCTTTGCTCGGACCCCAGCTCGACATCATGCACCGCTAGCACCGGCGGTTTGGCATGCCGCACCAGCCACTCGGTCGCACTGCCATGAAGGAAGTGCGACAAACCGCTACGACTACGGGTACCCATCGCGATCATATCCGCCCCCAACGCTCGGCATGCTCGCTGATTTTCTCCGCCGCGCTGCCAAACTCCAACGCCTGCTCCTCGCCCTCGCGCATCCATTTTTGCAGCTTCTCCAAGGCCCGTTGCTCGGCGTCGCTGCGAATGTCCGCCGCATGCATCGGGTTAATGGTCGGATTCGCTGTCTGAGCGGCCAATTGGCTTGGGTTTAACACGTGTAGGATGCGAATCGTCGCATCCTCGGGGCAGTAATCGCGCGCAACCGCCAAGGCGCGTGCCGAGGCAGGAGAGAAATCCACAGGGACAAGGATACGACGCAGCATAGCGACTCCAAGATAATGATCGTTGAACTAGTGCCCAATCGGCGTCCGGCCATGAACACGCACAAGCCCGCTAAACCGGCAAACCAAAAAGCGATCAGCCACCAGTAAGAGTAACGTAAGATCGACAGGCTGTCCTAGCCTGATCTTGACGCTCATCAAGCTTGTATCGCCGTAACAAATCGCATAGACTCGCGCGCTCTCTTATTTATTAAGGAGCTGATCGGGAGCCTCGTGCCGAAGACTTGCTCGCGACACACGCCGTACGACCTTGGCCCGATACGAACGCGGCTCACCACAACCTTCAACGGTTACGTCTTGCGCCGAATGGCCCGTTGGCCCCCCGCCTCCTAACGATCCCAATTGGCTCCCAAACATATTAGCGAGTCGATAGCCCCTCTTTAAGGTAAGGATTCATAAATGCTGCCTGACGCGCTCAAGCGCCGCACGGATACGCTGCGCCATGAATGGTTTTGCAATGTTCGCGGCGATCTCATCGCCGGTATCGTCGTCGCCCTGGCATTGATTCCGGAGGCCATCGCCTTTTCTCTGATCGCCGGCGTTGACCCCAAAGTGGGCCTTTACGCTTCCGTTTGCATCGCTATCGTTATTTCCTTTGCCGGCGGCCGACCGGCAATGATCTCCGCCGCGACGGGCGCGATGGCGTTGTTGATGATCACGCTAGTCGACGAGTACGGCGTCGAATATCTGTTTGCGGCTACAGTGCTTACCGGCATTTTGCAGATTATCGCGGGCCAGCTGAAACTTGCTCGCTACATGATGTTTATTCCGCGTACCGTGATGCTCGGATTCGTGAACGCCCTGGCCATTTTGATTTTCATGGCCCAGTTGGATTACTTCGTCGGCCACGGGTGGATAACGTACGCGATGATCGCAGCGGGCTTAGCGATCCTTTACGGCCTACCGTACATTTTCCGAGCAATACCGCCGGCACTCATCGTTATCATCGGCTTATCGGCCATCGCAATATACTGGGAACTTCCGGTCGGTACTGTCGGCGACGAAGGCGAACTGCCGGCCGGCCCGCCGATATTCGGCATACCCATGGTGCCGTTCAACCTCGAGACCTTAGGCATCATTCTTCCCGTGGCGCTGACGCTAACCGTAGTCGGATTGCTGGAGTCGCTGCTCACGGCATCCATCGTCGACGACTTAACCGATACAACAAGCGATAAAAACCGGGAATCGAGCGGCCAAGGCTTCGCCAACATCGTTTCCGGGTTCTTCGGCGGCATGGCCGGTTGCGCCATGATCGGACAGTCGATCATCAATGTGAAATCCGGTGCATTGGGCCGTCTATCCTGCCTTGCCGCCGGCGTATACCTGCTGTTGCTTATTCTCTTCCTTAGCGACTGGGTTGCCTTAATTCCCATGCCGGCGTTGGTCGCGGTGATGATCATGGTTTCCATCAGCACCTTCGACTGGACCTCGATCCCAATGATGGCAAAGATGCCTCGTACGGACGCCGTGGTTCTCATCGTCACCATGGGCACCGTAGTGCTCACCCACGATTTGGCTATCGGCGTGTTTGCCGGTGTCTTATTAAGCGCGGTTTTCTTTGCACGCAAAATGGCCCACCGCATTCAGGTCACGGCGGAGGACAGCGCCGATGGCCAACATCGGACTTACCGCGCCTCCGGCTTCTTATTCTTCGTTGCCGTGGATAATTTCCTCGATAAGATCGACTACGAGACCAAGCACCGGGAAGTTACCTTGGACTTGAGCAAGGTCTCCCTATCCGACAGCTCCGCCGTCGGCGCTATCGATAAGATCGTGCTCAAACTCCGTCGTAACGGAGCCAAAGTCGACGTCGTCCTGCCCGAGGAACCGCAGGCACGCGAGCTTATGGATAAACTCGCCGCTTACGACAAAGCCGGGGCAGATGCGATAGCACATTGAGAAAGCAACGCTAGCTGTAAAAACCGCTGCTTTCGCAGCGGTTTTTTTATGCCTCATTACCCTTGAGCCGGAACAGATACGGTTTGGCTACCGTAATGGACGTTTCACAGCTTGACCTGTACTACCCGACACCATTAACCTTCTTCTCGGAGCTTGACAACTCCAACAGGCGGGCCAAACCGCACCCCGGAAGATTGCGGTTTTTTGTGCCCGAAATCCGGGGCTCGATGGCCGGGAGGCCCAGGGAATAAAATACCTGCGCGCAGGGAATACCTGGGGCAGTACCTGTTGCTGTTGTCAACCTCCCGGCCGCCCAATTGGGGGCGGCTCTTCATGCAACTTGACAATTGCAACAGGAGAAATACATGCAAGAACGCAATCTTAAGGTGCGCAAAGGCTATCGGGATTATTCTCTCAAGCCTCGTCCGCACTCTAGAAACACAATCATTCCTTTCGTTTTACTCAAAGGCGCTTGGCTTGAAAAAGCCGGCTTCGTCATTGACCTTCCGATCCGTGTGCAAGTGAGCGACCAGCGATTGGTCATCACACCGCGCGCTTAGGTTGCTATCGTTCAGCATGAAGCCGACACGGCTGTAGCCGCGTCGGCTTCATGCTTTTATTTGCACCACCTCCCCCATACCCGAAAAAGCGCGAGCTTTTCGAGATTGTCCGAGTTGCCGGTATCAATAAAACGCCCCCCCTGACAGCTACCCCGACACCCCGAACAAATTCGGGCCAATTAAAGGAACGGGGGGCTGGAATGGCGCAGCCCGGAGCTGAACGGGCCACCACGGCAGTGGCAGCACCGTAGGTTGCGGTTGAGGCGTAGCCGAAACCCAACATCTTAAAACGCTTGCTGGGTGGGAAGGGGCTGGGGGGATGCTGGGTTTCGCCGTTGGCTCAACCACAACCTACGGCTACCGTAGCGCTCTCACGTCTCCGCTAGGATGGTTTGGCCCATGCGGGGCAGGCACGCGGCCAGAACCGCGAGTTCGTTGTGGAAACTCGGCCACCAGCCTCAAAAGGATTCAGTTGGAAAGATTTTCACACTAGCGCTTTCGTGAAACCTGACGGTTGGCACGAAAGAACGGCCTCGCAAAAGCGGCCGCAAGCCGCACACGATATTTGTGCAGTGAGCTCGGGGCGCTTCGACACACCGATACTGCAACAAGTCTGTGTATTCCCGGGGCAGATGCCGGCTTTGCTCGAACCCCAGGCCGACATCATGCACCGCTAGCACCAGCGAGTTGGCATGGCACATCAGCCGCTCCCATGAAGAAATGACGACAAACCGCTACGACGACGGGTACCTGTTACTCCCCTCCCACGAGCAGCCCTTGGCCAAAACACGCAACAACAGGGTAAAAATAAACACAATCGACAAATGTATCACATTAAGCAATAATCTCATTTGCATCAATAAGCAATTCGGATCATTGCCTGACTAGAAGTTTTCGGCGTATGATGCAATGCAACAGGGTGTTGCGCCGCAACACAAGAGTAAAGTAAAGAAATTATTAGCAGGTTCGATCGACAGCCGAACGCTGCAGTAATATCGTCGCACCACCACGCGACAGCAGACACAGGCTGCGGAGGGGCATGCAGCGACGGATGGCGATAAGGCACAGGGAGTAAGTGCAGCGATCACAGCACAGCTGCCTTCCATGCGCACTCCCATCGCCTTACCTATCTGCCCGCCGCCGTTCCTCCACAGGCTGGTAGGAGAGCCCGAAACTCGGAGGGCACACCGCCCCTGAGTTGATACTAACCGTCGAAACCGCGCCCATAGCGCGGCTAAGTATCTGCTTTCGGCGCGTTCGTCGGGCTCTTTCATTGGCGGAGCGATCAGGAGGTATTGATGATGTCCGCTTTTGCTGAAACGCCCGTAGTAGAGTCCGGCCTGGACTATGTAAGAACTATTCCCCGCAACCTTGTCCACAAACGTCGCATCGATAACGTTTTCGTTACCTCCATGCAACGCCTATCGGCCCTGGAGTTCGCCTGCGGCGCCTACGTACCGCAAGCGAATCTCTACCTGAACGAGCTACGCTTTCACCCCAACGACGTCCTGCTTCCCTTGATAGAAATCGGCCGCCAAGCCGGAATCGCCTGTTGCCATAGTTACCTTAACGTCGCTCAAGGACAGCATTTCGTGCTCGGCACCATGGGCGTCGACACCGAGCCTTCGCTGTACGAACTGGATTGGAGCGAATGCGATTATGTCGATGTCCACATCTGCGTCTCCGACGTTCGCTACAATCCGGATGGCAGCTTTAAGTCGGGCACGGCGGAAAGCACCTTCTACGTTGACGGTCGCCAGATCTACCGACAGTTCTCACACTCTGCGGTGCTGACCAAAAAGCGTTACCGCGCGCTCCGCCGCGGCGCCCGGCAACACACATCGAACGTCGCCGCAATAGGTGCCGTTCCGTTAGCCAATGCGCTGGAAATTAGTACGCGCCCACGCCTTGCTCGCTCCGTTCTCGGCGAGCGTCGCTGGCTGGGAATCGATGGCCGCATCGCCGCGAACTTGGCTATCGATCTGAACAATCTGTTTTTCTTCGATCATCCGAACGATCACGCTCCCGGCATGCTGCTGCTTGAGGGAATGCGTCAACTGGCGATGGAGGTTGCCGGCGGCTTGCCGGGAGTTACCGCACCGTACCCGAAAATTCAGCACCTGGATCTGAGCTTTACGCATTTGCCGAGCTGGACCGGCCTGTCGGCATTGTGGCCGAAACGGTTGTCGCCGACGACCAAGCGGCTGTCGGTACGCAACGACTCCAACTGAAAGCGACTCAAGGCGACCGCACCTGTGCGGAAGCCAGTTTCGTGGTCGCCTAAAGGAGGAGGGTGAATCATGAAGAAATTACGCGCGCTGTTCCCATTACTCATCGCCCTCGCCGGCTTAATCGCCTTGTTGGCTGTGGGCGTCTACAGTGCCGCCCGCGCCGACGGTGCTCATAGCTGGGGTATTTTGGCGGTGGTACTGCTTTATGCGGTTTGGATTCTGTCCGAGTTTCGTATTACCCGGGGCGAGGCGAAACGCGATATCGCCGACGATAACGGCACCTGCGAGCTGTATGCCGTCGCGCGCTTCCTGACGATGTTGACAGCATTGGCAGCAACGCCACTCTGGCAGGGGTTCGGGCTTTGGTATGCGGTGGGCTTGTCGTTGTTCCTTTGCGGAGCGCTGTTTCGTAGCTACGCCATTCGTAGCTTGGGCCGCTGCTATTCGCATCGGGTGCGGACACCGGAGCAAGAAGCCATTATCAGTAACGGCCCTTATCGCTATATGCGACACCCGGCATACTCGGGGATGTTGCTGGCTCATATCGGTATCCTCGTGCTGTTTTTCAGCTGGCCCTTATTGGCCGTTTTCGGCCTGGTCTTTCTGCCGGCGCTGGTTTATCGCATCCGCGTTGAGGAAGGGCATTTGTTACAGATCCCCGATTACGCCGCGTACGCAAAAGGCCGTAAGCGCTTAGCGCCCGGCCTTTGGTAATGGGGGAGGGCAAGCATGAATATCGTATTGCTTGGCGCTACCGGCTTTGTCGGTAGCGCGCTTATCAGACGGTTGCGGACGCAAACGGAGCATTCGGTTACCGCCTTCGTGCACCGAAAACCGCTGACGGCCGCAGCGCCTCATATCCGTTGTGTGGCGGGTTCGTTGACCTCGCCTCCCACCGATTTATTACCCGAGCAACCGCACGTCATCGTGCACTGTGCGAGTAAGCAAATCGACCACGACGGCAGTGGGTTCGCCTGCAATCCGCTCGGCGTCGAGGCACTGACCCGCCAGTGCAACGCATACACTCGCGGCATTCTCTTCGCCAGCTCGTTTTCGGTTTACGGCGAAGGGGAACAAGCCGACATCGACGAACAGGCCCCACGCCGACCGGAAACCGAACTCGCCCGCTCGCGGGCGGCCTGCGAGGATGTGCTGGCTGCGTACGCAGCGCATTGCTCGATACCGGTGCTGGCCCTGCGCACTCGCTATGTCTTCGGCACGGGGGATCGCTATTTTCTACCCGGACTGTTGCGTCTTCTGCAGGCACGGCTGGGCGTTGGCAATGGTAGTCAGAGGTTTACGGTCATCGACGTTGACGACTATGCCAAGGTTCTCCTCGGTCTCGTCGACGCCATCGGGCAAGGGCGCATTGCAGGAGGGTTTACGCCGCTGAATGTGGGTTACGCCGAGCCGCTATCCTTTGCAAGGCTCGCCGATACCCTACGTGGTGCACTGGCATTACCGCCGCCTCGGCTCAGCTTACCCGCACAACCCGCGTTGTTGGGTCTTTTGGACCGCTTACCGGCAGCACGCATAAGGCAATTTAGCCATCGCCTACGCCTGATCGGACTGAATCACTACGGTAGCATCAAACGATTAAACGCTCTCCTCGACACGTCCGTGCTCGGTCACGACCCCGCCGCCCGGCTTCACACCGCGGCTCAACGATTGGCCCTCTAAGAGGAGCGACACGGATATGGAAATCATAGACCGTTATCAGACGATGACGCCGGACAACGTCGGCGGCAAATTCTACTCCCAAGCACGCCTCAAGGCCGAAGGCTTGCCGGTACCGGGATTTTTCTGTCTCTCGGCAAGTTTGTTCGACCGGCTGGTGCAACCGCTACGGCACCGGATCGAAATCCATCTTGCCGGCGTCGATCTCAACGATCGTAATCACCTACAAAAGGCGGCACGGCATATTGCTGCGCTCATTAGCGAGATCCGCTTCGACCCGGCGACGGAAGCGGCCATTCTGGCTCGATTCGACGAGCGCTTCGGACCGAACCCGACGGTTTCGGTACGGGCTAGCATGGTCGCCAAGCGGCGCGAGTTCAGCGAAGATTCCGCCGATAATCCGTTTGCCGGTATCAGCGACAGTTATCTCTATGTATCCCGCTCGCAGTTACTAACCCGCATCCGCGATTGCTGGGCATCGGCTTTTGGCGAGAAGGCCTTGGTTTATCGCCTATCCCAAGGCATCGACTTACTGGATGTCAGCGTCGCCGTAGGCATTCAGCGGATGGTGGATGGCGAGCGATCTTTCGTGATGTTCACCTGCGACCCGACCTCGCTGGCTCGCGATACCGTGATCGTGGCCGGCTACGGTATCGGCGAGGGAGTCGTGCAGGAGACCGTTCCGGTCGATCATTACTTTATCGGTTGCAAAACCGCACAGGTACGCCAGGTGCTGGCGGATAAACATAGCCAATTGGTACGCGATCAAACGCCCGGCGAACTGACAAAACGGCGGTCGCCGCGGAACTGCGCGAAACGGCCTGTCTGCCGGAGCCGACGCTACACAAGCTCGCCGACTACGGCCGCCGAATCGAGGCGCTGTTCGGGCTGCCGCAAGATATAGAAGGTACCCTCGATGCCGAGGGCACGATTCATTTCCTTCAGGCGCGCCCTATTGCTATCGATCAAAACAGCACGCGGGTCTGGACCGGCCTGAACGTCACCGAGAGTTACCCGGGCGTATCCAGCCCCCTGACCTACAGCCTGGCGAAACTGTTCTATCGGGTCATCTTTCGCGATGCGTACCGTCGCATCGGTGTCCCAGACCACGAATTGGAGCGCAATTTCTTTTTGCTCGACCGCATGATCGGTTATGTCGGCGGCCGGGTGTATTACTCGCTAAGTACATTTTATCGGCTCCACCAGCAAAGCCCGCTTTACCCGAAGCTTTACCCCTTCTGGGAAGCCATGATCGGGTTGCCGACATCGTACGCTGTCGGGCCGATGGAAGCGGCCCCGGAGCGCTCGCAATGGCGGAAGAAGCTGGATGTCGCAACCGCCGGTGTCCGCTTTTTCCGCAGTTTCATCGGCCACCCTCGACGCATGCATCAGTTTAAAGCATGGTGGCAGGGGCGCGCCGGCCAAACGCGAGAGGTGTTAAAACGCACCGACGACCCGCTGGTGCTAACCGAGGAATTCTACCGCCTGTGGCGCGATGCCGGCGCGCGCTGGGGAATCACGCTCGTTAACGACGCGTACATCTTTACGCTCTACGGGACGGCCTTAAAGCTATTTACGCGCTGGGGCTTGGACGACAATCAGGCTTTGCTGAGCAACTTACTGTGCGGCGGCGAAGCCATCGAAAGCGTGGAAATCTTCCGCTCGGTGTTACGTATTGCCGAACATGTCGGCGCCGACACGGCATCCTCGGATTTATTCCAGCGCCTGGGGGATGCGCAACTGGTCGATCTCTACCGGAAACGCCTACTCGAAGGGCCGCTGCTCGAACTGCTCGATACGCATATCGGCCGCTACGGCGACCGCAGCATGGAAGAGCTGAAAATGGAGACGCCGAGCCTGCGGGAAGACCCGGCAATCCTTTTCCAAGGTATCCGCCGCCTGCTCGGTACGACGCATGCGAGCGTGACATCCGATGCTAACGAACAAGCCTTACGCGCGGCCGCCGAGGCGGAATTGGACCGTCACTTCGGACGTTTTTCCGTTCGCAAGCGTATCCTGCGCCGGGTCGTGGACGAGCTGCGCCGGGTGGTCGCGCACCGGGAGAACTCCCGCTATTGCCGCAGCGAGCTGTTCGGTCTGTGTAAAGATATCTTCGCACGCTTAGGCCAGTATTTGGCCGATAAAGGCGCTATCGACGACGCTCGCGATGTCTTTTATCTCGGCATTGAGGAAATCATGGGTTACGTCGACGGCACGGGCCTTGACGAGCGCTTGCAGGAGACGGTGCAACGGCGGCGCGAACAAGTAACGGAGTACAACCGCCAGAACGTCGCGGAAAGTTTCACCACGCGCGGCGGCTTACGCGACAATTCGTTGTTTGCCGAAGCCGAGGAAGAAACCGGCGAGTTACGGGGCTTGGGTTCGAGTATGGGGGTAGCGCGGGGTAGGGCCTGCGTGGTGCATGACCCCGGCAGCATCGACCGCTTGCCGGAAAACACCATACTGGTTGCGAAAGAAACCGACCCCGGCTGGCTATTCCTAATGCTTGCCGCGCGCGGTATTGTCGTCGAGCGGGGCAGTATGCTTTCGCACACGGCCATCACCGGGCGTAAGTTCGGTATCCCCACCGTTGTCGGCGTTCCTCATGCCACCAGCCGCATTCCCGATGGCGCCGAGCTGGAAATCGACGGCGGCAACGGTTTCGTGCGCTTACTAGAGAAAGAGGACGAGTGATGGAAGCAACGTTACAAGCGTCTCGGCTCGAACGATTTACGGCGTTTATCGCTGCGGTCCATCCGCCCAAGGTTTATGCGCTGTTTGCCGGTTTGTGGGCTATGTCGTTATTCGCCGTATTCAGCGGCTTCGACGGCGCCTGGCGCTTGACCTTCGGTCAAGCGGCGGTTGCGGTAAGCTTTTTTCTCATCCTGCTGTTCTTACGGGCGGTGGACGAGATGAAGGACTTCGATTACGACCGCCGCCACAACCCGGACCGCCCATTGGTAAGCGGCACGATCAGCCATCTGGAGGTCATTGGCGTCGCATTGGCCGCTGCCGGCTTAACCGTGTTAATCAACCTTACGCTCTCGCCGTGGCTGGCGCTGTTTACGGCCGCTAACATGGCCTATGGCGTTCTATTATGGGCTTTGGAGCGTTACTGGCGGAGGATGCGCGTGTCGGTTTTGCTGAATCTCGCCATTACGTTTCCCGTCAGCGCCGCACTTAACGTCTATGCATGGAGCTATCTCTCGCTAGCCAACACCGCCGCACCCTCGCTAGGGTTGGCACTGCCGGTTATCCTCGCTTATCTATGCGCGGCGCTGCACTTCGAGTTTGGGCGCAAACTCAAATGGCCGCAGCACGCGCAAGCGGGAGAGAACGGTTATGCACTGGCGCTCGGAACTCGGCGTGCGGTGCTTGTCTGCATCGGCTTGGGCATGTTCTCGGTAGGCTTCATGAGCCTAAGTTTTTGGCTAATGGGTATAGGCGGCGTTACTTTAGCCGCTCCCACCTTGGCTTGGCTCGGCTCCGCCGCGGGTTTGTTGATATTTGCCGGCAGCCGTCGGCGGCATAGGGATTTAAAACCTTATTTCGGCTTATTCCTGCTGGGCTTTTTCCTGGTCAACATCATCGTAATCGTCACCCAGCGGGGTGTGACGATTTAGCATCCCACCTGCACCGAGCAAGGGGGCGCTCGGCCAAGAGCGCCCCCTACCGCTTGGTTAAGCCACGCTCGGCGATATCTTTTCGTAGTCGAGAATGGCTTGGCGTAACGATGCCGGCATCGGGACACTTTGCCGCTGTTCGGGGTTGGCGGTCACATACACCAGCTGGCCGCTGATCAAATGCGCGTCGCCACGATGGATTTCCAACAGCAATTGGATACTCGACCGACCTAGTCTTGCCGCCCGACAACCAATGCTTAACTCGTCGTCGAAACCGGCCGGGCATGGTAGTCGATAGCGGAGTGGACGACGAACAAATCGGCCCCGATTTCTTCCAGGCGCGACGGATACGGAATGCCGATCTCCCGGAAATACTCGGTGGCAGCGATGTCGAAGTAGGTTAGGTAATGACCGTTGAAGACAATACCTTGCGCATCGACTTCAACCCAACGCACCCGCAAGGGGTGTAGAAAACGAAAATCTTCTCGTGCCATGTCTCCCCCGTCGATATTTTATTAGTCCGCCATGATATATCAGCCTACGCTACAAGTGTGATTGCCGCCTTGTTATCGCCTCTATCCTGCCTCCGCAAGGCGAGAGATAATGTATGTTTCCTTAGCGGACGCCGCTCGTTACCATAACCGCCTTGTTTCTTGAGGATACCTAGGATGAGCCGTTACTGGAGCCCGTTCGTTCACAGCTTAAGCCCCTATGTCCCCGGCGAGCAGCCGAAGACGGACAATCTGGTCAAGCTGAATACCAACGAAAACCCCTTCGGACCTTCGCCTAAGGCGCTCGAAGCGATCCGAGCGGCGGCCGACGATAAACTGCGCCTGTATCCGGAGCCGAGCTCCGAGCAGCTGCGGGAGACGATCGCGCGCTATTACGGGCTAACTACCGAGCAGGTTTTCATCGGCAACGGCTCCGATGAAGTATTAGCCCACATTTTCCTTGGGTTACTCAAACACGACCGGCCGCTGTTATTCCCCGATATTAGCTACAGCTTCTATCCCGTGTACTGCAATCTGTACGGAATCGACTTCCAACGCGTTCCGCTGGACAACCAGTTTGCGATCCGGGTGGACGACTATCTTCAGCCCAGTAGCGGGATTATCTTCCCCAACCCGAATGCGCCGACCGGCCGCCTACTGCCGCTCGACGATATCGAGCGCCTACTGCGCATGAACGATGGCGTGGTTATTGTCGTCGACGAGGCCTACATCGACTTCGGCGGCGAATCCGCTGCGCGCTTGATACCGAAGTACCCCAACCTATTGGTCACCCAAACCTTGTCGAAGTCACGATCCCTCGCCGGGCTAAGAGTGGGGTTTGCCCTGGGACAACCCGCCTTGATCGAAGCCTTGGATCGGGTAAAGAACAGTTTCAACTCCTATCCGGTCGATCGCCTGGCGCAGGTCGGCGCCATTGCCGCTATCGAGGACGAGGCGTATTTCGAGCAGACCCGTCAAGCCGTCATCGCTAACCGCGATTGGCTAACCGGGGCCTTGAAAAAGTTGAGTTTCGAAGTGCTACCTTCGCAGGCCAACTTTGTATTCTGCCGCCATCCGGCGCACGAAGGTCGTGTGCTCGCCGAAGCCTTACGCGCGCGAGGCGTCATCGTGCGCCATTTCGATAAGCCGCGGATCGAACAGTTTCTACGGATCAGCATCGGTACCGAAGCGGAGTGTCGGCAGTTAATCGACGCGCTAACGGAGATACTTGGCTGACCTGAGCGCGGGAGCTGGAGTAGGTAGCAAACCAGCGGCGGCGACCTTAACCGGCGCCGTCTCCCCGTAGCATACCGGCAAGTTGCTCGCCGGTGACCGGCTTGCTGAGAAAATTGCCCTGTACATCGTCGCAGTGCTGTTCGGCTAAGAAACGGAGGGCGTCTTGGTCCTCCACACCTTCGGCAATAATACCTAGGCGCAAGCTATGCCCCATGCTGATTATCGCGCTGGCAATCGCGGCATCGTTCGGGTCAGTGCGAATATCGCGCACGAAATGCTGGTCGATCTTAAGATTATCCACCGGAAACTGCTTTAAGTAACTCAAGGATGAGTAACCGGTGCCGAAGTCGTCGATGGCCAAACGAACTCCGAGATCCTTTAACTTACGCAGACGCCCGGCTGCACTCTCGGCATTGCGCATAACCACCCGCTCGGTAAGCTCTAGTTCGAGCAACTCGGGCGCCAGGCCGGTGGCATCGAGCGCGTGGCGAATGCTGCCGACAACCCGTTGCTGGCGGAACTGGATCGGCGAAAAATTCACGGCCATTCGAATCGCCGGTAGGCCGGCCTCGCGCCATGCTTGCGCCTGCCGGCAGGCTTCCATTAGCACCCACTCCCCAATCGCCATGATCAAGCCGCAGTCCTCGGCCACCGGAATAAAGCGCCCAGGCGGAATGAAGCCTTGCCGAGGATGATACCAACGCAGTAAGGCCTCGGCGCCGACAATGGTCCTCGTCCGTAAGTTGATCTGCGGCTGATACAATAAGCTCAACTCGCCCGCATCTAAGGCTCGGCGCAGGCTATCTTCCAGAAATAAGCGCTCCTGCGCCTTGCGATTCATATCGGCGGTAAAAAAGCGGAAATTATTCCGGCCGCTTTCCTTGGCATGGTACATCGCAATGTCGGCATCCTTGATCAGGTTTTCCGGGTCGTCCGCATCCTCCGGATAAACGCTGATGCCAATGCTGACGGTCAGGTGCAGTTCGTGTTGATCGATTCGGTACGGCGCGGCGAGAATGGTAATCAGGCTCTCCGCCAGCTCGGTGACCACCTCCAAACGCTCAACTTCCGACAACAACACGACGAATTCGTCGCCGCCGCGTCGGCTCACCGTATCGGTGCGGCGAACGTTAGCGAGCAAACGCTGGGAAACCTGCTTTAGGAGCTTATCGCCAATCGGATGGCCTAAGGTGTCGTTGATATGCTTGAAACGATCGAGATCTAAAAATAGGACCGCAACATGCTGCCTGTGCCGTGCCGCGTGGTCGATGGCTACTTGCATCCGATCGAGCAACAAGCTGCGGTTGGCAGATCGGTTAAGGCATCGTGGGTCGCCCGATAACTTAACTCCGCCGCCAAGGCCCGGCTGCGACTAACATCGTGGAAGACTAAAACGGCACCCAGCCGCCGCCCTTGACGATCGCGAATCGGACCGATGCTATCCTCAATCGCCACATAATCGCCCTGACCGCGATCCAGCGAGCAGCCGTGCAAACCACTGAGATTTCCCGTCCTCAACCCATCATAGATTTCTTGACCAAGCGGCTGCCGGTTAGTGTCGTCAACCAGTCTCAACACCGTTTCTACCGGCTTACCGAGCGCCTCGGCATTGGACCAGCCGGTAGCGGCTTCCGCCGCCGGATTAAGATAGGTCACGCAGCCGTCGTTGCCGAGCGTAACAACACTATCGGCAATCGACGCCAAGGTAATGCGAGCCCGCTCGCGCTCTTCGAACAGTGCTTCCTGAGAGCGGCGCAACTCGGTGATATCCAAGCTCACGCCTAGCGACCCGATAATGACGCCTTGCGCGTCCTTTAGCGGTTCGACATGGGCCTGCGAAACCCGCCCGAACCACCTGCCCTCAATCGACCCGGATTCGCCCTTAAGCGCTCGTTTGATCAAGTTCAGTAGCGGATCGTCCTCGTTGCCTAGTATTTCCGCACCCGTTTGACCCACCGCCTGGGTGAGGTCCGTATCGATATAGTGGAGCTGAGAACCTTGAACCGATACCAGGCGCGTATCCATATCGGTCGTCCAGACAATTGCGGGCAGCTGCTCCAGCAAACTTCGTAAGCGCGATTCGCGATCGCGAATCGCCTCGTCGGCCTCTTCTAACGGTGTCAGATCCACCGCCGTACCTGCCGCGGCAATAGGGTGCCCCTGCTCATCCGATAGCATGGAGGTCGAAAAGCTCAAGCTAACGCGACTGTTATCCTTGCGACGGTATACCGTGTTATAGCGAGTGAACGACCGACCCTGTTTCAGGTATTCCCACACCTCCGCGTCCTTGGCAACATGATCCGGGTCGACAAATTTCGCGTAGTGCCGGCCGATCATTTCCTCAGGCTTATAGCCGAGGATTCGGTGGGAGGCGTTATTGACGAAGGTGAAACGCCCCTCGATATCCACCGACCAAATCAAATCCCGAGAGGTTTCCACTAAGTTCCGGTATTTAGCCTCGCTCGCCCGCAGGGCAGCCTCCGCACGTTTACGTTCGGAGATATCGGTAACCATCGCTAGGCTACCCTGGTACGTTCCATCGTTGGTCAGCAGTGCCACGCTGGTAAACATGGCCCACACTGGGTATTGCCGCTTATGCCAGAGGCGGAAGTCGTGCCGTTCTACCGTGCCGGAGCGCTCGCGTTGCAAGGCATCCGCGGCATGCTGTCGCAAATCCGGCGCGACGAAATCCAGCACCGAGCGTCCGACCATCTCCTCGATTCGGTAGCCCAACATCGAGGCCATTCGCCGATTAACAAACGTGGTTATATCCTGCTCATTCGAAAGCCAAACGCCTTCCTGTGCGGTCGCCAGCATACGCCCGTAGAGATCGGACACACAGTGCATCCGCTCCGTCCAACGCGCATTATCAAGCGCAACGGCAGCAACGTAACTAAGCTGCCTTAAGGACAGTACCTCCAAAAGCCGAGCGCCTGCACCCGGCACCTCGAACAAGAAAAGCCCCAGTAACTCTCCCCGCTTCCACAACGGCAAACACACTTGCCCGTGTCCGGAAAGCCACGGTTGCCAACGCTGCTTGGCTTTTCGGAACTGCGCTTCCTGCCAGTCGGTACAAGGTCGATTATCAAGCATGGCCCATGCGTCTCGACCATAACGCTCACCGCGACTCATCACCTGCGGGCCGCTTGTCGTCCCCATTAGCAAACAGGCGCTCTTGGCACCGATCAGTAGCAAAACCGCCTCCACCAGCAAGGCACGAACCCGATTTGGACTACGCTCAGCCAATAGACGAACGCTAAAAAGGCGCAGAGCTTGGTCGGATAACGGCGAGGCGAACAAACTGCGAAAGTGGCGTAACCATCTCGACGGTGGCCGAAGAAACGACAGCAAAGGCATCAGGCGCTACCTCCGCCCCCTCTTGGCGCGGTGGTTCGCAACCAGATTGCGAAAACCCGATCACCCTGGGTTGGCTCCACTGTTGTCTCTCCGCCGTATACCGCCAACCGTCGCCTGGTTCCAAGCAAGAAGCGGTATCAAAATGATATAAAGCAGGCTTATCAAGCCTGGGCAGGGTACGGCAACCCTGCTTTACGTGGGTAATCAGGTGCGGGCAGGATATGGCTAATTAAACGGTCCGAACGGCATGACTCGGAAGATCATCCACATTGATATGGATGCCTTTTACGCTGCGGTAGAGCAACGGGACGATCCGCGTCTGCGGGGCCGTCCCGTTGTCGTGGGCGGCTCTCCCGACAGTCGCGGCGTCGTCGCCACGGCCAGCTACGAGGCCCGCCGTTACGGCATTCGCTCGGCAATGCCGGCAGCCCGCGCCCGCCTACTATGTCCGGAAGCCGTTTTCCTGCGGCCGCGTTTCGAAACCTACCGAAAAGTATCGCGGCAGATCCAAACCATCTTTCGCCGTTACACAGCGCTAGTAGAGCCTTTATCGCTCGACGAGGCCTACCTCGATGTCAGCGAGTGTAGAACCTGTCGCGGCTCGGCCACGCTTATCGCCCGCCGCATCAAAGAAGAGATATATGCAAACACCGAACTGCGAGCCTCTGCCGGGGTGTCCTATAACAAATTCCTCGCTAAACTCGCTTCCGATATCGATAAACCCGACGGGCTTTACCTCATCGCACCCGATGCGGGAGCCAAGTTCGTAGCAGAGCTCGAAATCGGCCGTTTTCACGGCGTCGGACGGGCAACCGAGGCGCGCATGCACGCGCTGGGTATCTACACCGGAGCCGATCTACGCCAATGGAGCCTGGAAGAGCTCGAAGCGGCCTTCGGCAAACGCGGCCCTTTCTACTACTACATTGCCCGCGGCATCGACGAGCGCCCCGTACGGCCGGTGCGCGAGCGTAAATCCTTAGGCAGCGAAACCACCTTTAGCCGCGATCTAAGCGACATCTCGGCGATGCTGGCCGCCCTGCGCCCCTTAGCCGCAGAAGTCCTGGCCAATCTCCAGAAAAAGCAGTTGCTTGCCTATACTTTCACGTTGAAAGTGAAATTCCACGATTTCCAATTGATAACCCGCGCGCACTCCGCGCGCGCGCCGGTAACCGACATCGAAGCACTGATGGCGTTGCTAGGCGCACTACTGGAGCGCACGGAGGCCGTCAGCAAGCCCGTACGCCTCCTAGGCGTCACGGCCTCCGGCTTACGCACGGCAAGCGAGACGGAGCAACAGCTCGGCTTGTTCTAGCGCTACTGCGGTCATTTGCGCGACCCGGCGCAGCCCGCAAAAGGGTAAGGGAATTGTGCTGTCTTGCCCCAAGCGTAAAATGGCGTAAACAGGCAAACCGAGGGGAGCCTACCGATGCAGCAAAATCAAGCTATAGCGACCTTAGGCGGAGGCTGCTTCTGGTGCTTGGAAGCCGCCTATCTGGAAGTCGACGGTGTGGAAAAGGTGACCTCCGGCTATGCCGGGGGCGAGGTGGATAATCCAACCTACAGCCAAGTCTGCAGCGGCCGTAGCGGGCATGCGGAAGTCGTCGAAATTACCTATGATCCGCAGCGGATCGGTTATCGCGAATTACTGGAAATCTTCTTCGCGATTCATGACCCGACCACCCTTAATCGGCAAGGCGCGGATGTCGGCACGCAATACCGTTCGGTAATTTTTTCCACAACGAGCAACAGCGCGAGACGGCAGCCGCACTGATACAAGAGCTGGAACAACAGAATGCGTTCGCTCGCCCGATCGTCACCCAGCTAGAAGCAGCACCGACCTTTTATCCTGCCGAAGAGGAACATCAAAATTATTACCGGCGCCATCCCGAGCAAGGTTACTGCCAAGTTGTCATCGCTCCCAAGATGACTAAACTTCGGCAAACGTTCGCTAGTAAGTTACGATCCCACTGATGCGCTACTGTCCCTATTGCCAAACCGAGCTGATTGCCCTCTCTCTAGGCGGCGCCGAGCGCCAAGCATGCCCCGACCAAACGTGCGGCTTCGTTTACTGGAACAACCCCGTTCCGGTGCTGGCGGCCGTTGTCGAACATGAAGGGGA
This sequence comes from Alkalilimnicola ehrlichii, assembly GCF_003399765.1. GTDB lineage: Bacteria > Pseudomonadota > Gammaproteobacteria > Nitrococcales > AK92 > AK92. The sequence continues at coordinate 89,774 of NZ_NFZV01000003.1, read as the reverse complement.
GGTTATTCTTGCTCGCAATGTGGGCTGGCCGGAAAAGGTGTTCGGGCTCATTACCGGCTTCATGGAACAGAACGAATCGCCGGAAGTCGGCATTCTACGGGAGGTTGAAGAGGAACTCGGCCTCCAGGGCAGGGTAGCGAGCTTTATCGGCAACTACGCCTTTAGCCAAAAAATCAGGTTATTCTGGCATACCACATAGAAGCCAGCGGACCGATTCGGCTCGGCGAAGAGCTTTTGGAATATCGGCGCATTGCACCCGAACGACTCAAGCCTTGGGATTTCGGCACCGGCTTAGCGGTAAAAGACTGGCTGAAAAGTCGCAACATCGACCCCTAGCAGGCTGCTAGATCAGTTTTCCCTTTGCGGATGTAGTAGGCTCGGCCCGCTACGACTTCTGCGCATACACCACCAGCCGCAGGTGGCGTTCGGCATCGATGGTCAACGACACATGTTCGAAAGCGACCACGTTATCGTCCACCCGCAGGTCGCGTATGCCCTTGCATGGCGCATGCACGTCATGTCGGCTCCACCAATACTTAAAGTCGGGGGATACCTTCTGCAATTCGTCCACCATTGCCTGGATATCGGCTTCCTGAGTCGCCCGCGCATAGTCGCGTCGAAAACTGGATAGTATCTGCGGCGCCTGTTCCTTCCAGCCATCGAAGCGCTCTCGTAGCAGCGGGTCGGTGAACAGCATCCAGAGCATGTTGCGCTGCTCGGGCGCATGGCGCTCGAAGCCGAAGAGCCGATCAGCCGCTTCATTAAAGGCTAATACATCCCAACGCAGGTTTAGTACGTAGGCGGCATGCGGCGCCAGATCGTGCATCAGCCTCAACACCAAAGGCGGAACCACGCAGAAGGTCTTACCCGGCTCGGCGGGGGGACGTTCGTGGGCCAACAGAAACAGATGCCGGCGCTCGGCGGCATCGAGCTTGAACACCCGCGCCAGGTTGTCGAGAAAGGTAGCCGACACGCCGATATCGCGGCCTTGTTCCAACCAGGTATACCACGTCAGACCCACCCCCGCGAGAGCGGCCACTTCCTCGCGACGTAGCCCCGGAGTACGCCTGCGGCCACCGCTGGGCAGGCCTACATCGGCAGGCGACAGGCGCTCGCGCCTCGCCCGTAGGAAGGCGGCCAGTTCGTTTCGAGTGCGCTGTAAGTTACGCATAGCTTCCTATTGCTTTAAGTAACAGCATAAACAGTTAAATTGTAACAGCCTAAAGGAGCTTACAGAATGCTCGTTTTCGTTATCGAGAGAAACAAAAATGAGCCTTCATTCCGAATCCGGCGAGCTATCGACCCTGTCCGAAACAGCCGCTCCCTCAGCCACATCGACGGTCTATCTGATCGCCTTGGGAGCATTCGCACTAGGCATGGCCTCCTATGTCACAGCGGGGCTGATTCCCATGATCGAGACGGCGTTCGCCGTACCCGTGGCGGTCGCCGCGCAGCTCGTGACAGCCTTTACGCTGGCCTATGGCCTGGGCTCGCCGGTGTGCGTGGCATTACTGCCAGGCCACCTCCAACGGGCCGGACTGCTGGCAGCGCTAGCCGTTTTCGTGCTCGCCAACGCAGCCAGTGCGCTAGCGACCAGTTTCTCCTGGCTATTGCTATTCCGTGTCTTGGCGGGCATCGGTTCGGGGGTTTATTTAGCCATGGGAATTGCAGCCGCGGCCACGTTATCGGTGTCGGGGCGTGGTAAGGCCATTGCGGTCATCATGGGCGGCATGGCCAGCGGAACCGTGCTGGGCGTGCCGCTCGGGCTGTTAGTGGCCGAGCGGCTCGGCTGGGCATCGGCCTTGTGGCTGGTGGCGCTACTGGGACTGATCGCGCTGCTGGGGTTGGCATGGCGCTTACCGGAACTACCAGCCACAGCAGCTATTCCGCTGCGTCGAAAGTTACTGTTACTAGCCGACGGGCACGTGATTCTGATTCTGCTGGTGTCGCTGTTAGCGGCCATCGCTAGCCTAGGTATGTACACCTTTCTCGCTCCGTTGCTGACAGCCCCCGAGTACGGCGGTATTGGCTCGATTACGCCTTATTTATGGGTCTGGGGCATCGGGGGTGTCGCGGGTAGTTTCCTGATCGGCTCGCTGGCCGACCGTATCCGGGGGCCTGTCCTGACCTTCGCCATTATGCTGACCCTCACACTGGCCCTACTGGCACTTCCGCTGACGGCCGGCTGGCATGTCTGGCTGACGATGGTACCGATTGCCCTTTGGGGCGCAGTTGGCTGGGCCTTGCAGGTACCGCAGAACAATGAACTGATTCGCGCCCGCGAAAAGCAGGGGGATGGTAACCTTGCCGTTGCCCTGAACGAGTCCGCTTTGTATTTGGGAAGCGCCATTGGTGCAGCAGGCGGTGGCTTGCTATTGGTGCTGAACTTGCCGATGTGGACATTGGCAATAGCCGCCGCAGCCGTTGGTGCAATCGGCGCCTTGCTGCAAATCCTCAACCTGCGCAGGCGAGCTTTGTGAAGCTCGCCTGGAAATAGCGGGGCGAATATGCTGCAATGCGAAACCTTTTTATCGGTATCTTCTTTATCGAAGCGATATAGCATGAACCCACCGTCGCTAAAACGTGCTTTGGCCTGCGGCCTTCTAATGCTGATGGGTAGCAGTCCCGTCGTGGCAGGGGTGCATCTGGGCGTTGGTGTCGCACCTAATGCCAAGGGGCGCGAAATGGACGGCATGCATTTTGAAGATACCACCTATCTCACGGTATGGATGGGGCGGCTGCGTCCGCACGCCTTGGGCTGGTACGTCGGCGGCGGCGTCTCGCCGCAGCTGGTCGATAGCTCCAGTCCGCTCGATCTGCATTACAACTACAATATCGTCAACGGCGGCACAACCTTCGGCTTGAGCAACGCTTTGGCGGCTTATGCAGGGCTTGGGTATTCCGTGGAAAACGGCGAGTTTCGCGTCCACGGCGAACAGCGTCGCACCAACGCGAGCCGAGATGCTATCAATGTGAACGCGGGTATCGTTTACCGCGTTACCCCATCCTGGGGCGGCAAAATCGGGTTCGACTCAGCTGCCGACGCCATCAGCATCGGCATTATGCGCCGGATGTAACGCAGTACCTTACTGCCTTAGCGCCACCAGTTAGTGTAAACCTTCCCGCCTGAACCACGCCCGGGTGCCGTTAAAGTCGAGCTCCAGGCTACCGTCCTCGGCCAGGCAAAACCGCACCGCTTGCGCATGGTCGGCCGGATCGTGCTGAGTACGCAGCCAATCGCCTTCAATCTCATACTCCAGCTCAAAGATGTGCACCTCTTCTTCCATCGGAATCCGGTAACACAACTTACCGTCGCGGCGGAACTCCATACCGGTACCGGGTAAAATTTGCACGCCAGGCTCAGCCCGTTGCAGGCGCCAGGCACCCAACAACCACTCCGGCATATCGCCCGGCTTATTTGACTTTTCAGTCATCCAATACTCCAAGGAGAGCTGAACAATTGATTTCGGCGAAGAAACGACACGGTTAAACGCGCTAGGATACACAATCGACTCGGCCCCGGAGAAGGAGTATAGCCATGAGCGAATGCGGTCAGGACCCTGGAATGCTGTCCATAAGGGACGCTATCGCCGCCCTACTCGCGGCTAGTTCGCCCGCACCGCGGCGGCAAACGCTGCCGATCGGCAAAGCCCTAGGCCGCACGCTGCTGCAATCGGTCACGGCACAGGCCGATGTGCCGGGCCATGATAATAGCGCTATGGACGGCTATGCGGTAAGTCTTGCCGACCTGGCCGAAACCCGCCGGCTACCGGTTGGCTCCACCATACAAGCCGGCGCAAGGCCAAGCGAACTGCTTGCTGGGAATGCCGCTCGTATTTATACCGGCGCCCCGATTCCTACCGGCGCCGATGCGGTGGTCATGCAAGAGCAATGCGACGCCGCCGACGGCTATGTGCAGCTCCCAAGCGATATCAAACCGGGGCAGAATATTCGCCGCGCCGGGGAAGACGTTGCGCGCGGAAGCACTGTTCTGCAACCGGGTCGCCGCTTACGCGCTCAGGAGCTAGGGCTGATCGCTTCGGTAGGCGTCGCCGAGGTCGAGGTGGCCGCGCCGCTTAAAATCGCTTTGCTGACCACTGGCGACGAACTGGTTCCGGCCGGTCGGCCATTGGCCCCCGGCCAGATTCATGACTCCAACGGCCCGATGTTGGCAGCCTTAGTCGAAAGCCTCGGTTTTACCGCTCTCACCCCGCGCCATTTACCGGACGACCCGGCGCTTACCCGGCAATACCTCGCCGAGGCGGCGGTGGGAGCCGATGTCATCATCACCACGGGCGGGGTATCGGTAGGGGATGCCGACTACGTCAAACCGGCCGTAGAAGCCTTAGGCGAGTTGGGTTTATGGAAAGTCGCGATTAAACCCGGTAAACCCTTTGCCTTCGGCCGGGTAGGCGATACGCCGTTCATCGGCCTGCCGGGTAATCCGGTATCGGTTTTCGTAACCTTCTTAATCCTTGCCCGTCCGTTACTCATGAAACTGCAAGGCATCGAATCGGTCGATGCACCACCGGAGTTTCCCCTGCCGGCAGGGTTTACCGTCGAGCGGGCCGACCGGCGCCGGGAGACCTTCCTCCGCACGCGGCTCTGCGAGCGCAACGGCACACTATGGGTGGAAGCCTATCCCCATCAAGGCTCCGGTGTCCTTAGTTCGACCTGTTGGGCGGACGGGCTGGTTCGTTTGAAGCCGGGCCAAACCGTAGCCGAGGGCGATATCCTGCCCTACACCCCGATGAGCAGCTTACTTTGTAGTCACTAAAGTACGAACGGTCGATAGTAAAGCATGTGCTATCGACCGTCGCCACGATAGCTCCGCTAGGCTTACAGCGCTAGTACGCGCTTTAACCACGCACCGATATCCTGGATCTGCTCCAGGCAAACCTGGTGTTCCATGGGGTATTCATGCCATTCCACCGGATGATCCTGCCCGTTCAGCAAATCCCGCGAACGAGCTCCGTTTTGGTAGGGTACGACGGGATCTAGCGTCCCATGCGCCATAAATATCGGGGTTTGATGGTTTCCGGCGTGGCGCTCGGCTTCCAGGCTTCCGTTCAAGGGCAGATAGGTGGATAAGGCCATAATCCCCGCCAAGCGTTCGGGATAGCGTAAGCCTGTATGCAGAACAATCGCGCCCCCCTGGGAAAAGCCGGCTAGCACGATGCGCTCGGTCGGTACACCGCGCTCGTTCTCCCGCCGAATCAAGCGCTGGACCTCGCGCTCGCTGGCACGAATACCGACTTCGTCCTCATTGCCGCCGCCGAGCTGCTTTATGTCGTACCAAGCCGGCATGGGCATTCCGCCATTGATCGTCACCGGTTGCACCGGCGCATGCGGAAACACGAAACGTACCGCCGCGTCCGCCGGCAGCCCCAGCTCCGGTACGATAGGCTCGAAATCGTGGCCGCTCGCGCCTAAGCCATGCAACCAAATCACACTGCGATCGGCCGTTCGAGCGCTCGGCTCGATTTCGACAGCCGGCAACACGTCACTCATAAGTTGCTCCCATTGTTTAACCGCTCCCGTAGATGATAAAACTTACCGGCAGGATAATGTATGGAAGGCGGCTAAAGATACGCCTTGAACTTTTTCCGTTCCGTCGTATGTCTTAGGGAGCAAATCGTCCTGTTCCGCCCGGCCCTCCGAGCGAAGGGCGTTCGCCGTTTCCTTAACGTTTGACCGAAGAGAGAGAGTTCGACAACGCGCCGTGGACAACTTAAACCTGGGAATCATCGGTAATTGTAGTTTCGCCGCCTTGGTTAATAACCGAGCGGAAGTCGTTTGGGCCTGTATGCCGCGTTTCGACAGCGATCCGGTGTTTTGCGCGCTACTGCAAAACGGCCAAACGCCGGACCGCGGCCACTACGCGATCGAGCTACAGGATTTCACCCATTCGGAACAACGTTACCTGCCGAATACGGCTATCCTAGCGACCACCTTATACGACGAGCACGGCGGCATGGTCGAGGTGCAAGACTTCGCTCCTCGCTTCGAACGCTTCGGACGTAAATTCCGCCCAGTGATGCTGGTACGGCGGATTCGGCTTATCGCCGGCAGCCCCCGCATATGCATTCGGCTCCGCCCCGCCTACGGTTACGGCGCCGGCAAACCGGGGCTGACTTACGGCAGCAACCATATCCGGTATGTTTGCCCCGATCAGGTACTGCGGCTAACCACCAACGCTTCGGTAACCGCCATCGTCGACGAAGTCCCGTTCGTGCTGGAGGACGATATCACCTTACTGCTCGGGCCCGACGAGAGTATCCACCAGCCGATTCCCGACGTCGGCCGGGAGTATTTCGAGCGCACCCATGATTACTGGCGTAACTGGGTTCGTTACCTTGGTATTCCCTTCGAATGGCAGGATGAGGTGATTCGTTCGGCCATCACCTTAAAGCTCAGCAGCTACGAAGATACCGGCGCGATCATCGCCGCGTTAACGACCTCGATTCCCGAGGCGCCCGGCAGTCAACGCAATTGGGACTATCGCTACTGCTGGTTACGCGACAGCTATTTCGTCGTCAACGCCCTCAACCGCTTAGGGGCGACCAAAACCATGGAGGATTACCTCCAATATATTATCAACACTACAGCCAATGCCCGCGGTGGGCGGCTTCTGCCGGTTTATCGCATTAACGGCAAAGCGGATCTGGAAGAACGCGAGATACCGCAGCTGCCTGGGTTTCGCGGCATGGGGCCGGTTCGGGTCGGCAACCAAGCCTATACTCAAATCCAAAACGACGTCTACGGCGCCTCGGTACTGGCCGCGGCACATGTTTTCTTCGACCGCCGTATCGCCAACCCCGGCAACGAGGCCTTATTCACCCGTTTGGAAGGACTCGGCGAACTGGCTTATCAACATTATCAAGAGCCGGATGCAGGCTTGTGGGAATTTCGCGGCATTGCCGGCGTGCATACCTTTACGGCGGTCATGTCCTGGTCCGGCTGCCAAACGCTGGCCCATATTGCCGAACACCTAGGCCTACAGGAACGTGCTCAACACTGGTATCGGCGGGCAGCGGAAATGCGTCAGGTCATCGACGCCAACGCCTGGGACGAACAGCGGCAAACCTATGTCGCTACTTTTGGCGGCAAGCATCTGGACGCGAGCCTGTTGCTACTACGCGAACTCGGTTACCTGAAAGCGGACGACCCACGCTTTGCCAACACCGTAACTGCCATCGAGAAAGAGCTGCGCCACGGCGATTTTCTGTATCGCTACATCCGAGAAGACGACTTCGGCAAACCGACCAATGCCTTCACAATCTGCACATTCTGGTATATCGATGCGCTCACCGCCTTAGGACGGCGCGAAGAAGCCCGCGCGTTGTTCGAAAACGTACTCCGATGCCGCAACCCCTTGGGTTTATTGTCGGAAGACGTGGAGACCGACACGCGCGAGCTGTGGGGCAACTTTCCGCAAACCTATAGCATGGTCGGGCTGATCAACTCGGCAATGCGCCTGAGTAAACCTTGGGAAGGCGCCTACTAAGCAGCCGAATCATGGCCGCTCCCCCAGATGATCCGCTTTCTGCGCATCCCGCTTCCCCATCGGGCGATCGGGGCCGACCGTGGTGTCCTTCCGCGTCTGATGCTCCATTTCCGCGTTCAATGCCCCGCCAAGTACCACCACAAAAGCGGTAATCCAGAACCAGAGCATCAAAATGACGATGGCTCCCATCGAGCCGTAAGTTTCGTTGTAGTCGGCAAAATTCGACACGTAGATGGAAAACAACAGAGACCCCAACAGCCAAGCTAGCGTAGCCGCCACCGCACCCCAGCTGACCCACGACCATTGCGGCTGACTACGGCTCGGCGCATAGCGATATAGAATCGCTAAAGCCAGGATCATCATGACGGCAAGAACCGGCCACCGCACAAAAGACACCACCCCCTCCAGCAGCGCCGGTACCGGCAATAAGGCCAACAACGCGGGGACGACGGCAAGTATTGCCAAGGTAAGCAAAGCGAACAACACCGCACCCAAGGTAAAGGCAAAGGAAACGGCGGTAAACTTAATGAAACCGCGTTTTTCCTCCTCGTCGTAGGCGATGTTCATTCCCTTGATAAGCGCACGGATGCCGGTGTTGGTGCTCCATAACGCGAAGGCGATACTCAACGCAGCACCGAGACCAAGACCCGCAGCCGAGGCGGCCGTTATATCCGCCATTTGGCTCTCGATAATACTCATCGCTTCCGGGGGAACCATACCTTCCAAGGCAGCGATCTGTTCGGCGACATCCTGCGGATCGGCGACCAAACCGTACAGCGAAACCATGGCGGTCAGCGCCGGCACGATCGACAGTAAGAAATAAAACGCCACACCTGCAGCGACCAGGCTTAGATAGTCGCGGGTTATCTCAGCATTAAGACGCAGCAGAATATCCCGCCAACCGGCCTTCGGTAGGTGCCGCGGTTTATCCGCTTCGCGCCCACGGTCAGAATGACCGGCCGTCGTGCTCACCATGGACTTTCCCTCATTAAACGCGAAGAGCCCTAAGATCGCCGACGGTAGCCTTCGAGTTCCACGCAACGGCTTAATAACTCGCCGTAGCCGGACCAGGACAAACCGCCAGCGTTACCACAGGCAGCAGAGCGGTAATACCGCCTAACGGTCGATAGGCCGTTTATTCTCCTCTAACCCAGGGCTGGGCGGTGCCTCCGTAGGGGCGCCTACCGAAAACCCGGTTTCGTCGACGGCAATACTCTCGGCCACGCTTTCCTCGGCGCGATCGCGGTACGATTCGCGTGCCGATGGCGACCCCGCCCGAGCCTCCGGCTCGCGGATCATCATCGACTGCGTCATAGCACCCAGTACTACGCCCAATAGACCCGACAAACCGCTCATCCGGGTCTGCGGCGCCTGCTCCTGCCAGCGGTGGCGCAGCTGCTGCGCGCGCCCCTGCAAGTCGCCTCTAAGGCGCGCGGCACCGTGGTGCATCCGCTGCATCTGCCGCCCCGTCATCGTTGGCTCGCCTTCACCGTGCCAACGCTCGGAGGCGTAAGCCGCTGCCAGCTCGTCCCGCAACCGGCTCATGTCTCGGCTCGACAACCGGGCCTCGCGCCGCCCAGCGAACAAGCGCCAAGCAACGGCGCTGGCCAGCAACCCGTACATCAGCGGGTTCTGCCGAACGCTACGAGCAACACGGTCGTACATGCCGCCACGACGTTGGAGCCGCCCAAGCGTGCGAGCACGAATGTGGCGAGGCGAGACCTTATGCTGCAACACGTCAACCGTATGACCTAGCTGCGCACGAGTTTCCGCAATCTCGTGCTCGATCTCCTCAACCTGTTGGCGATTATCTCTGTCGGCCATTAGCTTTCTCCTTCGCAAGTTCCGCATCCTCCCGTAAGGATTCGGCGCTATGCGCGGGTTTGAGATTTTCGGGCTTCAAGCGACTCATGCCGATCATGGCGACGGCACCGCCAATAATCAGTGCCGCACCGCCGACAATCAGCGCCGCCCACCCCAGATGCATTACCTCCGCCAAGCCGAAAGCCGCCGCTTGCAGTAAAACCAACAAGCCGGCGAACGCCACCAAGGCGCCGATACCGGTTGCCATCGCGCCGTTACGCGCCTGCGATAACTTCTGCGAGCCTTCCGCTTTAACTAGCTCAACCTCTTTACGGACTAAGGTCGACAGTTCCGAACCAAGTTCCGATACCAGCGAACCCACCGAACGTTGCTCGGCCTCGCGGCGAGTCCTCTCTTCATCGTGAATCTGTCTAACGGCCATCCGTTGCTCCTCCTCTATCAGGCGGTTAACCCCGCAGCGTTATCGCGGATTGCGACGCATAAAAGCCATTAGGAAACCGGACAGTAGAGCACCTCCCACGACCGCCTTCGGATTGCGCCGCGTATAGGCACGGGCAGACTCAAGCAAACTGTCTACATCGTGCGCACGCATCTCCACCGACAAACGCTCCAAAGCGTGAGCCGCGTTAAAAAGAACTTGTGCCGCAGCCGCCTGCTCCTGTTGGTCGAGTTCACGGCCCGCGGTGTGCAACGAGGAAGCCACGCTGTGTAAGCTCTCCGAAACATAGGCAGGCGCCGGCCTCGACGAACGCTTTACCGCATCGGCCTCTGCCACCACTTCCACGCCGGTATCGGGAGCCGAGTCAGGGTGTTCGCGCCTAGCCATGGCAGCACTCGCTCGATCTAGCGGTGCTTTTGCCGGCGTATCGCGTAAGGGAGCTCTCGGGCCTCTATCTTCCGCCATAACGTTCTCCCTCCATCAAGCGTGGCAGCAGCTCGAGCCGACAGCGCGGTCGACAAGTCCTCGACAAGGCTGGGGCCACGGGCATAAGGTCTCAAGCGAAGATAAGGCAGCTGCCGTGACGACAGGAGCTAGGGGCAGCCGTTATAATGCGACGCCACGACGAGGAGGAAGAGGCGTATGCGAGGCTTGTACACATCTCTAGCCGTTGCGCTAGTGTTACTAACGGTTGTGCTCGCCGGCTGCGGCCAACGCGGACCGCTCTATCTGCCTGAGGACGCACCTGCCGACACCCAATTGCCCATGACGGACCCGCACTATGGATACGTTTAACCGCCGCGACGGCCGGCTTTTTATCGAAAACTGCGACCTCTCGCACGTTGCCGAAGCCTACGCGACACCTTGCTATGTATACTCGCGCGCTGCTATCGAGCAACAATGGCAAGCGCTGGACCGGGCTTTCGCCAGCCACGATCACCTGGTTTGCTATGCCGTTAAAGCCAACTCCAACCTGGCGGTACTGAATCTGCTGGCACGGCTAGGGTCCGGATTCGACATCGTCTCCGGCGGCGAATTGGAACGCGTACTGCGGGCCGGCGGCGACCCGGCGAAAATCGTCTTCTCCGGCGTCGGTAAGACAGCCGCGGAAATGGCGCGCGCGCTGGAAGTCGGCATCCTATGCTTCAATGTCGAGTCGGAAGCCGAGCTGGAGCGACTGAACGAAGTCGCCGGGCAAATGGGCAAACGCGCACCCGTATCGCTGCGGGTAAATCCAGACGTCGACGCCCAAACCCACCCCTATATTTCCACCGGGCTGAAGGACAACAAGTTCGGCATCGAAGTCGAACATGCCGAGAGCGTCTATCGACGGGCTGCGGCCATGGACCACATAGCGCTCGTCGGTATCGACTGCCATATCGGTTCGCAGCTTACCAGCATCAGCCCCTTCGTCGATGCGCTGGAGCGGGTGCTCAAACTTGTCGACCGCTTAGCGGACGCCGGCATCGAACTGCGTCATCTGGATATCGGCGGCGGCATCGGCATTCAGTATCGGGACGAAATCCCGCCGGAACCGGACGACTACGCACAGGCGCTGTTAGCTAAACTGGGCGACCGACCGCTTACGCTGCTCATGGAGCCGGGGCGGACGATCGTCGGCAACGCCGGCGTGCTACTCACCAAAGTCGAGTATCTGAAACATACCCCGTACAAGAACTTCGCCATTGTCGATGCGGCAATGAACGACTTACTCCGCCCCTCGCTCTACAGCGCCTGGCAGGCCATAGAGCCGGTGATAGAGCGTGCGGGCGAGCAGCGTTGTTACGATATCGTGGGCCCGGTCTGCGAAACCGGGGATTTTCTTGGCCAGGAGCGAGAATTGGCTTTGGCGGCCGGCGATTTGCTGGCCGTGCGCTCCGCCGGCGCCTATGGTTTCGTGATGAGTTCGAACTACAACAGCCGCCCGCGTGCGGTTGAGATTCTCGTCGACGGCGACCAAGCCCACGTAATACGCCAGCGCGAATCCTTCGAACAGCTGGTGGCAGGCGAAACCCTGCTGCCGGAGTAAACGCTCAGGAGGCCGACGATGGAACAAGGCGATTTCGAGAACCCCAGTTTGAGCGAGATCGACGCGTTTTTCCGGGGTGTTGAACGTATCGCTGTCGTCGGCTTGTCGCCGAAAGCAAAACGACCCAGCCACGGCGTAGCCCGCGTTCTGCTGAGCTTTGGCTTCGAGATCGTACCGGTACGGCCGGCGGTGGATCGCGTTTTAGACCGCCAAGCCTATCCCTCGCTGCTTGACGTGCCGGATCGGATCGATGTTGTGGATGTGTTTCGGGCAGCCGAGTTCGTGCCGGAAATCGTCGATCACAGCCTAGCCGTCGGCGCCCGCGGCCTCTGGCTGCAAGACGGCATCGTCGATCGCCGTTCCGCCGAGCGGGCACGCGACGCCGGCTTGTTTGTGGTGATGGACGATTGCCTGGCCCGGGTCGGACACCGCTTAGGCTGGGGCAAGCGCGCTGATTAACCAAAGAGGCATATAACGCAGTGCGATTATCCTTTACGAAAATGCACGGCTTGGGTAACGACTTCGTTGTGATCGACGCCGTTAACCAGCGAGTCGAACTCAACCCGGCGCAACTACGCCTGCTCGGCGACCGACGTTTCGGCGTCGGCTGCGATCAGATTCTGTTCGCGGAAAAAGCGACCCGAGCCGACGCCGACTTCCGCTATCGTATCTTCAACGCCGATGGCAGCGAAGTCGAGCACTGCGGTAACGGCGTCCGCTGCCTGGCCCGTTTTCTTCACGAGCGCGGGCTTACCGACCGGCGCGAACTGCGAATCGAAACGCAAGGTAACGACGCCTACGTATGCCTGACCGATGCGGGGTTAGTGCGGGTCGACATGGGCGCGCCCATTCTCGCCCCCAGCGATATTCCCTTTACCGCGCAACAACAGGCGGTAAGTTACGCTTTAGAAGTCGGCAGCGAAGAACTTCTGATCGGCGCGGTATCGATGGGTAACCCCCACGCCGTGATCACGGTGGCGAATGTAGAAATGCGCCGGTGGCGCGTCTGGGCCCGGAAATCGAGCACCACCCCCGGTTTCCCCGGCGGGTCAATGTCGGTTTTATGCAGATTGTCGATCCGGGACATATTCGATTACGGGTGTTCGAACGCGGCGTGGGGGAAACGCTCGCCTGCGGCACAGGAGCCTGTGCGGCCGTGGTAGCAGGGCGTTTGCAAGGCCTGCTCGATCCGCAAGTAGCGGTCGACTTACCCGGCGGACGCTTAGACATAGAATGGCAAGGGGCAGGGCAACCGGTCTTGATGACAGGCCCCGCCGTTACCGTATTTCAAGGCGAAATCGAAATCTGAGACTTACAAACAAGAGTTTCCGAGAAGGAGAGCTTACCTTACACTGTTCCATCCGAGGGGGGCGGATTAACACATCATGACGACGCAGCAGCAAAGACAGATTCAAGCCGAACTGGACGACGAAAGCGTAGCCCGCTACCTCAGCGAACGCCCTGAGTTCTTCCTGCATCACCGGGATGTACTGGAAGCGTTACAGATCCCGCACGACTGCGGCAATGCCATTTCTTTGCTGGAATATCAGGCCCGCAGTTTGCGCGAGACGAACCGGACGCTAAAGACCCGCCTGGAAGAACTACTTGCCGTCGCACGCGACAACGACCGACTCGCCGAACGCATGCACCGGCTCACGTTAGAGCTAATGCGCGCCGACAGCCTCGACAGTCTATTGTATAACCTCAAGGATTGTCTGCGTTCGGATTTCAACGCCGACGTCGTTCGCATCCTAGTTCTGGTGGAGCCGGACCTGGCGCAAGCACCGGAGCTGATACGGGCCGATGCCGACGAACTCGCTCTATTCGCCAGCTGTCTCAAAGAACAAAGGCCGCTCTGCGGCGACCTCGAAGCCGACCAGAAGACCTTCTTATTCGGCGACAGCGCCGAGCAAGTCGCCTCCACGGCGCTCGTACCCATCGTCGATGGCGACACACTCGGCTTGCTGGCCATCGGCAGTCGCGACCCGGAGCGCTTCCACCCGGGCATGGGAACGGTATTCCTGCGCCAGCTCAGCGTCTTACTCGGCTGCGCGGTCAAGGGTCGCCTGCCGGACTAACCGCCATGAGCGCGACAGGCTGGCTTCAGCGCTTCGACGATTATCTGCACTACGAGCGGCGCGTTTCGCCGCTGACGCGCAAGCACTATGCTCGCGACCTGGCGCAGTTCGATACCTACCGCGAACGGCTGGGACTGCGCGATTGGTCGGAGTTCGACAGCCAACACATCCGCCGCTTCATCGCCGAGCGCCATCGCGGCGGACTGAGCGGCCGCTCCATTCAGCGCCTGCTGGCCGCCATTCGTAGCTTTTATCGTTATTTACTGCGCGAAGGGCAAGCGACATTCGACCCGGCAGCCGACATCCGACCGCCGAAAAGCCCCCGTCGCCTGCCCAAAGCGCTGGATGTCGACGAAACCGGCGGTCTGCTGCAAGCGGCCGACGACGACCCGCTGACCGTGCGCGACCGCGCCATCGCCGAGCTGATCTATTCGTCCGGGCTACGCCTGGCCGAACTTGTCGCCATCAACGTCAACGACGTCGCAGCGGGCACGCAAGAGCTTACGGTGACCGGCAAGGGCCAGAAGATGCGCACCGTCCCCGTCGGGCGACTAGCACTGGAGGCCATCGCCGCTTGGCTGCCGCTGCGTGCCGGCCTTGCCGCTAGCGGCGAACAGGCCCTGTTCGTCAGCCAGCAAGGCCGCCGCCTGTCGCCGCGCTCCGTACAAGCCCGCCTACAACGACTCGCACAAGTGCAAGGCCTGGGGCGGCCGGTAAACCCGCACATGCTGCGCCACTCCTTCGCCAGCCACCTGCTGCAATCCAGCGGCGATTTACGCGCCGTGCAAGAATTGCTCGGCCACGCCGATATCAGCACCACCCAGATCTACACTCACCTGGACTTTCAACACCTCTCCCAAGTGTACGACAAAGCCCACCCGCGAGCGAAAAATCAAAACGTAACAAATAGTTCCGTTTTACCCAGCAAGCCGCACACCACTTGATAAACTTCTTCAACGCCGAGTTACGCTTGTTAGGGACCGCGCCTGAAGCGAGCCGGGGCACGTGATATGCATCACATCTTTTACATCCGGCTTGTTCTGCACAATGAAATTACGTTCCGCTGCATTGACGCCTACAGCCGTGTATGTAAAAGTACCGCCGCTAGCCGTGCTGCACTGCGATATCAGGCTTTATCGCGGGCGGACGGCAATCTCGGGGCCAGGAGTATCGTCCCAGGGATTCATCGACATTCCCTAACTCCGGCAGGATGCTGAGACACGCAGTCCGGTCGGGTTTCTTAAGCAATTATCGCGTAAACCCATTCGTCGCCGGACAACGAATTTTCGCCGCTTGTAGGCCGAGTAAGGCCGGGCGCGAATAGGAGACACGCATCATGAAAACGTATATGAAAAAACTTGGGCTTGGTTTAAGCGCCGCGGCCGCTATGGGCCTCGCCGGCCAAGCCGCCGCCTCGGACATTGAGTTACCGGGAACCATCATCTGGGCCGCTTACCCCACCGGCACCACCGGCTACAGCCAAGCCGTAGGCATCGGTAATGTGCTGCAGAACCAATACCAAAGCAACTTGCGTGTTGTCCCCGGCCGCAACGACGTCTCTCGTTTAGAACCGCTGCGTCGCGGTCGAGTACATTTTTCCGCCGGCGGCACCGAGTCGATCAGTGCGCAGGAAGGCCTGTACGATTTCGGCGTTCGCAGCTGGGGGCCAACGCCGCTACGCCTGACGATGTGGAATATCTCCGACAGCTGCACCTTTACCCTGGTAACGACCGCCGACTCCGGTATCGAAACCGCCGACGACATTAAGGGTAAACGTATTATCCGTATCCACGGCGCAGCCGCTTACAACAACGGCACCAACATCCTGCTCAACTATGCCGGACTGACCTGGGACGATATGGATGTTGTTAACGTTGGCGGTTACATGGGCGGTATCGAAGCGCTCGTCGACGGCCGTACGGACCTCATGGGTGCACCCTGTAATTCGGCACCGCTGATGCGGCTGGAAGGCTCGCCACGCGGCCTGCGCTTTATCCAATTCTCGCATGACGATCAGGAAGGGTTGGCGCGCGTATCGGAAGTCGCACCGTGGTTCGTACCCCACGTGGCCACGTCCGGTCCGACCATCGACCCCGAAGAAGGCATTCAAGTGTTCACCGCGCCGTATCCGATGCTGGTGACCGCAGAGGACCAAGACGAAAGCCTGGTGTATAACATGACCAAGGCTATCCACGTCCATTACAACGACTATCAGGGTAGCGCCCCGGACCAAGAAGGCTGGCACCTGGACCGCCAGGGCATTGAAGATGCGTTCATGCCATTCCACGAAGGCACGATTCGCTACTTTAAGGAAATCGGCGTGTGGACCGAAGCGGCACAGCGTAACCACGAACATAACCTGAAGCGCCAGGAAGTTCTAATCAACGCGTGGAACGCGTACATCGCAAACGCACCGCGCAACGATGACGAGTTCGCACAAGGCTGGATGAAAGCCCGGGCCGAAGCGCTGAAAGAAAACGGGATGATCGTCCTGCGCGAAACCTGGTAAGAAATTGACCGGATAGCGATTTTAAACTATCCATTTACAGAAGCGGGCGAAAGCCCGCTTCTGTCTTTATACCCGCCAAAATCTCTAAGTCATTATCCTGTCTCTAATTTGAGACAGTAGATAAATCCGTAAAAGCTTGCTTTAATTTTTCTATACCCGCCGATTGGGCACCCTTTAGCCCTGCTTAACGACAAAACTAAATCGGCCAATAACGCAATAAAGTTGCATTAATTACGCACTCAGCGATAACGAAGGAAAGCGCATTTTCATTCGTGCGGTGCCGCTTTTGAATGCGCGTCAAAGGAGTAAGCAAAACCATGAAGCCCCTGCCTATCATTATGGCCGGTACGGCGCTGGCAGCCGTGTTGGTCATCACCAGTATGACGCTACGCGGGAACGATGAACCGGATGTGCCGGCCATCGCCGAGACAAACGCTGTCGAGCCGACACAAAGCGCCGCTGTGCCCGAGCAGAGCAGCATGAGCGCCGAAGACGAACCGCCGCCACCGCCACCGAGCGACGACAACATAGAGTTCTTCGAAGACGCAGCCGAGCTGGATTCGGAAACCGTCTCGCGTCTATTCAACATTGAGGACCGCCGCGGTCAGACTATCTCCCCACAGGCCTGGGAAGCGGCACGGGCGGCACCGAGCTGGGAAGCGCGAGACGAACCCGCCCCGCATTTGCCGTTAGAAGCAGGCGAACGCGACGACGGTCGAGCTTTTATCGATTTCAACCGGCTTAAGTTGGACGGCCTGCAAGCCGGGGAGCGCATGGAGCTTAATATTCCGCAGCAGGCTCGTAACTACACGTTCGTTGTGCAAGACGTCGAAGAACACGGTGGCGGCATCGCGTCCTGGAACGGGCATCTGGATGGGTTACCGACGACTTACTCGACGACCATAACCCAAGGCCCGGAACATACCTACGGCGGTATTTCGACTCCGGACGGACATTACACCATAGAAATTCATGGCGATTCCGGCTGGATCGTCTCCACCGACACAATTTCGGTGTACGACCCGAACGAACCGCATGCCCCGATACCGCCGGAACTCGGGGGCGAGGAAGAGGGCGCTCATCGCCATCATCATCGCCATTGATCCTTCGCAGCCGGTTTGGGGGGAAACAGGCAACAAGGAACTGTACTGTCACTCAAGCAAAGAACGGAAAGGACTATGTTCACTAAAAAAGAATACGTAATTATCTGCTGGGCTTAATGGCGTTTTGCCTTGGTTCGCCGGTATTGGCAGACACCACCTTAGATATTTTGGTGCTGTACGACGATACCACCGCCCAACGTTTCAATAATCAGCCGGAAACCCTGATCCATAACTGGATCAATCAAGTAAATCAGATGTATAGCAATAGCGGGGTTCAGGCCCAGTTAAGGCTGGTTCATGTCGCCCATCACAATGCCGCGGGGCAAACGATGACGACGGTGCTACAGAATATTACCCGCGATTCGCAAATTCGAGCGCTACGCGATCAATATGGCGCCGACTTCGTGGCACAGCTCCACGGCACGGGTAATTGCGGCGTTGCTTGGCTGACCACCGGCCGTAATGGCAATGTGTCCGCACAAGCTTCCGAGTGGGCTTATAGCGTTACCGGCCCTCGCTGCGGCGCTATCGTCCTGGCTCACGAGATAGGCCACAACATGGGCCTGAATCACTCTCGCGCCCAAGGAGATACTAGCGGCGGCGTTTTCCACCACGGCCTCGGCCACGGTGTTAGGAATAACTTCGCGACGATCATGGCTTATCCTCAAGCCTATAACGGCCGCCATCTGCCGCTGTTCTCCAACCCGGATTTATCGTGCCAGGGAATGCCCTGCGGCGTTGCCATCGGCCATGCGGACGCTGCCCATTCGGTCGCCGCTATTAACGATATCCGCAATCAGCTAGCGGACTTCCGCCCGACTCGGGTTCCACACGATGACGACGACGGCGATAACGGCACGGCGCCTTCCTGCCCCTCGGGTATGGCAACCTATACCGGCACCGTACATGGCAACGGCGACATGCGGTATCACCCCGACGAGGCTTTCCGCGCCGGATTCCGCCAGGGCCAGGAGTTGAGCATCCAATCGGCGGACGGCGCTAATATCGATGCCTTGCTCCTACGCTGGAACGGTCGCGCTTGGAGTACGGTCGCCCGTACTAATAGCCGTACCGACGAAACCGTAAACTATGCGGGCTTTCTCTCCGGCCACTTCACCATTGCCGTACGCGGCAACAATGGCGGCGGCGATTACACGCTTTGTCACCGCCTGCAATGATAGGGGCTTGACGCCCTCCGGATAACTGGCGGGCGTAGATTCTGGTTGCCCCTCGCCCTCCGCAGCCCGTGGAGGGCGGAAGGGGCAACCGTATTCCCTCCGGCCGCGCACCCCTACCCATAGCGGCCGGCCAAACGAACAAGGATAAGCGCTTACCGGTAGACGACAAGCCGCAGAGGCTACCCGTCCACAGCCGAACGGCGACCTGGATCGACAATCCGATGTCGACTGCATCACGCCTAACGAACCTATGTAGTACAATGCCGGGGCAAAGAATGTCCGTGCGGCAACAAAGCTGTCGTATGCCCTGGTAAGACTAGAGGGAAAACCGCACCTAGCGGATACGGCTAATGGACGTTCAAGCGTGGCGTATGCTGGCCTCGCACGGCTAGATACACCGACTCATTCACTTCTTCTCCGGCCGTTTTTACTCCGGCCGGAAAGCAAACGGAGTTGTAGCGTGGAACAGTTCAGAGGCACCACTATTCTCGCCGTCCGCCGTAACGGTAGCGTAGCCGTAGGCGGCGACGGACAAGTCACGCTCGGCAATACCGTCATGAAAGGCAATGCCCGCAAAGTCCGGCGGCTTTTCCGCGATCAGGTACTGGCCGGATTCGCCGGCGGTACGGCGGATGCATTTACGCTTTTCGAGCGTTTTGAAGGGCAGCTAGAGAAACATCGCGGCAACTTAACGCGAGCAGCGGTGGAAATGGCAAAAGACTGGCGCTCCGATCGCGTCTTGCGGCGCTTAGAAGCGCTTCTGGTCGTCGCCGACAAAGACGCCTTGCTGATGATTTCCGGTAACGGCGACGTGGTGGAACCCGAGCACGATTTAATCGCTATCGGCTCCGGCGGCGCTTTCGCGCAGGCGGCAGCCACAGCGTTAATGGAGAGCACCGAGCTATCGGCGCGCGAAGTTGTCGAAAAAGCGATGAAAATCGCCGGCGACATCTGCATCTATACCAATCACAGCCTGACCGTCGAGGAACTGACTAGCTGAGTGCGCGCGGCGTTACAGCGAAAGGAGAAAGCAGTCGATGTCTTACATGACCCCACGCGAAATCGTCCAAGAATTGGACAAACACATTATCGGTCAGGCCGAAGCCAAACGGGCAGTGGCTATTGCGCTGCGTAACCGTTGGCGGCGTATGCAGGTCGACGAAACGCTGCGTAACGAGATTACGCCGAAGAATATTCTCATGATCGGCCCCACCGGTGTCGGTAAAACCGAAATTGCCCGCCGCCTGGCTAAACTGGCGCGCGCGCCGTTCATGAAGGTGGAGGCCACCAAATTCACCGAAGTAGGCTATGTCGGCCGCGACGTCGAGTCGATCGTCCGCGACCTGGTGGATATCGCGATCAAAATGACGCGCGAAGAGGAAATGCAAAAGGTTTCCTTGCGTGCCGAGGATGCCGCCGAGGATCGCTTGCTCGACGTGCTCCTGCCGCGCCCGCGAACGGCCGATGTGTGGGGAGAAAAAATGCCGGAGGAGGAGCACAACTCCGCAACCCGGCAGAAATTGCGCAAGAAACTGCGCGAAGGCGATCTCGACGACCGCGAAGTACAGATCGAGGTGCGCGCCACACCGGTAGGCGTGGAAATCATGGCGCCGCCCGGCATGGAAGAGATGACCAGCCAGCTGCAGAACATGTTCCAGAACTTCGGCGGCGAGCGCACCAAAACGCGCAAGATGAAGGTTCAAGAAGCGCTGAAGGTGCTGAAAGAAGAAGAAGCGGCGAAAATGGTCAACGAGGAAGAGCTGAAAGCCACGGCGCTTGAACGCGTCGAGCAGCACGGCATTGTCTTTCTCGACGAAATCGACAAAGTCGCTAAACGCTCCGATCACGGCGGCGCCGATGTCTCCCGCGAAGGCGTGCAGCGCGACCTGTTGCCATTGGTGGAAGGCTCCACCGTATCCACTAAATACGGCATGGTGCGCACCGATCACATTCTATTTATTGCCTCCGGCGCCTTTCATTTATCCAAACCCTCGGACCTCATTCCGGAGCTGCAAGGCCGGTTACCGATCCGGGTCGAACTTGATCCGCTGTCGGTGGAAGACTTCGTACGGATTCTTACCGAG
The DNA here is from genome assembly GCF_003399765.1 of Alkalilimnicola ehrlichii. Lineage (GTDB taxonomy): Bacteria > Pseudomonadota > Gammaproteobacteria > Nitrococcales > AK92 > AK92. Next base: position 69,023 of record NZ_NFZV01000003.1, on the reverse strand, counting down.
CCGGACGCTTCGCTGGTTCATCAATACAAAGCCTTGATGAATACCGAAGGCTGCCAGCTAGCGTTTACCGAAGATGGCGTCGCGCGCATCGCGGAAGTAGCCTGGGAAGTCAACGAGCGCACCGAGAACATCGGCGCACGCCGCCTGCACACGGTGATGGAGCGGTTGCTTGAAGCGATCTCCTTCGAGGCACCCGACCGCAGCGGCGAAACCATCGCCATCGATGCCGCATACGTCGAAGAGCATTTGGCCGACCTCGCCCGCAACGAGGACCTCACCCGCTACATCCTGTAGCGGGTCGGCCAACGAAACAGGGTATAGCGTATGCAGCGGCTGGAGCGCATCAGTCACGGCAGAGTACCGACCGAGATCAAACTGCACCGGCAGTCGCGGCGACTGGAGGTAGCCTTCGACGATGGGCAACGGTTTGAGTTAAGCGCCGAATACCTGCGCGTGTTCTCGCCGTCAGCCGAAGTACGCGGCCACGGGCCGGGGCAAGAGGTTCTTCAGACCGGCAAGGAAAAGGTCGGGATCGATCGCGTCGAGCCGGTCGGCCAATACGCCGTGCGCCTTTGCTTCGACGATGGCCATCAAACCGGCCTTTATTCCTGGGATTTGCTCTACGAACTCGGCATCAACCAGAACCGGCATTGGCAAGACTACCTCGCTGCGCTACGCCAAGCCGGCATAGAGCGCAACGAGAATAACCACTGAGGCGGCCATGGCTAGCAACGACAAACAGTCCGACACCACACACTTCGGCTTTCAGCAGGTGCCGGCCGCGGAAAAGGCGGCCAGGGTAGGGCAAGTATTCCGCTCGGTAGCGGGCAAGTACGATCTCATGAACGATCTGATGTCCATGGGGCTGCACCGACTATGGAAACGGCAAGCGATTAACATCGCCAATATCCGCCGCGGTCAGCGTATTCTCGACCTTGCCAGCGGCACAGGGGATTTGGCTCGCCTCATGGCCCGCAAGGTTGGCCCGCAAGGTAAAGTCATACTGTCCGACATCAACGAGGCCATGCTCAACCGCGGGCGTGCCAGGCTAGTTGACGACGGGGTGGTCGGTAACGTCGATTTTGTTATCGCCAACGCGGAGTATCTGCCGTTTCCGGACAACTACTTCGACCGCGTCACAATTGCATTCGGCCTCCGTAACGTCACTCGCAAGGAAGTCGCGCTGGCGGAAATGCGCCGCGTGATCAAGCCCGGCGGCTGTGTCATCGTCCTGGAGTTTTCCCAGCTCTACCTAAAACCGCTGCAACCCTTGTACGACTTATATTCCTTCCAGGTCTTGCCGCGGATGGGGCAACTGGTCGCCGACGATGCCGATAGCTATCGCTACCTGGCCGAATCGATCCGAATGCACCCAGACCAAGAAGGCCTAAAAGGCTTGATGGAAGAGGCCGGACTGGAGGATTGCGAGTATTTCAATCTTAGCGGCGGCGTGGTAGCCGTACACCGCGGTTATAAGTATTGAGATGACTATGGACCCCCTGAACACGGCATTTCAGCAACTGGTTACCCTGGCCAACAAGTTGCTGCTGCTCGATCCGGAAGCAAAACAACGGCTGCGCCCGCTGGCCGGCCGCGTGTTGGCCGTAGAGTTGGAAGGCGTCGAGTTACCGCTGCACGTCTTATTTACGGAAGAGGCGATTACCATCGCCGATCCCGAGATGCCGGTCGACGCTACCGTACGCGCCGAACTGGCCGCCTTGTTGTCTTTGGCGGCTAGAAGAGGGCGGGGCAATACCGGTGCCGTCGAGTTTCGCGGCGACGTGGCCGTGGTTCACGGCGTCCGCAGCCTGCTCAGCGAGCTGGAGATCGACTGGGAAGAGCAATTATCGCGTTTTACCGGCGATATAGTCGCCCATCAGGTTGGCAACTTCTTTCGCGGGTTCCAAGGCTGGCTAAGCCGGGGGCGCACGACCTTTGAGCAGAATCTTTCCGAGTACCTAACGGAAGAGATAGGCCAAGTCCCGCCGGAAGCCGAGTTAAGCGGCTTTCTTGACGATGTAGATCAGCTGCGCCAAGACACGGACCGACTTGCCGCACGCATTGCGCTGTTAGAGAAACGGCGCAAGGGCAGAGGTACATGAAACGCCTTCGACAGCTTCACCGCATTATCTTTATCAACATCGTGCTGTTGCGCCACGGTCTGGACGAAATCATATTGGCGACGCCGCCGTTTCGCCCGCTGCGATTCCTGAAGATTTTCATGTTCTGGCGCTGGTTCAGCAAAGACGGCTCCAGCCGCGGCGAGCGAATCAGGATGACCCTAGAGGATCTAGGGCCCATTTACGTTAAGTTCGGACAAATTCTCTCGACGCGACGCGATCTACTACCGCAGGATATCGCCAGCGAGCTGGCCCACCTACAAGACCGCGTACCGCCTTTCCCCGGCGCCGAGGCCCGCCGCATTATCGAGCGAGCCTATCGACGGCCTTTAAATGAAGTGTTCGCCGAATTCGACGAACAACCGCTAGCCTCGGCCTCCATTGCCCAAGTACATACCGCCCGCCTGTTAGACGGCACGGACGTTGTGGTCAAGGTAATCCGCCCAGGCATCGATAGGGCCATCCAAAGCGACCTCGGCCTTATGTACGCGGTTGCCGACTTAGCCGAGCGCTATTGGACGGAAGGACGCCGGCTGCGGCCGCGCGAAGTGGTTGCCGAGTTCGACAAGAACCTCAACGACGAGCTGGACTTAATGCGGGAGGCGGCCAACGCCTCGCAGTTAAAACGCAATTTCCTCGATTCGCCGCTGCTGCACATCCCCGAAGTCTACTGGGATTACACGCGACGCGATGTCATGGTCATGGAGCGGGTGAACGGAATCCCCGTGAACCACCTCGACAAGCTCTATAAGCTCGGGATCGACATGCGGGTGCTGGCCGAACGCGGGGTCGAGATTTTCTTCACCCAGGTCTTTCGGGACAGCTTTTTCCACGCCGACATGCACCCTGGGAATATTTTCGTTAATCCGGAAAACCCCGGCAGCCCGCAATACATCGCGGTCGACTTCGGCATTATCGGTACCCTCAGCCCCACCGATCAACGCTACTTGGCAGAAAATTTTCTGGCCTTTTTCAATCGGGATTATCGGCGTGTCGCGGAGCTGCATGTAGAATCGGGCTGGGTTCCGCCCCATACCCGCATCGACGAGTTCGAATCGGCTATTCGCACCGTTTGCGAACCTATTTTCGAACGCCCCTTACGAGATATTTCCTTCGGCGGTCTGCTGTTGCGACTGTTTCAAACGGGCCGTCGCTTCGAAATGGAAGTGCAGCCGCAGTTGGTATTGCTACAGAAGACATTGCTCAATATCGAAGGTTTAGGGCGCGAACTCTATCCGGAGCTGGATTTGTGGAAAACCGCCAAACCTCATATGGAGCGCTGGATGAGCGAGCAATTGGGTGCTCGCGCCTTGCTACGGCAAATCAAAAAAGAGCTGCCCCGATGGGGCGAGGAGCTTCCGGCCATCCCGCGCCGGCTTTACGAAACCTTCGACGAACTCGGTGCCGCTCGACGAGAGCTGGCCCAACAATCGGAGGAATTGGAACGGCTGCGAGCCGATTTACGAGCCATGAGCACCCGCTTCGTGATCGGTACGGCGGGTGCGGCACTCTTGATCTGCGCCTTTATTCTATTAGGAATGGACGGTTTCTCGCCGGCGATGTTTGCCGGCGCGCCGATCGCCACGTGGGCCACAGGCGCCGTTGGCGCCATACTGCTGTTATTCGCCTGGTTAAAGCGAATTAGGTAAACGTCTTATCTCTACGCCGGTCGCTGTAAGCCCGTTTCGACCTTAACGCGGCTTGCTTGACCGGCTAACAGTTCTATCAAGGTCAACGCGAAATCCATCGCCGTGCCGGGACCTCGCGACGTCACAACCCGACCATCGACAACGACCGGCTGCTCTTGATACTCGATTCCCTCCGCACCGTCCAAAAACCGGGATAGCTGGTAACGCGACGCCCCCTTAACAACCCCGCCTTCGCTAACACGGCCGGCGCAGCACAAATCGCCGCGATATAACAACCGTCCGCTGCCGCTTGCTGCAATAGAGCGATAATCCGCGCGTCGTCTCCGAGCCGCTCGGCACCCTTTGCGCCACCCGGCAAGACGATCATATCGAAGTTTTCGCCGGCCACTGCATCTAAGGTGGTATCGGGCACCAGAACGACTCCGCGACTGGCCTTTACCGGCCCGGGCGTTAAACCGGCAGTCGTAACCGCAACACCGGCACGGCGCAGCAAATCGATGACCGTCACCGACTCTAACTCTTCGCAGCCTTCGGCTAATGGGACGAGGACGTTTGCCATGATTTATCCCTTTCCGTTTCCAGCTCGATCATCTCGGATACCGATACAAGGCGCACACCGTCTTCCTGCAACTGCGGTAAACGGCGTTCCAGCACCTCTAACGTGGAACGGTACGGATGCCCGATGGCTAGTGCAACCCCGCGACTTCGGGCAATGCGCAACAAGCGCTCGAACTCTGCCTCCACCGCCCGCGGGCTAGGGTTGTGATCTAGAAAGACATGCCTGCTCGCCGTCGGCAACCGCGCTTCTCGCGCCATTTGTTCGGCGACGCTGTGGCGCGAGGTCCGGCTATCGATAAAGAAAAGCTCCGCCTCTTGCGCCCGTAATACTTCCATCAGCCATGTCATATGGCCGGGATGGCGCGTCAGTAAGCTGCCCATATGGTTATTTACGCCGGAAACATGGGGAACGGCAGCAAGGCTCGCCTGCACACTCGCCACAAAGGCTTCTTGGTCCATATCCAGCGTCAGTCCACCCGGCCCAAGGTCATTCCCCGCCTTTGCTTGCAGCGGCAAATGCAACATAACCTCTTTACCAGTGGCGTGAGCCGCCTCGGCTAACCGTTGGACGTGAGGCGTATGGGGGAGGAAAGCACAGGCAACCGGCCCCGGAAGGTCCACGACTCGGCGTCCTTCCGCTAAACGATCGCCTAAATCGTCAATAATAATGGCAATGGCAGGCTCGGGAGAGACCGATTCGGCCTGAGCGGCAGAACAAACAAACACAGCCGACACCAAGACACCGAACCACCACCGCATTTATTTTCCTTAGTACAAAACGCGAACGTCCGAGGCCTTGCCCCGGACGTTCGGCTAATCGCAACGTATTAAATACTATTACCGTCTCGGGCGCCGAAAGTCTGCATTCCCCGGAGGAAGTTCAACGCTTCGTACAGCACGTAGTCGGAGCCGATCCAATCGTCCCTGTCCGCAGACTTTTTCTCGTTTGCCTGTGCATCCCGAGTACTGCGTAGCTCGGCTTCCTGCAACCGGGCCTGATCGCCGTCGGAGTCCGCCTGAACCACCTGCAGATCCTTGTTTACCGGCATGTCGGGCATAATACCCTTCGAGTGAATAGAACGTCCGCTCGGCGTGTAGTAACGCGCTGTGGTCAACTTCAATGCCGTACCGTCGTTCAACGGTAGAATCGACTGAACCGAACCCTTACCGAAAGTTGTCGACCCCATAACAACGGCGCGCTTGTGGTCTTGCAAAGCACCCGCGACGATCTCCGAAGCCGATGCTGAGCCCTCATTGACCAGCACCACGATGGGCGCCCCGTCGATCATATCCTTACCGCTAGCATCGAAAACGACTTCGTTATTCATGCGACCTTGCGTGTAGACAATCCGTCCTTCGGTAATGAAGGCGTCGGAAACCTCCACGGCTGCACGCAATACGCCGCCCGGGTTATTGCGCATATCGAGTACGAGCCCTTCTAAGTTCCCGTTGGCTTCGGCTTTCAGCTTTTCGACCGCCGAACGTACCTGCTCCCCCGTACGCCGTTGGAACTGACTAATCCGGACATAACCGACACCGGGTTCCAGCATACGCGCCCGCACACTTTGTACCTGGATCACGTCGCGCTTGAGGGTTACCGCGATCGGAGCATCGGCACCCTGCCGACGGATCGTCATATCGATGCTGGTGCCCGGCTCGCCCCGCATCAGCTTAATCGCTTCGCTCAACTCCATGCCTTTGATCGATTTACCATCGAGAGTCAAGATCAGATCGCCGGCTTTCAGCCCCGCCCGATAAGCGGGCGTATCGTCAATCGGAGCGATAACCTTGACGTAACCGTCTTCCGTCCCTACTTCGATACCGAGGCCGCCGAATTCGCCTCGGGTACCGGAACGCATGTTCTGATAACCCTGTTCGTCCATGAAAGAGGAGTGCGGGTCCAAACTGGAAAGCATGCCACGAACAGCAGCGTCAAGGAGTTCCTTATCGTCTACTTCGTCGACGTAGTCACGCTTAATACGAGTATAGACTTCCGTAAAGGCGCGTAGCTGCTCAAGCGGAAGCTCGGCTTGGGCTTGACTGCGATCAGCCCAGACTCCTTGGGTCATCGTGCCCGAGACCCCGAGGGCGACACCAAGACAAAGGGCGGTTACGGACTTTCTGAATTGCATTATGGCTGCTCCTAAAATCCTTTACACCCGCGGCCAAATGCCGGCGGGGACAGCTGGTGCCCAGTAAACACCCTCGACAGACGTGTTTCCGTGACAGCAGTCACCGCTAGAGTGCACTTTAGCCCATAGTTAGGAACTGACTCACACTTTCGGAAAAGTCGCCCCAAGGAACAAGAAGATGCTGCCAGTATAATCCCAAACTAAATGGGAAGAACAAGCACCTTTGTTGTTCTTTTAACGTATTCTTATCTAAGCCAGCGCATAGGATCGACCGGAGTCCCGTTTTCGCGAACCTCGAAGTACAATCCCGGAGTCCCGCGGCCGCCGCTAGTTCCTACCGCTGCAATGATTTCGCCCGGCTGCACCCAAGCGCCTGCCTCCCGGTACAATGCCTCGTTATGGCCGTATAAGCTCATAAAACCCTCGCCGTGATCGATAATAACCATCAAGCCAAAGCCCCGCAGCCAATCGGCAAATACCACGCGGCCATGCGAGATTGCGCGCACGTCCGTACCTTCCTCGGCTTCTATCAACAACCCGTTCCAGCGGCTATTGCCACCGGCACCTCGGCTGGAGCCAAAACGGGCCGCCAACTCGCCTTCTACCGGCCAAACCAAAAGCCCCTCGCTCTCGCGAAACGAGTACTGTGCCAAATCGCGGTCCGGAACATCGGCAAGGGCACGCTCCAGGCCCTGAAGCAATTCGACAAGCTGCTCCTCGTCCCGCGCAAGTTGCCGTAGTTGTCGGTCCTTATTGCTTAGCTCACGCTCAATCCGCGCCAAAAGCGCTGCTCGCTCTTGCCGGGCCGTTTGGAGGCGAGTCCGTTCCGCTTCCTGCCCCCGGCGCGCAGTCGCCAGCCGCTCTTCTTGCTCCGCAATCTCCGCTTCAATCCGCCGTAGCTCGGCCAGCTGTGTGTCGACTTCCTGTATCCGCTCGCTGCGCGCCCGGTTCAAATAATCGTAGTAAACCAACATGCGGTCGACACTATTAGGGTCCTCCTGATTCAGCAGCAACCGCAAGTACTCCTGACGGCCGCTAATGTAAACATCCAGAATTTGCCGCGTCAGGTGCTCGCGCTGCGCCGCCAACTCCTCCAACTGTTCGCGACGCTGCCCCTGCAGAACGTTAATTCGCCGGTTCAATACAACCTGTTCGTCGTCTAGACGACGCAACCGGGCGTTAGCGGCATTGACCCGAGTATCCAACTCACGTAACTCGCGTGTGACTCGATCCTGGCGCCGACGCTCTTGCTGTAGACCGCCTTGTACGCGTTCGATTTGCTCGCGCAAACGCTCTAACTCCGCAGCCTTCGTCGCATAGTCCGAATGGACCATACTTGAGAAAAACAGCAAAATTAACAACGTTAACAAGCAGATAGATGATTTAAGAAAATACATGCTCAAAAGTTGTACTTGACCTCGGGATCTATACAAGCTAATACTGAACTACAATTTAATTCGCCAGCATTGGCGGTATCATAGCTTCTTCGTTAACAGCTGTAGCTGTTATTTAGGGGGTTCGATTCCGAACCTACCGACTGTGTCACAGCATTGGACCAAACGGTAGGCCACGGGATCGGCTTGTCAGGGAAGCACTTGTCAAAAGAAGGCAAGAACCAACCAAGAGGGGACTCAAGGAATGGTCTCAACAGTCGAACAAGATATCCAACCGGCAATTCAACCCGCAGCCCGCGCCTTGAAGGCAATGGCTCACCCGCTTCGCCTACACATTCTGTGTGTGCTTGGCAACACAGAAGTTAATGTGCAGGACATCGTGGGCGAGGTAGGCACTTCGCAAAGTAATATCTCGCAACACCTTGCGATCTTGCGAGATAAAGGCATCATAACCTCACGGAAAGACGCCAACCGGGTGTATTACCGCATCCAAGACAGGCGGATTCTCAATCTTATTGGTATGATGCGCGACGTGTTTCCCGCGCCCGGCCTCAGGGAGGGACTGACGGACTCCTAAGGCCGGTGCGCCCCAGCGTAACTAAGGGCGTACTGCTTTTATGGAACAAGTTATTGAGTTTATTGGTAACAACCCGATTCTGACTACGGCGTTCGTCGCCATCTTGACAATCATTGTCATCGTCGAAGTTAGGCGTATGCGTAGCGGCGGCGGCGATGTGGAACCGGGACAAGCCACTGAATTGTTCAACAAGCAGAACGCTCTGTTTCTGGATACGCGGGACGAAAACGCCTTTAGAAAAGCTCACCTGCCGGGGGCAATCAATGTCCCCGGCGGTTCTATCGACGATCGGCTAAACAAGCTCTCGCGCTACAAGAATCGGCCTGTTATTGTCTATTGCGGAACCGGTCTTCAGTCTGGCCGCGCAGTCACCCGTCTACGGCAAGAAGGCTTTGAGCAAGTATATAAGCTCAAAGGCGGCTTCGCGGCGTGGCAAAGTGCCGGCTTTCCTCTCGAAAGTAAGTAAACCTCACACGACGTGGACGATGTAAGTTATGGCGGAGAATAACGGGGCAGGCCAGGCTACTAACCAACAGGGTGCAGCCGGTCAGCAGTTCAACTTGGGTAAAATTTTCCTGAAGGACGTTTCCTTTGAAACGCCGAACTCGCCGGAAGTATTCCAAACCGGCGAATGGAAGCCCGAGGTGAATGTCGATCTCGACAGCAACGCTCGCGGTATTGCGGAGAAGACTTACGAGGTTGTCGTTCGGGTGACCGTCACCACCAAACAAGCCGGTAAAACCGCCTACCTCTGCGAAATACAGCAAGGCGGCATTTTCCAGATCGACGGTTTCGACGAACCGACTTTAAAGGCTCTGCTTGGCGGTTACTGCCCGAACATTCTGTTCCCTTACGCGCGCGAAGCGGTGTCCGACATCATCACCAAAGGCGGCTTCCCGCAGATGCTACTCGGTCCGGTTAACTTCGATGCGTTGTATCAGCAACGGTTAGCGCAAGAGAAACAACAGCAGCAGGCGAATTAACGCGACTGCCGTTTACTCCCTATTCGGGGAGCGAATATCTCAAAAGCCGGCTTCCGCCGGCTTTTTTGGTTCGTTGCGCTTTGGCGGGAATGCGCTTAGAGGTCTACGCTTTGTTGCTATTGCCTGTAGCGATGCACTGTCCTGGTCTTCGGCCTTCGGCTCGCTTAGCGCACCTCATTCGCTTCCGGCGAATGAGTCTTTGCGTCGCCAAAGAAACCGCCTCTTCCTTCTTCAAGCAACCGCACGCCGTTAACCGAGTTGGCGTTTGTGCCTTGGAAAAACGTGGATCGAAGGGTCTTGCTCTTGCCCGTTGGCGCTGCCGAGCATCGCAGGGAACCCCGCCTTCTAAATAAGCCGCGCGAAGCGCCAATAGCCGCCAAACTTCCCCTGTCCCCCCTACTTCGGGAGAATTATCCCTCAAAGCGGTTAGAATGGGCGCTAACCCACCCCCGGGTGGGCAAAGCGAACTTGAAATCTACGGGGTCTGCATTGGAAGAGCAGCGTATCCTGCCCATTCTCTTTGGTAGCAGCCCCAGTGCAATGAGGCGAGTTGATGAGCGGTACGATAGCGGTTCTAGGAGCCGGATCTTGGGGAACAGCGTTGGCCCTGGCCTTGGCACGTAACGGTCGCGATGTGCGCTTATGGGGCCACTCTCCAGAACATACGGCACAACTGGCCGCGGATCGCGAGAACCGGAAGCATTTACCGGGAACCCGTTTTCCAAACACGCTTATCCCCGAAGCGGACCTTCATCAGGCCGTCGCCGCTGCGGCGGACATTCTTATCGTTGTTCCCAGCCATGGCTTCCGCGATTTGCTGGAGCGGCTGGCCCCGATCCTGAAACCCTCGCAACGCCTGGCATGGGCGACAAAAGGCCTTGACGCCCGCTCCGGGCAGCTGTTGCACGAAGTGGCCGATGAGTTGGTAGGGCCTAATCGGCCGTTAGCGGTGTTGTCCGGGCCGAGCTTTGCCAAGGAAGTCGCACAAGGGCTGCCGACTGCCGTTACGATCGCAGCAACCGACGATAGCTTCGGTAAAGATTTTGCCCGCGCTTTTCACAGCGAAAGCTTTCGGGTTTACACCAGCCGCGATATCACCGGTGTGGAGCTAGGCGGCGCGGTGAAAAATGTGCTGGCGGTCGCCGCAGGCGTCAGCGACGGCCTGGGCTTCGGTGCTAATGCCCGTGCCGGCCTCATTACTCGCGGCTTAGCGGAGATGATGCGATTAAGCCAAGCGCTTAAAGCCGACCCTCAAACGATAATGGGCTTATCCGGAGTAGGCGACCTTATTCTGACCTGTACCGACGATCAATCCCGAAACCGCCGTTTCGGCTTAGCACTCGGCCAAGGCAATAGCATCGATGAGGCTGTCGCCAACATCGGCCAAACCGTTGAAGCCGTGCGAACGGCACGGGAAGTCTACAAGCTGGCCCAACGCATAAGCCTGGATATGCCTATTTGCGAGCAAGTATATTACCTAGTGACAGGTGAGGTAGACGCCGAAACCGCTGTTCGTAACTTAATGGCACGAGCACAAAAGGCGGAATTTTAAAGCCTCTTAGCTGCCAAACTAATTGGCCGCAGCTTGAGCATCGACGCTGCCCGCAAAATCATGCTGGCGCCATGCTTCGAACAGAATCACGCTCACGGCGTTGGATAGATTCAAGCTGCGGCTATCGGGCACCATAGGAATACGCACGATCTCCTCGGAGGAAAAGCGCGCCATCATCTCCGGCGAAAGGCCTCGGGTTTCGGCCCCGAACACCAGTGCGTCGTTCTCCCGGTAGTGCACCTGATGGTAAAGGCGTTCGCCCTTCGTCGAACAGGCAAAAAGCCGCGTTGGTTTTACATCGCGTAGAAATCTGTCGAAATCCGTGTGTTCGCGAACGTCAGCCCACTCTCGATAATCGAGCCCCGCCCGCCGCAGTTGCTTATCTTCCATAACGAACCCTAGCGGGTGAATCAGGTGCAACTGAGCGCCGCTATTGGCACATAAACGAATAACATTGCCGGTATTCGGCGGAATCTCCGGCTCAACCAGAACCACATGGAACATGACGGCATTCCCAATGACGCGAATCGCGGCATTCTTACCAGAGTATGGCGGAATGTCCACTCTTATTATCTTATCGGCAGAAAGCTTCTCGATCCCGGCGTTATTCCATTCCTAAGTCTTTAATCTTTCGCGTTAAGGTATTTCTCCCCCAACCCAATAAGCGCGCGGCGTCTTGTCGTCGTCCTCCGGTACGGCTCAGGCTCTGCTCGATGAGAATTCGTTCGAAACGGGGCAAGGCTTCCGCCAGGACGCCCTCGTCGCCACGCGCTAATGCTCGGCTCGCCCAACGCGCTAATGCCGCTTCCCAATCGGCGTCTTCTCTAGCCGCTTCGGGTCCGTCCTTCAACTCCGGCGGCATATCCTCCATGTGGATTTCCTTGCCGCTTGCCATCACCGTTAACCACCGGCAGGTGTTTTCCAGCTGGCGAACATTGCCTGGCCAGGGCAGGGTGCAGAAGTAACGCTCCACATCGGCGCGTAGCGTTTTGGGTTCCGTACCCAATTCCTGCGCGGCGCGCCGGAGGAAAAAGCGCGTGAGCTTAGGGATATCCTCCCGCCGGTCCCGCAAGGCGGGCAAGTGAATGCGAATCACATTGAGTCGGTGGAACAAATCTTCGCGAAACTGTCCTTCGGCCACGCGGTGTTCGAGATTCTGGTGAGTCGCCGCGATGATGCGGACGTCGACCCTTACCGGCGTGTGGCCGCCGACACGATAGAATTCGCCATCGGCCAGCACCCGTAGCAATCGCGTTTGCAAATCCGGTGGCATATCCCCGATCTCATCGAGGAACAAGGTGCCGCCATCGGCTTGTTCAAAGCGACCCAAGCGCGACTGCTGAGCACCGGTGAACGCGCCCTTTTCATGACCGAATAGCTCAGACTCCATCAGGTCTTTTGGAATAGCAGCCATGTTCAAGGCGATAAAAGGTGCGGTTGCCCGCGGGCTATGCCGATGGAGAGCCTGCGCTACCAACTCCTTGCCGGTCCCCGATTCGCCGTTAATGAGCACCGTAATACTGGAATGAGATAGTCGACCGATTGCGCGAAATACCTCCTGCATCGTGGGCGCTTCCCCGATGATCTCGGGCATCGGCTCGACGGCGGCATCCTGGACCCGCTCTTTCGAGCGCGCCGCACTTAAAGCGCGGCGTACTAGTTCGACCGCTTCGTCGACATCGAACGGTTTCGGCAGATACTCAAAGGCACCGCCCTGGAATGCCGATACGGCGGAGTCGAGGTCGGAGTGGGCGGTCATAATGATGACAGGCAGGGTGGGCCAACGCGCCGCCACCGTCTCTAACAACTCTAATCCGCTAAGACCCGGCATCCGAACGTCGGTCAACAACACAGCCGGCCGCTCACGCTCCAAGCGACGCAGAACGGCATCGGCGGTATCGAAGGCGGTTACCGAAAGATTGGCTTGTTTCAGGGCTTTTTCGAGTACCCACCGAATAGAACGGTCGTCATCGACTACCCAGACGCTATGCGCCTCGTGCATTGCTTTCCTCCAAGGGTAACCAGATGGTAAATACTGTCTCGCCCGGTTCGCTGCTACACTCGATAAGGCCGCCATTCTGGTTGACCAGCGTCTGCGCGATGGGCAGGCCCAGGCCGCTACCTTCCGCCCGCGTCGTCACCATCGGGTAGAAAATCTGCTCTTGCAGCTCGGTATCGATGCCAGGACCGTTGTCGATCACCTCAATACGGGCAACCAACTTATAAGACGTATCGCCGATCGTGAATCGGCGTTGGGTTCGGGTACGCAGCGTGATGTTGCCTTCGCCGCCAACCGCCTGTAGAGCATTACGTACGATATTCAAACATGCTTGTATTAGTTGATCCGGCTCAGCCATCAAGGGCGGGATACTGGGGTCGTAGTCCCGTACGATCCGGAATCCTTCCGGCGCCTCCGCCTCAACCAGTTGGCGAACACGCTCCAATACTTCATGAATATTGGTCTCGCGGCGGTTGGGACGGCGGTTAGGGCCCAGCATGTTGTCAACCAGCGTCTGCAACCTGTCCGCTTCCCCAATAATAATCTGGGTATATTCGGTGAGGTCCTGGTCGGCCAGCTCCCGCTCCAATAACTGAGCAGCGCCCCGCAAGCCTCCTAGCGGGTTTTTGACTTCGTGGGCAAGACCTCGGATAAGTTCGCGCACCACCCGGTTTTGCGCTAACAGATTATGCTCGCGACTAATGCGTAAGTGACGATCCAACTGCACCAATTCGATTAATAGGTCCCCGTCAGGGAGGGGCGTTACGCTGCAATCGACGGTTACGGTCTGGTTAGCGCCAAGTACCAACTGCCGCTCACGCTCGGTGTAGGCAGACTCGTTAGCCAGGGCATCGCGAATACCCGCTTCCAGCTCCTCGGCACCCGGGGCTAGCACAGGAAAAGGCTGTCCGAGCAACTGCCGAGCACTAACGCCGAACAGGATTTCTGCGGCCGGATTCATATACTGAATGCGTAACTCGCTATCCAGGCAACAAACGGCAGTGCTCATATGCTCAAGGAGCCGGGTCGGATTTGAAAGCTTCTGTATTGGCATAAACCACTCTGGTGCAAGATTCGAACCAGCTATGCAGTACAAGAGTGCACGCTAGCCTAAGTGCTTACGGAATAAAGACTATTGGAAAAATCAGGCAAATTGGGCGAGCAAAGCTTGGGCCAGTATAGCGCAACAATGCACCATCATAGTGCAAAAGGAATGCAGAAAGGACACCTTAGTAGGCATTTAAAGACGTGTGTCGCGTTCGGGGCAGGTTTTACGGTCGGCCGGTACGAGCGTGTACGCAGACGAAGAAAACGGGCCTGCCCTTCCAGGGTGGTGCCGCCATTGCCTGAAAGATGCACCTAACCGGAACGCACGTAAGCGACGCTCAGCTATTAGCTGCCTAATCCCGCCACGCCCTATGAAGGGGTGTTATCCGTACTAACGCGACGGTTGGATTAAACGCGAGGCTTGATGCAGGTAAAAGGTGGTGCTCGCCGTATCCACGACTTCCCCCCGTTGATCGACGATACTCAACCGCAACGTCTGCGCACCGCGATGTAAGCCGCTAAGCGTAAAGCGAGTCGAACGCGTCGTCGGCATTTCGCCCCAAGGTTCGCCGTTCACTTCTATGTAGAGGGTATGCTCGGGTTGCAAGGGTGGGTCGAGCACGACGCTAACGGAAACTTGCCCTAAATTGTCGCGCAGCGTCTCTTCCGGAGCAGGGCTAACGATCCGAAACGTATCGTAGCCCCGAAAAGCATTAGGTGGCTGTTCGGGCCAGGGGACCGCTTCGGCTTCCGGCGGCTGCCGACCTAGGCTTGGCACGCTGGGAGCCGGTTCCACTTCTATCTGCCGAGCGCCTTCGCGCGGCTCGTCGGAAAAATGCGTACGGCCTTCCTCATCCGTCCATGTGTATACCGTCGTACCGACTAAGAGCGGTACAACAGCAAGGCAAAGTAATTTTTTCGTCCCATAGTGAGCATAAAGAGTAGTCCAAGTCGGACTGCCCCACAAGAAGGATAAAGAAGAACGCCGCGACATTAAGCCGCGGCGTAAGGAGTTTGGGGAGGCCGCACGGTCTCCCCAGGAGAGGAAGTAGGATTTAAACGCTGTAGTAGAGATCGAACTCTAACGGGTGCGTGGTCATCCGCAGCTGCTGCACGTCTTCCATCTTCAGCCCGATGTAGGCGTCGATCATGTCGTCGGTGAACACACCGCCAGCGGTCAGGAACTCGCGATCCTCGTCCAGGGCCTTGAGGGCTTCTTCCAGCGAGAACGCCACTTTCGGGATGTCTTTCTCTTCTTCCGGCGGCAGATCGTACAAGTCCTTATCCATGGCATCGCCCGGGTGGATCTTGTTCTGGATACCGTCCAGACCCGCCATCAACATGGCTGCGAAAGCCAGGTACGGGTTAGCCGTGGAGTCCGGGAAACGCAGCTCGATACGACGTGCTTTCGGGTTCGAAACATATGGCACACGGATGGAAGCCGAACGGTTGCGAGCCGAGTACGCCAGCAGCACCGGCGCTTCGAAACCGGGCACCAAACGCTTGTAGCTGTTGGTTGCCGCATTGGTGAAAGCATTCAGCGCTTTGGCATGCTTCATGATACCGCCGATGTAGTACAGCGCGGTTTCGGACAGCCCACCGTACAGATCGCCACTGAAGGTATTTTTACCTTCGTCGGAAATCGATTGGTGCACGTGCATGCCGTTACCGTTGTCGCCGACCAGCGGCTTCGGCATAAAGGTCGCCGTTTTGCCGTAGGCGTGGGCAACGTTATGAACCACATACTTAAGGGTCTGTACTTCGTCCGCCTTCTTCACCAGCGTATTGAACAGAACGCCGATTTCGCACTGACCGGCAGTCGCCACTTCATGATGGTGAACTTCAACCTTCAGCCCCATCTCTTCCATGGCTTGGCACATAGCGGCACGCAGGTCGTGCAGAGAGTCGACCGGCGGAACCGGGAAGTAACCGCCTTTAACTTTCGGCCGGTGTCCCATGTTGCCGTCGGAATAGACTTTCTCGGTATTCCAGCCGGCTTCTTCGGAATCGATCTTGTAGAAGTTGCCGCTCATGTCGGCACCCCAACGTACGTCGTCGAAAACGAAGAATTCGTTTTCCGGGCCGAAGAAGGCCGTGTCACCAATACCAGTGGACTTGAGGTAAGCCTCGGCACGCTTAGCGACCGAGCGCGGGTCGCGCTCATAGCCTTGCATGGTGCTGGGCTCGACAACGTCGCAAGTAATGTTGAGGGTAGCTTCGTCGAAGAACGGGTCCAGCACAGCGGTGGAGGCATCCGGCATCAGGATCATGTCGGACTCGTTGATGCCTTTCCAACCGGAGATGGAGGAACCATCGAACATCTTACCGCTTTCAAAGGTATCTTCTTCCACCGTGTGGGCGGGCACGGTGACGTGCTGCTGTTTACCCCGGGTATCGGTGAAACGAAAATCTACGAACTGAATGTTCTCTTCTTTAATCAGCTTCAATACGTCTGCTGCTGTGCGAGACATGTCTCGACCTCCAATGCGAATGTATGTCGCCCAAAAATGTGTCGCTTAGCTATAGCAGGAACCATGCCAGGGCGTGAGAACAAGCAGTTGCGGGCTTTCTTGGTGCGTTAATAAAAAATCGCACGCTAAAATTGCACGCTAATGGTGCACTAAATCAGTCTATGCACCGATATAGGTCATTTAAATGGTGCTTAACGGGGCAAGCACAAGAGCGTAGGCTGGAAGAGGGCAGAGGTTGGTTCAAAGCGACCGGTAATAGGTCCCGGTCGCGACAGGATAGGAAATAAGCGCAAGGAGCGGTTTACTCGCCGATTTCGATGACCATACAAATCAAATCGCCATCGTCTTGCTCTTCGATAACCGTATGACCGTGAACGCGGCACCAGGCCGGAATATCGGCTTTAACCCCGGGATCCGTAGCATGCATTTCTACCGTGTCGCCGGCGGTAAGCTGCTTGGCCTGCTCGCCCAAGCGGATCACAGGCATCGGGCAAAGCAATCCTTTCACATCTAAAACATAATGCGCCATCGTCGTAGCTCTCTCAGTTGCGGTCAGCCGCCAGCCTAAGCAACGTACCACTCTTGTCTTACTTCGCTAGGCGCGAAAGGCTTAACATCGAATTCGCGGCTAGTACCGTCGGTTCGCGTCACGCTAACCCGTACGCTCTCGGCCTCCCTACCTTGGCTAAAGCGCGCCGTCAATTGCGCGGCCAACTCCTCGTCGTCACCCTCTAAGCTACCATCAACCAAGACTAAAGGCCCGCCGTGGCTAACAGTTTGGAGGTGGGTAAACTGCTTTCGATAACCTTGTAGGAAGCGGTTCTCGCCTTCCTCGCGAGCAATAATGAGCTTAAAGTGGGGGCGAGGCCTCAGATGCCGGCCGATCTTGAGCAACATGATGTCGTCGAGCTCGTAGCGCCGCTCGCCGCGCGCTTCCCATAGGTCGGCCAACTTTTTCGAGTATTGCGGATTAGTTAGAAAGCAGCAACCGCCGGCCGGCTGCGACCACTCCTCAAAGCCCCAGCGCCCGGCCAATTCGATCTGCGGCTTACGGCTACGCCCATTGAAATCGAACAGCTTCTCCCGATCGACCCAACCTTCCTGTTCCGGCAGGGTCGGCGGCAATAACTGCGCGCACAACGGACGCAACAGGCGCTCGCCAGCGCCGGACTCTTTAGCGATCACCGGCATCGTGTCCTTGCGCTGAGACATTGGCCTTTGGCCAATAACTTCGCCGGTAATGATAAAATCGAAACCGTTCTCTTCCATCCACTGCTTGGCGCGGGTCACCATAAACCCTTTGCAGTCCAAACACGGATTCAAATTCGCACCATAACCGTGCTTCGGATTAATCACGATGTCCTTGTATTCTTCAACGACATCGATGATGTGCAGTTTAATACCTAGCTGCTCGGCGACCCATAACGCATTATTTCGCTTCTGTCGCTCGCGATCGCGCTTACGAATGGCGTGAGTGTGGCCTTCGACGCAAAGCCGGTGTAGAAGTTAATACCTTCAACATGTACACCCTGCTCGAGCACCGCTTTTGCGGCCAGCATCGAATCCAGGCCACCAGAAATCAATGCTACAGCCTTACGGGGTTCGCTCATGACGTCACCATTACATTCCGGGTCACTGAAAAAAGGCGGGGAGTATATCAGATCGTCCCCGGTTTTTTCAGGAAGATCCGCACATTCAATCGATTAGGCTTACTGCAAAGGGAAAAATAGCTACTCGCCCGAAAACATACGCCCTGCGATACCTAACCCAACATTGGTACGGTGCAGCATATACAAAGCCATTCGATAGCCAAGCGGAACGGCCAAACCAGCGCACATCCGCAGAGGCGTCAGGGAATCGTTCTGTACTTCCTTAATGACGACGGCCCGAGGAGTCCCGTATCGGTAGACCGTCCGTTAAGCGAGCGAGTTCCTCAAACGCGGCGCGACTACCCGTATCTTCCCAATGCTCGGCGGCTAGAAGGACGTCGTACAAGGTATTATTTTGTTTATCGGTACGCATGGCACGTAGGACATCGGTCAAAGGTACGAAGGCTTCGGCAAGGTCGGAGTACAAGCGGGCGTAAGCAAGACTGGCGGTTTCCGATACCACGCCGTAGGCAGCTTGGCCCAGATCGATAAAATAGCTTACCTTAACTCGGCGCCGCCGCGCCTGCTCCGGAAACAGGCCGGCGTAAATCAAACACTGATCGCCAACTTCCTGCATCCCCTCGCCACGTTCGCGACGATTCGCAAGGCTAGCATGCAGAAACCGCAATGCCAGAATACTACGCACCAGATCCGGTCGCTGTAGGTAACGCATTAGGAGAAAGACCAGATAGCTCTCCTTGGCCTCGTCGAGGTCGCGGCTGGATCGCACAGCCGCTTCTTTGACCAGACGCTGCCAGGCGGCCTTAGCGGTTGGTTCCAGAATGAGCTCGGCCATCGTACACCTCCCCAGCTCAGTGCTAAGCGAACGCTGATGTCCCTTCCCCTCTGCCGGCTGCGAAGCGCACCTTGTTACCAAGCAATCCGGCAGGCTTGAGGAGAATCCAGGGCTTTCCCTAAGTTCTTTATTAACTTTAGCGGCAACTAACTGTTTTGCCGCAGCTCCATGCATTCAAGATGCGCCCTGGCTCACAGTTTACGACTTGAAATACCTACGCCAAACCCGGCCGAACGAAGTGTTTCGGCAGATCCGCTTATAGGAACAGATAGGAGCTAGCGTCCCGTCTCAGAAGTTCGTTGCCTGGGTGGGATCTGCATCCGTCAATCGAAAGCTAATCGGCCACGAGGGCCGGCCTTACATAGAGTTGTGCCGACAGGCTATACTTTTTCGCCAGTTTGCAGCCGGTCACGCACACCTTGCGGCCTCTTTAACCGACGCTGTCGCAGTGGTGTCACCGAGCTGTGGGGATAAACAGCCATCATCTGTGGATAAGAGACAGCTTATCCACAGAGAACCAGCGTGCCAAAGGGGGCGGTTTTGCCTGCAACGAGACAAAGCGGAAAAGCGATGAGCTTTCAGCAGCTCATCCTTGAGCTTCAGAACTACTGGGCCGAACAAGGCTGCGTCATACTCCAACCGTTGGATATGGAAGTAGGCGCCGGTACTTTTCACCCGGCAACGTTTTTACGGGCTATCGGCCCTGAGCCCTGGAATGCCGCTTACGTACAACCGTCGCGGCGCCCCACGGATGGCCGTTACGGAGAAAACCCCAACCGCGGGCAGCACTATTACCAGTTTCAGGTGGTGCTCAAGCCCTCGCCGCTGGAAATCCAAGAACTGTACCTTGGATCCCTGCGCCGACTCGGATTCGATCCGCTTGAGCACGATATCCGCTTTGTCGAGGATAATTGGGAGTCGCCGACGTTAGGGGCGTGGGGGCTAGGCTGGGAAGTCTGGCTAAACGGAATGGAGGTCACTCAGTTTACCTATTTCCAACAAGTCGGCGGACTGGACTGCGATCCCGTCATGGGGGAGATCACCTATGGCCTGGAACGGCTCGCTATGTACATCCAGGGCGTGGAAAGTATTTTCGATCTAGTTTGGACGGAAGGCCCTAACGGTATTGTCACCTATGGCGATGTGTTCAAACAGAACGAAGTCGAAATGTCCGCCTATAACTTCGAACACGCCGATACGGCGAGCCTGTTCGATTGGTTCTCCACCTGCGAGCGCGAAAGCCAACGGCTGATCGAAGCGGGGCTGCCGCTGCCAGCGTACGAGATGGTGTTAAAAGCCTCCCACACCTTTAACCTTTTGGATGCGCGCCGCGCGATCTCGGTAACGGAGCGACAAGGCTACATTCTAAGAGTCCGCGCATTGGCTCGTGCGGTAGCGGAAGCCTACTTCGCGCGCCGTGAGGCGCTCGGTTTCCCCATGCTGGCTAGCGCCGAGGAGGCTCGTCATGACTAACACCCCTCGCGATTTACTAATCGAACTCGGTACCGAGGAACTCCCTCCGAAAGCGCTACGGAAGCTTAGCGAAGCGTTTTGCGAGGAAGTCGTTAAGCAGTTGCAAGATGCCGACATCGGCTTTACGGATGCCAAGGCTTACGCAAGCCCGCGACGGTTGGCGATTCTGCTCAGCAAAGTTGCGGAGAAGCAACCCGACCGCGCGTTGGAGCGCAAAGGCCCGGCGCTTAACGCAGCGTACGACCAAGAAGGAAAGCCCACGAAAGCCGCACTTGGTTTTGCACGCTCCTGCGGTGTGGAGCTGGACGCCTTAAGCACCTTGGAAACCGAGCAAGGTGCTTGGCTTGTCTATCGAGGCGAGCAGAAAGGGCAAGCCACGTCGGCATTAGTACCGGAAATCGTCGCACAGGCCCTAAGTCGGCTGCCGATTCCCAAGCGGATGCGATGGGGGCGGGCAGTGCGAACTTTGTTCGGCCGGTGCACTGGCTTGTCTTATTGTTCGGCGAAGAAGTTATCGACGCCGAGCTTCTCGGCGTGAAGGCAGGTCGCGCAACCCGGGGCCATCGTTTTCATCGCCCGGACCCCATGGAATTGGCCACCCCCGCGGAGTACTTGCAGCGGCTGGAGAGCGAAGGGCATGTGATTGCCGACTTCCAGCGGCGGAAGACCCTCGTCCGCGAACAGGTCGAGCAAGCCGCGCGAGCGGCCAACGCGGTACCGGTCATCGATTCGGATCTGTTAGACGAGGTCACCGCCCTCGTCGAGTGGCCTGTTCCTGTAGTCGGCCGTTTTGACGAGCGCTTCCTCGACGTGCCGTCCGAGGCGCTGATCTCGAGTATGCAGGAGCATCAAAAGTACTTCCCGCTACGCGATCAAAGCGGAGCTTTACTGCCTAGTTTTATCGCCATTGCCAATATCGACAGCCGCAATCCGGAGTCGGTCAAGGCCGGTAACGAGCGGGTTATTCGACCACGGTTGGCCGATGCGGCGTTCTTTTGGAATCAGGATCGTAAACAAGCGCTGGAGACACGGCTTAACGGACTTAAGAATGTCGTTTACCAAACCAAGCTAGGCAGCGTTTACGAGAAATCGCGGCGGGTGGCCTCGCTCGCATCGGCAGTAGCGGAAGTACTCGGCCTGAACGCCGCGCAGGCGGAACGGGCCGCCTGGCTCGGACGCTGCGATCTCGCAACGGAAATGGTCGGCGAGTTTCCTGAGCTGCAGGGGATTATGGGGCGCTACTATGCGCTGCACGACGGCGAGCCGGTAGCGGTAGCCGATGCGCTCGACGAGCAGTACATGCCCCGCTTTGCAGGCGATGCCATCGCGCCCAGTGCGCTAGGCAAAGTACTCGCTGTTGCCGAACGAGCGGACACGCTAGTGGCTATTTTTGCCGTCGGCAAAGCACCCTCTGGCGATAAAGACCCATTTGCATTGCGCCGCGCAGCGTTAGGCTTGCTGCGCACGTTGATCGAGGGCGACATCGACTTGGATCTGGCCTGGCTGCTTGAACAAGCGGCACTCCATCTACCGTCAGCGTTAAACCCCGACCAACAGGCTAATGCCGTCTACGACTTCTGCTTGGAGCGCTTACGCTATTACTACCAAGGCCAAGGTTATGCGGCGGAGCTGTTCGACGCGGTAGCCGCCTGCCGACCCACTCGGCCGGTCGATTTCCATCGGCGGATCAGCGCCTGCCGCGAGTTTGTGACACTACCGGAAGCTAGCAGCTTAGCGGCTGCTAACAAACGTATCCGCAACATTCTGCGCAAAAACGAGGCGCCGTTACCGGATAAAGTCGATCCCAAACTGTTACAAGACTCGCAGGAGCAAACGCTCGCCGCGGCGGTCCAGAAGGTCGGGGGCGAAGTGCGACCCTTACTCGATAATCGCGACTACACCATGGCCTTGGCGAAGCTCGCGGCGCTGCGGGAGCCGGTCGACGAGTTCTTCGAGCACGTCCTGGTGATGGCGGAAGATCCTTCGATACAGGGCAATCGGCTACGCCTGCTGAGCGATATTTCTACCTTGTTTATGGAGACGGCCGATGTATCAAGACTCCCCAGCTAAGCCTGGGGAGCGGCTCGTCGTACTCGATCGCGATGGAGTGATCAACGCCGATAGCGATGCCTATATCAAGTCTCCGGCAGAGTGGGTTGCTCTGCCGGGGAGTTTGGAGGCTATCGCTCGGCTCAACCGGGCGGGCTTTCGTATTGTAGTGTTTACTAATCAATCCGGCATCGCTCGGGGCTTGTTCGATGAAGCTATGCTCTCCGCCATGCATGAAAAGCTCGCCCGCGAGCTGGCAGCACAGGGAGGCAAGCTCAGCGGAATTTATGTCTGTCCGCATGGGCCAAAAGACAATTGCCATTGTCGCAAGCCTCGTACAGGGCTCTTAGAGCAGATTTCGGAAGACTTCGCATGTACGCTAGAGGGTGTCCCTATCATTGGCGATTCGCGGCGGGATCTTGAAGCTGCGGAAGCCGTAGGGGGTAGACCTATTTTGGTTCGTACCGGAAAAGGGCTGCGCACGCTGAAGGATGGAGGGGCGCCACCCAAGGAAGTTTATGCCGACCTAGCGGAAGCCGCAGGGCGGCTTGTGTTCGAGATGGAATCTCAATCATGAATCTAAGCACATCCAGTAAAGCGACCAAAGTTGGTTTTCGTCACTGTTACCCGATTGCCTTCATAGGCTCTTGTCTACAGTCCGCGGGCATGATCGTCTTCACTTTTTTTGGGCGATCTTGAGCCTGTTTACGTTTCCCTTTCCGTATCGTTTTCGGTACTGGTTTATTACCCAATGGTGCAACTTCAACTTGTGGTGGCTAAAGGTCACCTGCGGGTTGGACTACCGGGTCGAGGGAGGCGAGCACCTTCCCAACGAGCCGGGCATCGTCATGTGTAAACACCAGTCGACGTGGGAGACGATGGCGCTGGAGCAGATTTTTGTGCCCCAGAGTTGGGTATTGAAGCGGGAGCTGATGCGAATTCCGCTGTTCGGCTGGGCGCTCGCCTTGCTCGATCCGATCCCCATCGACCGCAGCAGCCACTCCGAAGCCGTACGGCAGATCGTACAGCGAGGCAAGGAGCGGCTGAATCAAGGGCGTTGGGTAGTAATCTTTCCTGAGGGAACGCGGGTCGCGCCCGGCGAACGAGGCCATTACCACCCGGCAGGGGCTTTTCTTGCTACCCGGAGCGGCGCGAAAGTGATCCCGGTGGCACATAATGCCGGCGAATTCTGGGGCAGACGGCAATTCGTTAAACGCCCCGGAACGATCACCTTGAGAATTGGGCCGCCGATCGATGCAAATGGAAAGAAGCCAAAAGAAATCAACCACTTAGTAGAGGAGTGGATTGAATCTCAGATGAAGGAGATCTCCACGCTGTGAGTCTGGGACTCGTCTATGAGGATAAGACGGTTAAAAAGGGCGGAGTTTATAACTCCGCCCTTTTTAATTACACATCGAGGTTACTGGCCGACAGCGCATTCTGCTCGATAAAATCCCGTCTCGGTTCGACGTGATCACCCATTAGGGTAGTAAAGATTTCATCGGCAGCGACCGCGTCTTCGATTCGCACCTGTAACAAACGCCGGGAATCCGGGTCCATAGTAGTTTCCCAGAGTTGGTCGGCGTTCATCTCGCCCAAGCCTTTGTAACGTTGAATAGCTTGGCCTCGTTTAGCCTCATCCAGCAACCAGTCGACAACTTCTTTAAACCGAGAAACCTCGTGTCGCCGCTCTCCCTTCTTTACGTACGAGTCGGAGCCGATTAAACCGTCCAATGCTGCGGACAAGCGTTTGATCGCTTCGTATTCGGGCGACAGGAAGAACTGGGTGCCAAACACGTTCGGGTGCAAAATGCCATGCATCCGCTTCGTTAACACCGCCTCTTGGAACCCGCCATCAGGCCCGGCTGTAAGCTCATAGGAATATTCGGTACCAGCGTGCTGGCCAACATTAAGCTTATCGACAAGCTGCCGGAACCAAGGCTCCAGGCCTGCGGCATTCTGAAAGGCTTCTTTATCAAGCGGCGCTTGGCTGATCATAGCCTCCAGAATATCCGGATCGCGACGGCGACTTAGGTGACGGATCATGTCCATCACGCTGATGAATTGCCGTACCAACGATTCCAGCCCTTGCCCCGCGATTGGCGGCACATCCGAACCAGCATGGAGGGCCGCGTCGGACAAGGCTAGCTGGAGGAGGTATTCGGTCAGTTCGTTGTCGTCCTTAACGTAATGTTCCTGCTTACCGCGTTTAATCTTATAGAGCGGTGGTTGGGCGATATAGATATGCCCACGTTCAACCAAAATGGGCATTTGCCGGTAAAAGAAGGTAAGCAGTAGGGTTCGAATATGAGATCCATCAACGTCCGCGTCCGTCATAATGATAATTCGATGGTAACGCAACTTATCAGGATCGAATTCGTCCTTGCCGATGCCGCAACCTAAGGCGGTGATCAGCGTGCCCACTTCTGCGGAAGAGAGCATTTTGTCGAAACGCGCTTTCTCGACGTTCAGGATTTTACCTTTGAGCGGCAAGATGGCCTGGGTACGGCGGTCACGCCCTTGTTTGGCAGATCCGCCTGCCGAGTCGCCCTCAACCAGATACAGCTCGGACAGAGCTGGGTCCCGCTCCTGGCAGTCGGCAAGCTTGCCTGGCAGCCCCGCAATGTCGAGTGCGCCTTTGCGTCGCGTCATTTCCCGCGCTTTTCGCGCAGCTTCGCGAGCACGCGAAGCATCGATAATCTTCTCGACAATTGCCTTCGCTTCGCCGGGATGCTCTAGCAAGAACGCATTAAACTGTTCCGCGAGCGTCGATTCCACGGCTGGCTTTACCTCCGAGGAAACCAGCTTATCTTTGGTCTGAGAAGAAAACTTCGGGTCCGGAACTTTAACCGATAAAACCGCGGTTAGGCCTTCGCGGATATCGTCTCCCGTAGGGCTCACCTTAAGCTTTTTGCTGTAACCTTCAGTGTCGAGATACGCGTTCAAGGTACGGGTGAGCGCTGCGCGAAAACCGGCCATGTGGGTACCGCCGTCGCGCTGAGGGATATTGTTGGTGAAGCAGAAAATATTCTCCTGGTAGGAGTCGTTCCACTGCATAGCGACATCGACTCCGATACCGTCTTTCTCGGTGGTGTAGTAGAAGACGTCCTTATGCAAAGGCGTTTTGTTGCGGTTAAGGTGTTCAACGAACGCTTTGATGCCACCTTCGTATTTGAAAGTATCTTCCTTATCGGTGCGCTCGTCTTTAAGCGTGATGCTGATTCCCGGGTTCAGGAAGGACAGCTCACGGAACCGCTTGGCCAAAATATCGTAGTGGAACTCTATATTGCTAAAGATTTCCGGACTGGCTTGGAACGTTATTTGGGTTCCGGTCTGTTGGGTTTCGCCGATGGCTTTTAACGGCTCCTGAGGCACGCCCAGATGATATTCCTGCGTATGGACTTTGCCATTCTTGTGAATCACCAAACGCAAACGCTCGGAAAGCGCATTCACCACCGAGACGCCGACCCCGTGCAATCCGCCGGAGACCTTGTAGGAGTTATCGTCGAACTTACCCCCGGCATGCAAAACAGTCATGATGACTTCAGCAGCGGAGCGCCCCTCTTCCGGGTGGATATCCACCGGAATACCTCGGCCATTGTCGCTCACGGTTATCGAGTTGTCGCGATGAATAACGACTTCGATGTGATCGCAATAGCCGGCTAAGGCTTCATCGATTGAGTTATCGGCAACTTCGAACACCATATGGTGTAAACCGGTACCGTCGTCGGTGTCGCCGATATACATGCCCGGGCGTTTCCGGACAGCGTCTAGGCCGCGGAGGACTTTGATGCTTCCTGAATCGTAGTTCGACTGTTCGCTCATAATGAGGTCCTTCGAAAGAGTCCGAGCATTATAACACTTCTCGGTAGGAACCATGTTCCACGTGGAACCATTTGCGTTAGCGCTCGAAACCGTTAAGGCTTGCTGCTCAACACAGGTAATGAAGCTTTGGACGGGCTGGGATTCGAGAATGTCGATAACCGTTCGTCTACGCTCTTCGTCAAGCTCAGCGGGTAAGTCGTCAATTAGGAGAATAGGGCGGCGCTTGCTTCGCTCGGCAATCAGCATTGCCTGAGCGATTAAGATGGCGACCACCGCCAACTTCTGTTGCCCCCTCGACAAACGGTGCTGGGCCTCTACTTTACCTGCCCGAATGGTGAGGTCGCTGCGATGAGGCCCATACAAACAATAACCGGCTTCAAGCTCCCGCGGCCGATTCTCGTCGATGCTTTCCGCAAGATCCTTATCTTGCGGCCATCCGCGACGGTAGCCAAGCGCCAAATCTTCCTCAGGCAGCCAGCGCTCGAAAAGGGGAGCCACCGTTCTACTCAGTGCATCGATCAACGCTCGCCGATGGTCATCCAGTTGGGTCGCGGTTTCTATAAGCTCAGGCTCCCAAGCTTTGCTCAAACGGAGGTCGCGCGCTTTAAGCGCCGCATTACGCTGTCGAACTGCGCGGTCGTAGCGATGCCAGAGCTGGTAATAGTCATGTTCCACGTGGAACATTGTCCAATTTAGAAAGCTTCTCCGAACCTTCGGTCCGTCGAGCAACAAACGCTGACTTTCTGAGTTAATGACTTGGAGCGGAAAATGTTGGGCAAGTTCCGAAAGGCTTCTTACATCGCGGCCATCGATCCTTACCCGAGTATGTCCCGAGGATCGTTCGATTGCCGCCGAGGTCGTTACCCCTTGGTTAACGACCTCGGCCCTGACCCACACCTTTTCCTGCTCATACTGAATGAGTTGCTCGATCCGCGTTGAGCGAAACGAACGAGCCCGGCCCAGGAGGTGTATCGCCTCTAGCAAGCTCGTCTTACCCGCTGCGTTCCGCCCGAATATGACGTTGATCTCGCCCGGTTCCAGTTCCGCTTGTTGGATGTTACGGAAATGATGAACCGCTAATCTACGAATACTCATTCGTCGGTGCGTTACAGCCGCATCGGCATAATAACGTACTTGGCATCGTCATCGCCCCGGCCCCTTACGAGGCAACTACTGTTCGCATCGGTCAGCGCAAGCTCGACCTGATCAGTCTCAACCGCGTTGAGCGCGTCGAGCATGTAGCTTGCGTTAAAGCCCACTTCCAAAGGCTGCTCGTTGTACTCGACAGAGAGTTCCTCTTCCGCCTCTTCCTGCTCCGGGTTGTTAGATTGAATCTTTAACCGCTCGGGTTCGACGCTAAAGCGAACGCCTCGGTATTTCTCGTTAGAAAGAATCGAGGCACGCACCAGCGCCTGTCGCAGACTATCTTTGTCGACAATGACGATCTTATCGGCCGCGGCAGGGATCACCCGTTGATACTCCGGAAAACGCCCATCGATCAACTTGGTGGTAAACCGGATATCCGGCAAGGCCACCCGAATATGATTGCTGCCTAACTCCACCCGCGCCGCTTCGTCGCTTGGCTCAAGTAGGCGCAATAGTTCCTGAATCCCTTTACGAGGGACAATGACTTGTTTGCCCTCGCTCACTTGCACATCGGCTGCCGCTTCCGCCAACGCCAAGCGGTGGCCGTCGGTTGCTACCGCTCGTAACCCCGTCGGTTCGAGCTCTAGCAGCAATCCGTTCAGATAGTATCTGACATCCTGTAAGGCCATGGAAAAATGCGTGCGCTCGATCAGCTCGCGTAATTGACGTTGCGGAAGCAACAGCGGTTGGGCTTCGCCAATATCCTCTACTGTCGGGAAGTCCGCAGCGGGCAACGTCGCTAACGAGAAGCGGCTGCGAGCTGCCGTCACTGTCGCTCGATCCTGCTCAACCGTTAACTCTATCTGTGCATCGGCAGGTAAGTTGCGAACGATGTCCAACAACTTTCGCGCAGGGACAGTGCCTTCTCCTGCTTCGCTCACTTCCGTGTGAAAGTGAGACACTAATTCTACTTCTAAATCGGTGGCCGTCAGCGACACCCCATTGCTATCTGCGACGACGAGTACGTTACCAAGCACCGGCAACGTCTGACGACGCTCGACCACCCCAATGACGGCTTGTAAGGGTTTTAGGAGTTGTTCCCGTTCGATCGTAAATTTCATCGCGCCAGTCCAGTTTCTATATTAAATATATGTATAGATAAGATTGTTGATATTGTAGAGCCGCACGGAATTTGTGGATAACTCGTTAGTTTACTTTATTTACAGTTGCTTAGGTGCGAAAATCGGGGCTCACATCTTCTGTATGAGCCCGTGTGCATCTCAAGGATAAATTGTGGATAACTTTTGGATCCCTTTTCTCCACACCCTTTACCACAACTTATCCACATCATGTCGTCAATGTTCTTAACAGGATCGCGTAGTCATCGCTGATCCGGTTATCGCTCTCTTTTAACTCTTCTACCTTTCGGCAGGCATGCAAGACCGTCGTATGGTCGCGGCCGCCAAACGCATCGCCGATTTCCGGCAGGCTGTGGTTAGTCAGCTCCTTGGCAAGCGACATGGCAATCTGTCGCGGCCGGGTGATCGAGCGCGTCCGCCGTTTGGACAATAAATCGGCGACCCTGATCTTGTAGTACTCGGCCACCATCTTCTGGATGTTCTCGATCGTAACAAGCTTGTCCTGCAACGCTAATAGATCGCGGAGTGCTTCTTTCGTGAAGTCGACGGTAATGGCTTGACCGGTAAAGTGTGCATTAGCGACTACCCGACGTAAGGCACCCTCAAGCTCGCGGATGTTCGATCGGATCCGCTTAGCGATGAAGAATGCGACGTCGCCGGGCAGGTCCACACCTTCCTTGCTCGCCTTGCTCATCAAAATCGCTACCCGGGTCTCCAACTCAGGCGGCTCGATAGCCACGGTCAAACCCCAGCCGAAGCGAGACTTAAGGCGCTCTTCCAGACCGTTAACTTCCTTCGGATACCGATCGCAGGTCATGATGACCTGTTGGTGTCCTTCCAAAAGCGCATTGAAGGTGTGGAAGAATTCCTCCTGCGAACGCTCCTTGCCGGCAAAGAACTGGATATCGTCGATCAACAAGGCGTCTACCGAGCGGTAGTGGCGCTTGAAGTCATTAATCGCGTTGTGTTGAAGCGCCTTCACCATATCGGCGACAAAGCGCTCCGAGTGCAGGTACAACACACGGGCGTCCGGCCGATTACGCAGCATCTGGTTGCCGACAGCATGCATAAGGTGGGTTTTGCCTAAACCTACCCCGCCATATAGGAACAGCGGGTTGTACGCACCGCCGGGGTTTTCGACCACCTGCATGCTCGCAGCACGCGCAAGCTGGTTGGATTTACCTTCGACAAAGGCGTCAAAGGTAAAATTCGGGTTTAAGTTACTATCCGAGGCCTTGGCGGTCGGACGTTCTTTCCGGCGCGTCACAACCGCCGGACCCGGCGCTGGCGGTGCGCTACTACCTATCTCCAATATAAGCTTAGGTGGCTTGTCGGGCCTTTCGGCGGCGAGCATCTCGCTGATTCTTTTAGCAAAATGGGCCTTAACCCAATCCAGTACAAAACGATTAGGAGCGAACAGCCGCAGAGAATCGGTATCTTCCCGTGCCTGCAAGGGACGAATCCAGGTATTCAATTGCTGGTCAGGGATCTCCCTTTCCAGTCTTCTGAGGCAGCTCTTCCAGAGAGACTCGTTCACCAACGCGAACCCCCTCGATATGGGCATCAACAGATGCACGAGTCTATACCCCCAAGGTGCCTAATCTAGGGAGATGCTGAATTATTCCGCGTTGACCTAATCGGACAAAAGTCGCTTTATCTTCAAACGGAAATTGACAGTCGAGGTCTTTTCGCAGTAAATTCGCCGGCTCAGTTGACCCTGCGGATCAACGAAGGCCGTACACACGCCGACCGCTTCGTCGGACGTGTTCGGTTTTCGCTGCATTCGTTAATCATAAACTCTTCTCTGCAAACGGATACCGGATACCGCCATGAAGAGGACTTTCCAACCTAGCGTTATCAAGCGCAAGCGTACTCACGGCTTCCGTGCTCGGATGGCCACCAAAAACGGCCGTAAGGTTCTCAACCGCCGTCGTGCGAAGGGCCGTGCACGCCTCAGCGCGTGAATTGGCTACGCCTGACGACTCCGCTCGGAATCGGTTCCCTCGGCAAGCGCGGTTGACGCGGCCGGGGGAGTACCAACGTGTTTTCTCCGGCGCGAAGCGCTATGGAGATAAGTACTTTACCGTTCTCGCCGCTCATAATGACCGAGGGTACCCGCGGTTAGGCATGGCGGTGGCGCGCCGCGCCATCCCCAGAGCCGTCGGTCGAAACCGGATTAAGCGGCAGGTCCGAGAGAGCTTTCGCCATATACAAGGCGAGCTTGGGTCGTGGGATCTTGTAGTCTTGGCTAAGGCAAGCGCTCGTGATGCGTCCAACGAATGCTTGCAGCGTTCTCTGGCGCGTGTATGGCAGCGGTTAAAACGTTAATGCGTCGCGTTCTGATTCTATTGCTGCGCATCTACCAGCTGGTCATCAGCCCATTGCTGGGGCCACGCTGTCGTTTTCATCCCAGTTGCTCGAATTACGCCATTGAAGCGATTCGTCGCCATGGCGCGCTAGCCGGAACCTATCTCGCGGTCCGCCGCGTCTGTCGTTGTCATCCCTGGCATCCTGGTGGGGTAGACCCTGTCCCGGATAAATCACCCTTCGGTAAATCCTGATGGAAAACCAACGCCTGTTTCTCTACATGGCCCTTATCTTCGTTGCACTGTTGATGTGGAGCGAATGGCAAAGGGACTATCGTCAACCGGCGCCGACCGAAGAGGTCGTGGAAGAAGTGCCGTCCGAGTTCGCTGAGGCACCGGAAGAAGCAGCCCCGGCTACCGATCCGGAACGGGCCACTGTCCCGTCGCCGACCTTACTACCCCAGGCGGAAACGATCCGGGTAGTGACTGATTTGTTGGATGTGGAAATCAACACCCTCGGCGGCGATATCCGCTCCGTGAAGCTGCGCGAATATCCGGTGACGGTGGACGATCCTACGCCATTCCAGTTAATGAGCGACGAGCAGCATCCGATCTTCATTGCCCAGTCCGGCTTACAGGTCGAAGAGGGCGATGCACCGACCCATATGGCGCATTATCGGGCCGAACAGACCGAGTACCGGCTGGAGGAAGGCGAGAATACGCTCGAAGTTCCTTTGGTGTGGACGAATGAGGAAGGTGTAACCGTTACCAAACGGTATATCTTCCACCGCGACGGCTACCTAATCGACGTTCGGCACGAAGTGGCGAACGAAAGCGCCGAGCCTTGGCGTGCTTATCAGTACACGCAGCTGCGTCGCAGTCCCGATCCGGGCGGGCGGAGCATGTTTTTCATCTATACCTACACCGGCGGTGTGATCTACAGCGAAGAAGATCGTTACCAAAAGATCTCCTTTAGCGACATGGACGACAGCCGACTGTCCAGGACCATCACCGACGGCTGGGCAGCCATGATTCAGCACTATTTCTTAGGTGCCTGGATTCCGCCGCGCGAACAGCCGCAGCATTTCTACAGTCGGGCACTACCGGATAACAACTATGTACTGGGGATGTCGTCGCCGCGCCAGACCATCGAGCCCGGCGGTGAGGGTGTGTTCAGCAGCCAGTTGTATGTAGGGCCGAAAGAGCAGGCACGGTTACGGGAGATCGCACCGGGCTTACATCTGACTGTGGATTATGGCTTCCTCACCGTTATTTCCGCGCCGTTGTTCTGGTTGCTGGAGCGAATCTACAACCTCATCGGTAACTGGGGTTGGGCGATCATTATCCTGACCTTGATGATCAAGTTGGTCTTCTACAAGCTCTCGGAGACCAGTTTCCGCTCCATGGCGCGGATGCGGAAATTGCAGCCGAAGCTTCAGCAGCTGAAGGAGCGCTTCGGCGAAGATCGTCAACGGCTCAATCAGGAAATGATGGAGCTGTACAAGAAAGAAAAGATCAACCCGTTGGGCGGTTGCTTACCGGTGTTAGTCCAAATCCCGGTGTTTATCGCCCTCTACTGGGTTTTGCTGGAAAGTGTGGAGCTGCGGCAAGCACCGTTTATTCTCTGGATTCAAGACCTGTCGGTACCGGACCCGTTCTTCGTGTTGCCGGTGTTGATGGGCGTGTCCATGCTGATACAGCAAAAGCTTAACCCAGCGCCGTTGGACCCGATCCAGCAGAAGATCCTGATGGTACTGCCCATCGTCTTTACGGTCTTCTTTGCCTTCTTCCCGGCTGGCCTCGTGTTGTACTGGGTGGCCAACAACGTCTTGTCGATTGCGCAGCAGTGGGTGATTACCCGCCGCATCGAAAAGGAACCGGGTAGAAACGAAACCAAGAAGAATAAGGCTTAACGCCGTGAGCGGCGGCACCGATACGATTTGTGCCGTCGCCACTCCGCCCGGTCAGGGCGGAGTGGGCGTAGTGCGCGTGTCGGGGCCGGCTACCCGCGAATTGGCGAACGCCATTTGGGTAGCGTGCCGGCACCGCGCCAGGCAAGCTTTCGCCGCTTCCGCGATAACGAAGGCGATGTCCTCGACGAGGGCATCGCTTTGTTTTTCCGGCTCCGCACTCGTTTACCGGCGAAGACGTTCTAGAGCTTCAGGGGCATGGCGGTCCGGTTGTCATGGATCGTTTACTGCGTCGCCTGACCGAGCTCGGCGCTCGCCTCGCGCGCCCCGGCGAGTACTCGGAACGGGCATTTCTCAACGGTAAGCTCGACCTCGCACAAGCCGAGGCTGTGGCGGACTTGATTGCAGCGGGCACCGAGGCTGGCGCACGAGCGGCCATGCGTTCCCTTCAAGGTGCGTTTTCCGAGACGGTAGAGAGCCTGGTCGACGCCGTGATCGAGCTGCGCATGTATGTCGAATCCGCCATCGACTTTCCGGACGAAGAAATCGATTTCTTGACGGATGGCGAAGTCGAGCGGCGGTTGGATCGTATCGATGCGGCACTTGCCGACGTCCGAGCGAGCGCCCGCCAGGGGCAGGTGCTTCGCGACGGTATGACGGTGGTCATTGCCGGTCGACCTAACGCCGGTAAGTCGAGCTTGCTCAATCGTCTGGCCGGTTATGAAGCCGCCATTGTCACAGATATCGAAGGGACGACACGCGACGTCCTGCGGGAACATATTCAAATCGACGGCATGCCCCTGCACGTTATCGATACCGCGGGTCTGCGCGATAGCGCGGATATCGTCGAACAAGAAGGAATCCGTCGTGCCTGGGACGCTATCGCAAATGCCGATCGGGTTTTGCTGGTAGTCGACGATGCCCAAGGGCCGGGCGTGGCCGAGCGAGAGGTTGCCGGCCGCTTGCCTGCCCAAGTCGGCTTAACGGTCATTCGCAATAAGATCGATTTAAGCGGCCACGCAGCGGGTATTGAGGAAGGAGCGCTCGGTATCGAAGTTTACGTTAGCGCGGCGACCGGCGACGGTTTGGCCGAGCTGCGCGAGCATCTAAAAGCGTGCATGGGGTATCAGGAATCCGAGACCGGCTTTATCGCCCGCCGTCGCCATCTCGATGCCCTGGAACGGGCCGGACAACACCTACAAGCCGGTCGTCGCCAACTCGTCGAGTTTGCCGCCGGCGAACTACTTGCCGAAGAGCTGCGCCAAGTACAAGAAGCTTTAGGTGAAATCACCGGCCGCTTTACTTCCGACGATCTTCTAGGTCGCATCTTCTCTAGTTTTTGCATCGGTAAGTAACGGCTAACGACTCGCCCCTCACGGTAAACGCGCCCAGGAACACTGCCTCCGCAAATCTATCTGCGAAGGCACGCGAAGACAGGCTCCGTCAGGAGGCGTCATGCCATTCACCCAGCTCGACCGACTGCGTTAGCCGGGCGCCGTCTCCAATATATGTAAATAGTGAGCGATTGATGCTGCTTCGGGATTGCCCGGAAAATACTTCTGCACGAACTTAAGAATCGCTTCCGCACGCTGCGGCTCGCTCAGTTCGGTGTGAAAAATTTGCGCGGCCAGCAGGTACAAGCTGGGCGTACTCGGGTGCTTGGGAAACCGTTTATGAAATCCGTTGATGAGCTGAATCGCTTCGTGAAAGGCGCGCCGGTCGCGTAGCAGTCTTGCCAGCGGTAAATAGACGGACGGTTCGTTCAACTGGAAATCGGGGTCGAGCTGCTTACACGACACGTAAGTCTCTACCGCTTCCCGGATACGTTCCTGCGCGACTAACTTCGGAATAAAGTGGTTACCGTGACCGCGGAGTGAGGATTTATCCCCGGTTAGCTTGCAGAGCCGGTGGAACTGCCGGTGTAACTCCAGATTATCGGGCGTGCTTTGCAGTATGCCGCGCAACTCTTCCCGCGCGGCGTCGTAGCGCCCCTCGGCAAGAAAGCGTTTATATAAAGCAAGATCCGCATCGTCCTCGCCGGTTTCTGCGTCGGGAGCGTAACCGAGTTTGTCATGGTGCTGGTACAGCACGTACCCCATCAGGCTGTACATGATCACCATGAAGTAAAACGAGCTAAACGCCCAGGCCGCCATCAATACCGCTTCTGGCACCTTGTCCCAGAGCAGAGCCACTACGAGGCTGCTGCTACCGTTAAGCAGGATTAAGCAGCCGTATAAACACCAGTACGTCCATCCCAAGCGGGCGATAAGGCCGATCAGTAACATCGGGTGCAGCGCCGAGAAGACACTCCGTGTACCCGCCAAAACCATTACGCTTGCGGGCAGCGCTGCGAGGAAGAAGACGAAAAATACAATACCGAAGAACACCCCGGCGACATTTATGATCAAGCCTTGAATAAAAGGCCTACCAGAATAAACAGCGCGAGTTGTTTAAAAGCGATGCCGTAGCCTTCGAGCAAGGTTTCCCGATTCAGAGGGGGAGGGTCCAAGTAGCCCTCTCCGCAACGGTCGAGAACCTCGAATAGATACTTGGTGAAAAAGGCAAATAACGCCAGTGTGACTAAAACGCCCAGCAAACTAACCGGGAGAACGAGAAATAGCGCCGTTAACGTGGCGACGACAATGAATGCGGCGGGCTTGAACGGATAAGCGAAGAACTGCGGCAAGCGCTGCCAAAAGGGCGCTACGGCGGGAGAAGCGGTTTGCACGGAACGAATTCCCTTTCGAATCTTATGATGTGCTGACGGGTTTTATTGCCCAATTATAACAAAGCGGCCAATACGCTGAATGATCCCTTTGGGTCACTGGATGCTCTGTTATCGCTTGACACATGCAGTGCGAGGAAGTGATCCAGTATCTTAAAGCGGCGCCTCTCTTGACCAATCTCATTGACAGTAGCGGCGCACCTTTGGGTTAATCGGTAACCATAATCTCGACCTGTCGGCAATGAGGAGCACTGCAGGGTGGAAATTCAGTTTTATGGTGTTTTGCAGCAAGTCGTCGGCCAGTCGACCGTGCAGTTGGCGGGGCTTCCGAGCGGAGCGCAGGCTGCCGAGGTGTTACGGCATCTGGGCGACGAATACCCGGAGCTAGCCGAGCACCTGCCCCGGGTTGCTTGTGCGCAAGGGGATAGTTTGATTCGCCGCGATCAGCCGATCGACCCCAACCAAGCTTTAGTGTTGCTGCCCCCGGTCAGCGGTGGCTGAATGTTAGCAAGCGCAGCGACCGAGACAGGAGTTTTTATGAACCGTATTACCGAGCAACCGCTGGATTTAGAAGCCCTATTGCGCGAGACGGCGAACGATGCCAGTGGCGCCCTGGTGGTTTTTTCCGGTACGGTGCGTGACCACCACGAAGGCAAGGGCGTTAGCGGAATGCGTTACACCGCCTACGAGCCGTTGGCGGAGAAAGTCCTGCTGGAGTTGGAGCAGGAAACCATCGCCAAGTTTCCTATCCACACCTGCCGGATCGTCCATCGGGTCGGCAATCTTGCCGTGGGCGAAGACAGCGTACTCATTGTGGTTCGCTCGGCCCATCGCGGCGACGGATTCGACGCCGCGCGTTATGCCATCGATACCTTAAAAGAGCGCTTGCCGGTGTGGAAGCAGGACTTTTATACCGACGGTAGCGAGTCCTATCAGGACGGTACGCCGCTGCCCGGCTCGCAAGCCGCCGACAACTCAGAAAAGGGGTGAGCGGATGAGTCAGCAGCAAGCGCCTGAGTTTCAACCCTTGAATATTGCCGTACTGACCGTATCGGACACCCGTACCGAGGCCGACGACACGTCGGGGAGGATATTGGTGGAACGCATACGGCAGGCCGGGCATCGTCTGGCGGAGAAGCGCATCGCGCCGGACGATCGCTATCAAATCCGCGCCATTCTGTCGCAGTGGATCGCCGACGAGCAGGTCCAAGTCATTATTACCACCGGCGGCACCGGCATTACCGGCAGAGACATAACGCCAGAGGCCGTGCGGCCCTTGCTTGACCGGGAACTGGAAGGCTTCGGCGAACTGTTTCGTTTTCTCTCCTGGGAGGAAATCGGCAGTTCTACGTTACAATCGCGCGCCCTGGGCGGTATTGCTAACGCTACCTTGTTATTCGTACTGCCCGGATCTTCGGGCGCATGCCGTACCGGTTGGGATAAAATATTGCAGCCGCAACTCGACCGACGCATCAAGCCGTGCAACTTCGTAACCTTGTTGCCGCGCTTGCGAGAGCATTAATTTTAGGATCGCGCGGGGCGTTACCACCGCCTCGGACGGAGGATGTTGAGAATGACCACTGTCAGCCGCAGCAACGTCGAACAGGCGATTGCCACTTATACCGAGCCCCATTTGGGCAAGGATCTGGTTGCGACGAAAAGCGTAAAAGACGTTCGTATCGAAAGCGGTCGTGTGGCAGTGGAGCTAGCGCTTGGTTTTCCTGCACGCAGTACGTTCGATGCGTTGCGTGCCGAATTGACTCAGCGCATCGCCGCCTTGCCCGGCGTCGACCAGGTTGAGGTCTCGATAACCACCGACATTAAAGCGCATGGCGGACAAAGCCCGGCGGCGAATGTTAAGGGCGTTAAAAACATTATCGCTGTCGCCTCCGGCAAGGGTGGGGTCGGTAAATCCACCACGGCCGTTAATCTGGCGCTAGCCTTAACTGCCGAGGGTGCGCGGGTCGGTATACTCGACGCCGATATCTATGGCCCGAATCAACCGCGCATGCTTGGTCTTAGCGGTCGCCCGGACTCGCCGGACGGCAAATCGATTCTGCCGATGCGCGCCTACGACGTACAGTCGATGTCCTCGGGTTTTTTGGTTGACGAAGAAACCCCGATGATTTGGCGCGGGCCGATGGTAACTCAGGCCCTAGAGCAACTGCTGCGGGATACCCGCTGGGACGAGGTCGATTACTTAATTGTCGATATGCCGCCCGGCACTGGCGATGTGCAACTGACCCTATCGCAAAAGGTACCGGTGAGTGGCGCGGTTATCGTGACGACGCCACAAGATATAGCCCTGTTGGATGCTCGCAAGGGGCTTAAAATGTTCCAGAAAGTCAACGTGCCGGTGTTGGGTATCGTTGAAAACATGAGTACCCATATTTGCAGCCAATGCGGGCACGAGGAACCGATTTTCGGCGCCGGCGGCGGGCAGCGGATGGCAGAGCAGTACGAAGTCGATTTGCTGGGATCCTTACCGCTCGATATCCGTATTCGGGAGCAGGCCGATGGCGGCAAACCGACCGTAGTTGCCGAACCCGAAGGTAAGATTGCCCTGGCTTACCGCGACATTGCTCGTCGCGTCGGCGCCAAGCTCGCGTTGCAGGTGCGCGATTACGGCAGCCGTTTTCCCAAAATAGTCGTCGAGAACAGCTAGACCCTATGGCGAATGCGTCGGTAACCGGGCTCATCCTCGCCGGCGGGCGCGCTACCCGCATGCAAGGGCGCGATAAGGGGTTGGTAAAACTTGCCGGTAAACCGATGATCGAGCATGTCATTGCGCGATTACGGCCCCAAACCTCCGCTTTGCTTATTAACGCCAATCGCAGCCAGGCGGCGTATGCCGCCTATGGTTTTCCCGTCATTGCCGACGACCTGACGGGCTATGAGGGGCCGCTGGCGGGTATCGCAGCTGGACTGAACGTCGCCGAAACCGAATGGATAGCCACCGTACCTTGCGACGCGCCTTTGTTGCCCAAGGATCTAGTCGACCGCTTGCTAAGCGCCTTACGGACTCGGCGCGCCGAAGTGGCCGTTGCCAAGGCGGACGGTCGTTGGCAGCCGGTGTTTGCATTGATAGCGCGCCGGTTACTGCCAAGCCTGGACGCTTACCTAGCGGCCGGCGGACGTCAGGTTAAACGTTGGTATGCCGAATGCGGTGCCGTCGAGGTCGATTTCGAAGACAGCGCGCTTGGTTTCGCGAACATCAATAGCGTCGACGAACTCACCACCCTGGAATCGGTGCTGCGGGTTGCGGAGTAGCGACGGCGGGTTTTACTGTCCACGCTGAATCGGTAAATCGAAAGTCGATCGGCTTTTACTCCGCGACGTATTGCCTTGATGCAATATCCGGTGTCGCTTAAACTGAACTGTTCTCTTTACTCGATCCGAATAGTTTGAGGCATCCCTCCCATGCAGTACGCGCAGCAGTTCGATGTCATCGTCGTCGGTGGCGGACATGCCGGCACCGAAGCCGCGCTGGCGGCCGCGCGCACCGGCTGTCGCACGTTGCTCCTGACCCACAATATCGAAACGATCGGTCAGATGAGCTGTAATCCGGCGATTGGCGGCATTGGCAAAGGCCATTTAGTCAAAGAGATCGACGCCATGGGGGGGCTGATGGCGCGGGCGATCGATCGCGGCGGGATTCAGTTCCGTATCCTCAATAGCCGTAAAGGCCCTGCCGTGCGAGCGACGCGCGCTCAGGCTGACCGGGTATTGTATAAACAGGCCGTGCGCGCCGCGGTTGAAAATCAACCGAACCTCACCTTCTTCCAGCAGGCTGTGGAAGACCTGACGGTAGAAGGCGACCGAGTCACAGGCGTGGTCACCCAGATGGGTTTGCGTTTCGCCGCGCCGACCGTTGTGCTCACCGTTGGCACCTTCCTCGGCGGCCAAATCCATATCGGGATGAGCAATTATCAAGGCGGCCGAGCTGGGGACCCGCCGGCCAACGCGCTTGCTAAACGCTTGCGTGAGCTACCATTCCACGTGGAACGTTTGAAAACCGGCACGCCGCCCCGTATCGACGGGCGCACCATCGATTTCGAGCAATTGCAGGCCCAGCCGGGTGACGATCCTGTCCCGACCTTTTCCTTCTTAGGCAGTGCCGACCAGCATCCGCGCCAGGTGCCGTGTTATATCACCCATACCAATGAGCGGACGCACGAGATTATTCGTGGCGGTTTGGACCGTTCGCCGATGTACGCCGGTGTGATCGATGGCGTGGGGCCACGTTACTGCCCGTCGGTAGAAGATAAGGTCGTACGCTTTTCCGATAAGAATTCGCATCAGATCTTTCTAGAGCCGGAAGGTCTGGACACGCACGAAATCTACCCCAACGGCATTTCTACCAGTTTGCCGTTCGACGTGCAGTACGAGCTAGTTCGTTCGATCCGTGGAATGGAAAACGCGCATATCACTCGGCCGGGATACGCAATCGAATACGATTTCTTCGATCCTCGGGATTTGAAGCCGAGTTTGGAGACGCGCTTTATCGAAGGGTTGTTCTTCGCCGGCCAGATTAATGGCACGACCGGTTACGAAGAGGCGGCCGCTCAAGGCCTGGTGGCCGGGCTCAATGCCGCCAATCGGGTACTGGAGCGCGAGGCCTGGAGTCCGCGCCGCGACGAAGCCTATATCGGCGTGCTGATCGACGATTTGATTACCTGCGGTACCCAAGAGCCGTATCGGATGTTTACCAGTCGTGCCGAATACCGTCTTTTGCTACGTGAGGATAATGCGGACCTTCGGCTTACCGAGAAAGCCCGCGAGTTGGATTTGATCGACGATGCTCACTGGGAAGCTTTCTGTCGTAAGCGGGAAGCCATCGAACACGAGCAGGCGCGTTTGCAGGCGACGCTGCTGCGGCCCGAACAAGTCACCGAGGAAGAGGCTGAGCGCGTGTTGGGCGGGCCTTTGAAGCGCGAGCAACGCTTGAGCGAGTTGCTCCGTCGCCCGGAAGTCAACTATGCGGATCTGATGAGCTTGACGGCCGCAGGCGAGCCGGTGAGCGATCCGAAGGTGGCCGAGCAAGTCGAGATTCAGGCCAAATACACCGGCTATTTAGAGCGCCAGGTGGAGGAGATCGAGCGCGCCCGTCGTTATGAGGAAGTTCGCGTTCCGGCAGACATCGATTATGACCAAGTACAGGGCTTGTCTTCCGAAGTTCGCGAGAAATTCAAGCAGCGCCGACCGGAAACCTTAGGTCTTGCCTCTCGCATTCCAGGTGTGACGCCGGCGGCGGTTTCGCTGCTTCTGGTTCATCTGAAAAACAAGGTTCGCTGCGTCGCAGCGCATAGTAGTAGCCGTGCTTGAGCATACCGTGAAAGAGCGCTTGTCGCATGGCTTAAGGCAGTTGCCGGAGCCGGTAGACGAGACAGTAGAACGCCCATTGTCGGCCTATCTTGCGTTGCTGGCAAAGTGGAATCGTGCCTTTAATCTATCCGCCGTGCGCGAGCCGGCGGAAATGGTGACGCGCCACTTGCTCGACAGCCTCAGCGTACTGCCTTATCTCGAAGGGCGCCGTTTGCTGGATGTTGGCACCGGCCCAGGGTTGCCGGGGATTCCGCTGGCTTTAGCGCGGCCGGATATGAGCGTGGTACTGCTCGATAGCAACGGAAAGAAAACCCGTTTTCTGCGCCAAGTCGTACTTGAGCTTTCTCTAAGCAATGTGGATGTCGTCGACAGCCGGGTCGAGGCGTATTCGCCCGCGGGCGCTTCGATACGATCGTATCGCGCGCCTTCGCCGACGCCGGGCTTTTTTCCGCTTAACGCAGCCGTTGCTGAATGAGGGTGGGCAACTGCTTGCGATGAAGGGCCGAATCGACGAAGCGGAAATTGCCAAAACCCGCTCGGAACGCGGTAAGCTTCTTATCCACCCATTGCAGGTACCGGGTTTGGATGCCGAGCGGCATTTGCTGCAATTCAAACCGGCAATCGCCTCTCGGGAGGAGGCTAGAGTTCAATAGCCCTTATCCCCAGGGAATGGATGCCGATAACGGGGTACGCATGTCATGACATCATCGATGTCGTATCGCCCGCGTAGCAGAATGCCGACGCCCTGCTACGGGAAACCATTAAAGCTAGCCTTGGGGGACCACTGAACCTATGGGCAAAATTATCGCGGTAACCAACCAGAAAGGCGGGGTTGGAAAAACCACCACCGCCGTTAACCTGGCCGCAGCGCTCGCTGGCAGTCGTAAACGGGTGCTTTTGGTCGATCTCGACCCGCAGGGAAACGCTACGGTCGGTTCCGGGATAGACAAGGATGCCGTCCCCCACAGCGGCTACGATGTGCTGATGGATACGGTAAGTATCCGCGAAGCCTTGGTACCCGTCGAACACGCCAATTTTACGTTGCTACCGGCCAATGGCGATCTAACCGCCGCCGAAGTGACCTTGCTGGAAGCCAAAGGGCGAGAGCAGCGACTGCGCCTGCAACTGGCGCGGGTCAAATCCGAGTACGACTATATATTGGTCGACTGCCCGCCTTCGCTGAATATTCTCACCGTCAATGCCTTGGTGGCGTCTCATGGCGTTCTAATTCCTATCCAATGCGAGTACTACGCGTTGGAAGGGTTGACTGCCTTGCTGGATACCATAAAACGCGTTCAGGAAACGGTGAACCCGGAGCTGGTGATCGAAGGTTTATTGCGTACTATGTATGACCCGCGGAATAACCTCGCGACGCAGGTCGGGGCGCAATTGATCCAACATTTCAACGACCGAGTCTATCGGACGATGATTCCGCGGAACGTACGCTTGGCCGAGGCCCCTAGTTACGGCTTGCCGGCTATGCAGTACGATCGCACCTCGCGCGGGGCCTTAGCCTACATGGCCCTGGCATCGGAGATGATCCGGCGCGACCAGCGCGCTGCCATGAACGACGGCGCGGGTACGGCATAGTAAGGGAGTAGTGGAGCGATGAGCGCGGGAAAACGCAGAGGCTTAGGGCGTGGTTTAGATGCCCTTCTAGGAGCGACTACCGAGGCTGCCGAAGCGGCGGACCACGGCGAGTTGCGTAATTTACCGGTAGAGTTTCTGCAGCGTGGTCGTTATCAGCCACGTACCGAGTTTGATCCTGCCGCTTTACAGGAACTGGCGGATTCCATCCGTGCGCAGGGTGTGGTGCAACCTATCGTTGTGCGACCGCTAGCCGTGGATAGCTACGAGATTGTCGCCGGCGAACGTCGCTGGCGTGCAGCCCAGCTGGCCGGTTTGCACGAAATCCCGGCCTTAGTTCGGGATGTGTCGAATGAAGTCGCCGTTGCCGTCGCCCTGATCGAGAATATCCAGCGGGAGGATTTAAACCCCCTGGAAGAAGCCGTCGCCTTCAAGCGCTTGGTCGACGAATTCGGGATGACCCATCAAGAGGTCGCGGACACGGTAGGACGATCGCGAGCGAGTATCAGTAACCTCCTACGTTTACTGGAACTCAACAGCGACGTCAAAAAACTGGTCGAACAAGGCGAACTCGATATGGGGCATGCGCGCGCACTTGCCGGACTAGCCGGCCCCAAACAAAGCGAAGCGGCTGCGCAGGTCGTCAATCGCAATTTAAACGTTCGGGCGACCGAGGCTTTAGTACGGCGAATGTTAGAAGAGGCCAATGCTCCAAAACCGGCGCCGCGTCCCTTAGATCCCAATATCCGCCGTTTGCAAGAGGATCTCTCCGAGCGGCTAGGCGCAGCGGTTAAAATTCAACAGGAACCGCGCGGCAAAGGGAAACTGGTGATCCAGTACAGCAGCCTGGATGAACTAGATGGCATTTTGGAGCGCATTCGTTAGCCGTGCACTATTTTCGAGCACATTTTTGCCTTTGCTTTGCAAGCGAGCGTTGACCGCTAACTGGCTAATCTTTATACTCCGCGCCTGAACTTGAGCCGGCCAGCAGCCAGCCTCAGTCGCAAAGGTACGCTGGCACGAACCTCGCGGGACGCGGCTATGACATCGATAGAGCAATGTGGATGCAGCCGGTAGTTTCGCGAGTCGCAGTTGGGCAGCTCCTCGTTGCCGTCATTAGCGCCGTTATTTGGTTCATTGTGCGTGAAGCGGGCGCCGCCGAAGCCGCATTCTTCGGGGGAATGATCGGGTTCGTCCCGACCACGGTCATGGCGCTGATTATGTTCCGCCGGCGTGCGATGGGCAGCCCAAAAATCATGGTGCGGGCGTTCTACTGGGGAGAAGCGGTCAAGTTTGTGTTAACGGTTGCAATGTTTCTCATCGCGATACCGTTGTATCACGCAAACTTTCTGCCCTTGATCGTGACGTACGTCTTTTCATTG
Source organism: Alkalilimnicola ehrlichii (assembly GCF_003399765.1). Lineage (GTDB taxonomy): Bacteria > Pseudomonadota > Gammaproteobacteria > Nitrococcales > AK92 > AK92. Next base: position 25,289 of record NZ_NFZV01000003.1, on the reverse strand, counting down.
ATGGTGTCCTGGTTCGCTCTTTTAAAGGGCAACACCTAAAGACAGCGGTAGGGAAAAATGGCTACGAACACCGAATCCGTGTCCGCAACCGATTATATTCTTCACCACCTTACCCACCTGCAGGTCGGCGAGGGTTTCTGGACTTTTCACATCGACACGCTCGCCGTTTCTTTTATTCTCGGCGCGATTTTCTGTGGCGTGTTCTATATGGGAGCGCGCCGCGCGACGGCTGGCGTGCCCGGGGGGCTGCAGAACTTTGTCGAATCGATGGTGGATTTCGTTAGCAACCTGACGAAGGAAACCTACGGCGGTAAGAGCAAACTGATTGCACCGCTCGCGCTGACGCTGTTCGTCTGGATCTTCCTGATGAACCTCATGGACTTGGTGCCGATCGACTTGGCGCCGAACACCATGGCCGCCATGGGCGTCGGTTACTTCAAGATTCTCCCGACCGTGAACCTCAACACGACTTTCGCGCTGTCGATCAGTATCTTACTGCTCACCTTCGCCTTCGGTGTGATGAATCAGGGCGGCGGCCACTACGTCAAGCACATGTTCACGCACCCGTTCGGCCCTTGGCTGGCGCCGTTCAACTTCGTGCTGTTTATCGTTGAGAGCTTCGCACGGACCATCTCTCTCTCGCTGCGTTTGTTCGGCAACATGTACGCCGCCGAGTTGATCTTTATTCTGATTGCCATTTTTACCTTGGGCCATGCCATCAGCGACATCGCCAGCCTCAGCGTGATTCCGATGTTCCTGACCCAGATTGTTCTGGCCTTCGCATGGGCGGTGTTCCATATCCTGGTTATTCCGCTACAAGCGTTTATTTTCATGATGCTTTCGATCGTCTACCTCAGCATGACGCTGCCGGAAGAAGATCACTGATTAACTGTTGTTTTTCTTGTCCATAACTGAGCCATCTCTTGGAGGTAACAATGGAACTCGCTAGTCTGGAACTCGCTGCTCTGATCGCCAACGTCCAGGGCATCACCATCATCGCCGTCGCCATCATCATTGCTGCTGGCGCCATCGGCACCGCTTTTGGCTTCGCTATCATGGGTGGCAAGTTCCTGGAAAGTATTGCCCGTCAACCGGAAGTGGCTCCGATGCTGCAAGGCCGTATGTTCCTGTTGGCCGGTCTGCTCGACGCCGTGTCCATGATCGGTATCGGTATTGCCCTGTTCTTCACCTTTGCCAACCCGTTCCTGGATGCCATTTTTCAGGCTGCTGGCGCCTAAGTAATACGTCCACCGAATCCAAACGGGAGGTGATGGCATGGATATAAATGCCACCCTATTCGGCCAGATGATCGCCTTTGCGCTCTTCGTCTGGTTTACGATGAAGTTTGTCTGGCCGCCGATCTCGGAAGCCATGCGCGATCGTCAACAGAAGATCGCCGATGGCCTTGCTGCCGCTGAACGTGGTCAGCAGGATCTCGATCTCGCGCAAGAGCGTGCATCCGAGATTCTTCGCGAAGCCCGTCAGCAAGCGGCCGAGATCATGGAAAAGGCCAACAAGCGCGGTAACGAGCTGGTCGAAGAGGCGAAGACCGCCGCCCGTGAGGAAGGCGAGCGTCAGATTGCCGCTGCCCAAGCCAAAATCGAGCAAGAGCTCAACGAGGCGAAGGCGGAGCTACGCGAGCAGTTGGTGACTCTGGCTATTACGGGTGCCACCAAGGTACTTGAGCGTGAAATCAGTGCGGAAGCGCACAACGACATGCTCAACGAGCTGGCCAAACAACTGTAAGGCGAATCTCGATGGCGGAATTAGGCACAATCGCGCGTCCTTACGCACAAGCAGTGTACGAGCTGGCCAAGGATACAGGCCAGCTCCCGCAATGGTCCGAGCAGCTGGACTTTGCCGCGGCGGTCGCGAGCGACAACCTCATGCAAGGGCTGCTACTGAGCCCGCGGTTCTCTCCGGCGCAGCTTGAAGAAATGTTCATCAAGGTCTGCGAGGAACGGCTGACCGACCAGGGTCGAAACATGATCCGGTTGCTGGCCGAGAACCGGCGTCTGCACCTGCTACCGCAAATTGCGAAGCAGTTTGCCGACCTGCGTGCCGCCGCCGAGAAGACCCTGCAGGCCCGTCTCATTTCTGCACAGCCGGTTGAACCCGCTGCCCAAGAGAAGTTGGCGGAAGCCCTGGGCAAGCGTCTTGACGTCAAGGTGACTCTCACCAACGAAATCGACGCAGGCCTCCTCGGTGGCGCAGTCATTCGCGCGGGAGACTTGGTTATCGATGGTTCGGTGCGCGGTCGGCTGGAGCGCCTTGCCGCCGGCTTGAACCGTTAAGGGGATATTCCAATGCAACTTAAAGCTTCGGAAATTAGCGATATTATCAGAAAGCGCATCGAAGACTTCGATGCTGTTGCCGAAGCCCGCAACGAAGGCACGGTAGTCTCCGTTACCGACGGAATCGTGCGCGTCGCCGGCCTGGCGGACGTCATGCAGGGCGAGATGTTGGAGTTCCCGGGCAACACCTTCGGCATGGCGCTCAACCTTGAGCGCGACAGTGTCGGTGTCGTGGTGCTTGGCGAATACCTGCACATCTCCGAGGGCGACCCGGTTAAATCGACCGGCCGTATTCTCGAAGTGCCGGTCGGCGAAGGCCTGTTGGGCCGCGTTGTCGACGCTCTGGGTAATCCGATCGACGGCAAAGGCCCGATCGAAGCCCAAGCAAGCTCGCCGGTCGAGAAAGTCGCGCCTGGCGTTATCGCCCGGCAGTCGGTAGATCAACCGGTGCAAACCGGTCTGAAAGCCGTCGACGCGATGATCCCGATTGGTCGTGGCCAGCGTGAGCTGATCATTGGCGACCGCCAAACCGGTAAGACGGCCGTCGCGATCGATGCCATCATCAACCAAAAAGGCACGGGCATTAAGTGCATCTACGTGGCTGTGGGGCAGAAAAACTCCTCCATCGCTTCCGTAGTGCGTAAGCTCGAAGAGCATGGCGCGATGGAGCACACCATCATCGTCGCCGCTGCTGCTGCCGACTCCGCGGCCATGCAGTTCATCGCTCCGTACGCCGGTTGCGCGATGGGCGAATACTTCCGCGACCGCGGCGAAGACGCCCTGATCGTCTACGACGATCTGTCCAAGCAGGCGGTTGCTTATCGTCAGGTGTCGCTGCTGTTGCGCCGTCCGCCGGGCCGTGAAGCGTTTCCGGGCGACGTGTTCTACCTCCATTCGCGTCTCCTTGAGCGTGCTGCTCGCGTTAACGCGGACTACGTAGAAAAGGTCACCAACGGCGAAGTGAAAGGCAAAACCGGCTCGCTGACGGCACTGCCGATCATCGAAACCCAGGCCGGCGACGTATCCGCCTTCGTTCCGACCAACGTAATTTCCATTACCGACGGTCAGATCTTCCTGGAAACCGACCTGTTCAACTCCGGTATCCGTCCTGCGATTAACGCCGGTATCTCCGTTTCGCGTGTAGGTGGCTCCGCGCAGACGAAGATCATTAAGAAACTCGGCGGTGGTATTCGTCTGGCACTGGCACAGTATCGCGAGTTGGCAGCGTTCTCCCAGTTCGCATCCGATCTCGACGAAGCGACCCGGAAACAGCTGGAACGCGGTCAGCGGGTAACGGAGCTGATGAAACAGCCACAGTACTCGCCGCTGTCGATTGCGGAGATGGCGTTGTCGCTGTACGCCGCGAACGAAGGTTACCTCGACGATCTGGAACTCGCGAAAGTCGGTCCGTTCGAGCAGGGCCTGCACGCTCATCTGAAATCCGCTCATAAGCCGTTGATGGACAAGATTAACGAGAAGGGCGATTTCAACGACGAGATCGAGCAAGGTCTGCGCAAGGTGATCGAAGAGTTCAAATCGACCGGCACCTGGTAAGCGATAGCGAGGAGCTCCAATGGCTGGCGCAAAAGAGATCCGCACTCAGATCAAGAGCGTACAAAATACGCAGAAGATCACCAGCGCGATGGAAATGGTCGCTGCGAGCAAAATGCGCTCAGCGCAGGTACGCATGCAGGCGGCCCGGCCCTACGCGGAGAAGATCCGTAACGTAATCGGCCACTTGGCACACGCAACGACTGACTATCAGCATCCGTTTCTGGTGCGGCGGGAAGTCAAGCGGGTAGGCTACATCGTAGTCACCAGCGACCGTGGTTTGTGCGGTGGCTTGAACGCTAACCTGTTTCGTCTGCTGTTGCCCCGTCTGCAACAGCACGAGAAGGACGGGGTCGAGGTGGATCTCTGCGCCATCGGCAGCAAGGGCGTGCAGTTTCTGAGCCGGTTTAAGGGCGGTTTGGTCGGACAGGCTACTAACCTAGGCGATACCCCGCATATTTCCGACTTGATCGGTACCGTCAAGGTTATGTTGGACGCCTATCGGGAAGGGCGGATTGACGAGTTGGTGGTATGTTACAACCAGTTCGTCAATACAATGACCCAAAACCCGACCTTGGAAACTGTGCTGCCGTTGCCGCCGGCCGAGGATCTCAAACAGGAGCATTCCTGGGATTACATCTACGAGCCGAACGCCGCCGAAGCGCTTGAGCAGTTGCTGTTCAGGTACATCGAGTCCTTGGTGTACCAGGCGGTCGTTGACAACATCGCCAGCGAGCAGGCGGCCCGAATGGTGGCGATGAAGGCGGCGTCGGATAATGCCGCCAGCCTGATCGACGACCTGCAGCTGGCCTATAACAAGGCCCGTCAGGCGGCGATCACCACCGAACTGTCTGAGATTGTAGCCGGCGCCGAGGCGGTGTAGGCGTCGGGCACCGCCGCCGCACCTAACGCGGGCGGCCCGGTTATCAAAATTCGCGAAGAGGATCAGGGGTATGAGTTCAGGAAACATTGTCCAGATCATCGGTGCCGTTGTGGACGTCGAGTTCCCGCGGAACGCCGTGCCGAAGGTTTACGACGCGCTGGTTGTCAACGACGCCGGGCTCACCCTGGAGGTGCAGCAACAGATTGGCGACGGCACCGTGCGCACCATCGCCATGGGTACCACCGATGGTTTGAAGCGTGGCCTGAGCGTGACCAGCACCGGCGAGCCGATTTCGGTTCCGGTCGGTACCGGGACTTTGGGTCGCATCATGGACGTGCTCGGTAACCCGATCGACGAAGCCGGCGAGCTGGCCATCGATACCAAAATGCCGATTCACCGCGAGCCGCCGAGCTTCGCGGAACAATCCGCCAGCACCGAGCTGTTGGAAACCGGCATTAAAGTGATTGACTTGATCTGTCCGTTCGCGAAAGGCGGTAAAGTCGGCCTGTTCGGCGGCGCCGGTGTGGGTAAAACGGTTAACATGATGGAGCTGATCCGTAACATCGCGATCGAGCACTCCGGTTACTCCGTGTTTGCCGGTGTCGGCGAGCGTACCCGTGAAGGTAACGACTTCTACCACGAAATGAAGGACTCCAACGTACTCGATAAAGTAGCGTTGGTTTACGGCCAGATGAACGAGCCGCCGGGCAACCGTCTGCGCGTTGCGCTGACCGGCTTGACCATGGCCGAGTACTTCCGTGACGAAGGCCGCGACGTGCTGCTGTTCGTCGATAATATCTACCGTTACACGCTGGCCGGAACCGAAGTTTCCGCGCTGCTCGGCCGTATGCCCTCCGCGGTGGGTTATCAGCCGACATTAGCCGCCGAAATGGGCGCCTTGCAGGAGCGTATTACCTCCACGAAGACGGGTTCCATTACCTCTATTCAGGCGGTATACGTCCCGGCGGACGACTTGACCGACCCGTCGCCGGCTACCACCTTCGCTCACTTGGACGCGACGGTAGTCCTTTCCCGCGACATCGCCGCACTGGGTATTTACCCGGCCGTAGACCCGCTTGATTCTACTAGCCGTCAGCTTGACCCGCTGGTTATCGGCGAAGAGCACTACAATGTAGCGCGTGCGGTGCAGGGTACCTTGCAGCGCTATAAAGAGCTGAAAGACATCATCGCCATTCTCGGTATGGACGAGCTGTCCGAGGAAGATAAGCAGGTCGTCGCGCGGGCGCGTAAGATCCAGCGGTTCCTCTCCCAGCCCTTCTTCGTAGCGGAAGTTTTCACTGGCGCGCCCGGCAAGTATGTGCCGCTGAAGGAAACGATCCGCGCGTTCAAAGGCATCGTCGACGGCGAGTATGACGAACTGCCGGAGCAGGCCTTCTACATGGTCGGCACCATCGACGAAGCGGTCGAGAAGGCGAAGAACCTCTAAGACGAATGGGGTAGGCACTTATGGCCAAGACAATGCACGTGGACATCGTCAGTGCCGAGGAAGAGATTTTCTCGGGCGAGGCGGAGTTCCTGGTGGCGCGCGCGGTCAACGGCGAGGTAGGCATCATGCCTCGCCACACCCCGATGCTGTTGCAGCTGCAGCCTGGCGAGGTCCGCGTCAGCCTGGCCGAAGGCGAAGATCAATACTTCTTCGTCTCCGGTGGGATGTTGGAAGTACAGCCGCATGCGGTGACGATACTTTCCGATACTGCGCAGCGGGCTAGCGACATCGACGAGGCGGCGGCACTAGAAGCCAAGCAACGGGCGGAAGACGCGATTAAGAATCGCACTTCGGAAATGGAGTACGGTAAAGCGGCAGCCGAGCTGGCTGCGGCCGCAGCACAGCTGCGCGCACTCCAGAATCTGAAGAAAAAACCCGCCGCTGATTGGCCCGTTCGGAGTCTTGATTTCGACTCCGAAAAGCGCCAACTTCATCAAGGCCGCCGTCGCCCGAGGTGACGGCGGCTTCCTTATTTCTAGCGAATCGGCAGAGACGTATGAAGCTAGCTGTTACCATACTAGCGGCCGGCCAGGGTTCGCGTATGCGTTCGCGGCTGCCGAAGGTTTTGCACCCGTTGGGTGGGCGGCCGTTACTCGGCCATGTATTGCATACCGCGCGCGCGCTGAATCCCGACGGGGTTTACGTGGTGTACGGCCATGGCGGGGATACCGTGCGGGCACAGATCGACCAGACCGACATTGTCTGGGTCGAGCAAGACAAACAACTCGGAACGGGCGATGCGGTTGCGCGGGTTCTCCCCCAGATCGACGACGACACGGCGCTGCTCGTCCTCTACGGGGATGTGCCGCTGGTACGGGCTGAGACCCTTAGGCCGCTGGTTGAAGCGGCGGTATGCGGCCGCGTAGGCTTGCTCACCGCCACCCCGGCCGACCCCAAAGGCTATGGACGCATCGTTCGCAACCACGCCGGCGAGGTTCAGGCGATCGTCGAAGAGAAGGATGCGAGCGAGGCGCAAAAGACTATCGGCGAGGTCAACACCGGGCTGCTGGCGGCGCCAGCGAAGTTGTTACGGCGCTGGCTGGGTGCGTTGAGTAACGATAACGCGCAAGGCGAGTACTACCTTACCGACATTGTTGCCGCCGCGGTGGAAGACGGTGTCGAGGTCGCTGCTTATGCCGCGGAAGACTTTAACGAGGTGCTTGGCGTTAACGACCGGGCACAGCTCGCACACCTAGAGCGGGTTTTTCAACTGCACCAGGCGCACGCGTTGATGCGGGAGGGCATGACGTTGGCCGATCCGTGCCGCTTCGATCTAAGGGGTACGCTTCGCATCGGCCAAGACTGTGCCGTGGATATCAACGTAGTGTTCGAAGGTGAGGTAAGCTTGGGCGATGAAGTTATTATCGGCCCTAACTGCTACCTAAAGAACGTAAGCGTTGCCGATGGCGTGACCATTGAGGCCAACAGCGTTCTCGAAAACGCGATTATCGGCCCGCGGGCGACCATCGGGCCGTTTGCCAGAATCAGACCGGGTACCGAACTCAAGGCCGGCGCTAAGGTTGGAAACTTTGTAGAAATTAAGCAAGCACTGCTTGAAGAAGGTGCGAAAGTTAACCACCTTAGCTACATAGGCGACGCGGAAATTGGTCCGGGTACAAATGTCGGCGCGGGCACGATTACCTGCAATTACGACGGTGCGCGAAAACACCGTACGACGGTAGGTGCTAACGCCTTTATCGGCTCCGGTACCCAACTGGTCGCACCGGTCACGGTTGGCGACGGGGCAACGATCGGCGCCGGTTCGACGATTACGAAGAATGCGCCGGCAGAACAGTTAACCATTACCCGCGTTAAGCAACTTACGGTTCGGGGTTGGTCCCGACCGCAGAAAGACAAGTGACGGGCAGGGCGGCGCGTTAGCGCTCCGGTGAAGGAGGTAAAGCAAGTATGTGCGGAATCGTGGGAGCGGCGGCTGAACGGGATGTCACGCCAATTCTTATCGAGGGGCTGCGGCGTCTCGAATATCGAGGTTACGATTCTGCGGGGCTCGCTGTCCTGAACGGGCAAAACAATCTCGAACGGGTTCGCGCCGCTGGTAAAGTTAGCAAGCTTAGCGAAGCGCTTGAGTCGACGCCGGTGAACGGAAGGGTCGGTATCGCCCATACCCGCTGGGCAACCCATGGCGCTCCCACCGACCGGAATGCGCATCCGCATATCTGTCGCGACGAAGTCGCCATCGTCCATAACGGTATCATCGAGAACTTCGAGGCCTTGCGGGAAACCCAGTTAGCCCAAGGCTACGAGTTTCAATCGGAGACCGATACCGAGGTAGTGGTTCATCAGATTCACCGCAATATGCAAGGCAGCGGCGATCTTTTGGCGGCAGTACGTGCGACGGTGGCCGAACTTGAAGGCGCTTATGCGTTAGGTATCGTTTCGTGCAACGATCCGGGGCGTATCATCGCGGCGCGGCGGGGTAGCCCGCTCGTTATTGGAGTGGGAATTGGCGAACATTTCATCGCCTCCGACGTATTTGCTTTATTACCCGTCACTCAGCAGTTTATCTTTCTTGAGGACGGCGATATCGCCGATATCCGCCGTGACAGCCTGCGGATTTACGACCTCGACGGCAATCTCGTCGAGCGGCCGATACAGCGCTCCGAGTTAGCGGCCGATTCCGCCGACCGTGGCCGTTACCGCCATTACATGTTGAAAGAGATCCACGAACAGCCGCGGGCTATCACCGATACCTTGGAAGGTCGGCTCCTCGACGATCATGTGCTAGAAGCCGCATTCGGTCCCAAGGCGCACGACATCTTCTCTCAACTCGCTCGGATCCAGATCGTTGCCTGCGGCACTAGTTACCACGCCGGTATGGTAGCCAAACATTGGATGGAAACGTTGGCCGGGTTGCCATGCGACGTTGAGGTCGCGAGCGAATTTCGCTACCGCTCGCACGTGGTAACGCCAGGCACCCTGTTCGTAACCATTTCCCAATCCGGCGAAACAGCCGACACGTTAGCAGCGTTACGCGAAGCCAAGAATCTGGGTTATGCCGCTACCCTGGCGATCTGCAATGCGCCGGAAAGCTCCTTGGTCAGGGAGTCGGATCTTACCCTGATGACTCGGGCCGGACCGGAAATCGGCGTCGCCTCGACGAAGGCCTTTACCACGCAGTTGGTTGCCTTGCTCTTACTCACCGTTGCGACGGGCCGTTACCACCGCTTGGATAAAGCGGGCGAGACGGCAGTGGTCGAAGCCTTGCGCCGTCTACCTCGGAGCTTGGAGGCAGCATTGGCGTTGGAAGCGGATATCGAACGCTTGGCCGAGCAGTTCGTCGATAAAAACCACACCTTATTCTTAGGTCGCGGCCCGCAGTACCCGGTGGCTAAAGAGGGCGCATTAAAGCTCAAAGAAATCTCCTATATCCACGCGGAAGCATATCCGGCCGGGGAGCTAAAGCATGGCCCTCTGGCGCTCGTGGATACGGAAATGCCCGTGGTTGCCGTAGCGCCCAAAGACGACTTGGTGGAAAAGCTGAAATCCAACCTGCAAGAGGTGAGGGCCCGCGGCGGCGTGCTTTATGTGTTTGCCGATGCCGGCGTGAACCTAAAATCAGGGGATGGATACGAGGTGTTGCGGGTTCCCGAAGTGGCGGAAGTCATCGCTCCTATCGTCTATACCGTGCCTCTTCAGCTATTGTCGTATCACGTAGCGGTCCTTAAAGGTACCGACGTCGACCAGCCGCGTAACCTCGCGAAATCGGTGACCGTCGAATAGTATACGGACGCAAATGCACGATGTGCGGCACATCCCTGTGTCGCTCAAGCGGGCTGTCGAAAATGATATTTCAGCAGTCCGCTAGTCGGAAAAAGCTTTCCATTTAACCTGATAGATACGGCCGGCTTGTTCGGCCGCGTCCAGGTGTAACCCCAAATAATCGATAATCTCTGCCGGAGCGGGCAGCCGATCCCCTTCCGTTTCCACCGCCATAATCGCAACCGCCGCCGTTATGTTCAAAAAGCCGGCGTACGTTTTATAGGCGCGTAAATTAAGCGCTTGATGAATTCGGCGGAACGAATTGGGATGGCAGCGACGATCGTCTTCGTGGCGAATCAAAATCCCGAAGCATTGTTCATCGAGCCGGGCCACAACGTCTAATGGCCGCATGGCCTGCTGTAGGCGATTGACACTTGCTTCCATCACCTGCTCGGCGATCCGGGTGCCGTACTTAGCCCGTAGCGCCGGAATGTCGTTTAGGCGAATCACGCCGCAGCAGGCGGCGCCGCCGCGCCCCGCAATATGGCGGACGAGGTTATCGAGCTGGCGCTCCAGGTAGGCCCGGTTGCCAAGGCCGGTAACCGCATCGAAACTATGCCGTTCCTCCAGCTCGCGATTCATCGCCAACAGTTTTCTGTTCGCCTTAATGAGATCGCCTTGCAGCTCCGATACCCGGCCTGCCGCATGAATGCGAGCCAACAGCTCCTTATTATCCGGCGACTTATTGATGAAGTCGTCCACGCCTTGGTTAAACGCTTCCGTTAACGACTCCAGACCTTCCTTAGCAGTCAGCAGGATCACATAAGTATAATGATGGCTATCCTCGTCGAGCTGTCTGACCCGCTTGGTTAGACTCAGCCCGTCCATCTCCGGCATCAGCCAGTCCGCGATAAGGATATTGGCCGGCCGCTCTCGTATGAGCTCCAACGCCTGAGCCGCGTTGTTGGCTATCCGGATATCGATAAAGCCGGCGCCCAAGAGCACCCGCTTTATCATTTCGCAGGTAAAACGCGCATCATCGACAATGACGATGGAAAGGCGATCGATATCAATCGAAGGGTGTATTCTCATTGTTGTAGTGTCCCTTACTTCCGATAACGCCAGAATGCGTAGGCAACACACGCTTGGCTCGCGGCAATCGCCGCTAGAACCGTTGCCTGGCGCTTCACGGTAAGCCCACCGCTAGCAAATGTGGGTGAAACTCATTATTTCGGCGCTTTCTACTTCGTAACGGTGTACACGTAAGTGTATGTCGCCTTATTTATTTTTGCTTGAGTAGGCTTATTCTTAGCTGCTGTCGAGTATCCCCTTTTCTACTATACGACAAAATAGCAAACCGTCTCACGCAATATTTATCGGAACGCTCAATAATTGCCGTACCTTGTCTTCGCGTCCGGCAACAAAGCCGGGCATAATTTGACTCTGCTTGAAGCTTAGGGAAACATTCGGTGTTTGTTGGGTTCCTTTCTATGTAGCGGTGGATTCCCCGCTCAGCATAAGAACCCCGCCCAGCGGTACAGAGGTATCGATGAACCTGCGAGATCTACGTTATTTAGTGGCTGTTGCCGAGCACCGTCATTTTGGTCGGGCCGCAGAATCCTGTTATGTCAGTCAGCCGACCCTCAGCACGCAGATAAAGAAGCTGGAGGGGTTTCTCGGTGTGCAATTGATCGAGCGTAGCCACAAGCAGGTTATGTTGACACCCGCCGGGCGAGCGGTTGTGGAGCGGGCGCGTAAGATACTGACCGAAGTCGATGATATGGTCGAGCTATGTCGGGCAGCGCATACGCCTCTCGGGGGCGAGTTACGGCTCGGGCTTATTCCGACCTTTGCGCCCTATTTACTGCCGCATCTCGTGCCGGCCCTGCGTACGGAGCTCAAAGAGTTGCGCCCTTTGCTCTACGAAGATCAAACGGCGCGGCTATTAGAGCGCCTACGTCATGGCGAGCTGGATGCCGGCATGATGGCCATGCCGGTAGAAGGGCTGGATTTGAACTGCGAACCGTTATTCGATGAACCCTTCGTTCTAGCGCTGCCTTCTGGACATCCGCTGGCCGATAAATCGGAGATAGATCTTAACGAACTTAAAGACCTGAAGGTTCTGCTGCTCGACGAAGGCCACTGCCTACGCGATCAGGCCTTAGATATCTGCAAAATGGTCGGCGCCAGTCGGGAAGAGGAATTTCGCGCGACCTCCATGGAAACGCTACGGCAAATGGTTGCCTCCGGTGCCGGCGTGACATTATTACCGGCATTGGCAGCGATGACGAACGCAAGCTTGCCCAACCGCGCGGCATTTGTCCTACGCCCTTTTGCTGAGCCCACGCCGAAACGGCGAATGGCGATCTACTGGCGCAAAGGCTCGGCGCGGGAAGAAGCGATTCGCGCCGTTGCCGAGGTATGCCGCAACCTCCCGGTATTGGATAAATTGGCCTCTCCGGCAGAACTCTTAGAAGAGGTGTGATCGGCGGCCGAGCACTCGTTTCCCGTTTTCCACCAAGGAGTCTGGTAGAATCTCGCGCCATGGACGTATCGGATCTCATCGACCCTCTAAACGAGGCGCAGCGGGTAGCTGTCACGGCGCCGTTAGGGCGCGCTTTGGTCTTGGCCGGCGCCGGCAGCGGCAAAACCCGCGTGCTTACCCACCGTGTTGCTTGGTTAATCCGGGTGGAAGGCGCATCGCCTTATTCCATCATGGCCGTGACCTTCACCAACAAAGCCGCTACCGAGATGCGCGGGCGAATCGAATCGCTGATCGGGGCGACCACCGGCGGCATGTGGGTAGGCACCTTCCACGGTCTCGCGCACCGCTTGCTCCGCCAACACTGGCAAGAAGCCGACTTGCCGCAGAGTTTCCAGATCCTCGACTCCGACGACCAACTGCGCCTGATTAAGCGCGTCATGCGCGCGCTGGAAGTCGACGACGGCCGCTGGCCGCCGCGGCAGGTACAAGGCTTTATCAACGCTCGTAAAGACGAAGGCGAGCGCCCGGACCATATCGATGTCGGGTACGAAGTTTACACACGCGAGATGGTGCGTATTTATCGCGCTTACGAAGAAGCCTGCCAACGTGCCGGCCAAGTGGACTTCGCCGAGCTTTTGCTGCGCGCTCACGAAACGCTGCGCGACAATCCGAGCCTGCTGGCGCACTATCAAGGGCGATTTAGGCATATTCTGGTCGACGAGTTCCAAGATACCAATACCATCCAGTACGCATGGCTCCGCTTACTCGCCGGTAACGATGCCGACGTGTTCGCCGTTGGCGACGACGATCAATCGATCTACGGCTGGCGCGGTGCGCGTGTGGAGAATATTCGCCGGTTCAGCGACGACTTCAAGCAACCGCAGGTATTTCGCCTGGAGCAAAACTACCGCTCTACCGGCGTGATTCTAAAGGCGGCGAACGCGTTGATCGCCCATAACAGCGGCCGGATGGGCAAAACGCTATGGACGGCCGGCGACGACGGCGCGCCGGTTGCGCTGTATGCGGCATTTAACGAGCAGGACGAAGCCCGCTTCGTTATCGACCGAATTCAACAAGAGCTGGAACGCGGCGCGGCACGCTCCGATTTCGCCATCCTCTACCGCTCCAACGCCCAATCGCGCAACTTCGAGGAAAGCCTACTCAGTCGCGGTATTCCCTATCGCGTCTATGGCGGCTTGCGCTTTTTCGAACGGGCGGAGATCAAAGACGCTTTGGCGTATTTGCGCCTGGTTAACGCCCGCTATGACGACCCGGCCTTCGAGCGAGTCGTTAACACGCCGCCGCGTGGCATCGGCGAGCGGACGATTGCCGAGGTGCGCAGCTGGGCACGGGATTACAACCTGACGCTGTGGCAAGCGGCCGAACGGATCGTCGCGGAGAAGGCGTTACCGGCACGGGCCTCGAATGCCTTGAAGGCCTTTCTGGAGCTAATCCAGGGCGTCGCCGGCGAAATCACCGAGCTGCCTTTGCACCTCAAGCTGGAAGAGCTCATCGGCCGTAGCGGGTTGCGAGAACACTACCGCAAAGATCGCAGCGAAAAAGGCGAGGCCCGGGTAGAAAACCTTGATGAGCTGATCTCCGCCGCCCGCACCTTCGAGCAAGAATACCAGCCGGAAGAAGGCATCGATATGCTAACGGGGTTCCTCTCTCACGCCGCTTTGGAGGCAGGCGAAGGGCAGGCCGACGAATGGCAGGACTCGGTTCAGCTCATGACGTTACATTCGGCGAAAGGGCTGGAGTTTCCGGTCGTGTTCCTGGTCGGGGTCGAAGAAGGGTTATTTCCGCACCGGATGTCGGCGGAAGACCCGGGTCGCTTAGAGGAAGAGCGGCGGCTGTGCTACGTGGGTATCACCCGTGCTCGGGAGCGGCTATGTTTGACCTACGCCGAGCGGCGGCGGCTGCATGGTATGGACAACTACACTACCCCGTCCCGCTTCATTCACGAATTGCCGCCCGAATTGTTGGAAGAAGTGCGCAGCCGATTTAGCGTGACGCGGCCGGCCATGGTACAGACGACGCCAACAAGCGCTGGCGGCGGCGCTGCTTTCAACCTCGGCCAACCGGTTTTTCACGAGAAATTCGGCGAGGGCGTCGTGCTGAAATACGAAGGTAGCGGTGCGAGTGCGCGGGTTCAGGTGAATTTTGCGGAGGCCGGCGCCAAGTGGCTAGTCGCCGCGTACGCCAACCTCCGCGCCTTGTAGTTGTTAGTCGTCGATTAGGGGTTCGGTCGCTGTTCCGATTTATCGCTGGCGGCCGGTACTCGCCGCAAGCGATGTAAGCCTTCGGAAATCTCCTCGACCAACTTATGGCAGAATGCCTTGATATCGCCTGGTTTGCGGCTGGTTACTAAGCCTTCGTCGACGACCACCTCTTCGTCTTGCCAATCGGCGCCGGCGTTTATGAGATCCGTTTTAATGGAGTGATACGAGGTCATCCTCCGCCCTTGAATCACGTCGGCCTCAGCCAGTAGCCAAGGGCCATGGCAAATGGCGCCAACCGGTTTCTTCGCGTCGAAAAAGTCCTTCACAAACTGTACCGCCTGCGGCTGTACGCGCAGTAGATCGGGATTAATCTGGCCGCCGGGTATTAGCAGAGCGTCGAACGCTTCGGAATCGGCCTCGTCCAAGAGCATATCCACTTCGAACTCATCGCCCCAGTCGGTCATCTGCCAGCCTTTAACAGGGCCTTCCTTGGGCGAAACCAGAATCGTCTCCGCCCCGGCGTCGTCCAAGGCTTGTCGCGGTTCGGTCATTTCCACTTGCTCGAAACCGTCGGTTACCAAGATGGCTACCCGTTTACCAGTAAGATCTTTTGCCATCGACCGTGCCTCCTTCCAGAAACGCTTAGTAGGTCCTCTTGGCTTCGGCGCTAAGTTGCGCGGGCAAAGGGACCAGAGAGTTGTATAGCCGTTTCTCCATGTGGGGGAAGGGGTGTGGCCAAGCAAGCGAAGAAGATCAGGCCCGCGAGCCTTAGGTGATCATGGCCGGCAGTCGAATGAGCAACACGGCCGCACCGGTCAGCATCGCGCTACCCATACCGAGCAAGAAAAAGCGGATATCGAGATGAGAGAATTTTGGCGCGATGCCGGCAAAGAAAAGCACCGAGGCCAGCATTACCGTTGCCAACAAGTACATATCCGAGCGATGGTTCGCTTCGGCGGCAGCGTCGTGGACGCGTGCCGACTCGCTTTCCAGCGCGTCGGCACGATGAACGAAATCCGAGTCGTACTGCGGCATTTCGAATGGCGTGGTGGGTGCGGCGGCGTCCTCGAAAGGGTCGGTGGCTAGCCATGCATCCACCGCTTCCCGCATCGCAGGCCGGAAGCGGTGGTAGTAGAACTGGGCAAGGGCGTCGTCGCCGCGAACGCGGGCGTCGATGAACTCCGCTAAATGCCCCGCTTCCAATAAGGCTTCTTGATTGGCTTCCAGGCGTTGCATGATCGACTCCCGGCTCAGGCGATTGGCATCCGACAGCTTAAAGGCCTGAATGCCGCCCCAGACCGCAGACTGATAAGAACACCAAGCGGTACCTACCGTTGCGATCGACAGCAGTATGGCCGAGATCAGCTCCGTGCGCTTGACGAGCCAAGCCAGGTTCAGCCGATGAACGAACATAATCACCCCACATCCATGTGGCGCAAGACAAGCTCAGGGGCCCCCCTGAGCTTGTCGATAATTACAGATCGAGCAATATCTCGCGCTCCTCGCGAGAAGGCTCAAACCCACGATGTTCGTAGTGGTCGAAGATAGCGTCTACTACTTCTTTGGGTTCGTTGACGACTTTAAACAGATCGAGATCGCTGGTGTTAATCGTGCCTTCCGCGACCAAGGTATGCTTGAACCATTCGAGCAGGCCATGCCAGAACTTCTCGTGGACGAGAATGATCGGAATGCGCCGGGTTTTGCCCGTTTGTACCAAAGTCAAAATTTCCGCTAATTCATCCAAAGTACCGAAACCGCCGGGCAGCACTACATAGGCGGATGCGTACTTCACGAACATCACCTTCCGCGAGAAGAAATGACGGAAGTTCAACGCGATGTCCTGGTAAGGGTTGCCCATCTGCTCGTGCGGGAGCTGGATATTCAGCCCGATCGAAGGCGACTTGCCGGCGTGAGCGCCCTTATTCGCCGCCTCCATAATACCCGGCCCGCCACCGCTAACCACGGAGAAGCCCGCATTAGACAGCGCCAGCGCAATATCCTCCGCCAACTTATAATAAGGGTGGTCCGGCGGAGTGCGTGCCGAGCCGAACATACTGACCGACGGTTTGATCTGCGCGAGTCGCTCAAAACCCTCCACGAACTCAGCCATGATCTGAAAAATCTTCCATGATTCCCGGCTCATCAAGGAGTCGTTGGCCAAAGTGCGGCCAAGAAATTTATCGCCGTATTCCATAACGCTCCTAATCTACTAGATGTTCAAGCTGTGACCGGTGCCGTAGCAATCTACTGAGAGTGCTGAACAATGCTTCTAAGCAGGTTATTGAGAACGCCCCGGAAGGGACTTCCTCAATATACACATAGACCTGCCAGAAAAACCGACCTTACAATTCTTGTACCATAAAGGTACGGTGTGTGCTTGCTGTTCTATTATTAAATAAGAACAAGTCCACAGGACGGTACGCTCAGTATTTCCCGAATCTGCCGATAAGCGTAGGGATACTGATCGAGCTGTGTTGACAAGAAGCCCTGGGTGGCGGGTTTAACTTGATCAACTTGTCACTATTTAAGTAATTGATAAATGAAACCAGGGGGTTCCATGAAACTTCTAAAATCCGTCATCGCCGCGCCGGGCTCGCGCTGCTTCCCTTTAGCGCGCAGGCGTTACTCTTCGATGCCGAAGTCGGCGCCGCGTTCTGGAGCCATAGCCCCAGCGGCCACATGGGGACTGGCGACGGTAATTTCGATGCCGACGACGAGCTGGGCTTTGGCCGCGAGAACGGTTTCTTCGGCTGGGCCAAGTTCGAACCGATGTTGCTACCCAACATCCGGGTTGCCTACACGCCGCTGGATTTCGATGGCAGCGGCCGTGTCGACCGTACGCTTAGATTCGGCGATATAGAGGTGGATGCGGGTCAGGACGTTGACAGCAAGCTCAGCCTCGATCAGCTTGATGCTACGATTTACATTCAACCGTTGAGCAACGTCGTTAGCCTGGGCGTCGGTTTGAACGTCCGCTTGATGGATGGCGAGGCCCAAGTCACCGCCAACGGCCAAACCGACCGTATTTCTTTCAGCGGCCCGATACCGATGCTATACGGTAACGCGGGTGTGGCGCTACCGTTTACGGGCTTGTCCGCCAATGCCGAGGCGAGCGCGATCGCCTACTCCGGCAACCGCTTGATCGACGCCCAGATCGGCCTACGCTACCATGTTGCGCCGTTCGTTCGGGTCGAAGCCGGTTATCGCCGCTACGAGTTGAAGCTGGACGATTTCGACGACATCGACGTCGACCTGAGTATCGACGGACCTTATCTCGGACTGGTCGCGCGCTTCTAAATCGCGCGCATTGCCTGCCTGTTATAATGCCGCCGCTCTATGGCGGCATTTTTGTTATTCTCCTTGATCTGTCTTCTTCTATCCCAACAGGCTGTCGGTAACGGCAGTCCTAGCAGACTGTTGCGCAAAGACTGCTAGCGGGCACACGTACGGAACGCACTCATGGCCAACGCAGAGCTTAACGACAAACCTTTGTTGCTGGTGGACGGTTCGTCCTACCTCTATCGCGCCTTCCACGCCCTGCCGCCGCTGACGACGTCGCGCGGCGAACCTACCGGCGCGATGTACGGCGTGCTTAACATGCTGCGCAAACTGTTGGATGAGTATCAGCCCAGCCACATCGGCGTCGTATTCGACGCGCCGGGGAAAACCTTTCGCGACGAGCTATTCGAAGCCTACAAAGCCAATCGCCCGAGCATGCCGGACGATTTGCGCTGCCAGACTCAGCCCCTGAAGGACATCGTCCGGGCGATGGGCCTGCCGCTGATAGAACAGCCCGGGGTGGAAGCCGACGACGTTATCGGCACGTTGGCGCAGGTGGCCCGCGAGGCCGGTGTCCGCACCGTCATCTCCACCGGCGATAAAGACATGGCGCAGTTGGTGGATGACTCCGTGACCTTGCTCAACACCATGAGCAACACCGTACTCGACATCGAAGGTGTGCAGAACAAGTTCGGCGTCGGGCCGGAGTGCATCATCGATTACCTTGCCCTGGTCGGCGACACCTCCGATAACATTCCCGGCGTACCGAAGGTGGGCCCCAAAACGGCCGCCAAATGGCTCAACGAATATGGCTCGTTGGACGAAGTCATTCGCAACGCCGACTCCATCAAGGGCAAAATCGGCGAGAATCTGCGCAATAACCTCGAACAATTGGAGCTGTCGCGTAAACTCGCCACCATCAAATGCGATGTCGAACTGGGATTCGGCATTGGCGACTTGCAACGCAAAGACCCCGACCGGGCGCAACTGGCCGAGGCTTACCAGCAGTGGGAATTCACCGGTTGGCTAAAGCAGTTGAAGGAAAGCGAGTCCGCCGCCCCAGGCGAGGATGCGCCGTCAACCGCGGCCGAGGTTAACTACCAGTGCGTTCTTACGTGGGAAGAGTTCGAAGCCTGGCTGCTGCGGCTTAAGGAAACCGAACTATTCAGCTTCGATCTGGAAACCGACAGTCTCAACTACATGGAAGCGGCCATCGTCGGTATCTCCTTTGCCGTTGAAACGGGCGAGGCGGCGTACGTGCCGGTAGCGCACGACTATCCGGAAGCCCCCGATCAGTTAGATCGCGACAAGGTGCTACAGGCACTGAAACCGCTGTTGGAAGATCCCAAACGGCCTAAACTCGGCCAGAACTTGAAGTACGACATGAGCGTGTTGGCCCGTTACGGCATCGCCCTACAAGGGGTGGCGCACGACACCATGCTCGAATCCTACGTGCTCGATAGCACCGCGACCCGCCATGACATGGACTCCCTGGCACTGAAGTACCTCGGCCGGCGCACCACCACATTCGAAGAAGTGGCGGGCAAGGGCGTCAAACAGGTCACCTTCGATCAAGTCGCGCTGGAAGCGGCGACCGATTACGCGGCCGAAGACGCCGAGGTTACCCTGGCTCTGCATCGACATCTGTATCCGCGCTTGGCCGAACAGGACGGCCCGCAGCGGATATACCGCGAGATCGAAGTGCCCCTGATTTCCGTGCTCTCGCGCATGGAGCGAGCCGGCGTGCTGGTGGATAGCGATATGCTGGCTAAGCAAAGCGCCGAACTGGCCGAGCGCATCGACGAGATCGAAGCCGCCGCGCATGAGGAGGCAGGCGGCGCCTTTAACCTAAGCTCCCCGAAACAAATCCAGGAAATCCTGTTCGAAAAGCAAGGCTTGCCGGTTATTCAGAAAACGCCCAAAGGCGCGCCGTCCACCGCCGAGTCCGTGCTTGCCGAGCTGGCTCACGAATACCGCCTGCCGCGCCTGATTCTCGACCACCGCGGTCTGAGCAAACTGCGCTCGACCTATACCGACAAACTGCCGCGGTTGATTAACCCGGCAACCGGGCGCGTGCATACCTCCTACCATCAGGCGGTGGCCGCGACGGGGCGACTGTCCTCCTCCGATCCAAATTTGCAGAACATTCCGGTACGTACCCCCGAGGGGCGGCGAATCCGCAAAGCGTTCATCGCCGAACCCGGCAACAAGCTCATCGCCGCCGACTACTCGCAAGTCGAATTGCGCATTATGGCGCATCTGTCGCAGGACGAGGGCCTGCGCCGGGCGTTTGCCGAAGGCCAGGACATTCACCGCGCTACCGCGGCGGAAGTTTTCGGAGTAGCACTCGACAAGGTCAGCGACGAACAGCGCCGGGCGGCCAAAGCCATCAACTTCGGCTTGATCTACGGCATGTCCGCTTTCGGCTTGGGCAAACAGCTCAACATCGGCCGCAACGAAGCCCAAGCCTATGTCGACCGTTACTTCCATCGCTACCCGGGTGTGGCCGACTACATGGAGCGGACGCGCAAGCAGGCGCACGAACAAGGCTATGTAGAAACCGTATTCGGTCGTCGCTTATATCTGCCGGAGATTAACGCGCGTAACGCCCAGCGCCGCCAGTACGCCGAGCGCACCGCCATTAACGCGCCGATGCAAGGTACCGCTGCCGACATCATCAAGCGCGCCATGCTCCGGCTGGATGGCTGGCTGCAAAAAGAGCACGGCGATGTGCGGATGGTGATGCAGGTGCATGACGAATTAATCTTCGAAGTGCCGGAGCAAGCGGCTGAAGCGCTTAGCCCTCGCATTCAGCGTTTTATGACCGAAGCGGCCGAACTCAGCGTACCGCTGGAGGTCGAACTCGGTATCGGCGACGACTGGGAATCCGCCCATTAAGCAAGGGCAGCGGAAGGCGAGAAGAAATACGAACGATTTCGAACATCGCGTGAACTTTTCTCAGCAGCGCCTGTCATAAACAGTAAGCGCCAGTGCCCGGCGCGGCTCGTCAACTCTCCCCCTTTTGACGGGCCAGACCGGCTTCCCCCAAAAGCCGGACTTAACCCGGGTCCCATCCCCCAGGGGCCCGGGTTTTTTTGCCTGTATGTCGCTCTACGCCATGTCGGATTGGCGGGTAATCGCCCAATACCGGGTTGGGATGCGCGCGGAATTTTTGACAACCGTCCCCATTTTAGGGGCCAGGGCATTGTCGGAGAGAAAGCGCTTATTTAACGCACGGTGTAGCTTGCCGTCGTCGTTCCCCCGAGGTTCGGTCATGCCGACAGTTGGCGATTACATAGAACGAAACCGCGAGCGGCTCGTGGCGCAGTATGCGGAGGAAGTAGGCCAGCTGCCTTCGGCCCGCGGTCTGTCGTACAACGAGGTGATCGACACGCTGCCCGAGTTCCTCGATACGCTGGTGAAAATCTCTCATACAGGCAAGCGGGAAGGCCTCAGCGAGATCGCTCTACGGCTGGAGGAGACGCACCTGAATCTGCGGTTGCGACTTGGTTTCAAGCTCGAAGAGGTTACCAAGGAATTCGTACTGCTGAGTCGGATCATCGCCGAGCTGTGGCAACAGCGGCCGCTCAAGGAGCGACCCGCACCGGAGGATGTGCAGCTATTGACCGACCAGTTGCAGGTGTTCATCGACAAGGCGGTCGAGGTCTTCAGCGGCTACTCCCGTGAAGAGTATCAGGCAGAGAAACACTACCTGCACCGGCTCAATAAGCTTTCGACGCGCTTGACGGAAGATCCGCCGAGTCTCGCTACACTTGGCGCTCGACTCGAACCGCTGGTCGAGGTCGTGCAGGAGGCGGTGCAGGCGGCTGGGGCAGCGTTGTTTCTTGCCGACGACAAAGGGCAATGGCTCTCGGCGCCAACGACGTGCGGCTTGGCTGCGGAGCCGGACCAGCCGGTTTCGCTCGCATCGTCGACCTTCGTGGCCGAGATCGCCGCCGAGGAAAGCCCCGTCTATCTTCCCGACGCGCGGTACGCCGACAACCGAGTGAGCGCACAGGCCCGCCAGAGCGGGTTAAATTCGCTGCTGGGTCTGCGGCTCTACCCGCACGGCAAGCTGCTGGGGGTGCTCTACGTCGGTACGCCTCATGTTCAGCTCTTCGAGCCGCGTACCAAACGCCAGCTGCATATGCTGGTCGATTATCTCGCGGGGGTCATCGAGCGCGCCCGCCTATTAGCGGAAGTGCAGCAGGGTCGTAACCGCCTTCAGCTGCTATTGGATTCGGCCGGCGAAGGAATCTACGGGATCGACGGCGAGGGCCGTTGTACGTTTGCCAATCCGGCCTGTGTCAAACTGCTGGGCTATGACAGCAGCGCTGATCTGATCGGCCAATTCATGCACGACTTGATCCACCACACGAAGGAGAACGGCGAACCGTATCCGGCCGAAGAGTGCCCGCTGCTCCAGACCGCGCGCCAGGGTAAGCCGTTCCGTTCCGAAGCCGAATTGCTCTGGCGGGCGGATGGCACGTCCTTCTATGCCGATCAACGCGCAAGTCCCATGTACGAGGAGGGGCGATTGATTGCCGCCGTCGTCACCTTCGTCGACGTTAGCGCTCGCCGCCGGGCCGAAGCCGAGCGACAAGCGCTGCTTGAACAGACCCGGCAGGCGGTTAGCGCTCGCGAGGAAACCGTGCGCATCGTCTCCCACGACCTGCGCAGCCCGCTAAGTGCCATCCAGCTCTCGGCCGGTCTGCTGATAAGAGACTCCGCCTCGTATGAGCAAGGGCATCGGGTGCGCAGACAGGCTAAGCTAATCCAGCAATCTACCCACAGAATGCAACGGCTGATCGACGACCTGACCGATTTTGGCAACATCGAAGCGGGAACGCTCGCGATTAGCCTAGCGCCGCACGACCCTAGCGCGCTCGTACACGAGGCGACGGAGGAATTGCGCGAGGCCGCCGAAAAAAAGGTTTAACGCTCCAGTACTCGATACCCGAAGCCTTGCCGGCGGTCTTGTGCGACCGCGACCGGCTGCTACAGATCCTTGGCAACCTGCTTTCCAATGCCGTGAAGATTACCGGCGAAGGTGGGCGGGTGAGCGTTACGGCGCAGAGGCAGACGACGGCGGTGCGGTTTTCGGTATCGGATACAGGCCCCGGTATAGCCCCTGACGAGATCCCGCGTCTGTTCGACCGCTACTGGCGTGGCCGCAGAGCGTCCTATCAGGGCACAGGGCTTGGGTTAGCCATCGCTAAGGGCTTAGTTGAGGCCCACAACGGGCATATCTGGGTGGAGAGCCGGTTGGGCGAGGGAAGCACCTTTTGCTTCAGTATTCCGGCTGCTTAGGCCGGCATGGCCTGCTCGGGCAGAAAAGCGATCGCGATATGGGGCCCGCAGTGGTCCGGTATTCCGCAAAAAGATTCTCGCCGCCTTGAACTTTCCCGGCCAGCGAGTGTCTTAACCAGTAAGCGCCAGTGCCCGGCGCGGCTCGTCAACTCTCCCCCTTTTGACGGGCCAGACCGGCTTCCCCCAAAAGCCGGCACTAACCCGGGTCCTCCCCCAGGGGCCCGGGGTTTTTTTCTGCACGCTTTAATAACAGACAGCTAGCCCTGTCGATCGAACGCCTGCTCTTGCTAATTCGTGACACTTCATCCGCTTTGCCCACTCTTATTTCCTTAGGATCTTCAATCTGTAAGAATCGAGGTTTGTACTTATCGAGAGACCCGCTGGAGATCATGAAAACGGATATTTCCCACCTGCCGGATAATAAGCAGCGCGAGCTGCGTTTGATCGTGGAAACCATCACCGCCTTAGTGGACGTGGAGCTGATCGTGTTGTTCGGCAGCTACGCCCGCGGTAATTGGGTGGAGGACAGCTACGTCGAAGGGCACATCACCTACGAGTACCGCAGCGACTACGATTTGCTGGTGGTCACCGATCTGGTGCGGACGAAGAAATCCAAACCGCTGTGGAGCAAGGTCGAGCAACGGGTGCATGAGCATCCGGCCTTAAAGACCTGGCCGAACCTGATCGTGGAAGACTGCGGCCGCTACAGAAGCATCTGCGGGAAGGGCATTACTTCTACACCGATCTCTACAAAGAAGGCATCGTGCTCTACGACAGCGGTCGGGTGGAACTGGAGCCGCCCCGGGAGCTGGATGCGAAAGAGCGTAAGGAGCAGGCTCAGGAAGACTTTGATTTTTGGTTTCAGAAGGGAAAGCAAGCACTGCTTGGCTTCTCGATGTATTTACAAGAAGGCATGTTGGATGACGCTGCTTTCTTGCTACATCAAGCAACCGAACGTTTTTTGAATGCCGTTTTGCTTGTTCATACGGGCTATAAAGCCAAAGAGCACAACATCGAAAAGCTTTATAAGCAGGTGGTCAGATGTGACCCACGCTTTTTGCCTGCATTTCCACAAGCATCCGAAGTCGATAAGCACCGCTTCAAACTACTCAAAAAAGCCTATATCGATTCCCGCTATGAGCGAGATTACGACATAACTCGCGATGACCTGGAATGCTTGGCCGAACGCATCGAGCACGTCAAAGCGCTAACCGAGCAATCTTGCCGCGAGCGGATCGCGAGTTTCTAAAGCCGCTTAAGCTGTACGTTCGCTTTCGCTTCAGTATGATATAACGTAACGATAAAAAATAATCTGTCGCAAGGAGTGCGGCGTGACCTTCTGGAAAAAACAACCGCAAGCCGCTAAGGCCGAACCACCCGCCCCCCAACGCCCCGAACCGCTGGCGCTCATCGCCACCGGCGTCTGCACCCTCGCCGGCACCGGCGACTACGCCGCTCAAGGCGCGGTGCAACTCCAGATCAACGGCGGGCGAGCGCATCCGGAATTACGCACCCCCGTTGCCGGCCAAGGTTTACAGCCGGTGATGACCGCGCCGGTCGAGGACGCCGCCTTCGCGAGCGCAACAGCGCCTGCCGAGCGGCAGTTACTGCTGGCAAGGATCGCACTCGGCAAATTACTGGAGACACGGCCGCCCGAGCCAACCGATGTGCGCACGCGGGTTCAGGTGCTATTACCCCCCGAGGCCAGTAGTCGCGGCCGCCAACTGACGCAAGAAGCCGTCTGGGAAACCTTGGTCGAGGCGTTTCCGGCCACGGCCGCGTATGCCTGGGGCTTTACCCGAACGGCAACCGGCGGCGTGCAAGCGCTGATCGACTGCCTAGCGCCGGAGGCCGAGGAGGAGAACTGGCAGCAATTGATCTTGCTCGGCGCGGACTCGTTGCTGGATGCCCGAACCGTGCTCGCGCTGGCCCAGGCTAATCGAATCATGACCGCGGGCGCCGGCCAGGGCATTGTGCCGGGCGAGGCGGCCGGGGCCGTGGCACTGACCCGCACGCCCGGCGCGCAGCCGGTACGGGC
>NZ_NFZV01000039.1 GCF_003399765.1 Alkalilimnicola ehrlichii | reverse complement strand
GGCAGGAAGCGCAACCAGCTTAAGGTTTTCCAGCACGGCGAGGAGGTCGGCCGCTTTGACTTCTTTCGGTAAAACCCCGATCGCGCCAAGGGCTCGGGCTTGCCCGACGTAGACTTCGCCTTCCTTGGAGGTATACATGATCACTGGGATCATGGCGGTCGCCGGGTCGTTCTTGATGCGGCGAACCGCTTCCAAACCATTCATCCCCGGCATCATATGGTCCATGAAGATGGCATCTGGCCGTTGATAGAGTAAGTATTCCAAGGCGGCTTCGGCGGAAGGAGCGGTATCGACAACGATGTCGTGGCGCTCAAGTTGGCGCTTTAAGAGCATGCGTGCGGAAGGAGAGTCATCGACGACAAGCGCGCGCTTATGGCTCATGGTTCATACCGTCCTTAGTGATAGTCGCTTATCGATCCAGCGCGATGTGGAACTAAGTCTCTGCCGTAAAACCAGATCTACCTAGGCTATAGTGGCCTATTCGCCGCCGCCCCCTTCGGTGTCCACTGAGGCGTACAACGTTCTCTTAACGATTCGTTTGCTGTCGGCGCTTGAGGGGCAGAATGTATCGCTTGCGACGAGTTCGCGAGCGGCTCCCTTTATTATTCTGTTTCTGACCAATCGCGCTATTGCACCCTAGTGTGCTTGTTTTGAGCGCTCGGAAAAGTGGCGAGTTCTGTCAAGGTTGCTGTTTAACTTAGGAATTATAAGACGGATTTGCCGGCTGTCTAGCCGGGGAAGCCAAGGCGCTGCAATGCTTCGGTCAAGAGTAAGCGCTAGCGGGGAGAAAGTTGGATTGTCTAGAAGAAGTATGAGGAAACACGGCGTATCGCTTGGGCGCGGCTTTTGCGTATCGCCAAAGGCTGCTTAAGCCCTCGGCCTCGCGTATACTGTCGCTTCTTGCGACAAGAAGCTGCGGAAGCATAGAGAATGCCTTTGTACAGAGTCCTCCTGCGTGGCGAAAACTTTCTCGTTAACCTGACCGGGGAACCGGAATTGCTCGGTTTCCATGTGACCCACTTTGTGAAGGCGGCTGCGGAAGAGGAGGCACAACAGATTGCCATCATCCGCACCCGGAAAGATCCGTATCTCACCGGCGTGTTGATGAACACGCGGGAAAATCCCACTCGGCTGGAAGCGGAGGCTATAGACCGCGTTTACTGGCCGTTCTGGCGTAAAAGCGGGCGCTACACGTTTTGGGAAATGAAGGCGCCGCTGAGCACTGGGCAGGACGATAGGTAAAGCGTGCTTGCCGCCTTCCTGTCCTACTGCGGGATGTGCTACT
Source organism: Alkalilimnicola ehrlichii (assembly GCF_003399765.1). Taxonomy (GTDB): domain Bacteria; phylum Pseudomonadota; class Gammaproteobacteria; order Nitrococcales; family AK92; genus AK92. The sequence continues at coordinate 29,794 of NZ_NFZV01000039.1, read as the reverse complement.
GACTGAGCGCCGAAGCCTGCGTGCCGCCTCGCGCTCTATCCATCCGTTCATTTGCCGGCTTTCTGCAATTTGGCAGTGTGTCCTGGTTAGGCGGTGCTTGCGCTCGCAAGGCTAGGGCCCGGCCCCGGAATCGGTCTGGGGCTGAGCTATGCGGCGAATCGATGGCGGCGGATGCCGGCCGATAACCTCCTGCTTTATCCTGATTTGGCGTTATCATCATTACCGTACAGGCGGCTGTCGCAGTTGGCGGTCTGGCAACACGCATTTTAGGGCTTGCTAGGGAGCGAGGAATTGCTCAGTGTGTCTAAGGAAACACTGAATCAGCCTTGCCGTGGGATAAGGGGCTATTTTGTTCCTGTTTCCTGAAATGGCAACGACGCGAGGGTTGTGGCGAAGTGAGTGGTCAGGACGCGCTAAAACGGGGTATGCCCGATAGCGGCTTTTCAGCCGATGAGGTAGAGCGCTTTGCGCGCGACGGTTTTTTGATCGCCCGTGATTTGGCGGAGCCGGCGATGTTAGAACGTATGCAGGCCGTGATTGACGATCACCTTGCTCGTCGCGTGCCGCCGCTGGAGCTTGAGGCCGAGTTGCAGTATCCGGGCGCTCCCGCTTCGACGGAGGTGCCTGGAGGGCAGGCAATCCGGCGTTTACGGCGAGCCTATGAGCGTGATGACGTGTTTCGCTACTGGCTAAGCGAGCCGGCTTTGCTAGCCCGACTTCAGCAATTGCTAGGCGAATCGGTGCTAATGACTTCCGCGCATCACAACTCCCTCATGACCAAACACCCGCGTTATAGCAGCGATAGTCTTTGGCATCAGGACATTCGGTACTGGCGTTATAGTCGGCGCGAGTTGGTTACTGCTTGGTTGGCGTTAGGAGAGGAGCATGAGCGCAATGGGGGGTTGCAACTGATTCCTGGCTCTCATCGCATGGATTTCGCGCCGGAGCGCTTCGACGAGGCTTTGTTTTTACGTCAGGATTTGCCGGAAAACCAAGTCTTGTTGGCGCGCCGGGTTGCCGTGACATTGCATCCTGGCGATGTCTTGTTTTTCCACTGCCGGTTGCTGCATGCCGCTACCCGAAATTACGAAGGCTTAACCAAGTGCGCGGTAGTGTTCACCTTTCGAGCGCCCGAGGATGTTCCTGAGCCTGGTAGCCGGTCCGCCTCGTTACCTGATGTTCCATTGCCGGTAGTTCGCTTCTGATGGTTAATCCCTTTTTGTCTCCAATTTGAGACATCTTGAATTTTCTTTTCATTGTGCTTGAATAACTTTGAAAGTCATGAAGCGAGCTGTTTCGGCTTTGTTGATTGCGCTTTCGACTACCGGAGTGCAGTGCTAAACGCGGCCTTCTGGTCGGGCGTTTGCGAAAGTGCCTGTGGAATAACCTTAATAAAAAGGATGGAACCTTCATGAAAGCTTCTGTATTAGGGCTTGGCGTTTTGGCGCTGAGCGTTTTTGTTGGCGGTACTGCCGTTGCTTCCGAACAGATTTGCACGGCTCAGCGCGCTGCCGCGGCTGACCTGGTCGAAGCCCGGGATAACGCCACGTCTGTGGATGAAGTTATCGCCGAGGTGCGCGCTGCTGCTAGTACCGACGCTTCCGCTGAAGTATTGAGCGAGTCCGTACACGTTTTGTATAATGACCCGTCCATGGACGCCGCCGCCGCTGCGGAGTTGATTTACGATCGTTGCATCGGCGCGCTCGGTAATTAGGTCTCAGAGGCGCTCGCCATCCCCATATCCCCCCGGCGGGCGTCTCACTACACTGTTTTTGCAAGTGGTGACTTCTTTAATTAGGGTTGTACGCTTGGAACTGGCATAATACCGGCTCCTTGAATTACCTGTGATTGCCGGCTCTATGTGGCTGCTGTGGTTGATTACCGCCATTTGGGCGTTCAGCTTTTCTCTAATCGATGTCTATTTAGCCAGATCCGTCGACAGCTATATCGCTGTTTTCCTCCGAATGCTCCTGGCAGCGTCCCTCTTTCTTCCTATTCTGCGCTGGAAGGCGTTGCGCGAACGAACGGCTTTCGTGCTTATGGCGATAGGTGGCGTACAGATCGGCATGACGTATCTGCTCCTTTACCACGCTTTTGCCTATCTAACCGTACCTGAAATTCTATTGTTTACGATTTTTACGCCGCTCTATATCACACTGATCGACGAGTTAGTGCTTAACCGTCAGCATGTGCCTCTTCGATGGTGGTTGGCGGCCGGGTTGGCGGTGTTTGGCGCTGCTGTGATTCGTTACGATGCCGTAAGCGAGGATTTTATCGTTGGCTTTCTGTTGATTCAGGCCGCAAACGTCTGTTTTGCCGCCGGGCAGATTGCCTATAAGCGCGCTTTGCTCGGGAGCGTTCGCGAGCAGGCACAAGTCTTTGGATGGTTCTTTATTGGGGCGCTCATCGTTTCGGGTATCGGTACGGCGCTATTCGGCGATTGGTCCCGGTCCCCTCAGACGGCGGTCCAGTGGGGGGTTCTGATATGGTTAGGGCTGGGCGCGTCTGGGCTCGGCTACTTAGGATGGAACATGGCGACCAAGTGGGTGAACACCGGCCAACTGGCGACCATGAACAACATGCTCATTCCCGCCGGGATACTCGTCAATTTCCTGTTCTGGAATAGAGACATCGATTGGTTGCGGTTGCTTATCGGCGGAACGATTATCGTGGCGTCGGTTATGTTGTGCCAGGCGAGGCGGGACCTAGCCACCCCGCTGGCGAGGGAATCGTAAACCCTTCTCACGCTTTGTTCGATTAGTGCTCTCCGCCACCCCGCGAGTAGAGAAGACGTACTGGTCTTTCCGCGTTAAGATGGTGATCGTTGAACAAGCCGGAGCGGCTCTGTACCTGCCAAGGGAAGTTGAATCCTGTGGAATTGGTACGCGCCGCCTGTCGCCAGGGACGCTAACCTTATGTCGGTGGTGCAGAGTTCGGCTTATATCGATGCCCCGTTAGACCGCCGGTAAGGCGAATAAGCAGTTTTAAGCAGAGAGAAGAACTCGCCGCACGCGAATGGGTGTGTTCGGCGGGCCGGCAAGCGACCAAAACAAGGCGCTGGGGCGCCGGCTTAGGTCGGAGCTATGGCACAGAGGTCTATGACCGCTTCCGTTCTGTGCCGGCTGGGGGAGAGCATGGGTCTACAAAGTATCGTCGAAGATTTCCGGCTGGCTATTCTGACGCTTCTCGGTGCTTGTGCTGTCTTCGGTTTATTCCCGTTTGCGATCTATCGCCTTCTGGCTGGCGACTATCTCATTGGAATTCTCGATGCGCTAATCGTATTTATCATCGCCGGGGGCGTCGCCCACGCATGGTGGAGCGGGCGGGTTGAGCTCGGGGCGCGCCTCATCGTTTGTGTTACCTGTAGCGGCGGTCTGTTAATGGCCCTTCTGCACGGCGATGGCGGGCTGTTCTGGTTGTACGTCGTATTTGTCGCCAATTTTTGTCTCGTTCGGGCACGCTTGGCCGTTGCGCTGACGGCGGGAACGATTGCGGTGTTGTTGCTCGTCGGCACTCCCTTTGAATCCGATTTACATGCCTGGGCATTTGTGACGACCTCGTCGATGGTCTGCGCGTTTATTCTGATCTTTGTAAAACAAGCCGAGCGTCAGCAGCGCCGACTGCGAGAGTTTGCCACCCGCGATCCGCTGACAGGGGTTGGTAACCGGCGAACCATGGAAGAAGAGCTGCAAATTGCTATTGCAGCCAAGGAACGCGACGAAGCCGGTTACGGAGTGATCATGTTCGATCTCGACCACTTCAAGCGCATTAACGATAGGTTCGGGCATGATGAAGGCGACCGGTTACTGATCAAGGTCTGTGAAATCGTGCGCAGGAGAAGTCGCCGTAACGACCGTTTGTTTCGCTTTGGCGGAGAAGAGTTCGTCGTTCTTTTATCTGGCATCGACGTGCATGGACTCTATGTTGCTGCTGAGCAGCTGCGGCAATCTTTGGAGGATGAGCTGAAAGATGTTGCCGATGGCGTTACAGCCTCGTTTGGCGCGGCGTTGCTTCAGCCAAAGGAAACGCAAGACGAATGGTTGCGGCGTGCAGATCGCGCACTCTATAGAGCTAAAGCGTCCGGCCGCAATCGGGTCGCACTGGCTGAATGTAGCCGAAAGCGAGCGGTTATTAGCAATACCGATGGCTCGCCGTCATAGTTTTTAAGCTTGACCTCGCTATTGTCGTCGGTGCAGGATGAAACGATGAACTATCAGGCATTTTCTCTTGTTTGGCGTATGCGCATGTCGGTCCGAGTGGCCCGACAGGATTGCCTGTGCGCTGGAGGAAGGTGCCCGACTTGATCGCTTAAACGACTAAACACCCTCTAAAGGCCGCAGAGCAAAGGTTCTGCGGCTTTTTTTGCCTTTAACAAGGAGTTATAAAAGTGTCGGTGCCGGCGGCGTATTTAGGAATCGTCATTATCTGGGCGACTACTCCCTTAGCTATCCAGTGGAGCGGCGATGACGTCGGGCCGATGTTTGGCTTGACCGCACGCATGGCTGTGGGAACGCTACTGAGCTTACTGCTGTTATGGGCGCTGCGTGTGCGACTTCCTTGGGATCGAGCCTCGATTCGCTGCTATGGCGCGGTGACGTTGGCGTTATACGGAACCATGACCTGCGGCTACTGGGCCGCACAATATGTGCCGTCGGGACTGTTATCGGTGATGTTCGGATTGACCCCGTTGGTGACGGGGCTTCTAGGTATGCTATGGCTCAACGAGAGAGCTTTTACTGGCGGTAAACTTATTGGTTTGTTAATGGCTTTGTCGGGGCTAGCCATCATCTTTCGCGCCGATTTATCGGCCTACCCGGATGCTTGGCTCGGTATTTGTTTGTTGCTGTTCGGCGTAACTTTAAACGGTGCCAGTATGGTATTGGTGAAGAGAAATGGCGCGACTCTTCACGCACTGGCTCAGTCCACGGGCGGTTTGTTGCTGGCGTTTCCCTGCTATGTGCTAACTTGGTTTTTGCTTGACGGCCTCGCGCTACCAGAGACGGTGCCTGTGCGAAATGTCTTTGCTATCGGTTATTTAGCCGTATTTGGTTCGGTCATTGGACTGCTTTTATTTTATTACGCGCTAAAGCGCGTAAACACGGGCTCGGTTGCCCTGATTACGCTGATTACGCCGGTGCTGGCGTTGTTTCTTGGGAGTTGGATTAATCACGAAGCGGTATCCGCCAGTGTTTGGATGGGGGCGGGCGTCGTGCTGGCCGGGTTGGCGCTTTACCAGTGGCCGTTACGGAGGCGCTCTATCGGCCCCCCGGTTCTCGGAGGCCGAAAGTCGCTTATTAATACCGACGAAGCTGAATGAAGTGTGGCCGAGGCATCGCCTCGGCCACTAGCAGATTGCATAGTCGTTTATACCGCAGCCGGCATCGTCAATAGCCAAGTGGCGACCGAGAAGTAGATAACCACGCCTGTGGCATCGGCAATCGATGTAATGAGAGGGGCGCTGGCTGTAGCCGGGTCGAACCTAAAGCGGCTTAACAGGAACGGCAAAGACATTCCAATCAGGCTGCCGACGATTACAACCATTACCATCGTTAAAGCGACGACCACAGCAATTTCCGGCCCGCCGCGGAAGACGCCGAGCAAGGAGACGGCGAGTGCCATGGTAATGCCTAATAGTGCTGCCACGCCGAGCTCGCGGCCGAGCATTCTGCCCCAGTCGCGCATCTGAACGTCGCCGGTTGCAAGTGCTCGTACCATGAGCGTGGCGGCCTGAGAGCCGGCGTTGCCCCCGGAGTCGATGAGCAAGGGCAAAAAGAAGACGAGCGCGACGTAGGCGGCAATGGTGTCTTCGAAATAGGCGATGCCGGCTCCGGAGAAAATATTGCCGAAAACGAGGACGACAAGCCAAAAACCCGCTTCTGATACAGCAGGGGAATGCTCGCGTCGCGTACGCTGGTGTCGAGTTTGCCGACGGTGCCGTGACGATGAAAATCTTCCGTAGCCTCTTCTTCGGCAACGTCCATTGCGTCGTCGTAGGTGACGATACCGACCAGACGCTGCTTGCTGTCGACAATCGGTAAAGCCAGTAAGTCGTACTTACTTATAAGGCCGGCGACCTCCTCCTGAGGATCTTCCACGTGAGCGTAGATGACCCCTTCGACCATCAGGTCGGACACCTTAGCGGAATTGGGAGCTACGATAAGATCGCGCAGGGACACCGTGCCGAGAATCTGCCGGTCGCGGTCGATGACATAGGCTTGGTAAATCGTTTCTTTGTCGGGCGCTTCGCTGCGCAGTCGTTGAATGGCTTGCCATGCCGTGAGCTCCGGCGCCAAAGTGGCGTAGTCGGAGGTCATAATGGCGCCCGCACTGCCAGTTTCATAACCGGCCAGCTTCCGAATGTCGTCGCGTTCGGCTTGCGCTAGGCCGGGCAGCAAGGTTTGCTGTTGCTCGGTATTAAGGCGATTGAACAAGTCCGCTCGCTCGTCTGCCGACATATGTTGGAAAATTTCTGCCAGATGCCGGCGGTTCAGCGAATCCGCCAATTCGACTTGCTCGTTCGCGGGTAAATAGCCGAAAACGGCTGCTCGCTTGTCGGGCGAGAGTGCTGAGAGCACACGCCAGGTGTCGTGACTGCCAAGCTCCGATACGCACAGCGCGAGGTCGGCCGGGTGAGTGTCTTCCAAAAGCTCTCGAAGAGTAGCTGCGTCTTTTTGCGCGAGGGTCTCGCGCACCGCATCGGCAAAAGTAGCAATTTGCATGATCTACCTCTGGCCGCCGCATCGGAGGGGCGGGAGGCAGGTAAGAGTGGCGAGGACAGCTTACCGTAGGCCCGACGCTGCAATGCGGCGAGTGTTTTCTCTATCAGCCTCCCTAACGGGGCGGCTACTGGGAACGTCCATACGGGATTGAAATTTCCTTAACAAAAGATAAGGGTGCGGCACTGTAGTCGACCGCTCTATCAGCGGTCAAGCGTTCGCGTTGAGCGGATTTAGATGGAGGGCTTGAAGTCATGGAGGAAGAACCTTATGTATGATTCCAGCCACACGGCTGTAAAGAAGATTAAGTATCGGTCGGGACAGTTGTGCAGCAACAAGGCTACCCGTAAATCGTTTTTGCACAGCGATACTAGTAGCCGAATCGAGACAGCGTGCTAATAATAGGCCTTCATGCTTGAATTTGCCTGTTCAAAGCCCTTGTTCGGGTTCCTGACAGAGTGCGGTCGCCCTTGGCAAGAACGTACTAGAGGTCGCGAATGCGAACGACGTTTCTCGCATTGTGCCATGTCTTCAACCGACTTGGGTCCGCATACGTCGGCCAACTTGTCAGTGTTCGAGCGGTGGGTTGCCCCACGAGTGAGTGCTGCGGGGTGGCGAGCTGTGCAGGCAGTCCGAGAAGGATTATGCGGTACCTTATTAGGCTGTTTTCCGCGCCCGCTTGGGCAAGGGGTAGGTGATATTGGTACACTTCTCGGTAGAATAAAGCGGGTATTAAGGTAGGCCGTGCCGGCACCAGCCGATTGCGGTTAGCCTTATTGAACCGCCGTTATAAAAACGGAATTGATAACAACGAAAGGAGTCGATTATGCGTCGCTTGGAAGGTAAAACCGCAATTGTTACCGGGGGTTCTCGCGGTATCGGGCGGGCAATAGCGTTGGAATTAGGTAGTCTTGGAGCGAAAGTAGCTATCAATTACCGCGGCGGCAAAGAGGAGGCCGAGGCGGTTGCCAAAGAAATTCAGCAGCTGGATTCCGATGCGCTCGTCATTCAAGCGGATGTTGGCAAACCGGATGAAGCTCGGGGCTTGGTAAATCAGGTCAAGGAAGCCTGGGGTAGCGTGGATATCCTCATCAATAACGCAGGTATAACCCGCGACAAGACCTTACGTAAGCTTGAAGACGACGATTGGGATAAAGTGATCCAGACTAATCTCAATAGCGTCTTTTATACCGTGAGCGCCGCGCAGCCGATTATGCAAGAGCAGAAGTTCGGCCGCATCGTTAATATTAGCTCTTTCGTCGGTCAGGCGGGTAATTTCGGCCAAACCAACTATGCCGCCAGCAAAGGCGCGGTGATTGCGTTCACCAAGAGTGCTGCTCAGGAGTTGGGCCGATACAATATTACGGTGAATGCGATTGCTCCGGGGTTTACCCAAACCGAGATGTTCGACAAGGTGCCTGGGGAGATTCAGGAGAAACTACTAACCAAAATTCCTTTGGCTCGATTCGGCAAGCCGGAAGAAGTTGCCAAAGCTGCGGCTTTCCTGGTGGTAGATGGCGATTATATTACCGGGCAACAGCTCAATATTAACGGCGGCGTATACATGTAAGCCGTATTAACGTCTTAGTACCGGGGTTGGGCGAAGGAAGTGCGCCTGGCCCCGGTGTCTTCGTTATGGATAGGTATGGCTACCAGGGAGGAACAACCATGCAGCTGTCCCATAAAGAAATAAAACAAGAAGGCCTAACTGGCTTATTGACCCCGCCGGCTCCGTTAGCACAGACAATTTTCGGCCTTTACAGTTGCCCCCCTGCAGAGACGGACCGGACGCTACGCGTGGTGGTGATAACGGATTCCGCATTTTGGCAGACGGTTCCGGCTGAGCGCCATGCGGTTGAGATCGAGGCCGACGATGCTTGTCAGTTCCTATGGCAAGCCCTGCAGTTTAACGGGACGCGCATCGGTGAGGTGGCCTGTAATTGCGAGCCTGAACCGACCGACTATCTCTTGTACGGCGATGGGGATGTATATCGCCTTGCGGCGCCGCTGACCGCACCCGCACGCGTTCATGCAGCATGAGCAAACAGCTAAGGCGTGTTGAGCTCGCCGGTGGGCCCTCTTTATAGGGTGTTTGCCAGGACTGCACGATTGCGATAGCCAAGACGACGAATACCGGTTATCAGCTCGGCGCGAAAAATCGTGCCGGCAATTGTGCAGCCTGGCAAACTTTTTACTATGGCAAGTGGGTGGGCAGCGCCAGTCAGGATCTACGCCTAGATACGCCCCTTTAGCTGCGGCGGCGTCTATCTCCAAGCCGGCTACGTTTTCTCAGCGATAGGGGCACTGTTGCGGGAATTGCCTAGTAGGTGGGGTTACGCCAGGTAGCCGTCGCGCCTCGACTGAGGCGCCCCGCAGAGATGGGCTGCGGGGCGGGGAGCTTCGACGATTTGAGTTTAGTCGTTAATGGCGCGTTTGAGCGGTGCGCTTGCCTTGAACTGAACCGTCCGGCTGGCAGCTATTTGGATGGTTTCGCCGGTTTGCGGATTGCGGCCAGTGCGGGCAGCCCTTTCGCCGATAACGAATTTGCCGAGGTTAGGTAGTTGAACTTCCTCCCCGCGCGTCAGCGATTCTTGGATCGACGCCAGTACGCAACCGACGGCTCGTTCCGCCTGAGTTTTGGTGATATCGGCGGAATCGGCTACAGCATTAACCAGTTCGGTCTTATTCACGTATCGCTCTCCCTCTCGATGATGACTAAAGTGGCCCCAGTATCGCCATTTGTGGGCGATCTGACCAGAGGTAAAGGATAATTTATTGCCGAACCCGACGGGTTACCGCTGTGTTAGCCGGCAAGAAGCTGTTCGGCGTCCCCCGCTTGTAGAGGGCGTGCGAAGAGGTACCCTTGGCCGTACTCCGCGTTGAAGGAGCGCAGCTGTCGCGCTTGCTCGTGTGTTTCAACGCCTTCGGCTATAACATCCATACCCAGCTTATGGGCCAGAATAATAGTCGACTCGACTATGCCCGCCTGTTTGCGGTCGTTTGTGATGCCGCGGACAAAGGATTGGTCGATCTTGAGCGTATTAACCGGAAGGCGCCGTAGGTAGTTAAGCGAAGAATAGCCGGTGCCAAAGTCGTCGATCGATAACGATATCTGCATGGCGTTGAGTTCGTTCAGTATGGCCGAGCTTAGATCCGCGTTGTCCATTACGGCACTCTCTGTGATCTCCAGTTTCAGCCGCTCTGGCGGCAGGCGGCGCGAATCTAAAGCGTCGCGCACGCGAAACAGGAGGTCCTTTTGTCGAAGCTGGCGCACCGATAAGTTGACGCTAATTTGCATGTTGGTCCGTGGGTAGCGACCTAGCCAGGTGGAAAGTTGTGCGCAGGCCTCGTTAAGCACCCAGTCGCCGATTGGCAGGATCATGTCCGTTTCTTCGCAGAGCGGGATGAAGTCGGCAGGGGGAACCAAAGTACCGTCTGATTTTCGCCAACGTATCAAGGCTTCGAAACCGGCCAGTCGGTTATCCGCTAGGCACACAATAGGTTGGTAATGGAGCTCGAATTCCCGGCGTTTTAAGGCTCGCCGCAGGTCAGCCTCGAGTTGCAGCACTTGGACCGCTCGGGTACGCATGGCCGTTTCGAAGACTTCGCACTGATTAATACCGGCTCTTTTTGCACGGACTAGCGCCGTTTCGGCATCGCGTAGCAGATCCTCGTGATGATCGTAGCCGCTGCTTAAGGCGGCGCCGATGCTGGCACTGATGAAGATCTCATGTTCTTCGACCCTAAACGCGTGGGCGAACGCACTTTGATAACGGAGTGCCTTATCGCGAACTTGGGCCGCGTTACGAGTATCAGGAAGCAAAATGCCGAATTGATCCCCGGCAGCCGGGTAACCAACTCGCCGGCCATTTGTTGGGCCTTCAGGCGGTTTGCCGCGTCTAACAGCAGTTGTTCGCCGATATTGTAGCCAAGGCTGCTAGTGACTAGGCGGAAGCGGTCAAGGTTGAGGACAAGAAGCGCGAAGGTGTGGCTATGCGAGCGCTTGCTAGCTTCTAATGCCTCTCGCAGCTCGCCGAGCAGCTGCGTTTTATTAGGAAGCCCGGTCAACCCGTCGCGGAGGGGTTCTTCCTTTACAACGGCACTTATCATTAGGCGCGCACTGGCCGCGCCGACCACGCCCGATAGCAGGCGCTCGACGTAGCGAACTAGCTCGGTGTCGAGCGCGCCTTTCTGTAGGTGCTTTTCTCCTCGTTGACTGGCATAGGCCGTTAAGGCAGCTTCCGCGCGCGCATGCCCTAGCGTTCTAACCAGAACGGCGTGCAGGTCTGCAAGTCGTCCGTGCGAATGCCACAGCTCCTCGGTTTCTTTTTCCGAGCGGAAAGTATCCACGAAGGCGGTTGCCTGGAGTTGTTCCTGCAAGCTCTGTCGAGCTACTAGCGAAGCCACTATGTAAAGAGCGGTTGCGATCGTGATCGTCCAGAACATGCCATGAGAGAACGGTGTCAGTCCTTCTACCCAAAACAACGCTTCCGGTTTTAGCCAGGTGGCGCCGTAAGGCCCGGGCTCGACAATTGTGCCGGGAATCCAGCCGGCTTCTGCGAATAACGGAATTACCAAGGTGTAGAACCAAACGGTAAAGCCGCCAGCGATGCTTAGAAGAGCGCCTGTGCGGGTGCCGTTCCTCCAAAAGAGCCCTCCGATCATAGCGGGAGCGAGTACGCAGATGCCGGCGAACGATACAAGACCTAGCTCTACCAAGGGAAGCCCATAGCCTGCGCTGCGAAAGTAGGCATAGCCGGCGCCGATACAGGCGATGACAGCCGCTCTGCGGATGAACAGTAACAAGCGACCGAGATCTTCGCGCTGGGTTAGGCGTAGCGAGCGGACCCGCATGAGCAATGGGATGACGACATTATTCGACAGCATGGTGCTGATCGCCACCGCCTCGACGATAACCATCGCGGTCGCCGCTGATAAGCCGCCGAGAAAGACGAACAGCGCCAAGCCGAAGCGTTCCGCGAGCAGCGGCATGAGGAGGACGAAGCTGTCTGCATGGCTCGCTCCGCCCGGTACCAGTAATAGGCCGGCCAGGGCAATCGGTAGGATAAAGAGGTTGATCAATAGAAGGTACAACGGGAATAGCCACATGGCTTTTCGGACGTGGTTTTCGTTGGTGTTTTCAACCACCGATACCTGAAATTGGCGGGGTAGAAACATGACTGCCGCCATCGACGCTAGGCTTATCATAGTCCAGTGAAAATAGCCGCTGGCACTATCCCCGTAGTTCATAGGAACATGCGCGGCGGGCGTCGCGCGCGCTTGTTGAAACAGATCGCTAAAGCCTCCGAAGAGCCCGTATACGACGAAAATACCCACCGCTAGCGCGGCAATTAACTTGACGATGCCTTCGGTTGCGATCGCCGCCACCATTCCTTCGTGACGTTCCGCCGAATCCAGCTGCCGTGCGCCGAATAAAATGACGAACAGCATCAGCAGTAGAGTGACATAAAACGTTGGATCGCCCGCAATCGGGGGGGAGGCGTCAGCGGGTCAGGAAAAGGCCCGCCGGGATCGGCGATTAGAACCTGATAGCTCAGCGAGATAGCCTTCAATTGCAAGGCGATATAAGGCGTTAGGACAACAAAGGTAAGGAAGGCAACCAGGCCGGCCAATAAGCTGCTGTTACCATAGCGTGCGGAGAGAAAGTCGGCGATCGTGCTCAAACGTTGTCGCTTACTGATGCGAATGATCTTGCGTAGGATCAACCACCAGAGAATTGCGATAAGCGTTGCGCCGATGTAAAGCGCAACGAAGTCTAACCCTTCCATGGCGGCACGCCCGACGCTGCCGTAAAAGGTCCAGGCCGTGACAAATACGGTGAGCGATAAGGCATAGATGTACGGGTTTTGGACAATGCTCCTACCCTGTACGGCGCGCCTCTCTGCATACGCCGCAACGGCGAATAACGCTCCTAGATATAAGAAAGCGGCTAATGCAATGAGAGCCGGATGAAGCATGGCGTCCTACTAACGGCATCCTCGTTCCGCAAGTACAGCTGTTAAGACAATCAAGAGCAGCAGCTGGAGAATAGGTAGACGAGGCCTCCCGGTAGGCCGAGAAACCAGGTGTCGGTGTGCAAAATAGCCAGTAACGGGTAGCCGACTAACAGCTGACCAAGCGCGAAGAGCGGCCATGTCCAGTCCGTTCTCCGGCGTACGAAAGTCGGGGTCGGGTTTTTATCCCCCTGAGGGGGCGGGGTGGAGTCCCCGTCTTTAGCCGTCGGTTTATGCATGAGGGCTCCGGCAGGGGTTCCTTCGCGACTTACGATCGGCATCAATAGGTTGCCTTACAGCAAGGTGCCAACGCTCCTGGTAAGAGCCTGCCGCCTGTACTGTCTATGCATTTTTATAGAGATGTGGGGGATTGGGAGGGTTCAATACGGAATGAGGCCGACCGACAGCCGGCCTCTAAGGAAACCGACTCAGGCGCGGGTGCCGCTGAATTCGTTAACGCCAGCCATGCTTTTGAATGTGCCGCTGATAGCGTCGCCTTCGATGCCGCCGCGGAAGGAAACCCGGAAGCTGCCCATCGGGGTTTTAATATTGGAGTAGAAAGAGAGCTTGTCGCCATCTACCGTTAACTCTTCCAGCTCGGTGCGTCCGGTAGGGCCTTCCAAGGCACCCTCGTAACTGCCCCCGTTATTGTTGATCTCGAGGGTAGGCGTTTGTTGTCCGAACGGGGTGTCCATGACCAAGTTCCAAGTTCCTGCTACGCTCATGGTTTTTGCTGGCTCCTATTATGTAGGTTCGAATTAAAGCAGCGATCCGTGCTTTCCGGAGCATCGGTATACGGCAGCTGTTATAACGGCTATGTTGTCTTTATCGTATTGCGTTTAATGTTCTGCTGCCGATCGGTGCTCGCCGCGTAAGCGATTCCAGAGTATACCCATATATTCGTGAAAGGCGCGCTCGGATTTTGCCACATCTCGTGCTTGCGGCGTGTAATCGCGTAGGTTGAGGTTTTGCTTTGCCGTCACGCGATGGCGGGTGGGGGCTGGAATCGGCTTCAAGCCTTGCGCTTCGAATAAGGCTAAGGCCCGGGTCATATGCGAAGCCGAGGTAACCAAGTAAAAAGGCTCGTCGGTTAGCCGCATGGAGGCCGCCATCGCTTCTTCGGCAGTGTTGCGCGGTAGGTCGAATCGAATAATCGATTCCTCCTCAACACCGAGTTCCCTGGCGAGCTGAGCAGCAAGCTCAGCGTGTGGACGTGCATCCTGTCCGCCCCAGCCGGATACGATCAGCTGCGCTTCGGGGAGCTGCCGATAAAGGCGCACGCCCTCGACGATGCGAACAACGGCGGTATCGGTCAACTGTGAAGTAATCGGTACCGATGGGTCGGAATCATGGCCACTGCCCAGTACCATAACCCATCGAATATCGGGGTCGGCTTCTCGAATGGCGAGATAGGGCGCTTCTAACGGATGGAGCAGGCGGTCGGCAAGCGGCCACCACGCGATACCTATAAGGGCGAAGGTGGCGATACCGACCAAGGCCGTACCTAAACCTCGTCGGCCTAGGAGTAAGGCAAACAATGCCACGATCAAGGCGATGCTGATCAGAGGCAGTGGCATGAATAATGCGCCGGCGAGTTTGCTGATTGTAAAGCTCATCGTGATTATAGTGTTGTCATTGTCGTTGGTATTCCGCCGTCCCTTCCCGACGGGCGCACGTCGACTCAAGATTAGCATAATGGCCTTGGCATGCGAGCGTTGGCGAACGGTAGCAGGCGGTTAGTGATAGGAGTTGCGCTTTTGATCTATCGATTAGCAGACAGAGTCCCCCAGTTTATCGGCGAGTCGCATTTTATTGCGCCGAACGCAACGTTAATTGGATCGGTGGTGATGCACTCAAATGCAAGCGTCTGGTTCAATGCGGTTGTTCGTGCCGACAACGAGCCTATCGTGATCGGCGAGGACAGCAATATTCAGGACGGTTCGGTTTTGCATGTGGACGAGGGGTATCCGTTGGAGATCGGCCGTGGGGTCACGATCGGCCACAAGGTGATGTTGCACGGCTGTCAGATTGGCGATTACAGCTTGATCGGCATTAATGCGGTCGTTCTCAACGGCGCTAAGATCGGGAAGTATTGTTTGATTGGCGCTAATGCATTAGTGCCGGAGGGGATGGTGGTACCCGATGGATCTTTGGTATTAGGCGCGCCGGCCGGGTTAAGAGAAGCCTGAATGAAGACGAGAAGCAGCGCCTAGTCGCGGGTGCAAAGCATTACGTGGCCAACGGTCGGCGCTATAGCGAGCACTTAGCGGTGCTTGAGCGGTAGAAAAGTCCCGGTTTTTTCGTCCCTTATCAACTTCCGCTAAAAAACTGCCTACTCGGGCTTCACATTGCCGTTATAAACCTGTTAAAGTACGCCCCGTTGCCGCGATGGCAGGGGCGTTCAGCCCATCCTCGATATAAAGCGGGAATAGCTCAGTTGGTAGAGCACAACCTTGCCAAGGTTGGGGTCGCGAGTTCGAGTCTCGTTTCCCGCTCCAGTTTCCTTTCTGTCATTTCCATTGTCGAATAAGCGGCTTGCCGGCTAGGTCACGAATAAAGTGATGTAGCAAGCTCTGTTGGTTGTTTATCCTTGCTTGGGTTCTTGGGTAAAAAGCGGGCGATTCTTTATCGCCCGCCTTTAGTGCGCCTTCACGCGTAGATTTCCTGCCCCTGCGATAGGGTCGCTAGCTTAACCTGTCCGGCGCTCATCCTCGGGAGGTTGAAGCCAGTCCGGACGGCGAGCTGCGGCGCGATTGACGGCGCTTACGACCGCCGACAGCGATGCAGTGAGAATATTGCCGGCCTGCCCAACGCCGAATAGGGTGGGCGAGGGGCCGCCAAACCCGATCTCGACATAAGCGATGGCTTGCGCATCCGAACCTTTGCCTGTGGCGTGCTCCCGGTAGTCGACGACCTGTAAGGACAATGCGCAATGGCGGTTAAGGGCGTCGACGAAGGCGGCGATGGGGCCGTTGCCCGAGCCGCTAATGATATGTTCGTTGCTTCGATAGCGGATTGTCGCCGTTATTTGTTCCCGCTCGTGATGCTCGCCTTCGCCGTGGGTTTTGTAGTCCAGTAACTGCAAAGGCGTTGTGCGCTCCAGGTATTCGCCGCTGAAGCTCGTCCAAAGCGTAGCACTGTCCAGCTCCTTGCCGGAGTTGTCGGCTAGATCCTGTACGATTTGGCTGAATTCGATTTGCAGTAATCTGGGCATGACGACCCCGTGGTCGCGTTCCAGCAAATAACTCACACCGCCTTTGCCCGACTGGCTGTTAACGCGGATTACCGCTTCATAGGAGCGGCCGACATCTTTCGGGTCGATCGGCAAGTAAGGGATGTCCCAGATATCGCCTTCGCGACGGGCGGCAAAGCCTTTCTTGATAGCGTCTTGGTGCGAGCCGGAGAAGGCTGTGAAGACCAATTCGCCCACGTAAGGGTGGCGAGGGTGAATGGGCAACTGGTTGCAGTACTCGGCGCAGCGGGCAACGGTATTGATGTCGGAGAAGTCTAGCTCCGGATCGATGCCTTGGGTAAAGAGATTAAGAGCCAGCGTTACCAAGTCGACGTTACCGGTGCGCTCCCCGTTACCGAACAGCGTGCCCTCGATACGATCCGCTCCGGCCATAACCGCAAGCTCTGCGGCAGCGACGGCTGTGCCCCGGTCATTGTGTGGGTGGACGCTGAGGACGATGCTGTCGCGATAAGCGAGATTGCGGCTCATCCACTCGATTTGGTCGGCGTATACGTTGGGCGTGGCCATCTCCACCGTGGCGGGAAGATTGACGATGGACTTACGCTCGGGCGTCGGTTGCCATACGGCATTAACGGCATTGCAAATATCAACCGCAAATTCAAGTTCGGTTCCGGTGAAGCTCTCAGGCGAATACTGGAACACCCATTCGGTTTCCGGCTGCTTGGCGGCGAGAGTTTGCGTTAAGCGAGCGCCGCCTACCGCAATGTCGATAATACCAGCGCGATCAAGGCCGAATACTACCTGGCGTTGAACGGTGGAGGTCGAATTATAAATGTGGACGATGGCTCGCTTGGCGCCTCGTAACGCTTCGAATGTGCGGCGGATCAAAGGTTCTCTGCACTGGCAGAGGACTTGAACGGTAACGTCCTCGGGAATTAAATCCTGCTCGATGAGTTGGCGTGCAAAGTCGAAATCGGTTTGCGAGGCGGCCGGAAAGCCAATTTCTATTTCTTTAAATCCAATCTCGCACAGCGTGCGGAACATCCTTATTTTTCGCTCGGCGTCCATGGGTTCTATGAGCGCCTGATTGCCGTCGCGAAGGTCGACGCTGCACCAACGCGGTGCGGTGTCGATGACTTGAGACGGCCACTGCCTGTCCGGCAATGAGATGGCCTGAAACGGTCGGTACTTTTTATCGGCTTGCATCATTGGAGCTTCTCCTGCGCGATTTTGCTGGGGTGCAGCCGTCGACCAAACCAGCGTTTGGTTTGGCGAAGTGTTAAGACGGCCTCAACGCGCGGCTAAATTACGGCCACCGGGCTGCCGCTAGGCCCGACGACCGTTGCGCAGTCGTAGCGTTAGTGCGATGAAGCTTTGTTGGCTGGTGGTATAGCGGGCGTAGATTGAAGTGCTTGCGTTACTCATGGAAAAGATCCCGATCCGAAACCGTACGAATGCTAACGCTAATCCCGACGCTCCTTAGGAGGCCGGGTTGCTCAGTCGTAGTAGTTTTTCGAATCGAGTGTTACGCATAAACCTTACGCTAGCGGCGGTATCCCGCTAAGTCAAGCGTGAATGTGGTAAACGTAAGCACAAACATTTAAGGCCCCGCGGGCAGGGGCCTTAAATTGCTTTCTTAACCAACGGCGGATCGTTTTGCCGACCGTTGGTGAGCGGGGGGCGCTCCAATACAGCCGATGTTTTTTCAGGGCGGCTTTGGTATCCGTTATACCCGCGTCGATAAGTGCTTCTATGCGCTCGGAAGACCAGTCGAACACGGGGCATAGTAGGTAATCGAGGTGGGATAGGGAGCGACGAATCCGTGTTAAGCGGAATGAGCCTGGGCTATGCTGGAGTAAGCGGTCTAGCCCATGTTCCGGTCGGTAAAGTTCAACGCTGATGATATGGTAGTCATGACCGTCGTCGTTGGAGATCAAGCCATCTAGTAAGTCGGTAAGTCCTGTAGGCCAGAACTCGCCGTCCCAATAGGTTTGGCCGCCGATGCGGTGGAATGGGAATGCCATAGGGATGCTGGCACTGGCAACGAGCATCTCAGACGTTATGGCCTCCTTCTCGCTGTCGAAAATAACGGCTCGCGGAGGGCAGCTTTGTACGGTGCGAATGCGTAAACGGGGTCCCTTTGGGCGTTGTTCGTACGTGCCTATGACCTTCTCTAAAGTTTGGCGCATAGGGCCGCTACGATAGGGGGCAAAGAAAGGCGTGCCGGCAGAAAAGTCCCATTGATTTTGCAGGGCCGGATGATATAGGGCGGAATGGCCGAAGATCATCCCGGTCAGTACACTGTTAAGCCGCTCCTGCCCTGGAAAAGGAAAAAACGGGAAGGTTGTTTGGCTGAAGGTTTCCCGCCATAGCGTGCTGAGCGAGTGGGCAGCTTGCGTCGGGGTATCAGCCTGCTGGGCGATTAAGGCGCCGTTGATGGCGCCGATCGAAGCACCTGCGATGGCGGTTAGCCGGCGCTGGCTATGTTGGTTTAAATAATCGGCAATAACGTGAAAGGCGCCCGCTTGATAGGCGCCCAAGGCGGCTCCGCCTTGTAACAGTAACACGACTTTTTCCACGAGCCGCTCTCCTTCTAATGGGGGTGGGGGGGCTTGGCCGTTTGTTGGAATTAAGCTTTTGCCGGGCAGTTTCCCAACCTGCCAAGGTGATGGGGGCTGGATGGGGGCTAGGCAAATTAGGGCATATTGACAATTTTTCGGGCTCAGGAAGAGCGCTGGTCCGCGGCCAAAGGCCCTTAGCCGCGACGTTACGTGTTTCTTTGCACGGATAGGATGAGCATGACAAGCACTAATCACCAGACCAAAATTGGCATTGCTTTGGGAAGTGGCTCGGCGCGCGGATGGTCCCACATCGGCGTGCTCACGGCGTTGGCAGAGGCGGGGATTGAGCCGGACATCGTTTGCGGTAGTTCGATTGGCGCTTTGATTGGCGGCGTTTATGCAGCAGGGCGTTTGGACGACATCGAAGCCTGGGGGAACAGCCTGACCCGCCGCGAGGTATTCTCCTACATGGATTTTACCTTGTCGGGAGGCGGCGCTATCGCTGGTAAGCGTCTGATGGAGGTTTGCAGCGAGTATATCGAAGGTTGCGATATCGAGTGTCTTCCTAAACGCTTCGGTGCCGTCGCCACCGATTTGAAAACGGGTACGGAGGTGTGGTTACAGGAAGGGCCGCTACAGACCGCGATCCGAGCCTCGATTTCCCTGCCTGGCCTGTTAACGCCGGTACATGTCGATGGGCGTTGGTTAGTCGACGGGGGATTGGTCAACCCGGTTCCTGTCTCGTTATGTCGGGCCTTGGGGGCGGATATCGTCATTGCCGTTAATCTTAACGGCGATTTGCTTGGGCGCCTGCGGCGGCAACCGGCCGTCGCGCGCGAGCCGGCGGCCGAGGTTGAGCAGGCCGAGGAACTGGAAGTGGCGGACGCCGGCGGGAACTGGCTCGGCCGTTTGGCCCAAAACCTCAAAATGCCTCGTGGCTTGTCGAAAGATGCGGGCAAGGCGGAACAGCTGACGGCGCCAGGCTTTTATGAGGTACTATCAAACTCGGTTAATATTATGCAGGATCGGATTACCCGAAGCCGCTTGGCTGGCGACCCTCCCGACATAGTGCTTTCCCCGCGTTTGTCGCATCTCGATCTGCTGGATTTTGCTCGTGCCGACGAGGCCATTAAAGAGGGGCGGGATAGCGTTCGACGTAATCTGCCTGCACTACAGGATTTGCTTCACATCAGTGTGGCTGAAGTGTGATGGGCGAGTGCGGTCGGTTTAGTCATTCAGCAATGTGTCTTTGGCGCGATTGATTTTTGCCGCTAGGTATCCGGAACCGCCCCGGTCCGGGTGCAGCCTTTGTATGAGCCGGCGGTGTGCTTCTCGGATTTCGCTGGCAGTGGCTCCGGGTTCTAGGCCCAGGATGTCGTAGGCGTCTTGTTTGCTGAGAGCGGTTTGTGCAGGAGGTGTCGTTTTCTCTTTTTCCTGGCTGCCGCGGCTGCGTAGCCATTTTCCGACGGGAAGAAAAGAGATAAGCGGCAGCAGCCGGGCGATGAGCGTTACGGCCCCGGTGACGGCGGCTACTAACAACGATAGCCGGCCGGTTGCTACCAGCAGGGCTAGCGCGAATAAGAGTAGCCAAGGCCCATAGCGTCTAAGGTATCGGTAGACTTGCTCGCGGGACGGGCGGATTAGTGCGTAGAGCAGTATTCCCAGTAAACAAAAGGCAATCAACAATTGCATGGTGCAAGATTCCTGTCCGTGTCGCGTCGGTCGCTAGCCAGCACGTTTTTGCAACACCCGTGAAAGTCGCCGAGGCGCTAGCAGGTGGCGGGAAAAAGCGTATTCGGCACCCTGCTAGGATTATCAACTATTTCCTTTGCGCGTTTATTAAAGTGCTGCTCACCCTTGAAATGATCGCCCGTTAGTCTACAAGTGCGCAAGGTCGACAATCATTTGTTGAAAATGATTCGCAATAACAATAACATTGGACCTACAGAGGAAATGGTTTGCTGATAGTGTTTCAGCGTTGTAAACGAGAGGTGTTCTTATGCAGCCTACCGCTCCCGTGGTCGATGCGGGCCGCCTGCAGTCGCTTATTGAGACTGGCGGGCCGGTAGTTGCGATTTTACTGGCGTTATCCGTCGTCGCGTTGGCGGTCATACTGCTAAAACTATGGCAGTTTATCGCTATTCGTATCGGGAGCCGAAAGTTTATCGATCAAGCATTGCATAGGTGGCGCGAAGGTAACGCTAAAGAGGCTTTGGCTGCGCTTGATGGTGTGCGTAACCCGATTGCGGGCGTAATGGCTTTGGCTATGCGGGGGCGAATGGATAAGAACGTGCCCGAGTCCGTTGTTCGCGAGGAAGCGAGCCGGGTTGCCGTGGAAAATATCGAAACGCTGCGTGGGCAATTCCGCATCTTAGAGGTAATTGGGGCGCTGAGTCCGTTGCTCGGTCTGTTAGGGACTGTTTTAGGCATGATCGAAGCCTTTCGGCAGTTGGAAATGGCCGGAAGCCAGGTCGATCCGGCGTTGTTGTCCGGCGGTATCTGGGTTGCCTTGTTGACAACAGCCGTGGGGCTTGCCGTCGCCATTCCGGTGGTCGCGGCGCTAAATGCACTGGAGCGGGTGTTGGATCGATTCCGGCACCGGATGGAGGATGCCGTTACCCAGGTGTTTACGATTCCGCTACCAAGCGGCGGCGAAACGTCGGGAGCGGTGCCCTTTGAGCGCGCACGGCGGGTGGCCGATGCGCATTGAGGTTCCGGCACGACGGCGAAATCTTATTAGCTTGACTCCGCTAATCGATGTCGTCTTCATTCTTTTGGTGTTTTTCATGTTGGCGTCGAGTTTTCTGGATTGGCGCGGCATTTCCTTGAACATGCCGCCCGTGTCCGAGGTCGGCCGTGTCCACGACGGCAGTTTGGAACTGCGCCTTGGTGTCGACGGTAGCGTGTCCTTAGACGGCGAAGCCGTCTCCCGCGACGCGGCGCTGCGTCGGGTCGGGGCCGCGGTGAGCACGGAGCCGGACCGGCTGGTGATCGTGCGGCCGGAGGGGGAGGTTCGGTTGCAGACGATGGTGGAATGGCTTGAGGCGTTGTCTGGCGCCGGAGCTACCAACGTTTCTTTGCGGCAGGGGTGAGGCAATATGAAATTGCCCGCACCGCCTACCAGGAAAGATTCCGACGATCATCTTATTCCGCTGATTAATATCGTCTTTCTACTGCTGATCTTCTTTATGCTGGCCGGTGCCCTGAGTCGACCGGAGCCTTTCTCGGTGGAGCCCCCGTATAGCGATGAAGGCCAAGCGGCAACAGTGGATGAGTGGGTGCTAAGCGTTGCTGCCGACGGGCGGTTTGCACTCGACGGCGAGGAGTTGCTGAGGGATGCTGTTATCGACAGAATTGAGCAGCGAACGCGTAATGGCGATGATCTTCGGATCAAGTTGCGAGCCGATGCCGATCTCAATGCCGAATTGCTACTGCCTTTGTTCGACGACCTTCGCGATGCTGGCGTCGAACGCCTGACCTTATTGACCGTAGCGTCTGGGGGGTGACATGCGTTTACGGTTGCGACATTGGGTGCTCGCGCTTGGTTTGGCGATCTGCCTGCACGCTGCGGCGTTCTTTGTAGCCCCGCCTGAGGCGCCGCTGCCGGAAGGTGTGCAGGGAATGCGCGGTATCGAGATCAATCTTGGAGCTACTGAGGCGGTACCTGAAACGATTCTACCGGACCCGGTCATTCCCGATCCGGTAGAGCCGCCTCCGCCGGAACCTGAGCCGGAACCCGAACCTGAGCCCGAACCTGAAACGGAGATTGAGGAAGAGGCGCCTCAGGTTATTGAGGAACCGGAGCCCGAGCCCGAGCCGGAACCCGAACCAGAGCCTGAACCTCAACCGGAAGAGGAGGTTGAGGAGCGGGAAGAAGAGGTTGATGCCGAGCCTGCCGAGCAAGCTCAAGAGGCGCAACAGGCTCAGGAAGGGCAGGGTAGTGCCGAAGCCGGGCCTGCCACTGTCGATACGGGTGTGGTCGATAGTTATCAAGCGCGCCTACAAGCGTATCTGGAACAGTATCGCGAGTACCCCCGGCGGGCGATGATGCGTCGTCAGCAAGGTACGGTAATGGTGCAATTCACGGTATTGCGTGACGGTAGTGTGGAGGGTGTCCAGATCGTTGAGGGCTCCGGTTTTGCCCTGTTGGACGATGCCGTGTTGGATATGTTGCGCCGGGCTGAGCCATTACCGGCATTTCCGAGCGACTTGAATCTGGAGCGGATGGAACTAACGCTGCCCGTTGAGTTTTATCTACGTTAAGCAGGCCGCGAATACGTTGCCTATCCTCTGCGGGATTGGTGTGCGAACATCCTCGGCCGCGTAACAGGAGGCTGATAATCGTTGTTTAGCCTTTACCAGGCGATTTGTTTGCCGTTACGGAATAGGACGCCGGAAGGGCTGCCGGCGGGTAAGGTCGCGGCCCAGATCACTCCCCCGACGATTTCCGCCGGGCTCGGCGAAGCATTGTTCTGTTTGGGCGGTTGCTGGGAAGACTTCCAGCCCGGAATGACGGCATTGATGAGGATGTTTTCGTCTGCCGCTTCCTCGTGCAGCATTCGGGTTAGCGTGTTGAGCGCTTGTTTAGAGAAGCGAAAGCTGGCCGGTTCCGAATGACTCTCCGACTCTATCGCAGCCGCGGAAGAGATATTAACGATGCGTCCGTAGCGATTTCGCTGCATCAAGGGCAATAAGCGTTGGACTAAACGTAGCGGGCCGTAAACATTAGTTTCCATGGTTGTCCGCAGCGCGTCGAGTTCGAGTTCGAGCAGGGGGTGTCCGCCTTCTTTCGGCGTCGTCGCGGCGTTGTTGATGAGAATATCCAGGCGCTCAAAGGTTAAGGTTAAGTAATCGGTCAAGCGACGAATGCTCGCCTCTCGGGTTACGTCCAACGGATGATAACGGACTGGCAGACCTTCTGCCTGAAGCTTGTCCGTGGCAGCCTTGCCGGTTATACCGTCGCGACTGGTAAGCACTACGGCGATACCATGGCGAGCCAGTTGGCGTGCAGTTTCCAGGCCGAGGCCTCGATTGGCGCCTGTGACAAGCGCGATACGTTGCGGTGCTGACATATAGGTTAAGCGACGAGGACGGAGCGACCGATGCCGCCCCGTCCTCCTAACGTTCATGCTTCGCTTTGAATCTCCTGCTCACGCAGATAGTAGCTGCGGATCAGCGAAAGATCATCGTTCAGTTCGAATACCAAGGGGTCGCCGGTAGCGATTTCTACCTTGGTAATATCTTCATCCGACATGCCTTCAATGTGCTTGATCAGTGCTCGTAGACTATTGCCGTGAGCGGCGATCAGTACCGTATCGCTCTTTTTTAGCGTCGGCGCGATGGTGGAATCCCAGTAGGGCAGAACGCGTTCGAGCGTCGTCTTGAGCGATTCCGTGCCGGGTAATTGATTGGGCATCAGCTTGGCGTAACGCGGATCGAAGCGCGGGTGCCGGGTGTCGTCTTCGCCCAGTTCAGGCGGCGCGGTGGCATAGCTGCGCCGCCAGATATGAACTTGCTCGTCGCCGTACTTTTCTGCGGTTTCGGCTTTATTAAGTCCGGTCAAAGCGCCGTAATGCCGCTCGTTGAGTCGCCAGTCGGTAATTTGGGGAACCCACATCTGATCCATTTCATCGAGGGTAATCCATAACGTGCGGATTGCGCGCTTGAGAACCGATGTGAAGGCGTGGTCGATACGAAAACCGTGAGCCTTCAGCATTTGGCCTGCTGCTGCGGCTTCTTCGCGTCCATTGTCGGTGAGGTCGACATCGACCCAACCGGTGAAGCGGTTGGCGAGGTTCCATTCACTTTGACCGTGACGAAGCAGAATAAGACGTTTCATGGGTTGGGCTTTCCTTAGTTTATGCCTGGCGAGGGCTTTCCCCGCAGTGGGTCTAAAGTTGGGCTAAGTGTAACATGCTCTGGCTCTGCGAAATGAGTCGAAGGGGAGGCTGGCGGTGCTTGTTCGCTGACCGGTGTCTGGGTAGGCTGGCGGCCTACGGCGAAGGGTTGGGCTTGTGAAGTGAGATCGGCCACGAGGGTGGGCAATGTACATGGCGGAAGAAATCGAGCGAAAATTTTTGCTAAAGAACGATACTTGGCGCTCCTTGGCGAGGAGTAGCGCTCGCTACCGGCAGGGTTATCTGGCGAGTCGGCGAGAGGTTGTCGTCCGGGTGCGGCTTAGCGACGATACCGCGTTCTTGACCATAAAAGGCGAGGCGAACGGTATTCGGCGGCTGGAATACGAGTATCCATTGCCGATCGTGGATGCCGAGGAAATGCTTGATCTATTGTGTGAACGGCCGCTGATCGAAAAAGAGCGCTTTTTCGTACCCTATGGCGATCATTTATGGGAAGTCGACGTATTTGCCGGCGATAATGCCGGGTTGGTATTGGCTGAAGTCGAGTTGCAAGACCCTGACGAGGTTTTTGTTCGACCGCCGTGGGTGGGAGAGGAAGTGTCCGAAGACCCGCGCTTTTACAATGCTAACCTTGTGAAATATCCCTTTAAAAGCTGGAGTACCGATGGTTGATCCCGCGTCGCCGCCGATTGGTCCGGATGAAGTCTGGATAAGGGTCAGTATTGCGCGCCAGGATTTATGCTTACAGCAGGGGAGCGAGCTGCGGAAAAAGTACCTGGTGTCCACCGCCCGTGCCGGCCCCGGCGAACTCAACGGTAGCGGCTGTACGCCCCGAGGTTGGCATCAGGTGCGTGCGAAGATCGGCGGGCACGAACCTTTGGGCGCCGTTTTCGTCGGCCGCCGGCCCACCGGGGAAATCTACGATGAGGCGTTAGCCGTACGTTATCCTCAACGCGATTGGATTTTGACCCGAATCCTTTGGTTAAGCGGTTTGGAGCCAGGGCGAAATCGACTTGGCGAGCGGGATACGATGCGCCGATACATTTATATTCACGGCTGTCCGGACAGTGCCGAACTTGGGCAGCCGGGATCGCACGGGTGCATTCGAATGCGTAATGAAGACGTGGCAGATCTATTTGAGCGGGTACCGGTTGGCACGCGTGTGGTTATTAGCGAATAAATAAGGGTTGGGAGCGCTGCTGTGTTAGGTCAGGTAATGGTGGGTATCGAAGGCGCCCATGTCGATGCGGCGATGCGCGATGTGCTGCGGCATCCGGCAGTTGGGGGTGTCATTCTCTTTACCCGTAACTTTGAATCGGCCGCTCAGATTGCCGCCTTGTGCGAGGAAATCCATGCCTTGCGTGAGCCGCGTTTGCTGATTGCCGTCGACCAGGAAGGCGGCCGCGTACAACGCTTCCAAGGGGAGTTTCAACGTCTGCCGGCGGTGGCGCGTCTCGGGGAGTTGTATGACTGCTCGCCTCAGCAGGCACTGGAGCTAAGCGAATTAGCCGGTTGGCTAATGGCCGCCGAGCTGCGAGCAACCGGTGTCGACATCAGTTTTGCACCGATTCTGGATTTAGGCAGGCGAGATAGCCGCGTTATTGGCGATCGAGCCTTTCACGGCGAGCCCGAAGCGATTGTCGCCTTGGCCCAGGCCTATACGCACGGCATGATGCGTGCCGGCATGGCAGCGACCGGTAAACATTTTCCAGGGCACGGTTCGGTACCGGAGGATTCGCATTTCGAGTTGCCGCGCGACCCCCGTTCTCTGGCTGATCTGGCGCCGGATTTATTTCCGTTCGAGCAGATGATACGGGCCGGGTTGCCGGCTCTGATGATGGCTCATGTCATTTATGAAGGCGTAGATAGTGCGCCTGCGAGTTTTTCGCGGACGTGGATTCAGGACATCTTGCGTGATCGTTACGCATTCGCCGGCGTTGTCTTTAGCGATGATCTAGGCATGCAAGCGGCGGAGTGCGTGGGGGATTATCGGGCTCGGACGGAAGCGGCGATCGCTGCTGGTTGCGACATGGTGTTGTTGTGCAATGACTTCGAGCAAATAGACGCGGTATTGGCGGTTACCGGGGCCGATCCCGCGTCGTCGCGACGGGTGGAAAGCCTGTTGGGCAAAGGCTCGACCGATTGGGCTGCGCTTAGAGAGAGTAAGCTGTGGAAGAGCGCGGTAGCCCGGCTTGCAGATCTATAGCGTAAGCATGGCACGCTGGTTTTGCGGGGTGGCGGTTGTTTAGCGCGGCCGGGAGTCCATCAGACAAGAGAGTGCAAGGATGGAGATGATCGATTACATCGAAGGTGCGGTGGAAATGGCGACGGGATGGAGCCTCACCGTACAATTGTCGATCCTGGCTGGCATAGCCATTTTAGGCAATCTGGCCGTGGCTATTGTGTTGGCTCGTCTGCAGGGGCGGTTAGCGCGGACCCGCGCGACATGGGACGACGCGGTAGTCGATGCTGCTCGTCAACCGCTGCATTGGTTGATCTGGGTGCTGACGGCTATTTTCGCTTTTGAGTTGTACGAGGCCAGCCAGCAAGCACCAGCCGTGCTTATCGATGTTGCTCCCGCTATCGGAGCCGTCCTTGTTATCGCGTTGATAGCATGGTTTTTACTGCGGGCAGTCGGCCGCATCGAAGCAAAGTACTGGCTCAGGGCGCGGCCGACGAGGAAGAGGGGGCGTTCGATCCGACCACGATCGACGCAATCGGCAAGTTATTGCGCTTGGTGGTCATTGTTATTGCCGGCCTAGTGGTCCTACAAACCTTGGGGATTAGTATTGCCGGCGTACTTGCCTTCGGTGGGGTCGGCGGTATTGCCGTGGGGTTCGCGGCGCGCGATTTGCTGGCAAACTTTTTCGGCGGGCTTACGGTTTATCTCGATCGCCCGTTTAGTGTGGGAGACTGGATTCGCTCGCCGGACCGGGAAATCGAAGGCACCGTCGAGCGAATCGGCTGGCGGCAAACCCGGATTCGCACATTCGATCTGCGCCCTTTGTACGTGCCGAATTCGACGTTTAACTCGATTGCGCTGGAAAACCCTTCCCGTATGAGCAATCGACGAATCTTCGAAACGATCGGGATTCGTTATAACGATGCCGATAAAATGGCGACTATCGTCGCCGACGTCCGTCAGATGCTGGAGCGGCACGACGAGATCGATACTGGACGGATCCTGATCGTCAACTTTACGCACTTTGGTCCCTCGTCGTTAGATTTCTTTATTTATGCCTTCACCAAGACAACGCAATGGGTTGCTTTTCATGAGATTAAACAGGATGTTTTGCTGAAGGTGCTCGATATCATCGCCAAGCACAAAGCACAGGTCGCTTTCCCCACGTCGACCCTACATATTCCAGAGGGCGTGCGTGTCGAGCCAACGGAGGCGGGGGCGTCGCTTAGTAGAAGTTCGTAGGTTTTTTTGGGTTGAAGCAATATTGCGGTGGAGTGCCGCTTGTTTGAAGTGCGATAGTGTCTTGGGTTACTGGCATCGGCATCGACGCGCTCCTATAATGCGGCCTCTTTCGAATCACGATGCAGGGAGTGCCTGATGGCCGACAAATTGCTTATTGTGATGGTTAATTCCGACCCCGTGAATAGCGAGGAGTTGGTGGCCCCGTTCTCGCAGGCGACTGTCGCAGCAGCAATGGAGTACGATGTTGAGGTGGTGCTAACCGGAATTTCCGGTAAAGTGGCGATTAAGGGCGTAGCTGAGAGTATTCTTGTTGACCAAGCGCGCGGTAAAACGCTTTACGACGTGATGCGTGACGCTTACGAAGTGGGTGTCAAATTTAAAGTCTGCTCTCCTTCGCTAGAGCGTTGGGGTAACGATCTTATCCCGGAAATATCGGAAACGGTAGGCGGGGCGTACGTCATCAGCGAGGCGATGGACGACGATACCGTGACCTTTACCTATTGAGCGACAATGACTATTTCTGCTGAAGAGGCCTCTCGGGTACTGGCCGAGGCCGAATTACTCTACGACGAAGCGAATGTCGACCGAGCCATCGAGCGGATGGCGACGCAGATCACCGACGAACTCAACGGCTCTCTGCCATTGTTTCTCTGTGTCATGACGGGCGGGTTGGTATTGTCCGGAAAGTTATTGCCTAGGCTGATGTTTCCGGTAGAGCTGGATTACCTGCATGCCACCCGCTACCGCGGTGCCACCCAGGGTGGGGAGCTGTCTTGGTTGGCTAAGCCAAGAGCGAGCCTACGGGATCGTGTGGTGTTGATCGTCGACGATATCCTCGATGAAGGCCACACCTTGGCTGGTATCATTCAGCAGTGTCGAGATGAGGGCGCGCAAGAAGTGCGTACGGCGGTACTGGTCGATAAGCAGCATGATCGGCGGTTTAATAACCTACAGGCCGATTATGTCGGTTTGCGCGTAGATGATCGTTATGTGTTTGGCGCTGGCATGGACTATAAGGGCTTACTGCGAAACGTGCCCGGAATCTATGCTGCCCGAGAAATCTAAGTGTTACCTGGTGGTGTCGCAGTAAGCACCCACCGTGTGCCATGATACAAGGTAGATAAGGAATGACCGCAGCCATTATTGGCGGAACGGGCCTCACGTCGTTGCCGGGGCTCGAAATCACCCATCGAGAGGTTGTGCATACGCCGTACGGCGAGCCTTCCGGGCCGATCACGCATGGGGTGTTACATGGCAAGGAAATCATGTTCCTTGCTCGCCATGGCTATGGCCATACGATACCGCCGCATCGGGTGAATTATCGGGCAAATATATGGGCGTTGAAACATTTAGGCGTTGAGCGAGTGCTGGCTGTTGCGGCGGTAGGTGGCATTACCGAAGAAATGAGTCCGGGGCGGATTGCCTTTCCCGACCAAATCATCGATTACACCTGGTCGCGGCAGCATACCTTTTTCGATGTCGATTTAACCCACGTGACCCACGTCGATTTCAGTTATCCGTATGACGCTCAGTTGCGGGCAAAAGTCGTCGAAGCAGCCAAGCGTGCTGGCGTCGATGCAGTGAACGGGGGAACCTACGGCGCGACCCAGGGGCCTCGCTTGGAAACGGCGGCAGAGATCAAGCGAATGCGGAACGACGGCTGCGATATCGTCGGGATGACCGGCATGCCGGAAGCCGTATTGGCGCGGGAACTCAATATCGCCTATGCCACGTGCGCCGTCGTTGCCAATTGGGCAGCCGGGGTGACGGCGGAGGAGATCTCCATGGAAGAGATCGGCCTGAACTTGGAAGTAGGTATGCAGCGGGTGCGGGATATTTTGGGTGAGTTAGTGCCGTTGCTTTGAGTCAATGGTGGTGGTGCGCTTCGCGCGATTGATTTAGAAGGCAGGGTTCCGCCCCCGCGCGGCGGGTTCCTTTTCTTTGGCGACGCAAAGACTCATTCGCCGGGAGCGAATGAGGTGCGCTAAGCGAGCCGAAGGCCGAAGACCAGGGAGGGTCTGAGCCAAA
>NZ_NFZV01000038.1 GCF_003399765.1 Alkalilimnicola ehrlichii | reverse complement strand
GCGAGCGAGCGCTCGCTCGTTTTTCTACGTATAGAGGATCAAGCGGCGTAATGCAAGGAATCCGAGCGAACTCGGCTTACACGTTGTCGGGAAGACGACGAATACCGACATGGATCGGGCTGTCGATCATGGAGGCCGGCAGCAAGGTGTAGTCGATGCCGTAGAGGAAACGGACCCAATAGGCGATAGCGAGCTCGCTTGGCGGTAGCGCCCCTTAATTGGTCCGTCGAAGAAAGCGTGAGAAAGGGTCGCAGCCCTACGGGCAAGCGGCTTAATCCGCTTGCCCGTAGGGCCTAATAAACCTCCGCCACGGCGGCGATATGCTCTTGTAATTTATTCGAGAAGTCCTTCACCTGAACAAACACGCCGGTCTCGGGTTCGTCCATGACATAACGGTTAAGGATCTGAACGAAGTCGCGCAGTTGAGCAAGTAGCTCTTCCTGCATCAAATAAACGTTCAACAGCTCGTCCTGAACCCCCGCTTCGCTGTCGTTCAGGCTGTTCTCCAACCAAGCCAGATACGCCTCGCCCAACACACCGGAAGCATGAACGGCTCTTAATATGCGACTTGGAGTCCGCGCCAGACACGCATAACCGCGCTTGAGCTCGGTGCGGCTAGCCAGACTCTGAACCTCTAACAGTACATCGATAACGCCGGCCAATGCACGCGAGCGCTTAGCTACACCCGCCCCGAAAGCCGCAATCGAACCGAAAGGATTACAAGTCTCGGGCTTTAGCCGTGCCCGCGTCAGCAATATCCGCACGGCCTTATGGTTTTCGTAAAAATGGGTGCCGCTATTCATCTGCAAAAACGGCACGGCGTTCGCCAGGTTCAGATCCAGCTTATCGAGTAGCCCGGTCCGTAAATGATATAACCCGTCGGAAATGCCGATGGACTGGCCAAGCAAATGTAACCGCGCGCCGGACATAAAAGCCGGGTAACCGCTGGCATCGCAGCGCTCGTGGTGCTCGATGACTGCCAGATTCGTCAGCGGGGGCACCGCGCTGCCAACCTCTTCGACCAACAACTTGCTCACGATGACGTGACTTTGAATCGCCCGCCATTCCGCCATCGTCAACTCGTCTTCCTTCTCAAGGATAGCGGGGTCGATGTGCAAAAACCCAATATCGTGCACCAAGCCCCCTAAATAAGCTGCCCGAACCTCGGACGGGGGCCGCTTCAAGGCCTGTACGATTAACGTCGCCAAAGTCGCGACGAAAAGCGACTGTTCGAACAAATGCGGCTTACGATGGAAAAGCACGGTAAGGTTTTGCAGTATCAACCGCGGCAGCCGCACCCCGAGGACCATCCCCTCGAAGTCCTCTTCCATTTCCATGCCGTCCAACAACGCCTTCAAGTCGGGGAACAACGCCCACAACTTATGAAACTCATCCATCACGGATTGCTCCGTGAGGCCTTTATTGATATCGACTAAGGAATGCAACGGCTTCGCCAATCGATGTTGGCGAATTTTCTTGCTTAGCGACTCGTTAATGCGCGTACCTTTACGCGCAATCAACATGCCTCGATCGTTATAGATATCTTCGATCGAAACCACTTCCGTGGTCGCGTTCACCTGACTTAGGTGGTCTGCGTAATGCTGCGGTTGATCTTCTAGCCGCTGCTCCGGATGTGCGTCCATCAGCCAATCGACTCCTGCCCAGCCATTGAGCGCCGCTTGCCCCCTCGGAGCCTTTAGCTTTGCGGCGACTCTAAACCCATATTGCCAGAGGCTGTCGCATAAGCGCGCCTGCCTAAGCACCCGTGAGAAACGCCTAAACCGTTTCTCACGCCCGCCGGCCGATGTAAACACCGTTCGCGTCGATAAGATCCCTCTCTAGACAGTCTCTGAGTCAACACTCCCCAACGTACAATATCAGCATACACTGACAGTTGGGAGTATCGTCCTTGCAGAAGGAAAGCGCAGGCGTGCCCTCACGGCGCCAACGCACCGGAAACGGCACGTGTCGCAGCGGCGCGGCGTGTTCTAACCGGGAACGGCCTTACGACCCAACAGGCCGAAATACTTTCCTTAACCAGTTAAACGGCCGCCACGGAAATCTCTTAAGGCCTGTTCCACCTCCTCCGGCGTATTCATCACGAATGGACCATAATGAGCAACAGGCTCTTGCAAGGGTTTAGCCGCCAACAACAAGGCACGCCCGCCCTCGCTCCCGGCGTCCAGATTAACCCGATCCCCCTTGCTCAACACTGCCAAACGGCTTTGTTCGACAGCCGTGTCGGCAACCTGAAGCTGCCCCTCGTAGCAGTACATAAGAACCGTATAATCGCTCGCCACCGGCACACTGAGGCTCGCCCCTGGCTCTAAGCGTACGTCGAGATAAAGCGGGTCGGTCGTCACGCCAACGACGGCGCCGTCTACCTGATTGCCCTCGCCCGCCGCAAAAGCTCCGGCCACGACCTTGACGTCACCACCGGCCACCGTTTGGACCGGGATATCCTCCGGGGGAATATCGCGATACGCAGCAGGCTTCATTTTCTCGTTGGCCGGCAGGTTCAGCCACAATTGAAAGCCCCGCATCCGCCCCTCTTCCTGCTGCGGCATCTCGGAATGAATAATGCCGCGCCCGGCCGTCATCCACTGCACGGCACCAGGCACTAAACGCCCCCGATTCCCCAAGTGATCCTCGTGGAGCATTTCGCCTTCCAACATGTAGGTGACGGTTTCGAAGCCTCGATGGGGGTGCGCAGGAAAGCCGGCGATGTAATCATCGGCCTGGTTGGAGTTAAACTCATCCAACATCAAAAAAGGGTCCAAACCATGGCTTGGACCGAATACACGATTGAGCTTAACGCCCGCCCCATCGGACGCCGGCTGCCCAAGCAAAACTCGTTCGATGCGACGCTCGCTCATAAGCACCTCCTTACAGCAATCTCGCACACCAGAATCTCCGCACCTTCTAATATGATACCGTGCAATTCTTCAATTGTGGCTTATGAACGAAAGAAAATGTCGAGCGCCGGCACCCGCCTAATGCTGAGCGCCCTGCCCTTCATATCGAGCCGACAGCAAACGCTCGCGAATGTAGGTACGAGCCATGAACTTCACCTCGCTCAACATGGCTGCCGCTTGCGTTTCGCTCATCGTCATTCCCAAATGCAGCACCGCACCGCAAGCTCGCGTGAGCATGGTTACCGCACCTTCCAGCTCATTGCGATCAATGCCTGGATAGCGTGACGCAGCACGATCGGCAAGGCGGCGCGCGTTTCTCCGCAGCTCCGAGAGATCCAGCTCGGCCAGCTCCGGCATGACTTGCATACCCGACCAAATCTCTGCGTAACCGGGCTCGGTACGATAGAATTCGGCATACCGATCGAGCAGCCGATCAACGCCATCTTCCAAGTCGAACCGCACCAAGAAATCTTCCAGATATCGATCCAGCTTGGTTAGCTGACGTTCGGCAACCGCCCTAACAACGGCCGCCTTGTTTGGAAAGTAGCGATACAGCGATGCAAGCGATATCTTGGCGCGCTGAGCAATCCCTGAAGTTCCTGCTGCCTCAACGCCGACTTCGGCAATCAGCCCAGCGGCCGCATCGAGGATTCGCTCCACCCTCGCGACACTACGCGCCTGCACCGGCTGTTTACGTTGCTCTATACTGGCCGCCATCATTACGCCTTATTCTCCTTAACAAACTGATCGCCTTCCTCAACGAAACGCTGACCGCAGACAAGAAGGACCTTTCTGTACACACAGAAAGCGGGCACAGACGCAGGCCGCAATCGACCGTCTGCGCGGACAACAGAACGTGGGGAATAGGTAAGCGCTTCCTTAATATTCTACTAATTAGCAGATTTCATTATCTCTTAATTTTTCGAATAGTACGTCAAAAGCAACATTTAGATAAAGTGACCTAAGAAGGCATTCCCCCTAGAAAACGGCAAAACTGTACAACTCAGCGGCAACGTAATAGGCTTTAGAGCAAGTACAGGAATTGTTCTTCTATTAAATTAGGAAACCCTGAATAGTTTCTTCAGGACAAATCAATAATAAAAGTGCACTGCACATGCAAGGGACGCCAACCGAGATAACCTCTCCACCGGGAGGTTTGGGGCTTTTTACATTCTGGGACAGATTGCCGCCGACGATGGCAGCCTTCCTCTTGCTAGTATTTACCCTAGCCCTTGCGGTTCTGCTCAGAGAAAGCAGCTCGCCCACTACCCGTACCTATCTGTTATTCGTGACGACCTCGCTTGCCGGCGTCGCCTCTACCATTCTGTTTATACTTGCGGACGACCCGGCTCTGGTCGAGAGCATTCATCCGCATCTGTTTGCCGTTATCACGCTACTTTCCCCCACGATCTATCAACTTGCCGTTTTGGCGGGCAAACGCCCTTCCAGAGCGCGACTGAAGATTACCTTAGCGTGGTCCAGCGCGGCGTGCTTCATGATTTTGCACGCCACCCACGGCTGGCTTTTCACCAACGGCGTGTACGAGTATGCCTGGGGCTACGTTCCTAAACTGACGGGAGCGGGGCTAATTTGGCTTTTCTACAAAGGCGTGCTGATGACGCTGGCCGCACTTTTGATTTATCGCGGCTACCGCGACGCAGCCGCCGGTACAGCTCAACGTAACCGCTGCCGGGTGCTACTGATCGTCGTCATAACGGTTCTGCTCGGCGGCGTGGGCATGCTTCCCAGCTTAGGCATTGCCGTCCCTCCGATACTGCTTGCGTCGGTGGCGGTACAGATCGCGCTGGTGACCTACGTGGCCATTCGTTACGGGCTTGGCGAAATAACCCCGACCAAGATGGCGTTTCACGTCCTTGACACACTGTCGGAAGCGCTGCTCGTGATCGACAGCGACCAGAAAGTGCATTTTGCCAACCCGGCCGCTAAACGGCTATTTAACTGTCTGGAACCGACGCGAATGTCGCTCGATAAAGTCATAGAAGACCCGAGACTGCTCGATACGATCCTGCACTCGACCCATATCGGACAAGCCTCTCAAACCGAACTCCCGTACACGGACAACAAAGGAGGGCAGCACCGACTACGGGTATCGGTAAATCGCCCTACGGTTGCCTGGAGTAGCGCCCCCGTTACTATTTGCGTATTAACCAACCTCTCCGAGAATAACGAGAAGAGCCGCCGACAACACCTTAGCCAACGATTGAGCGAGACGCTTTTCGCGCTACAGGAGACAAACAGCCGGTTACGCAATTCAAGCAGTCGCGATCCGCTGACGAATCTCTATAATCGCCGTCATATGGAAGGCGTGCTAGACCGGCTTTGTTATGCTACTCGCCAGAATAACGCTTACATGTCGCTCGTATTGATTCGCCTGGAGCCGCTGCACGGACTGCGCGTACGCTTTACGGAAGCGGAAGGGAATACGCTATTACGGCAAACAGCGATCGCGCTCGAAGAAATCGCGTCGCGCCCCTCTTATATCGCGGCCCGACTGGGAGAGGATCTGTTCGCCTTAGCGCTACCTAATACAACGGCAACCGAGGCATTACACGCTGCACACCGGGCCGAAGCGCTCATCAAAACATTAACGAGCGATTCCGGAACCCCCTACCCTTTAGACGTCGCCGCAGGCATTGCCACCCTACCCGCCGCCGAACTGGGCACGGGTGCGGCACAGGCTTTGCTCTATCAGGCGGAAACATGCCTTCAAGAAACGACTGAACGGCGACGACGCGTATTGGCAGACCGCACGGCCATCGACGCGCAAGAAGACGAAAGCCCGCTTAACGGCGGCTTGAGTTGAACGCCGAACCTCAATGACACCATTGCGCTCAGTGTTTTTGCATCCAGTCCTGCCACGGCCAATGGCGATCCGCTTTTACATGAGCCTCGATCTGATCGATAGGCAACGCGGCACTGAATAAGAAGCCTTGCGTTCCCGTACAGTAGCGACTCTGTAGAAACGCAAGCTGATCGATCGTCTCAACGCCTTCGGCCACAACGCGTAAGCCCATCTCCTGCGCCAACGCCAACATGGCGGCAACCAAGGTAGTATCGCGCGGATCGGGGCCGAGCCGACCAATAAACTCGCGGTCGATCTTAAGAATATCGGCCGGTAGGCGGGTCAGGTAAGCTAACGAAGAGTAACCGGTACCGAAATCGTCGATGGCGATATGAACCCCCAAGGCTCGCAGCTCCCACAAGGCATCGCGCACGGCGCGATTGTCTTCCAGCAATAGTCCCTCTGTTACCTCCAGTACAAGATTCGTCGCCGGCAGACGCGCGAACTGCAAGGCGCGCTTGACCGCGCTTACGATATCGCTCTGATAGAAGGAACGCGGGCTCACGTTCACGGTAACGGACACATCGTGTAAACCCGCCGCCTGCAAGCGCCGGCATTGCAAGCAGGATTCTTTAAGAATCCACCGGGTCACCGATACGATAAGGCCGGTGTCCTCCAGTACCGGCACGAATTCGCTTGGCGGGCGTAATTCTTGCCCCGCCGGCCGCCATCGGATCAATGCTTCGAACGATGTGATCCGACCGCTCAAAGGGTCGACAATCGGTTGAAAATGCAATTCGAAGTCGCGCTGCCCCAGAGCCTGACGCAGCTCAGTCTCCAACCGTAGCCGCTCATGCGCGGCCGCCGTCATCTCCGTGGAATAGAATTGGTATTGATTGCGCCCTAAGCGCTTGGCGTAATACATCGCCGTATCGGCTAGCTCAACAAGCTTATCGATGTGCTCGGCATCGTTCGGATAAACGGCGACACCCATCGACACACCCATGAACAACTGCTGCCCTTCAACGGTAAACGGGGGCTCGAAGGTCTGGAGGATCTTACCGGCGACGGTATGAATCTGGCCAGCGTTGTAGATGTCGTTTAGCAGGATCGTAAATTCGTCGCCTGCAATGTGGGCAACGATGTCGCTATCTCGCACATTGTTTCTTAACCGTTCGGCAACCTGACACAACAAGGTGTCGCCGGCTTTATGGCCGAGACTGTCGTTGATTTTCTTGAAACGGTCTAAGTCCAGAAACAGTACCGCCGCCATGCTGCCATTGCGCCGGGCGCGGGCGACGGTTTCTGCCAGATGATCGCGAAACAAAGCACGGTTAGGAAGCCCCGTCAGCGGGTGCTGAAAGGCTAGGCGCTGGAGTTTTTCCTTATCGCGTATCCGCTCGGTAACATCGCGCCCCGTCGCAACGAAACCGACCGTGGCCCCGCCGGGCTCCCGCAGCGGCGTGACCGTCGTCTCTTGATAAAAATCGGACCCGTCCTTCCGCCCAGTGACCAATACGCCCTTATAGGCTTCACGGGCTCGCACAGCATCCCAAAGCTGCTGATAATCCCCGTGCTTTTTTCGTCTCGAACGCAGGCAACGGCTACTTTGACCGATGATCTCGGCTTTCTGATAACCCGTTTTGCGCAGGAACGCTGGATTAACGTAGCGAATAGCACCTTCGGCATCGGTTATGACCACCAGGTCGTCCGTCTGCTCGACAACCGCACCGAGGCGACGCGCCTGGATGGTCGAACGCGCCCGGCTGTTCAACAAGCCCGCAATATACCAACTCGCTCCGCCGCACGGCAGCAGAATGGCCAAAAGAATGAGCCCTCCCCACTGAACGCGGCTCCACTGCGCGGCTGCTAATATGGCGGCATCGACGAAGGAAACGATCTTCCAGCTGGCTTGAGCGATGCCTTGCTCTCCCTCGCCGATTGCCGGCAAAGCCACCCCTAAGCGCTCGGGGACCACCGTGAGCGGATCGACCGTAATAAAGCTGTACAGTCCC
This sequence comes from Alkalilimnicola ehrlichii, assembly GCF_003399765.1. Taxonomy (GTDB): domain Bacteria; phylum Pseudomonadota; class Gammaproteobacteria; order Nitrococcales; family AK92; genus AK92. The sequence continues at coordinate 23,446 of NZ_NFZV01000038.1, read as the reverse complement.
TCTTCGGAAACGAACTGCCCACTACCGACGACGGCCATCACCTCCCAGGCTTCGCCATCCACTGCCTGAAACGACTCCGCTTCAGCGTCTTCGGGCCATACGTTGACCCACTCCCCGTAAGGCATCCACTGCCCTTGGGCGTTTACTATGAACCCCACGCCGGGCGCATCCGCCATACTGGCCTGCAGGTTCTCCAAAAAGCGCTCGCCATGGTAAGCCACGGCCAGAATACCTCGGACCCTGCCCTGCAAATCTTCCACCGGCGTAAATACGCTGATCCGCAGATGATCGCGACCGTCCTCGCCGGTGAAGATATCAAGCCCCGACACACTTAATTGGCCCGGCCGCGCGCCTTCTATCCAAGCCATCGGATCATCGGTCAAGGGCCGGACATCGGGACTTAAAGGAAACTGCTCGGCAAGATCGAACAGCACTTGCTCGCGGCCGTCCAGATCGATAAAGCTGACCCGCTCATACAAGCTCTTGTAGTAAGCAAACTCTTCCAGCTCTTGGGCAACCGGCTCCCAATTAGGCGTTGGCGAACCGATCGCCTCCCGTAACGCCGGACTGTTAACCAGTAACTGCAGATCCGCACCGATCGACTCCAGATCGTTCTTCACGGTGGTTGCCGCCGAACTGACTGCATGCGCTTGCAAGGCATTAAGTCGATTGCGCTCAATCGAATAACCATGGTACTGGAACGCGCCCACCACCAATGCCACTAAGCATGCCACCGGCAAAAAGATGATAAGAAAGCGCCGCATGCGGGCCCGCCGTTTCTCAAGGCGCAACGAGCATCGCTCTCCGCGCCATCAGGTAAAGGTTATCGCCTAGCAAGACGGTTACGTCTCCTGCCTCGATCTATTAGAGCAACAGAATACCTGACTTCCGGGAGCTGCCGATCCCCTTCTCACCGCCTACCCGACAGGCAGGCCCACAACCGACTACCCAGAGCCCAAATCGACGCCTCCCTATGAGGGAGTTGGGGAGATTTACGGCCGCTATCAATTAACGGTGGCTTGCTACAGCCAGTGCCGCCTCCTCTTTACCTATGTGCTTCCCGCCCCATAACCCTAACGACACCTACTCACAACTAGCCCCCACTCAAAGCCAAACCGCTGTTAATCGTCCTTATCGTGAACATGCAGCTGGTAAGGCTTCCGCTCAGTCGGGTAGCGCCCGCCAGCCAACGCGTCGAGATTAGCTAACGGCGGAAACAACTCGCCGACTTCAACGCTCAAGCAAGAGGCAATGCGAATCAGGTTAAGTGCCGCTACATTTCGCTCGCCACGCTCCACGCCTCCGTAGTAAGCGCGATCTAAACCTGCTGCCGCTGCAAAGGCTTCTTGCGAAAAGCCGCGCGCCTTACGTAAGGCTCGGATTTGTTCGCCGAGCGCTAAAAGTTGAGAATTTTTTGCATATGATCCCGAGCCCGTCTAGAATGCCTATAACACCACGGCTTATGAGCACCATTTCTAGGGAAGCTGAAAAGGATAGACAGCTTATGGAACGAACTTGCCGTACCTGTGCGTATTTCGATACCTCGACCTTCGAAACCCGTTATGGCGAAACGGGATGCGACCTACGTATGGGCATGTGCCGAAGGCAACCGCCGCATCCGGACTTCGCCCGCTTGATGTCGACTGCCCGCTTACTTCCACGGGGAAAAATGGTCATTTTTCAGTGTACCCGGAAACCGGGGAGGATGATTGGTGCGGAGAATGGCAGGCTTACCCCGGCAAGCACGACGCCGCCCCCGTGACAACCGTCGACGCAAACTAACACGGCCGACCGCCTCTCGGTTTGCCGACTCAGCGGGCTAGCAAGCCGCCAAGCCCTGGCAGCATTGGGTTGCGAGTAGGCCGTGTGGCCAGTAAATCTCCACCTTACTGGGCCACACGCGTATAAGTAACCAACGTTGCAACGGAAACTTAGCGAAGCGGCGGTACCTGATAGCGCGGCAGCTCCGCCCAAACCGAAATAGGATAACGCCCCTCGCCGTCGGTTATCCAAATCTCCGAGTCCAAATACTCGCCTTGGACGGCAACTCTCGCCTTATGCTCAGTCAGCACCGCCGGCACCATATCCCGCGGCGGTTTACACACTAACCGGTACGACGGCGGGTACCGCGTTGCACCATCCCGCACAAATTGTACTTCGTAGCCCGGAGTAGGCAGCACCACACGGGCGAACAAGTAGGCTTCATGCGCCGCTTGCACTGCGATGTACTCAATACCGTTGCCGTCAGCAGAGCGGCACATCTGCCGTTGCTCTATGGTATCCGCCTGCGCGGCGGAAACGCCTAGCAAAGGAATCGCAACCAGCGCCTGACTTATGATTGTTCGTATTGAGAAAGCCATTGTTATCTCTCCTTGATAGTGGCTAAGCGCACGGCTGTCATAGAACAGCATGCCCTATCAGTTTAGCGCATTAACGGCGAGACGACCGCTGCGCCTTAGCAGCAGTCGGTGTACTGATAAGTATTATATTTTGCTACCCAAAAGAATAGTATTGCCAAACTGGCGAGAGCGTTCTTGAATAGCGTCGCAGCAACGCGAAGACAAGGACAAATAATGCTGACCTCGCTACTCAAAACCCGACGTTTTGCGCCTTTCTTCTGGACTCAGTTCTTTGGAGCGCTCAACGACAACCTTTTCAAGAACGCCTTAATCATTCTGATTGTATTTCAAGGAGCCCAATGGAGCGCGGCCGACTCCAATGTCATGGTCAACGTTGCAGCGGGCCTTTTTATTCTGCCTTTCCTCGTCCTCTCGCCCTTGGCCGGTCAACTGGCCGACAAGCTTGAAAAGTCGCGTTGGATACGTCTCATCAAGGTCGGGGAGATCGCAATCATGGGGCTGGCGGTACTCGGGCTCCTCCTACAGAGCCTATGGCTTTTGTTCGCGGTTTTATTCTTACTCGGCGTTCAGTCCAGCCTGTTCGGGCCCGTGAAATACAGCATCCTGCCACAGCACCTCCGTAGCAAGGAATTGGTCGCCGGCAACGGCCTCGTCGAAATGGGCACCTTTGTGGCAATTCTTATCGGCACTTTGCTTGGCGGTCTTTTGGTGGGTAGCGGCAATCAGGGGCCGACGTGGGTGGCCATAAGCGTTACCTTGTTCGCCTTACTCGGGTACGCTACGGCTCGGCGGATTCCAAAAGCGTCGGCAGCGGCACCGCACCTCAAACTGAACTGGAACCTTCCGGCCGAACTCGCTCGCAGCATCGGTTTTATTCGCCGGCAGCGTAGCGTAATGCTAGCGGTTATCGGGATTGCCTGGTTCTGGTTTCTTGGCGCCGTACTATTGACGCAGTTTCCCAACTTCACCAATGACGTGCTCCGCGGCAACGAATACGTCGCAGTCTCTTGCTAGCGGCTTTTTCAATCGGTATAGGCACCGGGGCGCTGCTCTGCGATCGCTTATCCGGCGGCCGAATCGAGCTTGGCCTGGTCGGTTTGGGCGCCCTTGGCATCACCTTGTTTATCGTACGTCTCTACACAGGTTCCCCAAGCACGACAGCCGATACCGCATTACTTGGCCCGGTGGCGTTCCTAACAACCGACTACGGCAGCCGCATCTTCTTCGACACCCTACTGCTTGGTCTGTTCGGAGGCATCTACATCGTTCCCCTGACGACGCTGATCCAAAAGCGCAGCAGCCCTAAACACCGCGCGCGCGTCATCGCCGGCAATAACGTGCTAAGTGCTTTGGCGATGGTACTTGCTTCCGGATTCGCTATCCTGGCGCTAAACATTGCGAACTTAAGCATTCCTCAGCTATTCCTGCTCCTTGGAGCGATGAATGCGATGGTAGCCGTCTATATTGCTTGGCGCCTGCCTGAGTTCTTACTCCGGTTTCTGGCTTGGTTGCTTACCCCAGCCCTTTATCGGTTGCGCAAGCAAGGCGTTGCTAATCTGCCGGAAGAAGGGCCGGCCTTGCTGGTATGCAATCATGTAAGCTTCGTCGACGCGATCATCCTCAGCGCCACCGCCCCACGCCCGATACGGTTCGTCATGTACCACAAGATTTTCCGAATCCCGTTGTTGAGCTTTATATTCCGCGGGATGAAAGCCATTCCGATTGCACCGGCGAAAGAAGACCCGCGTCTTCTCGACAACGCCTACGACCGTATCGATGCCGCATTAGCGGCCGGCGAGTGGGTCTGCATCTTTCCGGAGGGGGGCTAACGCCCAATGGAGAACTACAAACCTTCCGCCGTGGTGTCGAACGCATTCTTAAGCGCCGCCCGGTTCCCGTTATTCCTATGGGCTTGCGTGGCTTATGGGGAAGCTTGTTCAGCCGTCACGGCGGGCGCGCGTTCTTCAAGCTTCCTCGCCGCTTCCGCAGCCGGATACGGGTTTGCATAGGCACCCCGGTCGCACCGAGCGAAGCCACCGCCGAACGCTTGCAAGAAAAAGTTGCCCACCTCATTTCCAGGTGCCCTGGCAACTCGTCGGCAACGGCGTACCCTATCAAGCAACAACCACTACCGCGGTGATGTTATGCCACGCACTCCACAAACCAGCTTGCTCATAAAAGCGCTAAAACGAAGCCTAAAAGCTCATGGTATTACCTACGTCCAAGTCGCCGCGGCACTCGACCTAAGCGAGGCCAGCGTCAAGCGGCTGTTTTCCGAAGAGAGTTTTTCCTTGCAAAGGCTTGAGCAAGTCTGCGCATTGGTCGACTTGTCGCTCACCGAGCTTGCTCGCAGCGTCGAAGACGGCATCGACGAGATCCGCGAGCTAGACCCGGCGCAGGAGCAAGCGCTCAGCGAAGAGCCCCGGCTGCTGTTGGTCTTCTATCTGCTGCTGAACGGCTACACCGTCGACGACATTATCCGGGAGTATCAGATCGAAGAACTGGAAAGTATTAAAATACTCGCGCAGCTGGATCGAATGGGATTAATCGAATTACAGCCCGGCAACCGCGTGCGCCTACTAACCTCGCGCTTTCTGACCTGGCGCGACGATGGCCCCATTCGTCGTTTCTTCGACGAGCGCGTCAGGGAAGAATTCTTCGAATCGCGCTTCGATCAGCCGGCGGAAACGCTGAAGTTTATCTCCGGCATGCTCTCCCGCCCGTCTTTACGACTCATGGAGCGCAAGCTCAGCCTGCTTGCGCAAGAATTCAACGAACTTGCGCGACTCGACAGCACCCTCCCACTCAGCGAGCGGCACGGGTGTAGCGTCATGCTGGCTCAGCGCGTATGGGCATTTTCCATGTTCTCCCGCTATGCAAGAGCAGGCGATAAAAAAGCATAACCGTGTGTCGAACAACCGCCGGGGATTTAACCAGGGTTTCCTCAAGTTGGCCGCCTAAAGGCCGACCAACTTGCTCCCGCTTAGCGCGGCAGAAAATGGGTGTCGACGTAATGCAGCTTGCTCGGGTCGCGAGGGTCGATCAGCACGTCGATCTCCTCCCCCGGCTTAATGTGATTCTGCGGGTCTTGCCAGATATCTTCGCTATAAAACACATGGACTTGTTGCGTTGTAGGATCTTGCCACTGGCAGGTAATGCGCCACGGCGAGCGCCCGTTAAAGCGGATAGACGTGTTCCAGTCGAAACCGTTAACAACGGCGCGCACCCGGTGCCCGGACTGCTTTAACAATTTGATTGTTTTGGCACGTTTGCCAAAGCTCCGGGTCGCCACGCCACCGATTCCCGTGAAAACCGCCCCCATCAACGCCAAAAACAGCGTTGCGGCCCACAGGTCGAAGAAACCGTCGATACGGGCATTGCTTGGGTTGCTCGGGTTGTAAAGCATATCGACCCGCTGCCCTACATAGTAACGAGGTGGGTTGCTGCCGTTACTACTCCGGTAAGTCACCATACCCTCCGGCCCTTGAAAGCGAACCACCGGCCGATAACTAACCCGGGTACGACCATCCGAATCCTGCGAGGTCCGACGATCCAACTCGACGACCGTACCGACGGCCGACTCGGCCGTCATCACTAAACGCAACGAGTTAGCCCCCATAATCAGCGCGCCGGCCAGCATCAACAACCCCACCGCCAGAAAGAGCTTCGGAACATGCTTTAGCTTATCCATCGCCGCCCCCCATTAAGTAAAAAAGTACCGCGTAATATGGAAAAAGATAGGTGCAGCGAAGCATACCGAATCGACCCGATCCATGACGCCGCCGTGCCCTTGAATAAGCGTTCCGAAATCCTTGACGCCGCGGTCTCGCTTAATGGCCGACATACACAAACCGCCGGCGAAACCGGCAAGACAAATGGCCAAAGCGATCAGCCCCGCCTGCCAAGGGTTGAAAGGTGTAATCCACCACAACGCCGCCCCGATTAATGTCGCGGCAGCGACTCCGCCGATAAAGCCTTCCCAAGTCTTGTTCGGGCTTACTTCGGGCGCAATCTTGCGCCGCCCCAGCGTCTTGCCGAACACGTATTGCAAAACATCGCTTAGCTGTACGACCAAAATCAGGAAGAACAACAGTTTCACGTTCTGCCCCGCGTAGCCGTCGATTTCCAGCATAAGCAAGGCCGGAGCGTGGCTGATGCAATACACACACAACATCATGCCCCACTGCACTTTGGCAGAGCGGGCCAAAAACGCCTGCACATCGCCCGTCAGCGCCATGCGCAGAGGCACGAACAAGAATACGTAGACGGGAATGAAAATCGCGAACAGGCCGTACCACTGAGTAGCGACCAAGTAGTACTGAATGGGCGTAAAGATGAAGAACGCCCAGAACAAAGTGCTATGATCAGAATAGCGGGTCGGCGTTAACGTGATGAATTCGCGGAGCGCAAGAAACGAGATAACGCTAAACAAAAGCACCGACGTCAGCGCCCCGCCAACCAAAGCAGCGGCCAACACCCCGCACATGACCCACCAGGCGCGAATACGAGCGTTGAGGTTGGCCACCGTTTCCTTAGCGCCGTCCGAGCGCACCACAAGCGCGAGCCCGAACCCGACCAGGCTGCTGACCATCAGCAACCCTAATATACCAAGCAACATGGCCTGGAAGTGCGGATCAAGCGTCTGCATGCGGGGCCTCGTTCAAATTTAGGACGTCCCGCCGAGCCCGCCAAAGGAATTCCTCCTTCGCCTCGTGCTCTCCTAGCCGCAACGGCCGACCAAACGTCGCGCTGCCTAGCAGCGGAATCGGGATAACCTTACCCTTGGGTAAAACCCGGCTTAAATTCTCCAGATAAACCGGAATCAGCTCCAGATCGGGCCGCGCCAAAGCCAAGCGGTATAAGCCGGACTTAAACGGAGCAATTTCCTCGCCGTTGCCGCGAGTGCCCTCCGGGAAAAAAATCAATGAATAATCTTCGCCTATGGCGTCGAGAATCTGGTTAAGCGTCTCGCGCGAGCTGCTACCGCCGTTGCGGTCGATAAATATCGCGTTAAACACGCGGCGCGCCAGATAACGCCGGAATGGGGATTCGCCCCAGTAATCTCGTGCCGCCACGGGGCGTGTCCGCCGCCGCACGTCCGGGGGCAAAGCGGCCCAAATGACCAGCGAATCCAAATGACTCGAATGATTAGCAAAATAAATACGCGGCCGAATAGACGGCACCGAACCTACCCAACGCGCCCTCACCCCGGTGACCAGACGCAGCAAGCCCACTAAAAGCAGCGCCACCAACCTATGCACGCTCGCGCGCCTCCAGCGTGCTGACGATATGCCGGGTGCGACGAACCAGCGTGACCAGGCAACCCAGAACGACCAACCCGAGCGCGGCGACAAGCACATAGTCTTGCCAGGCAAATGGTGTAACTGCGGCCGCGACGATCAGCGCTGCGGTGATGAGCGCCATCCGGTGCTGCTTCGCCATCGGACCGATAAAAGACTGCTTAACGCCGCAAGCGCCACCCAAGACCCGCACATAAGCGGTTAACACCGCCAACAGCCCGGCCATCCAGCCCAACGCCGGCGCACCGGCAAACTCAACCGCTGCATAGCCTACCGGCACCAGAATCAGAGGGTCGGCCAGGCGATCCGGCAGATCATTAAAAATCTCGCCGGAAGGCGTGCCTAAACCGCCTTCTACGGCCACCATTCCATCGAATAGATTACAGAGCAGACGAGCCTGAATGCATAACGCTGCTAATAGGAAAAGACCGGCTTGCGACCAGACACCGAATCCGGAGCTAAGAAAAAGACAGAACCCCGCCCCTGCGGCGAACGCGACGCTCGCCAAGGAGATCCAATTCGGCTTAATCCCCCAACCCGCCAACCGGCGAGCGAACCCTTGTGCCCATGAGGTGTTTCGCGCCTGAATCTCGCGCCGCACAACGTTAGGCGCATCCGCATTTTTATTATCGGTTTCCACACTTACTTCCCGCTACCGCGGGCTCCCAAAGCCGAGTCACGATGCCGGCGTAGACTAGGCGACCATACCACAGCATCGCCCGTAAATATTGTGATTTTATCACAAGCTGTAGCACCGATACTCGGCGGGCAGCCCCCTTCCGCGCTTCCCTTAACAGTCAAATTATTATTTGTTAACTTTAGGTTTTAGTGTGATAGGCTCCGCTTTGGGGGAGCAACTCCCCTGGCTATGCCACTAAAAGTGGCTAACGCAACATTAAGGAGCCATAAACAAATGAAAAAATGATCGCTTTAGCCGCGCTGTCGGGCGCTGTATTTATGGGGACCGCGCACGCCGAAAATACCGGTTGCGGCTTGGGCACGATGGTTTGGGATGGGCAGTCGGGCATTGCTCCGCAAGTTCTTGCCGTTACCACCAACGGCATTTCCGGTAACCAGACCTTCGGCATCACCTCCGGCACCCTCGGTTGCTCCCAGGACGGCGTCGTCGAGTCGAGCGAAAAGCTGGCGATGTTTACCGGCTCCAACATCGATGCCCTAGCTCGCGATATGGCTACCGGCGAAGGCGAAAGCCTGCACGTGCTCGCGGACCTGATGGGTATCGAAGACGCCGACAAACCGGCTTTCTTTGCCATGACTCGCGATAACTTCGAGCAGATTTTCCGTAGCAACGACGTCACCGCCGAGGATGTGCTAGCAGCACTGAACGACACCCTCGCCGACGACGCAGCATTGTCGCGTTACGCGGCCTAAGCGGCTCGCCGCGATGTCTTTTTCTCCGGCCTACGGGCCGGACGACCTTAAGCGGTTCCATCGATGGCAAGACGATTTATCCTCGCGCTTCTGCTGCTTACTCTCTCCCCTACAAGCCAATCCCACGTTTCCGAGTATCTGCTCGAATTACAGGCAAAGGCACAGCATAAGCAGCTCGCCCACCAGCGAGAGTGGCTCGATCTTTTACACTACCGCGATCGCAAATTTCTGCCGGGGCAGCGTAGCGACGCGGCTAGCCAGTTTTTTTCAATGCCGCCGATGGCGCAGACAATCCGGAATCCGAACTCTTTGCCACGCTCGAGGCTTTTTCGATCCGGATGCCGAACGCAACGGACAGCACCCGCAGTGCGCTTTTATTGCTCGCTTTCATTGGTTAAAGGCGGCGTTAGATATAGACGTCCGCCAGCTACCCGAAGTGTCCTGCGACCGGTTCGAACGCTGGTATAACGCCATCGCGCCGGAGCGCGTCACGCTGGTTTTCGCTTCCGCCTATATGAATAGCCCTGCCTCGATGTTCGGCCACACGCTGCTCCGCATCGACAGCGCACAGCATGACGACAATAACCGACTCATTTCCTACGCCGTTAATCATGCCGCCGATACCGGGGCCGACGCCGGCGCGCTGTTTACCGTTCGGGGTCTGAGCGGGGCCTATCCCGGCTATTTTTCCCTTATGCCCTACTACGAAAAAGTTCGAGAATATAACGACCTTGAGGACAGGGATCTGTGGGAGTACGAGCTTGGCTTTACCGAGGAGGAAGTCGAGCGACTCATGATGCATTTATGGGAGCTGGGCTCGACGCCCTTTCCCTATTACTTCCTGCACCAGAACTGCTCCTACCGGCTTTTAGCGGTAATGGACGTCGCCCGCCCCGGCATGGCGCTGGCGGACCGTTTCAAGTGGGTCGCCATACCCACCGACACCATTCAAGCCGTTCTAGCACAAGAAGGTATGCTGGTCAGAGCGAGCTATCGCCCGGCCCAAGGCACCCGACTGCGCCATAGCCTCACACAACTAAACGCAGATCAACGAAAACTCGCTTATGCCTTAGCACAAGGCGAGGCCGAGCCAAGCGAGGCCGCATCCTGCGGCGTTGGCACGACCGAGCAGGCAGCGGTATTGGAAACGGCCTACGATTACCTGTATTACCGCCACCTTGCCGGCGATATAGCCGGCCGCGACCATACAAGACGAATGCGGGAACTACTGATAGCTCGCAGCCGTATCGATCAAGCCAGCCCGATCGAACGGCCACCGACGCCGTTGCACCGACCGGATCAAGCGCACGAACCGAAACGGATCGGTATAGGCTTCGGTCGCCGGCACGAGCAAAACTATACCAACCTGCAATTTCGCCCGGCCTACCACGAGCTGCTCGACCCGGCACCCGGCCACGCTACCGGGGCGCAGCTTAACTTTCTCGACACTCGGATACGCTACCTGGCCGATGAAGAACGCGTGGAACTCGAACGACTCCGTTTCTTCGACGTCGATGCGAGAACGCCGCGAGACCGCTTCTTTCAGCCCAAATCCTGGAACGTGCGTAGCGGCCTAGAGCAACGGCCGGCACCGGGCGAGGCGCGCCGCCTCATGCTCGGACTGGAAGGCGGTATCGGCCACACCTACGGTATCGGCAGCGAGAACAAAACGCTCGCTATGGTCTCCTTACAAGGCAGCCTTTGGGGGTCGCGCCACTTGGACGACACTGTGCGCGCTGGAGCCGGCCCACGGGTAAGCGTATTTCATGCACAAGGCATCTGGCTCGGCAATCTAGAGATCGAAGCGACGCAGTACACGGATCTCAGCCAACCATCCTGGCGCCTGAGCGTCGAGCAAGGGTTCACCCTACACCGCAACCTCTCCTTACGACTGAGTGCGGCACGGGAATTCGATGTCGAACAACGGCAGGACAGCGTGGAGCTAGCGCTCTATCGCTTTTTCTAAATCCGTCGCTTAGCGTGCCGCTCAGTCTAAGTCAAAGTAGTGCACCAAGCGCCCCACCTCGTTACGTAACCACTGCGACTCGACCCACGTTTCTAAATGCTCGTCGGCAAACCGCAGAAAAGCCAAGGCGGCATGCGGCAGGCGGCGATCGCGCCAGACGATAAACTGCCAATAACTCTCAATCGGCAAACCCTCGACCGGCAATTTCGCCAGACTACGGTCGCTCGGTGCCAATACATGCTCGGACAACAACGCCAAGCCCAGGCCGGAGCTAATCCCCACCCGAATCGCCTCGTTACTGGCCAATTGCATCGTCGCCCCCAAAGAAACGCCCTGCTCCTGTAACCAGCTATCGAACATCATCCGGGTTGCAGAGCCCACCTCGCGCAGCAGAAAACGCTCCCCTAATAAGTCGCTAATAGCGACGCGCTCTGCCTTCGCCGCAGGATGACCCGCCGGCCCGACCAACACCAACGGATTACGCATAAAACGAGCAGCCAAGGCATGCTCCAACGACGGCGGATGGCTGAAGACGTAGATGTCATCCTCCTGCCGTTCGAACCGCGCCAACATCTGCTGTCGGTTGCCGATATGGACGCTCACCTCAACCTGAGGGAACGTCTGACTAAACGGCCCCAACAATCGCGGCAAGACATATTGCGCGGTATTCACCAGCGCAATACTAAAGCGCCCCCTTTCACCACCGCGTAACGCGGACAAGTAATCGTCATAGTCATCGAATCGGCCAAGAGCATCCTGGCAGGCACGGTAGAACTCCCGCCCCGCCTCGGTCGGTTGCAACCGGCCGTGACGACTTTCTAACAGTGGCTCGCCAACGGCATCCTGCAACCGCCGCAGCTGCTGAGATACAGTAGGCTGTGTCAGGTGCAAGCGCCTTGCGGCCTGACTCACCGTCCCGGCTTTTACGACAGTGACGTACACCTGCAACAGGCGAAAGGTAAGGTGTCGAATATTCATTCGCTACTCGCTCATAGACAATCGTCTATACATCATGCGGCAACTATTAATTAGCCACAATAATCCAAGCTCTGCAAAATGCCCCGGCTTTCGGATGCTGAAGAATTCTCTACTTCTCGTCGCAATAAGAATCTACTGCGGAGAGCTTAATGCCCGATATTGTTGTTACCTTCTTCGTGCTCGGCCTAATTGCCGGTTTGGTGCGCTCCAATCTCACCATCCCTAAAGCCACTTACGACACGCTAAGCCTTTTACTCATGCTGACTATCGGGCTCAAAGGCGGAATGGCGTTAAACGGCAGTTTGCACTGGTCTCTGGCTGGCGAGCTATTGGCGGTCGCAGCGCTTGGTGGATTCATTGCCTTGGGGTTAATTCCGGTACTTCGGCGCGTCGTCGGCCTTTCTATTGCCGACAGTGCCAGCATTGCCGCCCACTACGGCTCGGTAAGTGCCGGCACCTTTGCCGTCGCGCTAGCTTATGTGGATAGCCACAACCTAACGCTTGGCGCCGAAATCACGCTTTACTTGGTGATGATGGAGCTGCCCGCCATCATGATCGGTATCGCGTTGTTTCGCCGTATGCGGGGCGATGCCGGCAGCCTACGCGGCTTATGGCACGAAACGCTAACTAACCGGGGGGTTATTCTATTGGCCGGTGGCGTAGTCATCGGCGCTATGTACGGCCCGCAAGAAGGCGCGGCCGTCACCGACCTGCTAACCGGTGCATTCCATGTGGTGCTGGCACTGTTCCTGCTGGAGATGGGGTTAACGGCCGCCGAGACCTTGCGACCGCTGCCCTGGAAACATTGGCGGCTGCTAAGCTTCGCGATAATCGCCCCCCCATTCTGGCCCTTCTCGGTCTATTCACCGGGCGGATGCTGGGGCTGCCCGAGGGCTCGTTACTGGTCCTGATGGCCCTGACGGCTAGCGCCTCTTATATCGCCGCGCCCGCCGCCATTCGCACCGCGGTACCGCAAGCTAACATCGGCTTAGCGATGCTAGCAGCCTTGGGTATAACGTTCCCGTTCAACGTTATCATCGGGATTCCGCTGTACCACTACTTGATCGGCCTAACGGGGTAAACCGCGGCAGCTCGCAGTTGGCAGTACGCGGCCGGATCGCGGCCGTCGTACTGCCAAACCCGGTCCGAAAGAAAGCACCGTGACCGCCAAGCGGCTCATGCGCTTACTCGCTATCGCGTTTAGGCTCGGGCAACACGGGCGGCGTCGAGTCCATAAAGGTCAGAAACGCTTGCCACAACTCGTAGGTACGGTGCTCGGTCGAATCGAGCCGGCACTGGTTCGCCATCAGGCCGCGGACGCTGCCGCCGGACCACAGGGTGTATACCGAACCACAGTGCTTATCGCGATATTCAAGCCAGCTCTCTTGCGCCGTATCGATCGCCGCGACCACCTCCGGCTCCTCAGCGAACCGCTCTCGACTCGCCGCTAGATACCTGTCCATAACCTCTTCGGCCGCCAGGACTTCTTGATAAGCACAGTAGTTTATATCCGGCGTCGTTATTGGGTCCTTACAACGATCCTCCCCTGCCGACAGCACTGCCGGCAACATTAGGATACCCGTAATAATCGTCAGCGCGCAGCCTCGACGGCTGCGCTTAACAACAGCATTTCGCCCCACCACGATACCTCGTAATTCCTGGTTCACGATCGCCCGCTCCACCTTTCCCTAAAGACAGCGGGCACTTTTTCTTGAGTATTACCTAATCTGCCTTAAATCTCTCCGTGAGCGACTTCGGAGAAATCCATGACTACAAACAGGTCGGCAGCGGCCGGAATGGCAATGACTCGCTTCGCCCACGGACAATCCGCGATTTCCAACTCCGCTACCAACCCAGGCGCCGTCATTATCGACGGCAAAGGCCGCGCCGACCTTGGCGTCGCCCGTGCCTTAGGCCGACGCCAGGTACCGGTTTATCTACTGACGGACGACCCGAACTCCGCCGTAGCTTACTCGCGTTACGTTACGCAGCGGCTGAACTTTCCCGCCAGTTCGGGGAGCGAGAAAGAGCGCGTTCGGCGCCTATTGGAGATTGGGCAGCAGTTTAAGCATCGACCCGTGCTCTTCAGCACCGGCGACTCGTCCTTGCTCTTATTGTCTCGGCATCGCTCGCAGCTCGAACAGCACTATCGGCATCACCTGTGCTCGGCCGAACTGGTAGAGGCGCTGTACGATAAAACGCATTTTGCCGTCACCGCCGGCGCACTCGGCCTCAAAGTTCCTGCCACGTTAGCACCGGCGAATATGACGGAACTGGAAGCGGCCGTCGAGCGCTTCACCTTCCCCGTCATGGTAAAACCGGCGGAGAAACGCCGTTGGTCGCAACACCGCGAAATCATGCGTTTGACCAACGGCAACTTAAAAGGAGTGCGCGTCGCCAACCCCTACGCGCTGCGCGAACTCGTTGCCCGAATCTTTGAGTTCGACGACGGAATCATTGTGCAGGACTACATCGAAGGCCGCGACGAAGCGCTGTGTTCGATGCACACTTATATTGATAGACAGGGACGCGTCGTCGGGCTTATCGTCGGGCAGAAGGTTCGCACTTATCCGATCCATCGCGGCATCGGCTGCTGCGTGCGGACCGAACATCTGCCGGCAGCAGCGGAACTCGGCCTACATGCCTTAAAGACGCTAGGCGTGACCGGACATGCGTCCGTACAAATGAAGCGCCTGCCCGGCACTGACGATCAATACAAAATACTAGAGATCGGCCCTCGCTACAGTACCTGGTGTCACCTACAGGCCGAAGCAGGCGTTAATCTTGCCTACGCGGCCTATCAAGACAGCCTCGACCAGGCCATCGACCCGCTGCCCGCGCCACGCAACAAGGTCCTGTGGCTGGATTTGCATAACGACCTGCGCGCACTGCGCCACTACCGCGAGGTGGGCGAATGGAGCTTCGGCAGTTGGCTTTACAGCCTACGCGGCAAGCGCTGCTACCACTACTTCGCTGCCGACGACCCCAGGCCGGCGCTGGTTCCGCACACGAACTTCGCGCGCCGCCTTGCCACCTACCCGGCCCGAGCCGCACGGCGCGTTTGGCGGAAACGATACCAGCGGACCTAAAATTGCCCCCTTAGCCGAACGGCTCCGGCACTAAGAACAGCGAGCGCTAACGACTACGGCGAATGATGCCCCGACACCGCCAATCGAAGTAGTTGACCAAAATCCAGAAATTCTTAAAGGCCGGGTTGCGGGTCTGCTTATGGTGATAACGGTAGTAGATCTGCTGTGCGATCACCGCCAACCGGAACAAACCATACACCTCGTAGAATGCCCAGTTATCGATCTTCAACCCCATGCGATCGAGGTAATAAGCCACCAGCTCCTCGCGTGTGAGCATGCCCGGCAGATGGCTCGGCTGACGCCGCGTCATACGCATCAGCGCGGGGTCGTCGGCTTGTACCCAATAAGCCAACGCATTGCCCAGATCCATCAAAGGATCGCCCAGCGTCGCCATTTCCCAGTCAAGCACGCCGATCACGCGAGTTGGCTGTTTGGGATCGAGCACAACATTATCGAGCCGCCAATCGTTATGAATAACACAGGTCGCGATATCGTCGGGGATCGAATCCTGCAACCAGGCCCGCACATACCGAAAACTCGGAACATTCCACGTTCGCGCCTTCTCGTAACGATCCGACCAGCCCTCGATCTGCCGCCGGCAATAACCGCCCCCCTTCCCTAAGGACTCAAGCCCCGCCGCGCGGTAATCGACCTGGTGCAATTCGACAAGCTTATCGATAACGTTAGTGCACAACTCGCGCGTCTGCTCGGCGTTAAGCGCCAAGCCCTTCGGCAACCGAGCCCGCGGGATGACACCCTCGATACGCTCCATGACATAAAACTCAGCGCCGATGACGGATTCGTCCTCGCACAGGGCGATCATCTCCGGCACGGTCGGATACACCGACTTAAGCGCTTTCTGCACCTTGTACTCGCGCCCCATATCGTGGGCGGACTTAGCTTTCGTACCGGCTGGCGGGCGGCGCAGAATCCAATCGTGGTCCGGGTAACGTAAACGGTACGTCCAGTTCGAAGCGCCGCCGGCATACTGCGTCACCTCCGGCTCGCCCGCCAAATCCGGTACCTGTTGCTTCAACCACGCACCGACAGCCTGAATATCAAGTTCTTCACCGCTGCGGACACCGCCGGCACTATCGATCGCCACATTGCTCATGCTTGCGTTTCTTACCCGTTATCTGTTCGCTGTCGCTGCGTTTTACCGCGCCGTCTCGGCGGTCGCCCGTTTACCTTTCATACTCCGCATTTGCTTCTGCATGAACTTACGGTACAACTCCCTCGACAAGAACCGCTTCAAGCGCCATGCGAGACGGGCCTCTTTATGCGGCAAGACGTAGAAGCGCCGCTGCTCGACAGCGGCGAAAACCGCCTGCGCGACGTCGTTCGCCGTGATCTTGCTGCGCGACATAAGTTTATCCAGCGTGGCATCCATCTTCGGCACCGTGCTACGCAACGAATCGCCGAGATTGGTACGAAAGAACGACGGACAGATGACGCTCACGCCAATGCCGGCATCGGCAAGCTCGTGCTGCAACGTCTCGGACAAGGACACGACGGCAGCCTTACTCGCGTTGTAACTGCTCATCAACGGCGCATCTAATAGCCCCGCCATCGACGCGACGTTAACGAAGTACCCATGCCCCTGCCGCTTGAACAACGGCGTAAACGTCTTGCAGCCGCGCACCACGCCCAGCAAATTGATATCGAGAATCCACTGCCAATCGTCGAGGCTCACGTCCTCGATTGCCCCGGCTTGGGCAACGCCGGCGTTATTCACCACCACGTCGACGCCGCCCCAGCACTCGGTTAAGGTTTCGGCGACCCGAGCCAGGCTCTCCTCGCTTCTTACGTCGCAGGGGAGGTAAGCCGCATCTTCGGCCTGCACAGCGAGACTTGCTCGCGCCTTCTCGCCCCGTTGATCGTTGATATCGCCGATACAGACTTTCCATCCCGCCTCGGCATAGCGCTGCGCGATCGCCAACCCTAAGCCGCTAGCACCGCCGGTCACGAAAATACGTTTGTTCATTTACGGTAGCCTCGCTTCGACAACTCGATGCGCGCGATGAGGTGTTTATGCACTTCGTCCGGACCGTCTGCGATACGCAGGCTTCGCGCGTGGTTAAAGAACCCGGTCAGCGGCGTGTCCCGAGAAACGCCGCTACCGCCGTGAATCTGGATGGCATCGTCGACGACCTGTTGCAGCACATTCGGCGCCACCACCTTAATCGCCGAGATTTCGCTCATGGCCCCTGCCGCCCCGAAACGGTCGATCTTCCAGGCCGCATAAAGCGTCAACAAGCGCGCTTGATCGATCGCTATCCGCGCCTCGGCAACGCGTTCCCGGTTACCGCCAAGGTTCAGGAGCTCCTTACCGAACGCTTTCCGGCTCATGCCGCGGTCGATCATCAAGTCGAGCGCGGCCTCGGCGCCACCCAGACAACGCATGCAATGATGGATACGCCCCGGCCCCAACCGACCCTGCGCAATCTCGAACCCCATCCCCGGGCCGCCGATAATATTGCTGGCCGGAACACGGACATTATTAAAGTAAACTTCCCCGTGCCCGTGCGGCTCGTCGAAATCGCCAAACACCGGTAGCATGCGCTCGATCTCCACGCCCGGCGCATCCAGCGGCACCAGAACCATCGAGTGCTGATGATGGCGATCCTTATCCGCATCCGGCGTATAAGCCATGAAGATGGCAACCTTAGCGTGCGGATCGCCAATCCCGCTCGACCACCACTTACGGCCGTTAAGCACCACCTCGTCCCCCTCCACGAGGGCGGTTGCCTGCATATTCGTGGCGTCGCTGGAAGCGACATCCGGCTCGGTCATGCAGAACACCGAGCGAATCTCCCCGCTCAGCAAAGGCTGCAACCATTGCTCTTTCTGCGCCTCAGAGCCGTATTTCCACAACAGCTCCATATTGCCCGTATCCGGCGCGTTACAATTGAACACCGTCGGCGCCATAAAGCTGCGCCCCGTCTGCTCGGCAATCGGCGCATACTCCAGCACGCTCAACCCTGCCCCCAACTCGGCATCCGGCAGAAAAAGATTCCACAAGCCTTCCGCCCGCGCTTTCGCCTTCAACTCCTCCATCAACGCCGGAACTTCCCAACGGCGCCAATCGCCTCCGTGGTTAGCGGCGTGAATCCGATCCCAGTACGCCTTCTCAACAGGCTCGATATGCTCCCGCATAAACGCTTTAACACGTTCGAGATAATCCTGACCCTTCGCGCTTGGCTGGAAATCCATGACTCACCCCTACTCGATCAATAGCGAAACCTCGATTCTAGAAGCGCGGTTGCAATGAATTAACTGAAAAATCATAATCTGCAATCATGAGCGATATTCATAATAAAGCGCGCCTGAACCGGATTGACCTCAACCTGTTTCGGGTGTTCGACGTAGTCTACCGCCAACGCAACCTGTCGCGGGCCGGCGAAGAACTGTTTATCAGCCAATCGGCGGTCAGCCATGCCCTATCGCGCCTACGCGAACAACTCGACGACCCCTTGTTTATCCGCGAAGGCAAAGGCGTGACGCCGACCCCTTTAGCCGACCGCCTAGCACCGGAGATCCGCGCGGCCTTAGGCTTGTTTCAACAAGCGGTGAATCAACGCGAATTCGATCCGCGCCGCGATATCCAACATCTCACCATCGCCATCCATAACGACCTCGAATCCGTACTACTGCCGCAGATCGTCAACCACTTGCGGGCGCGGGCCGCGCCGGGCGTCACCATTGCCGGCGTTCGGCTACAGCGCCGCAACCTCGCGACCGATCTGGCATCCAGACGAATCGACCTCGCCATCGGCGTAGCGCACCCGACCAGCGCCGATTTACGCCACGCCCTCTTGTTTCGGGACGCCTTCTGCGTCGTAAGCCGGCAACCGATCGCGCTGGACCGCGAACGCTACATGAGCGCGCAGCATATTGCCGTATCGTCGCGGCGCGCCGGCCTAACCGTCGAAGATGTCGTATTGAATCAACTGGGTTTTCAGCGCGATGTCGCGCTACGCTGCCAACACTATGACGCCGCCTGCCGCATCGTCGCCAATTCCGATCTGTTGCTGACCATGCCCTCTTGTCTTGCTCATGTCGTCAACAGCACGATAGGCAATGTGTTACTCGATATTCCTATCGCCCTACCTCCCGTCGAGTTGCATGTGTACTGGCACCAGCAATGGGAGAACGACCCCGGCACCCGCTGGTTGCGCGACCAGCTTTTAGCTTTACTAGGGCCCAACGACAGCCCCTCCCACCTCGTTTAACGGTCATTTCGTCGCGTTATAACGCAACTCATCGCAAGCACCTCGCAGCGCCCATGCGCCAGCGCCAAAGTGGTCGTCACTCGACACAAACCACCTAGGAGCGAGCCAGAATGCGTTTACTCGGTTACCCCTTATGCGCGGCGATGTTGACCGCGGCCGGCACAGCAAGCGGCGCGGATTTACGGGTCGAAATCAGTAATGCCGAAACGGCCGACGGCGCCGTTTATTTCGCGCTGTACGACAGCGAACCACGCTTTAAGGAACACGACGGCATCCGCTTAGCTGTCGCCAAACAATGGACCAGCCGCCCTTCCGTTGCCTTCACCGACCTCCCGCCTGGGCGCTACGCCGTCGCGGTGTTCCAAGACATCAACGGCAACGGCGAACTCGACACCAATCTGCTCGGCATTCCGACCGAACCTTTCGGATTCAGCCGTGACGCAACCGGCAACATGGGCCCGCCCAGCTTCGACGATGCGGCCATCAGCCTCGGCGAGCAAAGCGAAACCCTTGTGATTGAATTGAGGAAATAACGATGAACCGGCGTACCTTCTTACAAACGCTGCTGATGGGCAGCAGCGCGGCGATGTTCGCCCCCTGTCCTTCGCACGGACCTCGGACTGGCAGCAACAGTATCTTACCGCGCGTAAGGAAAAGGCTTGGCTGCTCGGTTTTAAAACCATCGAACAGAACGAACTGGCCGCCGAGGGGCTGAGCTTAAGCGGACGTTGGCCGGCCGAACTCCACGGCACCCTTTACCGAAACATGCCGGCGCGGCATAGCCGCGGCGATCAGCGCTACCGCCACTGGTTCGACGGCGACGGCATGCTGCAAGCATTCCGGCTCGGCGATGGGCGCGTATCGCACCGCGGCCGTTTCGTCGAAACCACAAAATACCGTGCCGAACGCGAAGCCGAGCGCATGCTGAAACCGGCCTTCGGCACCCGCTTCCCGGGCATGGATAACGTCACCAGTTCGGACGATATGAACGTCGCTAACGTCAACGTCATCCGCCACGGCCAACGGCTACTCGCCTTATGGGATGCAGGTTCCGCGTGGGAGTTGGACCCCGACACGTTAGAGACCGTCGGCCCCGTCACCTGGCGCGACGATCTCAAGGCCATGCCGTTCTCCGCCCACCCACGTCGAGACCGCGACGGCAGCCTATGGAACTTCGGCGCAGCCGGCGACCGTCTACTGGTGCTTTACCACATCGACGCCGGCGGCAATCTGAAAAAAGCCGATGCGATTCCGGTGCCGGAGCTGCCCTTTCTGCACGACTTTGCCATCACCGAACGGCACCTGATCTTTCTACTTCCTCCCATGCCGTTACAAATGGACCGCTTAGCCGCCGGCACGAACGTGCTGGACAGCTACCAATGGCAAGCCGACCAACCGATGCGGGTACTCACCGTTAACAAAGACGACTGGTCCGACCAGCAGTGGTACGAATTACCGCCCGGTTTTGTGTTTCATCTGGGCAATGCCTGGGAAGAAAGCAGCGGCGTTATGCACCTCGACTATGTGTATTATCCCGATGCCAAGGTTCTGACCGAGGATTTTCGGGCCTTCATGCACGGCGGGAGGGGCAGTGCGTCGTGGGGGCAACCGGCTCGCGTTACTCTCCATCCCAAGCAACACCAAGCAAAACAAACCTTGCTGTCCGGCAAATGCGAGTTCCCGACCCTCGACCCGCGCTACGTTGGCCAACGGCAGCGTTATCTCGTTGTCGCAGAAGCCAGCGAACACCTTAAGCATCCGGGTTTCAACGCATTAAGGCGCATCGACTTGGAGCGGGAAACCGAGCAGGTTTATCGGTTCGACGACCACACGATGGTGGAAGAACACGTTATCATTCCCAAAACCGCCACGGCCGGCGACGGCGATGCCTGGCTGTTAGGCACCGCACTAGATACCAAAGCGCGAGTGACTCGCCTCACGCTCTTCGACGCCTTACATTTAGAAGATGGCCCGATCGCACAAGCCGCGCTACCGTATGCGCTACCCTTAGGCTTTCACAGCCATTTCGTTCGCACTTGATAACCCATGCACAAGAGCAACACCATAGTGCAAACAAAGGACAAGCCGCTCTGGTTCGAGATCCCGGTCTGGGTCCGCTGGGGCGGCATGGTCCTTTTCAACACCGGCATCGCGCTGTTTCTCACCGCGATCGACTATGGCGGCCCACTGCTCGTCAATTGGCTATTTTCCCAATGCGTCGGGCTCACCATCTTCCTTTGCGTGGAAACGGTCTTGCGCTGGATACCGATAGGCCCTTGGCTCAATGTCGGGCTTTTGTTCGCCCTACTCGTCGGCTCCATCCTGGGAACCGGCACCGCCTTGCTCGTCACCGGCATCTACCGACTTGAGGAACTGGTTACCCAAGCCTTCTGGCAAGCGGTCGTCATCGGCCTCTTATTCGGTGCCGGCATAACGCTGTTCTCAAGCTATCGGGACCGCGCCTTGCGCACCGAAAAAGACCTCGACGAAGAACGCCTAAAGCACGTCAGCGCAGAAAAAGCGCGGGTAGAAACGGAGCTGCGCCTACTCCAGGCCCAGGTCGAGCCACACTTTCTATTCAATACCCTAGCTCTCCTCCGCAGCCTGATTGTCAGCGACCCGACGCAAGGCAAACAACTGCTCGACCACCTCATCGACTACCTGCGCGCAAGCCTCACCCATAGCCGGCGGGAAGAAACCTCGCTAGGCGACGAATTGGCCTTGCTGGAAGACTACCTCACCATCATGCAGTTTCGGATGGGCGAACGGCTGCGTTTCAAGATCGACGTGCCGGCAACGCTGCGCGCGATGCCGCTACCGCCGATGCTACTACAACCGCTGGTAGAGAACGCCGTTCGCCACGGCCTGGAACCCAAGACCGGGATCGGCACACTCGAAATCCGAGCGCGAACGCATGCCGAGCACATCGACATCGAGGTCATCGACGACGGCATCGGCTTCGGCACCCAAACCTTGGGCGGCACGGGGCTTGGCAATGTGCAGGAACGCTTGCGCACGCTGTATGACGGGCAAGGTCGATTAATTGTGCAAGACAACGCGGAAGGCGGCGTTACCGCCACACTTAGGCTGCCGAACCCATGAGCATTCGTGCCCTGATCGCCGACGACGAACCGGAACTCACCCGCGAGCTAGAGCGCCAGCTCCGCCAAGCCTGGCCCGATCTGGCGACGATTTACCACGCCGCCAACGGACACGAAGCACTGCGACTACTCGGCGAGCAGCAACCCGAGGTGGCTTTCCTCGATATTCGCATGCCGGGCTTGAGCGGTCTTGAAGTTGCCAAACGACTGCACCACGCCTGCCAAATCGTCTTCGTCACCGCCTACGATCATTACGCGGTGGAAGCCTTCGAAAGAGAGGCGGTGGACTACTTATTAAAGCCGGTACGGGAAGAGCGGCTCGAAACCACCGTTGCCCGCCTGCAACAGCGGCTTGCCTTACCAAGCGGCAACGCGCGCGATGTCAGCGAACTATTAGAAAGAGTCAGCCGCGCCCTCGACCATCGGCCCGAAGCCCACCTGCAATGGTTACAAGCCTCGATCGGCGAGCGCATCCGACTGATCCCGGTGGCCGAAGTGCTCTATCTCCGGGCGGAGGACAAATACACCGTCATCCGCACCCAAGAAGGCCACTACCCCATCCGCACGCCACTCAAAGAGCTGGAAAACCGCCTCGACCCCAACCATTTCTGGCGCATCCACCGCAACTGTATCGTCAACGCATACCAAATACATTCCATCAGCCGCGACTTCCGCGGCCGCTACAACCTGACCCTACGCGATTGCGACGACACCCTAACCGTCAGCCGCAGTTACGCCGAGCGATTTCGGCAGATGTAAGCCTTGCAGGCTAAAGCTGAGAACATGTCCCTCACGGTCATCATTAATAAGGGGCGATAACTAATTTCCGTTTTAATCCGGGGGCAGGCGCGCAACACAGGGCAACGGATCTTCTTAACCGAGTATTATTACGCTTAGCTTTTCGTCATGGCATCATACGGCGAAACAACCGACAACAACGAGGCGAGCGATGAAGCCGGTGGACTACGGCCGAGAAGATCACACGGAACTGCGCAGCGGGTTGAGGCATCTGCCCGAGGCCAAGCGGC
>NZ_NFZV01000037.1 GCF_003399765.1 Alkalilimnicola ehrlichii | reverse complement strand
AGGCGGGGCGAGACAACGGGCTGCCCTTCTTTTGGTTCCTTTTCTTGGGCAAGCAAGAAAAGGAACCCGCCGTGCGGGGGCGGAACCCCGCCTTCTAAACAAACTGCGCGCAGCGCACCAAACTTAACCACCGACATCAAAAACAACCACAAAAGAAAAAACTTGCGACAACCAAACAACCATCCCACCAAAGCGCGATGACTCTATAAAAAAAATCTTCCCTGGCCTTCTTGTTGCCGACCGCCCGGTGGTCTATGCACGCAGGGGGCTGAGTCGGTCGTGTCAGGGCATCGTCTCGTTAGCCGCGCCCCACTAGGACACGACTAAGCCTGCGTCTCGCAGACGCTCGGCGATGTGTTCCAGCGAGTCGGGGTTGGCCATTGCTGCACGGTTGTCCGTTGTTCCGTCGCCGTTGAATAGCCGGGTTACGGCTAATTCCATTTTCTTGCCGCTACGTGTGTAGGGAATCTCGTCTACCGCAACGATATGCTTGGGGACGTGACGCGGGCTGGCGTTGTCGCGGATTCGTTGTCGTAGCCGCTGGGTGAGCGGCTCGTTTAGGTTTGCGCCGGGTGCGGGTATAACGAGTAGCGTGATCTCGACATCGCCTTCGATGGGGCGGCCTACGACTAAGCTGTCGGCGATCTCGTCCACGGTTTCCACTTGTCGATAGATCTCGGCAGTGCCAATGCGTACGCCTCCGGGGTTTAACGTCGCGTCGGAGCGGCCATAGATGATCGCCCCGCCGTGGGGCGTGAAGCGTACGAAATCGCCATGCGCCCATACGCCCGGAAAGGTCTCGAAATAGGCCTTTCGGTACTGCGTTTCGTTGACGTCGTTCCAGAACCCGATCGGCATCGAGGGCAGCGGTTGCCGACAAACCAGTTCGCCGCGCTCGTCCGTGATCTGGCCTTCTTCGTCGTAGGCAACGACGTTGACGCCTAACATCCGACATTGGATTTCGCCCCGGCGGACCGGCAATAAGGGGTTGCAGCCGACGAAACAACCGCAGATATCGGTGCCACCGGCGATGGAGCCGAGCAGGGCGTTGCGCGATACCCGGTCGTAGAACCAGTCGTAATCTTCCGGTAGCAAGGGCGAGCCGGTCGAGAATACGACGCGCATGCGGCTAAAGTCGTATCGGTCGGCTGGGGTCAGCTCGGCCTTTCGGCAAGCGGCGAGGAAACGCGCGCTGGTGCCGAAGTGGGTGACGTTTTCGTCGGCAACCGTTTGCCACAGTGCGTCGAGATCCGGATAGTTCGGGGAGCCGTCGTAGGTCACTAGGGAAGCGCCGGTGAGTAACGCCGAGGCCTGCCAGTTCCACATCATCCAGCCGCAGGTGGTGTAGTAAAGGAGGCGGTCGTTGGGGCCGATGTCGCCGTGTAGCAGTAACTCTTTAGCGTGATTGAGGAGTAAGCCGCCGGCACCGTGGACAATGCATTTTGGTTTTCCCGTCGTGCCCGAGGAGTACAGGATGTACACCGGGTGGTCGGCAGGGTGGGGGGTGAAGCTGGGTTCCGCTCCGCGATGGGCGGTCAGTGCGGCTTCCCAGGCGACAAAGCGGCGGTCGCGCCGGACTGATCCGGCCTCCGGCAACTGATTGACGACCAGTATGCGCTTTAGCGAGGGGAGACGTTGGGTCAGCGTCGTCAACATATCCAGGCGCGAGACGCGCTTGCCGCCGTAGCCGTAGCCATTAACGGCGATAAGGATTTTAGGCCCGATCTGGCCAAAACGGTCGAGCGTTGCTTCGACGCCGAAATCCGGCGATGCAGAACTCCAGATAGCTCCCAGGCTGGTAGCGGCCAGCATGCCGACCAAGGCCTCGTAGCCGTTGCTTATTAGGCCGGCGATGCGATCGCCGCTATTGACGCCTTGTGCCCGCAGCCATGCTTCCAAGGCGCCAACGTCGGCGAGCAGTTCGGCGCGGCTGCGGCTGATGCGCGGGCGAGTTTCGCTGAAGGCGATGACCGCGGGCGTGTCATCCGGTCGCTTGAGCACGGGACGCAGGAGATTGCGGGCGAAGTTGAGCCGAGCCTTAGGCAGCCAACGGGTTGCCGGCATCGAGCGGCCGTTGTTGATGGCTACCCAGGGTTGGTCGGCAACCAAGCCGGCAAATTCCCATACCGACCACCAAAAGGCGGACGGTTCGGTGATCGACCAGTTATGTAGCTCGGTATAGTTACGGAAGCGCCCGTAGCCGTAATCGGCCAGCCAGTCCATATAGCGGGCCATGTGGCTGACAGCGTTCTCCCGCAGCGCGGGGCGCCAAAGAACATCGGGTGCGGGCTGCATGGCAAGTACTCCTTTATTTTATGTTTTATTGCATATGCCAACCGTGACTGACCACAATGGACTGGCCGGTCAGGGCATTGGATGGGAACGCCGCTAGCTGTACCGCCAGCTCCGTCACGTCGGCCAATGTTGTGAACTCATGGTCCACGGTGTTGCGCAGCATGATGTGCTTGATGACTTCCTCCTCCGAGAGGCCGAGCTCGCGTGCTTGTTCCGGAATCTGTTTCTCGACCAACGGCGTGCGCACGAAGCCGGGGCAAATGATGTTGGCGCGCACGCCATGCTCGGCGCCTTCCTTAGCCACAGCGCGGCAAAGGCCGAGCAGGCCGTGTTTTGCCGCAACGTAAGGCGCTTTTAGCGGAGAGGCCTCTTTTGAGTGCACCGACCCCATGTAGATCACGCAACCCGAGCCGGCTTCGTACATATGTGGCAGGCAGGCGCGGGTGACGAGGAAGGCGCCGTCCAGATGTACGGCTATGACGCGCCGCCAATCGCTTAAGGCTAGTTTGTGCACCGGGCCGATGTGTTGAATGCCGGCATTGGCCAGCAGTATGTCCAGTTTTCCCCACTGCTTGATGATGGCATCGACACCGTTGCGGACCGCTTCTTCGTCGGTCACGTCCATGGGAATCGCCAGCGCTTCGCCGCCGGCCTCGCGAACCGCTGCGGCGGCTTCTTCGGCGGTTGCGGCGTCGAGGTCGGCGATGGCGACGCGCGCACCTGCGCGCGCGTAGCCTTCGGCAATGGCGCGACCGATTCCGCGGCCGGCGCCGGTAATCAAGGCAGTATGATCGCTCAGTTTCATGGTTGGACTCCTTACGTATTCAGGGGTAGCAGTAGGAGCAACAGCGGCGATGCCGGTGTGTTAACCGCCATGGACTTCTCTCGGCAGCCAGGTCGCTAGGGGTTCGAAGTAAAACACCAGCGCGAGGCCGACGAGTTGGATCAGGATGAACGGCAATACCCCCAGGTACAGGTCGCGGGTGCGGATACCGGGTGGGCAGACGCCTTTTATGTAAAACAGCGCGAAGCCTACCGGGGGGTTAAGAATGAGGTCTGGAGGCAAACGGCAAATAAAATAGTGAACCACACCGGGTCGAATCCCAGCTCCATCACCACCGGTGCGACCAGGGGCAGAATGATCAGGGTGATCTCCAGCCAGTCGAGGAAGAATCCGAGCAGGAAAACGATGGCGAGAATGACCAGAACCACACCATAGTCGGAGAAGGGTAAGCCCTGCAGAAAGCCGCGAACGACATCGTCGCCGCCGAGTCCGCGCAGCACCGCTGCGAATACGGTGGCGCCGATGAATATCCCGAATATGAAGGCGGTGGTTTTGCTGGTCTCCAGCAGGGCGTCCTGCATCACCCGAAAGTCGAGGCGGCGATTGATAAGGGCCAATAACATAGCGCCGAGGGCGCCGACGCCGGCGGCTTCTGTGGTCGTGGCAATGCCGAAGAAGATGGTGCCGAGAACGGCGACGATTAACGCCGCCGGCGGCACGACCGCCCACAGCACCCCGAGTACCGCCCGTAGTGTGAGCGGCTCCTGTTGCGGGATGGCGGGCGCGGCGCTGGGTTTGAGAAAGCTGAGTGCGAGGATGTAGAGAATGTAGAGGCCGCCGAGCATCAAGCCGGGGATTAGCGCGCCCATGAATAGATTGCCTACGGAAGCCTCCGGCGTACCCAGCCGCTCCGCCATGATGACCAGCATAATGCTCGGCGGGACGAGAATGCCAAGCGTGCCGACGGAGGCTGCGGTGCCGACGGCGAGCGAAGGCGAGTAGTTGGCGCGCAGCATCGGTGCGAGCGACAGCATCCCCAGTAGTACTACCGAAGCGCCGATAATGCCGGTGGTGGCAGCTAGTAGCACGCCAAGAATAACCACAGTGATGGCATAGCCGCCGCGTAGGCCGCCGAATACACGGACCAGGTTGCTCATTAGCCGTTCGGCGATACCCGAGCGATCGAGCATCACCCCCATGAAAATGAACATGGGTAAGGCGACCAGTAACTCGTTGGAGACGATCGCCCACAGCCGCTGAGGCATGACGCCCATGGTGCCTTGCCAGGAAAACCAAAGGTCGGCGTCGAAATGCTCGACTAGAACGTGGCCGACGGTCGCGAAAACAAGCCCGGTGCCGATCAGCGACCAAGCTACGGGAAAGCCGCAAAGGAGCATTCCCATGAGGCTGGCGAACATGGCAATTACCAGCAAGGTTTCGAGTTCCAGTCCCACCGTTATTGTGCTCCGTTATTGTTCGATCCGAGGGTTCTGGGAAATCGTTATGGCGTAGGCGGCGGTTCGCGTGGCGGTAGCTGCCGGGGAATGTTGAACAGCGTTGTGGTGCATTTACTCAGCCGGGAAACCACGGCAAGCGCTAATAAAGCGAAAGCAATGGGAACCAGCGATTTCAGAATCCAGCGATAGGGAAGGCCGCTCGGGGCCTGGGAGCGCTCGTTATAGATGAAGGAGCGGTGTGCGTACGGAATCAGCTCGGCGATGAGGATGTAAAGCGCCGGCAACAGGAGCAGGACGAAGCCTACCAGCTCGATGGCCGCTTTGGTTTTGAGCTGGAATCGCTCGTGGAACAGATCGACCCGCACGTGGCTGTCGGTAACGACGGCATAGCTTAAGGAAAGCAGCATGGCCGCGCCGAACAAATGCCACGATAGCTCCACTAACCAAATCGAACCGCCTCTGAGGAAAAAGCGTGCGACGACGTTGGCGACGACAACGGCGAGCACGCCAAGCCAAAGCCACGCGCTGAGCCTACCCAGCAGTAGTAGCCCGGCATCGACTATGCGGGAAAAATGGTTGTCGGGGAACACGGTCCGGGGGTGACTTGATCCCGTGTTATCGGAGCGTGTTGCTCATGGGCTGTCGATGGATCGCGTTGTATCATTATCACCCCTCCGGACCGTGATGTCTGTTAGTCGTACTGATAGAAATCGCGGGGTAGATAACCCTTGCTGTGCCAAATGGCATGATGTGCCATAAAGTCGCGTTGGCTGGTCAGTACGCGGCGGAACATCTCGTTATCCTCGGCGATTTCGTCGAGAACCTGGTTGGTGACTATCTCCAACTCCCGCAAAATCTCTTTCGGCAACACCTGAGCGGTGACGCCTTCCCTTTGGTATTCGCGCAGGGCGGTTGGCTGCGCCCATTCGCTTTCGGCAAAACCATGGAGGGTGGCGGCCCGACAGGCCATGTCGATAGTGGCTTGGGTGCTCGGTGCGAGGCCGTCCCAGACTTCTTTGTTGATCAGTAGATGGGATGTGGTGAAGGTTTGGTGCCAACCCGGCATGATGTAGTTTTTGACAACCTGATGCAGGCCAAGCATCCGGTCGACCGCCGGTTGCGAGAATTCGAGGGCGTCGATGGTCCCCCGCTCCACCGACTGGTAAAGCTCGGCCGCCGGAATCATGGTGACCGAGGCGCCCAAGCGCGCTAAGACGCGTCCCCCGATGCCCGCGAACCGAATGCGAAGGCCGTCGATGTCTTCGAGCGATTCCAGCGGCTTTTTAAACCAGCCCGCACCTTCGGGGCCGATGACGCCGCATAGCAACGGATGGACATTGCGTGGTGCATACACTTCCTGCAGCAGCTTTTCGCCGTCGCCGAAATAGTGCCAGGCGAGAAACGCCGGCGGTTCCATACCAAAGGGCGGGCCGGAGAACAGCGGCAGTGCGGGAATAGTGCCCTGGTCATAGCCGATCCAGGTGTAACCGGCCGGATAACGGCCTTTGGAAACGGCGTCGAGAATTTCGAACGGAGGGATTAGCTCGCCGGGCTCGTAGTAGCGGAGGCGGATGTTGCCATTGGAAACGGCATTCAGATTGTCCGCCAGGTACTTCACCGGGGTGCTCAAGCCCACAAGATGAGATGGAAACGCGATGGGAACTTGCCAGCGTACCCGTTCGCTGGCACTGGCATTAACGCTGCCGAGCAGCAGGGTCGTTGCTACCGCACCTGTCGCGAAAGCCTTGGTAATCGTGCGAAACACGCTAGGCGTTTTCATGGATGCTCCTCCAGACTTTTTTATTTATAGGTACAGGACGGGTAGCCGCGATTTGGCAACCTTGTCCGATGTGTGCCGCAAGCCGGCGTTGTACGCTTATAAGCGCTAATCTAGGTGGAGAAATACGCTGTGTAGGACATGATGGGCTCCTCCAAATCGTTGTTTTTTATCAACGGCCGGTCGTTATTCGAAGCGGTCGACCTTGTTGAAGAGCCAGTAGCAGCTACCGTGCCAATGATTGCTGATTGTTCTTAACTTAATGATTTGTAATGGTTTTATCTGCTATTTGAGATTGGGTTCTGTTTTGATGTGTCCGTCTTTCCAGACAGTCGGAGAGCTTTGTTAATAGTATGTGTCTTTTATTCCAGACATATGTCCGGAGTTTCGGACACTTTCCTGAGCTTTTCGTATAAGACGGAGCGGGAAATACCCAACAGGCGCGCCGCTTGGCTTTTATTGCCTCCGGTTAGGCGTAGGGCGTTGTGAATCGCTGCCTGCTCCGCCTCCGCCAACACGGCCGACAGCGGTTGAATGCCGTTTTCGATGATCACGGGGCGCTCGCTATGCCACGTGTTGTTGGGGAGGACCGGCAGTAGATCGGCGATATCGATATAGCTGGGGTCTTCGGCAAGGGTTATCGCTTGCTCTAGCACGTTGCGTAGCTCCCGGACATTGCCGGGCCAGTGGTGGCGGCTGAGCAGTTGTAGCGCCTCGGGAGTAATATCGGCCCGAATTTCGCCGCCGGCCGCCAACTCCTCCAGTAACGCTTCGCATAGCACGCCTATGTCGTTAAGCCGTTCCCGCAACGGAGGCACATGAATTTGCAGCACATTGAGGCGGTAGTAGAGGTCCGAACGGAAGCTACCTTCGGCAACCATCGCGTCCAGATCGCGGCTGGTTGCTGCGATGACCCTGACATCGACCGCTTTCACCGCATTTGAGCCTAGTGGCTCCACCTCGCGCTCTTGGAGCGCTCTGAGGATCTTGGCTTGGAGCGGTAGCGGCATATCCCCGACCTCGTCGAGAAACAAGGTGCCGCCATCGGCAAGCTGGAATTTGCCTTCTCGGGTCCGTTTATCGGCGCCGGTGTAGGCGCCGGGCGAGACGCCGAAAAATTCCGCCTCCAGCAGATTCTCCGGAACCGCCGCGACGTTGACGCCGACGAAGGGGCGGTCCGCTCTAGGCGAGGCGGCATGAATAGCCTGGGCCAGGACTTCCTTGCCGGTACCGGTTTCGCCGAGCAGCAAAACGGGGACATTGCGGCGCGCTGCCAGCCGAGCGCGGCGCTTGACTTCCAGTGCGCCAGGGCTTGCGCCGACGAAGTCGGATAGATCGTAACGCGTGGTGCGTCGTGCCAATGCGCGTCGGGCGGCGCTCAATTCTTGTTGTAAGCGCCGGTACTTGGCAATTAAGGGAGTCAGCGGTTGCAGATCGTCGAAGAGGACAAAAGCAACGGCGCCGGTGACTTCGCCACGAGCATCGTGCACCGGCAGCCGTGTAACGACCAGGTGCAGATCGCGCAATTCCATGATATCGAGCAGAATCGGCACGCCTGTGCGAACCACTTCGTGCATTCGGCTGGCAGGAATTATCTCGATAATAGGCTTGCCGATGAGGGCGGCGGGGTCGCTGACGCCGAGCACGTGGGCATAAAAGCGGTTGATCCAGGTAATCCGCGCCTCGCAGTCGACGGCGATAGCGCCCGCGCTGGTTTCCTCGAACAGTGGGATCAGCGTGTCGACGATTTCTGTGGTCAGTCCGTTTGCGTTATTGTTGGAAAAGACCGGCTCCATGGTAATTCCCTAACTTTCCTTAGTGTCCTTTACATTAGTTCGTCGTGCTTTCGAGTGCCAGGTTTGTTCCGGATCTTGCTCATCGCGGCGAGTATGTCGAACGCACACAGCGAAAGGCGGCAGGGGTTAACAGAGGCATTGCCGTCCCTGCGCCGTTCTGTTCGCAAAACCAACAAAAAACGGAGGAGTCATGTCGCCACTTCGGGTAGGGCTAATCGGCTTTGGGCTGGCGGGGGAGTGTTTTCATGCCCCTTGGCTCGACGCTCTGGAGGATTACGAGTTGACGGCGGTCTCGACATCGCGGGAGGAGGCGGTACACCGGCGTTATCCCAACGTGCGGGTGTATTCCTCTGCCGAGGCGTTGTTGGCGGACCGCTTGTTGGATTTGGTCGTGGTAGCCAGCCCAAACGCTAGCCACTATCCGCTGGCTAAGAAGGCGCTGCGACAAGGGCTGCATGTCGTGGTGGATAAACCTATGGTAACGCGCGCGGCCGATGCCGCCGATTTGATACGGCAGGCTGAAGCTAGCCATCGTCTAGTCGTACCTTTTCATAACCGCCGTTGGGACAACGATTACTTGACCGTTTGCGAGCTGCTGGCGCAGGAGCGCTTAGGCGAGGTGCATACTTGGGAGGTGCATTTCGACCGTTTCCGGCCGGCTATCAAGGAGAACTGGCGCGAGGAGGCTGTGGAGGGCGGCGGTCTGCTGTACGACCTGGGGCCGCATCTGATCGACCAGGTGGTTGCCCTGTTCGGCCTGCCGGAGTGGGTCTGGGCGGATGTTCAGGCGCAGCGAGCGCAGGCGGTGATGGACGATTATTTTCACCTGGTGCTCGCTTGGGGTACGCGCCGGGCGATTTTGCACGCCGGCACTTTGGTGGCGGGGCAAGCGCCACGGCTGGCGGTGCACGGTGTCGAGGGGTCTTACGTGAAGTACGGCCTGGACCCGCAGGAAGCCGCGTTGAGGGCGGGTGCGACGCCGGGCGGTAAGGGCTGGGGGGAGGAGCCGGAGGCGCGGTATGGCGTTCTAACCACGGCCTTGTCGGCGCAGGCGTATCCGTCTCGGCCCGGCGATTATGGCCTCTTCTATCGTGAGTTGGCGCATGCCGTTCGTGGCGAAGGGCCGCCGCCGGTGCCGGCGGCGGCAGGGCTATGGTGCCTGCAAGTGCTGGAAGCGGCACAGCAGAGCGCGGCAAATGGAGTACGAGTGTCGCTGAACGGCTAACTATGACTTGCGCTGGCGGAAGCGGCTGGCGCATGATCGTGTTTGCCTGGAGGAGATAAGAGACGGGGAACACCCCGCAAACCTATTATGACGACACACGCCCAGACTCTGGTGATCGTTGACGACGATGCCGAGATCCGCGATCTATTGGCGGATTATCTTGGCCGTCATGGTTATCGAACCCTGACCGCAGAAGACGGCGAAGCGCTCAGCCGCGTGTTGGCGACGCACAGCCCGGATTTGCTGATTGTCGATATTATGCTGCCGGGAGACGATGGTTTCACGATCTGTCGTCGCCTGCGCTCGCAGAGCGATCTTCCCATCATCATGCTGACCGCGAGCGCCGACGAAACCGACCGCATTCTCGGTTTGGAGCTCGGTGCCGACGATTACCTGGCGAAGCCTTTTAATCCGCGCGAGCTGTTGGCGCGGATTAAAGCCGTATTGCGTCGGGTGCAGTCGTCGGCGTCGGTCGAAACCGCGCGGGTGGTGCGTTTTGGCGACTGGCGTTTGGATCGCGTCACGCGCGAGTTGATCGACAAGCAAGACCGACGCTCGCCGCTTTCCGGGGCGGATTATTTGTTGTTATCCGTTTTTCTGGAGCACCCGGAGCAGGTGTTGTCTCGCGAAGCCCTGTTCGATCTCAGCCGTGGCCGGCGTGCCCCGCCTTTGGATCGCTCCATCGACGTTCATGTGTGCCGGTTACGTCAGCGGCTGGGCGAGGGCGCGGAGGGTTCGCAGCTCATTCGTACGGTGCGGGGAGCCGGTTACGTGCTAGCCGTGCCGGTGGAGGCGGCGGGGTAATGCGGTGGCTATTGCCGCGCTCGCTGCGCGGCCGTTTCGTGCTGATTATGGTGATGGGCGTGCTGTCGGCGCAGCTGGTCAGCTACGCCGTATGGAGCAGCCAGGTTCGGGATCGTCATCTGGAGCAGGTCGACGAGCTCTCGCGCAACGTGGCGTATAGCATCGCCTCGACTGTGCGCTTTTTCCGCTCTCTGCCGGTGGAGTACCGACACATTGTGTTGGAACAATTGCGGCAAATGGGCGGGACGCGCTTTTTCGTCAGCGTTAACAGCGAGCGGTTAACGGTTGAGGATCTGCGCGATAGCCCCGAGAAGGCCTTGATCGTTAATAACGTTAATCAGGTGCTATCCGACGAGCTGGGGATTACCGAGGCGGTGATCGAGTTCTCCGCGCGGAAGATTTGCGGGTGTTGAATAACGATGTCCTACTGACCGACCTGCCGCCTCGTTGGGCACATTACAGCCTGCTGCTGGAGCCGATCTCGCCGCCGATTCTCGTTGTGCAAATGGAGCTTGAGCCGGAGCAGTGGCTGTATGTGGCGGCGCTGTTGCCGGTGCCCGATCTGCTGAGCGGCGAGCGGTGGTTATCCGAGGATCGGATGTTCGTCATGCTGGTGCTGGTGTTTACGGTGATCGGGCTTTCGCTCATCGGTATCCGTTGGGTTACTCGCCCGTTGGCGAATGTGGCGCGGGCGGCCGATGTTTTGGGATACGACTTGCAGGCCCAGCCGGTTACCGAAGCCGGGCCCCGCGAGATTAGGACAACGGCGAAAGCATTCAACCGCATGCAGGCACGGATTCGCCAACAGGTAGAAGAACGAGAGCGCTTGTTTTCGGCTATCTCCCATGATCTGAAAACGCCGATCACCCGGCTGCGTTTGCGGGCCGAAATGCTGGAGGATGCAGAGCAGCGCACGCGATTTATCGCTTCTTTGGATGAGCTCGATTTGCTGGTGCGCGGAGCTTTGGCTTCCGTGAAGGGGATGGATCTGCATGAAAACCCCGAGTGGATCGAGCCGGGGGCCTTGTTGCATCAGCTAGCCGAGGATTTGGCCGAGCAGGGCGGGGAGGTGCGGGTGCATGGCGATGCGCCGGCTATCCGTGTTAAGCCGGTCGCGTTTAAGCGCTGTTTGGCGAATTTGTTGGAGAACGCAGTGTTCTACGGGCAATGCGCCGACGTTTATCTACAGCCGCAGGCCGGGGCATTACACATTATTATTCGCGATCAGGGGCCGGGTATTCCGGCAGCGGACATACAGCGTGTGTTCGAGCCCTATGTGCGTCTGGAGCGCTCCCGCAGTCGCCACACCGGAGGTACCGGGTTGGGGCTGGGCATCGCGCGGCATATTCTGCAACGCCACGGCGGGCGACTGGCGTTGCGCAATCATCCGGAAGGCGGTTTGGAAGTTTCGCTTAGCTTGCCGACCGATAATGGCGATCTCATCGCTTGAGCTGGCTGCTCGCTGTCTGAGCGATTCCTGCAATGTTACAGCTCGGTAACAAAGCGGTAATAGTTCGTAGCACTTTGTTACGTGTTTTCCCCAAATCGGTGTCGTAACGTTAAATCGTGCCTTATAGAGCACTGCGCATAAAAAAAGATTTGGAGGAGAAATACGGTCATGAATTATCTATTAAAACGATCTGTGCTGACGGCGGCCGTCGTTGGGGCCCTAACTATGGGCCAAGTTCAGGCTAATAACGTCGAGGTGCTGCACTGGTGGACATCGGGTGGCGAGGCGCGTGCGGTCGGTGTGCTGAAAGACCTTATGGAAGAGCGCGGGCACCAATGGCGCGACTTTGCCGTGGCCGGCGGCGGCGGCGAGAGCGCGATGACGGTGCTGCGTTCGCGGGCGGTGGCGGGCAACCCGCCGGTAGCCGCCCAGATTAAAGGGCCAGACATTCAGGAGTGGGGTTCGCTGGGGTTTCTCGGCGAGATCAACACGGTTGCGAAAGAAGTCGGTTGGCAAGCGTTGCTGCCCGAGGTGATCATCGAAGCCATGCAGCATGACGGCGATTACGTCGCTGTGCCGGTGAACGTGCACCGGGTGAACTGGTTCTGGGCTAACCCCGAGGTGCTTGCGGCCGCCGGCGTCGATGACATGCCGACGACGTGGGAGGCGTTCTTCGAGGCTGCCGAGGCGATCAAAGAAGCCGGCTACATTCCGCTCGCCCACGGCGGGCAACCTTGGCAGGATGCGACTGTATTCGAGTCCATGCTGCTCGGTATCGGCGGTGTGGATTTCTACCGGCAAGCCATGGTGGAGCTGGATCAGGAAGCCTTGGCCAGCGATACCATGATCGAGGTTTTAAAGAATTTCAAACGCTTACGCGATTATATGGACCCCAACGCGCCCGGTCGGGAGTGGAATGCCGCCACTCAGATGGTAGTGAACGGGCAAGCGGCCTTTCAGATTATGGGCGACTGGGCCAAGGGCGAGCTAACGGCTGCGGGACTCACCGCGGGCGAGGACTTTCTCTGCATGGGGGTGCCCGGCACCGATCATACCTTTACCTATAACGTCGACAGCCTGGCGATGTTCAAAGTATCCGGCGCGCGCGCGCGCGAGGCGCAGTTGGACCTAGCCAGATTGTCGATGGAGCCGGCCTTTCAAGAAGCCTTCAACCTGGCCAAAGGGTCGATTCCCGCCCGTATGGACCTCGACATGAGCCGCTTCGATAGTTGCGCGGTTAAGTCGATGGCCGATTTCAAAGCCAGTGCCGACGCCGGCACCTTGGTGCCGAGTATGGCGCATGGAATGGCTGTGAGTTCCGATGCGCAAGGGGCGATATTCGACGTGGTGACCAACTACTTCAATAGCCGTCGAATGACCGCCGAGGAAGCCGCCGAGCGTTTGGCTCGGGCGGTGCGCGCTGCCGGCTGATCTCTACTGGCTAGCCGGCGGGGGCTGCCCCGTCGGCTTGATTCCCCGAGGTGAAATATGAATACCCGTGCTTCGGTACAGCCACGGGCAGGGCACCTGTTTGCGCCAAATTCGGCCAGCCGCGTCCGCCGCAATGGGGCGTATTGGTTACAGGCTTGGCTGCCGAAACTGGTGCTGGCGCCGTCCGTCGCTGCCGCTTTGTTCTTCGTCTACGGCTTCATGCTCTGGACCTTCGTGCTCTCGCTGACCAACTCGCGCATGTTGCCCAGCTACGAGTTCGTGGGGTTTGCGCAGTATGCGCGTTTGTTGAGTAACGATCGTTGGTTGGTGGCGTCCACGAACCTAGTGATATTCGGGGCGCTATTCATCGCGATCTGCCTGGCCATCGGGATTGTGCTGGCAATTTTGCTGGATCAGCGGATTCGCCACGAAGGCGCGATCCGGACGATTTATCTTTACCCCATGGCTTTGTCTTTCATCGTCACCGGCGTGGCCTGGAAGTGGATTCTCAACCCCGGTCTGGGCATTCAGCAGGTGGTGCGTGACTGGGGTTGGGAGAGCTTCACCTTCGACTGGCTCGTGAATCCCGATATGGCCGTGTATACCTTGGTCATCGCCGGTGTCTGGCAGGCCTCGGGTTTTGTCATGGCCTTATTCCTCGCCGGCTTGCGGGCGGTGGACGATAGCATCATCAAAGCCGCGCAACTCGACGGCGCCAGCCTGCCGCGCATCTATTGGCGAGTGGTGTTGCCCTGCCTGCGGCCGGTGCTGTTCAGCGCCGTCATGATTCTGGCGCATATCGCCATTAAGAGTTTCGATCTGGTGGTGGCGCTTACCGGCGGCGGTCCGGGATATGCCTCCGATCTCCCCGCAACGTTCATGTACGACTTCTCCTTTAGCCGCTCTCAGATCGGCATGGGGGCCGCGAGCGCGATGATGATGCTGGCCGGCGTGCTCGCCATCATCGTTCCGTATCTGTATTCCGAATTGAGGAGTCGCGACCGTGGATAACGTCATTCGCGTACAAACGCCAGGGGCTCTGCTGGCAAGAGGCGGCATTTACGCAGCGCTGATTTTCATGGCCGTGGTTTACCTGGCGCCGCTGCTGGTCATGTTGCTGACGTCGGTGAAAACGCTGGAGGATATTCGTGCCGGCA
This sequence comes from Alkalilimnicola ehrlichii, assembly GCF_003399765.1. Taxonomy (GTDB): domain Bacteria; phylum Pseudomonadota; class Gammaproteobacteria; order Nitrococcales; family AK92; genus AK92. The sequence continues at coordinate 19,488 of NZ_NFZV01000037.1, read as the reverse complement.
ACCTGCTGAGTCTGCCGCGGGAGATCACCTTCCAGCCCTGGCTTCACGCCTGGAGCGAGGCGTGCACCGGCATCCGCTGCGAGGGGATCGGCGGCTACGTCTGGAATTCGGTGCAAATCGTCGTGCCCGCGGTGGTGATTTCCACCGCCATCGGCGCCTTGAACGGCTACGCCCTGACCAAGTGGCGCTTTAAGGGGCAGGAGTGGGTGTTCGGCATGCTGTTGTTCGGCTGCTTCATCCCCTTTCAGGTCATCTTGCTGCCGATGGCGCAAACGCTGGGTTGGCTTGGGCTAGGCAGCACCACGACCGGCTTGGTATTAGTGCATGTGGTCTATGGCATTGCCTTTACCACGCTGTTTTTCCGTAACTATTACGTCAACGTGCCGGACGAGTTGATTGCGGCCGCTAAGCTCGACGGCGCGGGGTTTTTCCGAATCTTTCTTCGCATTCTGCTACCCGTCTCGACTCCGATCATCGTGGTGACGGTCATCTGGCAGTTCACCCAGGTGTGGAACGATTTTCTCTTCGGCGTGGCGTATTCCTCTCACGAAACGCAACCGGTCACGGTGGCGCTGAATAACGTAGTGAATAGCACCACCGGCGTGCGCGAGTACAACGTCGATATGGCGGCGGCCATGATCGCGGCGCTACCCACGCTGTTGGTTTATGTCTTGGCCGGGAAATACTTCGTGCGCGGGCTTACCGCCGGTTCGGTAAAAGGTTAATGGAGTCAGCGAAATGTCAGCACTGGAAATAAGAAATGTCCGTAAAGACTTCGGTCGGACCCGCGTTCTGCGGGAAGTAAGCCTTTCTATCGACTCGGGAGAATTCCTAATTCTGGTAGGGCCTTCGGGGTGCGGTAAATCCACCTTGATGAACGCGATAGCGGGCCTGGAGCCGGTTACCGACGGTAGCATCCTCATCGGTAACGAAGAGGTGACCTGGCGCACCCCGGCGGAGCGGGATATCGCCATGGTGTTTCAGTCCTACGCGCTGTATCCGAGCATGACTGTACGGCAGAACATCGCTTTCGGTCTTGAAATGCGCAAAGTCCCCAAAGCTGAGCGCGAGGCGACGGTTGAGCGGGTGGCGAAACTGTTGCAAATCACGCCGTTGCTGGACCGTAAGCCCTCCCAGCTCTCCGGCGGCCAGCGCCAGCGCGTGGCGATGGGGCGGGCGATTGCGCGCCAGCCGACGGTGTATTTGTTCGACGAACCGCTTTCCAACTTAGATGCCAAGCTACGGGTGGAAATGCGCACCGAGATCAAAAAGCTACATCAGACGCTGGGCACAACCATTGTGTATGTGACGCACGATCAAATCGAGGCTATGACGCTCGCCGACCGGATTGCCGTGATGCGAGAAGGGCGGCTGCTACAGCTAGGTACGCCGGACGAAGTGTATAACGATCCGGTAGACATGTTCGTCGCCAGCTTTATGGGCTCGCCGTCGATGAATTTCATCCCGGCGCAGTTGGTGCGTGACGAGCACGGCATTAGCCTGGCGATCGGCGCCGCTAGCGACCCTTATCGGCTGCCGTTTCCCGCTGCGCGGACGACACCGGATTTGGATGCTTGGGTGGGGCGTCGGGTCGTGCTGGGCTTGCGGCCGGAGCACATCAGCGAGCGTACGCCGTGGGGCGAGGAGGACGCGAACACGCACCCGTTGACCACCGAAGTGACCGTGGCGGAGCCGACCGGGGCGGATATTCTGTTACGGGTACGGCTGGGCGAGGACGAGGTCAATGCCCGCGTCAGCCCGAAACAAAACGTTACCCCTGGCGACAGGCTGCCGTTGCAAGTCGATATGGCGCGCGCTGTGTTGTTCGATCCGGAGCGGGAAACGCGTATCGCGTGATTCAACGGGTTCGCTTTGCCGCAACAGCGGGGAGCATGGCCGACGGATGGCATGCTCTCCCGCGAGCGCGTCGCCGCATTTATGCGAGCGAGTTCTGCCGCGCCCGAAGGCGTTGCAGGTAGCCGCCGAGCTGCGCGGAGATGCCCGCATTGGCCGTTCGGCTGGGGGTGTCTACCGTATAGCGGCGGGTGAGCGACGGCAGCCGCTGTAACAACGCATGGCGGGTAAAGGCGGCTTCCACGGCGCTGCGGAGAAGGGTGGCCGATGCCGTACGCGGTAAGACGCGGTAGACCTGGGCTTCGTTGATGAGCTCGGTGAGCAGCTTGGCGTCTTGAAAGGCGGTGACGACCAGGGTGAGCATTTCCGGGTGCTCGCGTTTGAGGCCTTTAACAAGGTCGGAGATGTCGCCTTCCGCTGTGGTTACATCGGTAACCAGCACGGCCGGCGGCGCGTGCTGTAGGCCTTCGAGTAGTTGCTTGACGCTGGTGTAATGGCGGAGCTGGCTTGCGTCGTAGCTGCCTTGAAGCAGCAGCCGATGCAGTCCGCCTTCGGTGTCGAGAACGGCAAGCCGGGCCAGTGTTTTCTCTGTTATGTCGATAATCCCGTCGGCTTTTGGCGCGCTGGTCGTGCAGGCAATCTCGACCGCTTGCTGAAGCGTGGCTTGCAGGTTGCCCACATCCCAGGGTTTATTGATGAAGCGGAAAATCTCGCCTTCGTTGATCGAGCCGACAATCGCGGCAAGATCCGAGTAGCCGGTTAGGAGCATACGCACGGTATCCGGGGCGATCTCGCGGGCCTCGCGTAGTAGCTCGACGCCGGTCATGGCGGGCATGCGTTGATCGCTGACCAGAACGTGAAACTGGCCGTGCCGCAGTTTTTCTAATGCTTCCTGGGCGTCCACCGTGCTGGTGACATCGTATCGGCTACGGAACAATAAGGTCAGGCTGCGGAGGATGCGCTCGTCGTCGTCGACGAACAGAACTCGTGCTCGCGTAGTCATAAGGCTTGCTCCACGGTTGCTTGGGTCTCGCCTGTGAAGGGCAGCAGGATGGAAAATCGCGTGCCCACGCCCTCGCGCGACCAGACATCGATGCGGCCCTTGTGTTGCTGCACGATCTGGTAACAAATGGACAGGCCGAGCCCGGTTCCCTGGCCTACCGGCTTTGTGGTGAAGAACGGGTCGAAGACCCGGTCTAGAACATCGGGGGGAATGCCGCGCCCGTTGTCCTGTATTTGTATGCGAATCCCCGCGGTTTCCTCTTTTACGCGAATGAGCAGCTTGCCCTTGCCTTCAATTGCTTGCGCGGCGTTAGCGAAGAGGTTGAGGAATACCTGGTTCAGCTGCGAGGGAATACAGCTAATGGGGCGAACCGCGTCAAAGTCGCGGACGACCTCGACGCGGTGTTTGAGATGGCTGTGGCCGATCTTGAGTGCGCTCTCGATACAGTCGACGATATCGACGTTTTCGCTCGCCGCCCGATCCAAGCGGCTGAAGTCCTTGAGGTTGCCGACCAAGTCTGTGATTTGCTCGACTCCGTATAGTGCATCGGCAAATAGCGTGTCGAGATCGGCGGTGAAGTCGGGCGCGTCGGCGCCTAACAAGGTGCCGGCATGGGCAACGGTCTGCTCCAGTTGTTCGGGGCTGGTAGCCGGGGCTAGCAAGGCGGCTAATAAATCGCGCCCTGCTTGTTGGCCCTGACGCAGGTCCTCAAGCAGAAGTTGGGCGGTTTGTAGGTTGCCGCCGACATAGCCCAGCGGGGTGTTGATCTCGTGCGCGACGCCCGCCACCATCTGCCCCAAGGAGGCCATTTTCTCCGACTGAATCAGTTGCGCTTGCGAGGCGCGAATCCTGACATTGGCTTCCGCAAGCGCCTGCGAGCGCTGCTCAAGCTGCGTTTGCAGCAGGCTGAGCAGGGAGAGTACCGCCCCCATCCCGACGTATTGCTCGCCGTCCGCCAGAATGAAGTCTTCGGTAAGCGGGAGCCGGATGCGCTCGCTGACTTGTTGGCTCGCCGTTTCGATGGAGCTGTTAGCCTGGACAATAATCGGCTCCCGGTCCATGAACTTACCGACCGGATTGTCGCCAAAGATCTCGCGGCCGAAGCGGTTGAGGAAGATACGCATAACAGTGTGTCGCGTAATGGCCCCAACGGGTTTGCCGGCTTCCACAATAGGCAACGAAAGCGCGTCGCGATAGACATCGCTGAGCAATAGGTCGCCGACCTCGTTCACCGTGTGATAAGGCGTGATAGACGGAACCGGGTTAACGAGCGCGCGGACGGTTTCCAAGGCTGTACACCATCACTCCATTAGGAACAGCGAATCGATGCTAGCGCGCAGGTATTACAAAAGAATGACGACCACTGCCGCGATGGAACCATCTTCTTGTGCGTTGCGTGTTTGGAAGAAGACGGATGTTGAAAACATCCCGACGAAAAGACTCGTAAGCTTTGGAAGGAATCCAAATGACGTATCGCATTTCTCGGTCGATTATTTTACCTGCTGCCGCTTTCGGCATGGCGGCGCTTTTGAGCGCATGTGACGGCGACAGTAATGGCTCCGACACCGGCACGCTGTCGCTGGCCGTTACGGATGCGCCGGTCGATAGCGCGCGAGCGGTTTACGTGGATTTTACCGGCGTAACGCTCCAGCCCGCGTCGGGGCAGCGAATCGAGTTCGACTTTGAGGACGCGCGCCGCATTGATCTGCTGGAATTGCAGGGCGGCGTTTCGAAGGCGCTGCTGGATGGCGAAACGGTGCCAGCCGGCGCTTATAGCTGGATGCGCCTGAAACTGGCCGACACGCCGGGTTATATCGAACTCGATACCGGCGATACCTATCCGCTATGGGTGCCAAGCGGAGCGCAAACCGGTTTGAAGCTGCAACGCGGGTTTACGGTACCGGTTAACGGCCATGCCGATTTCACCATCGATTTCGATCTGCGCAAATCGGTGCTGAATCCGGGTAATGGCTCGGACGATTATCGACTGCGGCCGACGCTGCGCTTGGTGGACAACACCGAGGTAGGCGCGATTGCCGGCGAGGTGTTCTCGGAGCGGCTGACTGACGACAGCTGCGATCCCGAAAATGCCGTTAATGTGGTGTATATTTTCGACGGGCGCGATGTCGAGCCGACCGACCTGGGCAGCGAGCCTGGCCCGCTGACGACGGCTTCGGTGCGCGAGGATGGGACGAATAGCTATCATGCCGCGTTCCTTCCGGCGGGGGAGTATACGGTTGCGTTTACTTGCCGTGGCGAGCTGGACGATCCGGAAGTGGCGGGCGACGAGCTGAGCTTTCAAGGTGTCCAAGCGGCGACCGTGCAGGCTGGCGAAACGACGACCGTCGATTTCTAAGCCATTACCCGTGGTCGAACCGGTGGCGGCGCTTGCTGCCACCGGTGCTTTTTCTTTTCAGACAGCCATCGATATGGTCTCGGTACGGGTTGGCAGTGCCGACGCCTTCTGTCAAAGGCGAAGCCATCCGAGGTAGGGCTTTGGGTTAGCGTTTGGTTGCGGAGCGCCGGTCGGAAGAGTGTGGGGTAGGGGTCACTTTCGGCTCGAATTCTTTTATCATGCATGTCTTTATTAGCGTCAGCTAACGGCCGCGAGGCGGCCTGCGCGTAAGTTGACGTTTGTAACGCGATAATAACAAGGATGGTTCTCAGCATGGTGCGCTGGTTTTTCTGCCTTTTAGCTCTTCTCCTTGCTTGGCCGGTGCAAGCCGAACGAGTACGGCTTGCCGCTGGCGTGGATTATCTTCAGGGCGGGTTTAAAGATGATGCCGGCAAGGATGGCGCTTTAATAGCGTTTGGTTTTGAGTGGGAGGCCAGCCCGCGTTTGGGGTATGGCTTCTCGCTTGGAATGCGGGATCAAGACGCTGACAACGGCATATGGGGCAAGGGCGACGGATACTTGCGTTACCGGCTGCGGCCAAACGGGGCGCTCGATCCGTTTGTGGTCGGGGCGGTATCGAGCGTAGGCCTTAGCCGCCATGAGTGTTCCGCTGGCGCCAATGGCGCCTCCCCAATGGCTTGCGGCACGGAGCGTTCCGGCTCCTACGGGTTGAGTTATCGCTTGGGCGTTGCGATCGGCAACCGAAGCGGTGCTCAGCTCGATGTGTTTTGGTCGCAATATCTCGGCACAGAAGACGTGCAGCTGAATATCGTCGGGGTTCGGGGCGTCTTTTAAGATTCGGGCATGGCTCCAGGGCGCGCCTGCCTTGGTACCGATTGCACTTGTGGCCCTGCCAGGGCTGGCGGAAACCGAGTTTAACGAAGGGTGTCGGTAGCCCCTCGGCTGGCACCTGCCATACTCAGTTTATCGCGTTAGGAAGCTGCGCTATGGCTTTAAGTGCATCGGCTTACTCAACAGTGCCGGAAACAGCAACGGCGTCGTTAAGATCTTGTAGGGATTGTCTTCGGTTACCGCCAGACATCTCCATCTTATCGCCCGTTTCATGCTTGGTTCGGTACCTCGCCTGCCGTTTATCGGCAAATGCTTCGTCAACAGACATCATCAACGCATGCCATGGCCTTCATGCCTGCCGTGCCGGTTGCCGTGTAGCCACCGGCAGATTTTCCGCATCGTCAAACTTGACGACTCATAAGAAGAACAAGCGTCATCAGGCTGCTGCTACCCACTGTAGGAGGAGACACCACGATGTATAAGAAATTAACGTACGCCTCGCCGCTCTTGTTTTCCTTAATGGCGTCGCCATCGTCGGCGGCGGGGTTGTCGCTGGCGGAGCAGGTGTCGGCATATGCCGAAGCCTTGGAGGAAAAGGCCATCGCGTGGCGGCACGATATCCACAAACATCCTGAGTTAGGTAACCAAGAGTTTCGAACGGCGGGTTTGGTTGCAGAGCATTTGCGCAAGCTCGGCATGGAAGTGGAAACGGAGGTCGGCACGACCGGGGTGGTCGCTGTCTTGCGTGGCGGCGAGCCGGGGCCTGTGGTTGCCTTGCGGGCGGATATGGACGCGCTGCCGGTTAAAGAAGCAACCGGTTTGCCTTATGCCTCGACCGTGCGGCAGATGTATCACGGCGAGGAGCGTTATGTGATGCATGCCTGCGGTCACGATGCCCACGTGGCAATTTTGCTGGCGACCGCGGAGGTATTGGCAGGCGTTCGGGATCGATTGCCGGGGACGGTGAAGTTTATTTTTCAGCCGGCCGAGGAGGGGCCGAGCGACTATGTGTACGACGGCGAGCGTTTTTTCGGAGCGCGGCAGTTGGTTGAGGAGGGCGTGCTAAAGGCGCCGGAGGTAGACGTCATCTTCGGTTTGCATGTGACCTCGGCGGCGCCGACCGGCGTGGTGGCTTACCGCAGCGGTCCGGTGATGGCGAGTAGCAGCGATCTTCACATTACGGTTTCCGGTCGGCAGTCGCATGCGGCGCAGCCTTGGGACGGCGTCGATCCCATTGTGACGAGCGCGCAGATCATCAACGCGCTGCAAACGGTGGTCAGCCGTCAGACCAATATTATGCCGCCGCGCGCGGTGGTAAGCATCGGGACCATTCACGGAGGCACCCGGCATAACATCATTCCGGATTCCGTCGAAATGACCGGCACCATCCGTACCTTTGACGATGAGGTGCAGAAACAGGTCAACGAGGACATTCGGCGCACGTCGGAACATATTGCGCTTGCCGCCGGTGCGGAAGCGGATGTTGCGATCATCGAGAACTATGCGACGACGGTGAACGATCCGGCGTTGACCGCGCAAATGTTGCCGACGCTAAAGCGCGTCGCCCCTCATGTGGTGGAGTCGCCGTTAGTGACCGGTTCGGAAGACTTTTCGTACTACGCGCAGGAAGTGCCGGGGCTGTTCTTTTTCTTAGGTGTAACGCCGATGGAGAATCCCGGCCATGCAGCCCCTAATCATTCGCCCGAGTTTTTGGTAGACGACGCCGCGCTGGTAACGGGTATCAAAACGCTCGCGGCGCTGACGGTCGATTACATGTTGCAGGCTCAGCAGGATTAAATGCAGAGTCGGATATGCTGGCGGCTCCCGCCTCGCAGCGGGCCGCCGTCGTTGCCGCGGGGTGTGTGCGCGTCGAGATTTTGCTGAGCAAAATCTTGTCAGCCCCGTGCATTTTCCAGTAGTTTATTCTCAATGATAGAATTAGCATTATGCTTATCTGGATATGATCCGCTTACCGAGTAACAGGGGTTTGATCGGGTAGCGGAAAGAGGGATCTTTGGGGGGATTTCGCCGCGCATAGGCCATGCGCCACTTCGTATCGAGCTTCGTATCCGATTGCCGCCCATCCGAGTGCGGAAGGTGCGTTAGGCTGCTGCGCGGAGCGTCTCTGTTCGCGGTTGCGAATCGCCTTACTTTTTCATGCGCGGTGTGGCGGCGCACTTGAATGCACGATTGTTTTTTTACGTTCAACGCAGGAGACATGCGGGATGGCTACTCAGTGGACGACGTCTTCTCTGGCCGAAGCGCTGGAGGCTTCCGATGCTGCGCAGGATGGCGCTTTCAGCGTCGAGCTGCTGGAGGGCAGCGAGCAGGCGATTAATGTGACGATGCATGAGTACGGCGATTTGCCGGTTCAAGTGACCGTGTCGGGCGAGCAGATTTTTGCGGTCGCGACGTTGTGGGCGGCCGACCAGGTATCGGACCGGGCCAAGTTCAATGAAGCAGCCCTGTTCAGTGGGCCGATCAGCCCGTTAACCAGTATCGGACTGATTCGGAGCGACAATGGCCAGGATGTTTATATTTGTTATGGCCAACTGTCGAGCCGTTCCTTGTTGACCAGTGTTGAGGAAGAGTTGAACGCAGTGGCCGAGAACGCGATCGATGCCGCTGAATCGTTTCAGGACTTCCTTGCTGCATAAATTAAGCCGTTATTGAAAGAGAACTGACTATGAGCCTGTTAAAGAAAATGGTCACCGCTATTCGGGGCGGCGCAAACGAAGTTGGCGAAGCGATCGTCGATTCTCAATCGTTACGCATTCTCGATCAGGAAATTCGCGACGCTAACGAAGCGTTGCGCAAGTCGCGCACGGACCTGACCAACGTCATGGCCCAGCGCAAGCTCGCCGGCGACAAACTCGACGCCAAACAGAAGAAGCTGGATGAGCTGGAAGGCTACGCGTCGATGGCGTTGGAGAAGGGCGACGAGAGCTTGGCGATCGAAATCGCCGAGCGGATTGCCGAGCTAGAGGGCGATGTCGCGAGCGAGCGCGAAGTCGTCGAGAACTACGATGCCAGCATCGCGAGTCTGAAAAAGTCGATCAAACAGGCGGAAAACACACTGGTTCGCCTGAAGCAGCAGGTCGATAGCGTCAAAGCCACGGCATCGGTGCAGCGAGCGCAAGCGGCGGTGGCCTCCCGTCACAGCGGTCAAGATGCGTCGTTGCGGACAGCGCTGGATTCGCTGGAACGCATTAAAGGTAAGCAAGCCGAGCGCGCTGCTCAGATGGAGGCGGCCGAGACCGTGGCGCGCGAGGAAAACGGCGACGACCTGGACGCGAAATTGCGGGCGGCCGGCCTTAAGGCCGAGAACGGCAGCGCAAACGCCGTGTTGGAACGGTTGAAGAAAAAGCGCGAAGCAGGCGGTGCTGAGTAGCTTTATCCAACGGCGGGCCGACTGGAGTTCGGGGTGGCGATATGCCCATTTTTGTGAAGCTGTTCAGCGAGCTGCGCGTTCGAGTCGTTCAGGTTAGCTGGGCGTTCTTATTCGCGATCTTTCTCGTCCATATGCTGAGCTCCTGGGCGCTGGTTGCGCTGGCGGGCGAGGCGTCCATCGCCGACGCGGACGTTTGGGTGTATTTCTACATCGTGACGGCAACGACAGTCGGCTATGGCGATTTTTCCCCGGAAACGCTCGCCGGGCGCTGGGTGATCGCCTTGTGGGTAATCCCGGGTGGGATTGCGTTGTTTGCGGCCCTGATCGGTAAAACGACCGGGATCTTGGTGGACTTTTGGAGGCGGAGTATGCGCGGCAGGACCGATTACTCGGATTTGTCCGGCCACACGGTGGTGCTTGGCTATCACGGCGAAGCGACCGAGTTGATGGTCGATAAGCTGTTGGAGGACGATGCCACGCGGCGGGCGGAGATCGTGCTCTGCGTCGTCAAAGACATCGAGAACCCGATGCCGGATAAAGTGAAGTTTGTGCGGGGCGATTCGTTTGCGCAGCCTTCGCTGCTACAGCGTGCCGGTGTGGCCACCGCGAACAGCGTGTTGATTTACGCCGAGAGCGACGAGCAGGCCTTGGCGACGGCATTTTCCGTGTGGGCGCTGAACCCTGTCGGGCATGTGGTCGTGCATTGCGAGGCGGAAGAGTCGGCCAACCTGCTCAAGGCTCATTTTCCGCGCATTGAGTGTACGCAAGGTATGGCGATCGAAATGCTGGTACGTTCGGCGCAAGATCCCGGCGTGTCGAAAATCGTCAACGAGCTGCTCTCCGTCTCCCGTGGCCCCACGCAATACCGGTTGCAATTGCCGGAGACGTTCAAGGAACAGCCGTTTGGCCAGCTCATGAATTGGTTTAAGACTAAGCACGACGCGACGTTGCTGGGTGTGAGCAAGGGCGGCCGGGACGAGTTCCAGTTGAACCCGCCGGTAGCGTTGCCGGTTGCGGGCGGCGATGTGTTGTATTACATGGCCTCCGCCCGGATCGATCCAGCCGCACTTAACTGGACCGAAACAGAGGAGGTCGCCTAATGCTGGGCTTCTTCAAAAAGGCTTATCGTGCTCGCAAGGAGGAGCAGCAGCGAAGCGGTGAGGCGGAGGCGTCCGCTCAGGCGCCCTATGGTTTGCGCTTGTCCGGTTTCGTCGAGCTGGACGGCTTGCCGTTTCAGTTGAACAAGGGCGAATTCGTCTTCTCGCCGCCGGCCGGGTCGCAGCGCATCGATGCACGGGGCGCGGTCGATCTAGGCGCCGGCTGCCTGCTGCATCGGTTTTACCTGACGGACGATGCCTTCGTGCAGGTTAATACTACCGCAGGCAACGTCGACGACCTCAAGTTCTTCGTCTTCGACGACACGAAAACCCCGTCCAATGCGGAATCGTTCGCCCAGTGGTTGGGGGAAGAGAGCGTTATCGGTCGCGAGACGATCGAGCATCGCGGCAAGACGTTTTTCCGTGTGTGGGGGGATGAAGGCCAGCAGAAAGCGCCGCCTGTCACCTTCGACGAAGAGGTGTTTACCGGTTCCGACTCCGTCCCGGAATATACCGTCAGCCACTTCTGTATGCTTTATGAGCGCGAGGTGGAGGGAGCGGAGCGGCTGGAGTATCTGCTGGTTTCGGCAGAACAGACCGGCGAGGAGTACTGCGTGGTATTCAGCGTCGGTGTCGATGTAAGTGAAGCTGATCTCGATATTGTTTAAGGAATAAGAAAGAATGGCTGAAAGAATTGCGGTTTACATGGCGGGATTCCCGTCTTTCCTGTTGTATTTTCTGGTTGCGGTTGCTCTGCTGGCGGCTTTCTCCTTCATTTACGCCAAGATCACCCCGGATCATGAGTGGACGCTGGTCAAGCAGAAGAATTCTGCGGCAGCGATTGCCTTTGGCGGTGCGATTATCGGTTTCGTATTGCCGCTGCACAGCGCGATTACGCAGTCGATTAGCCTGCTCGACTGCGTGTTGTGGGGAATCGTGGCCTTGATTATTCAGATTGCGGCCTACTACGGCTTGCGTCTGGCGATCCGCGATTTGCCAACTCGTGTGGCGAACGGCGAGATGGCTACGGGTATTTTAGCCGCAGCGTTCTTCGTCGGCGTGGGCCTGCTGAACGCGGCGAGCATGACCTACTACTAATCGGAGGGGCGGGATGAAACGGAGTAAGTTTGCCGGCCTTGCCCTCATGGGGGCGGCGCCATTCTTTTTACTTGCTTGCGACAGCCAACCGCAGCAACGCTCTCTGGCTTCGACGGCCACGGCCTATCAGTCGGTGCAGGCATGCATCGACGCCGGGATCTACACCCCGCGCGCTTGCGAAGACGGCTTCGATGCCGCGCGTCGACAGTTGCCGCGTTATGGCTCGCAGGAGCATTGCGAGCAGCAATTCGAGCGCTGCGATCAAGTCGGTGGCGGCAGCATCTTCGTGCCCGCTATGACAGGTTTCATGGTCGGGCACATGATCGGCAGCAGCGGTCGGCAGACGGCATATCATCAACCGATCTATTACGATCGCGCTACCCGCGGCGATTGGGATCGGGCGGTGAGCAGCGCGCGCGCGCGTATGCCGCAACACACGGTGGATTCCAACAATCGGCAACAACCTCGCGCCACCACCAATTCGCGGAGCGGTTTCGGCTCCGGCGCGGCGGCGCGCGGCGGTTGGGGCAGCTAAGTCGTGCGGCGGGTGGTAACCCCGGAACGGCGCGATTGGCGTGGGCTTGCCGAGAGTCTTGGCTTTAAGTTCCACACCATCGACGGCGCCGTGTATTGGGATGAGTCGGCATACTATGCCTTCTCGCTACGGCAGATCGAGGACGATCTGGAAGATCCTTCGGCAGAGATCCACGCAATGTGCATGGATCTGGTGGATCGGGCCGTGCGCGATGAAGCCTTGTTGAAGCAGTTGGCGATTCCCGAGCCGTATTGGGATTACATCCGCGAAAGCTGGCAAAGCGGCCAGCCGCATTTGTACGGCAGGCTGGACTTTGCCTATGACGGGCAGAGTCCGGCCAAGCTGTACGAGCTGAACTACGATACCCCTACGAGTCTCTATGAGTCGGCGTTTTTCCAATGGGTCTGGCTTGAACAGGCCGTACAGCAGGGGCTGATACCTGCCGATGCCGACCAGTACAACTCGATTCAAGAAAAGTTGATCGAGGCCTTTGCTCATTTAGCGCCGAATTTGCCGCAGCCGGTGTATTTCTCCAGCGTTCAGGAGTCCGAAGAGGACCGGGGAACCGTCCAGTATATGCGGGATTGTGCTGCTCAGGCGGGCCTTGAGACACGCTTTATCGCGATCGAAGACATCGGTGCCAGCGACTGCGGCCGCTTTACCGACCTCGACGATTACGTTATCGAAGCGATATTCAAGCTCTATCCGTGGGAGTTTATGTTCCACGAGGAGTTCGGCGCCTTACTGCCCTCCGCCGGAGCCCTGTGGTTCGAACGCCTTGGAAAGCCATACTGTCTAACAAGGGCGTGCTCCCGCTGTTATGGGAAATGCACCCGGAGCATCCGAATCTACTCCCTTCCTTTATCGACGATGCGCCGACGAGCACCTTGCCGCCCGGTTGGGTGCGTAAGCCGTATTTTTCGCGAGAAGGCGCTAACGTCACCCTTCGAACGGGCAGCGGCGACGTGGTTGCGGTCGATGGACCCTATACGGATGCACCGTATATTCGTCAGGCCTATCATCCGCTGCCGCGGTTTGGCGATGCCTACACGTTGGTCGGTAGCTGGATTGTGGGCGACCGAGCGGCCGGTATCGGTATCCGCGAGGACGACTCGCTGATCACCAAGGACAGCTCCCGCTTTTTACCGCATATCATTATCGAATAATTCGTCTATCGGGTGCGATGTTTGCCGACGAGCTCGGCATGCACTATGTCCCTTGGCGTGTTCGATGGGCCCTTGCGACGGCGTTGCGCCACCGGGCAGGCATCGAGCACCAAAGGAGCATCAGCGCCAGCAAACCATAAAGCGCGGAGATCAGTAAGGCAGGGTGGCGGCTATAAAAGCTGTTACCTGCCGCTGCGTCGATTGGGACGCTTACCGTATAGGCGGCGGTTCGATGGTAATCGGACCGAAACTGGATGCGCCCGCTGGGCAGCACGACGGCCGAGGGGCCGTTGTTGGTGACATGTATCAGCGGCGCCCGATTCTCCACGCTGCGCAGCACCGAGGCGTGTAGGTGCTGATAGGGCTGTTGCGTCTCGCCAAACCAGCTGTTATTCGACTGGCCCAGCAAGATAGGCGAGGCGGCATCGTTCGGTACGGCTTTGGCCGCAAACCGAGGGAACATGACCTCGTAGCAGATCAAGGGAACGAGGGAGAAGCCATCGAGCTCGAACACCGCCGGCCCGCTGCCGGCGCTGATGTCGCCGTAGAACTCGCCGAGCCAGTTACGGATGAAGGCTTTGGCCGTCGGCCATTCGCCGAACCACGGCAGATACTCGGCGAAAGGAACGCGCTTTATCTTGTCGTACCGGCCGGCCATTTCGCCGTGGGCGTCGATAAATAGCGAAGCATTGCGGTTTACGGTAGTGCCGTCGCGGCGTTTACTTTCCAAATCCTGGAACACCAAGGGTATTTGCCATTGTCGGACCTGATGCCGAAAGGCGGTTTCCACATGGGGGAGGCCGAAGTAATGCTGCATGCGCAGTTCCGGCCAAACGATGACAGCAACCGATTGCTCGGCGAGCCGGTCGCTCAGTGCCATGGGTACGGAATAGGCGCGGGTAAAACCGGGGCGTGGCTCCGGCTCGTCGGTACTGGGCGGCTCATGCGGCTGTACGATGCCGACCGCGACCGTATCCCAGCGTTGAATTTCTCGATCCCAGTACCCGAGGCTGACGACGCCGTAAGTAAACCAGCCCACGACCGCAAGATAGGCGAGCGGTGTCGCCAGCGCGCTGCGCGTAGCGACTGAATGCTTGCCGGAGAGCCCGACCATCGCTTGCGCGAGTAGCGCATTCACCAAGCCGATGACGAGATCCAGCCCATAAACGCCGGCGATTGCGGTGCCTTGCAGGGCGGCAGGAAACAAGCTTTGCGTCTCGCCGATTTGCACCGAAAACAAGGTGGGAAAACCGGCAAACGCGGCCGTCAAGACGAGGGGAAACACCCAAAGTGTGGGGAAGCGTCGGCCGAGGAGGACCGTCAGCCAAGCGACGATAGCCACTAACTGAGCACAGTAAAACCAATACAAGGCGGCCAACGCGGCAGCGTGCAGCGGGCCGTAACCTTTGAGTAGATTCAAAAAGTCCATCATCCAATGCGTGGACAGAGCGAACAGCGCCAGGCCGGCAACCAGCCCGATGCCGTAGGCGGCTTTCGCAGTTAGGCCGCGCAGGGCGATCAGGAGCGGTACGAAAGCAAACCAGGCCAGGGCGAACCAAGGCGGATAAAGTGCCGCGAGCGCCAACAGTACGCCGCTGCTCGCGGCAAGCCCAAGCCGCCACAACCCGTGCAGGCGCCGTTTTCGTAGAGAGTTAGCATCTTTGGCAAGCATGTTCGGAGTCGCCGGACTAAGGGTTGGTTAGCGTCATGTCGTTGTGGTGGAGGTGCCGATCGTTACTCAGGGGGCGGCAACGATGCTGCGTTGGCCTCCAATGCCTCCAGCATGTGCAGCATCATACGGCGCTGCTCGCCATAGAGACGCTGCGCCAGCGCGGTGCCGAGCGTGTCGTCCTGTAAACGGCTCAGGGCCTCGAACTGCTCTATCTCTTCTTCCACGGTCTGCGGCGCCGGGTGCCGATCGCGCCAAGCGGCTTTCTCTCTCCGGTAATGCCAGTAATCGCGAAATAGTGCGGTTACTTGCGCTGCCTTATCCGTGGAGAACTGCCTTTCGATGAGGAAGCTTGCATGGGCCAACGCCGCTTCCCCGGCGGAGGGGGGCAAGGCTTCCGCGGCGCTGCCGAGCACGGATTCCGTTTCCGGATCGATGACGAGCCGGCCCGCATCGTCGAACTGCAAGCGAATCAGCGCCATTTCCATATCGCCCGTTGCCGCGAATGGTGCCGCCAGTGTAAGTGCCGGCAGCTCGAACCTTGTGGCTGTGCTGGTCTGCACTGGTCGATAAGTTGCCAAGTAGTGCAGCGCGAGACTTACACACAGCACTGTCAGCAGAAGTCGCTGCCTTCGGAGCGCGCGCGTTTGTTCGGTATGTGCCGCCATCGGTAAAAGCCGGATCCGGTCCTTTAAAAGCTTGGGTAAAGTATAGTTCAGAGTTTTTGTTTTGAGTATGAGTGAAGTGTCTAATTGTTTTTTATGTGTCTCTTGAATGAGACATCGTGACAACTCAATACAAAAGAATTGGAGAGGTCTTTTTTTGTTGGGTGTCTTACTGCCGATTATAAGCGATGGCAATTTTTATAGAGACGTCGTAAGCCCACCTGTCGCCGCTTTGAAAGACGGTTTGTCAGCGGCTCCAAAGCTTGATGTTGCTTCTCCTTGTTGTGGGCTTTTAGGTCGGGCATTCCCGCTCCTGCTAGGGCTTTTGTTCTTGTCTGGTTGCGGGCAAACGGCTATGAATCTGAGCCAGGCGTAGCTGCCTTCGGGTATCAGAAAGTCCCTGTTCTTGAACTTTTGTTTCCTTGACCTTTCTTTCTTGGCTGCTATAAAAAATCATAATTAGCGGCTAAAAGTTTCACTAATTTAAATGTCGAAAAGAAGGAATTGCCTGGAGGTTATAAATCTTTGGGCAATGCTGCCGGAAGGGCGAAATTGTCCGAAGGCAGAATGACTCACCCCGGCAGGAAGTGGATACACAGTGCAGCGTCGGGTCGTGGGTTAGGCATGTGGTGTTGAGGGCAAGCGACACACCGTAACGCCACAACAACCAAAATCGACTAAAAAAGGGTGACAACTCTATGAAAAGGACGATAACGAATTTTGCTAGGGGAAGTGCCGTTATGGCGGCGGGTTTGTTGCTGTCGTCGGCTGCTTTTGCGGCGACCGACACACCAGGCGAGGGTTTCGACAGGCTGTATAACTACGCGTCCGACGACGGGCCGTGCAGTGTGCAGCGTGTTCGGGGCGTTAGTTCGACGTACTATATTCCAACGGACCGCTCGAACCCCAATGCGCGTTTCAACGTGTTGGTATGGGGTAACGGTACAGGCGGTACGGCTACCACGTACCGTCGCCTGTTGGAATCGGTTGCTTCCCACTGCATCGCGGTGGCTGCGGCTAATACGTCGAGTTCCGGTAGCGGGCGCGAGATGAGTAGTGCATTGGACTCTATGCGTAGCCGTTACGGCGACATTCTGGGCGACAAGGTCTGTACGGCCGGCCACTCGCAAGGCGGCGGCGGATCGTTCAATGCGGCCAACTTGATCGGCGCCGATTGCGTGATTCCGGTGCAGCCGGATACTCGCTTCACCACACGTATTCGCGACGATCTCGCATCCCACGTCGAAGTGATCGCCTTATGGAGTTCTCGCGATACGTTGGCACCGGCGAGTGGCAACCGTCGTAATGTGCAGAATGCTTCCAGCATCTTGACGCAGGTTGAAACCTCCGGCGAAGGCCACTTTGCACCCACTACCGGTCGTGGCGGTAATATCGGGACCTTGTTCCGGTTGGCGAACATTGCCCAGCTGAGTAACAACCCGGAGCATGCGACCGAAGCTCGTCGCGCATTCTGGGGGCCGGCGACCGAGTACACCGTGACCGATAGCCATCGTGACATCAGCGATGTTCGGCGGGATCGCGGCGCTGAAGCTACTGCGCCGTAAGTCGTAGGTAAGGCGTTGATAGGGTCTATTCACTGCTGCCGTAAAGCGGCGAAGAACCCTTGATCTTAGAAAAGTCGCCGCCCGCCTGTGCGGGGGCAGCGACTTTTGCTTAATCCGTGCCGGAAGGTAGGCGGTAGAAGTTTACAGCGCCTAACGGATCGGACGCCCTTGCGCTAACGACATAATGATGGCCGTTCGGCGAGAGGCTGACCCCGCGTATACCCGATGGCACCAAGCCTGCTAGGTTGATGCGATAAGTGGCTGCATACTCGTCGTCCTGCCGCTTGTACAGCATGATTTCCGGCGCATCGGAGAAAGGTGTCCTAGTCTGCTCGTTAGGTCCGGTTAGGAGTGCTTGCCCCTCGAACGACAGGGAGAACCCTTCATAATAGTTGGCTGAGTTGGCGCTTGTTAAGAACTGAAGCGGGGCGTCCACAACATGGAATTTTCTAAAACGATCCCCGTCTCGCTCAAAGAGGTGAATGCGCCTTTTATTGACGAAGGCGAGCGTTTGTTCATCGCCGGACATTACGAGTTCTTGCCCAGCTGATAAGGCGTCGAAATCGAGGGCTAGTTGAACTGGCGTTGCGGGAAAGAATTTACCGTCGGGCCGGCGCTCGTAGACGAGCACCCTGTCGTCGGCAGGTGCTTTATGGCGTATTACGTAAAGTGTGTCTCCGGCGTTAGTGAGTATAGCGGCGCCGAACCGTCCAGTGCGTTCTTGCTCAGGCAGGGGCAAACTCTGTACCAGTGTCCACGCTTCGTCATCCTCGTACTGCAACAGGTGAATGCGATTGCCTTTTACGGCGGCTAGTGTCAGCCCGTTACCGCTTAGTGCGAGCGTGGGTTGAGAGGGGTCGCCTTCCCAGCTAAAAGGTAGGGTGGCAGTACTTGTAGCTTTCCATTGCTCACCCCTTTGGCGACCGAAAAAATGCACTTGGTCGCAACGGGTCGCGTACTCGCACGCAAGCACGGCGATGTGTTGGCCGTCGGAGCTGATTTGAAACGCTTCGCCGAACTCTAAACTGGTGTCCGGCGGTGGGAGCAAAGCGCCCCGGAGTTGCCATGAATCATCGGGCTCCAAGTCGAAGCTCAACAGAGGGCCGCCAAGCCATTGTCCGTTGCGCGACTGGCGACTGAAGGCACGGATGAGCACGCTATCTCCGGTTTGTGTGAAGACGGGACGCCCAAGCCGTTCCATTGCTCCGACGCCGAGTTTCGACTCTGAGAAGGTTTGTTGGGGGCGTAGTTCGAGGAAGTGGGCTCCATCGCCAAAGACGTCGACGCCCTCTATCAAGGCATAAGGCGGGTTGGGCTGGTATACAGGCCATTGCCGAAAGACTCGGACTGGCTTTCTTCTATTCGGTTTGTACTCAAGCATGGCCCTGGCGGTATGGCGTTGTCCGGGCCGGGTGGTTTGGGTAGGAACGATGCGGAACCTGCCGTCGACGGTAGGCCCTTCAGGATAAACCGTTGCTTCTACGCCATTAAGTTCGAAAGCGGTGAGCTGCCAGCTGCCACGAGACGGGCGGGTGGCGGACACTTCGAGTACCCATTGACCTCTGCCATCCATACTTTCCCAGCCGTTCGAGAGATAAACATCAGGGTTGCGCAGCTGTCGGGTGTCGTGAGTGTGGTATAAGACCCCGCCGACGTTGAGCGTGACCAATACCGCGATGCCAAGCGCAAGCTGTCGGCCTAGCGACAGGGCTTGCAGGCGTCGAATGATCGAGCGGCCTTTCGCTCGCAAGGGCCGAGGATCGTTCTTCTGTACCTTGGCCGCTGGATGAACTTTTGTGCAGATTGCGCAGCCGTCGCCGAATACCGGCTGTTCAGGGTGTTGCGGACAGTGCTTTAGCGCATTTGGACCGGGAGCGAGATGGCTTCTCAGTTGCGCTGTCCACTGAGCGGCAGAGGGGCGTTCGGCATGTGGTGGCGTAAACGACCGATCGAAAAGGGTTTGAATGTCGGTGTGTAACTGTTTATGGACGCTCCAAGGCGAGGGTGCGAGCCGTTCATGGGGCGTTTGCCCGTAGGGGTATAAGTCAGCCTTGATGCGCTCCCCATTGGTAGCCGGTAGCGAAATCTTCCCTTTAGGAACCCCCTGATAAGGATGAATCCCCTGATTCAGCAGTTGAAACAGGATGACAGCCAGCGCGAAACGATCCTGCGCCTCGCCGAGCTGCTCGGGGGGCTGGTTCTGTTGCAGTGCTTCGGGCGCGATGTAGCCGTCGGTGTAGGCGTGCGCGGGGTACTGG
>NZ_NFZV01000036.1 GCF_003399765.1 Alkalilimnicola ehrlichii | reverse complement strand
GACACGTCCGGACAGGGGCCGCGGCCAGAGGGAGAAGGCAGTATCGGTATAATAGGATACGAGATTTTTAGCATTCGCTCTAGTACGCCTTTACGGCTTACGGTTGGCCCGTTCGGCGGACGTGTGCGGCAAGGTGCGCGGTGAAATACAAAAAAAGCCGCGGCAGCGTATCCCGCTGCCGCGGCTTTTCTACTCGGCGTTAACCGCCGAGGGCTTAGTTGGCTTTGTGAATCGCCCGCTTTTCGACCGATAGCGCCGCCTCGTGCACCGCCTCGGACAAGGTCGGGTGGGCGTGGATGATCCGCGCCAAGTCTTCCGCGCTGGCGGCGAACTCCATCGCAACCACCGCTTCGGCGATCAACTCGGACGCCATCGGGCCGACGATATGGACACCGAGAATACGGTCGGTTTCGGCATGGGCAATCACCTTCACCAAACCGCCCGACTCTTCCATCGCCCGCGCCCGGCCGGTAGCCCCGAAGTTGAAGGTGCCGGACTTGATCGGCACGCCGGCGGCTTTCAGCGACTGCTCGGTACGACCGACCCAGGCGATTTCCGGGTGCGTGTAGATGACCCAGGGGATCGTGTCGTAGTTGACGTGGCCTTTTTGCCCGGCGATCTGTTCGGCGACCATAACGCCCTCTTCGGAGCCTTTATGCGCCAACATCGGGCCGCGAACGACGTCGCCCACGGCATAAACGCCCGGGAGGTTGGTTTGGCAATGTTCGTCGACATGCACGAAACCGCGCTCGTCGAGCAGCAGATTGGCGTCGTCGGCGGCGAGGCTATCGGTGGAGGGCCGACGGCCGACGGCTACGATCAGCTTATCGACCTGCAAGGTCTGCTTGCCGTCCTTATCTTCATAATGAACGGTAAGGTTCTTGCCGGACTTCACGCCCGTAACACGGGCGCCCAGGCGGATTTCCAGCCCTTGCTTGGAGAACTGCCTGAAGGCGTCTTTGGCGACGCGACTATCGACCGGCGCGAGGAAGGTGTCCTGCGCTTCGAGCAACACGACTTTGGAGCCCAGGCGGTTCCATACGCTGCCCATTTCCAAGCCGATCACACCGGCGCCGATGACGCCTAAACGCTTCGGCACTTCGGTAAATTCCAGTGCGCCGGAGGAGTCGACGATACGCTCGCCATCGAGCGGTGCCGCATCGATGCTGATCGGTTTGGAACCGGTCGCCAGGATGACGTTCTCCGCTTGCAGCGTTTCCGGCTTGCCACTGTGAGGCGTGAACTCGACCTTCTTGCCCTCAAGCAGTTTGCCGTGGCCGGCCAGCCAGGTGATTTTGTTCGCTTTGAACAACTGCATGATGCCGCCGGTCATGTCTTTAACGACTTGATCCTTGCGGCTGATCATGGTCGGCACGTCGAGTTCGACGCCCTGCACCTTGATCCCGTGGGTATGCAGGCTTTCGTTGACCCGGTGGAACTGCTCGGAAGAGTCCAGCAGCGCTTTGGAAGGGATGCAGCCGACATTCAGGCAGGTGCCGCCCGGTGCCGGCTCTCCGTTTTTGGAAACGAACTCGTCGATGACGGCGACGCTCAAACCGAGCTGCGCGCAGCGGATGGCGCCGACGTAACCGGCAGGCCCGGCGCCGATGACGATGACATCAAAGGATTTTGCCATGATTACTCCTAGTTTGTTGTTGTGGCGCCTATCGCGTTAGCCACTGACAACCGATGGCACCGGCAGGCAACGGGTGCCCTTTGCAAGGACACGCTGCCTGCGCTGCCGATGCCGATATTTGTCCTGTCGTTATACCTCTAACAACAGGCGCGCCGGGTCCTCAAGCATATCCTTGATAGTCACCAGGAATTGCACCGCTTCGCGGCCATCGATAATCCGGTGGTCGTACGACAGGGCGAGATACATCATCGGCCGGATCACCACTTCGCCGTTTTCCGCCATCGGCCGTTCCTGGATCTTATGCATACCCAGAATAGCACTCTGCGGCGGATTAAGAATCGGCGTCGACATCAACGAGCCGAAGATGCCGCCGTTGGTGATCGAGAAGGTGCCCCCGGTCAGCTCGTCGATGGACAGCTTGCCGTCGCGAGCCCGCTTACCGAAATCGGCGATTTCCGCTTCAACGTCGGCGTAGGACTTGTGCTCGGCATCGCGCAGCACAGGCACTACGAGGCCGCGCGGCGAGCTTACGGCGATACCGATGTCATGGTAACCATGATAGATGATATCCGTGCCGTCGATCGACGCGTTAACCGCCGGGAAACGCTTCAGGGCTTCCACCGCGGCTTTGACGAAGAAGGACATGAAGCCGAGTTTGGTTCCGTGCGTTTTCTCGAAACGGTCCTTGTAGCGCGCGCGCAGGTCCATGACCGGCTGCATGTTGACTTCGTTGAACGTGGTCAGGATGGCAGCCGTTTGCTGCGCCTCGACCAGGCGTTCGGCGATCCGCTGGCGCAAACGGCTCATCGGTACGCGGCGCTCTTCGCGATCGCCGGCCGCCGCTTGTGGCGCGGGCTTCTCGGCTTTCTGCGGCGCCGGCTTGGCCGCCGGCTCTTCGGTGCCTTTATCGGCAACCGGCGTGCCGACGCTGGAGCCTTCCTGCGCTTCCATGAAGTTCAGCACGTCTTCTTTGGTGATGCGGCCGCCACGGCCGGTACCTTCGATCTTGTCGATATCGAGGTTGTTCTGTTCGACCAGCCGTTTAACCGCCGGCCCCATTTCGTCGAGCGCTCGCTGGGAGGCCGACGGCTCAGGCTCGGCGGCCGGCTTCTCGGCTTTGCCGGCTTTGGCGGCCGGTTTCGCGCCTTGCTCTTCCAAGGTCGCCAACACTTCGGCGGCCGTCACCGTATCGCCTTCTTGTTTCAGGATATCGCCTAGCACCCCGTCGGCTGGCGCGGGGACTTCCAATACCACTTTATCGGTTTCGATATCGACCAAATTCTCGTCTCGGGAAACGGCGTCGCCAGGCTGTTTGTGCCAGGTGACGACCGTAGCTTCCGAGACGGACTCGGGTAACGGGGGAACTTTAACTTCGATGCTCATTAACTCCTCGCTTTCAGGCAATGGCGATGGGATTGTTCGCCGCCTGCTTAACTCAACGCTTCATCCACCAGTTTCCGTTGCTGCTCGTGATGCAGCTTGGCATAACCCGCCGCCGGCGATGCCGAGGCGTCGCGTCCGGCATAGCGCAACGTCTGCTCTTCCCGCATGCAGTTCAGGAAATGATGCTGGCTGGAATACCAGGCGCCCTGATTCTTCGGCTCTTCCTGACACCAAACGACTTCGGTTGCTTTGCTATAGCGCCGCCGCAGCAAGGCGCTCAGCTCCTTCTCCGGGAAGGGGTAAAGCTGCTCGACACGCAAAATCGCCACGTTGTCGAGTTCGCGTTTCCGCCGCTCTAGCAACAGGTCGAAGTAGACCTTGCCGCTGCACAGCACCACGCGGTCGACTTTCTTCGGACTCAGGTCGTCGATCTCGTCGATCACGAGCTGGAACTTGCCTTCCGTCAAATCGTCCAGCGACGAGGTCGACAGCTTATGCCGCAACAGGCTCTTCGGCGTCATCACCACCAACGGCTTGCGCAGGCTGCGCAACATCTGGCGGCGGATCATGTGGAAGAACTGAGCAGGCGTACTCGGCACGCACACTTGAATATTGTGCTCGGCGCAAAGCTGTAGGAAACGCTCCAGACGGGCCGAGGAGTGCTCGGGGCCCTGGCCTTCGTAACCGTGCGGCAGGTACAGGGTGAGCCCGCATAACCGGCCCCATTTCGCTTCGCCGGAGACGATAAACTGATCGATAACGACCTGAGCGCCGTTGGCGAAGTCGCCGAACTGCGCCTCCCAGATCACCATCGTCGTCGGATCGGCGGTGGAGAAGCCGTACTCGAAGCCCATCACCGCTTCTTCCGACAGTAACGAGTCGATAACGGTGAAGTCGGTCGGTTCCGTCGTAATGTCTTTCAACGGTATGTAGGTATCGCCGTCTTTGGCGTTATGCAATACCGCATGCCGATGGAAGAAGGTACCGCGGCCGCTGTCCTGCCCGGTGAGCCGCACTTTGTAGCCGGCGTTGAGCAAGGTGGCATACGCCATGGTTTCGGCGAAGCCCCAGTCCAAGGCCAAGGCCCCGGCAGCCATCTTGCGCCGGCTTTCCATGATCGCCGCGACGCGAGGGTTCAACTCGAAACCTTCAGGCAAGCGTTGCAGGTTTTCCTGCAAGTCGCGAATGACGCTGATCGGTACTTTGGTTTCGGTGTGATCGTCCCATTTCGCATCGAAATACGGCGTCCAGTCCACCGCGTAGTCGTTGTGAACGGTGCCCATGATGTTGCGGGCAACGATCTGGTGATTATCCAGCGCATCGCGATAGTTCTGCGCCAGATCGTCGACCTCGCTCTCGTCCAGTATGCTCTCGGCGACCAAGCGCTTACCGTATAGCTGACGCACGGTATCGTGCGACTTGATCTTGCTGTACATAACCGGCTGCGTGGCGGACGGCTCGTCGGCCTCGTTGTGGCCGTGGCGGCGGTAACAGATAAGGTCGATCACCACGTCTTTCTTGAACCGCTGCCGGTAGTCGAAGGCCAACTGGGTGACAAACAGCACCGCTTCCGGGTCGTCGCCGTTTACGTGGAAAATCGGCGCCTGCACCATCTTCGCCACTTCGGTGCTGTAGAAGGTGGAACGCGCATCCAGCGGATTACTGGTGGTAAACCCGATCTGGTTGTTGACGATGATATGAACCGTACCGCCGGTATAGAAACCGCGCGCCTGCGATAGCTGGAAGGTTTCCATCACGACGCCTTGGCCAGCGAAAGCCGCATCGCCGTGAATCAGCACCGGCATCACCTCGTCGCCCGTGTGGTCGTGCCGACGCTGCATACGCGCGCGTGCCGAGCCGACAACCACCGGATCGACGATTTCCAAATGCGACGGGTTAAAGGCCATGGCTAAATGCAAAGGGCCGCCGTCGGTGAGGATATCGGAGGAATAACCCAGGTGGTACTTTACGTCGCCGGAGCCGGCCTTGCCGAGGTTATAGTTCCCCTCGAATTCGGCAAACAATTCTTTCGGCGATTTACCAAGAATGTTGATCAGGACGTTCAAACGGCCGCGGTGCGCCATGCCGAGCACCATTTCCCGGATGCCGTGGCGACCCGAGTGCTGGATCAGGTAATCGAGCATGGGAATCAAAGACTCGCCGCCTTCCAACGAGAAGCGCTTCTGCCCGACGTACTTGCTGTGCAGATACTTCTCGATACCTTCGCCGGCGGTTACCCGCTCCAACACCTCGATTTTCTTCTCGGGCGTTAAGTTTAGCTTCGCCCGATTGCTTTCCAGGCGCTCCTGAATCCAGCGTTTTTCCACCGTGTCGGTGATATGCATGTACTCGGAGCCGATGGTCCCGGAGTAGACTTCGCGGACCACCTGCAAAATATCCCGCAAGGACAATTGCTCGGCGACGAACAGCGAGCCGGTATTGAACACCCGGTCCATGTCGGCTGCGGTCAGATTATGAAAAGCCGGATCGAGGTCGGGGATTTCGATCGGCGGCCGGAGGTTGAGCGGATCGATGTCGGCTTTCTGGTGTCCTCGCACCCGGTAGGCGTTGATTAAACGCAGTACGGCTGCTTGTTTTTCAGCCGCTTCCGGCGATAGGCCGCCGTCCGCGACAACCCGCTGAATACGCCCCGACGCCCGCGCTCGGCGCGCGAACTCTTCCCGAATAGGGCCATGCGGGACGTCTCGCTGCGGACGGGAGTCGCCGGTTTCCAAGCCTTGGAAGTAGTATTTCCATTCATTCCCGACCGAATCCGGGTCGCGGAGGTAATCTTCGTAAAGATCTTCGATAAAAGCGGCATTGGAGCCGCCGAGATAAGATGAGCGCTTGAGCTTTTCGAACAGGCCTTTCATTGACTTTCACCTAAGCCTTTGCCGATGGGCGTATCGAGAATTCGGTGATGGCCGACAGACACCGTCGTATCTGACTTCCCAGACCGCTTACAAAGAAATGTAGCCGGCACCCGCCGGCCATGCGAAACACTGCCTTGCGGCGAACCAACCGCCAATGCGGCTCGTCGCACCCTGAACAAAGCAAGGCAGCCATTCCATACTTCCTGAAACCGTGGGCGCGCCGCTTTCGCAAACGTCGAGCCTAAGAAATCGGCCGATGAACGCCATTGCTTGAGAACTGAGGGACGGTTTGCGGTTTCCCCAACTCGCCGCAACGCTGCGAACGATGGGCTATTGCGACGATAAACAACGGAGAGGCGCCGGCTCGCGGCGCTCGGTAAAACCGAACAACGGGGGCAACGAGGGTGCGGGAAGCGACGGTTAGTTAAATGGCATTGACTCCCCACCATCTAACTTCAACCTCGCCCGCAGCCACGACGGCCAAGTACGCAGGAACGGGAATGACCGAGCCGAACCAACGCAAACGCGCCGTTCTCCGCTACTGATTTGTATAAGGCCAAACCGTCTCTCCTTCCCGTTACCGGCACGCCACGCAGGGGTTGCGCCAGGGAAGTTGCTTTACAGCTGAAAGCAACGTTCTAAGTCCCCCAAACGAACAGCGGGGGTCGTCGATAAAACGTCGTACTAATCGGCAAATCGCGGGCGCAAAACGTCGCCTAACTGCACGATCCAGTCACTGTGCATAAAATAACGCTTCTGGAGGGTAGGACGCAACTTTCTGCCAAACTAAAACTTACTAGTTAGTAAAAAACGAGGCTTCAAACGTCGTTTTCGGTAGCGCGACAAACCCGCTCGAAAGCACCCAAAAGTATGCTAATGTACTTCGATAACAGTGGGTTGCACCCTCCACAGGGAATAACAAGAAACGACATCGGGAGATGCATGACCGCAATGAAGCCTGCTTACCTCCAGGTACCGGTAAAGGATACCAGCGGCGCTAGCGAGTTTTCCGGCCGCGGACCCGGCCAAATTAGGGATTGGCTGGAAAAAATTCCTGAGGGAAACGCAGCGGCGAGCGCTCGGGTTCTATTCGATGCGCTGCATCTTGTTAATCGCTCGTCTCTGCATAAGGCGAGCCGCTTCGAGGTTATGGAGCTGTTCCGGCCGGCGGTGAACGCTGTCTGCGCGCGGCTGGCGGAGCAACACAGCGATGACGCCGCGCCGCTGCAAGAAGCACAGCGGCAACGCGTGCGACAGGCACAAAAGCTCCTCGACGAGCTGGCCAACGGCTTTAAGCTTTGCGTTAATCGGCAGCTCAAGCTAGCGCAGTCGACGCCGAGCAAAGCCGACGTGCTCGTATTTCAGCTGAGCATTCAGCGCGCCATGCTTACGCTAGGGCGAAGGCTGCTGGAGAGTTATCGCATCTATCAGCCCGAGCCGGCCGGCGTTTGGCGCGAGCTGCACACGCTCTATGGCAATGCGGAACGCTACAAGCTACAGAGCCTGCCGGTGGAAGGCAGCCCCGATAGCGAAGAGACGGCTTTATCCGTCAAGCAGGCCTATCTGCGGTTGGCGACTCTCGCGTTGGCCGACCCTTACCGGCTCCGGCACGGGGAGGCCGAAGCACTATACCGCCGCATCGGCCGCTGGGTGCATTTTGTGCAAACGCGCCCACCGCAAGCGAACGAAGACTTATCCGGTCGCTTTGTTCTCGATCTTGCGTCCGACCACGCGGCCCATTACCTACCCCTCGCTGCGCCCCACCCGGCCCTGCGGCAGCCACGCATACTCGATATCCGAGAGCTAACCGGCGCTATCCGGCACCAGATTACCCTTTTCGATCGCACGATTAAACGTTGCAACAGTACGCTCACCCAGTCAGAACAAAAACAACGGGATCTGGACATGCGCTTCATAGGCGCACTCGGGGAGCGGCAGGGGCGAAGGGCTTTGCGACAGCCGACCGCCGCCAAGCTGCTTGTCGTAGTGGGCTTGCATGCTTGCCATTATGTGGCCAATAAACGCCGCCGCTTTGAGCCGACGCAAGCGGACCAGCGGCGAAAGGACCAACCGCTGGACCGGGACGCCATGACAGCCTCTAAAGGCGCGACCGACCTTAACGATAGCGGGCACCGCGCGCGGCGCATTCAGGCGGTCTTAACCGATGCAGCCCAGCGCCGGTACCAACCGGAGTTTAGGCTCTCGACCTGGCAGCAAAGCAACGAGAGCGAGGGCGGCATGGCGGCATTCTCCCCCGAAGCCGTGCCGGTGCGGACCCAGGTCGGCGACCTGCTCGCCTACACAAGCGAAGACGGCAGGAACTCGGCCGACTGGAAGCTTGGCGCCGTGCGCTGGTTACGCACGCGGCCGAAGGGAGGGTTGGAGCTCGGGGTCGAACAGCTTGCCGACAATGCGTATGCCGTCGGTATAGAAGCGATTTCCGGGCCAGGCCGGGCAAACGATTACCAGCGCGGTCTGTTGATACCCCGCACTAACCCGGTTACCGATAGCCACACGCTGCTAACGGCGAGCGGCCTGTATGCCGCCGGCACCATCGTCCGCCTCGCTAGGGACGACGGGGCGACGTTACATGCCAGACTGACCGAGCTTGTCCATAGCACGCAACAGTTCGCGCAATTCCGCTTCCGCTTGGTCGCCGCTCTGGAAACAACACACACCGAAATACCGCTCTACCAAGCCGGCTGAACCGCCTTCGCGCTTAGATTGGACGGTTCAGCCAACTGCCTGCGAAGAGGGTTTATTCAGTATTTCTCGGCGGGCGCCGCGGTATCCTCGTCTTCGCCTTGCTTGACGAACCAACCGGAAAGCAGCAAGCCAATTTCGAACAACAGCCATACCGGCAACGCCAGCAGGATCTGGGAGACCATGTCCGGCGGCGTCAGCAGCATGCCGACAATAAACGCCACCACGATGACATACGGACGCTTTTTGCTTAATGCCTCTCGCGTGGTGACACCGCTACGTATCAATAGAATCGTCGCCACCGGCACCTCGAACGCGGCGCCAAAGGCAAAGAACAGCTTGATGACGAAACTCAAATACTCGCCGATGTCGGTCATCATCGACACCCCGCTGGGCGTTACCGCCGCGAAGAAGGTAAACACCAGCGGGAACACGACAAAGTAGGCGAATGCGACACCGAGATAAAACAGCAACGTACTGGAGAACAGTAACGGCCAAATCAGGCGGCGCTCGTGGCGGTACAAGCCTGGCGCGACAAAACCCCAAACCTGGTAAAGAATGTATGGGATGGTAATAAAAACGGCCGCCATCAAGGCCAATTTCATCGGGATCAGAAAAGGCGATGCAACCTGGATCGCGATCATCTGCCCGCCTTCCGGCAAAGCGGCCCGTAACGGTCCGGAGAGCCAGGTGTAGAGATGATCGGCAAAAGGATAGATAGCCAGAAAAGCGACGACGACAACGATGACCACCCGCAGCAGCCGAGAGCGCAGCTCTAGCAAGTGGCTGACAATCGGCCGCTCTTCGTCGATCTCGTAACGGTTAGGCTTTTTGCTCACGCGTCAGTCCCCTTGCCTTTGTCAGCGGAGGAGGCACTGGGCGCGGGCTTGTCCGGCGTCGGTTCGCCAGCGGCATCGTCCGCCGACTTTTGGCGAGCATTGTCGGCTTGCCGCATAACGTTCTGCTGGAACTCGTTCGCCGCCGAGCGCATTTGCTTGAACTCTTCTTCAAAATCGCGCCCGGCCTTACGCATTTCCTGTATCTGAAACTCCCTATCCATCTCTGCGCGTAAGGAATAGAACACGCCGCGAGCGCGGCCGATCCAGAAACCGACCACACGCACAGCGCGCGGCAAACGTTCCGGGCCAAGGATTAACAGGGCTATCACCAGGATTAACCCTACTTCCCAAAAGCCGACATCAAACATCGTCGCCTCTCAGCGAGTCGCAGCTCGCACCGAACATTGACGAGAAAGTGAACAATCCGAGCGGAGCGACCCGGCGCAGCCGGGCACTCCACCAACCGCTTAGGAGGACTGGCGGTCGCTCGATTGCTGTTCGGCGGAACGCTGAGCGCTGGACTGCTCTTGCTCTTCCAAACGGCCGACTTCTTTCGAAGCTTCCTCACCTTCCTTTACCGCATCACGAAAGCCTCTAAATGCGCCGCCCAGATCGCTGCCCAAGGTGCGCAGCTTCTTGGTGCCGAACAACAACACCACAATGGCCAGCACAATCAGCAAAGAGCCAACGCTAATACCACCAATACCCATGATAACCTCCCGGCCCTTTTGGCCTTATTTGTCGGCGCGTGCGGCCTTCTCCGCAATACCCGACAGTCCGAATCGCCGCTCCAGTTCGGAGAGCACTTCCTCAGGCCGTATACCTTGCTGCATCAACATGACAAGACAGTGAAACCAAAGGTCGGCCGTTTCATAAACGATTTGTTGCCGATCTCCGTCCTTAGCGGCGATGACCGTTTCCGTAGCCTCCTCGCCGATTTTCTTCAAAATCGCGTCGAGTCCCTTATCGTAGAGGCGGGCTACGTAGGATTCCTTAGGGTCGGCACCTTTGCGTGCTTCCAGCACCTCGGCGAGTTGAGAGAGCACTGCGCTCATGCGAACACCTTAACCGTAAATATCGGAGGGATTCTTCAAGACCGGCGTCACCACCTTCCAATCGCCCTCTTCCAAGCGATTGAAAAAACAACTCGCCCTGCCCGTATGACAAGCAATCCCACCCATCTGTTCCACTTTCAGCAAGATCACGTCGCGATCGCAATCGACCCGAACCTCGTACACTTTCTGCGTATGGCCGGAACTCTCGCCCTTATGCCACAAGCGCTGCCGAGAACGCGACCAGTAAACCGCCTCGCCTCGTTCGACGGTCTCCCGAAGGGCTTCCCGGTTCATCCATGCAAACATAAGAATCTCGCCGGTGACATGATTTTGAGCAATAACCGGCAACAATCCGTCGTCATTCCAAACCAACGTATCCAACGCCGCTTGGCTTATACTCATCGCCGCACCTCGATTCCCTGCGCCGCCATATAGTCCTTGGCTTCCTCGATAGTATATTCGCCGAAGTGGAAAATACTTGCCGCGAGCACCGCATCGGCACGCCCTAACTGCACGCCGTCAACCAGATGCTGGAGATTGCCGACGCCGCCGGAGGCAATCACGGGCACGCCGGAAGCATCCGAAATGGCCCGTGTGAGCTCGACGTCAAAGCCTTGTTTGGTACCGTCGCGATCCATGCTGGTGAGCAGAATCTCGCCCGCACCGTTGGCCACCATACGCTGGCTCCACGCCACGGCATCGAGCCCCGTCTCCCGCCGGCCGCCATGCGTGAAGACTTCCCAGCGCAACGGCTCGCCTTCCTTACTTACCCGCTTGGCATCGAGCGCCACCACGATGCATTGGGAGCCAAAACGCTCGGCCGCTTCCGCGACGAATTCGGGGCGACTGACCGCGGCTGTATTAATCGCGACTTTATCCGCCCCGGCATTGAGCATCCGCCGGATATCCGCCACCGTGCGGATACCGCCGCCCACCGTCAGCGGGATAAAGACTTCGCCGGCGACTTGTTCGACCACATGGACCATCGTTTCCCGCTCTTGGGAGCTGGCGGTAATGTCGAGGAACGTGATCTCGTCGGCCCCATGAGCATCGTATTGACGCGCGATTTCCACCGGATCGCCGGCATCGCGAATATCGACGAATTGCACGCCTTTGACCACGCGACCGTTGTCGACGTCCAGACAGGGGATAATGCGCTTGGCCAGACTCATACCGTGATCCCTTTACGCCACCAGCTCGGAGGCGAGCTTCTGTGCGGCCTGCAAATCGAGGCTGCCTTCGTAGATCGCGCGGCCGACAATGGCCCCGGCAATGCCGTCCGCGGCGGCCTCGCACAAAGCCCGCACATCGTCCAGGCTACTCACGCCACCGGAAGCAACAATGGGTATATTCACCTTTTGCGCAAGCTGCCGGGTCGCCTCGACGTTAACGCCGCGCATCATCCCGTCGCGCCCGATATCGGTAAATACCAGCGCCTCGACACCGGCCTCCTCGAAACGCAGCGCCATGTCGACAGCGGAATGGGCCGAAACTTTCGCCCAACCGTCGGTCGCCACTTTGCCGTCCTTAGCGTCTAGCCCGACGATGATGTGGCCGGGAAACTCCAAACAGGCATCGTCGACGAAATGCGGCGCGCGTACCGCCTGCGTGCCGATAATGACGTAGTCGACGCCGACGTCCAGATACGTCTGAATAACCTCAAAATCGCGAATGCCGCCGCCGACCTGAATTTCCAAATCCGGAAAGGCCTCCGCAATCCGGCCGATGATATCGGCATTGACCGGAAAACCGGCGACCGCGCCATTCAAATCGACGATATGCAAACGCTTGGTGCCGGCATCCACCCACCGCTGCGCCATCGCCACAGGGTCGTCGGAGAACACCGTCTCGTCGTTCATATCGCCCTGGCGCAGGCGTACGCATTTGCCATCCTTTAGATCGATCGCCGGTATCAGGAGCATTTCTTCCTCACGTTTTCGAAATCAAACCGAGCCGTCCCAACGGACGAAATTAGCCAACAGGTCGAGCCCCGCACGTTGGCTTTTCTCTGGGTGGAACTGTGTTGCAAATACATTGCCGCGGGCAACCACGGCAGCGAAATCGAACCCATAGCGCGTCACCCCGGCCGCCAAAGCAGCCTCCGCCGGTTCGACATAATAGCTATGGACAAAGTAAAACCGGCTGTTGTCGGCGATACCCCGCCAAAGCGGATGTCGCCCCTGCTGGAGGACGCCGTTCCAGCCCATATGCGGAACCTTCAAACCGGCATCCGTGGTCAACTCGGCCGGGAAACGACGCGCTTTGCCCGGCAGGACGCCCAGACAATCGACGCCCTGGTTCTCTTCGCTGAAGTCAAGCAGAGCCTGCATACCTAGGCAAACGCCGAGAAAAGGCTTGCTGCCGGCGGCCTCTCGCAAAGCCTCCACCAACTCCAGTCGGTGCAGTTCGTTCATGCAATCGCCGATCGCTCCCACACCGGGCAGCACCACGCGATCGGCGCGCAAGATGCGCTCCGGTGCCGAGGTCACCTCGACCACCGCACCGTTGCCTACATGCTCCAGCGCTTTGCGCACGGAGCGTAGGTTTCCCATTCCGTAATCGACTACGGCAATAACCGTCATGATACCCTCACGGCCAGTCGCAGTTTAGAGCTGCCCTTTGGTGGACGGCACAACGCCTTGCATCCGTTCGTCCCGTTCGCAGGCAACGCGCAACGCACGCCCGAACGCTTTGAACACCGTCTCGATAATATGGTGCGCGTTCCGGCCGCGCAGATTATCGATATGCAGGGTCATCTGCGCATGATTAACCACACCCTGGAAAAATTCGCGGAACAGATCGACATCGAAGTCGCCGATCCGGGCGCGCGGGAAATCCACGTGGTATTCCAAACCGGGCCTACCGGAGAAATCCACCACCACCCGCGACAGCGCCTCGTCTAGCGGGACGTAGGCATGGCCGAAGCGGCGTACGCCTTTTTATCCCCCAGCGCCTCCCGCAGTGCTTGGCCGAAGGTGATCCCGACATCTTCCACCGTGTGATGGTCGTCGATGTGCAGATCGCCCACGGCGTTGATTTCTAAATCGATCAGGCCGTGCCGAGCGATCTGGTCAAGCATGTGCTCAAGAAAAGGCACTCCGATATCCAGCTTCGATACCCCGGTTCCGTCGAGGTTGATGCCGACGCGAACCTGGGTTTCTAGGGTGTTTCGTTCGATGTTGGCGCTACGCTCATTCATGTGCTGCATCTCAAAAATCGTCGCTTCGAAGAATATCATACCCATACTGAATTAACCGCTGATCGAAAGGCTGTCATTTAGTAACGCCCGAATCAAACCTCCAGCCAAAAGGTGACAGGCCCGTCGTTACACAAACTCACTTGCATGTCCGCCCCGAACCGACCGCTGGCGACTGCCGGATACGCCTGCCGAGCCAGCTCCAACAACTCGGCAAACAACCGCTCGGCCTCAGCCGGCGCGGCGGCCGAAGCAAAGGAGGGGCGGTTACCCTTGCCGGTATCGGCCGCTAAGGTGAACTGCGGCACCAACAACAAACCGCCGCCAACATCCCTTAAGGATAGATTCATCCGCCCTTCGGCATCGGGAAACACCCGATAGTTCAATAGCCGCTCTAGCAGACGCGCCGCCTGCGCCTTGCCATCGCCCTTTTGCACCCCAACTAAAACCAGTAGCCCCTGGTCTATACGGCCGATCGACGCCCCGGCAACCGTCACCTCGGCTTGCCTCACTCGCTGTAACAGCCCAATCATGTTCGCTCCTTTAGCTTGTCAGCGCCTGCCAACGTCAGAATATTCTTACACGGTTTGTCGAAACCGGCTGACAGCACGAAACCGGCAAGAATGCCATTCTTATCGTGCGTTCGCTGCTTGGCGAACGTCGACTCCCAAGGATGGGGAGCGATTAAAACGAAGGGATTCTAGCCGGAACCCCCAGCAGTTTGGACGGGGAAGCAGCTCACGGACGGGCATTCCAGCGCAATCAAGCTAGCACCGAACCGGCGCCAACGGATGGCGCCGGTTTTTTATTGCAGCAGTGCATGGACAGCGCGGCCTCACCTTGTTCTAATTCCGCGATTGATTCGTCATCGCCGCGATCCATTCACGCGGCGAAGGAAGCTCGGAGTCAGACAAGGCTATGCCTAGCATCGACAAACTGCTTATCGTTAAGGTCATACTACGGCTTGCCGGCTATCTGCCGCTGCCCGCGCTCCACGCGATAGGATTCCTGCTAGGCAGTTTATTCGCCGCATTTCCTAACGATTTGAGGCGAGATACTCGCTTTAATCTAAAACTCTGCTTTCCGGAACTAAGCGAGCGGGAACGCAAACGGCTGCTGAAGCACGCATTGCGAGAAACCTTCAAAGCCATGACGGAAGTGGCCGCTTTCTGGCAATGGAAGCCGGAGCGCTTGGATGCGTTGGTCAAGGAAACCCGCGATCTCCATGTGCTGTACGATGCGGTAGAGAAAGGCGATGGCGTCATCGTTGCCGTACCGCATTTAGGCGCCTGGGAGCTTTTACCGATTTACTTCTCCCGCCGCATTCCGCTGCACAGCCTATACCGCCCGCCGCGCAACATCGAATTCGACCCGCTGGTCCGCAGCGCCCGCGAACGGCTCGGCGGCCATACTTACCCGGCCAATCCGCGCGGTATCCGGTCTTTATATAAGGCGCTAAGCCAAGGCGAAGTCGCCGCCATACTGCCGGATCAGGAGCCGCGCGGCGAGGGCGTGTTCGCGCCGTTTTTCGGAGTCCCGGCCAAGACCATGACCTTACTGCCTAAGCTCGCGGAGCGCTCGGGAGCCGCGGTCGTCTACGTTTTTGCGATCAGATTGCCCTGGGGACGCGGCTACCGCATTCAGTGCCTACCGGCTCCGGAGGGCGTTAGCGCAGCGGATAGCACCGTCGCCGCAACGGCTATGAATCACGGCATCGAGCAATGCGCCCAGGAAGCCTTGCCGCAGTACCAGTGGAGCTATCGACGCTTTCGCAAGCAACCTAACGGCGGCAAGAACCGCTACAAAAAACAACCGCGCTAACGGAGCGTTAGCGCCGCCAGAAGGCCGGCGTTAGCAACACGAGCAGGGTAAAGATCTCCAAGCGCCCCATAATCATCGCAACCGACAGTAATAACTTGGCCGAGGCGCTCAGGCTGCCGAAATTGGCCGCCACCTCGCCTAAACCCGGGCCCAAGTTATTCAACGTCGCCGCAACCGCGGAAAACGCGGTCACTTGATCCAAGCCCATCGCCATCAAGGTAAGCAACAGAATGGCGTAAACCGCCATGTAAGTGGCGAAGAATCCCCAAATCGAGTCCATGACCCGCTCATTGACCGCCTTATCGCCGACCTTCACCAGCACCTGGGCCTGCGGGTGAATCAAGCGAATAATCTCGCGCTGGCCCTGCTTAAACAGCAACAGGAATCGGATGACTTTAATCCCGCCCGAGGTTGAGCTGGCCATTCCGCCGAGAAAACTCAGGAAAATCAGCAAAACCGGCAGGAATGTCGGCCATGCGGAGACATCCGCGGTTGCAAAGCCGGCTGTCGTCGAGAACGAAACAATCTGGAAGACGGCATGCGAGAGCGTATCGTCCAAGCCGGCATAGTAGCCGGTTATAAGCAGGGTTCCGGTCACTAAAATGAAGGCAACCAACAACACCCCACCATAAAATCGGAACTCGGCGTCGGTGGAATAGGCATCGACGGTACGCCGCCGCCAGGCATAGAAGTGCAGCGCAAAGTTAACCGCCGAAATCAACATAAAGACCACGCAGATCATATTAATCAGGTGGCTGTCGAAATGCCCCATGCTGGCGTCGTAGGTTGAAAAGCCGCCGGTGGCAACGGTCGAGAAACTATGGGTAATAGCGTCGAACGGCGTCATCCCGGCCAACCAGTAAGCCACGGCGCAGGCGATGGTCAGGGTCAGGTAGATATACCAAAGGGCCTTTGCGGTCTCCGCGATTCGCGGCGTCAACTTGGTATCCTTGATCGGCCCCGGCATCTCCGCGCGGTAGAGCTGCATACCGCCGACCCCGAGCATCGGGAGGATGGCGACCGCCAAAACGATGATGCCCATCCCGCCTAACCATTGCAGTTGTTGGCGGTAATAGCGGATCGACAGCGGCAGATCGTCGAGCCCCACCAGCACGGTCGAGCCGGTTGTGGTTAACCCCGAGATCGCCTCGAAGATGGCGTCCGCCACCGGCATATTCGGCTCTTCCGCCAGCAACAGCGGCAGCGCCCCGCAGGTACCCAGCACGCTCCAGAACAGCACGACGATCAAAAACCGTCGCGCGTGCGCAATTCGCGGGTGCTGGAGCGAACCGGCAGCCATAGCAGAGCGCCTAGGCCGAGAATCAAGCCGAAAGCGGCGAGAAAAGCCAGCACAGCACCGTCGCCCACCCAATAGGAGAGCATCGCCGGCGGCAACATCGTGCAGCTGAAGATCATCAGCAGCATCCCGACGACTTTTTGCACCGGCTCTAAGCGCATGGCCTACCTAAAGAAAAGTGACGCCGACTTGGAACAAACGCTCAACCTCGCCAATTCGGGTTTTATCGACAAGGAAGAGAATGACGTGATCTTCGGGTTGAATCACCAGGTCGTGGTGCCCCATCAATACTTCATCGCCCCGCACGATCGCGCCGATCGTGGTGCCCTTGGGCAGCTTGATCTCGTCAATCCGCCGCCCGATGACTTTTGAACTTGTCGGATCGCCATGGGCAACGGCTTCGATGGCCTCGGCCGCCCCGCGGCGCAGGGAATGTACGTTCACCACGTCGCCGCGCCGAATATGCGCAAGCAACGAGCCGATAGTCGCTTGCTGAGGCGAGATGGCGATATCGATATCTTCGCTACCCTGCACCAGATCGACATAGGCAGGGCGGTTAATCAATGCCATCACCATGCGGGCGCCACGCCGCTTTGCGAGCATCGAAGAGAGAATATTCGCTTCGTCGTCGTTGGTCAGCGCACAAAACACATCCGTGTTTTCGATGTTCTCCTCCAGCAGGAGGTCTTCGTCCGCTGCATCGCCCAGCAGGACAATCGTCCGCCGCAGATCTTCCGAAATTGCCCGGGAGCGACTGGGGTTACGCTCGATAAGCTTGACCTGATAACGGGTTTCCAGCACCTGCGCTAAACGCTTGCCGATATTGCCGCCACCGGCAATGATGATGCGTTTGACGGGCTTTTCCAGCTTGCGTAGCTCGCTCATTACCGCCCGGATATTCTTCCGCGCGGCAATGAAAAACACCTCGTCGCCCGCCTCGATGGTGGTATTGCCCTCCGGGATAATCGGCTGACCGCGACGGAAAATCGCCGCCACCCGGGTCCGAATCCCCGGCATGTGTTCTCGCAGCGTACTAAGCTCGTGACCGACCAGCGGCCCGCCGTAGTAAGCCCGCACGCCGACCAGGCGTACTTTACCATCGGCAAAATCCAGCACCTGCAACGCACCCGGATGCTCGATCAAACGCTTAACGTACTGAGTCACCAGCTGCTCGGGGCTGATCAGCACATCGATCGGAATCGAGTCCGGAGCGAACAGTTGGGGGTAACTCAGGTACTCCAGCGCACGTACGCGGGCGATTTTGGTGGGCGTGTGGAACAGCGTGTAGGCGACCTGGCAGGCGACCATATTGGATTCGTCGCTATTCGTCACCGCGATGATCATGTCGGCATCGTCGGCCCCGGCACGCATTAAGACGGCTGGGTGTGTGGCGCTGCCCACCACAGTGCGCAGGTCAAGGCGATCCTGCAGATCTTGCAAGATCCGCGGATTGGTATCGACCACCGTAATATCGTTTGCCTCGCTAGCCAGGTTATGCGCCACCGACGCACCTACCTGACCGGCACCGAGGATGATGATTTTCATAGCCGCCGTACGTTACGGAACTCGATCACAAACGGCAAGCAAAATTTAGCCTTTGGAAACACGACCGACCTGCC
Organism: Alkalilimnicola ehrlichii; assembly: GCF_003399765.1. GTDB lineage: Bacteria > Pseudomonadota > Gammaproteobacteria > Nitrococcales > AK92 > AK92. The sequence continues at coordinate 16,834 of NZ_NFZV01000036.1, read as the reverse complement.
GGCAAAATACCATACTAAGAAGACACTTCTTTCGGATCGATGCCGAGCGCTTTTAGCTTCCGGTATAAGTGGGTACGTTCCATCCCGGTTAGCTTGGCTAAACGACCCACGCTTCCCTGCGCCCGTTTTAACTGGTGCTGTAAATACAACCGTTCGAATTGCTCGCGCGCATCGCGCAAAGGCATGTCGAGCGGCAAGGCCAGCACCTCGTCGCCGTCCCCTACCGGCGGCGATGCCTCGGCCAATAAGCTCTCTACTTCCTCTTGCCCGATTTCCTCGCCGCGCCCCATGACCAACAACCGCTGCACTAAATTACGCAGCTCGCGAATGTTTCCCGGCCATTCGTAGTTTCGCAAGCGGTTCTGCGCGGCCAAGGTAAAATGGCGGTAGGGTAATTTTTCCCGCTCTACCAGCCGATCCGCCCAAAAAGCCAGCAGCTCCGGTACGTCTTCCCGGTGCTCTCGCAAGGCAGGAATGTGCAGCGGCACCATATTCAGCTGCAAGAATAAGCCTTCCCGCGCGTTCTCCGTCACCGCAATCAAACGCGCTGCTAAAGACACCGGCGTCGAGCCGCCGACCCGATAAAAACGCCCGCTTTGAACGGCATCCAGCAAACGCCGCTGAAGGCCGGGATGGGATAACTCGGGCTCAAACAGGATGACGCTGCCGGCGGCAGCCTGCTCCAGACAGCCGCGTACCACGTTCCCGCTGTGCTCGCTACCGAACAAAGCCCGTTCGGCCTCGTCTTCGTGCTGCGCCGCGCCGTTAAACTCGACCACCGGCCCGTGCTGACGGTGGCTTAAGGAATGCAGATAGCGCGCCACGCTCTTTCGACCGGCACCGACTTCGCCACTCACGACCACCGCGCTATCATGCGGCGCAAGCCGCTTTGCTTGCTCGCGCAGGTCCCGCATCAACGCACTGCGCCCCACCGGCTCCAGGATTTCGGGGGCAGGCGGTACGCCCCGAGGGTTCTCGTAGCGGGGGCCGGTCTGACTCAAAGCCCGATCGACCGTCAGTAATAGTTTGGCCAACGACAAAGGCTTTTCGATGAAATCGAAAGCGCCCAGCCGGGTTGCCTCGACGGCGGTTTCCACCGTCCCGTGCCCGGACATCATCACCACCGGGCAACTCGGGCCGCCTTCGTCCGTCCATTCTTTCAGCAATGTCACGCCATCGACATCCGGCATCCAGATATCGAGCAGAATCAAATCCGGCCGCCGTTGCCGCCGCGCCTGACGGGCGGCCGCGGCATTCTCCGCAACCTGAACCTCATAGCCTTCGTCCTCAAGAATCTCGTGTACCAGATTTCGGATATCCGGCTCATCGTCAACGACCAGAATTCGGGATGAGCTCATAAGCTTGCGTCCCCTGGTTTCGGCAAGTGGTGAGTGGCGATCGGGGCAACGGCAGCCACGATAGGCAGTCGTATCGTCAGCTGCGCGCCGATATCGGCATTCATTGCCGCGACCGTTCCATTGTGCTCTTCCACAATTTTCTTCACGATAGCCAAGCCAAGCCCCGTACCTTTCGGTTTAGTGGTCACATACGGTTCGAAGAGCTGCTCTCGAACGTCGCCCGCAAACCCCGGGCCGTTGTCTTGAATCTGAATCTCAACCCAGTGCTCTTGGCGCCCTTCGCCGCGCCGAGTCGTCAGGCGCACCTCGCAAGGCGAAGCATCCTGCGCCGCTTCCTGAGCATTTTTTATCAGGTTATGCAGCAACTGACGCAGACGCCCCGGATCGGCGAACACCGCCGGCAAACGCTCGTCGAGGTTCAATATAAACCTTGGCCGATCCGGCCCGGAGCGATAAAGCTCGACCACCTCGGTAACCAAGCGATTGAGATCCAGCGCCTGAAACTCCAGTTGCGGCGGGCGCGCGTACTCTGAGAAAGCATTGACCATCGCTTTCATTGCGTCCACTTGTTGCACGATGGTTCGCGTCGCTCGTTCCAAAACCTGCGCGTCGCGGCCTTCCATATGTTCAAGATACTTATGCCGGATACGCTCGGCCGATAGCTGAATCGGCGTTAGCGGATTCTTGATCTCATGCGCCAGGCGGCGCGCGACCTCGCCCCAGGCCGCATCGCGCTGGGCTTGGATAAGGGTCGTCACATCGTCCAGCACCACAACATAGCCGCCACTACCGTGGCCGCCCGGCAAGCGCGCTCCGCTGCAAATCAATATCCGCCGACCGTCGGGGCCCTCCAGCGTCAACTCCTCCCGCCAGTCTTCTTCGTTATCAGCCAATCGTGCCGCAACCGCACCGGCAAAGCCTTCCAAATGCGGATAAGCATCGGCCAAGCCCGACAGGGTCAAGCCTGCCGCCTCGCTCAACGGAACGGCTAAAATATCGCCGGCGGCATCGTTGAAGGTACGCAAACTACCTTCGTAGTCGAAGGCGATAACGCCGGACGACAAACGCGACAGCACCGCCTCAAGGTACGCCCGTTGCCGTTCCACTTGTGCCTGGCTACGCTTGGCCGCCTGTCGCGTCTGCGCGATACGGCGGCTCATATCGTTAAACGACTGCACCAAAAAGCCAAGCTCGTCGCGCCCCGCCGGCGTCAATTGAGTCCCGTAATCGCCGGCGGCCAGAGCCCGAGTGCCTTCGGCCAGTTCGCGCACCGGCTCGACTAACCGCCGCGCCAGGTAAAAGGCCGTCCAGATCGCGAACAAAAGACTTAACAGCAACACCAGCGACAAGGTGATGATAAAACTTTGCTTTAAGGGCTGACGGAGAAACATCAACTCGCGGTAGTCGCCGTATGCCTCTTGCACATTCTCCGCCAGTTCGCTGATTCGCGTCGGCACAGGGAATAAAGCTTGCAACACCCGCACTTCGCGCGGGTAGCTCCCCCCAAGTACCGGCACCAGAACGCGGATCTGCAAGCCGCCGCCGTCGGTCGGGTCGAGCCCCACGTAAGAATGCCCTTGGCGCAACTGGAGAAACAACGCTCTCTCCGGCTGGTTGGGCAGGATCGTCGCAGGCTCGCGACTACTGACCGCAATCACATGACCGCCGCTACCGCCCAGCAGCGCGAGTTCGGCCGCATCGACTGCCGCCCGCATATCTTCTAACTGGCGCACGACCACGGCATCCGGTGCGTAAGCTAAATCCTCCGCCAACAACTCCATATTACGTAATAGATCGCGCATTCTTTGATCTAACGAGGCTTGCGACAGCGTCAGCGCATCGTCTAAGGCCTGCTCGACACGTACATCGAACCAACTATCGATACTGCCCCGTAACGATTGCACGGAGAATAGATAAACAACCGTCACCGGGACGAAAGTAAGCGCTACCAGCATAAGCAGCAAACGGGCGGTCAAGCGACTGCCGGCGCGCGCACTGCGATACTGTCTTACCAAGCGCCAGAGGTTGGCCCCGATCAACGCGACCAACAGCACCAAGGCGACGCTGTTAATTAACAGCAACCAACCGTAAAGACGATCGAAACGGACGGAGTTTTCGCTTGCCCGCGACAAAAGAAACAAAGACACCAATAGGAGGATGCAAAGGCCGATACGCCCCCACCCTTGGCCGCTGAGCCTAGTCAGACTTGCAGCCGCCATGACACCCACTCGCTGGCCAAGCGCCACTGTCGCGACACCATCGCAATCGCGCGCAACGGTTGCGGCAAGCCGTTGACGTCTAAACGAGCCCGCACCCGCACCTCGTAGACCTCCCCCTCGTCGAGCAAGCGGCGGTCGATCAAGGGCAACGCATCGACGGTGCCGACCGCCTGTAGGACGGCGCTTTCAAATGCGAAGCTACGGCTTTCGCCGCTATTGAGATTGGTCAGGATATAACGGCCGCTAAGATCGTGATAACGCAAGCGGTAGCGTTGACTGAGGCTGGCGACGCTTTGATTCCAGATCCAAGGGCGAGGGCGCTCGACTTCGATTTGTAGCTCGAAGGTCAGCGGCAAGCCGCTGTGCATAGCTTCGCGAGCGGCATCGCTTAGCTGATAATCGACTCGCGTGTTGAGGTAGTACACATCGTCGATCAGGCTAATATCGCCGTCGAGCACCCGGAATCCGGCGTCGTCGCCGAACGCATTCGAGGCAAACATCGAGCACGCCAATACGGCCAGTACCGCCAGTACCGGCCGCCAACGCACCCGCTTCACCCCTTGCTTAGACACGCGTAATAAAACCCGTCCACATTATGTCGCCCAGGTAACAACTGCACACCGCAACTTTGCACCGCCCCCCAATCGGAACAGGCTAAAGGCTCGACGCGAGCATCCGCCGTTGCCGCCACAAACTCCCTAATTTGCCTGTCGTTTTCCTCAGGAAAGACAGAGCAGGTCACATAAACGAGCTTACCGCCCGGAACGAGCAACGGCCAGAGCTGCAAGAGCAGTTTCTTCTGAATTGCGGCGAGTGCTGCGATGTCGCTGTCTCGTCGCAGCCATTTGATATCCGGATGGCGGCGAATAACGCCGCTACCGGAGCAGGGGGCGTCGATAAGAATACGCTCAAACCCCTGGCCGTCCCACCAAGCCTCCGGCTCCGCCGCGTCCGCCACCACCACATTGGCCGCCAAGCCAAGCCGAGTCAGGTTTTCGTTAATCCGCTCGCTACGCGCAGCGTCCACGTCCACCGCCCACAGCTCGGCCAGATCGGGTTGTCGCTCTAAGACATGACACGCTTTACCGCCTGGAGCGGCACAGGCATCGAGCACGCGCGCGCCGGCCGGAGCAGCGAGCAAATCCGCTGCCAGTTGCGCGGCGGCATCCTGCACCGACACATCGCCATCGGCAAAGCCGGGCAAACGATCGACCGGAACCGGCGCCGATAACTGCACCGTATCGCGGGCCAAGGGATGTGCGACGGCCTCGATCCCGGCTTCTTGCAACCGCGCCAGATAAGCGTCGCGACTGCCGCGACGAGCATTCACACGCAAGGTCATCGGTGGGTGGGCATTATTCGCGGTAACAATCTCTTCCCATTGCTCCGGCCAGGCCTTCTGCAAACGTTGTAGTAACCAACGCGGGTGAGAATAGGCAATAGCCGGGTCCGCAGCGACTGCTGCGCGTAGCGCCTCCTGCTCCCGCAGAAAGCGCCGCAGCAGAGCGTTGATCAGCCCCACCGCCCATTTTTTCTTTAACGCCCGCGCCGCGCCCGCCGTTGCCGACACAACGGCATGATCCGGCGTCCGCATCTCGCCGGCCTCGAACAAACCCGACAACAGCAGACACCGAATATCCGCATCCTTGCGCCGCAAGGGCTTATCCAACAAGCGGTCGGCAATGGCCGACCAATAGAGATAGCCCCGCAACACACCGTACGTCAGCGCCTGGACCAGACCCCGATCCTTTGCCGGCACCGCAGCTTGCAGGGCCGGCAAGACTTCGTTCACCGATTGCCCTCGCTCCAGAACGCGCTCTAGCGCTTTGGCAACGGCTTCGCGCGCTTCCATGACCTACCCCCAGCTACGAAAAGTGTCGCGGCAACGCTCTTAACGCCGAGCGGAATACTCAGCCGGAAACGAGGGTTGCCCACGGTGTTCGCGGTAACGATCACTGAAACCGATCGCCCGGACGAAGTTCGCGACCATTGAGAAAATCCGCTACCGATACCGCCCGGCCGCCAGCTGCCTGTACGCGCAACACACGCAATGCGCCGTTGCCGGTAGCCACGTCGATACCTTGCTTATCGGCCCTTAAGATTTCGCCGGGCGCGGCGGCGGACGAACCGGCAACGGCCTCGGCCTCCCAAATCCGCAATACCGCATCGCCCCAGGCCGTTTGCGCCACTGGCCAAGGATTAAACGCAGCGACCTGTCGCGCTAAAGCCTCGGCGCTATGCTGCCAATCGATGCGGGCCTCGGCCTTGCTCAGTTTCTCGGCGTAACAAACGCCTGCTTCCGGTTGCGGAACGGGCTGCAAGCGCCCTGCCGCCAACCGCGGCAATACCTCAACCAGTAAATCCGCCCCGGCCTGCGCTAGGCGATCATGCACGCTACCCGCGGTATCGCCGGCAACGATCGGAATCCGCACGTCCCCTAGCATCGGGCCGGTATCGAGCCCCGCATCCATTTGCATAATAGTGACGCCGGTTTCCTTGTCGCCGGCCAGTATAGCGCGCTGAATCGGCGCCGCCCCTCGCCAGCGGGGCAGCAAAGACGCGTGAATATTAACGCACCCATAGCGCGGAATATCGAGCACCGCTTGCGGCAAAATCAGGCCATAGGCGACCACCACCATCACGTCCGGCTTTAGCGCGGCAAGCTCCGCCTGCGCTTGCGCGTCGCGCAAACTCACAGGCTGATAGACCGGGATACCGACTTCGACTGCCTGTTGTTTCACAGGGCTGGGTTTAGGCTTGCGCCCCCTGCCTGCGGGACGATCCGGCTGCGTATAGACCGCGCTGACCCGAAAGGAACCGGCCAACAAGCGCTCTAACGGCGGCACGGCAAAGTCCGGCGTGCCGGCAAAAACCACGTTCAGCAATTGCTCACCTTTCCTTGCGGAGACACGACATACTCGTCGCTGCCTCCTTAAAACGTCGCAACTAATCGCAACTAAAAGATCGTCGCAGCCTTGCGGCTCGGCGAAATCCAAGCGGTCATGCTCTGCGGCTAAGCGTTCCCGGCCGCCGGTGCCGCCGCCGTCCCTTTGAAACGCTTTTCGAGTTTCTTGCGTACGCGCTTGCGCTTTAGCTCGGAGAGATAATCGACGAATAATTTACCGTCGAGATGATCCATCTCGTGTTGAATGCAAACCGCAAGCAGGCCATCGGCCTCCAACTCGAACGGCTCGCCGTTGCGATCCAAAGCCCGCACTTGCACACGCTCGGCGCGTTCCACCAGTTCGTAGAAATCGGGCACCGACAAACATCCTTCCTGCGACTGCTCGACCCCGTCCAAACTCAGGATTTCGGGGTTAATCAGGCACAGCGGTTCGCTACGGTCTTCGGATATGTCGATCACGATAACCCGTTTATGTACATTGACTTGGGTAGCCGCCAAACCAATGCCGGGCGCCTCGTACATGGTTTCGAACATGTCGTCGACAAGTCGTCGCACCGTATCGTCTACGGCCTCCACAGGGCGGGCCACAGTGCGAAGACGCTCGTCGGGATAATGGAGAATGTCTAAAATAGCCATAGTAGTCGTTGCGAATCCAGCTGGTTGACTGCTAGCCTTAAACAAGGCAATTAATAAACAAATATAACCAATACGACGCCCGGAGCGCCACTCGCGCAGTGGGCAAATCCAAGGAAAGAACTAAATGCGCCCGAGCAAGCTTTTGCTGCCCTTTTTGGCTCTGCTGCTCTGCCTCCCGCTGATTGTCGGTGCGGATGCGCTACGCCAGGGACACCCCGAACGCTATGTAGTCCAAAGAGGCGATACTCTCTGGGATATCTCCAACCGGTTTCTGCGCAGCCCTTGGCTATGGCCGGAAATCTGGTACCACAACCCGGAAATCGAGAACCCGCATCTGATCTACCCCGGCGACGTCATAAGCCTTATTTACGTAGACGGCGAACCGCGGCTGACAGTTCAACGGGAAGATCGCTCCGGCCCGACGGTCCGGCTGTCGCCGAGGGTCCGCGAAGAGTCCATTTCCGCCGCCATCCCGACGATTCCGCTGGATGCCATACGGCCGTTTCTTACCGAAACCCGCCTGCTCGACGGACGCACGCTGGCCAACGCGCCGTATATCGTCGCCGGCGCCGACGAGCGCGTTATGGGCAGCGGCACCGATACCGTATACGGACGGGGCTCGACCCAGACGCCGACACGCGACGCTACGCCATCGTCCGCCGCGGCGACGAACTACGCGACCCGGATACGCGGCGCAGCCTAGGCTATATCGCTACTCATGTTGGCGATGCCCATCTCGAAAAGCAGGGCGACCCCGCCACGCTGAGCATTACCCGCAGCAATCGGGAAGTACTCCCCGGCGACCGGCTGCTTGAGGCTAACGAAACCGCGTTCAACAGCAATTTCCATCCGGATGTGCCGGCAACCGACGTCGAGGGCCAGATTATCGCCGTCATGGACGGTGTCAACCAGATCGGGCAATACAGCGTGGTCGCCATCAACCGAGGCACGGAGCACGGGGTAGAAGTCGGTAACGTGCTGGCGATCTACAAAGCCGGGCAAACCGTGCGGGATACCTTTGGCGGCCGCCGCTCTCAGCGCGTACAACTGCCCGACGAACGGGCAGGCGAACTGATCGTGTTCCGCACCTTCGACGAGCTCAGCTTCGGCCTCGTCATGCACGCCAACCGTGCCATGCACACGCTGGATGCCGTGCGTAACCCGTAAACAGCAGGCTGCCATGAACGACGCACCAAGCGATCGACAACTGGCGGCCTGGTTAGCACTATGGCGCGCGCCGGGCATCGGCCCGGCGCGTTTTCATCGCCTTCTCGAAGTCTGTCGCGACCCTGCCGAGGCCTTTGCACTGAGCCGCTCCGAGCTACTGCGCCGAGGCCTGGACGAGGGCACCTGCAAAGCGCTCGAACACGCCGATTGGGCCGGTGCCGAACAGGACCTTGCCTGGCAGGAGGCGGCCGATCATCACATCCTATGCGCCCATGACCCCCGCTACCCGCAACGGCTGCGCGATCTCGACGATGCCCCGCCCATACTCTTCGTGATCGGCGAACCGGAACTGCTTGGCCTACCGCAGCTCGGCGTCGTCGGCAGTCGCAACCCCAGCCGCGGCGGTGCCGAAACGGCCTACGACTTCTCTCGCCACCTAGCGGCAGCGGGTGTACCCATTACCAGCGGGCTTGCCCTCGGCGTCGACGCCGCCGCCCACCAGGGAGCGTTAGATGGCGGCGGCATCACGCTAGCGGTGACAGGCACGGGATTGGACCGCGTTTATCCGGCGCGCCACCGCGAGTTAGCCCATCGAATCAGCCAGCAAGGAGCGTTGGTATCGGAATTCCCCACCGGCACCAGCGTACGCTCCGAGAACTTCCCACGGCGCAACCGAATCATTAGCGGCCTCAGTCTCGGCGTGCTTGTCGTAGAGGCGAGCCTGCGCAGCGGCTCGTTAATCACCGCCCGTTATGCCACCGAGCAAGGCCGGGAAGTTTTCGCGATTCCGGGGTCTATCCACAACCCGCTCGCCAAAGGCTGCCATGCGCTAATCCGCCAAGGCGCCAAACTGGTTGAAACGGCGGACGACGTGCTGGAAGAACTCCCTCGCCCGCTAGCTGTACTGCAACCGGCCGGCGCTACCGAAACGCCGGCCGCACCCCCGTCCGAGCCGACCCTCGATGCCGACTATCAGGCCGTGCTCGACGCGCTCGGCTATGATCCAACGCCATTGGATGTCATACTGGATAGAACCGAATTGACGACTGCCGAGGTTTCCTCCATTCTGCTCATGTTAGAGCTTGAAGGCTACGTCGCACCCAGTGCCGGCGGTCGCTACGCCAGAACCCGGAAAGGGACATGAGATGAAAGAGAACGTGTTCGACGTCTTGATGTACCTCTTCGAGAATTATTTTTACAACGACGACGAACCGCAACCAGATCGGGACTCTCTCGAATCGGAGCTGTTCGAAGCCGGCTTCACGTCGGCGGAGATCCGCAAAGCGTTTGCATGGCTGGACGGCCTTGCCGAATCGCGGCAGGCACCCAACCTGAACATCGACGGCGAACGCTCGATCCGGGTATTTGCCGAGCAGGAATCCAGCAAATTGGACGTCGACTGCCGCGGCTTTCTCCTGTTTCTGGAACAGGTCGGCATTCTAACGCCGACCAGCCGGGAAATTATCGTTGAGCGCGTGATGGCGCTGGACGACGAGGAAGTCGACATCGACACGCTGAAGTGGGTGGTTTTGATGGTGCTGTTCAATCAGCCCGGCCAAGAAGAAGCCTACGCCTGCATGGAAACCCTGCTGTTCGACAACCCGGTACAGCTGCTCCATTAACGATAAACCCTACGCCCCGCCTCGTCCAAACGAGCACGGCGGCGTAGGCGACTCGCAGGAAAGCATCGGCGGCAAGGCGCTGAATCCCGCCAACCGTCCATTAATGCAACCGCTCACACTCTGGGGATAGCCGCCGACAAATCAAGGTGTGGCGGAGTACTAGGCTTTTCCAGTACAGTTACGCGCTACGACGGGGGCACCCCTGTTTGCTCGCGCCCCAACCGGGCGGGGCAAGCACCGACCCGGTCGACAACTACGGCACTGCCGTCACACACTCATCGTGCCGCCTGGGAACGGCATCGCTGACCACAGCGACCGCTTGATAAAACCCAGGTTGGAACCATTTGAACTTTTTCGTGAGTTGCATGAACCGGACGCTTGCCCGAAACTTCCGCCCATGAGTAAAAACCTGGTCATCGTCGAATCACCCGCTAAAGCCCGGACGATCAACAAGTACCTGGGGAAAGAATTCCAGGTGCTGGCATCGTACGGCCACGTACGCGATCTTGTGCCGAAAGAAGGCGCCGTCGATCCCGAACACGACTTCCAAATGAAGTACACGGTGATCGATAAGAACTCCAAACACGTCGAGACCATTGCAAAGGCGGCAAAGAAAGCCGAAGCCCTCTACCTTGCAACTGACCCCGACCGCGAAGGGGAAGCGATCTCGTGGCACCTGTACGAGCTCCTGCAGGAGAAAAAGGCGCTAGACGGCAAACACGTCCATCGCGTCGTCTTTCACGAAATCACTAAACGCGCAATCCAGGATGCCATCGCGCACCCGCGCGAGTTGTCGCAGCCGCTGATTAACGCGCAGCAGGCACGTCGCGCCCTGGACTATCTGGTCGGTTTCAATCTCTCGCCCCTGTTGTGGAAGAAAATCAGCACAGGGTTATCGGCCGGCCGCGTACAAAGCCCCGCGCTTCGCATGATTGTCGAACGCGAGCTGGAAATCGAAGCGTTCCAATCGCGCGAATACTGGACGGTCGAGGCGGATGTCGCCAAAGACGCGCAAGGCTTCGTTGCCAAGCTGCACAGCTTCGACGGCGAGCGGCTGGAACAGTTCAGCATCGAAAACGAAGCCCGAGCGCGGGAAGTCGAGCAAGCGTTGCTCGATGCCGCGCAAGGCAAACTCCACGTCAGCAAAGTCGAAAAGAAACAGCGGCGGCGCAATCCAGCCGCGCCGTTCACCACGTCGACCTTGCAGCAGGAAGCCTCCCGCAAGCTAGGCTTCACCACGCAACGGACGATGCGGATTGCGCAACAGCTGTATGAGGGGATCGACCTCGGGCAAGGCGCCGTCGGCTTAATCACCTACATGCGTACCGACTCCGTCAATCTCTCCGCCGAAGCGGTCAGCGAGATTCGCGAGACGATTGCCGAACGCTACGGCAAGCAGAATGTACCGGCTAAGCCCCAGGTGTATCGTACCAAGGCGAAAAACGCGCAAGAGGCCCACGAAGCCATCAGGCCGACCTCCGCCCGCAATTACCCGGAGCAGGTTCGCAGCAAGCTCTCCGACGAGCAGTACAAACTCTACGAACTTATCTGGAAACGCGCGGTTGCCTGCCAGATGATCCACGCGACCATCAACACCGTCAGCGTCGATCTCACCGCCGGAGCGCACATGTTCCGGGCAACCGGCTCGACCGTAGCCGATCCCGGCTTCATGGCGGTCTACCAGGAAGGCCAGGACGACAAGAAAAAGGAAGCCGGCGAGAAACTGCTGCCGCCGTTGCAGGAAGGCGAAGATGTCGACCTCAAGGCGCTGAGACCCGAGCAGCACTTCACCGAGCCGCCGCCGCGCTACTCCGAGGCAAGCCTCGTGCGCGCGCTCGAAGAGCACGGCATCGGCCGCCCGTCGACCTACGCGACCATTATTTCGACGCTACAACAGCGTAAATATACGATTCTAGAGAATCGGCGCTTCAAGCCGACCGATGTCGGACGCGTGGTCAACAAGTTCCTGACCGATCACTTCGATAAATACGTCGACTACGACTTCACGGCGCGCCTGGAGGACGATCTCGACGCGGTTTCCCGCGGCGAGCGCGACTGGGTGCCGTTGATGAAGGAATTCTGGGAGCCCTTCCATACCCGTGTGGAAGAGAAAGCCAAGGTTTCCCGGGAAGAGGTGATGCAGGCCCGCGAGATCGGAACCGACCCGAAAAGCGGACGCCCGGTCAGTGTCCGCATTGGCCGCTTTGGCCCGTTCGTGCAAATCGGCACCAAGGACGATGAAGAAAAACCCAAGTTCGCCGGCCTTCGCAGCCACCAGAACATGGACACGATCACCTTGGAAGAGGCCCTGGAATTATTCAAGCTACCGCGCGAGCTGGGCGAAACGCCGGAAGGCGAGCCAATTCAGGTCAACATCGGTCGCTTCGGCCCTTATGTGCGCTACGCGAACAAGTTCGTCTCGATCAAGGAAGACGACCCGTACACCATCAGCCGCGAACGCGCTTTGGAACTAATTGCGGAGAAGAAGGAAGCAGACGCCAACCGCATCATCCGCCACTTCGAAGGCACCGATATTCAGGTACTGCGCGGCCGCTACGGTCCCTACATCACCGACGGCAAAAAGAATGCCCGGATGCCGAAAGACCGCGAGCCGGAGAGCCTGACCTTGGAAGAATGCCAAGAGCTGATCGCCAAAGCGCCGGCAAAGAAGGGGCGCGGCACCCGCAGTGGTGGAAAACGTAAAAGTTCTTAACAGCGAAGAGATGCGTGTTCCATGATTGACCGGCAGACCGTAAACCCCACCCGCGTTCGCGATTACCTGCTGAACTTGCAGGACACGATCTGCCAGGCCATTGCCAAGCTAGACGGCCAAACCGATTTTCGCGAAGACCAGTGGGATCGCCCTGCCGGCGGGGGCGGGCGCAGCCGTTTGCTTCGCGAAGGCGGCGTTTTCGAACAAGCGGGGGTTAACTTCTCCCACGTGTATGGCGACAACCTGCCGCCCGCCGCAACCGAACGCCGGCCCGAGCTGGCCGGCCGCGGCTTTCAAGCGATGGGCGTGTCGTTGGTGATACACCCGCACAACCCTTACGTTCCCACCACACACGCCAATGTACGCTTCTTCCTCGCGGAGAAAGAAAACGCGGCACCGGTGTGGTGGTTCGGCGGCGGCTTCGATCTCACGCCGTACTACGGCTTCGAGGACGACTGCCTACACTGGCACCAAACCGCCCAGGCCGCTTGCCTACCGTTCGGGGACGACCTCTACCCGCGCTTTAAACGTTGGTGCGACGAGTATTTTTACTTGCCTCACCGGCAGGAACCGCGCGGCATTGGCGGCTTATTTTTCGACGACTTCGCCGAAGGCGATTTCGAACATAGTTTCGGCCTGATGCGCTCGGTAGGCGATCATTTCCTGCCCGCCTATCGGCCGATTGTCGAGCGCCGCGTCGATATCCCCTACGGCGAGCGCGAGCGGCAGTTCCAACTCTACCGACGCGGCCGTTACGTCGAATTCAATCTGTTGCAGGACCGCGGCACTCGCTTTGGGCTACAATCGGGCGGCCGTACCGAATCTATTCTCATGTCCCTCCCGCCCTTGGTACGTTGGGAATACAATTGGCAACCTGAGCCGGGCAGTACCGAAGCTGCCTTGTACGAACAATTTCTGACTGCTCGCGATTGGCTCGCATCCGGTTAGAAAAATGCTCGGTGTTTTTACGTACAGCAACAGCCCCAACATCATTCGGGGGCTGCTTTAGGGAGTGGGTAGTATGCGCCACACAAGCGCTTGGCTGACATTGATCCTTGCATGCTTGCTGCTACTTGGCGGCTGTGCGACGACACCGCGCGACATCCAGCGCCCCGAACTCAACCTGGCCGGTATCGAGATTCAGGAATTAGGCGTTTTTCAACAGCGTTACGTAATTACCTTACGGGCCAGTAATCCGAATGCAATTGCGCTGCCGGTACAAGGCGTACGCTACAAGATCGAGTTGGAAGGGCAGGACTTCGCCAGCGGCATGAGTTCCGCCCCGTTTCGAATCCCGGCCTATGGCGAAGAAGACATTCAGGTCGAGCTTAGCACCAATCTAATACGGACAGGGCAATGGTTGTTAGATAAGCTGCGCGCCGGCGACATGACGCTCGATTATCGCATCAGCGGCGATATCGACGTCGGCCTTGGCCGCATCGGGCGCCTACCCTTCGACGAAAGCGGCCAGGTCGATCTCCGCTTCGATAACAACCAGCCGTAACCTGACGCTTACGCATGGACGCGGAAAAGGTACAGGTAGCGCTGGTACGCAGCGTACTGGGCATTGCGCTGGTGGCGATTCTGGTTCTGGCCACCCTACCGAGCGAACAGACCGTCACCACCGGCGCACCGTCGCTGAATCATTTTCTGGCCTTTTACGTACTCGCACTGCTAACCGACTTCGCGTTTCCCCGTAGCGCGTTCGGATGGCACAAAGCGCTGCCGCTGCTGGCTTACGGCATCGCCATCGAGCTTATACAATCGCAGATACCTTACCGCCATTGCTCGCTCCTCGACGTCATCGTCAACGGCGTCGGCATTCTGGCTTATGTCCTAACGCTACCTCTTATTCGGCGCCTACCTGTCCCTCGACAACCGGCCAACAGCCGCAACAGCGACCACGGCAAAACCTAGGGAAACGCTGAATAATTCGCGCATTCCCTTGCCTCGCCCACAGGGCGGACATACCGACAATATCAACCCCATGCGCCCGAGGTGAGGCATGGAAGAGGTGAGGATTTTAATCGTAGAAGACGACGCTGCGCTAAGGACCATTATGGCGCTGATTCTTGAGGAGCTGCCTCACAGCGTTAGCTTTGCCGATAGTGGCGCCGTCGCCTTGACGGCCGCAGCCGAGACGTTTCCGGATGTCGTTTTCATCGACCTCGGGTTGCCGGACATGAGCGGATTCGAGCTAGCACGCCGGTTCCGCGAACGCGGAAGCCGAGCGCGTTTAGTGGCGCTTACTGGGTTCGACGATCCTGCCACCCGAGCGCAGGCGAACGAGGCCGGCTTCGACCGTTTTTTCACAAGCCCTTGGAACTCGACGAGCTGGAGAACGTATTCGCTCAAAGCCTCGGCAATCTCCCGCCGTCGGCAAACGCCAAGCCGCCACTCGGCCCACGAGGCAAAGACCTCTGGTAAAGGTTTAATCGGCGCCTTATGATGATGACCACCAACAAACAAAACAAGCAACAAGCCACCGCGGCATTCCGACTTGACTGGTGGCCTCGCTCAAAAGCAAGGTAAAACGGCGCTCACCAACCCCGGGCGCCGCACCGACAAGTCGGACCCGTGGCCTACCCAAGAGGTGAACTATGGCTGCAAGACCCGAGGACGTCGATCCCCTTGAGACGCGAGAATGGCTGGAGGCCCTGGAGGCCGTCATCGAGATCGAAGGCCCGGAACGGGCCCATTTTCTCGTTGAAGCCTTAGTCGATAAGGCACGCCGCCGCGGCGCTCATCTGCCGTTCAAGGCCACCACAGCCTATCTAAACACCATCCCTCCGCACAAAGAAGCGCGCTCCCCCGGCGATCACGCCCTGGAGTGGCGGCTGCGCTCGATCATCCGCTGGAACGCGATGGCGATGGTGGTGCAAGCGAACAAAGAGCGAGAAGGGATCGGCGGCCACATTGCCAGCTTCGCCTCCAGCGCCACGCTCTACGACGTCGGCTTCAACCACTTCTGGCACGCGCCGAGCGACGCGCACGGCGGCGATATGGTGTTCATCCAAGGCCACTCTGCCCCCGGCATTTATGCCCGCTCGTATTTGGAAGGGCGTCTTAACGAAGAGCAACTACGCGGCTTTCGGCAAGACGTCGACGGCAACGGCATCACTTCCTACCCCCATCCCTGGTTGATGCCCGATTACTGGCAGTTCCCCACCGTGTCGATGGGGCTTGGCCCGCTGATGGCCATTTACCAAGCGCGGTTCATGAAGTATTTGAACGACCGCGGCATCGTCGACACCAGCAAGCGCAAGGTCTGGGCCTTTATGGGCGACGGCGAGATGGACGAGCCGGAGTCCTTGGGTGCGATTAGCCTTGCGGCGCGCGAGAAACTCGACAATCTGGTCTTCGTCGTCAACTGCAACCTGCAACGCCTGGACGGGCCGGTGCGCGGCAACGGCAAGATCATTCAGGAGCTGGAAGGCGAGTTCCGCGGTGCCGGCTGGAACGTCATTAAAGTCATCTGGGGCTCGTACTGGGACCCGCTGCTCGCCAAAGACAAAGACTGGCTACTGCGCCAACGCATGGAAGAGGCCGTCGACGGCGAGTACCAGAACTTCAAGGCCAAAGGCGGGGCCTACACCCGCGAACACTTCTTCGGCAAGTACCCCGAACTGAAGGCCATGGTGGCCAATATGTCCGACGAGGACATTTGGCGGCTTAACCGCGGCGGCCACGATCCGCACAAGATCTACGCCGCCTACCACGAAGCGGTCAACCACAGTGGGCAGCCCACCGTCATCCTCGCCAAAACCGTCAAGGGCTACGGCATGGGCGAAGCCGGCGAAGGGCAGAACATCACCCATCAGCAAAAGAAGATGGGCCACAGCGCGCTGAAACACTTCCGCGACCGCTTCAACATCCCGGTCTCCGACGAAGAGCTGGACGATGCGCCGTTCTACAAACCGGCCGACGACAGTCCGGAGATGAAATACCTGCACGAGCGACGCCGTGCCCTAGGCGGTTATCTGCCGGCCCGCTACGACCGTGCCCCGGCACTCGAAACGCCCGACCTCAGCGCCTTCGACCTGCTGCTGAAAAGCAGCGACGAGCGCGAGATGTCCACCACTATGGCCTTCGTTCGCATCCTCTCCATTCTGGTGCGCGACAAGCAGCTCGCCAAGCACATCGTCCCCATTGTGCCGGACGAGGCACGCACCTTCGGCATGGAGGGGCTGTTCCGTCAGCTCGGCATCTACGCC
>NZ_NFZV01000035.1 GCF_003399765.1 Alkalilimnicola ehrlichii | reverse complement strand
GTACCGGGAGTACATCCACCACTCCCATCAATACCACCGACCGGAGCTGGTCACCGGCAACGGCTGGCGAGAGGATCTGGCCAACGTGGTCAATAGCAATGCGCCGAACGCGGGGGGCGCGAGATTTTCCCCAACGCCCCGGACCGAGGTAACGCGGCGGACGATTTCTGGTGGCGGCCAAGGGCCTATACGGGCTGGAGACGCGTACGATGACGAAACGGGTGAGTCTGGTGATCCTGGCGCTAAGTCTCTTTTTGCTTAGCGGCTATGTGTACTACCAAGCGGGGGCGGATCGTAGCTTCGATGTGAGCATCTCCACCCGCGCGGGAACGAGATTTTGGTCGAGAAGCTGCTGTTTGACGATACGTGGTGGGCGATGGGGGGCGGATCAGTTGTTGCTGGCAGTCCGTGAGCGGTGGCAGCACCCTGATTTTCGAACGCCCGGCTCCGAAAACCCTCTACGTGCGTTGGCGGCAGATTGAGGAAGAGATCCTCTACGAGGCCACACTGGAGTTGGCGGCGGATCTGGCCAAGCAAATGCGTAACCTCCCCGAGTACACTTGGATATCGAGTGGCGAGCAGGGGCGGGAAGAACATTTGGTGGTCGGCATGGAGGCGGACGGCGGGGTGACGGTGTGGCTGACGAACGCTCGCTCAGATAATAATCGCGAAGGCCGTGTGTTCCAGGTGGTGGGCACCGGCCAAGCCGTGGGTCGCCACGAGCCGCTGCCGGACGCACCCTGGCGGTAGCGTCGCGGCGGCTATCTGCGCCACGTGCGGATTCTAGAGTAAATGGGGTGACTTATGCGTTCTGTGTTTTTCTTGCTTGCTCTGGCGGTTGCTTTTCCAGGGGCGGCTAGCGCCGTTGATACCGGTGCTCTGGAGCGCATGGTGACTTGCCGTGCCGACGCCGCCGGCCCGGAAGCGGAGACGCTGCGCGAGCGCTATTTGGCGGCGTCGGAGCCGCCCGATAACCCACATTTTTACCGACCTTCGGTGCCAATGGACGTGTTCGGCGCCGAGGTCGCTTATGTCGGGTTTCGAGGCTATGACATGGCTTTCGGCCCCAATGTGGTGGTACATGGCGATATCGACGAGTTGACCCTGCGTATCGGCGAACATTTGGATTTGGAGCCTGAGGTGGCGGAGCCCTATCGCGTCTTCGACGTATCGTCGGCGCGGGATTACTTTGTCGCCCTCTATCCGCATGCGGGGGATGATGGCGATGTCGTGTTGCAGTGCGTTTTTGTGCTGTCCCGTTGAGCCGGCCAAGCGAAAGCTAATCGGCTGCTAGAGCGTCTCGGTTGCGTGGTCGGCGAGTCGGGAGCGCTCGCCGCGCTGTAAGGTGATATGCCCGCCGTGGCGCCAGCCTTTGAAGCGGTCGACGACGTAGGTGAGGCCGGAGCTGGTTTCGGTCAGATACGGCGTGTCGATCTGACTCAGATTGCCCATGCAGACGACTTTGGTGCTGGGGCCAGCGCGGGTGATGAGTGCCTTCATCTGTTTGGCCGTCAGGTTTTGCGCTTCGTCCAGAATGATGTAGCGGCTTAAAAACGTGCGGCCGCGCATGAAGTTCAGGGAGCGCACTTTTACCCGACTCTGCAAAAGGTCCTGGGTCGCGGCGCGCCCCCAGCTGCTGCTGCCCTCGGTTTGGGTAAGCACTTCCAGGTTGTCCATCAGCGCCCCCATCCACGGCCCCATCTTTTCTTCTTCTGTCCCCGGTAAATAGCCGATGTCTTCCCCGAGTGAGATGGTGGCTCGGGTCATGATGATCTCTCGGAACCGTCGATGGTCGAGGGTTTGCGCAAGGCCCGCGGCTAAGGTGAGCAGCGTCTTTCCGGTGCCGGCCGGCCCGAGCAGGCTGACGAAATCGATGTTGGGGTCGAGCAAGAGATTAAGCGCGAAGTTCTGCTCACGGTTGCGCGCTTGCACTCCCCAAACGGCCGCTTCGGAGCGGCGGAAATCTTCTACCGAGCTAACAATGGCCGTGCCGTCCGGGTTAACCTCCCGGACAATACCGTGGAAGCTGTCGTCTTCCGTGTAAAGGCACTGGTTTAAGTGCCAATTTTCGTCGTTCGGCAGCCGGAAGCCGTCATTGTAGGGCTGCGCTTTACGCCAGCAGTCGGCGGGAATAACGTTCAGACCGGAATAAAGCAGGTCCAGATCGTCGAGAACCTGGTCGCTGTGGTAATCCTCGGCATGGATACCGAGGACCGTCGCCCGAATCCGCAGATTAATGTCCTTCGAGACCAGCGTCACTTTGGCGTCGGGCCGCTTTTCCTGTAGATCTAGCGCGGTATCGAGCACGCTGCGCGCGCCGGGTGTGAGGTCGAAGAACAGGCGTCCCGCGGCCTCTTGCCCGAGCGGGAGGCCGCGCTCCAGATCCAAGGGGCCGGCATCGGCAAGCAACTGGTCGAGGAAACGGCTGACCTGGCGTACGTTGCGGGCTTCCTCGGAGAGTCCTTGTTTGGCGTGGTCCAACTGTTCGAGCACGACCATCGGCAAGTGTAGGTCGTGCTCCTGAAAGCGGAATAGCGCCGCTGGGTCGTGGATCAGCACCGAAGCGTCGACAACGAAAAACCGTGTACGCTGAGCGGCCGCTTTCGTCATAAATCAAAAACTCCCCGAGTTGCGGAAATCGTCGCCGTTAGGAGGCCAGTTCCTGCGTTGCGGCCAGGACGTCCTCGACGTGCCCCTTAACTTTTACTTTCCGCCATTCCTTGTGCAGTTTGCCGTCGGCGGCGATCAAGAATGTGCTGCGCTCGATCCCCATAACCTGGCGGCCGTACATGTTTTTCTGTTTGATAACATCGAACAGGCGGCATACGGCCTCGTCCTTGTCGGCAATCAGCGGAAACGGAAAGTCGTACTTAGCCTTGAAGTTTTCCTGCGCCTTGACGCCGTCGCGGGAGATGCCGAGGACAACGGTGTTCAAGGCGGCGAACGCTTCGTTTGCGTCGCGGAAGTCCTGACCTTCTTGGCTACAACCAGGGGTGTTAGCTTTCGGATAGAAAAACAATACGACATTCTTTCCCCGCAGCTCGGCAAGCTCGATCGTCTCGCCGCCGGTGGCTGGGGCGTGAAAGTTGGGTACCGCTTTTCCTACTTCGATTTCGCTCATCGTCGCTCTCGCTTTTGTCGTAAACAAACCGCTGGAGGTGTGGGGCGTTGCGTCGCTAGCGGGTATTCGCGCGACTGCTTATGACTTAACCGGTTCCATAATCGCGTCGAGGTTGAGGCGATCGCAGAAGTCCATGAATTCTTCCCGCAACGTGGCGATATGCGTGTTGGCGGGTACGTCGATCGTCATCAGTACCGAAAACATCGGCGTGCCGGTGTGTGCCGCTGCATAGCTCGCCGTCGATAAGTCGCGAATGTTAATGCTGCGCTTGGCGAAAAAGTTGGATAGCTGATGAACGATGCCCGGATGATCGACGGAGATGACCTCTACTGCGTAGGCCAATAAATCGCCGCGCCGCGTCGGGGCGTCGGTACGCTTTGTGTTGAGTAGCAAGCCAAGGCGCCTGCCTGCCTGCGGCAAGCTGCTTTCGAGTTTCGCGAGTTCGTTCCAGCGTCCCGAGACGAGCATGATGACCGCAAAGTCGCTGCCGAGTACGGTCATACGGCTGTTTTCGATGTTGCAGCCGCTATCGACAATGACGCGCGACAACTCGTCAACGATTCCTGGGCGATCTTCGCCGAGAGCCGTAACCACTAACAAATTTTGCATCGTGACCTATCTCGCCCGGCCTTGGTTTTGGGATGTATGAGGTAAGCTGGCCAGTGTAGCATGAACCGGTGTCGCTGCGATTTGTGTGAACCCTACTGCCTAAGTGGGGTCGGAGCAGGGGAAGCTGTTTTCTTTGCTCGCTTGTCAGTTGTGGGGCGCGCAAGTAGTATGCAGCCATTGTTTTCAATGGGGTGGAGACGAAGACGATGTTCCACGGCAGCATGGTCGCCCTGGTCACGCCAATGGACAGTGACGGCGAGGTCGATTACCCAGCGCTTGAGCGTTTGGTTGAGTTCCATGTCGATAATGGTACCGACGCTATCGTAGCCGTCGGTACTACCGGCGAGTCGGCTACGCTCGATTACGACGAGCACTTCGAGGTGATGCGTCGCACCGCCGAGTATGCGCGCGGCCGTATCCCCGTGATCGGCGGTACCGGCGCTAACTCGACCTGGGAAGCTATTAAACTGACGCGCTACGCGATGGAAGGCGGTTGCGATGCGGTGCTCTTGGTAACGCCGTACTACAACAAGCCGACTCAGGAAGGCTTGTACCAGCACTACAAGGCTATTGCCGATGCGGTGCCTATTCCCCAGATTCTTTACAATGTGCCTGGGCGTACGGCCTGCGATCTATTGCCGGAAACCGTACAGCGCTTAGCGGACGTGCCGAATATCGTCGGCGTGAAAGAAGCGTACGGCACGGTGCAGCGTGCGCGCGAAGTCATCGAGCGCTGTGGCGATAAGCTCGATGTTTACAGCGGTGACGACGCTATCGGTCGCGAAATCATCATGCAGGGCGGTAAAGGTATCGTTTCCGTTACGGCGAACGTTGCGCCGAAATTGATGCATGACTTATGTGCCGCGGCGATGCGCGGCGATATCCAAGAGGCGGAGCGCATCGATGCGCAGTTGGCCGCGTTGCATAAAGCGATGTTCGTCGAGTCCAACCCCATTCCGGTCAAATGGGCCGTTGCCGAATTGGGGCTGATGGGGCCGGGGATCCGCTTGCCGATGACGCCGCTGCCCGAGCAGCATCATGAGACGGTTCGTCAGGCGATGAAACTGGCTGGAGTTCTTTGAGGTGAGGCACGTGCGATACGCGCTTGGCATAGTGGCGATTTTAGGTATAAGCCTGGCGAGCGGGTGCGGTGTGTTCCGGGGCGACCCGGACCCGGCTCAGGAGCGTGCCGAGCGCTTACAGCAGCCGCCCGTGTTGGCGCCGGAACGCGACGCGGCTGAACGACCGGGTTTAGCGCAACCTGAATCGATGCCGCCGGAGAACGGTTTGGCGGCAGAGCAGGAGACACGCTCCAAGCTTGCCGACGGCCCCGGCGAAGCGCCTATGTTGGTGATCGAGGAAGGCTTCTTCGAAGCGTGGCGCCAAGTTGGCACAGCACTCGATCGAGCCGGATTTACGGTCGAGGATCGCGATCGCAGTGCCGGCGCTTATTACATCCGGTATGATGTGCGGGCGGAAGAAGGCCAGCGCGAGCGCGGTTTCTTCAGTTTTCTCGCCTTTTGGCGCAGTGAGGAACCCGATAGCCTGCGACCCTATGTGGTCAACCTCTCCCGCGACGGAAGGCGGACTCAGGTCTTCGTAAGCGATGAAGACGGCGAGTACGCCGAACCCGAAATCTCCGAGCGCATATTGGTCCTGCTACAGGAACATCTGCGCTAACGATTCCCGTGTGCGGTGGGGTCGCGCCCCGCCGTGCGCTTCGCTTTTACTAGTCAGGTTACGAGAAACCATGCTACGCCTACGTGGTAAGCCCGCCCTTTCCGAATTTCGCCTGCAAAAGTTACTTGCCGCTGCGCAAGCGATTGCCCCTGAGATCGAAGCGATCGGTAGCGAATATCATCACTTTGTCGATCTGGAGCGAGCCTTAACCGCCGACGAGCAAAAGGTATTGGATCGCTTGCTCGACTACGGCCCGAACTTGCCGGCGCAAGCCGGCTCAGGCCTTAAGCTTCTAGTGACGCCGCGCCCCGGGACGTTGTCGCCGTGGTCGACCAAAGCCACCGATATCGCGCGTAATTGCGGCTTAAACGGCATTCGGCGCATCGAGCGAGGTGTGGCTTATTGCCTGCAAGGCGTTACCGATCAGCTGAGCGAACAACAGCTCGTGGCCATTAAAGCGCTTTTGCATGACCGGATGACCGAAGTTGTGTGGAGCGATGCCGGCGGTGTCGAAGGGCTCTTTAGCCAGGCAGCGCCCGCGCCGGTGGCGTCGATTGATTTACTCGGCGGTGGCCGGACGGCGTTAGAGCAGGCCGACCGAGAACTTGGTCTTGCCTTAGCCGAGGACGAGATCGATTACCTCGCGGAAAGTTATCGCCAGCTTGGACGCAATCCGACGGATGTCGAATTGATGATGTTCGCGCAGGCCAACTCCGAGCATTGTCGGCACAAGATTTTTAACGCCGACTGGATCATCGACGGCGAGCCGCAGGATAAATCGCTGTTTGCGATGATTCGCAACACGTATAACAGCCGTCCCGAGGGTGTTTTATCGGCCTACGCGGACAACGCCGCAGTCGCCGAAGGGAGCGAAGCCGCACGTTTCTTCGCCGACCCGCGCACGGGAGTTTATGGCAGTCGGCAAGAAGCGGTTCACCTGGTGATGAAGGTGGAAACCCATAATCACCCCACGGCTATTTCGCCGGCGCCGGGGGCCGCAACCGGTGCCGGCGGCGAGATCCGCGACGAAGGCGCAACCGGCCGCGGGGCAAAGCCAAAGGCCGGCTTAGTGGGCTTTTCCGTATCGAACCTGCGGATTCCGGAATGGGTACAACCGTGGGAAGAGGATTACGGCAAGCCCGCGCGCATTGCCTCGCCGCTGCAAATTATGCTGGACGGGCCGATCGGCGCTGCCGCCTATAACAATGAATTCGGCCGTCCCAATCTGCTGGGTTACTTCCGGGCCTACGAGCAGCGTGTGCCGGGCCCGGAAGGCGAAGAGGTGCGCGGTTACCACAAGCCGATCATGATTGCCGGCGGTGTCGGCAACATTCGCGCTCAGCACGTCGAGAAAGGCGTGGTACCGAGCCGCTCGCCGGTCGTCGTCCTGGGAGGCCCGGCGATGCTGATCGGCCTCGGCGGCGGTGCGGCGTCGTCGGTTGCCAGTGGCGAGGGCGACGAGGAGCTCGATTTCGCCTCGGTTCAGCGTAGCAATCCGGAGATGGAGCGACGTTGTCAGCAGGTAATCGATGCTTGCTGGGCCTTGGGCGAGGATAACCCGATCGTTTCCATTCACGATGTCGGCGCGGGCGGCCTGTCCAATGCCGTGCCGGAGATCCTCGACGACAGTCGGCGCGGCGGCAAGCTCGAACTACGCGCCGTGCCGAGCGACGATCCGAGCATGTCGCCGATGCAGATTTGGTGTAACGAGTCGCAGGAGCGTTACGTGCTGGCGCTGGCTGCGGACCGCGTCGAGCAGTTTGCCGCGCTTTGCGAGCGAGAGCGGTGTCCGTACGCCATCATCGGCGAGGCGACCGAGGACCGGCAATTGGTACTGGGCGACGGGCACTTCGACAACACGCCCGTGGATTTGCCGATGGAGCTTTTGCTCGGTAAACCGCCGAAAATGCTGCGGGACGTCAGCCACAAAACGTTTGATAAGCCGGAAATCGACTTTACGGCCATCGATTTGCGGGATGCGGCTTATCGTGTGCTGCGCTTGCCGACAGTGGCGAATAAGAGCTTCCTGATTACCATCGGCGATCGTACCGTCGGCGGTATGGTGGCGCGCGACCAGATGGTCGGCCCTTGGCAAGTGCCGGTTGCCGATTGTGCGGTGACGGTGGCCGATTATCGCGGCTATGCGGGCGAAGCTATGGCGATGGGGGAGCGAACCCCTGCCGCCGTTCTGCACGGCCCGGCCTCCGGTCGTATGGCCGTCGGCGAGGCGCTGACCAATCTGGCAGCGGCGTCGATTAGCGATCTCCGTAAGGTGAACTTATCCGCCAATTGGATGGCGGCGACCGGGCACGGCGGCGAGGATGCAACTTTGTTCGATACGGTGAAGGCCGTCGGCATGGAGTTGTGTCCGCGCCTAGGCGTTGCGATCCCGGTCGGTAAAGACTCCTTGTCCATGAAAACCGTTTGGCAGGAGGGCAAGGAGGCGAAGAGCGTTACCTCGCCGTTATCCTTGATCGTGTCGGCCTTTGCTCCGGTGGAGGACGCCCGCCGCACCCTGACGCCCGCCTTACGGCGCGACCGGGGCGAGAGCGAGTTGATTCTGATCGATCTCGGTAAGGGGGAAACTCGCTTGGGTGCGAGCGCACTCACCCAAGTGTACGGTCAGATCGGCCATCATCCGGCCGATCTAGACGACCCCGAGGCTCTGGTACGGTTTTTCAACACGGTACAGTCGCTGAATCGGGATGGACTTCTCCTGGCTTACCATGACCGCTCCGATGGCGGTTTGTTTACCACCTTGGCGGAAATGGCGTTTGCCGGTCACGTCGGCCTGGATGTTAACCTCGATCAGTTGGGCGAGCCGCTGCCGGCCTTATTTGCCGAGGAACTGGGGGCTGTGTTGCAGGTGCGGCGCGAAGACCGCGACACCGTGCTGGAGCGTTTCGCGGCTGCGGGATTGAAGTATCACACTCATGTTATCGGCGCTTTGCGCGACGACGATCGCTTGATTATACGGCAGCACCAGGTCGAGTTGCTCAACGAAGCCCGAGTCGATCTGCAGCGGGCATGGGGCGAAACCAGTTACCGGATGCAGGCTCTGCGCGATAACTCCGACTGTGCGCAGGAGGAATTCGACGCTCTGCTAGACGCCAACGATCCGGGGTTGCACGCCAGCTTGAGTTTCGATCCTACCGAGGATGTGACGGCACCGTATGTTAATAGCGGTGCCAAGCCTCGTGTAGCCGTGCTGCGAGAGCAAGGCGTCAACGGCCAAGTCGAGATGGCAGCGGCCTTCGATCGCTCAGGATTCGAGGCGCACGATGTGCACATGAGCGATATCATCGCCGGGCGCGTCAAGTTAGGCGATTTCGCCGGCTTGGTCGCTTGCGGCGGATTCTCCTACGGCGACGTGTTGGGTGCCGGCGGCGGGTGGGCTAAATCGGTTCTGTTCAATCCGCGGGCACGCGACGAGTTCGAAGCGTTTTTTAATCGTGGCGATAGCTTTGGCTTAGGCGTATGCAACGGCTGCCAGATGTTATCGAATCTGCGGGAGCTGATTCCTGGTACTGAACTATGGCCGCGCTTCGTCCGCAATCGTTCGGAGCAATTCGAAGCCCGTTTGTCGATGGTTGAGGTTTTGCCGTCGCCGTCGCTTTTCCTCGCTGGAATGGAAGGCTCTCGGATGCCGATCGCGGTAGCGCATGGCGAAGGGCGAGCTGAGTTCGACGGCGACGCCGGGCCGCGTAAAGCCCTGGCGGCCGGGCAGGTGAGTCTGCGTTATGTCGACCACTACGGGCGTGAAGCGAGTCAGTACCCCTTCAACCCTAACGGTTCGCCCTTAGGCATTACGGGGCTGACTAATACCGACGGCCGTTTCACCATCATGATGCCGCACCCGGAGCGGGTGTTCCGGGCGGTACAGCATTCCTGGTGTCCGGACGAGTGGGCGGAGGATGGCCCGTGGTTGCGCTTGTTCCGCAACGCTCGGGTGTGGATCGGCTAAGGCTTGAACGCAGGCGGGGTGGCGTTGCCGCCCCGCCGTGCCTACTCGGCGCCGGTCAGCGCCGTCCTTCCCGCCCAATCGCGCGCGAATTGCCAGGCTACCCGTCCGCTGCGGGAGCCGCGGGCCAGCGCGAAACGCAGCGCCTCGGCCCGGATCTCAGCGCCTGCTTGTTGCGTTTCCACTCCGAGCCGTTCCAGCCAGCCGAACACGATATCCAGATAGGCATCCTGATCGAACGGATAAAAGGATACCCACAGCCCGAAACGCTCCGATAAGGAGATTTTCTCTTCGACGGCTTCGCCGTGATGAATCTCGCCCTCGTAGATTCGAGTCTGCTCGTTATCGGCCATGTACTCCGGCAACAGATGGCGGCGGTTCGACGTTGCGTAAATCAGCACATTGTCGGGCGCGGCGCTCAACGAGCCGTCCAGTATCGCTTTCAGCGTCTTGTAGCTGGGGTCGTCGGCTTCGAAGGAGAGGTCGTCGCAGAACAAAATAAAGCGCTCGGGCCGTTTTTCCAGAAGGTCGATAATGACCGGAAGTTCGACCAAGTGCTGCTTATCTACTTCAATGACTCGCAGTCCCCGTTCGCTATATTCGGTTAGCAAGGCTTTGACGAGCGACGACTTGCCGGTGCCGCGGGAACCCCATAGCAGAGCGTTATTGGCTGGAAGACCGGCGAGAAACTGCCGTGTGTTTCGGTCCAACAGCGTTTTCTGCCGCTCGATATTGTGTAGTTCGCTCAGTCGGATGCGGTGGGGGCGGGGGATAGCGCGCAAGAACCCGCCGCTTCGTCGCGGTTCCCACCTGAAAGCGGGAGCAGACCAGTCTATGCTTGCAGGAGCAGGCGGGAGAATACTTTCCAGCCGCGATAGTAAATCCTCGGCCCGGCTGACAAGATGATTGAGTTTTGTGCTGTCCACAAGTACTTGCTCCAATACCGTCTTGGCCGCGATAGTAGCAAAATCGCAGTCGGCGTTCCCTTCACGAGGTGAGTCGGTTGCTTAACAAAAATTTAAGAACATAGGTAATGTTGTCTTTATTGGAGGATAAGAATGACCATAGCTTACTGGTGTGTTTTGATTGTCGGTTTGTTGCCATACGCCTTCGCGATAGCGGCCAAGGCGGGTGCTAGCGGCTTCAATAATCGCACACCGAGAACATTTCTGGCTGGCTTGGAGGGGTGGCGGAAGCGCGCCGATTGGGTGCAGCATAATACGTTTGAAGCTTTACCGTTGTTTGCAGCCGCCGTCATCATCGCCCATCAGTTGGATGCGGCTCAAGGAACGGTCAATACGCTTGCTGTGACTTTCGTGATTCTGCGTATCGTGTACGGTTTGCTCTACATATTCGATAAGCCTACCTTGCGGAGCCTGATTTGGTTTGCGGCGTTGATTTGCGTTATCGCGTTGTTCTTCGTAGCGGCTTAGGGAATGAAACGCGTCTATCAAGCTGCGGATATTCTGCTTGCCGGTCACATTCATGCGGTTCTCGAACAGCACGGGATTCCGGCAGTGTTACGGAATGCCTATCTAGGCGGTGCGGCCGGCGAACTTCCTTTGAATGAGTGTTGGCCGGAGGTCTGGGTCAGCGACGATGAGGACTATGAGCTGGCTCGGCGTCTTGTCGCCGATATTCTAGAGGCTCCCGGTGGCAGCGATTGGCGGTGCTCCGGCTGCGGCGAACTGGTCGAGGGACAGTTCGCCGCTTGTTGGTCCTGCGGGCGGGCCGCGCCCGAGCGTTAAGTAAATACCGAACAACGCTCTTGCCGCTGCGCTGCGCGGCTTGGTCTGGTCGGAGAAGGATGAGGAAATTTTCAGTGTTTCCGTCCCACTGGCCTGATAGACTTCACCGCCATGATATCTTTGCGTAATCTCACCTTTTATCGTGGCGCGTTGCCACTGCTAGAAAACAGCGAGCTGACGGTCCATGCCGGACAGAAATTCGGCATTATCGGCGCCAATGGCAGCGGTAAGTCCAGCCTGTTTGCACTACTGCGCGGAGAGTTACAGGCCGATGCCGGCGAAGTCGAACTACCGGCAACCTGGGTTATTGCTCACGTCATGCAGGAGACGCCGGCGCTTGAGCGTAGTGCGCTGGATTTTACGATGGATGGCGACCGCGAGCTGCGCGAATTACAACAGGCCCTTAGCGCAGCCGAAACGGCGGAGGACGGGCACCGAATTGCCGAGTTGCACGGTGCTTTGGACGCTATCGACGGCTATAGCGCGCATGCGCGGGCGGCTGAGCTTTTGCATGGCCTCGGCTTTACGCCCGAACAATTGTCTTTACCGGTAAAGCACTTTTCCGGCGGCTGGCGTATGCGGCTGAACTTGGCGCAAGCTTTAATGTGCCGCTCGGATCTATTGCTGCTCGACGAACCCACCAACCATTTGGACTTAGAAGCGGTGCTTTGGTTGGAGCAGTGGCTCCGCGCCTACCCGGGAACTTTGCTGCTGATTTCCCACGACCGAGACTTCCTCGACGCGGTCGTCGAAGGCATTGTGCATGTAGACCAACAGCGGCTAGTTTTCTACCGCGGTAATTACAGCGCCTTCGAAGAGCAGCGTGCTGCGAAGCTTGCGCAGCAGCAAGCTTTGTACGAGAAACAACAGCGAGAAATCGCGCATTTGCAGCAGTTCATCGACCGTTTTCGCGCCAAAGCGACTAAGGCCAAACAGGCACAGAGTCGGGTGAAAGCGCTGGCGCGGATGGAAAAGCTGACGCCGGCGCATGTCGACTCGCCGTTTCATTTTGAGTTTCGCGAGCCGCCGAGGGCGGGCAATCCTATCTTAACGGTGGATGAGGTCAGTGTCGGTTACGGTACCGAACCGGTACTGAAAGGCGTTTCTTTCAGTCTCCGCCCCGGCGACCGGATTGCTTTGCTCGGCCCTAACGGTGCCGGTAAGTCGACGCTGGTAAAACTCTTGGCGGGCGAGTTGGATGTGGTTGCGGGGAAGCGTACCTTTAGTCAGGGCGTTGTCGTCGGGTATTTTGCCCAGCACCAGTTGGAGCAGCTCGATGACCATGCCAGTCCGCTGCTCCATTTGCAGCGTTTAGACGAACGCACAGCGGAACAGAGCCTGCGCGATTTTCTCGGTAGTTTCGGTTTTCAAGGCGAGCAGGTCGATGCGCCGGTCGGGCCGTTTTCCGGTGGCGAGAAAGCCCGCTTAGTGCTGGCTTTACTGGTTTGGCAGCGGCCGAACCTGTTGTTGCTCGACGAGCCGACTAACCACCTCGATCTGGAAATGCGGCATGCACTTACGGTAGCACTTCAGAGCTTCGAAGGCGCTTTGATCGTGGTGTCGCACGATCGCCATCTGCTTGCGACGACGACAGACGAGTTCTGGCTGGTCTCCGGTGGCCGCGTTAGCCCGTTTGCTGGAGATTTGGACGATTATCATGCGTGGTTGGTGGAGCGTCGCGCGCAAACGGCCAGTGCCTCCCGACAGGCGGAGCCGGCCGGGGGAAGCGGGCGCAGCGCGGCGGAACGAAAAGAGCAAAAACGGCAGGAAGCCGAAAGGCGGAAACGCTTGGCGCCGTTGCGTAAACATCTTGAACGTTTAGACCGTGAGATCGCGAACTTGGCGGGCACGCTCGATGAGCTGGAACAGGCCTTAGCCGAGCCGGCTCTCTATGAGTCGGAGAATAAAGCGCGCCTGAGCGAGCTGCTTGCGCGCCAGGCTGAGCTGAAGCCGCGGCAAGAAGCACTGGAAGCCGAGTGGTTGGAAAAGCAGGAAGAACTGGAAGCCCTGCAGGCGGTCGAAGATTAGCCGGGCTTTAACGTAATGGCGAAGCACTACGATGTGATAGTGATCGGCGCAGGCGCGGCCGGGCTCATGTGCGCTATCGAGGCCGGCAAGCGCGGCCGCCGCGTACTGGTGCTCGATCATGCCAATAAAGTCGGCAAGAAAATTCTGCTTTCCGGCGGCGGGCGCTGTAACTTCACTAATCTCTACGCCGAACCGGCCAATTATCTGTCGGAGAACCGCCATTTCTGTAAGTCGGCCCTGAGCCGTTATACCCAGTGGGATTTTCAGGCTTTGGTTGCCGCCTACGGTATTGCTTACGAAGAGCGTAAGCACGGCCAATTGTTCTGCCAAGAGTCGGCGAAGGATATCGTGCGGATGCTGCTTGTCGAGAGCGAGCGGGCAGGGGTGCGAATCCAATTACGGTGCGAGATTTCAGCGGTTGCTCAGGTCGAGGAAGCCTTCGAACTGCAAACAAGCCTAGGCCGCTATGTTGCCGCGAGCTTGGTGGTGGCAAGCGGCGGCTTGTCGTTTCCTAAAATGGGTGCTTCCGGTTTCGGTTATCGGTTGGCGCGCCAGTTTGGCCTGCCGGTCACCGAAACCCGTCCCGCGCTGGTCCCGTTTACTTTGAGCGGGGCTGAGCATAATCGATGTGCCGAGCTGGGGGGTGTTAGCCTGGAGGCGGAAGTGAGCTGCAATGGGCAGTCCTTTCGCGAGGCATTGCTCTTTACGCACCGCGGCTTAAGCGGTCCGGCGATCTTGCAGATTTCCTCGTATTGGCGGGAGGGGGATGAGGTACTCATCGATCTTGTACCGCAAGTCGATTTAGCCGCCGAGCTGCTGGAGCAAAAACGGCAACGGCCGCGGCAGGCGTTAAAGACAGTACTCGCGGAGCATCTGCCGACGCGGTTTGTGCAGGCCGTGACTGGGGACTGGTTCGAAAATCGCCCGTTAGCCGATTGTGCGGATAAGACGTTAGAAGAGGTCGCTCGGCGTTTTCACCAATGGGTTCTCAAACCGGGCGGTAGCGAAGGGTATCGGACCGCCGAGGTGACCTTAGGTGGGGTGAGTACCGAGGCGTTGTCGTCGAAGACCATGATGGCCAAGTCGGTGCCGGGGCTTTACTTCGTCGGCGAAGTGGTGGATGTGACCGGCCAGCTCGGCGGGTTTAACTTTCAATGGGCTTGGGCGTCCGGCTGGTGTGCCGGCCAATACGTATAGTCGCGATGGTAGAGCTGGATATTCTTTATCAGGACGAGCATTACGTCGCGGTTTACAAACCGGCAGGCATGTTGGTCCATCGAACCATGTTGGCGTCGGCCCGCATTGTCGTGTTGCAATGCCTGCGCGATCAGCTAGGGCGTCGTGTCTATCCGATTCATCGACTGGATCGGCCTACCGCGGGCGTGTTGATTTTCGGCTTAAGCAGCGAAGCTGCTCGTGCGTTGGTCGGGTGTTTCGAGGCCCGGACGGTCCGTAAGGAGTATCTGGCGGTAGTGCGGGGCTATTGCGAGCCGGAAGGGCGCATCGATTATGCGTTGTCGGACCCGGAAACCGGCAAAGATTCGCAGCCGGCCATCACGGATTTTAAACGGCTGGCAACGGTCGAGTTGCCTATTCCGGTTGCACGTTATCAAACCGCTCGTTACTCGCTGATGCAGGCCTGGCCGTTAACCGGGCGTCGGCATCAATTACGCAAGCATTTTGCCCACTTACGACATCCGATTATCGGCGATACTACGCATGGGGTGGGCGAGCAGAATCGTTTGTTTCGCGATCATTTCGATTGGCATCGATTGCTGCTATTAGCCCGCAGCTTGTGTTTTGAGCATCCTTATACGGGCGAATCTATTCGCGTTTTTGCAGAACCAGATGCCGAAATGGCCGATTTGTTGGCGCGGCTTGATTGGTTAGAGACGGTCGCGGAACCTTCGCTGTCTCCTTAGTAGCTTCCAGAGTCTGGGCACTCTACTATATGTGCCGGAGTTCTCTAAGAATGCCGACGATACGCTCGCGCATTGCGCGAGAAGGACAGCAATACGCGGTATTCTAAAATTCAAAAAGGGGCAGATTGGCATGCCGACCTTGAAACACCTGCTTGAAAACAATCGCGCTTGGTCGCAGAAAATGACTGAGCAGGATCCGGAATTTTTTACTACGCTATCGCAGCAACAAACGCCCGAATATTTGTGGATCGGTTGTTCGGATAGTCGTGTGCCGGCGAATGAAATCGTCGGTTTATTGCCGGGCGAGCTCTTCGTTCACCGTAACGTAGCCAATGTCGTGGTGCATACCGACATGAATTGTATGTCGGTTTTGCAGTTTGCGGTGGAGGCGTTAAAAGTTAAGCACATCATCGTTTGTGGCCATTACGGGTGTGGCGGGGTGCGGTGCGCCATGGAGCACAACCAGCTTGGCTTGATCGATAATTGGTTACGGCACATTAAAGACGTTTACCGTAAGCATGAGCCTAAACTGAGCTGTGTGGAGAACCCTGACGAGCGGGCCGATCGCCTCTGCGAGTTTAATGTTATCGAACAAGTCTACAACGTCTGCCATACCACCATTGTGCAGGATGCGTGGGCGCGCGGGCAGCCTTTGGCCGTGCATGGCTGGATATACGGGTTGCAGGATGGGCTGTTGCGGCAGCTTGAAGTGAATGTGTCCTCCCCTGAAGAGATCGGCAGCATTTATCGGATGCGGCAGGAAGCGTTCGCCTAACGGGGACTGTAGGTCGCAGCCGCGCTTGCCTTTCCTTTGGCCAGGGCTCGACCCGGATCCATGGTTGCCGCCCGTGCGACGGTTAGCGCGGCAACGTTCTTCTCCATCGGCGCACATGAAGAACATGTTGTTGTTGATGCAACCTCTTTGATGCGGCGCTGTCGAAACGTTAGTAACTGGCGGCGTTTGGGGTAAGCGCGACGTTTGGCGTTGCATAGCCTGTTAAAGGGCTTATATTGATGCCAAGGCGTTGCGTGCTCGCGCTGTATACCGAGGCGTACCGTGGTTAAGCTTCGACGGTGCGTTCCGGCACCGTGACGACAGTGAGGCAGGCTATGAGAGCGGGGTTTCTGGGTATTTTGCTGCTCATTCTGGCAGGGTGCGCTACTACCATTCCTGACGGCGTGCGGCGGGCGCCACCGGATGCGCCGGACTTACGGAACGTGCGGTCGGACCCTGACGCCTACGCGGGGGCTGAGGTTCGTTGGGGCGGCACGATTGCCGGTATCGACAACCGCGCTACCCAGACATGCGTTGAAGTGGTGGGGCGCGAACTACAGCGAAACGGGCGGCCTTTTGAGGACGATCGCAGCCAAGGACGCTTTATGGCCTGCGTTGACGATTTTCTCGATCCTGAGATCTATCAACAGGGGCGGCAGTTGACCGTCCGTGGGGTAATCGAGGGTGTCGAAACGCATACGGTGGGCGCGTACCCTTATCGTTACCCGGTCGTTCGGGTAAGTGCTTATCAGTTGTGGGCGCCGGAGCCTGAGCCTCGTCCCCATGAGTGGGGGCCGTACTGGGATCCGTTCTGGCACGGCCCCTGGCCGTATCGTTACCCGCATCCGTTTTATGGGCCGCCTGGTTATCCACGTTGGTAGCCTTGCCTTTGACGGAAGCGCCGAACAACTCTCTTACCTCTCTGCGATCCGTTCTTTGGCGTTGAGCCAAAGCCGTTTTGCCGGCCGCGGTCGTAAGCTGTTGGCAAGAGACGTTTCTACATAGGGGTGAAGACATGCGCCAAGTTTCCGGCTGTTTTTTGCTGTTGCTGTTGCTGTTGCTGATGCTTGGTCTGGCTGCTTGCGCGACCGGGCCGGGCTTCGATCGTGCCGGCGTCGATACGGATATCATGCCGCCGCGAGCCGTGGCGGAAATGGATGCTCGGCAAGGCGAGCGCGTCATCTGGGGTGGTACCGTCATTAACGTGCGCAATTTGGAAGACAGGACGCGGTTGGAAATATTGGCTTATCCGCTCGACCGTTCGCAGCGACCCCGAACCGGTGCCTCTGCTGCGGGACGGTTTCTAGTCGACTATCCAGGCTATCTGGAAACGGCGGATTATGGGTCGGGGCGAGAGGTTACTGTGGTGGGCGAGCTGCTCCGCGAGCAGCGTGGCAAGGTTGGCGACGCAGAGTATCGTTACCCCTTGGTTGCTGCGGAAGATGTGTATTTGTGGCCGAGAGAGCCAGTGCGCGAACAACCCCGCGTACGGTTCGGTATCGGCGTTATGCTTAGCCGCTAGCTATTAGCAATGGCCTTATCGCAAGGAGGCGAGATGGACCAAAACGAAGAATCGGATGCGCCTCGCCGCCAGCATCCGTCCGGCGCGGCCAGTCGGTTTCATATTGCCGGCCATCCGCTGCACCCTATGCTGGTAACGTTCCCTATCGCTTTTTTTCCGCCACCTTGGTAACCGACCTCGTTTTTATCTGGTTAGGCGATCCGATGTGGGCGCTGTTTTCGTTTTGGTTGCTGGTGGGCGGTCTTGCCGGTGGGGCGGCAGCGGCGTTTGCGGGTTTTATGGATTTTATGTTGGTGCCGCAGATTAGACGCCATTTTTCGAGCTGGAGCCATATGCTGGCGGCGATTGTGCTCATGGCCTTGGCCGCTGCGAATTTCGTCGCTCGATGGAATGATCCCTTATCTGCGGTTATGCCTTGGGGGCTTTTCTTGTCGGTGCTCTCGTTTCTCGTTTTAAGCGTTGCTGGTTGGCTAGGGGGGAAGTTGGTGTTCGAGCACAATCTCGGGCCGGGGGTTAAAGGCAAATCTTAAGGCGAGGCCGGTCGGATGCCGTATGTTGGCCGACCTGCTTTGCCGGCGGGGTAGAGGGCCTTTAGAAGGGTTTGCCCACCACCAAAAAGATAATGGCGACGGCGACCAGCGCCGGTACTAGACTGTGCCATAGGAACCTCCGCCGTTGCCCCTGATATTTTCCGTCCCGAAGATCGGCGAGTACCTTCCCCTGATAAAGATGAACGAACGCTAGCCCGCTCACCAAGGCCAGTTTTACCGGTAACCAGCCGCCGTCGAACCCGAAACTGAACAAAAGCCAGAAGCCAGACAGCACGGTCAGGACGGCGGCTGGCGTCATGGCGAGTTTAAACAGCTTGCGCTCCATCATGAGGCACCAAGCTCGCTGTTCGGGGTCGGTACAGGCTGTGTGTTCCGAAAACAGGCGCGGTAGCGCTACTAAGCAGCCGAACCATACCGACATGAACAACGAGTGGAGAAAAACCATCCAAGGCATGCATCTTGCCCCTGGCTCGAATTGAGGAAGCACTAATGGCCCCTATCCCGCAGATCGGGCGGAGGCGATAAGGCGTTCCGAAAAGCCCGTAAAGGTGCGAGGAGTAATCCGCTTAAGAGCGCCGGAGCTCTTTGCTTCCACCCGTATTGTGTCTTCTGCAACAAGGTGTGGGCGCCGTAGGGAAAGGATTCAATAGCGCAGTCGGATCTTGTTATCCCTCTTCTTCCGCCTTACTTCCTAGCAGAGTTATCGACAACAGCTGTGGCGAGCGGCCTGGGCTATGTGGCGTTTACTGCGGAGTGCCGTTGTATAAAGCTCCCCGCCCGTCTCGATAAGCGCTTATATCCATTCTACCTCCTAGCGCACACATTACTTAATTCTGTAAATCGGGCAGACGATGGCTATGAATGCGTTACTAGGCACACCGGGCAAAGCGGTATGGGTACACCGGGTGACTGGTATCGTAATGCTATTGCCGTTTATCGCCGGTTTGAGTGGTTGCGACGGGATCATGTCCATTCTCGATGTGCGCGGGCCAATGGCCGAGCAGATTGCTCGCTTGTGGTGGGTGTTGTTCTGGGGCAGCGTCGTGCTTGGCGGAGGCACGATTGCGTTGGTGTTGTATGTGGTGACCCGTCCTCACGAGCGTGCACCACGCATCGGTAGCGGTATGGGCGTCATGATCGGCGGCGGCGTGGTGTTGCCGGTAGTGACACTATGGGCTTTGCTCATCTACGGCGTCAGTCTGGGCACGCGCCAAGTCGGCGGCGAGGAGCCGCCGGCTCTAACGATCGAAGTGGTTGGACACCGCTTTTGGTGGGAGGTGCGCTATCCGGACCCGGTCGAGCCTGACGAGTACGTCGTCAGCGCTAACGAGATCCATATCCCCGCCGGCGTTCCCGTCGATTTCTTCGTAAGTAGCGCGGATGTGATCCACAGTTTCTGGGTGCCGAACCTAGGCGGCAAGATTGACATGATCCCGGGGCGCGTCAATCAAATCCGCTTGCAAGCGAACGAGCCAGGGGTGTTCCGCGGCCAATGTGCCGAGTACTGCGGTCCGCAGCACGCCAGAATGGCCTTCTTCGTCCGCGCTCACCCGCCGGAAGCCTTTGAAGAATGGTTAGCGGCGGAAAGGGGCGAGGCCGAAGAGCCGACCTCCGATTTAGCCGTCCAGGGGCGGGAGCAATTCTTTCAACAGGCATGTATGGAATGCCATACGATCCGTGGGACGCCTGCCCGCGGCCGCGCCGGGCCGGACCTTACTAGGCTCGGAGCGCGAAAAACGTTGGGGGCGGGTACCCTGGAGATGAGCGAGGAGAACATCGCCGAATGGATCGCGCATAACCAACAGCTTAAGCCGGGTAACCGCATGCTGCCTTACGAGCATTTAGACGAAGAGACCTTGCAGGCACTCAGCGCGTATCTGGAGAGTCTGCAATGATCGAGCCGCGTAGTACCGCCGACCGTCTGGATGCCCGCTTTAGTATCTTCTGGAGTGCGCCGTCCGGCCTTGGCCAGTTGAGCGCGGTGAATCATACCTCAATCGGTAATCGTTTTATTGTCACCGGCTTTATTTTCTTTTTGATCGGCGGCCTGCTGGCGATGCTGATGCGCACACAGCTGGCCTTGCCGAACAACGATTTCATCGATTTCCAGACCTACAACGAGCTGTTCTCGATGCACGGCACGACGATGATGTTTCTCTTCGCCGTGCCCATCCTGGAAGGCTTCGCGCTATATCTGGTGCCGAAGATGATCGGCGCCCGGGATCTTATCTTTCCCCGCTTATCTGCCTTCGGCTATTGGTGTTACTTATTCGGCGGCGTCTTGTTGTATTCCAGCTTCTTCTTCGGTCAAGTGCCCGATAGCGGCTGGTTTATGTATACGCCCTTGAGTAGCCGGGAGTTCACGCCGGGAAAAGGCTCGGACTTTTGGTTGCTGGGCGTGACGTTTGTGGAGATTTCCGCGGTCACGGCAGCCATTGAGCTTATTGCCAGCATCCTACGAACCCGGGCGCCAGGCATGACGATCGTTCGCATGCCTTTGTTTGTATGGGCGATGCTGGTGGTATCGTTCATGATCGTATTCGCTTTTCCCCCTCTGATCCTAGGCAGCATCTTGCTTGAGATCGAGCGCGCCTTCGACCTGCCGTTCTATGCGCCGGAGCGAGGCGGCGATCCGCTATTGTGGCAGCACTTGTTCTGGCTGTTTGGCCACCCCGAGGTTTATATCGTTTTTCTACCCGCGACGGGATTCCTGTCGATGCTGATTCCGGCGCTGTGCGGCCGTCCTATCGTGGGCTACACATGGATTGTGATGGCCCTGATTGCGACCGGTTTCATCAGCTTCGGCTTGTGGGTTCACCACATGTATGCGACCGGGATTCCGCACTTGGCCTTGAGCTTTTTCTCCGCAGCCAGTTTGGCAGTCGTTATTCCTACATCCATTCAAATATTCGCCTGGATCGCGACTTTGTGGCTTGGTAAGCCGAGATTGAATGTGCCGATGTTATTCGTGATCGGCTTTTTTGTTAACTTCATTATCGGCGGTTTAACCGGCATTATGATCGCACTAGTGCCGTTCGACTGGCAGGTACACGATACGCACTTTATCGTCGCCCATCTGCATTACGTACTGATCGGCGGCATGTTATTCCCCTTGCTCGCCGCCTTCTATTATTGGCTGCCGCACTTCTCCGGTCGGATGCATTCGGAGAGTATCGGCCGTTTGGTTTTTTGGCTCATGTTCCTGGGCTTTAATCTCACTTTTCTGATTATGCACTTTACGGGTATGCAGGGTATGCCACGGCGGGTTTACACCTATACCGACGGCTTAGGGTGGGATTGGCCGAATCTGGTTTCCAGCGTCGGCGGCTTTGTGATGTCGGCCGCCGTGGGGCTATTAGTCGTCGATTTGTTGTTACATTTTTTCTATGGGCGGCGCGCGCCGCGCGACCCCTGGAAAGCGGGCAGTCTGGAATGGGTGACGCGATTGCCCCCGCAGCCCTATAACTTTATTAGTATTCCCGAAATTAAAGGGCGCGATCCGCTATGGGTTCAGCCGAATTTGGTTGAGCACACGGAAAACGGCGGTGGCTATTTGGCCGATCCCGCCAGCGGACGGCGCGAAACTCTCGGGACGAGCGTGCTTCAGGCGCGGCCGGAAGAAGTCATCCATCTGCCTACTAATACTTTCTTGCCCTTAGTGAGTGCCTCGTTTGTCGCCATGTTTTTCGTCGGTTTTTTGTTCGAGCTCTATAGCGTAGCGGCTGCCGGCGCGTTACTGGCATTGGCATCGGGATTTTTCTGGGCTTGGCGGAGCGGCGATTTACAGGATCCGGGAGAGGTCGATGCGGGGCATGGGTTACATTTGCCCATGCACCATAGAAATCCGACCGGGCCGGGCTGGTGGGGGACGCTAATTGCCTTATTCTCCAACGGAGCGCTCTATGCTTCCTTGCTGTTCGGTTACTACTTTTTGTGGACAGCCGTGCCCGATTGGCCTCCGTCCGCTTATGTGATTCATGATCTTCGTTTGCCGACGTTGGGTCTGGTCAGCCTTCTCGCCAGCAGCGTATGTGTACGCTGGGCGATCTCGCGGCTGCAACATGCGAAGTTGCCGCAGTTTCGTGCCGGCATCGTTGCGGCTGTCTTGTTGGCTGGCGGATTTCTTGTAGCCGAATTCTTAGCGATGCGCGCCTATGCGGTTCCCGCGGAGGCGCATGCCTATAGCGCTTTGCTGCACATCATCGTCGGTTATCAGTTCGTTCATGTCGGTGTGGCGATTTTGGCGGCGGTTTTCGTCTTAGTGCGAGTTCACTTCGGCTATGTTGGACCACAGCGGCAGCTCGGAGCGCGCGTTATGTCTTTGTTCTGGCACTACACCGTATTGGCCTGGGTGCTTGGGTATACAACCGTCCACCTCTCGGCGCTGACGTTATGAATGCAAAGCGACTCGGTTGGCTGCAAACGCATTCCTTGGTCTGGATGGTCAGCGGTTTGATCATCTGGTCAGTGCATTTTGTGCTTATCTACGTCTTACAGGCGGTTAGTTGTGCACTGGGATGGGCGAGCAGAGATCTGGCCGGTTTGTCTTTCATCAACGTAATCCTTGTGGCTATGACGGTGCCGCTCGTCTTGTTGTTGCTTTACCTGGCGTGGGGAAGTTGGCTCGCCTGGCGCTCCTCCGGGCGGACGCCGGACGACCCGACAGGGGTAACCCCGTTTATGGCATTAACCGCTTTGCTGATTCATGCGATCTCTTTCTTAGGGATCGTCTGGGTAACCTGGCCGGTTTTGTCAGCCCGCCTTGTTAGGCCAGTACTACAGGGCAAGCCTATCAGCCACCGTTTATTGCCCCATTGAACGTGTTTTAGATTAAGATCGCCTGATCTCGCGAAAATAAAGGGCTTGGGCATGCGGCGGATCGAAGGGCTGGTGGCGGCGGTACTTTTGCTAGCTTTGGCAAGTCGCGCCGGAGCGACAACGGAAGGCGCTCTGCCCTGGCATATCGGAGCCGGTTCTTATGGCGTCACGGTTGCCCATAGCGGCGACCACCGGGATCAACGGTTTGGCGGTCTGACCGTGTTCGGCGGCTATGCCTGGCATGATCATCTGCTGGTGCGGGCAGCGCTATATTCGGTCGAGCACGAGGACATATCGGCGCTTACCGCGCGTGGCTTCGAGGCGAATGCGGTGACGGGCATTAATCTCGCCTCGCCGGGTTTTAGGGCATACCTGGGGCTCGGCTTCTTCAGCGAGGAATGGGATCATCATACCTATGACAACGCCTTCGCCGGGTTCCAGCTCGCCTTTGGCATCGGGTACAGCTGGGAGCGGTTCGGTATCGATGCGTTCGGTGCGCTGCGCTCGGCGAACGACTACCGCGATTGGCTGGAGGAAATTGGAGCGCCGGCCGGCACGGTGACGGCTAGCGCTGGCGCCTTAGCGCTTTCCTATCGGTTCTAACGCTTATTTCCTTCAACATTCTGCCGGATTCCGAGGTGGCAGACGCATGGTCGTAACGACAGCTCCTACACGCGCGAACAGCCGAGTGGAAACGCTCGATGTTTTACGTGGTTTCGCTATCCTCGGCAT
This sequence comes from Alkalilimnicola ehrlichii, assembly GCF_003399765.1. GTDB lineage: Bacteria > Pseudomonadota > Gammaproteobacteria > Nitrococcales > AK92 > AK92. The sequence goes on along the minus strand of NZ_NFZV01000035.1, from coordinate 12,082 downwards.
TCTGATCATGAATATCCAGAGCTTCGCTCTGGTTACCGCAGCTTACGTCAATCCCGCTGCCTATACCGACTTTTCCGGCAGCAATGCGCTCGCTTGGTTTGTTAGTCATTTAATCGCCGATCAGAAATTTCTGAGCATCTTTTCGATGCTTTTTGGGGCCGGCATCGTGTTAATGGCGCAGAAAGCCGTCGATGCCGGCCAAGGCGCTTTGCAGCTACAGCTACGACGTATGGCGTGGCTGATGTTGTTCGGGCTCTTGCATGGTTATCTGCTCTGGTATGGCGACATTCTCTTCACTTATGCCTTGGCCGGCCTACTGCTGTGTTGGTTGTGGCGGCTCCCGGCTGCGTTGCTGTTTGTCTTGGGCGCCTTACTGGTAGCCGTACCGAGCGCTATGTTGGTACTTGCGGTGCCGGCTGGGCAAACGCCGACGATAGCCGCCGAGATGCTCCCCTTCTGGGCGCCGTCCGCCGAGGATATTGAGCGGGAGCTGACCGCTTACCGCGGCGACTGGGGGCAGCAGATGCCACTGCGTTTCGAGCTGATGAGTTTGAGCCTATTGGCTTTCCCGCTACAGACCTTTTGGCGTGTTGGCGGTTTGATGCTCATCGGGATGGGGCTTTATAAAATCGGCCTCTTAACCGGTGCGGTATCGCCTGCTGTTTGCCGCCGTCTGCTGCTCGTCGGGCTGTTGGCTGGCGTGCCTTTGGTGCTGCTAGGCGTGCTTAGAAATTATCAGCAGGGGTGGGATGTTCATTATCTGGCCTTCTTCGGCCGGGAGTACAACTACTGGGGGAGTATCGCAATTGCGTTAGCTTATGTTGCCGCCGTCGTCAGAGTCTGCCAAGTCGGTTACTTGCCGCGGGTTCGACAGGCGTTGGCGGCCGTTGGGCGTTTGGCGCTAACCAACTATCTTATGCAGACAGTGATTTGTACCACCCTTTTCTATGGCCACGGTTTGGGTTGGTTCGGTCAACTCGAACGAATGCCGTTGCTGTTGCTGGTGGTCGTCATCTGGGCCTTTCAGATAGTCTTTTCCCTCCTTTGGCTGCGTAGATTTGCCTACGGACCGGTGGAGTGGCTTTGGCGTGCATTGACCTATTGGCGCTTCAGATTCTGATTGCTTGTCTTGAAGTGGTTGAAGTAGAAGGTTTTTTCTTCTTCTAGGCCTTATTCCAGCGCTAGTCTGTCCCCACTTTGCCGAGTAGGCGTCGATGTTAGTGACGCGCTGATGCTTTGTTAGGAAGCACATCAGCTAATCGACATGTCCAGCCCTTAGCGGGCATGAAGGCAAAGGAGGCAAAACATGCAGGTCAGCGAAGCAATGTCTGGCAGCTGTCAGACCGTGCAGGCCGACTCGAAGCTGAAGGCGGCAGCCCAAATCATGCGCGATGCGGATGTAGGCATGTTGCTGGTTAACGATGAGTCGGGCCGGGTGATCGGCACGATTACCGACCGAGATATCACGATTCGCGCCGTCGCCGAACAGGTTGATTTAGATGCGGCAGGCGTTCGCGAGTGTATGACAAAGGATGTTGTCTCTTGCTACGAGGATGACGACATTAGCGATGCTATTCATTTAATGGAAGACAAGCAGCTGCGCCGTCTGTTGGTTTGTAATCGACAGGGGGAGCCGGTTGGCGTACTCGCGCAAGCGGATATAGCCCGGAAGTTGGGACGGTCGGAAATAACCGGCGAGTTGTTGCAAGAGGTTTCGAAGCCTTCGCATCCGCATTAAGCAGCATCGATTGTTGCCTGGTGTTTGGGCAATCGTGTCGCAGAGTGGAAACGGGAGGTTTCCACTCTGCAAATGTCGCCCTCATTTAAGAAAATCAGAGATGAGCGTTTAAGGCACGACATCGGTGTCGGCTGATGACGACAGATTGGCGAGCAGCCTAAGCCGTAAAAAGGCTCTAAACCGTCCGTAGCCAGCGGTAGGAACGCATTTTGCTTTATCCCTTGGGTGGGGCAAGGTGGAGTGGCTGGCTTATGAGTGAAGGTGACAATACTGCCGTTTGTATCCGTTGCGGTTGCCCGTTGAATCCGCCAAAAGGGCGATCGAGAGCTAAGCAAGGGCTTTGTTTCGTGTGTCAGATTTGTCCGCCGCCGGCGGTACAAGGACGCTTACGGCGGTTATTAAGGATTCAAGCGCGGCGACGGCCGGATGGTAGCGTCTATTTTATCCGAGAGTAGGCTCGGCGGGTTGTGTAGGTGGAGAGCGAAGCTCAACGCTTCGGTAGCATATCGCCATCAAATTGTTGATGACGTCTTGTCGTTGCCGGTTCCCGCCACAACCATCAGTCGAGTACCACAATGAGCCATAGGTTATGGGGTCGCAACGATGGCAACCGAAGTCGAGCCGATAGAAGGCAATTGGTACTACGACCGTGACAAAGATCGTCGATTTGAAGTGATTGCAGTCGATGAAGAGGAAAACCGAATCGATTTGCAGGATTTCGACGGAGATCTAGACGAGATCAGTTTCGATCTATGGTACTCGATGAATTTAGAGTTGGCGGAGGCGCCCGAGGAGTGGTTGGGGCCGATGGATGCCGTTGAGGAAGATGATCTGAACTACAGCGATCAAGCTTACGATACGGACCGGCAGCAATCGGCCATGGATCGTTATCGCCGCGAGCAGGTGGAATGGGCGGGTAAAGCACACCGGCCTAAAGGAGGGCCGAAGGCGGAGCGGCGACGTCAGCCACGCCAGCCACGTTAATCTTTAGTTATGTCGACCGCTCATGCAGTGTCTTTATCGCGCCAGAGTTTACGACATCTACCGCCCTTCTCCGGGCGGTAGATGTCGTGCGACGGCTGGCTAGCCCAGCAGGCTACGTAGCATCCACGCGCTTTTCTCGTGGACCTGCATGCGGCTGGTTAGCAGCTCGACAGTCGGTTCGTCATGCACTTCGCTAGCGACGGGGAGTAGAGAGCGTGCCGTTCGCACAACCGTCTCTTGGTCGCGTACTAGCTGGCGAATCATCTCTTCCGCCTCTGGTTGACCAGAGGCTTCTTCGATGCTGGTTAGCCCCGAGAACTCGCGATAAGAGCCTGGAGCCGGAAAGCCTAAGGCGCGAATACGCTCTGCGATCTCGTCGACAGCGGTGGCTAGCTCGGTGTACTGCTCCTCGAACATAAGGTGCAGGGTGTTGAATAGCGGCCCGGTTACGTTCCAGTGGAAGTTATGGGTCTTGAGGTACAGCGTGTAGGTGTCCGCAAGGAGGCGGCCCAGGCCTTCGGCAATCTGACGACGTTCTTCGGTCGGAATTCCGGTGTTAATATCCATGTTCGCCTCTTGTTGCTTACCTTCGTTTTCCTAAGCATAAAGGCGGAGGGCGGGCATGGCTAATTTAACTTATAGATGGCACCGATAGCTTTTGGGAAAGTACGTGTTCTTCTTCCCGTTTTTTAGCGTTTTCCGTTAGGGAAACATGCTCTACAGCGTCTACGAATGCGTATTGGCGAGGCCAATCGCGAAAGTTGAACACCTGTCCGTTAGCGCGGACCCCGCGTGCGCGTTTTAGCTCGACCCTGCCATAAACCCAGCTAGGCGCGTTGTAGTCGCCGCATGCCAGCACGCCGTTGCCCGGAAAGCCGCTATCAACCGGCGTATAAATGGCGCTGGCGCCGACGTTGATGTCCACCGCTTGCGACCACGGCGCTTCCCCGACTAGGCAGGACTGTACGACATGGCACTGGTTTTCCAGCGCCCGCGCCTGAGAGCCGATGCGAACCCGATGGTAGCCGGCTAAAGTGTCGGTGCAGCTTGGTACTAAAATAAGCTCCGCTCCGGCTTCGACCTGGGTTCGTGCGATAAGCGGAAATTCGCTGTCGTAACAAATGTTAATTCCGATACGGCCAAAGTGCGTATCGATTACTTTAATACGCGTGCCCGCGGAGATGCCCCATTGCTCGTTTTCAAACCGAGTCATGTGCAGCTTCTCTTGAAACTGAACGCTGGCGTCGGGCGCAAGCAGGTACGCTCGATTACGAAACTCGTTGGTTTCAACTCGCACCGGAAAGCTGCTTGCGAGGATGTAGAGGGCGTGCTTTTGGGCAAGCCGTTGATGGAGCTGTATGTACGGAGTTAACAACTCTTGTAGGGCATTTAGTTGCCCTTGCAGCGAACTATAAATGTCGCTTGCAAACAAGGAGGCAAGCTCCATCGAGCCGTATTCGGGGAAGATCAGCAGCTCGGCGCCGTTATCCGCGGCCTCTGAGACCCAGGCCGAAAGCTTATTTTCGAACTGCTGCCAATCGCCGAGAAAGTCGACGGGATATTGTGCGCTGGCGACGTTGATACATTCGCTGGCCAAAGCTTATACCCCTTTAGTCCAAAAGATCATAGGCTTCGGTGTTTCATGCGCCTCATCTAAGTCTTGCCAGCTCATGCTCGTGCGTAGATGAGGCTGTTTTCGATAGCCGCGGCGTTGCCAGAAGACGTCGAGCGGTGTGTAGCCTTGCGGCCGGCGGGGGTGGTCGAGCGGGCGCTCGACGGCGCAAAAGCTAATCGTGTCGAACCGGTTCAGGGCCTGAGCGTGCGCCTCGCGCTCCTCAAAGAAGGCAACCCCGAGTCCACGCCCCCGATAGTCCCTGAGCAGGACGGATTCGCCGCAGTAGAAAACCCGTTCCACATCGTAGCCCTGGTCCTGGAAAGGCTTTTGAATTTCCGGCGTCTCGTCGCTGAGCGGAATGCCGCTGGAGGCGCCGACGACCTGGTCGTTGTCGAAGACGAGAACAATCACGCTATCTGGCGCGTCGGCGTAGGTTTGTAGGTAGCGTTGCTCATAGACTGGATCGCCTTCGTAAAGATAAGGGAAGTCCCGAAAGACCGTAATGCGGAGGCGAGCGAGATCTTCCAGGTGGGCCTGTAAAGCGGCACCGGATTTGCGTACGACGCGCAACCCTGTCATGGCGGTCCTCAACAATGTCGGCTGGTGCGGTTCGGCTTGGAATGTTCGAAAAGTCGTCGCCCTCGGCGGCAGGCAATAGTAGCAATGAAGGCCGATGTTGTCAGTGGTACCGTGCCTGTCTGGTAATTCATAAGTGTCAGCTTATTCCTGCTACATTTAGACAGGAAGTAGGCGAATGCGGAGAGCTGCGATGCGCGGGACGGTCAAGTTGTTGAACCGGGACGACGGAATCGTCGGGATAGAAACCGAACACGGCGAGTATACCGTGCTTGGTCTGTTGGAGGACTATGAAATCGCCGAAGGCGATGTTATCAGCGGCCCTTTGGAGGCCCTGGATCAACAGCTGATGAATAACGAGACGCGCCAGCTCCAGATGAATGTTTACGTGGAAGACTGCGAGTTGCAATATGAGGATGCGAAAGTAAAAGTCGGGTAAGACGCCCTGTTGAAATTTGGCTGCTTGTCCGCATCGCTGGCTCGACAGGCGTAATAATGCTTAAGCCCTTAGTTATGAGATCGCAGTGTGTGAGTGCGCAAGAACGTGTCGACGATCTAGATTTACTATTAGCCACCCTACCTACCAGTTTACGGCACGCTTTTCCTAACCTGCCGCGCGAAGAACTGCTGGAAATCGTGCTCGATTTAGGCCGCATTCCGCAGGCGCGTTATGTTTCTCATACCGTGAATTTGGCCGCGGAGCCTGTCGCACTGGCCGATTTGGATGCAGTGATAGCGCAGGTCGGAGACTTTGGGGCCGACAACCGAGCCGGTATCGAAGGCACCTTGCATCGTATTTCTGCCATCCGTAACCGCAAAGGGCGGGTGATCGGTCTGACGCTGCGGGTGGGGCGGGCAGTTTACGGCACCATCGATGCTGTCCGAGATCTCGTTGAGGGTGGGAAGAGCCTGCTGCTGCTGGGGCGCCCAGGCGTAGGGAAGACGACTCGCCTGCGAGAAATTGCGCGGGTGCTGGCGGACGAGCTTAATAAGCGTGTCATCATTATCGACACCTCGAACGAGATCGGCGGCGATGGCGACGTTCCTCATCCGGCGATCGGGAGCGCCCGGCGCATGCAGGTGCCGCACCCTGTCGAACAACATGCCGTGTTGATCGAAGCAGTCGAAAACCATATGCCGGAGGCCATTGTCGTCGACGAGATCGGTACCAGTGCCGAAGCGCTGGCGGCGCGGACCATTGCCGAGCGTGGTGTACAGTTGATTGGCACGGCGCACGGAACGGTGTTGGAAAATCTGGTGCTGAACCCGACCCTCTCCGACTTGGTCGGCGGCGTGCAAACGGTGACGCTGACCGATGAGGAGGCGCGCTTACGCGGAACGCAGAAAACGGTGAGCGAGCGTAAGGCGCCGCCGACCTTCGATGCCGTTGTCGAAATCGTAGGCCGCGAGGAGGTCGTGGTTCATCCCGATACGGCGACTGCCGTCGACAAGCTATTGCGTACCGGAGTAAGCAGCGGTGCGCGCCGGCTATCAGGGCAGGCGGAGCAGGTTTTGTCTATGGATGCAGAGCCTGAACCCGCTCTGGTAAAACGGCCGGCAGTGCGGAAGCCGGCCATTATCTTTCCCTATGCGTTAAGCCGGGACTCCGTCGAGCGTGTTCTGCGCGATCTGCAACTCGATGCGCGTACCGTAGGTAAGCCGGACCGGGCGACCATCGTACTCGCCTTGCGCTCGCGTGCCGACGATCCTCGCTTGCGCCGTATTCTCGAGACCACGGGTGCAGAGTTATATACGGTAAAGAAGAATAGTACTGCCCAGATCCGCCGAATTCTGCAGCGTATCTTTAATGTGGTAGCCGGTGTTGAACAAGCGGAAATCGATGCCGCCGTGCGCGAGGTCGAAGCGGCGGTTGAACAGGTGTTAAGTCGCCATGAGCCGGCGCGGCTCTCGCCTCGCTCGTCGGCGGTGCGCAGCGTTCAACATCGGGTCGTATCGCGCCATCACCTCCTCGCGGAAAGCCAAGGTAGCGAGCCCGAGCGGCATCTGGTTATCTATCCCGGCTAGCATTCCAACCTTATTGTCGCTTATGGCTGCGCCGCATAGCCAGGGCGCGGAAAAGGCGCTCTACACCCCGCCATGCTCCAGGCGGGAAAAGCCCCCCGGAGTTCTTTTCTGCATCACTAAAGAAGCGAGCGTACGTTGGGTGAGGGGACCTTAAGCCCCACCCTTTGTAAAAGGCGCCACTTCACGCGCTGGTCATAGTGCTGGTCTGCCAAGTTCCCTAAGGCTTTCCAGGCAGCGGATCAACCGAATCACCAGTTTGCGCACAAGTTCGTCGCTCGGACATGGCAGCAAATCCTAGCGAGGGGGTGCAGATGAGTCTCCATAGTACAAAACAGGGTGGACGGCAGGCGAAATTCATCGAGTCACTGACCACCTTTACGCAGGAACACCGGGCCAAGCACTGGGAAGGGAGTTTCGCCACCTTCCTTGAAGAAGTGGTGCCCGAAAAAGCGCCATTGATCGCTCGCACCAGCCATCAATATCTATGGGATATGTTGCGCTGGATTCACCAACGCGAGCGGGCGGGGGCGGACCCAGAGGGCAGCAAGAATATTCAGCTGTTCTCGCATGACCTGTTCGGCATGGACGAACCCTTGCAGCGGGTTATGGACTATTTCAAAGCGGCAAGCGCGGGGTCCGAAGTCGGGCGTCGACTGTTGCTGCTACTCGGCCCTCCTTCGGGCGGCAAATCCAGCCTCGTTATTTTGCTAAAAAAGGGGCTAGAAGAGTACAGCCATACCGACGAAGGCGCCGTTTATGGCATTCAGGGATGTCCTTTGCACGAATCGCCTCTGCACTTAATTCCGCACACGTTGCGGGCAGAGTTTCGCGATACCTACGGTGTCGAGATCAGCGGCGAACTGTGTCCTCATTGCCAAGCACGCTTGGAAGACGAGTTTGGCGGGGATTTCATGCGCTTCCCCGTTGAACGTATTTTCCTCTCCGAGGCCAGTCGGGTTGGCGTGGGAACCTATGCGCCCCATGACCCGACGACGGCCGATATGGCCGACCTGATCGGCTCTGTCGATCTCTCGAAAGTGGCCGAGTATGGCGACGAAGGCGATCCGCGTGCTTGGTCCTGGTCCGGAGCGGTATACGCCGCCAGCCGCGGTCTGCTAGAGATGATCGAGATATTGAAGGTAAAGCGCGAGTTCCTGTATTTGCTGCTCACGCTTACGCAGGAAAAGAACGTTAAAGTATCGCGTTTTCCACTGATCTATCTGGATGAAACCATTATTGCGCATACCAACCTGGCGGAGTTCCGTAAGTTCCTGCAGGAGACCGAGAACGAAGCGCTGCTGGACCGCATGGTTATCATCCAGGTGCCGTATACCCTTTCCTTTAAGGACGAAGCGCGCATCTACCGCAAACTAATTGCGGCCGCGCCGACCTTTCGAGAGGTCCACATGGACCCTCATGCGCTTGATGTGGCGGCAGTGTTTGCGGTGCTCTCACGGCTTAAACCGGCTGAGCGAGAAGACCTGGATCTCGGCAAGAAGCTACGGCTCTATGCCGGAGAAGACGTCGAAGGCTTCACCTCCGCCGATATCGAACGAGTTCGCTTGGAAACGCCCGACGAAGGCCTTTCCGGTATTAGTCCGCGCTTTGTGGTTAATGCGTTGTCGAATGCTATTGCTAGCAGCGAGGTGAAAAGCCTCACAAGCATGGAAGTGCTGCTGACCCTGAAGGACGCGATCGAGAACGATGCTCGTATCGATGCCAAGCAAAAGCGGGCTTGGGTCGATTTCCTCGTCACAGTACGGAAAGACTTCTACAACCACTGGGCCAAGGAGGATGTGCACAAGGCGCTCTTCGCCTCGTTCGAGACAGAGGCCCAGTCCTTGCTCGATAAGTATTTGGACGAAGTCGAAGCTTCCCTTGATAAACGTGAGGTGACCGACCCGATCACCGGCGAGAGTCGGCAGCCGGATGAACGTTTTCTCCGCTCTGTGGAGGAGAAAATCAAAGTATCCGATGCGGGCAAAAGCAGCTTCCGTCAGGAGGTGGTGCGCAAAGCGATGGTGGCGTTTAAGCGCGGCGAGAAATTTACCTTGGATAACCATGGCCGGCTGAAGGAAGCGGTGGAGAAATATTTGTTTGAAGAGCGGCGCGACGTTCTGCGCTTAGTGACGTCCGTGGCAAGGCCGGACGACGAAGCGCGAGAGAAGATTGCCGCTGTCGAGGAGCGCCTTATCTCTGAATACGGATACGACCGTCACAGTGCCCGAGAGGCGCTTAACTATGTGACGACATTGTTGTCTCAGGAGTAAGCAACAGGGGGGCATTTATGTCGCTCTCGGAAACCCTGGCAGGCGAACAGGGTAATCGTTGGTACGATTTGTTCTCCCGCGGTACCCGCGATTGGCTTCGCCATAACGAAAAGGTTCGGGAAGCTGTGCGGGATGCGCTGCCGAACCTGGTCGGGAAATCGGACATTTTATCGCGGCCGGACAACCGCACGGTGCAAGTGCCGTTTCGGATGATGGAGCACTACCGATTTCAGCTATTAAAACCTAGCCGGCGCAGCGGTGCCGGACAGGGTAAGGTTGAGCCCGGAGACGTACTAGTCCCGGGGCAGGGGCCCCAACGTCCGGCTCGCGGTAGCGAGGGCGAAGGCGGCAACGAAGAAGGCGGCCCACAATTCCTACTTGAGTTTCAGGTCGACGATATCTTGGACTGGCTGTGGGAAGAGCTTGAGTTGCCGAACTTGCAGCCACGCGATGGTGCCGAGATCGAGACTATGGACTATCGTCGGGAAGGCTGGGATAAGCGCGGTGCACGTTCGCGGCTCGACCGCCGCCGAACCGTCAAAGAGGCGGTCAAGCGGCGTTCGGTCGCAGGTCAAAGCGCTACGCCGTTTACCAACGACGACTTGCGCTTCCGACAGTTAGTACGGCGTCCCCAGCCGAGTACGCGGGCAGTCGTATTTTTCCTGCTCGATGTCTCTTCTAGTATGGACGATGCCTGCCGCAAGTTGGCGAAGAGTTTTTTCTTCTGGGCGCTGCAAGGGATCCGCCGGCAGTTTACTCACATAGAAACAGTCTTTATCGCTCATACCGTACAGGCCTGGGAGTTCGACGAATCCCAGTTCTTCCAAGTGCGTGGCGAGGGCGGTACCAAAGCCAGCTCGGCATTGCGGAAAGCCTTGGATGTATTCGATGAGCGTTATGACAACAGCCGGTATAACAGCTACTTGTTCTATGCCGGCGATGGAGAAAACTTCTTCGACGACCGCGAGGCCTCGCGGCTTGCTCTAAGTAAGCTTGCCGAAACGATGAGTTTCCTCGGCTACGCTGAAGTGGCAAGCGTGCGTGCACGTCAGCTCAACACCGAAATGGCTGCGTTGTTTCACGCGCTTGTCAGCCGAGGCGTAGCGGCGGGAAGTTACTCGATCTCGCGCGAAGAAGATATCTGGCCGGCCATTAAGTCTTTCTTCACGGATCAGACAGCGGAGGCCTCCTAATGACTCAGAGCCTAGCCGATTATGTGCCGCGGATCGAAGATCTCGGAAAGGAGTTAGGGCTTCGCTACCACCCCGTGGAATTTGAGTTAGTGCCGCCGAGCTTCATGATGGAGGTCGCTGTCTACGGCTTGCCGGTGCGAATGCCGCACTGGTCGTTCGGCGTTCGTTGGATCTATCAAATGGTCCAGCACAAAATGGGAAACTCGAAGATCTTCGAAGTCGTCTTTCCCGGCAACCCGAACCGCGCTTATCTGGTTAACAGCAACGGTATCCACGAAAACTCTTTGGTTGTCGCTCACGTATTGGGCCATGCCGACTTCTCGCATAACAATCTACTGTTCGTGAACAGTCAGCGAGAAGCCGGCTACCATATCGTCGAGCAGGCAGCGGCTCATGCGCACCGTATTGAGCAAGCAATAGAGGAGGTAGGTGCCAAGCGTGTCGAGGAAGTGCTAGATGCCGCGCTGGCTTTAGAGCAGCACATCGATACGCGATCTCCCATTAACCGACCGCATTTCCCGACCACCGTGCAAAAACCGCGTAAACCGGAGGCGGACGAACCCGCTTTTATGGGGCGTTTCCAACAATTGCCAGGGCAGGGCGGCGAGGCGGAGAAAACCTCTGAGGCGCCGCAACGAGCCAAAATACCTCCGCAGCCGGAAGCCGATCTGCTTTGGTTTATCGCCCATTACGGACCCGATATGGAAGACTGGGAGCGAGACATCTTTCTCGCCGTGCGAGAAGAGTCCTACTACTTCCAGCCAGTCTTCAACTGTCAGATCATGAACGAAGGTTGGGCGTGTTACTGGCACGCGAGGATTCTAAGAGAAGCCGACTTCCTTCCTGACGAGCTCTACCTGGATGCGATGAAAACGCACTCCGATGTTGTGCGGCCCTATGCAGCCGAAAAGCAGGTCGCCTTAGCCGTCAACCCTTATCACCTCGGTTTTCATATCTGGACCAAGCTCATACAAGAGCGCGGCGTGGAGGCGGCTCGCCGGATTATGGAGGAAGAGGACGATTTCGGGTTCGTTCGTAATTATTTGGATCCGGAGCTTGCGCGGGATTTGGATTTGTTCGTCTATCAAGCAGGTCGCGACGGCGAGGTTCGCGTCAAGGAATCCAATATCGATCAGCTCTATGAGGCAATCCTCGCCCCGAAATACAACTTCGGGGCGCCTCGTGTTTTCGTCGACGCCATCAAATCCGATGGCAGCCTGGTCCTGGTCCATGATCATTCGACAGACGGGCGTGGCTTAGAGCCTAACCATGCTCGCCATGTTCTGGGCTATATCCACCGCGTATGGCGTCGGCCGGTGTGCATTAATACCGTGGACATGAAGGGCGAAGCGCAAACTCTACAAGTAGGGCGGGCCGCCTAGGTCTACTTGCCGAGCTGTTGCGGGACTTCATTTCCTACGAGCGTTGTTGGCGAATCAAGGGCTTAAGCGGAGGCTGTAAAAAAGCTGTAAAATAACCCTTGACCGGGCCTCAGGACGGTGTAAAATCGCCGTCCTCTGATGAACGACACGCAGCGCTAAGGCGCTAGCGAGTCGGCCTGAGAAGCCCGGAAATAAAGGGCTTGACAGGGGAGAGGGAAAGCGTAAAATGCGCGTCCCTGCTGAGGCGAAAGGCCTTGGCGCTGAGGCGGAGCCGAAGGGTTCTGCGCTCTTTAACAAGA
>NZ_NFZV01000034.1 GCF_003399765.1 Alkalilimnicola ehrlichii | reverse complement strand
GCGATCCGGTGCGCCGCGCGCGTCGGGGTGAAAAATCCGGCGCAGGATTACACCGAACAACTCGCGGCATTCGGCGAGCGAAAGGCAAGCGAACGGAATGATCTGAGCGGGTATATCCTCAAAGCAAATCGCCGAGCTGCGGCATGGAGCGAGTGCGTGTCCACCCCTCGTCGGGGCAGGGAATGCCGGTAAAGAAAGGTCGCGGTATCTACGCCGAGGCCTTCATGCGCGTGCAGCCTTTATTGCCCGTCGAAGAGGAAGGCCGTTTGCAGGATCCTGCTATACGGGAGAATTTCATCGGCCGGGTATACGCCTACTGGCGTTGGCAGCGTTTGTTGGAGGAGGGGTTGACGGCCGAGCGGTTGGTCGAGTTCCACACCCGCCACAAATTGATCCTGATGGCTCATCGGAAACAGAAGCTAACCGAGCTCGGTCGCCTGCTTGCGCAGGCCGGCGCACAGCCTTTGCCTACTCTTGCGGACGATTATATCGGCCGGTTTATGGCTGTGCTGGCCTGGAAAGCGACGAGGCAACGGCATACCGACGTGCTGTTTCATCTACTAGGTTACCTAAAACGCAGTTTGGACGCGGGCGATAAAGCCGAGATGGTCGAGGTGATCGACAACTACCGGCTTGGCCAAGTGCCTTTGATTGTGCCGATCACCTTGTTTCGGCATCATTTTCGCCGTCATCCGCATCCTTATGTCGAACAGCAGTATTATCTTAGCTCGCCGCCGGCAGAGTTGGCCCTTTTGAACGACATATAAGTATCGGCGTCGGAATCGACCCGCCTGCCGGTTGGGCTAACGCTGCTGCTCAAGACCCGATAGAGAGACTAATAAGATCATGACTGAGAACGCTTCATCCGCTACCCCCGTGGTTGGCGCCATCGTTATCGGCGACGAAATACTCAGCGGCAAGCGGAGCGATAAGCACATCGCGAAGCTGATCGCGCTGCTTGCCGCGCGCGGTATGGAGTTGAGTTGGGTGCGGATTCTCGGCGACGATGCCGAACTGCTCACGCAAAACCTGCGGGAGAGTTTCGCCAGCGGCTCGATCGTGTTCAGTTTCGGAGGCATTGGCGCGACACCGGATGATCGAACCCGGCAATGCGCCGCCGCCGCCCTGGGCTTACCGTTAGAAGCGCACCCCGACGGCCTGCGCGCCCTGGAAGAGCAGTTCGGCCCGGCGGCCCGGCCGCAGCGGGTTCGGATGGTCGAATTTCCCCAAGGAGCGGAGATTATCCCCAACCCTGTCAACCGGGTGCCCGGCTTTAGTATCCGCGATCATCACTTCGTTCCGGGCTTCCCCAACATGGCTTGGCCGATGGTCGAATGGGTGCTGGACAACCGTTATCCGCATTTGCAAGCGGCAGGCGAGCGTACCGAGCAAGCGATCACCGTATTCGATTGTCGAGAAAGTCAGGTGATCGATCTCTTAGAAACGTTCGAACGAGAATACCCCATGCTTAGAGTCTCCTGCCTGCCGCATGCCGAGCAGGGCTTTCAGGTAGAGCTTGGGTTGCGGGGCGAGATCACCACCGTGAATACCGCCATGAAACGCTTGCAAGCGCACATCGACAGCATGGGCTTCGCTTGGGAGCGCGTCGACCTCTCAAGGGGTTGAAACGTTCGTTTCTGCGGGCACCGCCATTCCCCCTATTTCTCCTTCTCCGCGTTTGGAAAGGCATAACGTCGCCGCTTGCGCAATTGTCGATTGACATAGTGTTGGAAAGACACTAACTTGGCGTCTAGTTTTAGAAAAGTAGTATGGCGCGTGAACGCACGGGATCTGCAAATACAGGCATCGGTTACCGCGGAGATGGTGATCTTCACCATCCGCAGCGAGCGCTTGGCCGTACTACTGCGGCGACGGGATAAAACGCCTTACGCGGGCTGTTGGGGTTTGCCAGGCGGGCGTGTGCACGCCGACGAGACGTTAGAGCAGGCTGCGGTTCGCCAGCTGGCGGAGAAGACCGGCATCACCGGGGTTTATCTTGAGCAGTTGTACACATTTGGCGATCCGGCGCGCGACCCTCGGGGGCGAGTGATTGCGGTCAGCTACTACGCACTGGTCCCCTACAACCGGCTTAAGGTGCAGGCGCAGCCGAGCGAGCTTGCATGGCATCGGGTCGATGCGCTGCCGCCGTTAGCGTTTGACCACGGCAAGATCGTCGCCATGGCGCAGGAGCGACTCTGTGCCAAGCTCGACTACTCGACGATTGCGCTGCAGTTTATGCCGGAGAAGTTTACGCTCAGCGAACTGCAAGCGGTATACGAAAGCATCCTGGGCGAAGCGCTGGATAAGCGAAACTTCCGCAAACGGGTGCAGGCACTGGATTGCCTGGAAGACACCGGCGAACAGTTTCGGGCCGGCAAGCACCGGCCTGCCAAGTTGTTCCGGCTCAAAACGCCGGGGCGGGTGGAAATCATCAAGTGATGGCAAGGTCTGCCGTCAATCTGTAAGGGCCGTCGTCGTGACGGCGTGGGGGTCGATTGCCCCAGGAGGGTTGTGTCATGAGCGAAGCGCAAGCGATCGAACTGCGGCGGCCGGCCGCTAATTTCCGCGAGGAAGCCTTCAGTTCGGCCGAAGAGTTGGCGCAGGGTGAACGCGAGGCGCTGATGGATCGCATCAAATCCTTACTAAAGGAGCAGAATGCGGTTCTCGTTGCCCATTACTACACAGCGGCGGATCTGCAGATATTGGCCGACGAGACGGGCGGGTACGTGTCCGACTCGTTGGACATGGCGCGTTTTGGGAAAGAGCATCCGGCACAAACGCTGGTCGTGGCCGGCGTTCGCTTCATGGGCGAGACGGCCAAGATTCTTACGCCCGAAAAGCGCGTGCTGATGCCGGAGCTGGAAGCAACCTGCTCGTTAGACATCGGCTGCCCGGCAGATGAGTTTAGCGCTTTCTGCGACCAGTACCCGGACCACACCGTGGTGGTCTACGCCAACACCAGCGCCGCGGTCAAAGCGCGGGCCGATTGGGTGGTTACCTCCAGCATCGCCGTGGACGTTGTAAAACATCTGCACGAACGCGGCGAGAAGATCCTCTGGGGGCCGGATAAACACTTGGGCGATTACATCCGGCGCGAGACGGGCGCCGAGATGGTACTGTGGGACGGCTCCTGTATCGTGCATGAAGAATTCAAAGGCTTGGAGCTGGAGAAACTGCGTGCCGAACACCCGGATGCATTGATTCTAGTGCACCCGGAATCGCCCCGGGCCGTCGTTGAGCAGGCGGACGTTGTCGGCTCGACCTCCAAGCTATTGCAGGCGGTCCAAACGATGGATGCACCCGCGTTCATCGTGGCAACCGATAACGGTATTTTCCACAAGATGCGTCAAGCCGCTCCCGACAAGCACTTGCTGGAGGCTCCGACGGCCGGTAGGAGCGCAACCTGCTCCAGCTGTGCCCACTGCCCCTGGATGGCAATGAATGGTCTGCGCAATCTGGCGCACGTGCTGGAAACGGGTAGTAACGAGATTTTCGTCGATCCGGCTATTGCCGAGCAGGCCCTAGTGTCGTTGAACCGCATGTTGGATTTCAGCGCGGCGCGAAATAGCGTGGTGCTCGGTCGCGGCGACGCGTAACGTACGTACGCGGCGACAATTCTCGGCCTAGCCCGTCGAACGGACTCATGTTCCACGAGCGATATGTCGATAAGACAAATATGGCCGCTCGGTATTGTAAGACGGACCGTCTAACACAACCGTTGTGGCAGGAGGAAGGTGTAGCGATTGCGCTACCGAGGGGCAACGCCGCCTGCGGCGGCGCTGGGCCAGGCAAATCTTCCTAAAAAGGATTGACGACAGGTCGTTGGGGGGCTGCTATGAGTATTCGCGGCGCAGCGGTTTTGGGGTTGCGCTTACTGGCTATATTGTTGCTGGTATTGTGGCTGTTTCGGTTGCCGGAATTGGCGCTGTTTCTGTTAATGCACGGGCTGGCCGAAGAGGCGCCCTTGTTTTCCGCGGTCGTCGCGCTGGCCGTCGGCTTGCCGCCGTTACTTGCCGCTTTTCTTTGGTTCGGCGTCGGTCGTCTGGCCGATGTCATTCTGCCGCCTCGCACAGCGCAAGGGCGCGAGGAAGCCTGGAATAATTACGACGCACAAGTCGTTGCTTATTCCGCGATCGGTATATTCTTGGTTATTTGGTCGTTGCCGAGCCTTGTGCGCCATGCTTACCTGATTTATCAGGCGCGCGATCATTTTGACGGTTGGGCCAATGTAGGTACGGCTCTTTGGCTGGATTTTGCAATCGCCGGCTTGCAGACGCTGCTTGCGCTTGCGCTGGTGTTGGGCGCTACCGGTTTGGCCGTTATCGTCGCGCGTTTGCGGCGCCTGGGAGCGGCGAGCTGAGCGAGCCAAAACGGTTGCAAATGTCTGCGATCGCGGTAGTGTGGCAGTCTGCTACAAAACGGATGTAGGCCCATGAGCACTGGCAAGCACCCGCACGGAACCCTGCACGCGCAGCGCTATTTGGTGACAGGCATTCTCACGGTCATTCCCATCTGGATTACCTGGTGGGTGTTTGAGATCCTGTTCAGTCAGCTGTCGCGTCTAGGCGCACCTTGGGTGCGCGCGCTTGCCCATTTGGTTAAACCGGTCGCACCCGGAGTCGGCGAGTTTCTTTTGCAGCCTTGGTTTCAGTTTGCTCTCGCCGTGTTCCTGACCTTGCTTGCGCTATATGGGTTAGGGTGGCTGACCACTCAGGTGCTTGGGCGGCGTTTGCTTGAATCCTTCGATAGATTGATGGACCGCATTCCCATGGTGGCCCGTATCTACGGAGCGAGTAAGCGCCTATTGAGCGTGTTGCAGAAGAAACCGGAATCGGTAGAGCGGGTCGTGTTTATCAGCTTCCCGTCGCCGGAAATGCGGGCGCTTGGTTTGGTCACTCGCACCTTCAAGGATTCCGTAACCGGGCGCGAGTTGGCTGCGGTTTATGTACCGACAACGCCAAACCCGACCTCGGGCTATGTGGAGATCGTGCCGGTTGACGATCTAGTCGCCACAGACTGGACGTTGGACGAGGCGATGGCCTTTGTCATATCTGCCGGTAGCATAGGACCAGAGCAAGCTAAATTCACAAAAGCGGACGATGTCTAGCGCCGTGACGCCGGAGCAGAGCGCAAGCAATGCTTGCCGACGTTGTCCTTCGCACAACAGGGCGTATGAGCCTGATGCCAGATTACGAAAACGCGATAGTGACGCCTTTGGATACGGTGGAGAATCAAGAGCGATATCGCCTCTACTCCCAGCCGGAGGTCGTGCAAGTTCTTAAAGGCCTGGCCAAAAAGCCAGAAATCATTACGGCTTATTTTGACGATTACGATCGCCATATCCTCACCGCCGTTATGGGGGTGCTGCCGGAAAAGGGGCGGCTCATTCTCGATTACGGTCCGGACGATACGTTGAACAGGTTCGCGGCACATGCCGAGCGATTAATCTGCGTGACCAAACAGGATCGGATCGATATTCGCTTTGAGTGCGGGACGTTGAAGCCGACCCGATACGAGGGCCATCCCGCCTTCGAAACGGTCTTGCCGAGGTCCGTTTTGCGGCTGCAACGACGGAATTATTTCCGGGTGCCGACGCTCGTGACTAAACCCGTCGTGTGCAGCTTGGTCGTAGACGAAGCAACATCCTACGAGTTGGCGGCTGTGGATATCAGTTTGGGCGGTGTCGGCTTGATAGACCCCGACGAGAGCCTGGACTGCGAGCGCGGCGATATTTTCCCCGATAGCGTAATCGACTTGCCGGATGTAGGGCGCTTTAACGTAGAGATTGAGGTGCGCAATTTCGGTCGCTATGTGCTGGGCGACGGTCGGGTAGTGCGGCGTATCGGCGTGGCGTTCGGTAGCCTGTCGAGCACGACCGAGTTGCAGATACAGCGTTACATTAACGATTTACAGTTGCGGAACAGAAAAATCGAGCGGGAATGATCCGATATGGTCGAGCCGGGCGTTAAAACGTCCGGCTCGACCGATGTGAACTAAGCGTCGTCTGCCGCTTCGTCGGCATCGCCCGCCCAAGCACGCCGGTTGCGCGCTTCCAAACGCTCGATCAGACCGTCTAAATCGCCGCGCTCAAGTTCGCTGTCGTATTCGCTGCGATAGTTCATCACGAAGCTGATGTTTTCGATCAGAACGTCGAAGACTTTCCACTCCCCGCCGCGTTGATACATGCGGTAATCCATCGGGATCGACTGACCGTCAAAGCGCAATATGGTGCGCACGTTAACGCGGCCGCGACGGTCCGGGCCTTCCGTGGAGTGAATGCGGAAAAGATTTTCGTTCCGCCGCAACTCCCGAATCGCGTCGTCGGCGTTGTCGGAGAGTACCCGGCTATAGGTACGGAGCAAGGACTCGCGGAAAACCTCCACAAAACGCTGTTGCTGCTCTTCCGACGCTTCCGTCCAGTGACGCGCCAGGATCAGCCGGCTCATCAATTCAAAGTCGACATGCGGTGCAAGAATCTCTTCGATCAGGTTATAAGCGACACGCGGATTTTGGCGGATTTCGTCCTGATGCTCTTCAAAGGCCGAGATGGAGCGTTCGAAGGTCTGCTGTACCAACTGAGCGGCACCTTCAGCGTCCGTTGCCTGTGCTTGCCCGCCAGCCCATAACGCCAGCGCGAGTCCCGCCAGTAGCGAATAGGTGCGGAATAGTATGGATCGTGGCCTCATAGGGGTTCTCCAACTTAAGTAACCTTGGGGGGAATCCGTAATCCCTTATGTTTCTGCGGCTTTGAGGCACCTTCTGGCAAGGGGTAGGTTGCTTTGTTTTGTAACCTAAGGCCCATAGCCCAAGGCCGGTCCGCCCACGATCTGGTCGACCCTCGCCTCTGAAACAGTGTTACTTTAGCAGCCGCCGTAGAAGTGGAAAATGGTAAAACGCCAACTTAGGGAAGCGATTGCTCATTCCCTTGCCCGTTTGCCCTGCGCGGCTTGCCGAGGCGGGAAGAAATTGCTCAGTGTTTCCTTAACCTTAGAGCAAACTTGCTTATACTCTCGCAAGCGTCCGATTTAAAGCATAAGGATGATAAGTTGGCACAACGCAAGCGCGCTTCAAAGAAAGAGATTTTTGGTTGGGCGATGTTCGACTTCGCCAACCAGGCCTACACGCTGTTGATCATTACCGTTATTTTCGGGGATCTCTTCACGCACGTCATCGTCGGCGATGCTGAAGACGGCTACCGGCTGGGTAATCTGCTCTGGAGCCTGTCGCTCGCCGTGAGCTACTTCATGGTCGTGGTCAGCGGCCCGGTATGCGGCGCTATCATGGACTTCTCTGCCTCGAAAAAACGTTTCCTGTTTGTCAGTTACCTACTCACCGTGATCAGTACCGCCATGCTGTACTTCGTCTCCTCCGAGTACATCTGGCTAGGCGTGTTGCTGATTATCGTTTCCAACTTTGCTTATGCTATCGGCGAGTCCTTCGTCGCGAGCTTTTTGCCCGACCTTGGCCCGCCGCAAGATCTCGGTAAGATATCCGGCTTCGGTTGGGCCATGGGCTATATCGGCGGTTTGTTCGCGGCGGGTTTTGCCCTGGCTTTGCTGGGGGAGGTGAGTGCTGAGAATTTCGATCGCGTGCGCTGGGTAGGTCCGCTGGCAGCCGTTTTCTTTCTAGTGACGGCGATCCCGACCTTTCTCTGGGTGCGCGAGCGCGGTCGGCATCATGTGCCGCCGCCTGGCACCCGTTACCTGACGGTAGGGTTCCAGCGTTTACGTACAACTTTAAACGAGCTGGCGATGTTTAAGGACCTGGTGGTTTTTTTGACCTCGGTCTTTTTCGCCATGTGCGGTATTTACATTATCATTACGTTCGCGTTTATCTACGGCTCGCAGGTTATCGGCTGGGACGAGCAGACGCGAGTGCTGATGTTTATCATCGTCCAAATCAGTGCGGCTGCCGGAGCAATAGGCTTCGGGCTGGTGCAGGATAAGATTGGCGCCAAAGTCACTTACAATATTACTTTGGCGATGTGGGTGGCCGCGGTTCTTGGCATCTATGGCACGCCGCAGATGACCGAATTCGTCAACGAGTTCTTCGGGGTCGAATGGCAGGCCCAGCACGTATTTTTGGTTGTCGGCTGTTTAGCCGGCTTGAGCCTGGGGCCGACTCAATCGGCCAGCCGCACCTTGGTCGGTTTGTTTGCGCCTCATCACAAAGCAGCCGAGTTCTTTGGTTTTTGGGGGTTAGCAAGTAAGTTGGCCGCCATGATTGGTGTGCTCGGTTTGGGGATCTTACAGACGCAAGTCGGTTTGCAGGGCGCCATCCTGTTCTGTGGGGTGCTTTTTGCGCTCGCTTTGTTGGTGAGCTTGCCTGTTAACCAGGCGCGTGGCGTACAAATGGCCGAGCGTGCCGATGCATTAGAGGCAAAGTAAGCGTGTGGCAACGCTTTTGCATGCTTTGCCGAAGAACAGCTAGGGGGCAATGAATGATTTCCGATAGAGAATCGCCACACGGGCAGTGGTCGACGTCGCTCGTCTTCGTGCTAGCGGCTGCCGGTTCGGCGGTGGGGTTAGGGAATATCTGGAAGTTTCCCTACATCGCCGGCGAGTATGGCGGCGGTGCCTTCGTGTTGGTGTACCTCTTCTGTATCGTTATGATCGGCATACCGATTATGGTGGCCGAGATCACGCTAGGGCGGCGCGGTCGGCAAAGTCCGGTTAATAGCCTGCGCACGCTCGCGCAGGACGAAGGGCGCTCCCAAGCCTGGACTATCATCGGCTGGATGGGGCTGCTAACCGGTTTTCTTATCCTGTCCTTCTACAGCGTCGTCGGCGGATGGTCCTTGGCGTATGTGTTGTACGCTGCGCTAGGCGCCTTTAGCGAGGCGGATGCCAGCGATACCGCCGCGTTATTCGAAGCTTTGCAGGAGAGTCCTTGGACGCTGTTGGCCTGGCATACCCTATTTATGGCGATCGTATTCGCTATCGTGGCGCGAGGTGTGCGGCGCGGGTTGGAGCGGGCC
The DNA here is from genome assembly GCF_003399765.1 of Alkalilimnicola ehrlichii. GTDB lineage: Bacteria > Pseudomonadota > Gammaproteobacteria > Nitrococcales > AK92 > AK92. The sequence goes on along the minus strand of NZ_NFZV01000034.1, from coordinate 28,495 downwards.
TTAGATTTCCTTATGCCGCTGTTATTCTTGCTGCTGATCATCCTGGTCGGTTATGGCTTGGTCAGCGGCAACATGGCGGCCGCGGTTTCGTTTATGTTCCGCCCCGATGTTTCAATGCTCACCGGCGAAGCGATTCTGGTGGCAATGGGGCATGCGTTCTTTACCTTGAGCCTTGGTATGGGCGCGATCATGGTCTACGGCGCCTATCTTCCCAAGCGCTCGTCCATCGGTAAGACGACGTTATCCATTGCCGGCATCGACACCTTGGTGGCCATGTTGGCGGGCTTGGCGATCTTCTCCATCGTCTTCTCGTTGGACATCTCGCCTGCCGAAGGGCCGGGTTTATTGTTTGTGGCGCTGCCCACCGCGTTCGGCAATATGCCGGGCGGTACCTTCTTCGGCTTTGTCTTTTTTGCCTTAGTGAGCGTAGCCGCGGTGACATCCGGCATCTCGATTCTTGAGCCGGTGGTCGCTTACGCTGTCGAGAAGAGCGGCTGGACGCGTCCTGTTGTCGCGGCCTTAGTGTCGCTGGTGATCTGGACGATCGGTATCGGTGCGTTGCTCTCGTTTAACCTTTGGGAGGGCTTTGCGCCATTAGGTTTCCTTGCGGATGTGCCGCGGCTGTGGTTCTTGGAGCCATTGACGGGGTTGAATATTTTCGATTTGCTCAGTTGGACCACAGGGCAGTTGTTGCTGCCGCTAGGCGGCATTCTGATTGCGCTGTTTGCCGGCTGGAAGCTCAGCCAACCGTCGCTGCGCGAGGAGCTGCCGATGTCGGAGGATCTGTTCACTGCTTGGCTAGTGGCCGTCCGCGTCGTCGCACCGATTGCGGTGCTGATCGTGCTGTTGAACGGCCTCGGCATTCTACGTTTTAGCTAGACGATCGGTCAGTAGTGGCCGATCATCTTTAACGCTCTCTTCCTACAGCGGTTTACGGCGATATATCGCCGTAAACCGCTGAATTCTAATTTCTACAAGGCTTAAGCGGTATTGATTTTTGGGCGCCGCTGTATTGTAATGGATTTATCTATACCCCACCCCGGGTGGGGTGGGTAAGGTCGGAGGAAAGCGTTTATGGAACATTCAGCCTGTTGCGGCGAGTTGCGTTTGGACCCGGATGTTAGGGAGGACGCGCGGCGACGACTACTGTCTATTCGGGGGCATATCGAAGGCATTCTCCGCATGTTGGAGAAAGAGTCGGTGTATTGCGTCGACGTCTTGAAACAAATCAAGGCGGTCGAGGGTGCGTTGGATAAGGTAGGCGGCAAAGTGCTGCAAAGCCATTTGCGCGAGCACGTGGTTAATGCGCGCGAACGAGGCGATGTCGACCAGATCGTGGCTGAGTTGATGGAAGTTTTGAAGTACCGCTAGTAGCCAATTGTCGTTGCCCTTGGCAAGAGCCGTGTTAGGCGTTGCGGTCTGCGTTTAACGTCCGCTCCGGCTGGGCCTGAGGCACTAAACGAGTAAGTAGGTAAAGATTATGGATCTGGAGTTACGCATTGGCATCGAGGGGATGAATTGCGCATCCTGCGTAGGCCGCATCGAGAAAGCCCTAGCGGAAACCGCAGGCGTGACAGCCGCCAGTGTGAATCTAGCGACTGACCAAGCCACTGTCGCGCTTGCCGACAAGACGCAGGCCAATGTTGCATTGGCGGCCATTGAACGGGCCGGTTATACCCCGGTTGTGGCGGAGTGGGACATCGCGGTCGGCGGGCTGAATTGCGCCTCCTGCGTATCGCGCCTGGAAGCGGCGCTGAATGCCGAAGTGGGGGTATTGGGTAGCAGCGTTAACCTCGCCAGCGGTAAGGCATCCATACGTTACCTACCGGCCAGTGTCAGTGCCGCCCGGCTACGCTTCGCGATTCGAGAAGCCGGTTACGAACCGCTAGACGCCGAAACCGAGGGGGAAGACCCGGCTGTGGCGGCGCGCGAGGCCGAAGCGCGCGAGCTGCTCGTTAACTTGAAACTGGCCGCTGCGCTCACGATCCCGCTGGTTATCATCGCCATGGGGCCGATGTTCATCCCGGCGCTAGGCGCGTTGATCCCTCCGGGGTGGGGGGTGTGGATCGAGTTTCTCCTGGCAACACCGGTGCTGTTTTACGCCGGTCGTGCATTCTTCCGTAAAGGTGCGCCGGCTCTGCGCCGCGGTGCCCCGGATATGAATAGCCTTGTCATGCTAGGGGCCTCGGCGGCGTGGCTGTATTCCACGGTCGTATTGTTATTGCCCGGCCTGTTTCCGGACGCGGCGCACGGCGTTTATTTCGAGGCGGTCGGTGTCATCGTCACCCTCATTTTGCTTGGCCGCCATTACGAGTTGAAGGCGAGGGGGCGTGCCTCCGATGCTATTCGTTCCCTATTGGCGTTGCAGGCCCGTACGGCGCGCGTCGTCCGAGACGGCGAGCTGCGCGAGGTGCCGATCGAAGCGGTTGTGCCGGGTGACGAAATTGTGGTTCGGCCAGGCGAGCGAGTGCCGGTCGACGGCGAAGTGGTCGATGGCCATAGTTATGTCGACGAATCCATGGTCAGCGGCGAGCCCGTGCCGGTCGAGAAGGCGCCGGGTGCCGAAGTCGTCGGCGCCACGATGAATACAACCGGCAGTTTCCGCTTTCGGGCCACTCGTATCGGCGAGGCAACCGTGCTGGGCCAAATTATCCGTATGGTAGAAACCGCCCAGGCCTCGAAGCCGCCGATCCAGGCTCTGGTTGACCGTATCGCCGGCGTGGTGGTGTGGTTTGCGATCGCTCTTGCGATTGCGGCGGCGGCGGTATGGGCCTTGTTTGGCCCGGCGCCGAATTACCCGCTGGTGGTGGCCGCTAGCGTCTTACTGATTGCCTGCCCGTGTGCCATGGGGTTGGCGACGCCGATGGCGATTATGGTCGGCGCCGGTCGCGGTGCCGAGCGCGGCATTCTGTTTCGCCGCGGCGCGGCGTTCCAAACGGTGGCCGATGTCGATACCGTCGTGCTCGATAAAACCGGCACCTTAACGCAAGGAAAGCCAACCCTAACTGATCTGATTTTACTTACCGAGGAGTATGAAGAAAGCACTGTGCTGGCCGCCGTCGCTGCCGTCGAGCAACATAGTGAGCACCCGATCGCTCAGGCTATCGTCGACGCCGCAAAGACGCGTGCGCTTGGCTTGCCGAACGTGACCGAATTCAACGCCGAGCCGGGTTTTGGTGTCACAGCTATGATCGGCGGGCGACGTTACCAAGTGGGGGCGGATCGCTACATGCGGCAGTTAGGCATTGCCGAAGCGAGTCTGAGCAATGCCGGGCAAACGCTTGCCGCCGCCGGTAAAACGCCGGTATACGCCGCCATCGACGGTGTTCCGGTGGCCGTGCTCGCGGTTGCCGATCCGCCGAAGGCCGGGAGCGCGGAGGCTGTTAAAGCCATGCGCGCGAAAGGGCTTGATGTCATCATGCTAACCGGAGACAACCGCCATACCGCACAAGCGGTGGCCGACCAACTGGGTGTGGAAACGGTCATTGCCGAGGTGTTGCCGCAAGATAAGGCGAACACCGTGGCCGAGCTGCAACAGCAAGGGAAAACCGTTCTGTTCGTTGGCGATGGTATCAACGATGCGCCCGCACTGGCTCAGGCCGATGTCGGCATGGCGATCGGTACAGGCACCGACGTCGCTATCGAAGCCGGCGAGGTGGTGCTCATGGCCGGTGACTTGCGCGCCGCCGTTAACGCGTTGTATTTAGCGCAACGTACCTTCCGCACGATCAAACAGAATTTGTTCTGGGCGTTTGCCTACAACATTACCTTGATGCCCGTGGCTGCCGGCATTCTTTACCCGTTTTTCGGTGTGCTGCTATCGCCGATGTTAGCCGCATTCGCGATGAGCGTATCGAGCATTCTGGTGGTGACGAATAGCCTCCGGCTCAAGCGCTTAGCGCTCGGCGAGATCAAGCCCGCGTAGGGCGAACCAATTCGTGTTTTCCAAATTTAACGGGAGATTCACGTAATCGTCATATGCTCATGTTGAATTAGTTCAAGGAAATCCCAACAACTGGGAGCTACCGTGGTACGGCGAGTGCACACAAGCTACGTACTCCAACCACGAGAACAGACAACAATAGAGGAGAACAGCAGCATGAGAATGTCTCCGCGCGATCTACATCGGATGGTATTAGCGCTCAACAAAGCCGGCATCGGACAAGAGACGATCGCCCATAATCTTGGCCTGCATCCCGGCACCGTCACCGCATGGTTGGCGGCGCAACGCAGCAGCGGACGCTTTTCCGGTACCTTACGCGAAGAAAGCGGGCGATAACCGCCCGCGCTCTTCCCAACACTGCCTAGCGGTACGCTCCGCTTCCTGGGGCGCCATCTGTTCGGTTGCCGATTAAAGCAGCCGATAGTTCCCTTGACTAGCCGCTAAACGGACCAATTGTTTTGGTGATTCGAGCTTGAAGCAAATCGGCCATTACCGCAGGTTCCGTTATGCACGAGCAACAGCCCAGTGAGTTGATACAGCCGGGCGATGCTCTTATCGTCGTCGATGTACAGCCGGACTTTTGTCCCGGAGGGCGCTTGGCGATAGCGCACGGGGATGAAGTCATTCCCGTGCTTAACGCGTGGTTGCGGGCCGCCCGAGACAAGCAGATCCCGATCTACGCCTCGCGCGATTGGCACCCGCAACAACACGTAAGCTTTAAGCAGGGAGGCGGCGAATGGCCGCCCCATTGCGTTCAAGATTCCCCCGGCGCCGAATTTCATCCTGACCTTGAGCTGCCGCCGGGTACCGTTAAGATCGCAAAAGGCACCCGGCTAGACCGCGACCAATACTCCGCCTTCGATGAGACGGGCCTTGCCCTGCACTTGCGCCAGCGCGACGTAAAGCGTCTTTGGGTTGGTGGCTTAGCGGAAGACGTATGCGTGCTGGCAACCGCCCTCGACGGCCGCAAGGAAGGCTTCGATGTCCGCCTCATCGCCGAAGCAACCCGGCCGGTGACGCTCGAAGGCGGGGCCAAGGCGCGAGCGCAAATGCGTGCAGCCGGCGTTATCATCCACGAGGGGAGCTGATGCGGTGTGCGCCTTTTCTCAGCGGTCGGAACGCTGCGCTTTTTACCGACCTTTATGAGCTAAAAATGGCACAGGCCTTTCTTGCTGAAGGGATGCGGGAGAGCGCCTGTTTTAGTTTGTTCTTCCGGCGGTTGCCGGCATGTCGCAACTACATCCTGGCCTGCGGGGTCGAGGATGTGCTGCCTTATTTGGAGAGCCTACGGTTCTCCGATGAGGACATACAATACCTTGCCTCGCTAGGCCAGTTCTCCGACACGTTTCTTGCTTATCTTGCCGATTTTCGCTTTACGGGCGATGTCTACGCCGTCCCTGAGGGGACGCCGGTTTTCCCGCAAACCCCGATCATTGAAGTGGTCGCCCCGGTTATCGAAGCCCAGCTAATTGAAACTTGGGTCATGAACCAAGTGCATGTTCAAAGCGTTCTCGCAAGCAAAGCGGCACGCGTGGTCGAAGCCGCCGCCGGTCGCCCCGTCTTGGAGTTCGGGGCACGCCGCATTCACGGCGCCGATGGCGCACTGAAGGCGGCGCGGGCAGGTTACATCGCCGGTGTAGCCGCGACGTCGAATGTGCTGGCCGGGCGCTGTTACGCCATACCGGTGGCAGGCACCATGGCGCACAGTTACATTCAGGCGCATGAGTCCGAGCAGCAGGCTTTGCGTGCTTTTGTGCGCGAGTTTCCCAGCACCGTGCTGCTAGTGGACACCTACGACACGCTCCGCGGCATCGACCGTGTGATCGAGCTGGCCAAATCCCTGGGAGCCGATTTCAACGTTCAAGCCGTGCGTATCGATTCCGGCGACCTGGCCGAACTGGCCATGGCGGCCCGGCGCCGTCTGGACGATGCCGGTTTGCAGCAGGTGCAGATTATTGCCAGCGGTGGCTTAGACGAGCAGAGAATTACGGCGCTATTAGCGCAAGGCGCGCCGATCGATGGCTTCGGCGTCGGGACGGCGATGGGCGCATCGGTCGATGCGCCGACGTTGGATATGGCCTACAAACTCGTCGAGTACGCAGGGCGGGGGAGGCTCAAGCTTTCTACCGGCAAGCAGACTTTACCGGGGCAAAAGCAAGTATTTCGCCAATATACTGCCGGCGTCGCGCAGCAAGATGTTATTGGCCGTTGGGGCGAGCGCTTGCCCGGCATGCCTTTGTTGCAGCCGGTCATGCTGCAAGGGCGGCGAGTAGGAGAAGAAAAACCGCTGCCCGAAGTGCGTAGCTATGCCCGCGAGATGATCGAATCGCTGCCGCCGACCCTGCGCCGGTTAACGCAAGCGCCCAGCACCTACCCCGTTGCCCTCAGCGACAGGCTTCAGGGCGACCAGCAAGCCATCATGGCCAAGCTTCGCGCGAGCCATTAGCGGGCAGCCTCCGCCAAGGCGTCGATTTCTTTTTCGCACAGCGCTTTCGTTACTTCCAGCAGACGCTGTACTTTGGGCGCTAGGTAATCGAGGTCTTCTTGCGTGACGTTGAAGTCGAGATGGTAGCGGGCGGCGATGTAGGCGTTGTCGAGTAGCTTGAACATATCCCGCTCTAGCTGTGTCGTGTGCGGGAAGATCTCTTTAAACACCGGTCCGTACTCGGCCGCGTCGAGGGCGAGGTAGCGCAACAAGTGCTCGTGCGGACAGTACAGGGTGTGAACCAGGAGAATGCACTTGTAGGCAGCTTCGGAAGCCTGGTTAAGCTGGAAAGCAGCGAGAGGAAGCTGCCCTTTATCCGCATAAAACTGGCAGCCATCGTAAAAGGCGTTCGCGCAATTGAACCATCGATCAAAATACTCCTGCGCAATCCGTAGCCGATCCTTGGCCGGTAATTCTTCCGGCTCGGTCAGCGGGCCGATGTTGCTGCCTACCAACACGCGCCCCTCGCGCTTGATGTCGAGGAAAAAATACCGGCCTTCCCGCAAGCTTTGGTTCACATGATTGAGGCGGTGAACAATCGGCCGCACCGAAGCTGAGAAGTGCTGCGCGTTGCACAGCTCATAAAGCTGCTGCCCCAGTTCTGCGTCCGATTCGGCGGTGCGATCCGATACCACCACGAGAATATCGTAATCCGAGGCATGCCCGGACCAGCGCTGCGGCGCCAGGTCTTTCTCTTCTTTGTAATCGCCCCGCGCATAGCTGCCGTAGAGAATCACCAGCTCCGGCTGCACGGCCTCGTCGATCAGGCCGGCGATCTGCTCTAGCTCCTGCTGTTTCTCAGCCGGTAGGTGGCTCAGCGACGTGCGCATGTCCTTATGTTCCAAACGGTCGTACTCCAGCGGCGGCATACCTTCGCCCTCAGCGTTTTTCGTGGTGTTGGGAAGTATCTGGTAATAGTGCCATAGGCGAGGGGAGAGGCACAGAGCATCAGCGAAACGTGGCAAGTTGTAAGGTTTTGCTTCCAGGGGAGGGCGTTGCAAAGTGTTGAATGGCTGTTGCGGTTTGGCTCTGGGTACGGCCCAACGCTGAATATGAGCGGCGGGCGAAAAGCGCCGGCCTTTTGCCCGTCCGCTCGATGAGTTACTACTTGATGTAGCGCTCGATCTCCAAAGTGCCGTGGAACACGCCAAGAAGAGAGTACGGGGTTAGGTCTCACAATCCACCACCTCCAGCACGATGTCGTAAGGTGAGACCCGCCCCGTGTACTACGTTGGCCCGCCGAGTTGTGGCGGTTGCGGATTAGCCGGAAAACACACGGATAGGCGAGCCTCGCTCGACTTCCTTGTGAGCCTGATTGCGCTTTGCTCGCTGGCCCGCTTCGTTCGCCTCCTTGGCGGCATTCAGCTTGTGTTGAAGCAGCATCCTAGCCACGCGCTTGTTTGCGTGCTGGCTTCGTTCCGACTGCACCTTCACGGTCAGGCCCGTCGCTACGTGCACCGCCCGTATTGCCGAGTCCGTCTTGTTCACGTGCTGTCCGCCGGGGCCGGATGCGCGACAGGCTTCGAAGCGAATCTCATCCGACGGTGCGGTTTCGTCAGTCTCGAACAGTTGCCCACCGATGAACCAGTTCTTGCGCTTATGGCCAGGTCGATAGGGGCTTTGAAAGATCCACTGGATGGTGCCCTCCCAGGAGCCGGCAAACGCTTTTGCCTCGTCACCCTCCAGACTTAGCAAGACTGAACGCAGGGTTTCCGGTTCGGGGCCGTCCTCTTGCTCGAGTACCTGTACGGCCACCCGTCCGGTGGCTGCTTCGGCGAATAGTATCGGCAGCGTATTGGCTACAGCCCGGCAGCATTCCGCAGGCCCTTGGGCTGCGGATAGTTGCAACAGGATCATTTGCAGCCTCCTTGCGTTTTGTAGGTCAACACCGGCTTGAAGCGCGCAACGACCGTGATCAGGTCCGCCTGCAGCATCGCGTCGATCACGCTGTCGATGGCTTTGTAAGCTTCCGGCGCTTCTTCGTAAAGCAGCGCTTTATCCTTGCAAATCACCCGGCTTCCCAGGGCCGTTCGCTCCAGTTGCTCTGCTCGGTAGCGAGGCGACAGGCGGCCTTTGCAGTCGCTGCGCATCCATTTTCGGCCGGCTCCATGAGCAAGCGAGTATAGGCTCGCCGCCGTTGGCTTGGGGGTTACCAGATAACTGTAGTCGCCGCGGGAGCCGGGGATCATCACCAAGCCCTGGTCGGCCGGCGTGGCGCCCTTGCGGTGAATCCAACACGACTGCCCTTGATAAGCGACAGGTGCAACGAGGTTGTGATTCACATCCAGCACGGGCTCGCCATTAGCCGCCAGCCGCTCGAGCATTCGGCGCGCAATCAGCTCTCGGTTAAGACGTGCGTACAGCAGGGCCTGGTTATGCTGTCGAAGGTAGGCGGCAAATTCCTCGGTGTCCTCCCGCAAACCTTGATGGGAAAATTGATCGACATGCTGACGCAGAATCCGCTCGCCGAAGCCTCGCGAACCGCTGTGCACCAACAAAACCAGTTGGTTTTTGGCGATGCCGGTCGATTCCAGAACGGACGGGTCGCGACCTGATCCAGTTGTTGCAGCTCCGCAAAGTGGTTACCGCCGCCAATGGTGCCTAGAGCCCGATCCCATTCGGTGGGGGCGAGGCCCAGTTCCCGCTGCCGGCGGCTCACGAACTCGTGCCAGGCTTCATCCAGCGGGCCGTCGAGGTCATGCAAGCGGCGTTCGAGCTTCTCCAGCTTGACCTTGCGGACCTGAAGGCCCGTTTTCCAAAGGGACATGCCACAACCGATATCATTCCCCACGAGTGCAGGGTAAATTCGCTGCTGTGCCACGAATACCGCGCCGATCGGATAGCCGCGGCCAGGGTGAAGGTCCGGCATACCGGCCGACGAGACGATCCCTTCGAGTTCAGTTGTTTTTTCCAGCTGTTGGATCGCTTTGCTTTCGATCCAGGTGTCCGGCGTCGCGACCAAAGAGACGCGCGCGGACAAAGACTGTATAGAAGTGCCCATAGTCCATTCCAAATTGATGGCTTGATCAATGCGTTGGATTGGCAGGCAACAAGGACGGGGGCAAAACGCCGGAGAGTGAGGCGTCGCTTAACCCTGAAATTGCCTGCAAAGGTGCTTTTGTAAAATCATGGGTGCGCCTCCTTTGCAGTTTTCTGTGGGGGGAAAGTGGCTGCATTTTAGGCCGAAGCTTAGGGCCGCCGCAAGCACAACCGGGGGGTGATTTTGATGCGCAACCAGATCAGATGCCGCCCATTTTTAGCTAGGGACTTTATCGACGCCATGGTTAAGCATCTACCAACGCTCATGACCGATCGCTTGTGCCTCAGGCCGTTCTTGATCGATGACGCTCCACAAGTCCAAAACCTTGCGGGTGCGAGGGAGGTTTATGCAACGACTTTCTATGGCTTGGTCGAGCCGTCGTTCAGTCGGCAGCGGCGGGAGGAGCGCAGTGCCTAACTAAGTGCTGTAGCGGCCCGAGGGGCTGTATTACTTCGCGTGTCGCAACCACGAAGCGTAATACTCCTGCGCGATCCGCAGCGGGGGGCAGGAGTACACCCAGGCAGGCACGCCTGCCTGGGCACGGGCAGTGCTATCGCACTGCCCGCTATTCGCGCTTGCGGCGCTTGGTCTTTAGTGCCTCCCGCGTCATGCGACTGAAGCTGCGCTCTTGCCGGCGCCGCTCGTGAACGGATACGTTGTGCCGCTGCTCTGCTAGCAGTTGGCAATAATGGGCCCATTCGTCGGCACTGAGTTCGCCCCGATCTAGAGCTGCCCGCAGTGCACAGCCCGGTTCCTCCTGATGTTGGCAATCGGCAAATCGGCAGTGCAGTGCTAGCTCATGCACAGAGCGGAAATGACGCTCCACCCCCGCCTCTGTCGGCGCGAGCCCCACCTCGCGCATCCCGGGTACGTCGATGATGCAGGAGCCGTCGGCCAGCCGTACCAGTGTGCGTGAGGTCGTAGTGTGGCGGCCTTTGGCATCGTTGCGCGTCGTCCCAGTCGCCTGCTGCTGCGAGCCCACCAGGTTGTTTACGATGGTGGACTTGCCGACACCGGAGGATCCGGCCAGCGCCAAGGTTCGGCCCGGCCCCAACCAAGGCGCAAGCAGTGCCATTAACGGATCGCTCGGTGCGGCGACCGCGAACACGGCACTCTCTGCCGGCAGGCATTCGCGTACCGCCGTCACCGTCGGTGCGGGATCGGCACACAAGTCGGCCTTGGTCAGCAGCACTAGCGGAGTCACCTGTGCTTGCGCCGCCAGAACCAGATAGCGCTCCAAGCGGTGGCGATTGAACTCCGCATCCAAGCCGCTGACGATCAATAGGACATCGATGTTGGCGGCGATAGCCTGTGGCTCGCAGCTGCCGGCCATGCGACGGGAGATCAGACTGCGCCGCGCCAGACAGGCAACGATCACCGGCGCATCCGCGGCCAGTAATACCCAATCGCCGATCGTTGGCCGCTCCACAGCCTCCGTGTGCTGATGGCGATAGCGTCCCGCCAATGTGGCCGTCAGGGGGCCGCTGCCGGCATCGATACGGAAGATGTCCCGTTCAACGCCGATGACGCGTGCCGGGCGGAGCGAGTCGAGCTGCTCCAGGGTGAGTTGGCGGTGAAAGTGGTTGTTCCAGCCCAATGGCTGAAGCAGGGAAAAATCGATGGACATGACTGCTCATCCTCTCAACGTGAAGGCTTGCGTGTGGCGCAGGCAAGCGCCCGCCACGCAAGTAGCGAAACAGGTGTTGAGATGGGCCGAGCCTGTGCAGCCCGCGACCGCGTTGCGGTCTAGCGGGAGAGCAGGCCGGCGCTGACGGCAATATCCATCGAGCCTCCGGCTGAAAAAAAGTGAAGCAACGTTAATTTTGCAGCAGTCAGAGCTTACTGCGCAAGCCTTCGAGGGACAGTAGGGCATTTCGTTTGAAAAAGAGGTTCAAGCGGCAATTGACCTTCTTGCCGAGCTTTACCAGAAAATTGAACAGTACGATCATGTGGTTGAAATTCGCCCAGAGCGCGGGTTAAAAGAAGGCGGAGAACCACATGAAAAGCATGCTCCCGTGTCTCTCCCTGGGTGATAATTAACGAGGCGCTGGGTAGTTCCTTTGCCTCTACGCAGCCTGCTTTGCCATCGGGGCAATTGTTCAGCGTTTCCTTAAGGGATGGGTGTGATGCGAAAAGCCGGATGGCTGGTCTTGTTATTAGCGATGAGTTTCGAAGTTGCGGCTTATGAGCCCGGTTTGACCTTCGGTATGGATTTCGTGGGGGTAAAGTGGCTGATGAAAGGCTAGGGGAGGTGGCCTTTGCTCTCGGGGTGCAAGCGGTCGATCATTATTCCTCGTGGGGGCCGACTATCGGAATCTCGGTCAGCCTGGGCGGGCCGGAGGTCGAACAAGGCTGGGAGACCAGTATCCTTAAGGGCGACCTTTACGCGCGCCACCGCTTCTTTCGCGGCAGCACGCTTGAACCCTTTGTCGGTGGAGGGGTTAGCGCGGTATATCTTTCCAAGCGTTACTGCCACCAATCTAGGCAGATGCGGGAGGGTGTGATAGAGACGGACAGGGAGTGCAGTGGCAGCGGACTCTCGTCCACCGGCTTTAATTACCAGGTCGGGCTTACCTATTCCGTTGGGACGGGCGCCCGCCGTGAAGGCGCGTTTGAAGTATTCCTTGCCGGTTACGCGGGTCGTAACGAGGTGCGCTTCGGCATGTTGGGCGTTCGGTTAAGCCGCTAGCAACTTGCAGCCATCCGCATCCTGCGCCTTGATGCTCAAGGCCCCTTCTTAGTGGAAGGGAGCCTCTCGTTAACACGTTTCAGCTCGCTAGCCGAGGCAACCTGTTAGCTTTTGCCGCGCTGGCTTTGCGTGTCCGCCGCCGCTTCGGCCGCAGACGTCGCCAGCCAGCCACAATGCCGGTGAGCGAGAGCGCAAAGCCGCCGATGCTCAGGAAAATGACGACCACATCCCATAAGGGGCGGTTACGCAGCAGAAAGGCGAAGTCCAGCGAGTGCAGGCCGTTGAAAAGCCAACGGTAGACGCGGCTGCTGCCGTTGTGTTTGGCGGCGATTTCGCCAGTGCGCGGGTCGAGGTAGTACCAAATGCCGTCGTCAAAACGCACCCGTAGCACCGGCAAGTCCCGACTGTCGTCGCGGCTGTAGTAGTAGCTGTCGTAGTCCTGTAACCAATCGATACTGGCCACGTCCGTGTTGCGCAGGCGTACCGACAGCGTTTCCAGCGCGGCTGTCGGCAGTTGTTCGCGACGCTGCCCGGCTTTGTCGACTAACACGCCGTCGGCTTCGGCGCCAACGATGCGATAGTAGGGTTGCCCGTCGAGCCATAGCAGCCGCAGCTCGCGCGGCTCGGCTAAGCCGCTTGCCGCAAGCGCCGCGGCCGGACTCAGGGGGTGAGGCGTTGGCGGGCCGCTGAGCAGCGCTCGTTCATCGTCGCCGACGCGCGCCCGCTCGAATAGGCCCCAGGGGTTCATGGACAGTAGCCCGCTGAATATCCAGGTGAGAGTGATCACACCGAACAGCGCTCCACTGTAGTGGTGCCAGCGCATCAGCCCGCTGTACGGCGTCATCGTGCCATTCTTGTAGCGGCGCCGCGGCCGTAGCCGCAGGGTGCCGACAATCAATCCGGAAAGCGCGAGCAGGCAGCCGGCAACGGAAAGCCAGATGATCAGCTGCGCCCACACCGCGCCCTGGCGCCGCAGATCGGTGAAATAAAGCCAGTGCAACACGCTTCCGACCCAGTTCCAGCCGCGTTCGAAGCGCCTCGTAGCGAGCACCACCTCGCCGGTCTGGCTGGAGACGTATAGTTCGGTGCCGGCGGCGTCGTTAACGGCGATTTTATGCAGCGGTCGGTGCGGGTGAAAGCGCCGGTAGACTGTCCACTGATCGTCGTGAATAAGGCCCTGATGGGTCAGTGCCTGCTCCGAGGCGGCGGCAAACCGCGCAGCCACGGTAAGCGCGTAGCCTGCGCTGACGTCCGGCAACGCGCTACCATCGTCGGCATAGCGCAGCCGCGGCTGGCCCTGGGCGTCGGTGCCCGCCCAGACCGGCCGCTCGCCATGCATCCGCAGGGCCGGGACCACGCCGTCCGGGAACAGCGGCTCGAAGGCGACGCAGCAGTTCTCCGCGACGAGCTGCGGCAGTCGTTCCAGCCGTTCGACTTCGGTCAGCACCGGGCGGGGTACGTACATCATCACCACTCCCGAGAAGAACCAACAGGCGAACAATAGACAGAGCGCGATTCCGCTCCAGCGGTGCGTTAGGTACAACCAGCGTTTCGGTCTCAGGACGAACATGGCTAGAACCGATACATGTAGTTGAGCTGGAAGTTACGCGGAGTGCCTAGATTATCTACTCGGTAATGCTCCTCTGTGACATCCCGTTTCGGCGTGGTGACGCTGGAGGCGTAGGTGGCGTCGCCGATGTTCTCCAGGCGCAGAGCGAGGCGGTGCCGCAGCCCCGGCCCAAACCGGTAGTAGCCGGTGAGGTCGGCAATAAGGTGCTCGCCGTAGCGTAGGCGGCCGATGTCGGTTTCCGCCCACACCGGTCCGACGTAGAGGGCGCTTAGCGCAGCGCCGTAGCGGCCGCCGGCGTCGTAATCGAGACGGCTTTTAGCAAAATAACGCGGCACGGCATCGATTTGCTCGCTGGTTCCGCGCCGTTCGGTCTGGCTGACGGTGGCATTGATGTTGAGACTCCAGCTTCGCGACAGCGTCAGCGAGAGGATGAACTCGCCGCCCACGCTGCGTACGGCATCGTCCAAGTTGACGAACATGTTCACGCCGTCGACTTCCTGCCTCCCGATCAGGTCGCGCACCTCGCGCGCAAAGCCGATGAATTCCCAGCGCAGCGGGCCGGCCGGGAAAGGCGTTGTACCGCCCCATCCAAGCTCGGCGTAAACGCTCTCTTCGGCGCCAAGCTCACGGTTACCGCGGGTGCGGTCCGGGTCGTTGACGTCGTTGGCGTAAAGCTGGTTTGCATCGGGCAGCCGGAATGCCGTGCCAACCCCGCCGCGCAAATATTGGTTGTTGCTCAGCGGGTGTTGGATAGTCACGCTGCCGACGAGATTGGAGGTGGCCATGTCCGCGTAGCTGTAGCGCGCCCCAATGGCGAGTGCCGTGCGCGGGGCAAAATTCAGGTGCGGGCGATACTGGCCGAACAAGGCATAGACAGTTTCGGTTGCGGTGGCGATGTTGGCGACCGCGTCCTCGCCGCGGTAACGCTGGACATCGACACCGAACACCAGCTCGTCGCCTCGGTCGAAGAACCAGCGCCCCATGGCGTTTAGTCCGTAGTCCTCGTAGCCCCAGGGGTCGCGATCGTTGCGCACCTCCAGCTCATCCGGCTCTTCGGTGTTATACAGCCGCGTATACTCGGTGTCCCAGTCATGGTAATAGGCCTTGACGAAGTAGGCGAAGCGATCGCTGAGGTACTGATCCCACCCCAGCGTGACGATGTGCTCCACGCGGTCGTTGACGGTGTGGAAGTTATCGGTCGCGCGGGCGAAATCGACGGCGGCGTCATTGCGGATGACGCTTAGGTTTAGCCGTGCGTCGCGCCCGAACTGGCGTTGGTATTTGCCGCCCATGCTGGTTACGTCATAGCCGCGGCGGGTGCCGCCGGCGCGCGCGCTGGGCTCGATGTGTTTGTCGCGGTAGGGTGTGAAGCCGGTCGCCTCGGCGTGACTGGCGAACAGCACGAAGCGATGGCCGTCGATCTCCTCGCGCACAAGGCCGCTTACCTGTCGCTCGCCGAGGGTGCCGAATCCGAACCCCAACTCGCCGTCCGTCTCACGGGCAAAACTGCGGGTGACGATGTTGACGGCGCCGGCGAGGGCATCGGTACCGTAAAACAGGCTTTGGCCGCCCTTGAGTACCTCGATGCGCTCGATCATGTGGGCAGGGATAGAGTCCAGCGGCGAGGTGCCGCCGAACAGGCGGTTGCTGATCCGTACGCCATCGACCAGCCACAGCACATCGGTGCTACGCGAGCCCTGTAACGAGGCCTGCACGTAGTCAAAACGGCCGTGCTTGGGTGCGATGTAGAGGCCCGGCACCAGCATTTGTATGGCCTGGGCGGCATCGACCGCGCCGCTGCGGCGAATCTGCTCGCGGTCGATCACTTCTACGCGGTTGCCAAAGCGCCCGAGTTCGCCTGACAGTTGCTCCTCAACTGCCTCAACGAGGATCGGCTCCAGCGCGGTGGTATCTGCCTGTACGCCTTCCACGCCCGCAGCAAGCGCGATGGCGAGCGCTGCCAGCTTCTTTTTCGTCATTATTCTTCCCCATGAGTCGAGGACCAACGTATAGCCAGCCCCGAGAGCCGAGGAGAAATCGAGGAGGAGAGCGTCCGCCGTTCAGCCGTTACGTTGTTCCACGAGTAAGCGACCCGCCGAATGCGGGCAAGTGAAATCATCGGACGGAGAGGGGCAGAGAGAGGCAGGGCCGCACTGCTACCGGATTCTCTTTCGCGAAGATTCCAGTGTGTCTCGGAGGTAATCGGACTCGAAGGTCAACCCTTCATACCGTTGCGCGACAGTCCCGGATTCGCACCGGGTTCCCCTCCGAAGCCGCGGCAGGCGGCTTCTATGAGACGGCGCGGATGTTAGCACCTGCTAACGACTCAAACAATAAAATCTGCGGGAGAACAGGTCGCCGACCCTAGATTTCCTCGTGCTAGCCTCCTGCGGCACGAACATCCCAGCCTGGGACGGGCTGGCGAGTCGGGAGTCGAGCTGTTTAAGCGTGGTCGTAGGCGGGGTGCCTTAGGGCTGGGCACGGTTCGCGTTCCGGCGCTGCCAGCTGTACGCAGTTGCGGCCGGCGGCCTTGGCCCGGTAGAGTGCTTCGTCGACTCGGCGCAGCCAGTTATCCTGGCGCTCGTCGTTTGCACGGCAGGCGACGCCGAAGCTACAGGTGATGGTGCCAACCTCGTCAAAATCCGTGTCGGCGATGGTCTGCCGTAGCCGCTCGGCGATCTCCGCTGCCACCTCCAGGCTCCGGTCCGGTAGCAACACCATGAACTCCTCGCCGCCCCAGCGCGCGAGCAGGTCGGTCTCCCGCAGCTGCGCCTGGGCAACCTGCGCCAGCTTCTGTAGTACCCGATCGCCTGCGGCATGGCCGAAGCGGTCGTTGACCTGCTTGAAATGGTCGATGTCGAACATGATCAGACAGGGCCGCCCGCGGTCGCGGTGGCGCTCCAGTTCTTCATCGAAACGCAGGCGGTTCATAACGCCGGTTAACCGGTCGTGACCGGCCAAATATGCCAGTGCCGCTTGCTGACGTTTGGCTTCGCTAAGGTCGCGCATGATGGTGGATAGGCAGTCCAGCTGACCGTCGCGGTCGCGGCGAGCCACGATCAGTTGCGATACCGGCAGGTCAACTCCATTGCGCAGGCGGATTGCCGACTCGCCTTGCCAATGGCCGGTTTCGAGCGCTGTGGAAATGCCTTCCTCGCAGATGCGTTGGGCCGCCCATTCCGGATGAACTTGGCCGATGACCTCCGGCAACCGCTCCGGTATGTCGCCGACCATCTCGCGGGCTGCAGCGTTTAGGTAAACCACCTGCTGCTGAGCATCGGTGATGGAAACGAAGTCGGGGCTGGCTTCGAGCAGGTGAGTCAAGCGATCGCGCAGAGTCTCGGCCTGTTTGCGGGTGGTTATGTCCTCGACAATGCCGTCGAACACCACGCGGCCGTCCGGTTCCTGCGACCGGCGGGCGGTCAGTGCGACCCAGATCGACCTCCCGCTCAGTGTCCGCAGCGGTAGTTCGCGTCGGTGTATCGCACCGTGGGCTAACAACTCGTCGCTGATCGCCTGCCTGTTGGCGGGCTCCTCATAGAGGTCGGCAACGCGACAGGCGAATAAGGCCGCCTCCGAGGGGGCGTCGAAGATCTCCAGCATTGCAGGGTTGACGGCGATGAAGCGGCCGTCGGCCCCCGGTGTGTTGCGGTAAAGCCCGATGGGGAGGTTATAGAAGAGATCCCGATACACCTCGAGCTGAGCGTGCTGGCGCTTCTGCTCGCTGATATCGAAGATGATCGAATGCAGGTATTCGCGGCCATCGACCGTGACCGGTCCGGTAAATACGTGAACGTCGCGGATCTCGCCGTTGGCGAGGCGATGCTGAAACTCGAAGAACTGTTGTCGGCGGCTATGCGCTGCGGCCATGCGCTCGCGGATCTGCTCCGGCGGCAGCACGTTGATGGCCGAGATCTTCATGCCCCTTAGCTGTTCAAGAGGATAGCCGTAGAAGACCGCTGCCGCCGGGTTGGCATCGACGATGATGCCGGTCTGCGGATCCAGCAGCAGTTTCACCGCGGGGTTGGTCCGAAACATTTGCCGGTAAAGCAGGTCCGGCGGCTCGGCGGCGGGGAAAAGCGTCGACATGGCAACCTCCTGGCAAAACCCGCTGTGTGCGCGTATCACCCGTTGCGGTTTACGTGAACAGCATCACCGTTTTGTGGCGGTTGCGCATTGATGTTTATCAACCTCGGTTCCGTATCCGCTACGGGCGGGGCTACAGGCTTCGGCAGGCGGAAAAAGAGCTGCCAACATGCTCCTTGTCGATGGGCTGTCGATGGGCTGTCGATCGGCGAGTCCAATCCCAACGAGAACTTGATTGAACGGCAACAGGATGGTTTTCTCTGCTGGAGTCGATACGTTAAGTTCAGTGTTGGCTGCCGCCATTGTTTATCGTTATGAGCACACGTTTTCCTGCGATCGTTAAGGGTGTGTGCGGGAGAAGGACGTGTGCCCGAAAACCGGCGAGTGAAGCCGGTTTTTGATACCAAAAGGAAGGGAGAGAATAATGAAAATCGAATGTATCGCCGGCTTTGCTGCTATTACCAAGAATCCCGTTGATAGCTCGTCTCTCTACCAAGATCTCTTGGGGTTGCCGCTTGAACGGCAAGACGACTATTTGTTCATGGATAGATTTCCCGGCGCCAATCATTTTGGTGTATGGCCTCTTAGTATGGCGGCTCAATCTTGTTTCGGCCAAGACGACTGGCCCGAGCATGTGCCGGAACCGACGGCAACGATTGAATTTGAGCTTTCCGATGCAGATGCCGTAGAGGCAGCCGTGCAGGAAATGAAGGCTAAAGGCCAGACGTTTGTGCATGAGGCTAGAACGGAGCCTTGGGGGCAAACCGTTGCACGATTCATAAGCCCTGAAGGGGTGCTCGTCGGTTTAAGCTATGCGCCGTGGTTGCATGAGAAATAGGGCGCATCCCAAGGCGCCGTAGGTCGCGCGCTGCCTATAGAACCTCGCGATTTGTCGAGGGAAGCGAAACGCTTCTGAGTGCTGGCTCTATTGGCCGAGAGGCAAGGGGTGGGTTTGCTTTTCGGTAGCCTGCGTTAGGTTTTCGATAGCTTGGCACACCACGAAATAGGGGCGTTCTCGGGGCGGGGCGTGGGGTTTCGCCCCACCCGTATGAATAGGTCGGTCCCCCCATTTTTTCTATTGGCAGGATTGGCCTCCCCCCTATTTTTTCCCGTTAGCGTCTTTTACTTCTTGCCAGCAAAAAATCAGCTCGAATATAATAAGATCATTAAATAATAATATTGCGTTGTGGGGTATACATTGAACAGGGGCTGGGGCAGTTGGCTGCTTGCAGTTCTCTGTATCCTGCCAGTGGGGGTGGCGAATGCCAATGAACCATCTTCTCCTGCGGATCTGGGGGCTCAGGAATTTATTCGTCAGCAGGAACGTGAACGCAGGCTCCGAGAGCAGCAGGAGCCGCAGCCGAACGTTCAATTAGAAGTGCCGGCCATTCGGGAACGCCGGTCTATTCCCGTTGACGAAACGCCTTGTTTCGAAATCGACCGAATTTTGCTCGTGGGCGACGATGCCGAGGCTTTTCTCTGGGCATTACGGGCTGCCGATCTTCCAGGCGATCCGGCCACTGGCCGGTGTCTGGGGGCCGAAGGTATTAGCCTGGTCATGTCGCGCGTTCAAAATGCGGTGATTGCCCGTGGCTATATTACAACTCGTGTACTCGCTGCCCCGCAGGATCTAACGCAGGGAACCCTGACGCTGACCCTGTTGCCGGGGCGGGTCAACGAGATTCGGCCGGCACCGGGCACGACAGCCCGTGCTCCGCTGCGCAACGCTCTGCCGATGGCGCCCGGCGATCTACTGAATTTGCGGGATCTGGAGCAGGGGCTGGAGAACCTGAAGCGGCTGCCGAGCGCCGATGCCGATATCCAGGTCGCGCCGGTCAGCGGCTTGGATGCTCGACCGGGCCAGAGCGACCTGCTGGTGCTTTACGAACAGCGCTTGCCTTGGCGCGTCTCGTTGTCCGTCGATGACAGCGGGTCCCGTTCCACGGGTAAATACCAAGGCAGTGGAACCCTGGCCTATGACAACTTGCTGAACCTGAACGATCTGATGTACGTCAGTTTCAACCATGATTTGGGCGGCGGCGACTCCGGTAAGCGGGGGTCGCGGGGGCATACCTTCCACTATTCGCTGCCCTATGGTTACTGGCTGTTGTCCGCGACTCACAGTAACGGCCGTTATTACCAATCGGTTGCCGGCCTGAATCAGACCTATATATACAGCGGGCGCAACCGGCAGAGCGAGCTGAAGCTCTCCCGCCTGTTGTGGCGCAATGCCACCAATAAGTTCAGCGGCCATGTGCGGGGCTTCCACCGGCAGGCGCGTAATTACATCGATGACACCGAAGTCGAAGTGCAGCGCCGCGTTACCAGTGGTTGGGAAATGGGGTTGCACCATCGGATGTACCTTGGCAATGCGGCGCTGGATGCGGGCCTGAATTATCGCCGCGGCACCGGAGCGCTAGGCGCCTTGCCGGCACCGGAAGAGGCGTTTGGCGAGGGGACATCTCGCTTCAAGATCGTCAACGCCGATTTCAACCTGGCAGTGCCGTTGCAACTGGGCAGTCGGCCGCTGCGTTACAACCTGTCCGGGCGTTTGCAGGTGGATCGGTCGCCGTTGTCGCCGCAGGAGCGTTTTGCCATTGGGGGGCGCTATACGGTCCGCGGTTTCGACGGCGAATCAAGCTTAACCGGCGAGCGTGGCTTACTGCTGCGCAATGAGTTGGGGGTCGCGCTGAGTGGGGGCGGCAGGAGTTATACACCGGCCTGGATTTCGGGCGGGTGGATGGACCCAGTGCGGACTATCTGGTCAGCCGTAACCTAGCGGGCGCGGCGATGGGCCTGCGAGGCGCCTGGCTCGGGGTGCGCTACGATATTTTCGCCGGCGTCCCCCTGTATAAACCGGACAAATTCGACACTGCCGGCAGCACGGCAGGTTTCAATCTTAACTACGCGTTCTAAAACGGAATTGGGGGGCTAGCGTGAGCGGCCATCGGTATACTCGTTTATTAACGGTCATCGGCAGTGCGCTGTTCAGTTACAGCGTCACCGCCACCGCACAGATAACAGTTGACCCGAAAGCGCCGGGCAATCAGCAGCCGACGCTTTTGCAGACGCCCAATGGCTTGCCGCTGGTCAACATCCAGACGCCGAGCGCTGCCGGTGTCAGTCGCAACAGCTATCGGCAATTCGACGTCCAGCAGCAGGGCGCCGTACTGAACAACAGCCGCACGAGCACCCAAACCCAGCTTGGTGGGTGGGTGCAGGGCAACCCCTGGTTGAGTCAGGGGGAGGCCCGGATCATCCTGAACGAGGTCAACAGCAGTCGGCCCAGCCATCTGAGCGGTTATATCGAAGTGGCCGGGCAACGGGCCGAGGTGATCATCGCCAACCCGGCCGGTATCTCCGTTGACGGCGGCGGGTTCATCAATACCAGCCGCGCAACGCTGACCACCGGCACGCCGATCCTGCAGGGCGGCAGCCTGGAAGGTTACCGCGTGCGGGAAGGCACTATCGCCATCCGCGGGCAGGGCCTGGATACCAGCCAGACCGATTACACCCAGCTGCTGTCGCGGGCGGTGGAAGTGAATGCGGGCATCTGGGCCCAGGACCTGCAAGTGGTCACCGGCGTTAACGACATCGCCTACAGCGGTGGGGCGGTCGGCGCGGTCAGAACCTCGTCGTCGGATCAGCCGGACCGCGAGTTCGCCCTGGATGTCGCCGCGCTGGGCGGCATGTATGCCGGCAAGATCACCCTGATCGGTACCGAGGCGGGGTTAGGCGTGAGCAATGCCGGGCACATTGGCGCCAGCGCTGGCGAAATCGCCATCACGGCCGACGGCCGGCTGGTCAACACCGGCTCGATTACGGCCAGCGGCGAAGCCGGTGCGGCGGGCGATTTGGCCATTCGGAGCGGCGATGGCATTAGCAACGATGGCGGTTCGATCTATGCCCAAGGCAACGCCCGGCTCGACTCGGGCGGCAACGTCGACAACCGGCGCGGCGGTCTGATCGCGGCGCAAGGTAACGTCGACATCGAAACAACCGGCCGGAACAGCCGCATCGCCAGCGATCGGCAATCGTCTCTGGTGGCCGGAATGACGCCTGACGGTGCCCTGGCTACGGCGGGTGCGAGCGAGCTTTCGCTGCGCGCCGGAGAAAGCGTTCAATTGCAGGGGCAAGGCATCGCCACCGGCGATGTGCGGCTGCAGGCAGATGTGCTGGATCTTTCCGGTAGCCTGATCAGTGGAAACCGCGTTGCGGCCGTCGCCCAGGCCGGTGATATCCGTGCCACGGGCGCCCAGCTAAGCGCCGACAACATGCAACTGCACACCCGGCACACTCTGCATACGGATCAGGCGGAGTTGACGGCCGAACAGCTGGAGCTACAGGCGCACAGCTGGAATAACCGGCAGGGCAGCGTCGTCCAAACCGGGGCGGCGGACCTAGAGCTGGCGCTGGAAGGCGACTTCATCAATACCGACGGCTACCTGGCCAGCAACAGCGAAACGCTGACGATCCAGGCGCACCGGCTGGACAATCGCCAAGGCCAGATTCTCGCCGTGGAGTCCGCCGAGCTTACCGTGCAGGAAGAGCTGAACAACACCGATGGGCTGCTGACGGCGAATCGGTCGCTCTCGATCCAGGCCGGCGCGCTAGACAACGCCGAAGGCGTCATTCAATCCACCCAGGCCGACGTCAAGGTGCAGGTTTCCGGCCGCCTCGACAACACGGGGCTGCTACAGGCAGAGCAGGATCTTCAGGTCGATGCGGGCCAGCTTAGCAATACAGGAGATTTATATTCCTACGACGGCTCCGTGCGCCTGAACGTCGAGGGGCGGGCGGAAAACGCCGGCCTGATCGCCGCGCGGGGAGATGTCGGCCTGACGGCCGGGGAGTTCGTCAGCAGCGCCGAAGCAACTCTGGCGGCCGGTTTGCTTGCCGGCGGCGATTTAGCCGAAACCGCCGATCTCAGTATACGGACGCAGAATGACCTGCATATCGGCGGCCAAGTGCTGTCGGCCGGTAACCTGGACATCGACGCCGCCGGCATGCAATTGGAGCAGGGGCAGTTGCAAGCCATTGGCCGGCTGCGCATCGAGGCCGACCACCTGGAGAATGCTGCCGGATCCGAAATCGTTAGCGGCGGAGACGCCCAGTTCGCCATCCGAGAAGCCCTCAACAACCTGGGGCAGATGCAGTCCGCCGGGCATTTGCATATGGCGGCAGAGCAGCTCGCCAATGCAGCCGGTGCCGACATCGTCAGCAGCAGCGATGCCCAACTTGCGGTGCAGGGTGGATTGGTCAACGAAGGGCGGTTGCTGGCAGCCGGCCACTTGCAGGTGGATGCCGGCGATTTCACCAACGCCGCCGGCGCTGAAGTAGCTGGCGATAATGTAGCGCTTAGCGTTCGGCAGGCACTGCGCAATCGCGGCCATCTGCAGGCAGTCGACCGTCTCGACATTGATGCCCGAACCCTCGACAACAGTGTCGATGGCGAAATCGTCAGCAGCAACGAAACTCGGATTCGGGTGCAAAACACCCTGACCAATCGCGGGTTGATCGACGGTCGGCTAACGCACCTACAGGCCGGGACGCTGACCAATATCGGTACCGGGCGGATTTATGGCGGCGTGCTGGCCATTGCCGCCGACGTCCTGCGCAACCGCGAGGAAACCGTGGCCGGCGTTACCACGGCAGGTACCATTGCGGCCAGAGAGCGCCTGGAGCTGGGGGTCGGCCGGCTGTACAACCAGGAAAATGCGCTCATCTACAGCGCCGGCGACATGCATATCGGCGGCGAACTGGACGACGAGCT
This sequence comes from Alkalilimnicola ehrlichii, assembly GCF_003399765.1. Classification (GTDB taxonomy): domain Bacteria; phylum Pseudomonadota; class Gammaproteobacteria; order Nitrococcales; family AK92; genus AK92. The sequence continues at coordinate 4,909 of NZ_NFZV01000034.1, read as the reverse complement.
GAATGCGCGTGGGGAAGCCGCACTACTGCACAACGCCAGCGCCACCATCGAGGCCATCGGCAACCTGAGCCTGACGGTTGCCAACCTGCGCAACACCAACGAGCATTTTGCGACCCGGCTAGCGCGGACGCTGGCTCCCACCGAACGGATGTACATCCAGCCAAAGGGGCAGAGCGAAAGAATCCCGGTAGAAGAGCTGGTCTGGAGAAACTGGAGCCGGGCGGGCGAATATCGCTACAGAACGGACGATATCGGCGAAGACAGCGGAATTCTAGGGGCTTCGCCGATACCGCGCGTCGGAGAGCAGGACTGCGAGGGCGAGGATGAAGCCACGGAAGTCTGCGTGCTGCTATCGGGCGCCGACTACCCTGCCGGCGATCCCGCCTGGGCCTATTTCAATATCCACGCACCCGAGCCCGAACCGGTCGCGCCCGCGCTGGTGCAGCCGGTCGAGCCCGATCCTGTCGCTCAGGCCTCTTGCCAGGAAGGCGGCGGCTACGACGAAGCCGCCTGCTCGGCCTACACATTGGCCTTGGCGCAGTACACGGCGGATTTGACCGCCTACGAAACGGCCTGGAACCAATACGCGCAAAGCCTGGCAGCCTGGGAGGCCGACACCGTGGCTCGTTATGAGCAGCTGGATTCGGCGATCGAGGAGTACAACGAAGGCTTTGAAGACAGCAGAATCCGCTCCTGGACGCAATACATCGTTACCCGTACCGAATGGGAAACCGAAGTGGTGGCCTCCGCGCCGGGCCAGATCCTCGCTGGCGGCGATATGCAGCTGAACAGCAGCGGCAGCATCGTCAACGACAAGAGCCACATCATTGCCGGCGGAGCCTTGACCGGAAGCCTGGATCGGCTGGACAACATCGACGCGGTGGGCGAGCACATCATCCGCGAAGTCGGAACCAGCCAAGCCTCCAACCGCCGTTGGCGGGGCGGCTTCAAGCGCTATCACCAGCGCGACTGGAAGGCTGTGCTCGACTACAGCCCGCCGGATGAGGTCGTCACTATTACCCTGCCTGTGACGCGGCAGGAAGCGAATACCCGATCGGCCGGGAGTGGCTACCGAGTAACGGCTGCGGCCACCGTGGCGGGGGTGCCAGCCGGTAGCCCGCCCGGCACCATTACCGAAGTCAGCGCCGTCGACAACCTGGGCCGGCAGGAGGCCGGCACCTTGATCCGTACGGCTACGCCCGATGCCACGCCGCCCAGCGCCAGTCTTTACAGCCAGCATCCGGACCCGTCGGCGAGCTACCTGATCGAAACCGACCCGCGCTTTGCCAGCTACAAAGACTGGCTCGGTTCGGATTACATGCTCGACATCCTCAAGGTCGATGGCGACGTGACCCAGAAGCGGCTTGGAGACGGCTTCTACGAGCAGCGCCTGATTCGCGAGCAGATCAACCAAGTAACCGGCCGCAACCTGCTAGCGGATTATTCCAGCGAAGAAGAGCAATACCGCAGCCTGATGGATGCCGGTCTGGCGTTTGCCCACGAGCACCGGCTCATACCCGGCGTTGCCCTGACGGCCGAACAGATGGCGCAGCTGACCCGCGACATCGTCTGGCTGGTCGAGCAGGAGGTTGTTCTGGCCGATGGCAGCGTCCAGAAAGTGCTGGTGCCCCAAGTCTACGTTCAGGTGGACGAAGGCGAGTTGCAGGGCGACGGCGGCTTGATTGCCGCGAACAGCATCGAGCTGGAGCTAGACGGCAACCTGACCAACAGCGCTCTTTTAGCCGGCCGGACGTCGGTGGCGGTCGATGCCGACAACATCGACAACCTGGGCGGGCGCTTGCAGGGCAGCGACCTAAACCTTGCGGCTCGGGAAGATATCAACAACATCGGCGGCCAGATCCGTGCCGGTAACAGCATCGACCTGACCGCAGGCGGGGATATCCGCGTCGAGAGCACCACCCACAGCGCCAGCACCCAGGCCGGCCAATCCAGCTTCTCCCGCACCGGGCTGGATCGCCTGGCGGGTATCTACCTGGATGGCGACGCCCAAGGCGGCATGCGGCTAGAGGCGGGCGGCGATTTATCGCTGATCGGTGCCGAACTCAGCAACCAGGGCGAGCAGGGCACACAACTGCTGGCCGGCGGCGACGTCAGCATCGGCTCGTTGGAGCTGGAGCAGACCACGAGCCTGGTGCAGAACAGAAATAACTTCAACCAATACGGCAGCAGCCAACACTACGGCAGCCGCGTCGACAGCGCCGGCGACTTGACCATCCAAGCCGGCGGTGCCGCCACCATACATGCCTCGGACTTGAGCGCCGAGGGCACCCTGAGCATCGGTGCCGACTCCATCGCCATAACCGCTGGCGTTAACGAGTCCACCCTGCAGCAGGGGTACGTCAGTACCACTAGCTCGCGCCGCCATACCTACAGCGGCGGCTACGTCGAACAGACAGCGGCGGGCAGCAGCCTGAGCGGCGGTAACATTCAACTACAGGCCAACGACACCATCCGGGTCACCGCCTCCGCGCTAACCGCCGAGCAGGATCTGATGATCGGCAACCTGCGCGTGGAGCAACAAGAAGACGGCAGCTTCAAGGCGATCAACGGGGAAGGCACGCCGGATCAGTTGATCGTCGATACCCTGGCCTTGCAGAACGAGCGCTGGTCGGAGACCTCCACCAGCTACCGCGGGGCGGTCGGTAGCCTGACCAAGGCAGCGGCGGTCGGCGTTGCGCTGGCAATGGATGTCGTGGCACCCGGCATCGATAAGCCCACCTTTACGCTGTCCGAGTCCAGCAGCGAACGCACCGCCAGCACGACCCACCAAGACTCCTGGCTCGATGCCGGCAAAGACCTGATTATGGCGGCCAGCGAGCAGATCAAAGTGATTGCCGGCGAACTGAGTGCCGGCGGCACCGCCGTCTTATCGGCCGCCGATGTCAGCCTAGACGCCATCGCCGACACCCATAGCAGCGAAACCAGCCAATCCCGCGCCACCGTGGGCGGTGTCGGTATGTCGGCCGGCAGGGACGAGATCACCCTCGGCGGGATGGAGCTGACCGACGAGACCACCACCCAGCGCACCACCGCAACCACCTACCGCGGCACGAGCGTGAACGCCGGCAACCTGGTGATGCTCGCCGAGCAGGACATCAGCCTACTCTCCAGCGACGTCAACGTAGCCGGCGATGCCCTGCTACAGGCCGGAGGCGACATTCATATCGGCGGTTACCAGGATGAAATCGTCACCGAAGTCCATCAGGACACAGAAACCACCCGCGTGACGGCGGGTGTCCGTAATGCCTACGTCGATGCCGGGTATGCCGTAGAAGCCGTCTATGAGGCCGGCAAGGCGGTGGAGGATGCCAGAAGCCAGTATCGCGCTGCCAAGCGCCAAGTCGAGCGGGGCGAGCTGGCCGAATCGGCGCTGCAAGACTACGAAATCAATCTGGCGGCGGCGACTGCCAATTTGGCCCAGGCGCAGATTGCCGCCGGAGGGGCGGTGGCCAGTGCGGCCACCACGGCATCGACCTCCGCCGGAACCGGTTTCTATGCCAACGTCAACGCCGAGCACACCCAGACCAGCAGCAGCCAGAGCGACACCCAAAAGCTTTGGCAGGGCAGCCGGATCCAAGCCGGCAGCCTCACGCTCAACAGCACTAACGCCACCATTCAAGGCAGCGATATTAGTGCGGGCCTGTTGAACCTGGGCAGCCAGAACGTCCTGATCACGGCCGGCACCAGTAGCGCCACCACAGAGGCCTCCAGCAGCAGCCGCAGTGCCACGGCCAGCGCCAGCACTCGGGGCAACGTCAGTGCCGGTGTCAGCCGCAGCGAATCCGAAAGCAGCTCCAGCACCACGCAGCATATCAACAGCCGCATCAATGCGGGGCACCTCGTTAGCGACAGTGACAACCTCATCCTTCGGGGCGCGGAAGTCCAGGCCGAGACCGCCCACCTGGATGTCGGCAACTTACACGTTGAGAGCCTGCAGGATACCCACAGCAGTCGCAACAATAGCCGTAGCGATAATTTAGGGTTGAGCGTCAGTGGCAGCGGCATCACGCCCACGGGCGGTGTCAACCGAGGCAATGGCAGTAGCGACGCCCGCCAGGTGGGCCAGCAGACGCAACTGCTGATCGCCGATGGCGAGAACAGCGAAATCCGCGCCCGCAACACCACCCTGGTGGGCGGCCTGATTGCCAACGCCACGGTGAACGAGGACGGCAGTCTGCAAGATCACGGGCAGCTTAGCCTGGATACGAACACGTTGACGATCAGCCACCTGGAAGACCGTAGCCATAGTCAGCAGAGCGGTTTTGGCGTGCAGACCGGCTTTGGTGTCCAGAGTGGTTCTAATGTCCAAGCCGGTTCTAACGATACCAGCGGCACCACCAGCCTCACGATGCAGAATGAGGGGCATATTACCGAAGGCCGGACCCAGGCCACGTTAGGCCAGGGGAACATCCGGGTGGGCGGCCAATTGCTGGAGGATAGCGACGGCCCCGACGGCTTAAACCGGGACTTAGCGCAAGGCCAGATCACCACGCGGGATCAGCAGACGGCGGGGCTGGATGCGGGCGTCACCGTCGACCACCGGCTGCTGAGCGAAACCGGACGAGAGGAGATCTTCCAGCAGCAGCGCGACCTCGTCGATAACAGCAAAAAAGCCGTTGGCGGTGCCACGGCCGATACTGCCCGTCTGGTTGCCGTCACTGGTAGCCTGCTCGATCTGAGCGCGGAGCAATCCGTCAATGCCTGGTCGACCGTCGGCCAAGGTCAGGCCCTGGCCTACCACGAAGACGGCCAATTAGCCGGCCAGGTCGAAGCCATGCGCAACGGCGATATCCAGGACGGGCAGGCCCTGCAGGGCGGTCTTACCGAGGTGGATCAGTTCCTCAACCGGACTGACGACCAGCGCCTCCTGATCACCGAAGGTGCCACC
>NZ_NFZV01000033.1 GCF_003399765.1 Alkalilimnicola ehrlichii | reverse complement strand
TCAGCGCCGATGATAGTGCCGCCCCGCTGTGGTGCGAAAGTAGGTCATCGCCAGGCGCTTATCACCAAACCCCCTCCGCATACGCGGAGGGGGTTTTTTATGCCTGAGCCTTTCAAGTCCCGCCCCGTCTTGCGCTCTGCAAAGGTGCCCTCCAAAATGAACGCCCAGTGCCTGAGCCAAGAGAAGGATAGAGGGGCAGCGTGCTGTGCGCGGTTGCGTATACCGCATGGCTCTGAGAGCCGCGGATGCTATCCTCTCTTGCTCGACGGTTTCGTCCGCCTTTCTACTCGCGCTAGGGGTGATGTTATGACAGAAGTAAGTGCTAGGGCTCGGGCTGAGGCATTGTTGGCGTATATTGGAAAGAGTCCCAGCCCCTGGCATGCAGTAAATACGACGGTCGACGAGTTGGAAGCAGCAGGATTCCAACGATTAGAGGAAGAGGCCGAGTGGGCTTTGCAACCGGAATCGGCGTATTACGTTATCCGCGACGGCTCGTCGATTATCGCTTTTCGTACGGGAAGTCGTTCGCTGCTGGAGACAGGCTATCGTATTATCGGCGCCCATACCGACTCGCCGGGTTTCCGTATTAAACCAAGCCCCGCACACGATAGAGAAGGTGTGACCCGCCTCGGTGTGGAGGTCTACGGTGGCCCCATCGTCGCGACGTTTTCCGATCGCGATCTGACTTTGGCCGGGCGCGTTATGGTGGCGCGGGGCGATGGGGGCCTGCAGGCGCGGGCGGTCCATTTCCCGCGGCCGCTATTGCGGCTGCCGAATGTCGCGATCCATATGAACCGAGAGGTGAATAACCAAGGTCTGCGGTTTGACGCACAGGACGAGCTTCCGTTGGTGCTTGAGCTGGCGAAAGACGAATTGCCCGCGGAGAAACGTTTTCGTTGTTTGCTTGCCGACGCCCTGGAGGTGGCGGAGAAAGACATCTGGAGTTGGGAGTTGGCGGTCGCCGATACGCAGCCCGGTGCCTTTTTTGGTGTAGGCGATGAGTTTATCGCTAGCCCTCAACTGGATAACCTGGCTTCGTGTCATGCCGGGCTTCAGGCATTACTTGAGGCAGATGCCCCGCAGGCGACGACGATATGTGCCTTTTTCGACCATGAGGAAATTGGCAGTCAGAGCTATAAAGGGGCGGAAGGAAGCTTCTTGCCCGATGTTCTGCGTCGAATCGGTTATGGCCTGGCTTATGACGACGCAGCGCAGAGCCGTATTCGTGCCCGCAGTCTGGTTTTAAGTGCCGATATGGCGCATGCCTACCATCCTAGCTTTGCGCGGTTCTATGACGAGTTGCACCGTGTGACTCTTAACGGCGGGCCGGTTATCAAGATTAATGCGAAGCAGCGTTATGCCACCGACGCCGCTGGTGAGGCTTACGTGCAACGGCTGGCGGCGGAGGTCGGCGTGCCGATCCAGAAGTACGTGCACCGGAGCAACTTGCCCTGCGGTAGCACGATCGGGCCGATCACGGCCGCACGGTTAGGGATGCGTGCGGTGGATATCGGCAACGCCATGTGGTCGATGCACAGTCTCCGAGAAAGCGCAGGCGCCCATGACCACGCAATGATGATTCTTCTAATGACTGCCTTCTTTCGACAGGCAGAACCGCTGGCGAGTTAACTGACACCGCGCTGATGGATAAAACACAAGAGCAGTACAACCAACTTTTGAGTCTCTTGGCGGACGGGCGCTTTCATTCCGGCGAGGCGTTGGGTCAACGGCTTGGCTGTAGTCGCGCGTCGTTATGGAAGCTCATTCGGCGGCTGCGGGACGAAGGACTCCCGGTCGAGGCGGTATCGGGTCGGGGCTATAGACTGACGGTAGCTGTCGAGCCATTACGAGAATCGCCTATTCGTGCGCACCTTGAATCGTTCTGTGACGAGTGGTCCCTGAGGGTGCTGGATCGGGTTGACTCGACAAACAGGCTTTTGCTTAATGAGGCGGGAACGCTTTGCCATCCGGCGGTGGTGCTGGCTGAGCGGCAGCTGGCCGGCAGGGGCCGATGGGGGCGACGCTGGGAAATGTCTTTTGGCGGTGGGGTCGCCCTATCGCTCATGTGGCCGTTTCATCGCCAGGGGGCGCAGCTAGCCGGTTTGAGCCTGGCAGTTGGCGTTACCTTGGCGGAATCGTTGGAAAAGATTGGTGTTCGCGGGCTGGGGCTTAAATGGCCGAACGACTTGGTGACTGTAGACGGCAAGCTTGCGGGCATACTGGTCGAACTCATTGCTCAGGCTGCAGGGGCCGCAAAAGCGGTTGTCGGTGTTGGATTGAACGTTCGCTTGAGCGAGCAGGCACGAGCGAAGATTGAGCAGCCCGTAGTTGATCTTCAGCAGTTGGTGGGGGATACCGCTTTGCAGCGAAACACGATCGCTGCGCTGATGATCGACGCAATAGCAAATGCATGCCGGGAATTCGAAGCCGGGGGCTTTAGCGCGTTTCGGGAGCGCTGGAACCGGCTAGATGTACTGAACGGGCAGCCGGTTAGTTTGCGCCTGCCGACGGAGATACAAGAGGGCATCGCTCGCGGAGTGGACGATAACGGTGCGTTTTTGCTGGAAGGGGAGGATGGTAAACATAGTTATTTCACCGGCGAGACGGAGTTGAAGGTACGCCGATGAGATTATTATTCGATATCGGTAACACGCGCATAAAATGGGGATGGTCGGCGGGTGCAGCCTTTGTGCCGGGCGGCCAAGTCCAGCACCGCGATGTTGCGCGGTGGGCGTTGCCTATAGAAGCGGATGTGCCGCCCAGCGAGGTTTTGGCGGTGAGCGTTGCGGGGCCGGAGGTCAACGCGCGGCTTGAGGATGCCATCGCTCAGCAGTTCGGCCTCCCGACCCGGTTCATTACCTCCGCAGCCAAGGCCGGCCCCGTTGTTAACGCCTATGTCGAGCCGGAAAAACTGGGTATTGATCGTTGGGCGGCTTTAGTGGGGGCGTATAGCCCTGACTTTTCGGCCTGCGTTGTGGATTGCGGTAGTGCGCTTACTGTCGACACCGTGACCGCGGCGGGTGCCCACTTGGGTGGGCTTATTATTCCCGGCTTAGCCATGATGCGACGTTCGTTGACTAACGACGCGCATCAATTACCAGTCGTTGACGATGCGTCTGTTGCATTGTTCGCGGCCGATACTAAAACCGCGATCGGTAGCGGAACACTGCTCGGTTTGGCGGCTATGATCGATGGTATCGTAGCGGCAGTTCGAAATCGGATAGACGGGCCGCTTAAAGTCTATTTGACCGGTGGGGATGCCGACACCGTTCGCCCGTTGTTAGGCGTGCCTGTGGAGTTGGAGCCGGATTTGGTTTTGAAAGGCTTGGCCTTGTTAGCAGAGGAATAGTCTTGAAGCTGCTTTTCCTTGCGTTGTTGCTGATTAATATTGGGGTGTTCGGTAGCCAGTGGGTCTATTCCCCTAAGCGCGAGGGTCCCGTCTCGCCTCCGCCGATGGAAGGTAATCTACGGTTAGTGAATGCGCCGATGCCAACGACCGAGGACGGGCGTTGTTATGTCCTCGGACCTCTCACTGACTCGGCTATCGGGGAAACGCATAGGCAGATACTTTCCAGCCGAGGGTACGAGGTTACGGTACTAACGCAGGGGCGACACGAGCCGCTGGGATATTGGGTATACCTTCCGGCGGCGCCTACGCTAGAAGCGGCGTATACGACCGGCCGTCGGCTTGCTCAAGCCGGCGTGGGAGATTATGCAGTCGTTGTCGGGCGGGAGCGAGCCAATGCGATTTCGCTTGGACTCTACGCTGAACGCGCTGCTGCCGAGCGGCGGCTGGCGGAGTTGACGGGGCTTGGGTTTTCTCCTGCTCTAGAGCGCCGCTACTCGCCGCAAGCCGGCGTCATGTTGCAGGTTCGGATCGAAGACGGCAGCCCTCCGGATATCGGAACTGAGCATCGATGGCTAGCCAGTGATTGCCAAGCTTTGCATTATTGAAATACCATAGGCGCACTTGCTGGCGTAGCTCAGTTGGTAGAGCAGCTGATTTGTAATCAGCCGGTCGCGGGTTCGACTCCTGTCGCCAGCTCCAGCTTGCGGGCGCCCACTGTTTGGGCGCCCTTTTTCTTCAGGTGCGTTCTTACTCGTCGTTTGTCTTTGCCACAAGGCCGATGGCCGTTCGATTGCGTCCGTTCGCTTTCGCGGAGTACAAGGCCTTATCCGCGGTGTTTATCAACCTATCTCTGCTTGCCTCGTTAACGGGGGTATCAACGCCGATCCCGATGCTGACGGTCACTCTTTGGCCCGGGACTCCACCGACCGCAAAGGGGATTGCTTTTTCCGCGATGATTTGGTGTATGCGAGCGGCGACCGCTTCTGCTCCCGATTGGTCGGTATTGGGTAATAGAACGGCAAACTCTTCCCCACCATAGCGGGCTACGACATCCGCAGGGCGAGCTACAGCCTGCTGCAAAAGTGCGCTAATGGCTTGTAAGCAATGATCGCCTTCGGCATGGCCATAGCTGTCGTTATAGCGTTTGAAGTAATCGACATCGACGAGTAACAGAGCGACAGGCGCTTGGTTTTGCATACCCCGTGCCCACTCTTGCTTTAACGCCATATCGAAAGCGCGCCGGTTGGCGATGTTAAGCAAACCGTCGGTGAGGGATAGCTGCTGGAGTTTTTGATTGCGGGCTTCAAGCTGGTGTTGGGTGTGTTTCAGGTCGCTGATGTCCTGTGTCAGCAACAGTATTTGGTCGATTTGCTTGGCGTCGTCGTATAGGGGGGCCGCCATGACCCTCAGGTGGTTTTGTCGATAGGAAAATTCTTCTTCCGATTTTACTCCCTCGAAGGCCTTGCGGGCCAAGGCCTCTAACTTATCTCTGGTCGTTAGCGGGTATAGCTCTTGAATCGTTCTGCCGAGCACGGTCTGCGGCAAGGGCTCGTTGGGGGCTCCTTGGCCGGCAATGAACACATACCTCAGTTCGCGGTTGAGTACAGCGACCCGGCCGTTGGGCAAATGACCGATGACTGCCCGTGCAATACGTTCGCTTTCCCGCTGTTTCGATAGTGAGTGTAGCTGAGCTTCCCGTGCTTCGTCTGTCGTCCTGATGGAACGAATAAGTAGATAGACGGCAGCAGTGGTCCCGAGCGCAAAGAAGGTAAAGATCAGTAACGCGCGTATCGCGGCCGGATAAAGTGTAGTTAGAAAAGCCCGATAGTCGTTGCTCACCGTTACGACCACGGGATAGCTCGACGTCGGGTTGAAGGCGACGATGCGAGTCGTGCCGTCGACAGGCGAAACGCCCCTATAGATGCGTCTGACTAACGGTTTGGTGGTCGTTGCCGGCTCGATTGCCTGGGAGAGGCCGGGGATCAGCCTGTGGTCAGGGTATTGGGCTAGCAATACCCCATCGTGTCGGTAGGCGCTAACTCGTATATCCAGACCCTTTGGCAATTGAGTGTAGAAGGCGTGAAAGTAGCGTATATCAAGCGTTGCAACGATAACGCCTAAGAATTCGGCGTTAGGTCCGTTGATCCGAATGCTGACGGGGATGAGCCATCGGTCTGAGCCAAGCCCCCTTATCGGGGCGCCGAGGTAGTGGTAGAGGCCGTTTTGATGAGCGCGAAAGTAGTCCCGGTTTATGACGTTGTTCGGCACGAGGATGGGCGAGGCGTTAGTCGTAAAGTTGACCCAGCCGCTTTCGTCGGCGATAAAGACGGACGCGATTTGCGGTGTACGCTGAAGCCTTTCCCGTAGCCTCCACCAATACTCTTGATCCTCCGCTAGCGTTTTCAGGCCTACTCTATACACGTCCGTTTCGACATCGAACAAAAGCAGTGTGGCGGAGCTGATGGCAAGTTCCGTATGTTCCGCGAGCAGGTGGGCTTGTGTCATTAACTGCTCTTCAACCATACGGTGTTCTCGCTCGTACTCTCGAAAAAAGTCCAAGGAGAGCAACAGGCCGATGGCGGTGATAGCCAGGACGGCGAACCGAACCAGTAAAAGTTGAGGTTTGTTAATGAGCATTGCGTTGTCTCGGAGGCTGCGCGGATGGCAGCGCCGGTGCCGAGGGCGAATCCCCCGCGACCCGGCTACTAATACCGGGTTAGATGCTGGGGCATCATTAGACGTAGTCGGAAGCCGTATGCCACGCTACTTATCTGCATCCGTGCGAGTGCAAGACCGGTTCCCGGTCGAGACAAGAGATTCCTTGCCGAAAACCAGCTTCGTCAGGCGGCGAAGTTCATGCAGTCTAGCTACCCCTATAGCGGTAATCTGCAAATAAGTTGGCAATTCCGGAAAGGCCAAAATGGATAAGGTCTAGCGGCCGTTCGTTTGCCCATGCATCGGGGTGAAACACCGCCAACGGTTACGCGCACCGGCAGACAGCGCAGTGCCGTTGCCGATATCAGAAGCCAATCCCATTCGCACATATTTAATGTTTGAAATTCCGAATTGCCGGCCTAAGTAGAAGTAACTAAAGAACTGGCGACCTCGGAAGGGCATGGTCGGCCAGCGAGGCTGATGCGAGGGGACACCATGGGGACAGTGCGCTTATTCAATCACCCAATCAAGCAGACGTACTTACTGCTGGCGTTGCTTGAGGGAGCACTGTTGGCCGGCGCTTTCTATTTGGCAGTGCATCTGCGCTTTCGCGCGGACCCCGTCGTTATCGCCGAAGCGGCGCACCCGCTTTGGCCGCGTGCCTTATTATTTGTTGCGGTCATTATGCTGTGTATGACCGCGACGGGCCTCTATAACCGTCGGATTCGGGATCAAATGGCAGGCCTAGCCGTACGGCTAGGGTTGAGTTTCCTGATGGCGATTCCGGCCCTAACGGTTGTGTTCTACGCTCTGCCGGAGTTTGCCGTTGGGCGTGGCGCTTTGGCACTGAGCCTTGTGCTGAGCCTAGCGTTCTTAGTGATGACACGAATGTTTTTTTAGATCTGCTCCATGCTCATAGTATTCAGCGACGTATCTTAGTGCTTGGGGCAGGAAAGAACGCCGCTAATCTAGCAATGCTAAGAAGGCGATCGGACCTGATTGGCTACAGCATTGTGGGCTATCTGCCACGTCCGGGGGACGTGCTCGGGGCAATACCGCACGAGAAACGTTTGTCGGCAGAAAGCGATCTGTGTTCTTTAGTGGCTCAGCTCCGGGTCGAGCTTATTATCGTCGCTGTCGACGACCGGCGGGGCAACTTGCCGATGGCGGAGTTATTGGAGTGTCGCACGCAAGGCGTCGAAGTTTTCGACCTGATCAGTTTTCTCGAGCAGGAAACCGGGAAACTCAAACTCGACGTTATGCAACCGGGGTGGCTTGCGTTTTCCCACGGTTTCCGTAAAGGGCTGCTGCGCAATTGCGTTAAGCGGAGCTTCGATCTAGCAGTCAGTCTAGCCTTGCTGCTACTGACCTTGCCGCTTTGGGGAATAACCGCCTTGGCGATTCTGATCGAAGGCCGCGGGCGAGGGCCGATCTTCTATCGGCAAATGCGGGTTGGCGAGGGCGGAAAGGTCTTCCCCCTCTATAAGTTTCGAAGCATGCGACCGGATGCGGAGAAAGAAGGCCAGGCCGTATGGGCGCGGCAGAACGATAATCGGATTACTCGGGTCGGTCGCATTATCCGTAAGTACCGTGTCGATGAGTTGCCGCAGCTGCTGAATATCCTCAGTGGGGACATGAGCTTTGTCGGTCCGCGCCCGGAAAGGCCTGAGTTCGTATCCCGTCTAAACGACTCTCTTCCTTACTATCGTGAGCGTCATCGGGTAAAGCCGGGGCTTACCGGCTGGGCACAGATTTGTTACCCCTACGGCGCCTCGGAGGAAGATGCATTCGAAAAGCTCCAGTTCGATTTGTATTACGTCAAGAACCATAGCCTATTTCTGGATCTGGCGGTGTTGTTGCAAACCGCAGAGGTCGTGCTGTGGGGGCGGGGTGCACGGTAAGGCTAGAGCTTGCAGTCGGGCTGTATTTGGCGGGCGTTATAGGAGTGGGTGAGGCGCTTGTTATTCATCTGGGGCGGCCCCAGCTTGTTCAGCAGGTTAATGTTCTCCCGCTACCGTAATCGCGCAGGCGTAGTTTAGGCAGTCTGCCTGAAACCACGTGTGCTGTCGCCGAGAGGCCGTGTCTGACCTAACTCTCGAGCCAACGGGTTGCTCGGGTTCGAGTGTTTTGGGTGTGCTGAGGATGGGCATTGTCCGCGGGGAGCGGCAGGTTCGCAACGACAAGGATTTAGTTGTTTTGGAGGCGCCGATGCAGACAACACGCTTCGCCTTGATGGGCCTTCTCGTGCTCTTGCTGTCTGGGTGTGCGCACCTCGGTCAGCAGCAAGGGAATGAAGAAGTGGCCGAACGCTTTAATCAAGCCCCCCGGCTCCCGCCTCTTATATGATCGGGCCGGACGATCAGCTACAGGTTGAGGTTTGGCGCAACCCGGATTTGTCGGTCAGTGTGCCGGTTCGGCCGGACGGAATGGTGTCCGTGCCTTTGATTGGCGATGTCCCGGCTGGCGGCCAAACGCCGCAGCAGGTGGCAGACAGTATCGAGGAGAAGCTACGGCATTACATCCGAGAGCCCCAGGTGACGGTCATCGTGACGGAGCTTCGCAGTCATGAATTCATCTCGCGGGTGCGAGTAACCGGGGCGGTGGGAGCGCCTATGTCTTTGCCATACCGGCAAGGGATGACCGTGCTCGATGCGGTGCTGGAGGCCGGGGGGTTACCGAGTTTGCCGCTGCCGACCGTGCGCGTTTGTACCGTCGCAACGGCGACGAAACGGAAGTGTTGCCGGTGCGTCTAGGACGGATTTTACAGGTGGGCGATTTGCAGACGAATGTTTATCTGCAACCGGGCGACATTATCTCCGTGCCGGAACGGTTGTTCTGATCTGTCACTAGCAGTAACGGGTGAGCCATGCAAACGGAAACGGAAGAAAGGTTAAAGGTTTTCTACCGCGAAGCTTTCGCCCGCCGGCGGCTGATGGTGACCTCCTTTGTGGTTATCACGGTGGTCATGCTGTTGGTCGGTATGAACTGGCCGAGGACGTACGAGTCGTCGACCACCATCATGATAGAAGAGCAGAACATCATTGAGCCCTTGATGGCCGGCGCTGCCGTATCGACCGATATTAGCGACCGTGCTCATAACGCAAGCGAATTGATTTTTAGCCGGGCGATTCTGATGCAGGTGTTGGAACATGGGGACTGGCTTGACGACGACCCGAGCCCGGTCGAGATCGAGTACATGCTCGACGGCTTACGTGGAAGTACCAATATCACCCAGGTTAGCCGCAATTTGATTCGGATTTCCTACACTGGCGGCGATCCTGAGCAGGTATATCAGACAACCGAAAAGCTAGCCAATTTATTTGTCGAGGAAATGGCTGGTTCGAAGTCCCAGGAAAGCGACGCCGCGTTCGCCTTCATCGATCAGCAAGTCAGGCAGTATGAGCAAGAATTGCAGCGCTCGGAGGAGCGTTTGCAGGAGCTGAGAGCCCGTAACCCCGACGCACGGCCTGGGGCGCGCGAAGAAGTTGCCGCACGTGTCGCACGGTTGCAGGAGCGGATGGAAACCTTAGAGCAAAGCTTGCGCGAAGCCTATATAGCCGAACGTTCGCTAGAAGAGCAGCTCTCCGGCGAAGCCGAGGGCGCTACCGGTTTCTCCCGTGCCGAGCGGATTCGAGACCGGATTGCCGAGCTTGAGTCCGAGCTGGATACCTTGCGCCTAACGTATCACGACACGTATCCCGACGTGATTACTCTGAAGCATCAAATCGAAGATTTGAACCAAGCATTGGCGCAAGAAGAGGAGCGGGAGGCCAGTGGCGAGCCTCGGGCGGACGATTTCGCTATCCGGGCGAACCCTGTTTATCAGGAGCTGCAAGGTCGCTTGTACGATGCGCGAACAACGATTCGTACCTTGCGGGCGAGTCTGGAGGATACGGAGCAACGTTTACAGCAGGAGCAAGCGCGAGCGGCCAGCATGGAAGAGGTCGAGGCTGAGCTTGCCAAGTTGTTACGCGATTACGAAGTCAATCAAGGTATTTATGAAGACCTCCAGCTGCGGCGTGAGAACGCGCGCGTATCGATGAATCTGAGCCGCGATCATCAAGGATTGCATGTGCGCGTTTACGAGCCGCCTTACTTCGCTCATCAGCCCGACGGGCCACGTCTGGCGCATTTCGTACTTGGCGGGTTTCTGTTGGGAGCGGCCCTGCCTTTGGCGTTGTTGTTCCTCTTTGTCTTGCTAGACCCGCGGGTTCGTACCGGAACCTCCATTACGGACGACCTGGAGCTGCATCTCTTAGGTGTGGTGCCGCATATGGCAACGCCGGCTGAGGCTCGGCAAGAACGGCGCAGCATGATTATCTCGGCTTTGGTGGTTATGGCCACCGTCGGTGTTGTGTTCTTGTTCCTCTTATTCCGATGACGAGGTAGTTAACAGCGGCTCCAAGCGACTATTTCTTGGAGCCGCCCAAATGGGAAGGACATTTGGCGTTTCCGAAGTTAGGCGATGTGGCGCTGCCGACTAGGACCGACGTGTCGTCGCGGTTGCTCAACGCCAGCTAGCGTGTTCGGGCCAAGGGAGTGGTCGTTTATGAGTAAGATCGAGGAAGCCTTACGTAGAGCTCGCTCGGAGCGTGCGCAGTCGGCTGCCGACAAAAGTGGATACGGGCCGCGGCATACGGTACCGGCGAGGCCGACGTCGCCGGCGCAGTCAAAGCAGCTGGTCGGCTTGAGCGCCGCGGAAGAAATTGCCCACATGCGCGAAACGCAAGCCCGCACGCCTGATGAATTAGCCAAACTGCGCATTATTCACTCTGAAAGCGAAGACCCCAGAGCGTGCGATGCCTTTCGGCATATTAGAACGGCATTGCTACAACGTAGCGCTGGTAGGAACTTCGTGCTTGTCGTTACCTCGGTGGCTGGCAATGGCGGAGCAAGTTTTGTTGCCTTGAATCTGGCGGCCTCGTTTGCGCTCGACGATAGTAAAACGGCGCTGCTTATCGATGGCAACTTGCGCGAGCCACGGCATAACGCATTACTTGCTGGCGCGGATCAATGCGCGGGTTTGACCGATTTTCTGGTTGGAGACGAAGATAAGGTCGAGAACATTATCCACCCCGTTGGCATACCAAGGCTGCGCCTGATTGCCGCCGGACAGCGCGGGCGTGCCGCTATGGAGTACTTTACCACGCCCCAGCTTGGCCGTTTGCTCAACGAGCTGAAGCAGCGTTATCGAGAGCGTTTCATCATTATCGACACGCCGCCGATCATGGAAGCGGCCGATGCTCGAATCTTATCCGAATTGTGTGATTTTACGTTGTTGGTCGTGCCGTACGGCAAAGTGACGAATGCTCAGATATCGGCTGCTGCCGATACCGTCGGGCAGGAAAAACTTGTCGGTTGCGTGATGAATAACGAGTGCGTGCTTCCGCGTTGGCAGGAAGGCGATGACGCCGGCGCAGAATGAATCCAAAGGCTGCCGAATTCTGGCGGGCCTGTTAAGGAGACACAGGACGGATTTTTCGGCACCCTGTAAGGGCGTGGTCCAAGCTGCGCCCGATAGGACTCCGTAGCACGATAAGCCCGCTAATCCATAGGAAGGGGGAGGGCCATGAACGTACTGGGGCGAAGAAGAATTGCCGTCCCGCTGTTATCGCTGGGTCTATGTTTGGCGGTCGCGAACCCCGTTCCCGCTTGGCAAATCGATTGGGCCGCGGGCGGTAGCATGGAATTTACCGATAACATTCGTCGAACGGCCACCGATACGCGTTCCGACCAAATCGGCGTTCTATGGGCGGGGGCCTGGATACAGGAGGATACTCCTACTTTACAATTGGGTTTGTCCTCCCTACTTGAGTACCACGACTATCAGCGCGGTACGTACGACGACGAATTGCTGTTCCGTTTGTCGGCGTTGGCTACTGCGAGCCTGATTCCTCAACGCTTACATTGGGTTGTCGAAGATTACTTCCGGCAGGTTCGGGTCGACGACTTGTCGCCGGTAACGCCCGATAACCGGCAAGATACCAACGTATTTTGGACGGGGCCGGATGCCTTCTTCCATTTCGGCCCTTCCACCGAGTTACGTCTTGGGGCTCGCGCTGGCCACTACTACTACAGTGAGCTGGATGCGGATAATTTCCGTTACGCGGGCAATGCCCGCTTAACTCGTCAGCTCCGCCCTCGTTTGGAAGGGTGGTTGAGCGCTGATGCAATGCGCGTGGATTACGATAACGACGACGAGTATATCGACTTCGACCGCTATGACGGATCGGCCGGCTTGCGTTTTTATATGCCGCGCTCGGAATTGCGGGCCGAGGCGGGTAATACCTGGATCGAACGCGATAACGCCGACAATCTGGAACGAGGCTTTGTCGCGCTGGAGCTGACTCGTCGTTTACCTGACGATGCGGTTGGCCGTGCGAGCTATACCCAGCGTTATACCGAAGGCGGGGCGACATTGCTCGCAGCCGGCTCCGATCCCATGCGAGCGGAGCTGGCCAGCGCGACACGACCGCGGGATATCGTCTACGAGCGTCGGGTCGATCTCCACTATGCACGGCGTTTTGGCAACATCGACACGATTATGGCCGCCCACTGGTGGGATGAAGATTTTACGACCGACCCCTTGGATCGAGTTTCGGTCGGCGGGCGGCTGGATCTGGGGCTGCGGATAACCTACGACTGGCTTGTCGGCGCATATCTTGCGTATCGGCATGTCGACTACGATCTCGTCTCGCGGGAAGACGACGATTGGTTGCTAGGGGCCCGCGTTGAGCACCGGTTCACGCAGCAAGCTACCGGTGCGGTAGAAGTCATTCATGACCGTCGAGATAGTACCGTCGGCGCGGCCGAGTACGAGGAAAACATCCTCATACTCAGCTTGCGTTACGGAGAACGACCACCCGAGGTACCGAGATAGGTGAGCCTATGTACTTAGAGTTCTTCGGCTTTACCGAGCACCCTTTTCGGCTGACGCCGGATGCAGATTTTCTGTATATGAGCAAAGCTCATGCGCGTGCAAAAGCATATATGGACTACACGGTACTGAGCCGGGACGGTTTCGTTGTGGTGACCGGAGAGATTGGCTCGGGTAAGACAACCCTGATTAATAAGCTGGTCGCCGAGTTGCCGGAGGATGTCGTTGTCGCCAAGATTTTTCAGACTCAGCTTAACGAAACGGAGTTTTTGCAGGCGGTCTTGACCGAGTTCGGCATCGAGTCCTATGCCACCAGCAAAACCGAGCTGTTGAATCTGCTTAATGAGTTTCTGATTGAGTGCTACAGCGCTGATCGTCGGGTTTTGTTGACGATCGACGAAGCTCAGAACCTCAGCGATAAAGTACTGGAAGAAATCCGCCTGCTCTCTGGCTTAGAGACGAACAAAGACAAGTTACTGAGCATTATTTTGACTGGCCAGCCGGAGTTGGCGGAGGTCATTGATTCTCCGCATATGGAGCAGCTTGCCCAGCGTGTGCGCTTGCGCTTTCACCTGGGTGCGTTGTCCGAAGACGAGACCCAAAATTATATCCGCCATCGCATGCAGATTGCCGGCAACGAGCAAGACGTCTTCCTCGACGATGCGCTCCCGTTGATTTACGAATACACCGGCGGTACGCCTCGCCTAATTAACTCCTTGTGCGACATGGCGTTGCTAACCGCCTTCGTTGATCAGCGGGAAACGGTTGACGAAACAGTCATTACGGCTTCTGTCGAAGAGCTCGGTTGGGTGCCTTTTTTCCAGCGTAGCGGGCAGGCCCGGCGTCTACAAACCGCCGCTACGCCGGCGCTGACGGTAGAAGGCGAGCTTGAAGATTGGGGCGACGACGTCGATCTATCGCAGAAGGTCGACAGGCTCTATGAATTCATGCCCCGAATGTCGGCCGGCATCATGGGCAAGATGCAACTCATCGAAGAGCGGATACGGGCGCTTTCGGAAGATCTGAAGCGTCGCGGATAAGCCGACCCCTTAGCAGGGAGCGCAAGCTATGGTAGGGATGCGTAACGCGATGACGGTTGACGTGGAAGACTATTTTCATGTTGCCGCACTGGCGTCTGCGATTAAGGTTGAGGATTGGGAGCAGTGCGAACGGCGGGTAGAGGCAAACACCCACCGCTTGCTCGAACTATTCGATGATAAAGGGGTGACGGCGACGTTCTTTGTCTTAGGCTGGGTTGCTGAGCGGCATGTGGGGCTTATTCGAGCCATTGCCGACCAAGGCCACGAAATTGCGTCGCACGGGCAATCGCATCAGCTGATATACCGCCAGACGCCGGACCAATTCCGGCAGGAAACTCGTTACTCCAAACAGCTTCTAGAAGATCTAGTACAGCGGCCGGTAATCGGTTACCGGGCCGCAAGCTACTCTATCACGCCAGCATCGACCTGGGCCTTGGACATTCTGGTCGAGGAAGGTTTCCTGTGGGACTCTAGTATATTTCCCGTCCGCCACGACCGTTACGGCATGCCGGACTCACCACGTTGGCCGTACCGCTTACGCACGCCGGCCGGCTACGAGCTGATTGAGTTTCCCTTAACTACTTATGAATTTTCCCGTTATCGATTGCCAGTGGCGGGCGGCGGCTATTTTCGCCTTTATCCGTATCGTTTGACGGAAGCTGCGCTGGCACGCATCAATGCGCGAGAACGGCGGCCGTTTATTTTCTACCTCCATCCGTGGGAAATAGACCCAGGGCAGCCCCGGGTATCGGTCGGTGCCCTATCCGCTTTTCGGCATTACACCAACCTGGACCGTTGTGAAAGCCGACTTCGGAGGTTGCTGGACAAGTTTTCGTTTACAACCGTCACGGATGTGCTTGCCGAACAAGGGCTCCACTTGCCGAAACCCGCACCGTTGGGCGCACCGGCAGCCGTTGATGCGGTATCGGCGTCGTTGGGGCGAGGGTAAGCGAATATGTGCGGAATCGCGGGTATTTTCTCCTTTACGGGCGGCAAACCGGCGCAGCCGTGGGAGCTGCGGGCGATGGCGAGCATGGTGCGTCATCGCGGGCCGGACTCGATCGGCTTTTATCGCAATCGTCGCGTGGGCTTGGCGCATGCACGGCTTAGCATTATCGATCCGACCGGGGGGCAGCAGCCGTTGCATAGCCCCGACCGGGGTCTGTCTCTGATTTGTAACGGCGAAATCTTTAACTATCGCGAACTCCGACGCGATCTCCTCGCCTGGGGTTACGATTTTCAGACTGAAAGCGATAGCGAAGTCATTCTGGCCCTATACCGCCGGTACGGCCTTGATTTCGTGCACCGACTAAACGGGCAGTTTGCGCTTGCGTTATGGGACGTGCGCGAAGAGCGTTTAGTGCTTGCTCGCGATCGCGTCGGCATTCTGCCTTTATTCTATAGTCGTCAGGGCGAACGGTTGCTGTTTGGCTCGGAGGTGAAGGCCTTGTTGCCACTGTTCGATCGTACCCCGAGATTGAATCCGGTAGCCCTCGACCAGTTGATGACGTTTTGGGCGCCTCTGGCTCCAGAAACCATGTTTGAAGGCGTTCACTCCCTCTTACCCGGCCACATGTTGATCGTTACCCGCGACGAGACCCGGCTACGAGCCTATTGGGACTGGCATTTTCCCGATCAAGGCGATTGGCGCGGGCAGTCCGAGGCTCATTTGGCAGAGGAGCTGCGGGAGTGGTTAAGCGACGCCGTTCGGTTGCGTTTGCGAGCGGACGTATCGATTGGCACCTATTTGTCGGGAGGCTTGGATTCTTCTGCCTTGACCGCGTTGGCGGCCGCTCAGAGTGACGACAGGTTGAATAGCTTTTCAATTGGCTTTGGGGAAGGCTCCGGTTATGACGAAACACCGTATCAAAGCATGCTGGCCGAGTCGCTAGGAACCCTCCACCACACTGTCGTCTGTCAACCGACCGACATCGTTAGCCGCTTTCCGGAGGCTATTTGGCACACCGAGGCGCCGGTACTACGCACCGCGCCGGTACCGATGTGCCACCTTTCCGCTAGGGTACGGGGGACCGGCTGTAAAGCCGTGCTGACCGGCGAAGGTGCTGACGAAGTGCTGGGTGGGTATGACCTATTCAAAGAAATGAAAATCCGTCGCTTCTGGGCTCGGCAGAGACATTCGGTTTGGCGACCACTTTTGCTCCGCCGCCTTTACCCTTACCTCAATCTTAACGGACAGCGGGCGCCGGCATACCTGGAGCAGTTCTTCGGTATGGGGCTCGCGCGAGCCGATTCGCCGTTATTCTCTCATCTGCCTCGGTGGATCACTACGGCTCGTTGCAAGTTGTTCTTTAGCGAGTCCTTGCAGGCGGAACTGACGGGGGGCGATGCCTTGGGCGGATTACAAGCGAGTTTGCCGCAGGATTGGGAGCGCTGGCACTCGTTTAACCAGGCGCAGTACCTGGAGGCGAAAACCCTACTGAGCGGTTATTTGTTGTCTGCTCAGGGGGATCGGATGCTGATGGCGAATGCCGTGGAAGGTCGGTTTCCGTTTCTGGATCATCGGTTGATCGACTTTGCCGCGGGGGTATCTCCACATCTGAAAATGAAAGTGTTGAATGAGAAGTACCTACTTAAGCGTGCGGTGGCGGATCTGGTTCCGGCCGACATTTGTCGGCGACCGAAACAGCCTTACCGGGCGCCCGATGGGCCGGCTTTCTTCGCAGGCGACGAAGCGGATTACGTGCGGGAGCTACTTAGCGAAGAAACCTTGCAACGCTATGGGTATTTCGACGCTCGACGGGTGATGCATTTGCTGAGTAAAGCGCGTCAGGGGAGGGCTATCGGCGCCAAAGACAACATGGCTTTAGTGGGTATTTTATCGACTCAGTTGTGGCATTGCCTTTTTATCGAAAACTTTCAACAACGGTTCAGCGGAGCCGGGCACGACTCACGCAACCACCTGGATACTGGGGAAACCGATGTCGATAACCGAAAAGATCAGACAGCATATTCTGGCGAATTACTTGTTCACCGACGATCCGGCGGCCTTGGCGGATGACGACTCCTTCCTAGAGCAGGGGATCATCGACTCGACCGGCATCATGGAGGTGATCTTTTTTCTGGAAGAAGAGTTCGGTATTCGTGTCGATGACGATGAATTGATTCCGGAGAACCTGGACTCGGTGAATCGGATCGCCCGTTTCGTGCAGAGAAAAAGGGTGGCGGCTTGAGCAGGCCGCAGAGCGTGCCCGAGCTCTTGCTGCGGGCGGTCGGCCGACACCCTGAGGCGGAAGCCTTGGTCGAGGGGCGGCAACGCTGGTGCTATCGCACCCTATGGGAGAAGGTTGCAGCCGCGGCCAAGTTGCTTGAGGCGTACGGTTTAGGAGCAGGCGAGCGGGTTTTGCTGTTCAAAGAAAACAGCCTTGCCTACGTCGTGGCGTACTATGCCGTATTACTTGCCGGCGGGGTTGTGGTGCCGGTTAACGCTCAGGCCAAGGCCCGCGAATTGTTAACGGCGCTAAGCCATAGCGAAGCGAATTTCCTCGTCGCGGACCTGGAGCACTCGGCCGTAACGTTCGCGCAAGCCGCCGCTCCGCAAGTGCGGTTTATCGATTGCGGGCAGTTACTGGAGGCGCCGCCTGCCTCGACCGACGATTTTCCTAAGCTCACGGCCAATCAGTCCGCCGCGATTGTCTACACCTCAGGAACGACCGGCCGTCCCAAAGGGGTTCTGCTTAGTCACGGTAATCTGGTCAGTAACACTTTGGCGGTGGCGGGTTACCTCCGGCTGACGGCGGCGGATCGTATCGTTAATTTGCTGCCGTTTCAGTTTGCCTACGGCAACTCCGTGTTGCACACCCACTTGGCCGTAGGTGGATGTGTCGTGATCGAAAATAACTTCGTGTATCCGCACCGGGTTCTTGCTTTGATGGAAGCGGAAGGCGCGACAGGCTTTGCCGGCGTTCCAGCCACATACAGTCTGTTGCTGACCCGCACCCGGTTAGAGACCTTTTCGCTTCCAGCCTTGCGCTATCTCACCCAAGCGGGCGGGCCGATGCCGACGCCCCATATTCAACAGCTTAGACAGCATTTGCCGCATGCGGCCTTTTACGTCATGTACGGCCAAACCGAAGCGACCGCCAGGCTTTGTTATCTACCGCCCGAGCGGTTAGATGAGAAGCTCGGCTCGGTCGGCCGCCCTATCGAGGGCGTAGAAATCAGTATTCGCGACGATAATGGCGAGCCGTTATTGCTGGGCGAGCGGGGCGAAGTTTGGGCGAGAGGGGCAGGTATCATGCAGGGTTACTGGCGCGACCCTGTCGGAACCGGCGCAACCTTGGTAGACGGTTGGCTACGAACGGGGGATTTGGGTTATCTCGATGCTGACGGGTTTCTCTATTTAGAAGGCCGAGTCAGCGAGATGATCAAATCCGGTGCTTACCGGATTGCACCGCAGGAGATCGAGGAAGTCTTGATTGAGCTGGAGGGCGTGGCCGAAGCCACCGCTATTGGCGTTCCCGATCCGATATTGGGGCAAACCATTAAAGTGTTCATTATTCCTGTTCCTGGCGCAGGCGTGGACGAGCGGAAAATTAGGGCGCATTGTCGGCGGCATCTCGCGCCGTATAAACAGCCCAAATGGGTTCAGTTTGCCGCCGAACTGCCACGAACCCGCACCGGCAAAGTGCAGCGTCATCGGCTGCGAATGGATGTAACCGATTGAGGGAGTATGCATGTCGGCAGTAACCCACGTGCGTTTGTCCGCCGCAGTGCTGGAGATGGATGAGGCGGCTGAAGTCGCTCGTATAACCACAGGGCTGCGCGAGGCGTTGCGCAGTAAACTGCGGCGGCGGGGGTGGTCGTCGCGATATCCGGGGGTATCGATAGCGCCGTATGCGCAAGCCTTGCGGTGCAGGCCTTAGGAGCGGGAAAAGTATTTGGTTTGTTATTGCCGGAGCGAGACTCTTCCCCCGAGAGCTTGGAGCGCGGGAGAGCCCTTGTCGACTATCTTGGGATCGACCATGACGTTCAGGATATTGCGCCGACGCTCGCCGCGTTGGGTTGTTATCGTTGGCGGGACGATGCCATTCGCAGCGTCTTTCCACATTACGACGAAACCTGGCGCAGCAAGATCGCGATTGCCGGTGGAGACAAAGGGCGCTTTAATCATTTCCGCTTAGTGGTGGAAGACCCGCAGGGCCGGGTGGCCGAGCAGCGTTTGGGTTTGCAGCCGTACTTGCAAATTGTTGCTGCCACCAATTACAAGCAGCGTATTCGTAAAACGATTGAATATTTTCACGCCGATCGTTTGAATTATGCCGTGGTCGGTACGCCTAATCGTTTGGAATACGACCAGGGCTTCTTCGTAAAAAACGGCGACGGTTCGGCAGATGTCAAACCGATAGCGCATCTCTACAAAACGCAGGTCTATGCGTTGGGGCGCCACTTAGGCCTTCCTTCCTCAATTTGCCAAGCAGTGCCGACCACGGATACCTACAGTCTTCCGCAAGGGCAGGATGAGTTCTACTTCGCGCTTCCTTATCAGCAGATGGATCTTGCTCTATGGGCATATAACCACCATCTAACTGCTGCGGAGCTTGCAGAAACCCTCGATATCAGTGTCGAGCAGGCCCAATGGGTGTTCGACGATATCGAAGCTAAACGGCGAGCAACCTCCTATCTTCATCAAAAAGCCGTACTGCTATCGAGCGTGTCCGAAGTTTAGCGGGCTACCGGCTGTAGTCCGCCAGCCCTTCGCACAGCGAGGTGCAGTATGGCGGGGAGCCGGGAATGGAAGCGAGAGCCTGGATAGAGCCTGAACAACAGTGTCGAATCGAGCTGATAGCTTCTGGTCAGGGGGCTCAATGGAATCAATTTGTCGCCCGCCATCCGTATAGCTCAATTTACCATCGGTACGAGTGGGCCGAGTTGATCGAGAGCCTGTTCGGTCATCGCCCTTTTTATTGGGGGGCTTTCGGGCCGGCAGGGGAGTTGCTTGGAGTCTTACCGCTTATCCGCTTGAAGAGTCGCTTGTTCGGCGATTATCAGGTATCGATGCCGTACTTCAATTACGGCGGTGCATTGGCGGACACGCCGGCCCTAGAGCGTGACCTGATGGAGCGTGCCGTCGCTGAGGCTGCTCGGCTCGGGCTGAGCCATGTTGAATTCCGCGATACGCGACAGCGGGTTTGGCCGGGCCGTGAGAGACGAGAAATGCGGTATGGAGCTGTTGCTTCCAGACGATCCGGCACCTTTATGGAGCGATATCGGATCAAAGCTGCGGGCTCAGATCAAGCGGCCGCGGCGGGAAGGCGTTACGGTCGATGCCGGCGGTGCGAATCTGCTCGCAGCGTTTTATTCCGTTTTCGCCCGGAATATGCGCGATCTTGGGACGCCGGTGTATCCGAAACGCTTTTTCTTACGGATTCTCGAGTTGTTTCCTGACCAAGCTTTTATCGTCACGGTAAAGCATCGGGGGCGCCCGGTTGCGGCAGCCTTTCTCCTCGGTTGGCAGGACAGGCTCGAAATCCCCTGGGCTTCTTCTATTCGAGAGTACAACCGGATAGGCGTGAATATGCTGCTGTACTGGGAAGCTTTATGCGCAGCCATCGAGCGTGGCTATCGCTGCTTCGATTTCGGTCGATCCTCAGTCGATAGCGGGACTTACCGCTTTAAGCGGCAGTGGGGCGCGAGGCCGGTTCCCCTGTACTGGTATTACTGGTTACCGCCAGGTAAATCCCTACCGAATCTGACGCCTGACAACCCGAAGTATCAGTTGGCGATACGACTGTGGCAGCGCTTGCCGGTAGCCGTGACGAACCTGCTAGGCCCTTCTCTGGTTAAGAACTTGCCTTAATGGGTGTTCGGCGCGGTAGGCGTTGGATTGGGGGGCTGCTGGACGGGCGAGGTTTCCTCTCTGTCGGTTGCTCGGTGGCGGAGGGAGATGCATGGACTTCGCAACGGTAAAACGGGCGGTTATCACCGGCTTTGCCTGGCAAGGGGCAACCAAGGTCGTAGTACAGACAGCTTCGTGGGCTTCAACGATTTTCGTTGCTCGCCTCATTGCACCTTCTGACTACGGAGTCATGGCCGCGGCAGCCATGTTTACGCAGCTGCTGGTTTTAGTCACCGAATTAGGCATGGCTCAGGGCCTGATACAAGCGAAGGAGACGACTCGGCGGCAAGAAGACGGCGTCTTTTATTTGTCTTTATTGCTGGGGGTGCTGACATACGGCGGCCTTTATCTGGTCACGCCTTTCGTAGCCGCTTTCTTCGATATGCCAATCCTCAACCAGATTCTTCCGGTTCTGGGGGTGGTCGTCATCCTCGGTAGTCTGAAGACCGTGCCCTTGGCCATCGTGATGCGAAAGATGAACTTTCGTTATCGATCATTGGTTGAGATGGGCCAAAGTTTGGTGATGACGGTCACGGTCATTGTGTTGGCGGTACAGGGGTTCGGGGTCTGGAGTCTCGTCTGGGGGCCGATTGCCGCTAACCTATTCGTCGCCTTAGCTTATTTGCCGTTGCTTAAGCGTATACCGTTGCCCACAATGTTCTCGTCCGCAGTGGTGCGCATCGTAAGCTTTGGCGTGAAAGTGACAGCCACGAATGTGCTGTACTTTTCTTGGACGCGTTCCGACGTCACGATTATTGGCCGCTTTCTAGGGGAGCGGGCGCTTGGCTTTTATAGCATGGCTTTTCAGTTTGCGCTCTTGCCCCTGGACAAGGTCGGCTCCATCTTCAATCAGGTGTTGTTTCCGGCGCTGTCCCGCCTACAGGACAATCTTGCCGAGTCTCGGCAGTTGTTTCTTTCTTTACACCGTGCCTTGCTGATTATCTCTTATCCACTAATTTTCGGCCTTATCGCGATTGCCGATGATTTTATCGAATTGCTGTTGACCGAGGTCTGGTTACCGATCGTGCCGTATTTGCAAGTGTTGTGCTTGGTGAGCGCGGTGCGTATCAGCGGTATGTTAATGCCCCCGGTGTTGTACGCGCGCGGTCAACCAGGCCTGATGGTCCGCTACAGCGTTCTTTGCGCCTCGGTTTTACCTTTAACGTTCTTTATCGGAGCGCAGTACGGACTGCCGGGGGTCGTTTTGGGGTGGCTGCTTGTTTATCCGTTTTTGTATCTCGTACTGGCCCGATTTGGCTTGCGGGCACTGGGCCTGCGCTGGCGAGAGTTACTGCAATCGGCTGCTCCGGCAGTGACGGCGACCCTGGCGATGTTTCTCGGCGTCGTCCTTTTCCGGACCTACTTTGCCGAAAGCCTACCGTTGTTTACACGGGTGTTTGCGGCGATAGGCGTCGGTGGAGCTCTGTATCTCGGTGTGCTTGCTGTGTTGTTCCGAACCCAGTTGGCGGAACTGAAACAGCGCGTTCTGATGTTGCGCGGCGGTAACGCCAGTCTATAAGGAAATATCTGGCGGCCCGCCGGATTCCCGTTTACGCGTTTAGCGAACCGCGCTTCATCTGCAAAAGGGACGGAACACGCAAGCAGGAGTGTGGCGAACCACAAGGGGGAGAACATGGAATTTCGTTGGCACGATATCGATGCCGATCCCCTTGCATGGGATCGGTTGGTGAGCGAAACCCGACAAAGCCTCTTTCACCTAAGCCGTTTGTTACGGGTGCATGCCTTTGGCCGTACGCGACGACGCGGGGTCATACTGAGCTATCGGGGGTACCCGATGGCGGTCGTTGGCGGTCTGGTTCGGCGGGAAACAAATGGAGACGCTTTTGAAAGCCTATGCTTCCCTTCGTTAATGCGAGGTCGCGACGATTTACTCGAAGCTCTAATCGGTTGGTTGCGCGATCAGGGCATAAGCAAAGTGCGGTTTGGATCGTTCTCCGGAGGGGTTGAGGGCTACCCCTTAGACTGCTCATCGTTCGCGGTGAGCGAAAGGCTAGAATTCCCCTGGGAAATCAGCGAAGGGACGGAGGCCTTACGGCGGAAACTGCGCAGCAACCATAAGCGGAAGTTAAATAAGCTGGACCGGCGTAAGTTGACGTTAAAAGCCGTAGACCGCCGGCAGGCCTGGTTGTTGACTTGCGCTCGGGCTCAGTGGGCGCAGCGCAAGGGGCAGCGGCTACAGGTGCGGGAGTTCCTGCATATGTATCGCTACCATCGCTTGCTGCATAAACACCTAACGACTGCGGGTATAGGTAATTTATATGGCCTATACGACGAGCAAGAGCGCCTGCTGTCGTTGGCTTATATGCTTGAGTACAGCGACTTGAGTTTCTACATGATCGGCGCCAGTTCACCGGAGGGTTACCGCATTAACGCGTCTATGAAACTGTTCTGGGACATGGCGCGTTTCTACTCCGAACAAGGTTTTCGCTATCTGCATCTTGGCGGAGTGCCGAGTGCGGCACTGGCGGAACAGCATGACGAACATGGAGTGTACCGTTTCAAACAGGGGTTTGGAGTTACTCCTGCGGTGCGCTTGACCTTATCAACCCATAGCTGAGGGAGCACGTCGTGGGCGTGATAATGCAGTCGATAAACGATTTCCTCGGCCGGTCGCTGATCACTCCTCGGCCGGCCGCGGAACATCTGGAAGCCGTGATGGCTTGGCTGTGTCGTGCGCAGGATGTGGGCGATGACGACGGTGTTGCGCGGATGTATCACCTCAAACAGGGGTGGGGCGCTTCTTATCCGGAAACGACCGGCTACATCATTCCAACCTTCATCGAGTATGCCCGTTACACGGCGCGGGAAGAATACCTGCGGCGGGCGCGCCGTATGGCGGATTGGGAAATCGATGTGCAAATGCCGAGTGGCGCGGTCCAGGGCGGAACGATAAACGATCCGTCAAGCCCAGCAGTCTTTAATACCGGGCAAGTGATTTTCGGTTGGGTTGCCATTTTCCGCGAGTCTAACGATGAGCGTTACCTCAATGCATTGATACGAGCCGGGAATTGGCTATGCGAAGTGCAGGATGACGATGGTGCATGGCGGCGTCATCTCAGCGCTTTCTGCCAACCTCAGCCGACACCGGATTCTTACGTGTACAACGCGCGCACAGCGTGGGCGTTGTGCTTAGCGGCACAGGCATCGAATTCACCGCGATACCGCGAAGCCGGCCGTAAGAATGTCGCTTATGTCGTCTCGCGGACATTCAACAACGGTTGGAGCCAGGACAACTGTCTGAACGACACGCGCAAACCTTTATTGCATACCATCGCCTATACCTTCCAAGGCTTGTTGGAGGCCGGTTTGCTGTTAGGCGAGGAAGAGCCGATTCGACGTGTGCGGATCGGGAATGCGCATCTGGCCGAATCCTTTGAGCAGACCGGACAGCTTTACGGCCGTTACGATGCGTCGTGGAAGCCCGTCGTTCGTTGGCGTTGCCTTACCGGTGAGGCGCAAACGGCGATCGTTTGGTATCGCTTAGCTCAGGTGACCGGTGAGTCCGTCTGGAGAGAGCGGGCTATTGCCTTGACCAACCAAGTGAAGGCAACCCAGGCGTTGGACGGTAACCCCGATGTCGTGGGCGGTATTAAGGGCTCCCATCCGATCTATGGTTGGTACGGAAAAGATCAGTACCTTAACTGGGCCGCCAAATTCTTCGCCGATGCTTTAATGCTGGAGGCCGGTTACGGCCGCGCGTCCACTTCCGGTTAGGTACTCGCGGTTAGAGTACAGGACACTTTTTCTTAATGCGCAGGCGTAGGTTGCCAGGGAAGGGTTAATGGACGCGCGAGTGCTGATTATCTCCTATCATTTCTATCCCGATCACGCAGTTGGAGCCAAACGGATGTCCGAGCTGGCTCGCGAGTTGGTAGCCGCCGGATGTCGGGTAACGGTTCTAACCGTAGCTAAAAACGGCCAGCAGGACCCTGCCTTGCTGACGCGAGTCGATGGGGTGGAAATCATTGGTGTGCCCCAGCCGCCAAAGCTCCTGCGCAAGGTGTTGCCTTATCTGCGTCGGCAGCGGAATGCCGAGTCGGCAGTCGCGAGCGCTGAGTCGGCGCAGCATCCCGTCGCAGCAGAGACGGAAAGTCGCATCGAGCGATTGAAGCGATGGTATCACTCGCTCGAGTGGTTGGTAGACGACAACAAAGCATGGGCTTGGCGTACCTGGCGGCGAGCGGTAATGCTTGGTTTGGAGCGACCGTTCGATTGCGTTATCTCGTCTGGGCCTCCGCATTCGGCACACTTGGCCGCCCGCTGGGCAAAGCCTTGGTTGCGTGCCCCCTGGATTATGGATCTTAGAGATCCGTGGACGGACGATAGCGAGTGGCGAGCGCACGTGCATAGCAGGGCCAGTCGATGGATTAACCGTCGTTTCGAGAGCAACGCGCTGTGCAAAGCCGATCAGGTTATCGCGACAACGCCGGGTTTGGCTGCAAGATTGCAGCTGCGTTTCCCGCGTAAGCAGGAGGCGATCGATACCGTTTACAACGGTTACGACGAAGCCGTACAGGCGCTGCCGCCTTCTCCTAGGGGCGAGCTGCGCCTGCTGTATGCGGGGTCCTTATATTACAACCGAGACCCCTTCCCGCTGCTTTCAGCGGTGGCAAAGCTGGTAGACGACCCGGCTGTCGACCGTCGTAAAGTGCGGTTTTCGCTGGTGGGCAATTGCAGCGACTGGCAAGGCCGCCCTCTGGTGCCGTGGATAGAAGAGCACGGACTTGCCGATTGCATAGGCGTGAGGCCGCCGGTAAGTCCGGACGCCGTGGGCAAATTGCTGGCAGAGGCGAACGTGCTGGTTAACTTCGCCCAGGGGCAGCCGCGGCAGATTCCGGCCAAGATGTTCGAGTACATTGCCGCAGGCAGAGAGATGTTACTGCTCACCGAACGGGAGAGCGACTCGGCGCGCTTGGCCCTCACTGCCAAGGCTGGCCGTGTCGTCGAGCCCGGCGATGTCGATGAGCTGGTGCGGACCCTGAGGGACTTATACCGGTTTTACGTTGAACAAGCCCAGGTCTATCAGGCCGAAGCGGCCGAGGTTGCCTTGTTCAGCCGAGAACAGCAAAACGCTCGCCTTATTCAGCTAATCGATACCTATCGGGCCCGCAGCTTAGCGCCGGAGGCACAATCGTGAGGTTGGTCGATCGGATCCGTCGACAGGAAACGCCTTTCTGGCGTTTTCTCTATCGCATGGCGAAAACCGTTCGCGGCTTTACCGTCCCGCGCATGGCTTGGCTCGGCTATTTATTCGACGCCGAGCGGACGGTGCGCCACCAAAGCTGGCGTTGGTTGGTCAATCAATACTATATCCACATCTTGGCTGCGCGCTGTACCCGGCTGGGCAAGCATGTCGCGTTGGATGGCGACGTGCCTTTGATTTTCGGCGATGGCGAGATCGACATCGGCAATCATGTTTTCATCGGCAACCGCCAGACCTGGGTCGTGGGGCTCAAGGTCTATGACCGGCCGAAACTCATTATTGGCGACTACACGGTGGTTAACTACGGCACGCTCATCAGCGTCGCTCAATCGGTAACGATCGGGCGTTATTGCCGGCTCGCCGGCGAGCTAAAGATTTTCGATAACAACAGCCATCCTACCGATTATCTGGCGCGCGCGATAACGGCGGGCGTATGACCGAACGCGACGTGGCGCCGGTGATCATCGAAGACGATGTTTGGATTGGCAACAATTGTATTGTTTTGAAAGGCGTACGAATCGGTCGCGGTGCGATTGTAGGGGCCGGCGCCGTGGTGACGAAGGACGTTCCTGCTTACTGCATTGTCGGGGGGAATCCGGCCCGTGTGCTTAAGCGCTTACCGGAGCCGGAGCACAACCGGGTTCAGGCGGACAAGGAGGGGCACCCACCATGCCAAGCCGCAACGGGGTGAACAAGAACGGAATCAGCCAAGAGGCACGGCTGGGTCTCGTATTCTGGATCATGTGCTTGTATTTCTTGTTCCAGTACGCGCGACCTCATGACATGATTCCCGCATTGGCCGCCTACCGTATCCCGCTGATTCTTACCTTGTTAATGCCGATTTTGTGGTTCGCCAAAGGGGATAAGCGGGCTTTAAAAGATCCGTTGATTATTCTTTACGGTTTTTTATTTTCATCTCCGGCCTGAGTATTTTGTGGGCGACCAACCTTTTTTGGGTCGCAGAGTACACCAAGATACTCGCCGCTTTTCTTGTTGCCGCCACTCTGCCGGCGGCAGGCTTGTTGCAAGACCGGCGTAAGCTATCCGTTTTCTTTAGTTTTTGGGTGCTGATTCACGTCTTCGTTGCCTGGGTAAGCATTACCAATGAGGGGCGAGGGACCGGCAGCTTCCTGGTCGACGAGAACGATATGTCGTTGGCCATCAACATGGCCATTCCCTATGCCTACTTTCTCATGCAATCGCGCGAGCGTGGCACGCTGTTTAAGCTTTGCATGTTCTTGGCGATCTGCTTGATGTTGACCTCGATCGTGTTCTCCGATTCTCGTGGTGGTTTAGTGGGCACGTTCGCGGTTACCGCCGGCATCTTGTTAACCACCAAACACCGCATCCGAAACGCGATCTTCGTTGCGGTTATCGCAACGGTAGCCTACCTCAGCGTGCCGGAAGGTTATGTTGACGAAATGCAGACGATGGCAGATGAAGAGGATGCGACCCGCGTCGAGCGCCTTTATTCATGGCGGCTAGGGTGGCATATGTTTCTAGAGAACCCGATCTTAGGGGTCGGCGTTGGCAATTACCCCTGGGTAGTCGCCGACTACGAAGCTCGCTATGGGCATTATACCGGCCGGCGAGGCTTGGGCGGGCGTGTCTCCCACTCGTTGTATTTTACGCTGATTCCCGAGTATGGCCTGGTTGGGACGACGCTGTTTGCGGTTATGACGGGCATGATGGTATTTCGTCTGTTCTCGGTCATACGCCGCGAAGACAAGCTGGCGGCGGAGCAGGCGGGTAAGAAGCGAGCGCCGCCGACCGAAGCCGGGCTTTTGGCCAGAGCCATGTTGGTTTCAATGCTCGGGTTGTTTTCCTCCGGTGCCTTTATTTCGGTGCTGTATTATCCGCACTTCTGGTATTTGATCGGCTTTGTGTTGGCCTTGTATTACGTCACTCATCCGGAGGCGGTGAAGAAGACCGCCGTCGACCGGCGCCGTATGGCAACCCAACAAGGTCTAGGCCCGGGCGGTTCTACACCGGCGTGACGACGAGCGTGGCGTCAGCCACGTTCGTGGCCGATCGCCGTCGTGTCGTGATCATGCACAAGTCCGCTGAACCGGCCAATCGAAAGGCGATTGGCCCCGGGCGGCGTAGTCAGGAAACTCGTTAAGGGCGTCAGGCGGTTTGTATGGAAAGCCCTGCTTCGAGTTGTTCGAGGAGGTCAAGAATTCCTGTCCGATATTTTTGCCAATTTAGGCTCAGGTCTTGTTTTAGCTCCGCGACTTCCTGCATTAAGCGGGTATGTTCGTTGCGTAGCTGAAGTAGTTGCCGTGCGATATCGGCGGCTGTGTTGTCCGTGAAAAGCGCACCCTTGTGGAAGTAGCTGCGTAACGCTTTGGTGTTGGAGAGAAGCAGCGGTTTTTCTGCAGCCGTTGCCTCGTAGGCGCCGCAGACCAGGCAGTCTTCGCGCGTGGTGAGATCGACAACGGCGTCTGCTGTTTGCAGCAGCTCAATGAATTCCTCCTCGCTCACAAAGCCCGTTAGGGTCACATTATCCGGCACCGTATCCTCCAACGCCCGCTCTCTCCCTCGGCTGCGGCCGGTTACGTATATATGAACGGAAGCGGGAAGTCGTTTTGCTGCTTTCAGCACCTCCAGATAAGGCTCGTCGGCCGCCCAGGTGCAAATGAAGAGCACCTTGAACGAGACGTTCATAGGTGGGGGCTCGCTCTGTCGGGAAATACGGGCAAGGGGTCGGGCAGCACTGCGGCGCGGCCGCCGTGCCGGTGTACTCGCTCTGCTAGAGCAGCGTTGCTCACAATAGTGAGATCGGCATTCCGTAACAGCCACTGGCTTAGCGTGTTGGCCCAACGCTTTTCTCCGCCAAACGGTTCGAGCCCAGCGTTATGGGCGTCGATGGCGACTGGAATTCGAAAGAACTTGCCATAGCGCACCGCCAATGCCGCCAGAACAATCGAAGGGTTCTGGGCAATGATCAGTTTCGGCTGCTCGCGATGGAGAGTCTTGAGTGTTGCAACGGCCGCTTTGATATGGCGCGTACGAGAGGGGGAGTCGAATTCAAATAGCTGGGCGTCTAAAGCAGCGCTGGCGGTGCGATTCCGACGCTGAGTCTCCCAAGTCAGCCAAACACGTTGACTCATGCAACCTCCAAGCCCTACGGGGTTATTCGACGGAAGCGTTAACTCGGCGAACGGTGGTCGCCAGTGGCGGTGGCGCCGTGTGGCTGCCGTGAAAGAACCAGGGGCGATGTCTCAGGTAAGGCACGTCGAGTTGGCTGCGCACCGTTGTGCCAATCGGCTGAAAGCCGATCCGCTCTACCCAACGACGAGCCATTAAATTATCGATATGGACGTGTGTGAGTAGGCCTTTTAATGATTGCTGTTGCAGCCGAGCAAGAACGGCGTAGGCGAAATCGGTTGCCGCCCCTCCCGGTCGCCGTAAGCCGCGGCCGAATGTGAATACATTCTCAAAGCGAGCCCAGCCGGTTGGCAGAGGCGGATACATCCCCGACCAATCAGGAAGCGTGCGTAGAAGCGCGTTGTGTTTGGCTTGAAACAGCCAGATAAAGCACAGCGGTTCATTATCCTCGTCTAACCAGATAAAGCCCTCCCGTAGTCCGTGTTTCCAGAACCGGAGGCCTGATGCGACTTGATCTCGCGTGCTATTGGGGTGCGTGCGTAGCTGCTCTATATGTGCCTGCGCAAGGGGCGTGAGCGTAACGCTTGGGGGCGCAAGGTAGGTGCGATCTCTAAGGTCGAGGCGGTAGCGTATCCACACGTTGTGCTTGACGCGTTGCTTATCGGCACTACTGAGTTTGCGGTAAAGGCGATTGAGCGGAATTGCCGCCACAGGAGGTAGCCTCAGGCAGGTTGATCCCACACAGAGCCAGTCGTCGGCTAAGGCGCTTGCGGATACCTGTTGCTTTGTCCCTGCGAAGTTCATGCCGCGGCCTCCGAAGGAATTTGATACAGACTGAGGTATTGGGTGAGGCAGGCCGATAGCGAGAAGCGTTGTTCGACGAGGCAGCGGCCGTTATCGCCCAGCGTCCGGCGTAGTTGCGGCGAGCGTAATAGGCAATCCAAACGTGCGGTTAACGCCGTGGCATCGCCCGGCGGCGTTAAAAACCGTTGTAATCGTCGTGCACGAGTTCCCGGTTGCCGCCGACATTGGTTACGACGGCGGGTAGTCCAGCGGCCATGGCTTCGAGCACGCTGCAGGACAGTCCTTCGGTGTCGGAGCCGAGGCAGAAGATGTCGGCAGCCTTAAGTAACGAGGCTACGTCGCTGCGCGTACCGAGCAGGTGTATCCGTTCGCCTTGGGGCAGTGTTCGACGCATGCGCTCCAAGCGCTCGCGCTCCGGGCCGTCCCCGACGACCAGAAAGTGCCCTTCAAGGCGGTCGTCTAGTTGCCCGAATGCTTCGAACAACAGACTTTGCCGTTTTAGCGAAACAAGTCTGCCGACCGTAATAATAACCGGCGCATGCGGTGGTAACCCAAGATTCTGGCGTAGCTGCTGGCGATCGCCTCGAACCGAGGGAAAAGCCACGCCGTTGTAGACGGTACGCAAGGCCTGCGGCGAGAAGCGCGCCCGGCTGCGGTAAAACTGCTCCATGTCATGGGAGACCGCGACCAAACGAGTGCCAAGCAGGCTGGCTAGTTGTAGCAAGCGAATACGCGGCGGCTTGTCCGTGATGCTGTAAACGTCGTGCAAGGTTCCGATATGCGGAATGCCCGCCATGCGAGCAGCCGGCGCTGCGCCGGTGATTGGGCCGAATAAGTGCGAGTGTAGTACTTGTATGCCCTCATGTCGGAGGTATTGCTGGAACAGCCATGCAAACTGGGGCAGCGTAGCTGTTTTCTTATAGAAACGGTGGCCTGGAACAACCCGCTCCGTTAGGCCCAGCAACCGGCACTGCTGCTTTAAATACGGGCTGCCAAAATGCAGTACAACTACCTCATGCCCTTCGATTCCGAGGGCCTGCGCAAGATCCAGCACCACGTGCTCGGCGCCGCCTTGGTTCATGGTGTCAATGAATTGGGCAATTCTCATAAACTAGCGTCGGCAACGTTTTCTACAATGGGTAGATAGCGCGAATAAAGCTCGCAATAAGCCTGGGTCATGGCCTCAGCGGAAAAATGTCGTTCAACCCGACGGCGCGCGTTAAGTCCGAAACGGGCTCGCAGGTCGGGACCTAGTACGAGCCGTTTGATGGCTTGACGTAAGGCATCGCTGTCGCCTGGAGGTACCAAAAGTCCGCTGCGATCCTGTTCAATCGTGGTGCCGACATCGCCGACCGAACTGCCGACAACCGCTAGGCCTGAGGCCATAGCTTCGAGCAAAGCCATCGGGAGTCCTTCTTTAAGCGACGGTAAAAGAAAGATGTCGATAGCCTGTAGCAGCTGGGGGATATCTTGACGGCTACCGGTGAAAATAACGTTCTCGGCAAGTCCCGCATGTTGCACCTCGTTGCGTAAGCCGTCGGATTCAGGCCCGTCGCCTACGATCAATAGCTGGATCTGTAATGGCTCCGATACAAGCGCACGCAAAGCCTCCAGGGCAAATCGGTGCCCTTTTTCCTTGGTGAGACTGCTGATCATGCCGAGCGTGATGGCGGTACCGTCTAATCCCAGCCGTGCTTTTCTATCGCGTTTGGTTTCCTCGCGCGGCTGAAGCGATTAGGATCAATTCCGTTGGGAATCTTGCTTAGTTTTTCCGGCGCTATCCCTGCCGCCAACATTTCTTGATAGATGGGCTGCGAGACGGCGACGGTGTGGTCGAAATGCCGTAGGACGTAGCCGTCGATTTTCGCGTAACTACGCAGAGCCCAGGTACTACGTTTCCATAAGTGATTGGTAGCTACTAAGGGAACGCCGCTGCGGGCCAGCAAGGCATAAAAATCTTCTTTGTAGCCGTGGCTATGGATGAGATCGATCGCGTTTTGGCGGACGCAGCGCTGTAGTCGTCTCGCCAATCCTGCATCAAACCGGCCTTTGCAGGGCAAGCGCTGAACGCGGATGTCTTCCTGCTCGGCAAAACGCACAAGTTCCGGCTCGGGTTGGTCGGATTCCAGGGGAATACCGATCACGGCTTCAAAGCCGTATCGATGAGATTGCCGAGCCAACTCTAGTACCACGTGTTCGGCGCCGAGGAAGGCGCTGGAGCCTCGAAGGTGTAAGACTCGCTTGCTCATCGTCTCTCCTTGTTCGAACAGCTCGGTTGCCGTGCGTCCGCACTGGCAGTGGCTGGCGAATCAGCTTGTATTTCTTGGCAGCGCCGCAATCTTTCTGCTGTTGGCAGCAACATATTGGGCGCTTTAGCGACTCGGTTTAGTAGGAGCTGATGTAGGGGCGCCCTATCTTGATTGCCAGATTGGGGAAGGTCGCAAAGGACTACGGCCGGTATCACGGAGTGAGTTACGCATGGAAACGGTCTTTTGGATCGCGTTTATCGGTGCCATCTACAGCTATTTCCTGTATCCGCTCGTGTTGGTATTAACGCCAGGTCGGCAGCCGACACAGCCGCATCCCAGTACCGGTATGCCGAAGCTTACGCTCGTGGTCACCGTTTATAACGAAGCTGAGCGGGTTCGTGCCAAGCTGGATAACTGCCTCGGGCTGCGTTACCCCAGCGACCGGTTGGAAATTTTGATTGCTTCGGACGCATCCGACGACGGCACAGACGCTATCGTCAAGGAGTACGCCGAACGTGGTGTGCGCTTGGTTCGTGCCGATCGGCGCTTAGGCAAAGAGCACGCGCAGCGCCTGGCCATACAAGAGGCTGAGGGGGAAATACTCGTCTTTTCCGATGCCGCCACGCGTATCCCGCACGACAGCCTGCTCCGCATTGTAGAAGGCTTTTCCGATCCGTCGGTTGGGGCTATTTCGAGCGAGGATCGCTTTGTCGCTCCCGACGGTCGCGTCGTCGGCGAAGGGGCGTATGTGCGGTATGAGATGTGGTTGCGCCGCTTAGAGTCCGACGTCCATAGCCTGGTTGGTCTAAGCGGCTCGTTTTTCGCTGCGCGCCGGCGTGTTTGCCAAGAGTGGGATATCCATTCGCCTAGCGACTTCAATACCGCTTTGAATTGCGCACGCTTAGGTTATGTAGCGGTGAGCGACCCCGATCTTAACGGCTTCTATCCGGCCATCCAGGAAGAGAAACGCGAATATCAACGTAAGCTGCGCACTGTTATTCGGGGGATCACCTCGCTCGTGCGGCAGCCGGCCGTGCTCAACCCATTTCAGTACGGCTTCTTTAGCTTTCAGGTATGGAGTCATAAAGTTATGCGCTGGTTGGTGCCTTGGTTCCTGCTAGCGCTGTTGCTGGCTTCCTTTGCCTTGGCAACCCAATCTTGGTTCTATGCCACAGCGCTGGCCGGGCAGTTGGTGTTCTACGCGCTGGTTATTACCGGAATGCTGTGCAACCCGCTGCGGGCCCGTACGTTCGTTAAAATCCCTTATTTTTTCGTTCAGGTTAATGTTGCCATCGCTCATGCAACGCTTGCTTTTTTGTTGGGCAAGCGAGTGACGACCTGGCAGCCGTCAAAACGCTAATGTGGTACGCACTTCCCCCGGCTGGCGAGCCCGTGACGTTGCGCCGCCGCAAGGCGCCGAGCCTGGCAACAGTCTGCGCACCCTGGCGGGTAGATTATTTTCAATCCGGAACCGCCTCGTTAGCTGCGGCGTTAGAGGCGGCGGCTCGGCGTAAATCATGCCGAGAGCCGGAAGTCCTCGTGCCCGCCTATGGTTGCCCCGACCTAATCAGTGCAGCCTTGTTTGCCGGAGTAAAGCCTGTCCTGGTGGACTTCGTTACTGACCGCCCCTGGTTAGATTTGGATGGGGTGGCAGAGAAGATAACCGAACGGACGGTCGCTGTTGTCGCTGTTCCCCTGTTGGGTCTGCCAGAGCGGAGCGCGGAGTTGCGCGCGCTCGCGCATGCGGAGAACGCCCTGTTAATCGAAGACTGCGCGCAGTGCTTTCCGTTCGGGCAGGGCGTCGCGCCGCAGGGCGATTACGTTATTTTGAGTTTCGGACGAGGTAAGCCGGTAAGCCTACTCGGCGGAGGGGCGGTGCTCAGCGCTACGGAAGCACTGGCGGGGTATCTTCCTCAGCCCGTGTCAG
This sequence comes from Alkalilimnicola ehrlichii, assembly GCF_003399765.1. GTDB lineage: Bacteria > Pseudomonadota > Gammaproteobacteria > Nitrococcales > AK92 > AK92. The sequence goes on along the minus strand of NZ_NFZV01000033.1, from coordinate 3,769 downwards.
CCAACGGCGGTTGGTTGTCTTTTTGGGGAAAATCATTGTTATACAATGGGCTGAGAAATCCTCGCTGTTACTGGTTGCCGCAATCGCTCCCCGCTTTAGGAATCGGTGAAACGCGCTTTGAGCCCCTGCTTTCGCTTAAAGGCATGGATATACCTCGGCGCTCATTGTTGGCGACCAACTTGCAGCTTTATCGGCGTCGTCCGGCCCTCGCTCAGGGCCTGTTCGACGCGATGTTGACGCGCCTCGATGCGTCTGGCGTGAAAGGCGGTTTGGCGCTGTTAGAGGAAAGTGGCGGCAAAAAGGCTCGCTTGCTGCGTTACCCGTTGTTGTTTGACGAGCGCCTGTTACGGGATGAGGCCCATGCTGCCATACAGCGTTTAGGGTTGGGCAGCTCATGTCTGTACGGACGAATCTTACCTGATATCGCGGGGGTCGCCCCTCATCTCCACCGTTGTTCCGGCGCTTACCCCAGGGCAGCGAGCTTTGCTGCGCGATTGTTGACCTTGCCGGTGCACAGCGATGTTCGGACCGATGTCGTTGAGCAAACCGAAGCGATCTTGCGAACAGTACTGGAGTTGGGGGTCAGCGCCATCAAGTTGCCACCGATTCGGGTCAAGGAGGGCGAAGCATGAAGCTTATCCACGTAGTAGGCGCGCGGCCAAACTTTATGAAAGTTGCGCCGATTATCGAAGCCTTCGACGAGTACGACCGTCAGCCGGGGCGTTGCGTGCCAGTGGAGCAACTCTTAGTGCACACCGGCCAGCACTATGATCGGGCCATGTCGGAGCTGTTTTTCGAAGAACTCGGCATGCCCAAGCCGGATATCAACTTGAACGTGGGCTCCGGCCCCCACGGGCAGCAGACCGGGCGAATTATGGAAGCCTTCGAGCCGGTACTGCTGCGGGAGCAGCCTGATCTCGTGCTGGTGGTGGGGGACGTTAACTCCACGCTCGCGTGTGCGTTGGACGCGAAAAAGCTGAATATTCCGGTGGCGCATGTTGAGGCGGGACTTCGAAGCGGCGATCGCAGTATGCCGGAAGAGATTAATCGCTTGGCCACCGACGCCGTTGCCGACCTCCTGTTTACTACGGATGCGATCGCCGATGCTTGCCTGCACAGGGAAGGTGTCGATCCGTCGCGTATTTTCCGCGTTGGCAATGTCATGATCGATAGCCTGCTCAAGCATCGCGATAAAGCGCTACAGCGCCCTACGCTGGAGGAACTGGGCCTGGTGCACGAGGCCAGTCGGCAAGCGTATGCGCTGGTTACGCTCCACCGGCCGGGCAACGTGGACGACCCGCAAGTCTTGCGCGGGATCGTCGAAGCCTTAATGGAAATTGCGCGCGATATGCACGTCGTATTTCCCCTGCATCCTCGATCGCGAGCGCGTTTTGCCGAGCTGAAGGTGCTGGACGCTTTGGAGGCGGCCGGTATTCGGCTCTTGGAGCCTATGGGATATTTGGATTTTGTTAACCTAACAGCGAACGCACGCCTTGTGTTAACCGATAGCGGCGGTATCCAGGAAGAGACGACCATCCTCGGCGTGCCCTGCTTGACGCTACGGCCTAATACCGAACGTCCGGTAACCGTGAATCAAGGAACCAACCGCCTTATCGGCAACGACAAACAAGCCATACTCGGTGCATATAAAGACCTTCTAGAGGGCTCCGAAAGTAAAACCGGCATCCCGTCGTTATGGGATGGGCGTTCTGCGCGGCGTATCGTCGATGCACTGGTCGATTGGTATGCAGGGCAGCATACTGCCGAGCTTAAATTGCACGCCGTAGGAAGATGATGCGCCACATGGCGGAAGGCCGGTGCTGCCACTTTCTGGATGAGCAGCACCCGGCCTGTCTTCTGTATCGTGACACGTTAACCGCCGGCCTGTGCTTCGGCGGGTGCATTGCGGATTTCCGCTAGATGCCTTTCCCAGGCAAGGGAAGTACGTACGATGGCTTCAAGATCGTCATGGCGGGGTTGCCAACCAAGAGTTTCCCTGATGCGTTTTGCATTCGCGATTAATACGGGTGGGTCCCCCGCCCGCCGCGGTTCTTCCTTGATGACCAGAGGAGCGCCGTTGACCCGCTCCACCATATCCAAGACTTCGCGCACGCTATAACCGTGGCCGTATCCGCAGTTTAATGTGGTTGACTCTCCGCCCCGGCGTAAGTAATCCAGAGCGTCGATGTGGGCAGCGGCAAGATCGTCTACATGAATATAATCGCGTATCCCGGTGCCGTCCGCCGTATCGTAATCCGTGCCAAAAATAGAGACGTGGGTTCGATGGCCGACTGCCGCTTCGCAGGCCACTTTAACTAACAAGGTTGCGCGTTCGGTGGACTGGCCGATGACGCCCTCTGGGTCGGAACCCGCGACGTTGAAATAGCGGAGGACAGCGTGCCGCATCGGGCTTGCCTGGCAAAGATCCCTTAGCATCCACTCGGTCATCAGTTTCGATGTCCCGTACGGATTGATCGGCTGGGTGGGGGAGTTCTCGTCGGCGATGCCCTCCGGTGGGATACCGTAGACAGCTGCGGTAGAGGAGAATACAAAATGTTCAACGCCTGCCGCTTGGCAGCATTCGAGAAGCGTTCGCGAGTTAGTCGTATTATTTCGATAGTACTTTAGCGGGTCGGCGACCGACTCCGGTACGATCGTATGTGCCGCAAAGTGCATGACGGTGTCGATCTGATACTTCTCAATCAGTTCGGCAACCAGCTTGCGATCGCCGGTGTCTCCGACTACAAGTTCTCCGCCGACCACTGCGTCCGCAAATCCGGTGGTTAGGTTGTCGAGTACGACGACGTTCTCGCGCCGCGTTGTCAGTTGCTTGACAACGTGACTCCCTATATAACCGGCACCGCCGGTGACGAGGATGGTATTTTGTCCCACAGCCGACTCCCTAGCTTATTTATAGACATGAGCAGCGGAGCACTATCCCACTGTTGCTGCGCTTAAACAACCTGGTGTCGCATTCTCGCGACCGGTGCTAGCGATCGTTAATCGCCTTAGCGCATGTTGGTGTCCGAGATCCTCTCGGTTTGCAGGTTTACGTCAGGTGTCTGCTGACCTTGACAGCCAAGCTCTCCGCTGGCTCAGCGGCGTTCAGTTGCGCGCGAATAGCAACTGCTGACACTTGAGGCAAAATTGGGACTCGCAAATTGCTAATCAACTGGGTATACTTCCGCACCGCTGCCGACGTAATGCGCGAAACGCGCACTTGTGGCTTGACACAAGGTCCCGAAATAGCGGAGACTACGCGGCTTCACGTTCTGGAGGGGTTCCCGAGCGGTCAAAGGGGGCAGACTGTAAATCTGCTGGCTCAGCCTTCGGAGGTTCGAATCCTCCCCCTCCACCAGATTTGAAGCTCGCCTTGTTGTATGGCGACGAGGCGGGTAAGAGAACTGCGCGGGTGTAGTTCAATGGTAGAACCTCAGCCTTCCAAGCTGATGGTGTGGGTTCGATTCCCATCACCCGCTCCATTATGCGCGCACCTTGGGGTGTGAAGGGTTCGAGACGCATTTGCCCATGTAGCTCAGTCGGTAGAGCACTTCCTTGGTAAGGAAGAGGTCACCGGTTCAAGTCCGGTCATGGGCTCCACTTCTTTGGTAGGCGCAGCGTCGGCTGGAGACGGTTCCGGCCGTCCATCTTAGGTAGTCGGGGAGAAGTTACCGTGTCCAAGGAAAAGTTTGAGCGTACGAAGCCGCATGTGAACGTAGGGACCATTGGTCACGTTGACCATGGTAAGACGACGCTGACGGCGGCTTTG
>NZ_NFZV01000032.1 GCF_003399765.1 Alkalilimnicola ehrlichii | reverse complement strand
GCTTTCGGGGTTCGCCCGACAGGCCTTTGTCGCTGCGCTATCCTGCTCCGCGCCAAAGCCCAGGGCGCACATCCGTGTGCGCCCGCTCGGCGGGACAGGCGTCCACCGGACGCCCGTCGCTTTCCGCCTCGCCCCTGGCCTGACGGTCGAATGGCCGCCGTCCCTGGCGGCCACCCCTACGGGGCCTAGTCCGAAAGCCCCTGCGATGCTCGGCAGCGCCAACGGGCAAGAGCAAGACCCTTCGATCCACATCTTCCCAAGGAACGAATGCCGAACCGGCTAACAGCGTGCGGTTGTTTGGAAGCGTAGAGAACCGGGAACGGGGCGTTCTTACCTCGCCCTTTGGCTCGCCGAGAAGCGCACAACCACTAACCTTCGACATCAAAAAACAACCGCAACAGAAAAATCTTGCGACAACAAAACAGCCACCTCCGCTAAAGCCCCCCAAAAAACGGAGCCTCACGCCGGCATACCGTATCGTCAAGCAGAGAGCGGCGGAGCGCACGCGCCGCCCAACGGCGGCGCTTAGGCGCCGGCCAGTTGGGCCTTGAACGGCTCCATTCGCTTGGCCATTTCAGCCCCTAACGCCTGTAGCCCGCTCAGCGGGCGGACCATTACTTCAAACTCGACAATCTTGCCCTCGTCGTCGAATCGCAATACGTCGATGCCTTTGAGCGACTTGCCGCTGACTTCGGCGCTGAACTCCAACACCACGCTGGTGCCGCAGTCGCTGACAAAACTCCGATGGTATTGAAAATTTTGGAAAACTTGGTTGACGTTCTTGAGCACCAGTTTGATAGCGGCTCTACCGGGGTAAGGCGTGTGCGCAACCGGGGAGCGGAAAATAATATCGTCCGATAACAGCGGATCTAGCTCTTCCATGGCGTTGCGTTTGAGCAGTTCGTGCCATGTCGCTAATGTCTTCTGAGCTTGGTTCGAGAGGGGTTTTGCCTGCATGGTGTACTCCTACGAGTAGGTTGACCTGTTCGATCATCTTTATGCAACTGGTTGCATATGGCAAGTGTCTTGTGTAGGCCGATCTGGCGGGGTTAGGCGATGGCCCACTTGCGGTTATTGGTGAATGCCACCGTTAGCCAGATTTCCATGCCTTCGCGGGGGATGCGCGCCATGATTTCTTCGCGCAGGGCGTCTTGCTGTTCGATCGTTTCGACCCGGCCTTGAGGGCCAACGACAAAGTCGATTTCAAGCCATAACGTATTGGCTACCTTGCTTACCCGGACGAAAGATTCGCTTATCGCATGCTCTGTTTGAATGGCGTTGACGACCCGTTGGATGCCTTCCGCTAACCCGCCCTCCGGTTTCATATCCAGAACCTCGCGCAGCGATGTCTGGATGCTCGTAATCGGCCAGCGTAGGAAATAAACGGATAGCAGAATCACCATGACCGGGTCGATATAGATTACGTAGGGCGCTAAGGCCGGAACGTAGGTCATTCCTAGCCCGAGTGCGAAACCCAACAGCACGCCTACGCTGATGATCGTGTCCAGATACCATTCGTTGATTTCCGTTTGCACGATTCGGGAGTCGAGTGTCCGGTTTTTATCGGTCAAGTGGCGAAACATGAAGTAGCCGAAGACCACGGCGAAGGCCGCGTAAATGAGGCCGGGGCCGACCATGACGTCGCGACCGCCAGTGAAGAGGGCAATGACAGCTGCAATCGTCGAGGCCATAACCAGCGCGATTAGCGCCAGGTATTTCACGATGATGACTAAGGGTTCGACGGTGTCCTTGCCGAAGGGGAAGCGCTCCCAGTCGGCTTTTCCCATGAATCTAAGTGCCGCCAGCGTGCTGAGCGAGAGGGTCACGCTAATAACGGAATAGAGCCCGTCGAACAGGATGACTTGCGAGCGGAAAAGCAGTCCGATGACAAAGGACAATACCGCGAAGACTAGCGCCGCAAGAATAGACTGTTTCAACAGGCCTTGTTCGGTCGTCGAGCTTTTTTGCATGGCGCTTACATTAAGGAAACAGGGCTGCGGTTTAGCTGTTATAGAAGCGTTATAGAGCATATTGGGATCGACGCTCGTGGGCGCAAATGCGCGCCTACGAGCGTTGCCGCCGCAAAAGGGGGCGGCCGCTAGGGCGAAGGCATTGTTTGGCACTTGTCCGGGTGGCGGTGAGTTAAGTCCGTTATCCAATCGCGGACGGCGGCGATAGCCGGTTCGTTGCGTCGCTCCGGCGGGTAGACCAGATAAAACGGTTTGCCGGGCAGATCGGGGCCAAAAGGCCGAATGAGCCGACCACTATCGAGTTCGTCGCTGATGAGCGGCAGGCTCATCAGCGCTATGCCCTGGCCGTCGAGGGCGGCCGTAATGGTGTGGGTTTCGTCGGAGAAAACCAGGCCTGCTCTAACATCCAGACCAGGTACTCGTGCTTGCTGTTGCCAGCTTGCCCAGTCCAGTCGCTCGGTGAAAACGCCGGGCGGTTCGAAATGCAGCAACGTATGGCGAGGGAGTTCTTCGTGGCGGCGCAGCCCCAGGGCCGGGCTACAGGCAGGTACGAAGACGTTATCGAACAGTTTTTCCGCCACCAGCCCGGGCCAGGAGCCGTCTCCGTAGCGAATCGCCATGTCGGCGGTGACGCCGTCGAGCGCTACCGGTTCGTGGGAGGCTTGTATGCGCAGGTCGAGCGTCGGGTGCATCTCGCGTAGATAACACACCCAGGGTAGTAACCGCCGGGCCGCAATGGCCGGAATGGTGGAGAGCGTGACGACCGAGCGCGCCGGCTGGCTCCGTATTCGCTGCACCGTCGTGTCGATCGCATCGAAGGCTTCGCTCAAGGTGGCGAGTAAGAGGCGTCCGGACGGCGTCAGTATCAGCTGTCGCGGTTTGCGGACGAAAAGCGCAATGCCGAGCGCTTCTTCTAGTTGGCGAACTTGGTGGCTGATGGCTGTCGGCGTTACCGATAACTCCTTAGCAGCCAACTGGGCGCTTTGGTAGCGTGCCGCAGCTTCGAAGGCTCGTAGCGCCGAGAGGGAAGGGAGGCGGCGTGCTTTCATGGATGAGTTATTTTTTCCGAAAACCCAAAGAAATCATCGTTTGTCGCTTACCAAGAGTCTGTGGCTTGATGTTGCCTGTTGTCAACGACGGCTGAATTTTTCTCAAGCTGCAAAAGGAGTAGCGCCATGACCCGAGTGCTAACGATCGATGCTAGCCCCCGACCTGGCCGGGCAGGTACCCATACTCACGGTTCGCATACGCGACGTTTAACGGATCGGTTCGTATCGCGGTGGCGGGCGGCACGACCCGACGACGAAATTCTCTACCGCGATCTAGCCGCAGCCCCGCCTGCGTTGACCACGGTTGAGTGGATTGAAGCGGCGTTTACGCCCGCTGAAGCACGATTGCCCTGGATGCAGGCAGTGTTGGCCGAGAGCGATCGGCTTATCGACGAGCTGGAACAGGCCGATGTGCTGGTATTGGGGGTGCCGATGTATAACTTCGGGCCGCCCGCCGCCTTTAAAGCCTGGATCGATAATATCGTCCGCTTAGATCGAACGGTCGATTTCGATCTTAAACAGGGCGAGCATCCTTACTTGCCGTTAGCGCACTATGTCCCGCGGTTGAACGACCGTCCGCGCCATGCGGTCTTGCTTTCCTCGCGCGGCGGCTTCGATTTCGACGCGGGGCAGCCGTTAGCGTATTTGAATCATTTGGAGCCAAGTGTGCATACGGTGTTGAAGTACATCGGTATCGGCGAGATGCATAGCGTTGCGATCGAACATCAGGAGGAAGGCGGCGAGCGGTTTGCGGCTTCGGTCGATGCGGCAAACCGGCGCCTTGACGCTTTGATCGATGAGCTGTTGGTCGTCGTTGGTAGCGGATCGCAAAGCCGTCGCGCTCGCACGGCCGAGTACGCCGACGAACATTGAGCGCCCGGAGCGATTAATGGAGGCGTTGGGAGCGCGGGTAGCCGAGTAGGACGCGAATGTCGCCGATATAGCCAAGTGGGGCGGCAGCGGCTTCCAAGCGTTCGCTAAGCAACGGCAAGCGCTCGGGCGGTAGGCGCTCGGGCGGCAAGATGAGGTCGAGGTGCACACGGCCATTTAGATAATGCAGGGTTACCTCGGCGACTGCCGCCAGTTCGGGAATGTCGTGCCCGACACGGCGCAAATCGCTTAGCACGGCTGCGCGTAACGGCAGCTTTGCGGATGCGGCGCTGTGCGCGGCATCCGCTTCGGCGTCGATGTGGACTAACACGTCGCTGGTGCTATCGTGGTGGCCGAGCAAGCGTTTTTTGACTTGCTCGGCGATGCGGTGTCCTTCCGAAACGCTCACCCACGGTGCGACGCGAACGTGGACATCGACCAATACATTGCCGCCCATGCACCGCGTACGCAGGCTGTGATGTTCGATAACGCCATCGACGGCGTCGATTTCTGCCTGTAGTTTGGCGATGTCGCTGTCCTCAAGACCCGTGTCGACTAACTCTCGCACTGCCTGCCAGGTAAAACGCCAGCCCATCAAACCGACCATGAGTGCAACCACCACGGTGGCCACGGCATCCAACCACAGAAACCCTAAGTAGGCGCCGGTGACGCCGACAATAACCACAACGGAGGACAGCGCATCCGACCGGTGATGCCAGGCATTGGCTTCGATCAGGGGAGAGCGCACGCGCCTGCCCGCCCGCACGGTGTATTGGTATACCGCCTCCTTCGCAAGCACAGCGGCGATGGCTGTCGGTAGCACGATCCAGGTCGGAATCATCAGTCGATCGGGGTTGAGCAAGCGGAGTGCGGCATCGTAAGTAAAGCCGAGCGCGACGGCCACCAGCAACACGCCGACGACAATGGTGGCGGCGGTTTCAATACGCTCGTGGCCGTACGGGTGGTTGGCGTCGGGTTTCAGGCTGCCGAAACGAGCGGCTATCAGAACAAAGGCGTCGCTGATCAAGTCCGACAAGGAATGTACGCCATCGGCAACTAATGCCTGGGATTGCCCGACGATGCCCACCACGATTTTAACTATCGCCAGTAGCAGATTGACGATGGCACCGACGATGGTTACCCGCCGTTTCAGACGATACTGCTCATCGCGGCTAAAGGTCTGCGGCGGCGGTGCGAGGTTTGCCATGTCGGCGCGCTCCGGTTCGGTTGGGGTACGGCGCGGAATGTCGTCCAGAGGGCGTTCGTCAACGGGCTCTTCCGGACGGTCGCCCATACTATCGGGTCGATCATACCGGATCGTTGAGCGATAGGCATGGCACGCAGTGTCGGAAACCGAGTGTTTCTTTGCGGCGGCGGCAGGCAACCTTAAGGGGGGGGCTGCGTGTTTAGATTAACGGGCTGTAGCCGGCGCTTCTGCACCGAAATGGCGCGCAGAGGCTCAAAACGGGCGTCGCTTCGCGAGCAATAGGTAATGGAATTAATAACATAGTTAACTGGCACGAAATTTGTTGCGCAAACGGCAGTTGCGGTGTCGTTAACCCCGGTGGTGCGAGAGCTTGCTTGGGGAGGCGGTGCCGACCGTTTTGGAATAGCTGACGGCGGTAACACAGGGGGGCGCCGATATGGGCAGGCAGTTACTCAGTCCTGCGGTTTGGATGTTGGCAGAGCTAAATCCTTTGGCGCGGGCCGGATTGTTAACGTTAGGGCAAGTATTGGGTATTGGGCTTTTCCTTTATAACGCCCCTAACCCCAACCAATTTTCGTTGGCCATTGTGTTGTTGGGGCTGACGTTGTACTTCGTTTGGGGGGTGCTGTATCTGCACAACCAACAGCTTAAGGAAATGGGGCGTCATCTTGGTGTCGTTTATGGCGACGAATTGGCGACCGTTAAGGCGTTTCCTCGAACGGACGCTGTTCGCCGGCGCTATGTCGTTGGCTTGAATCGCATTATATTTCGTTTGCACAGTCTCGATACCGCCCTCCATCGCTCGACCAACGAAATTCACTTTACGGCCCGAGAGCTAGAGCAAAGCTCGGAGCGCAGTACGTCGAATTCTCAGTTGCAAGAGCGCAAGCTCGCCTCTGCCGCCGCGGCAGTCGAGGAGCTGTCGGCAAACGCTCGCGTGATCGCGGACCATTTAAAGAAGACGGTCGAAGTTTCCTCGCAGGCACGGCAGGCTGCGTGTACGGGGCAGGAACGCGTCAGCGAGTTGCGGGTGCGGATCGAAGCGGTAAACGCCTCGTTAGTGGACACATCGGTGTCTCTGAAAGCGCTTGCAGAGCGATCCCGGCAGATCGAAGGCATCGCCGCGTCGATTGACGAGATTAGCAGCCGGATCAATCTACTGTCGCTGAACGCTGCCATTGAAGCTGCACGCGCCGGCGAATCCGGTCGCGGGTTCGCGGTGGTGGCGGAAGCTGTCCGGAGCTTGGCTCAACATGCGGCAGTGTTGACGCCGGAAATCGGTGCGGTCACCCAGGCGATTATCGCCGACATGCAAATGCTGGTGGAGGAGATCGAACGCACCTCGGCGGACGTGCGCGACAGCGTGGCGCTCGTGCCGGCTACGGAAGCTGCGCTGGCTTCCGTTGCAAACACGGCTGAAGAAACGCTAGCGCAGGTCCGTCATATCGATCAGGCGACGGAAGAGCAGGCGATAGCGACCGACGATATTGCCCGGATGGCTGTCGAGGTCGCAGATCTCGCTAAGCGCAATGGACGGTCGATGCTCGAAATGACCGACTTGGCGCATCATTTACGCCAACTCGCCGAGCAGCCGATACCGGCCACTATAGGGCATAAAGAGGGGTAATCGGATGCCGACGACGGGGGTGTTTTCCTTTGTATTGGCGACGGCTGCGGTCGTCTATCTGAGTGTCCGGCGGCGTCGGCAGCGACGGCTTAGCCGTTTTGTTTGCGGGTTTGCTTTGCAGGAGGTGAGCCTTCAATACCAGCTGTTGCGGCGCCTACAGCAGCATCGCGGGATGAGTGTCGGCATATTAAACGGCGATGAGTCTTTCGAGGAGCCACGCGCGCGACTACAGGCCGAGATCGATTCGTTGTTTAAACGACAAATCGGCCAGGCGTTACCTGCGGTTTTTCGCGATGTCGGCACTATTCGGGAGCGTTTGCCGCGGGGGTGGCAAACGCTTCGACAGCAATGGCGTGGTTGGGACGGCGACCATTGCCTGCAGCAGCACAATGCACTAATTGCCAAGCAATTGAACGGGCTCGTTATCTTGGCGCTTGAGAGCGGGCTGTTGGCTTATGACGAGCCGCGCCATCGTCACCTAGCCGATATTATCGCGCGTCGGTTACCCGATGCGCTTGAGCGTACCGGCCAACTACGCGCGTTGGCGACCGGCTGTGCGGCGACGGGGTGCTGCACGGCGCTGCATCGGGTACGGCTGCGTTTTTTGAGCGAGCAGGTGCGGAATAACCTCAGTGCCGTTTGCAAAAGCACGCAAGCCCCGTTTGGCGACCAGGAGCTGGCTGAAGTGGCATCCGTAACCATGAAACAGGTTGATCGATTTCTTACGGCCTTGGAAGGCGAGCTTATTGATAGCGCGAAGATCGCGTTGGAATCAGCGGAGGTGTTTGCAAAGGCGACACAGGCGTTGGAAACGCAGTTCTCGCTTGCCGAATCGGTCTTGCAGCGGTTGGCGCTTATTCACGCTCACGATGCCAGGGTGCAGGGGCGTCCGAGCCTGCGCGTGACATAGACGCCCAGCATGCGCTTTTGCGCATCGGCTGAGGATGTCTTGTTGAGGCTCCGCCGGTAGCGCGATTATAGTGCTGTCGGCTCGGTTACGGGCAGGCCTCGGCTTCTGGCTTCTGCCAGTAGGGCTTGCGCTTGTTCGTCATCGTCGCTCATCAGCGCGTAGAAGTAGCGCTGGATAAGCAGTTCGGGGCTACTGTCATGGAAAATGGCCTGGAGACGATGACTGGCTTGCACAGCCGGTCTTGCCAGTAACCGTTCTGCTAAGGCGTCGGCCCGTTCGGGAGCCCCGTGTTGGAACAATAACCACGTCCAGGCGCCGCCGCGTTGCGAGTAGCGCTCGGTTCGTTCGATCATGAGCGTGAGCATTTCCTGCACGTCTCGATGTTCGAGCGCCAAGCTTCGGAAGTCGGGGTTCCGATCCATCTGCAGGAGCAGGAGCGTTTCGGGGTCAAGCGCCCGCGAATAGTCCCGAACGAGCTGCGCATAGCTAGCGTCGCTTACGGCCAGGTCGCGGTTGGCGCGGAGCGATAGCGCGACGACCAGGTTCCACAGGCTGGCCGAACTGTCGTTCGCTGCGCGGGCTTTGCGCGCAACGTGCACCAGGCGGTCCGGATCAATCGGCTCGCCTACCTTCGCCAGCCGCATTTGGGCGTCGATCCAGCCGCCGGCGGCAACAGACCACGTCAAGGGCTGAGTATCGACGGAAATCGCCTCGAGCTGTGCCTCGTGGCGCTGCAAAACTGCACGCGCGGAGGCCAGCCGCGATTCGTCGCCGACCCCGGCGAGGTAATCGGCCCAAATTTGCCGATGGTCTCCAAGGTCTAGGTTGGCACGCTGCGCCCGATCGGCCATGGCGATCAAGCCTTCTCCGTTATCGAGAAATCGTAAATGCGTAACGCGGCTCCGTACGAGGAGGGTCTGGGGCGAGGAGGATGGCTTTCTCGCTATAGTCGAGCAGCTTTTGAGCCGCTTCGTTAGCGAGAAAGGCGCCTCTTAGCGCCTCCAAGGAGGCCGAGTCGGCATGCAGGTGTTCCAATAGGCCGAAGTTTGCCGAGTGCTTCAGGAGGCTTAAGTCGATGGCGTCGTCGACCAAGCCGGTGACAACGGCCGATTCTAATGCCGAGAGGTTGTTAAGCAGGAGGATGCTGTCCGTCGGCATCAGTGCTAAGGCGCGATCCAGATGCGCGATGCCTTGTTGCAGTTGCTCACGCTCGCCTTGCAGCGAGTACAGCGCGAGATGAACCAGACCGATGCTGTTTAATCGGCTGGGGCTCTCCGGTAGCTCCGCGAAGTCTTTTAAGGCTTGGCGAAAGGCTTTTTCGGCAACATCGTGTTGCCCTTTGTCCAGCGCCAGGTGGCCGCGGGCTGTGTGTAACGAGGCGCGAATCCGGGTATCGGACTGGTCCGCCCGCTCCAGCCAGACGATTTCGTCCTCGACGTCGATAAACATGACCGAGCGCATATGGGCCGCCGTCCGCCGTTGCTCATCCGTCGTGGCCTGTGCGTAGGCTTCTTCGACGAGTGTTCTAGCTTCGCTAACGGCGCCCAGTGCGCGCAGCACGCCTGAGATGCCGGTCAGTACGTCGTAGCTGCGGTCGTAGGCTTCGAGCAACTCGTCGAAGATTTGCCGCCCTTCCTCCTGCCGCCCTAACCAGTAGTACACCTGGCCCAGGTAGAGCCAGTACTCGTCGCTGTCGGCAGCAAAGCCTTGAATGGCAAGGAAAGTCTCCTCTGCTGCTTCGAGCTGGGCCTGGCGCTCTTGCGGATCGCTCAAGTTATGAGCCCGGTGCATCATGACAAGAGCTAAGTCGAAGGCGGCAGGCACGATTGCCGCCGCTTCTTGCACGGCTTCCAAAGACGCTTCTAAGGCCGGATTTTGTTCCAGCCGCCGGTTGATGTACCGCTGTACTAGCTCGCGACGGTCGACTTCGTCTGCCCGCTCGTAAGCGTCGTAGAAGGCCGAGCTGGCCATGCCGGCTTGCAGCTCCTCCAGCGTCGCATCCCATAGATCGTCGTAGAGCCGATAGTAGGCTTGTTCCAATGCACGGTACTGCTGTAAGCGATCGTGAGTATAGGGGCGTAGGAGGCGGTAGCTTTCTTCGATACGGCCTTGGGCGGCGTAGATCTGCCCGAGAATGCGCGCCGCTTCGCCGCTGCCGAGGCTGTCCGCATGCGGTGCCAGCAGCTGTTCGCAACGGGCAAATTCGCCACGCACTTCCAGAATTTCTGCCAGCTCGGCAGCAGCCGCTACGTTATCGGGGGCGGTGGCGACGATGCGCTCTAGCAGTTGCTCGTTTTTCTCGACGACCCGCTCGCGGTCCGACTCGACGCCAGCAATGGCGTCCAGCAATCGTTTGGCGCCGACCGGGTCTTCCTGCGCCCGTGCTTCGATGGTCTCCCAAGCGAGCGCCAGGAGAGGCCCTTCGGGGTACATTGGCCCTGTGCGCGCGTTGGCGCGTAAAGTCTGCTCGGCGAGCATGGCAATCGCAGCCGCCGGTTGCTCGCTTAGGCGACTATCGTCCAGCAAGCTGCGCAGGCCGCTGCGCCCCTGTCGGGCATGGTCGGTGCCGGAGAGCGCGACTGTACCGTAAAGGTAAGCGGCTTTTTCGAAGTCTTGTTGGGCGAAGGCTGCTTCCGCCTCGGCGAGATGACGTCCGGCGGCGTAGGTGGCCGTTTGGGTGTAGGCGTAGAAGCCGACGGCGGCGACCGTTAGAACGGCCAGCCCCCAAAGCGTGGCCTTTAGTTTCGTTGTCATTGTTGTTTTCTCAACTGATTAACAAGGTTTTGTTTAATCAATAGCGGCAGAAATATCCCGCCTCTGATAGGGAAGCGCTGTACGTCGAGCCATCGCGTCGGTACTTGACCATGGGTGTGCTCTGCGTGCTTATATGTTAACCGCGTATGTTCCGTAAACTCGACGGTTATTTTGTTTGTTGGTGCAGCTTAAGGCAGCGAGTATGAGCGAAACACAATTCGATTTGGTGGTGTTCGGGGCGACGAGTTTCGTCGGCCGAATTCTGACCCGTTACTTGGGCGAACAGTTCGGCGGCGGCGGAGAAACGCTCAATTGGGCCATCGCCGGGCGCTCGCGCGAACGCCTAGAGGAAGTGCGCGACTCGCTCGGGCAGCAGGCGGCGGCGTTGCCGCTTATCGTCGCGGATGCCGCTGATGAAGAAGCGCTTGCGCGGCTGTGCGGGCAGACGCGGACGGTCGTCTCCACCGTCGGGCCTTACGCCCAGTTCGGCGAGCCTTTGTTGCGGACGTGCGTGCGCAGCGGGACGGACTACTGCGATCTGACGGGGGAAGTGCAGTGGGTACGCCGGATGATTGAGCGGTATCAGGAGGAGGCGCGCCGATCGGGGGCTCGAATCGTGCATTGCTGCGGGTTCGATTCCATCCCCTCCGATATGGGCGTGTATTTTCTCCAACAGCAATTTAAGCATCGGTTCGGGCAGCCTGCTACACGCGTAAAAATGCGCGTACGCGCGCTACGGGGCGGAATGTCCGGCGGCACGGTAGCCAGCTTGCTCAACACCGTGAAAGAGGCTACTCGCGACAAGCAGGTACGGCGGGAGTTAGCCGACCCTTATTCGCTCTGTTTCATGGACTCCGGCGAGAAGGTCGACCAGCCCAACGTACGCTCGTCGCAGTACGACGAGGACTTCAAGGCATGGCTTGGGCCTTTTGTGATGGCGCCGGTTAATACCCGCGTGGTGCTGCGTTCGAATGCGCTTAGCGGCAAGGCTTATGGCGAGGCTTTTCGCTATGACGAGGCGATGTTGACGGGGCAGGATAAAAAAGGGCGTAGGCGCTCGTTAATGCTCTCTGCCGGTCTGCGCCTGTTTATGCTTGGGGTTATCGTTCCGCCTAGTCGTTGGTTTATCGAGCGCTTTGTGGTGCCTAAGCCTGGAGAAGGGCCGAGCTTGGAGGCGCAGGAGAAAGGTTTTTACGACCTGCGTTTCTTAGGCAAAGGGGCGGAGGGCAGCACCTTGCAGGTCAAAGTAACCGGCGACCGCGATCCGGGCTACGGGTCTACCGGAAAAATGCTCGGCCAAGCGGCTGTTTGTCTCGCACTGGATACCCCTCAAGACAAACTTGAGGGCGGTTTCTGGACGCCTTCGACGCATTCGGCGACCGTCTCTTGGCGCGCTTGCGCGAGCACGCTGGGGTGTCCTTCGAGGTGCTTGAGTAAAGTGGGTCGCAACACCCGATAAGGCGCCGGAGCATGGCGCTCCGGCCGCCTTTGCTGTGCCTTCTCTACCTGACTAAGCGGATATCGAGCCCTACCAGATCGGGAAAACCGATCTGGCCGATTAACCGCCGCGCATCTTCTCCGCCGTCTCGCTCGAAGCATGCGGAGGCGCTGCCTGCGAAGTGTCGGGGCAGGATGTCCGTCCAGTCCGCGACGGGAATGTACAGGCGGTATGCGTCATCCGGATGCGGTTGTGCGTTCCTTAGAAGCTCCACCGGATTACCGTCCGCATCCCGCACTTCACCCGGAACCGGAATACCATGTGGGGTACGGGCGAGGCTGGCATTAACCGTATCGAGTAGTTGTTGGGCGAGCTCGGAGTCGGCGCGCTCAACTTCAACGCGACGTACGTAGCGCGCCGGTGGTATGCCGTCGCCGCCGATTAGGATGTCCAGGTAACAGATATTAAGCGTTTGGTTACGGCCGCCTATGCCTCCTCCGCCCGGGAGAACGTAATCGTCCCGCTGCATGCGCGGGACAACGCCTGGCGCGATAAAGAACGGAAACGGGTTGCCATCAAGCATTCCCAGGATATTTTTGCTGAGGTTGTCGGGCGGGTCGAAGCGATAGCTCAAATCCGATAGCGAAGCCGTGCTCGGTTCCGCCGCGCTAAAGCTTTGGAGATGCGCTTCTAGTTCTTTCCAGGTGAAGTCGTAAAGTTCGTTTTTCGTCCTTATACGCCACACCCCGTCTTCGTATTCCCGCGCTACGGGGCTGGCGTAGGGGGCGAGGTGGGCGATCAGCGCGGTGAGGGACTCGCCGACCGCCTCGTCCCCGGGCGCTTCGATGCGAACATTATCGCCGGCCCAGATCCAAACGCCGTTATCGCAGGCGCTTACGATAAAAACGGATGCCAACAAAAGTGAGAGCCGCTTGAACAAGATGAGGTTTTTCCTTGTTGTTGTGACAAAGTGAGTTAGGGAAGACTAATGGTGGCTTATCGCAAGCCTTTGAATCAAGTAAGAGGCTGCTACCCTAATCGGCGGCAATCATTTGCAGTTCGATCATCAGTTCGGGCCGCGCCAATACCGTAACGCAGGATAGAACGCCCGGCGGTCGGGTATCGAAGTCGGCGAGGCGTTCCGCCATGGGTGCCGCTACCTGCTCGTTGAATATTGCCATATCCGTAACGTACGTGTTCATCCACACCACATTGGCGAAGCTCATGTTAGCGTGTTCAAGTACCGTCTCCAGATTGTCCAGCGCGCCCATCATCTGTGCCCGCATATCGCCGGGATATAGCGATTCTCCCTGCGGCGAAACAGCACACTGACCGTTTAGAAACAGGAGTCGCTTGGCGTCTTCCACGAGTATTCCGGCATCGTGAAAAATCGGGTTTGGCCATGGGTTAACTGTGCTGCGCTTCATGATAGTTGCCTCTCTAAGCTAGCATCCTGTTGCACTGGTTCGTTGCATTAAGGCTTGGTCGAACTCGTTGACTTGTCGTCGCCATAGCGCTGCTATGACGCCTCCTCACCTTTAGACTCAACGACTTATCCATGGCGCCTTGTCAACAGCGAACGAGTAAAGCGGGGCACTAGCAACCTATTAAGAAAACACTGAATAATGTGGGGCAGCGACTTCGCTCTCAAGAAGGGGGCGCAACCGTGCGACAAATGGTGCGTACCAAAGTGCCGGCTTACGGTTTTTCGTGGGCCTATCTACACGTTCATCTTAGGACCTATCCATGCCCTTTTCGAAGGTCGAACACGAGCATGACGTATTCATGCAGCAAAGCCGCGTTTGGGTTTTCTCCGGAGCGGCGTTGCTCTCGGCCATCGCCGGTTATGTCAACGTGGTGATGCTTGGTTTTTTGCCGTGCCGGTGAGTCATATGAGCGGTGCGGTCGCGCATCTGGGCATCGACCTTGCGCTTGTTAGTAGCGACGATTTGCTTTTGATCGCGTCTATCGTCGCTGGGTTCTTCGGCGGTGCTTTGCTCTCCGGTCTGATCCTGCGGGATACTTTGTTCAGAATGAAGCGCCGCTATGCTGCGATGCTGCTCGTCGAGGGCGGAATCCTAACCGCTACTATGCTGTTGGCGCTTCGCGGTGTGGATTTTGCGGTGCCTCTGGCGGCGATGGCTTGCGGTCTACAGAACGCTATGGCGAGCAGTTATCGTGGCCTTACCTTGCGTACAACGCATGTCACCGGCGTGGTGACGGATCTGGGGGCTTTGTTAGGTAATCGTCTGCGAGGTCGGCAGGTCAAAGGCTGGAAGTTCGGGCTGCTGCTGTCGATTCTGATCGCCTTTTTCGGCGGCGGCTTAGCGGGCGCCTTCTGCTCAGTCAGCTTCAGATGTGGGCTTTGGGTTTTGCGGCGGCATTGTGCTTTATGCTGGGGCTTGTAGCGCTGACTATTGCGCCTAAGTACGAGCTGCCGGTGGCTTGAGCCGGTAAGCTGTTATCGCATTAGGCCGACGTTACCGGTTCGGCCCCGGTCCGAACGTTCTCTTCCACCATCGGTACGGGCTTGCCGATGAGCGGCGGCACGGGGCAGCCTAATAGCTCAGCGGTTGTACGCAGTAATTCGGCCTCGCCGATATCGATGGCACCGTTGTGTTCGATGCCTAGTAAGAGCGACTTTAACAAAAGTTTCTTGTGGCTGGGTTTTAATTGGCGAAGCTTGACGATAGCCCGATCCAGGTCGCGATAACTCAAGTCGTCCAATGAGATGGCGCTGGCGGAGGTGACGGGCAAATCGGCAACGGCTGCTGCGAACGCCGCCTGCCGTGCCGCCGGGGATGTGCGGTTGGCGCTTACGAACAGGCTTAACAGGAGTCTTGCCTCTCGGCAGCAATCGCTGAGTCGATAGCGTGCGAAAGCGGCGCCTTGCGGTTCGGCGTTCTGAACGACGCTGCGATAGAGTGTCCAGGTCATGGGGTTTGCCGCGCCGCTGCTCGTCAACAGTAACTGTAGCTTGGCCTTAAATTGCTCGTACTGGGGGCGCGACAGCCGTTTTAGTGCCGGTATGGCGAGTTCTACGAGCGGCCAACGCAAATGCGGATCGAGCTGTCGTATCGGTTCTTCGACAATATGTACGGCCATAGCCGTGTCTTTGGGGGCGTGCTTTTGTAAAAGCTTTAGCTGTTCGTCGCGTAACGGCTGTTCGTTGCTGAGCAGCAGGTGGGCGATAACGGCACGCGCCGAATTCGGATCGCGTACCGCCCTTTTTAGGCTTGGCGGGAGTTCATGTAAGGCGTGCCGGGCGTAATCAAGGTGGACGGGCGATACCTCGCCGACGGTGTCGAGCGAGGATTCTGCCGCTTCGGTCGGGAGCTGGGTCGCAGCGTAGGCCGCGGCAGCGGCAGCTAGTAGGTCAAGGCTTTGCTCGATGGGCGGTGTTGCCTTGCGAGACGACTGCTGCTGCGGTTGTTGAGGGGCGGGCGCGAGAAATGTACCGTCCCAGTTAGGCAATAGTCTTTGAATGCGTTTCCGCAGCGGGGCGTGCGGCGACAGTAGCGGCGCCGATTTGAGATGTAGCGGTCCAAAAAACAGGTGACTGTATTCTTTGGCGCGATAGCCTTGAATCCAACCGCCTTCGGGGTGGCCGGCCAGTTTTCTCAAAGCGCCGCCGATTCCCTGCGGATCGCGAGTAAACTGAACGGCGGCGGCATCGGCTAGATAGTCTCGTTGGCGATTGGCGGCGGCCTTTATTACGTTGGCGCACAGCACGCCGGCCCCGCCGAATAGCCAGAGTGCCAGCCCCGGTATGAGATAGAAGACGGCTAGTATTGCGGTGGGGGCCAACAGGCCTGGGGAGCGCCAAGTCGATGCCGTATGGATCAACTCGCGCCCCGCTAGGCTGAACGCGACTAGGCCGTGTAAGGCGACCGTCAGACGCATGTTTAGTCGCATGTCGCCGTTTAAAATATGACTGAACTCGTGGGCGAGCATGCCCTGCAGCTCGGCTCGCGAGAGATTCTCGATAGCCCCTCGGGTGACGGCGAGAACCGCGTCTTCCATCTGGTAGCCGGCGGCGAAGGCATTGATCGAGGGCGCTTCCAAAACATAGACCAGCGGAACCGGCGCGCCCGCGGCGATGGCTATTTCCTCCACCACATTCAATACCCGCCGCTCGTCGGGGTCGTCGCTATCGAACAAAATCGGCCGTCTGGCCAGTATTTCGGCGACGGTACGGCCTCCTTCATTGAGTGTCCAGCGTTTATAGAGTGCGGCTATCGCGATAAGGAGCACAACGCTCAGCGCAATCCAAGGTGCCTGTGCTTTCGTGGCTAAACCGAGCGCGATAACAGCGAGCGCCAGTAGCCCTGTCAGTAGCATTACGCTTAAGGAATACAGCGTTATCAGAAAAAGGGCGTTGCGGCGTGCGCGCGCCTGACGATCAAAGAAATCCATGCGGCGGAGGGCTCTATATCTTCTTTGTGTTAATTAGCCGATGAGCGGTAAATAGTATCACTCTAAACCGAAATGCAACCGCTTTTCGTAATCGTCGGGGACCGCTTGCGTTGAGATATGCCGACGCGCGCGACGGGCTGGTGCCCCTTAACGAGGGGCGGCGTCTCTTAAGGAGACGCAGATTGATTCCTTAAGCATCGTCTAAGCCGTGCCGGGCATGCCATTCGGCCAAGCTTTCGTCGGGGTATGTGTCGAAGCATAAGTCGCCTTCGTCGGCTTTGACGTCAACCCAGGGTGCTTTGCTGCCGAGCATCATATGCGTGCGTTGCGGAGGAATCGGCAGCTCCGTGTCGATTGCGGAAGCATGCGGGTGGATGAGGTCGGGCCAACGTTTGTCGTAGAGCCAGAGTGCACTACCGCATTGCCCGCAGAAGTAGCGCTCGGCGACGCTTATCTCGCCATTGATACGGGCACGAAACTTTCGTAGGTGCTCCGCGCCCTGGACGGTCAACGTCTCGTAACGTCCGCCTAGATTGATGGCATAGCCGCCGCCACCGGCCGTTTTCCGGCATATCGAGCAATAGCAAAGATTGAATGGATAAGGGTGAGGAGCTTCCACCCGAAAACTAATAGCTTGGCAGTGACAGGATCCCTCTAGCTGCATCGTCCCTTCCCTCCGGTGTTCGTAGAGCCTGTTAGGGCGTTCCCGACAATGTGTTACTTGCTGTCGAAACTGCCTGCCGCCAAACGACTAACATCGAGAAAGAGCCAACCTGATGGAGCACTTATGAAACACACAGAACAGTTCTTACGCGAATTTAACGAAGCCTGGGCGCGGGAAGATGCGGCGGCTATCTTGGCGGCCGTTACCGACGATATTCGGTTTCGTATGGCGAACGAGGCCGGCGTCGGCAGTAAAGAGGATTTCGCTAAAGTACTCAATGACATGCAGGGAAGCGGCAATACGTTTGAGCTGGCGATCGACCGCGTGATCGTCGGCGATGGGCAGGCGGCGGTTAATGGGGAGATGCGCATGACGGACACGAGCGGGCAGAAGAAGATCTATGCGTTCTGCGACATCTACACGCTGCGCGGAGACAAAATATCCGAAATGATGGCTTATGTCATGGAAAAGGCGGCCAGCTAACGCCTGCTACACCCCTGGAAAGGAGGGCTTTTATGCGATTCATGATTATTGTCAAAGGCGACGAAAGGATCGAGGCGGGCGAGATGCCGACGGACGAGAGCATGGCTGCGATGGCGGCTTACCACGAAGCCTTGGCGAAGGCCGAGGTGTTGGTCGATGCGTCCGGGTTGCAGCCGTCCGCCAAAGGGTTTCGGGTGCGCTACGAAGGGGCGAACCGCATTGTGACCGATGGCCCTTTCCTGGAAACCAAAGAGTTGATAGCCGGCTATACCATTATCCGCGTTAACTCGCGAGAAGAGGCCATTGAGTGGGCGCGGCGATTCCCGAATCCGCAAGGAGAAGGGGCGGCGTGCGAAATTGAGGTGCGGCAGATGTTCGAGTTAGACGACTTTGCGCCTACCGAAGCTGTCGAGCGCTTTCGCGAGCTGAACGTCGGGGGCGCTTAAGCGCTTTTGAAGCCCGTGCGGCCAAACACGTCTAGACCGCGTCATGTCATAGAGTGTGTTTGGCCGCGTAGGGGGCGGCGTTTTTGCTGGTGGTCGTCAAACCGGCTGTTCGATCAGCTGCCTGGGTACTGAGCCTGCTTGAGGAGGCGGGCAAGATGGACGCAATTCCGCGCCAGGCCTTGGGTGGCTTGTTGGACTGTCGCCGGCGTTTCGTCGAGATCTTTAAAGTCCGTCTTTTGCATGGCTTCGCCTGTCCAATAGGTGGAAGCGCTTGCCGGCAGGGTAAAGCCGACGTCGTTGAGCCCTTGGAACAGCTCGGCAGTCACGTGGTGGGCGCCGTCTTCGTTGCCGACAACGGCAACGGCGGCGACCCGGCCATAGGAAACCAAGCGTCCTTCCGCGTCGGTTTCGCCAAGAAAGGCGTCAAGACGCTCCAACACCCGTTGGCAGATGCTGGAAGGATGCCCGAGCCAGATCGGGGTGCCGAGCACGAAGATGTCGGCATCGAGGATTTTGCGTCGGATAGGGGGCCATTCGTCGCCGTCCCCTTCGTCCGAGTAGACGCCGGGTTTGATGTTGTAATCGACGGCACGCAGTAACTCGCCGGTACAGCCTTCCTGTTCCAGTGCTCTAAGCACCTTGCGTAGCATAAGCTCGCAGGAGGATTCTGCCGGCGAGGCCTTTAGCGTGCAGTTGATGGCGAGCGCGCTTAACGACATAAGCTTGTCTCCTACCGTGTTGTCGTACTGCTGCGGCTCGCGAGTGCTTAAATCAAGTGTCGTCGTAAGCGCGTTTTAGCGCGGCGATGTCGAGCTTTTTCATCTGTAACAGGGCGCTCATGACGCTCTCGCCTTTGGCGGGGTCGGAATCGCGCAGAAGGTCGTACAATGCCGTAGGAATAATTTGCCAGGAGATGCCGAACCGATCTTTCAGCCAACCGCAGCGCTCTGCGGCGGGGTCGGCGCTGAGCCGACTCCAGTAGCGGTCGACTTCCTCTTGATTTTGACAGTGGACAATGATCGAGATGGCCTCGGAAAAGCCGAAGTCATGAGGCTGTGCGCTCTCCATCGCGGCAAATCGATGGCCGTCGAGCACGAAATCCGCATAGGCGACGGCGTCGGCTTTGTCCGGCTCCTGACCGGGGCCGTACCGAAAGACGGCATCGGTTTGACTGTGGGGGAATACGTCGGTGTAGAAGGCCATGGCGGCGTCGACCTCGCCGTAGTTATCGCCCACGAACATCAGGGTGGGCATGATTTTCTGCGGCGCTTTTTCCGGCCCATAAATCAGCTGCCAAGAAACGCCGTATCGATCTTGAATCCAGCCGTAGCGTTCGCTGAACGGGTAGCTGTCCAGCGGCATTAGCGGCGTTCCTTGTACGGCGAGCTTCTTCCACAGCGTATCGACTTCTTCGATGCTCGTGCAGTTAACCATGAAGGATATGGACGGCGAGAAGGTAAACAGCGGGCCGCCATTGAGTCCGACGAACGCTTGATCTTCCAGCTCGAAGGCCACTGTCATGACTTGGCCGGGCTGTTGCCCGTGAATCTCCTGCCCGGCTTTGCGGTAGCGATCGATTGCCGTGATCCGGGCGTTATCGAAGAGGGACGTATAAAAGTTCGCCGCTTCTTCGGCTTGACGGTCGAACCAAAGGTTAATACTAAACCGCTGCATGACTCCTCCCTGTTCGGTAAGGGTATAAACAATAAAGGATGACTGCCAGAAGGCTTGGGCGTCCAATGAACGAAGTCGTTCTTACCATTGTCGTTCAGGTCGAGAGAATGTCGACAAGACGGGCGAAAAATACCGAGCAAGGCTTGTTCTGGGTTAGAGGCGGGAGGATTCCTGAGGGCGGCTTACCAGAACTGGGCAATGGCTCTTACGTATTACGCGATGAGCGACGCTACCGAGGGCGGTTTTGGTAAGCCCCGAGCCGTGCGTTGTGAGTGCCAGCAGGCAGTTGGACTGCTTGTTGGCGTACTCCACCAGGAGCTTGCGCGGGTCGCCGGGATAATCGCTATGTTCCTCCAAAAGTTTCCAGCTCACGTTAAGCTGGGGCGCGGTGCGTTGCACGTGTGCGGCGAGCTCCTGCAGATAATTGCTTTCGTTGTTATCCGGCGATTCTTCCGGACCTTCCCAGGTGAGGTCTTCGACCTGTACCCGCAATAAACACAGCTTCGCTTGTAGGCGGCGGGCGAAGTCGACGGCACCGGGTAAAATGCTCTCGGCAAAGGTCGAACCGTCTAGTGCTACCGATACTGTCCTGATTGGCCCTTGCCAATCGCCAACATGCGGGCCGACGAGAATCACTGGCCGTTTTACGTTGGAAACGACCTCCGAGGGCACGCTGCCTAACATGCTCGCGCCAAGCATCCCTCGCGCGTGGGTCGCCATGCATAGCAGCGGTGCTTGGGGGGCGTCGGCAAGCTGAGTCAGCTGGTAGGCCGGGGAGCGTGCGGCGACCAGGGTCAGCCTTCTCTCTAGGTCTATCCCCGTGTCTTGTAGTAGCGATGTCAGCTCGCGACGGCGGTCGCCGAAGTGACGTTCGTCCGGGGTGATCGAATACAGTTGCAGTTCCGCTGCTAACTGTTCGGCTAGCGCACGACCTACCCGCGCGCCGCTGAGCGATATCGGCGAGCTGTTAACGGCAACGATGACTCTGTCCATATTCGGCTTCCTGCCGCTTACCAAGCTTGTGGGGCCTTTCCCATAGGAGCTGGGAGGAAGCAGGGGCGGTTTCAAGTTGTCTGGCCAGCAGGTTGTTGGGGGTAACGAGTACGCCTAGAGTGGCCGGTTCAGCGGGTCGGCCAAGGCGCCAGTCCGCAGCGTTGCCAGGAGCCCGAAGAAGGGCTTTGACCAAGCTAAGCTAGGCGCGAAGGCGTACTATAATGGCGGCCGCTTGATGGCGGCAGTCGCCGAGCATAACGAGAATTTGCTTACTTATCGTTTTTTTATTGGGGGGCAACAATGGACGTTGATTCTTGTGGCAAGTCCCTGTCTAGGGGGCTGATGCTTATCTTATTCTGCTGCTTGCCGCTAGCCGTTTCGCTGCCGGCGCAGGCGCGGGTCTGGTCTCAGGATCTGGCGCTGTCGAACGCGGTTGAGGCAGGGGACTTGGCTGGTGTGGAGGCTGCGCTGGAGCAAGGCGCCTATGTCGACGCGCCGGTACGCAATCCGTTAACGGCCAACGACCGCCTTCTGGCGGAAGTCTTTGGCGGCGGCTCGCCGTTGATCGTCGCCTTGATGCGAGGCGACGATGCGCTTATCGACCTCTTACTCGAACGCGGTGCCAACCCCGATTTACGTCTGCGCTCCGGAGTCTCGCCGTTGTTCGCCGCTGCCTGGAGCGGTCATGCTCGGGGCTTTCACGAGCTGTTGCGTCGCGGGGCCGATATTAGCGTGACGCCGAGCGTGGGAGGGCGTTCTTACGACCTCATGGTTACGGCGGTATCCGGCGGTAGCTACGAGATTGTGGAAACGCTCCTGGCTGCCGGGGTCGAACTGCCGGAGCCTCAGTTGCACCGGCCGCTATTGGAATTGGCGGTGCAAGCGCCGCAGGACAACATGGCCTTATACGCTTTGCTGAGGGATGAAGGCGTCGGCGCCAAGATTCTTGACCCAGCCTTTAAACGCGACCTCTTGCAAATGGCGAGCCGGGCGCATAACGGCAAGATCGTTAGCGGCTTGATCGAACGCGGGGCCGGCCGGCCTTATTCGCCGGAGCGCGAGCTGGAGTTGATCTTCCGCTACGGCGGTTCGGCGCTGTTGGATCGGCATTTATCGGGCCGCTCCGCCCCTTCTCTTGAGGATCTCGAAGATGCGCAATCGCGTGTGCGCGTCTTTCAGACCAGCCCTTTAGTCGTAGTGCCGCTTGTCGAGCATGGCTACGTCGAGCTCGCCATGCCGCTCTTGGGAGAGGCGTTGGAGATCGCTGTGCAGCGAGCCGACGAAGAGGCCTTGGCTACCTTGATGCCGCTCTTGGAGCAGGCGGATTTACGCGGCGGCGGCTGGGGGAATCTGTTGATATTCTCGATCCTGACCGAGCGCGATAGCTTGGTCGATTGGATTCTCGCGCAGGATGACCCGCCGGTAAACGCAAGCTGGCAGCTATGGCAGACGCCTCTGACGGCGGCGATTCATGTGCGGGATGAAACGTTGCTAACTCGTCTATTGGCGCTTGGCGCCAACCCGGAGCCACGTTTCAGCGCAGGCCGGACACCTATGAGAGTGGCTTGCGAAGAGGGCTTTGACGCCGCCGTGCCGAAACTCTTGGAGGCAGGGGTCGAATTGCGGTTGTCGGAGGAAAGGGATCAGTCTCTTGCGCGCTGCTTTATGGCGAGCGAACGGGTAGGTGCTATCAGAAGTTTACTTGAGCATGCCGACGACGTTACGCAGCACGACGTGATGATGCTGAGCCTGATTTATCCCGAGTACGTCCGTGTCGTGCTGAAAGCTGGTTGGGGCGAGTTTTTCTCCGGTGAGCCACGCGCGTTGTACGAGCAGCTGCCGCACCCGCTTGTGGTGGCCGCTGAAAGAAATCGCGCGGACGTGGCGCAGGCGTTGCTGGAATCGGCCATCGGCGGCGATCGCGTGCCGCTTCCGGAGCCGTACACGCTAGGCACGCTGCTGGAAGCGGCGCTATTTCAGTCGCGCTTTGAGATGGCGCAACTCTTACATGAGTACGGTGCGCGTCTGGACATGGCGCAAGGCCCGGTTCGGGCGCGGGCCTGTGCGTTTGTCGCGGAGGCTGAGGATTCCTCCGAGGCGGAACGCTTAGTTATTCAAATGAGCGCCGCGATGGCGGGCGATACGTTGAGCTGCGGCGAGGGGGGTGTGTTATGAGGCGGCTAAAGGGAGACGACGTTAACAAGATGCGGGCGGCACGGTTGTTTGGCTTTGCTTTAGTAGGCGCAGCATGGTTGAGTCTGATGGCGTGTACGACGCCTGCTTATCAGCGCGATCCAGTTACGGCTGCCTGGTTTCACGCCGTAGCCATGGGCGATATCGAGTACATGAAAGCGGCGTTGGCCGATGGTCTGGCGCCCGATGTTCGACGTGCCGACGGCTGGACGGCGTTGGAGGTTGCGATTAGGCAGAGGGATGCTTATACGGTTCGGTTCTTATTGCACAACGGCGCCGATCCCAAACAACTTAACCACCTCGGCGAACCTATGCTGATAAGCGCGGTTTATACCGGTGACTACTTATCCGCGCGTCTATTGCTTGAACAAGGCGGTTATGACGACGGCACCAATATCTACGGGATGAATGCCGTGGAGTTGGCGCTGGCGAGAGGGAACGACTTTATCCTGGCGGAACTTGTAGCGGAGCCTGCGGGAAGGGAAGCGTTGGAGAACGCTCTCGCGCAGAATCCTCAGCCTTGGCTACAGTCGATCGACGAGCTGCCTGTGCGTTTTCCGGGCGAACCTCAGCGCCTATGGGATGTATACGGTCGGTCGTCGTCAGAACGTTAAAATATTCTAAAGTCTGTGGCGGGGCATTTGCTGGCTCCGCCGCCGATGAGTATGCCGTCGCGGCTTACCATCTTGGCTGTGTGAGCCGTCATTCGTTACCGACCGCCCGCCAAGCCGCTTGCACAAAGGTTTCCCGGTGTTCCGTTGGTGCGCTGGCCGTTCTTCCCGCAAGCCAGGCGCGGACATAAGTCAGAACAGGCCCGTGAATCAGTGGTTGGTAGAGCTCAAACGGTAGTTGTCGTATATGGCCTTGTTCGACGTGCGGCGCAAGCAAGTCGCGGAGGGCTTTAACCCGCTCTTTGTTTGCCGCCGTAAGCTTTTCCGCCGCTTCGCTCTGCATCATGTCCGCGCGCACGGCAAAGATAAAGCGTGCCCAGTCGGGATTCTCCGTTGTCCAGTCGATAAAGCTTTCGATAAGTGCCGCTATGACGCCCCTTGCATCTTCCGCGGCGGTTGCTCGCGCATGCAGCGCATCGAAATGTTCTTCTAGCCCCTGCTGATATAAGGCCGTCGCTACGCCGATTTTATTGCCGAAGTGGTGGTATACGCTGCCCACACTCGCACCGGACCCTTCGCAGATCATCTCTACGGTCGTTGCCGATAAGCCATGTTCGGTAAAGGCTCTAAGTGCGGCTTGCAGTATGTCTCGACGTCGGTCGTTACTTCGAGATTGACGTTTTGGCATTTAGAATCCTATTCTAGAAAGTAATTCTAGTGAGGGCTGAGTATGACAACACCAACGCTGCGACTTTACCACTCCTTTACCCGTTTCCCGGCAGGGAAATGGATATTCTCTCGGGCGGTCTGCTGGCGTGCGCCGTACTTCGCGAGCATTCGGCCGTCGGTGCTATCCATGGAACCCGGCCGTACGCGCTGGAGTATGCGCAAGCGTCGCGCGGTTCATAATCATATCGGAACCGTGCATGCGCTGGCGGTCGGTAATCTTTGCGAGCTGGCGGCAGGAACCTTGATGGAGTGTACGGTGCCTGCCGATCAGCGCTGGATTCCTAAAGGCATGCAGATCGAATACCTGAAAAAGGCCGAGACGGATTTGGTCGCGGAGGCTACCCTCGCGCCCGAATTTCACGGTCAGCTGGGAGACTTACCGATCGAGGTGGTTGCGCGCGATCGCGAGCAGCAGGCCGTCGTTAGGGCGACGATTTATATGTACGTCAGCGAGAAGCCGAAGCGCGGAGCGTGATCGGGTACTAGCAAGCGGGTGAGGGCGGCAAGATGCAATACGAGCAGATTGTTACCGAGGATGGCTATACGCTGGCAGCGCGCTTTTTCATGCCGGAGAGGGAGCCGATTGGCGGGCTGTTAATCGCCCCGGCGATGGGGGTCGGTCAAGACTTCTACGCGGCTTTCGCGCGTTGGGCAGCAAGCCGGGGCTGTCTCGTCGTTACGTTCGATTACCGCGGTGTGGGACTCTCCGCACCGGCGACTTTGCGCGGTTTCGATGCGGATGTCATGGATTGGGCAGAGTCCGACTGCCAAGCCGTATTGGCCGCATTAGCACAGCGGGTAGGGGCTCGGCCTTTGTACTGGCTTGGGCATAGTATCGGCGTACATCTATTGCCGTTCGTGCCCGGGCATGAGCGTTTGACGAAAGTGATCTCGGTAGCCAGCGGTAGCGGCTATTGGCGGGAGAACTCGCCGCCGCTTAAGCGGCGGGTATGGTTGCTGTGGTATTTGATCGCGCCGCTAACGATGCCGGCATTTCGTTATTTTCCGGGTAAGCGTTTCGGGATGGTGGGCGATTTGCCGTCGCCGGCGATGCGCCGTTGGCGACGATGGTGTTTGCATCCCGAGTATGTTGTCGGTGTCGAGCCCGCCGCACGGCGTTTGTTTGCGGCTGTGACGACGCCGATCGTCTCCTTATCCTTTAGCGACGATGAGTTTATGTCCGCGCGTAATACCGAGTCGCTGCACGGCTTTTACGTTAACGCCCCGCGTAAGATGCGGCGTATTGCCCCGCAAGAGGCGGGAGTGCGCCGTATCGGTCATTTCGGCTTCTTTCGTCCCGAGCATGAGGTAAGCCTATGGGAGCGTTATGTGCTGCCTGAGCTGGGCGAGCTACCTGTGACGGAGGAATCGTGAGTCTCTGCGCTGGCGGACCGGCGGGAAGCCTCTATAATGCGCCGAGCCAGTTTTCCAGCGGAATTCACGTGCATGACAGGGCAGATTATTTTGGCCCCGATGGAAGGGGTGCTCGACCCTCTAATGCGGGATATTTTAACCCGTGTGGGAGGGATCGATCAGTGTGTGGCCGAGTTTATCCGAGTCACTAATACTCGTTTACCCGAAAGTGTGTTTCTGCGTCATGCGCCGGAGCTTGCCAGCGGCGGGCAGACGTCCGCCGGTGTGCCGGTGACGGTGCAATTGCTGGGCTGCTGCCCGAGTATGTTGGCGCTCAACGCCGAACGGGCGGCTGAGCTTGGTGCGCCGGCGATCGACCTCAACTTCGGTTGTCCGTCAAAAACGGTCAACCGCCATCGAGGCGGCGCCATTATGCTGGAAACGCCTGACGAGATTTATGAAATCGTTAAGGCGGTACGGGCGGCGGTGCCCGCCGCCATTCCCGTGACGGCGAAGATGCGGCTCGGCTATCGCAACAAGTCGCTTGCACTGGAGAATGCGCGGGCGATTGCCGAGGCCGGCGCGGAGGGGCTGACGGTGCATGCGCGGACAAAAGTGGAAGGCTATAAGCCGCCCGCGCACTGGGGTTGGATCGCCCGTATCCGAGAGGCGGTGAAGATTCCGGTCACCGCTAACGGCGAGGTGTGGAGCCGGGAGGACTATTGGCGTTGCCGGGTTGAGAGCGGCTGCGAGGATGTCATGATTGGGCGGGGGCTTATCGCGCAGCCTAACTTGGCCATAGAGATCAAAGGCCGGCAGCAGGGCAACGTCTCGACGGGAAGCAACTGGTGCGTCGCCCAAGAGGCCCTTCGGCACTATTTCGAACAGCTGGAAACGGTGCGGCCCGCGTATGTTCAGGGCCGCATCAAACAGTGGTTGCATATGATGAAACCGCAGCACCCCGAGGCCGCCGTGCTCTTCGATCAGGTCAAAAGGCTACAGGATATCTCCGTTCTCAAGGAGGTGCTTTTCGCTGCGCCGGCAACTTGACAGGCTAGCCACCCAAAGTGATGTCTTGCTCTCGATACCAGGCGAGGGCGGCGCGAAAGTGTGCTTGTTTAAAGTCCGGCCAGTAATCGTCGACAACGAAGAAATCGGCGTAAATCGATTGTACGGGTAAGAAGCCGCTCAGCCGGCGGCGCCCGCCCCAACGTATGATGAGGTCGACCCGGGTGACGTCCGCCGAGTGGAGCTGACCGCGGAGTTCCTCTCTGCCTTGCGGTCGGCTCAGCCCGCTGAGATCCCACTCCCAGCCGTAATTGACGAGGAAATTAACTTTTATCCCGTCTATCCCGTCTATCCCGTCGGCGCCGAACGTCTGGCGCTGGGTATAGGGAATCAGTTCCCGCGGAAACATTTTCGAATCGCGGTTGCCGATGACGCGCAGCGTGGCCGACTCTTTACTCAAGAGCTCTACCGCTTGAATACAGGCATGCGAGAACGCTTTGGTTTGTGCCGCCGGGCGTTTGGTGTTGTCCACCGTAAAGCCGTAGTAGGTGACTTCCTTCACACCGGCCTCGCGGCACAGGCGTAGCAGCTCACAGCCGGGCTGTAAGCCCGCAGCGTAGCCTTCCTCCTTGGCTAAGCCCCGCTCAACCGCCCAACGGCGGTTGCCGTCGGGAATGATCCCAATGTGCTCCGGAATCCGCTTCATTGACCTGCCTCGTTCGTCTTCTATGTCGGGACGACCGTGTATCGGCGACCATTAACAGTCCGTTAGGCTAGAAGATCAGGCTTGTGGCTATAGGATTCAACGCGTACCGCTTACGCCTGCAAGGCATTGGTTTATGCTTCCTCTGCTTGGCTTGTATCCGCGCCAGCGGTGCTTATGTACGTGTCAACACCGGCACTTAGGATTGGCGAAAGGAGTACGGATCCATGGCCAAGCAAACCGGCGAGAGAGACTCTCCCATCCGAGTAGCTCGATATTTGCGGGGGCTCGACTTTCCCGCCGACAAGGATCAACTGCTTGAGCACGCCACGGTGCACCAGGCAGATGACGAAGTCATCGAGACGTTGGCCCGTCTGCCCGATGTGACATACCACAGCATGGACGAAGTGATGAAGGGTTACGGGCAGTTACATTAGGGGGCGCTAACGGGAAGAGCCGCAGTATATCCGGCGGCCGTGCAAGTATGACAGGGAGGTGACGGATGTCGACGTTAGTCGTGTATTACACGGCGCCGGGCGAGGATCGCGAGGTGGCCGAAGCGGTAGCGCGGGAGAGCGGTGCGGAGACCGAGTTCATCCGCGAAGTGCATACGGCGGAAGGCTTATTCGGTTTCAACAAGAATGTGTTATGGGGCGGGCCGGCCGAGGAGGATATCGGCGAACCCACACATGACCCGAGTACCTACGATTTGGTTGCCATTGGCAGTAGCGTGGAGAACGGCCATATTACCGCCCCGGTAGAGGCCTTCGTTAAAGCCTATCGCGACGACCTACCGCGGGTGGCGTTTTTTTTGATGGGCGACGAGGCGGAAAGCCGTCCGGCGTTGCGCGAGTTAAGCGAGCTCAGCGGCAAACAGCCGGTGGCGACGGCCTGCTTACAGGCACAGGACCGCGCCGCTATCAGCCAGTTCGCCGAGGCTATTCGCCAATAGACGCGTGGTCGAGCTGCGCTTAGAAACGCCAGCGAAGGTCGGAGAGGATTTTATCTTCGCCGTGGTATTTGCCTTGATAGGTGCCGATTCCCGAGATTTCGGGGAAGGGATTGTCGAGCGCACGATAAACCACGCGCCAGGTTAAGGTGTCGGTAAAGGCGTAGCTAAGTCCTAGAATATGGCTCGTTTCGACCTCGTCCATGGCAGGGTGTTTTGGGTCGAGTTCGGCGACCTTTCCAAAGACCTGGCTGTCGGCGCGGTCAAGTTGTTCGTAGGTGTAGTGCAGGCGCCATTTGCCGCGCTCCAACGCTATCGTGCCGTGATAGCCGTTGCGGTAAATGTTGTAGGTGTCTTCCTGGCCCGTATTGCCTTGTACGCCGTCGGCCGTCAAGCCGGTGCGAAACCGCATCGCCTCCGCGCCCAGCTCTAAGGTGTCCACGAATAACCAGCGCGGTAGCGGCGTGCGAACTTCAAAACCGCCGCCCATTCGATAATCGTTATGTTTGCCCCGTTCGAGCGAGCCGATGGCCGAGCCGAGCTTATCGAAATGGCCAGAGGCATGCGCGCGAATTCGGCCGCGGCCGACCGGCCTGTCGTACATCAGGCGCGCTGCAACGCCGGGGTAGGCATTGCCTTTGACTTGTGGGTCGACCTCGACGCCATAGTAGTTATAGCTACGGTCAGGATGGTCTTGTCCCATGAAGTAGAAAGTATCGAGGCGCCAATAGCCGCTCTCGCCGACGAAATTGATCCCCGTGAATAAGCCGTTCGACAAAAAGGTCGTATGAGGCGCGTCGATTCGGCTCCAATAGGGGAGGCTGTCGGGGTGAAAGCCGACGGGCGTGAATTGTCGCCCGATCATCGCCAGCCAGCGGGTATCGGCGTCGCGCGCCGAGCTGTACTCGAAGTAGGCCTCGCGGGCGTCGGTGTTGCCGTAATAAACCAAGTCGACCCCGAGGTTGCGATACCAGTCGTGGCGGGTGCGCTCGTCGTCGTCCCGGTAGATTTCGGTGTTGACAAAATTATACTCGCCAAAGAAACGCCAATGGGGCGAAATGTCCACGCTGACGCCTAATACCGCGCGCATCAGTTGCATTTGCCGCTCACGTCCCATCGTTCGCGGCAACAGCGCATAGTCGTAGAAATAGCCGGCAATGACGTCGCCGTGTAGCTCCACCGAGTCCCAATTCAAGCCGGCGGTGGCCGTAGGCGTGGTAGCCAGACACAACGACAGCATTAGGGTGCGGGTAAGTCGCTTCTGTTTCGCTCGGCCGACTGTAACGATTTGTTGTTTCATTGCGATCATGATTCAGAAGCATCTACCGGGCCGCACACGACGAACCTGCCGTGTTTAGCGCAACGATTGGCCCCGAAGCAGGTGCTTCCGGCGTTCCTGCTAGTGGCAGCAGCTGTCGACGTTGACTCGTCGAACTTGCTGCGCGGCTGCCCCGGGTATGGGTTTTTGCTCTTCTTGAGCATCCGTGCCCGGCATCTGGCTTAAGCGAGTTTTCTTGCCGTCTCCTATTACTTCGGCATGTGCTGCGGAAGGTTGATGTTGCGGGGTGAGGACTAAATCACAGGAAGCCGAACGGATCGGCACCCTTGTCCCGGCTGCGGGTGAGGCGCATGGTTTGGTTTGAACCGAGATGGATCGTGCGCGGGCTCGCTCAGGAAAATCGATATGCCCTCGCTACGGACAGATGTTTCTTGAGCAGACATGTATCGGACTATATGAGTAGGCAAACCAACCAAGAGCAGCCGGTATCCGCGAGCTTGGCGGTTTGGGCAGTGATTTTAACGATGTTCGGAGCTGGGTTGAGCGGGTGTGCGGCCATAGATCGCCAGTACGAAGCGGCTTTGCTGTTATCCGAGCTGGCCGCAGAGGAGGACGGTGCGCTCGCTCGACGTACGCCATCGCCGCATAGGCAAGAGATAAGCTACGAGATCGATGGGGAGCATTATATTGCGGATCTCTATCGCCCTGGGGAGGGGAGCGAGGCGCGGGCGGCTTTTGTGCTTACTCACGGTTTTACCGCCTATGGCAAAGACGATCCTCGTCTCGTCGCTTTCGCCGAAGGCCTGGCGCGGGCGCGCTTTAATGTGCTGGTACCCGATGTGCCCAGCTTACGAGAGTTGCAGGTGCATCCGAGCGATCGACGTTTTATCGCCGCTGCCGTCCTTTTTCTCCATGAGCATGCCGAGCTGGTGCCGGAGGGGCGTATCGGCGTCGGTGCTTTCAGTTACGCTGTGGGGCCGATGATTTTGGCGGCGATGGAGCCTGCGGTTGCCCGCCAGCTGGATTTTACGGTCGCGATCGGTGGCTATTACGACGTTGAAGATGCTATTCGGTTTCTTACCACCGGGTATCACGATCTTGGGCCTGAGCGCGTCTGGGCGCAGCCGCAGCAAGTGGCGAAGTGGAGCTTTTTGGGTAGTTATTTATATCGTATCGAGCACCCGCAGGATCGGGCGCTGTTGGAGGAAATGGTCAGGCGACGACAGCACGATCCGGATGCCGATATCGACAGCCTTGCTGCCGAGTTGGAAGCAGAAGGTCGTACCATTTACAACTTATTAACGAATCGCGACCCGGACCAAGTGTCGGTGTTGTTGGCAGCTCTGCCGGAGGACATTCAAGCTGAAATCTCAGCACTGGATCTCGCCAACGAGCGGCTTGATCGGTTTCAGCCGGCCTTATTGCTTATTCACGGCAGTGACGACCCCATTATTCCGGCTACCCATAGTCGCGCCTTGGCCGCCGAAGTCCGCGAAGGCGAGCTATACGTCGTCGGCGGCCTGAATCACGTCGATATCGACCTGCGATTGCGCGACCGCTGGCGCTTGTGGCGAGCGACCGTTGCCCTGCTTAGGCTGCGGGACGGCGTTTGAGCTGCCGCCCGTCCGTATTACTCCATGCTGAGCAAGGGGCAATCGCTGTCGGTCAGCGGCCGGAATGCAAACTCGCCGGAGATGGTGTCGATTATTTCCAAATAATCCCATGCGTGGCGCGACTGCGAGGGCCTTTTTACCCGGGTGAGGTAAATGTCGCGCACCAAACGCCCATCCTCGCGGATGTAGCCGTTGTTGGCGAAGAAGTCGTTGACTGGCATGGCGCGCATTTGTCGCGCGACGGCTAGTGCATCGTCGGTGCCTGCGGCTTCTACGGCCTTAAAGTAGTGGGTCAGGGAGGAATAAACCGCCGCGTGAACGTGAGTAGGCATCGTGCCGTGGCGTTGGAGGAAGCGGTTGGCCCAGGCGCGGGAAGCTTCGTTCTGGTCCCAATAGTAGTCGGTGGTGATAAGTAGATTCTGGGCGATGTACAGGCCCAGCTGGCGTATATCCAGAATCGATAGGGAAAGCCCGACCAGCGTCGCTTGCCGAGGCGCATCGGAGTCGTGCTCGTAAAGCTCCCGTATGGCGTGGCGGGCATCGGCGCCGGAACTTGCCAGTGCAATGAAATCTGCCTGCGAGTTGCGGGCGGCAAGAATGTACTCGCCGAAGTCCTGGGTCCCAAAACGATGGCGAGTTACGTCGAGTACCGTATTGTCGGCCGCTTCTAACCGGGCGCGTGCATCCCGCTCAAGATTATGCCCCGAATAGGTGTCTGCGGTAACGAAAAACCACTTGGTGGGGATGCCGCCGCTTGCTTGCACGATGCCTGAGGCGAGTGCGTACGTATCCTGCCCCCAATGAATGCCGGTTCGAGAGCAATTGGCGCCGGTTAATGTCGAAGCGTCCGAGCCGCTATGCAGCGCAAGAATAGCGTTTCTAGCGGCAAAGCCTTGCAGCGGGATCGCGGTATCGGCCATCACCATATCGGCAATAACGTCAATGTTCTTCCGCGAGTGTAAGTCCTGGATCTGGCTGATTGCGAGCTCGCCGTCGCTGTTATGGGAGACGGGAAACAGCCGGATTCTATGTCCGTTGATATGGCCGCCAAAATCCTCGATGGCCATCTGGGCTGCAATCACCGAACCTTGCCCGGCGAGATCCGACATGACATTTTCCATATCGGTCATTAAGGCAACCCGAATTTCTCCGTCGGAAATGCCGGCGGACATGCCATTGCCGGATACCGTGGCAATAATGGCAAGTACCGCGCCGCGCAGCGAGCGGCTTAGGGTTGTCATCGCGGATCCCTCCTTTTTGGGCTGTCAGCCAACGGCGCCGAGGTTTTGTTTTTCTTGCTGAGGATTTGCCTAGTTGCATTTTATGTAGTGATGCTACATTATGATTTTGCTTCCTGTGAGAGTCAACAGGATTAGCTTGCCATGCTAGCCCCCCTTTTCATTGTCCTAGAAGGTGTTGTCTGGCTGCCTTCTAGGACAATGTTTTTTAAGATTAAACACGTGTCTTCTGGCAGTGCTGGGCGGCGGTGAGCTTCACGAAAGAATAATTTTTGTTCTGTAGCTTTTCTACATTGTGTGGGTGGGTATGCTCATGAAATCCCTGCTCTCCTTTCGCGTCGGGGGTACGTTTTCGGCTTGTCGTTGTTGGCCGCTTTGCTGCTGCTATCGACAGCTTGCGGCAATGCGGACAGGCAAGCGGATGTCGCCCTTGAAGAGGGCGCATTGGTGCTTTGGGTCGGTAGCGATAAGGGGTACGAGGGCATCCGTCGCGTTGCCGCCCGTTTTACGGCTGATACGGGAATCGCTGTTGAGGTCGTTCCCAAACCCGGAACGAGCGAATTCGATGCTGCCGATGCGGCGGGGCAAGGGCCGGATATTTGGATTTGGCCGCATGACCGTTTGGGCGATTGGGTTAATTCAGGGCGTGTGAGGCCTGTCGCCCCTTCGGATGAGCTGAGAAGCCAAGTTTACGCGATCGGCTGGGATGCGTTTACCCTCGACGGTAGGGTCTGGGGCTATCCGTTGGCCTTCGAGGCGATCGGGTTGATTTATAACACCGACATCATCGACGCTCCGCCTCATTCGTTTGAGCAGTTGCCGGAGCTTCACGCGCGGCTCCAACAAAAGGGCATCGCTGCCATTGCTTGGGAGACCGGCAATACGTATTTCACATGGCCTTTGATGGCATCGAACGGCGCTTATCCGTTCCAGCGGCGCGAAGACGGCGGTTATGACTCCTCCAATGTCGGTATCAATCGACGCGGTGGCGTGCGCGGTGCCGAGCTGTTGTCCGAGCTTTATCAAGCCGGCGTGCTCGATCCCCAGACGAGTTACGACGACATGATGCAGAGCATGAGGTCTGGGCAGACAGCGATGATCATCAATGGTCCTTGGGCTTGGCGCGAGCTGAAGGATTCGGGGATCGATTTTCGCGTTGGACCGATACCTTCCATTCAAGGTAACCCAGGGAAACCGTTTGTGGGCGTGCTGGGGGCGATGATTACCGGCTATACCGATATGCCCAATGCCGCAACGGTGTTCGTGGAAGACTACCTGCTGGAGCTAGAAGCACTGCGGACGATCAACGACGATGTGCCCTTGGGGACTCCGGCCAACGCCGCTTTATACGAGGAGCTGTCAGCCGACCCCTGGATCCGCTCGACGATGTATAACGTCCACTTAGGCAATCCGATGCCAAACAACCCGGAGATGACGCTTTTCTGGGCAGAAATGCAAACGTTTTTAGATGAGCTAAGAGACGGCCGTATCGACGATATCGCGACTCGACTTGATGAGGCTGCGGATCGCATACGCCGCGGCCGCTGACGAGTGTGGGTGGGCGGTTGTCCCCGCTCAGCCAGGAGGCGGGAGCGACGCTCCGAACCGATAGCTACGAATGCCTATAGGGTAAGACGGTTTCGGCCTCTTCGAAGTAGCGTTTCACCTGGAGTGTTTCTTGCCTGAGGAAGTCGGCGATGGCATCTCTGAACGCCGATTCCGCTATCCAATGATAAGAGCGGGTGATGCGAGGCTTGAAACCGCGCAATAATTTGTGTTCGCCCTGAGCGCCGGCGTCGAAATGCGGCAGCCCCTGCGCTAAACAATAGTCTAAGCCTTGATAGTAGCAGGTTTCGAAATGTAACTGGTCGAACTCTTCCAAGCAGCCCCAGTAGCGGCCGTACAGTGTACTCGTACCTTTGAAAAAGAAGGCCGCTGCAACCGGGCGATTTTCGCGCTCGGCGAAGACCAAAAGGGCTTGCTCCGGCATGGTGCGTAAAATCTCTTCAAAGAATGTGCGGCTCAGGTAGCCGCGTTGGCCGCGTTTCATATAAGTGGCCTGATAGAAAACATAGAAATAGTGTAGTTGCGCGTCGGTAATCTCCCTTCCTTCCAGCCAGCGGAAGGTAAAGCCGCTCTCCCGAACCTTGGCCCGCTCTCGCCGGATGTTCTTTCGTCGGCGCGAGGTCAATAAACCCAAAAAAGCCTCAAAGTCCTCGCAGCCTGGGTTTTGCCAGTGGAACTGTACGCCTTGGCGTTGTAGTAAATGCGTGCCGTCGAGCACCGTTTGTGCGTCTACGTCGGGAAATAGCACATGCCAGGACGAAATCCGCTCGCGTTCGGCGTAGGTTTCGATGGCTGTTGTCGCTTGCGTCATGGCCGCCTGCGGATCGATATCGCTGCGGATGAGGAGACGGGGGCCTTCGCAGGGCGTAAAGGGAATGGCTGTCAAAAGCTTGGGGTAATACGGGAGGCCGTAACGTTCGTAGGCGTCGGCCCAGCTCCAGTCGAAGACGTACTCGCCCCAGGAATGCATTTTTCGGTACAGCGGCATCAAGACCGCCGTTTTCTCGTCATCGGACCTGGCGATGAGATGGTATGGAAGCCAGCCGGTTGCTTCCGAGACGGAGCCGGATGCCTCTAAAGCTTGTAGATATTCGTAGCGCAAGAAAGGGTAGTCCGTGTCGGCGAGTCCGTTCCAGCCGTCGGCACCGATCTCGGCGATTCGCTCGACAAAGGAGAAGCGTAACGTCATGGAGTGTCCCGCTGTGCCATCCGAGAATGCTATTGCAACACTCCTACGGCCTTGGTTCCAGTCTATCGGGGCGAGAGGGTAGATGCTTTGTCGTTCGCCAGCGCGAATCGGAGCATCGGCGACACGATGATTTGTCAGTATCCCGGAATATACCCTCCCGCGTTTGGAGAGGAAATTGTTTTGTCGGTATGCTCATTTTTGAGAGCGATATATTTAGGCTGTGTTTTTGTTTAGGGAATGGTTTATTTATTAATTATTATATTGTTAAGAGTGCTTTTGTTTTCCGATGAGCGTTGTTCTTATTGTTAGGTGCGTTCTCGGCATATCCTACTAGTATTTGTATGGTCTCCTTTGGGGAGCATTTTAGTCCACCGATCGGAAGAGCCTCTCCAGCGGGTGAGAGTACCGCTAGAGCGGTTTTTGCCGGTCAAAATCCAACGTTGCTATGGAAGGTGAGAGAGAATGAAAGCTGCGAAAATTATTGGCTTAGGCGCTTTGCTGGCGGTGCCGGGGCTTAGTGGTGCTTCTGTCTGCGAATCTGGCTCTATCGGTGTCGGCCCCTATATCAGCGCGGCGCCTCTGATGGACTCCTCGGGTTCGACGCGACAGCGGTTTAAAGGAGGGAGCTTGACGGCCAAGTGCGCATTCAACGACGGGTTTGCGCTCAGCGTCGGCTCGTTTATGGCGGAAAACAACTCGAGCAACAGTTCTTTACACGGCATCGACGTTGCCGTCTTAACCGGGCATAACTTGGCTAGCGAAGGGTTTACCTCGCAGATGGGGGCGTCCCTGATTTATTCCTGGAATAACCCGGACTCCGGCAGCAATCTGTCGTACCCAACTGTCGCGTTAGTCTCTGGCTTAGGTTATAACTGGAAGAATATCGGGTTAATGTTCTCCGTCGATATTCCTGTTTATATGGAAAGGAAGTATCTACGGCGGGTTGAGGCGGATTATGCTCGGTTGCATTATCCGTTGGCGGGTCGTGCCACGGTATCCTTTAGATTTTAATCATTATCGTGCGCTGTCATTCGAGGCAGCGTACGGTATATCGTTAAGTGCTCAAGGCCGGGGTAAGCTGTATTAGCTTTCCCGGTTTTTTTTGCGACTTGGGCAAGGAGTTCTCAGCGTCTCCCGAGGAGGGCCTTATGAGGGTGTGGCTGCGGTCTATCGGTGTTTTGGTTGCCGTCATTGTCGTTATCGCGTTGGCTATGGGCGCTTGGCTGCTGCTGGTTAAACCGGTGCCGCAAGAGCGTGACGGCTGGACGTTAGGCCCTGACTTGCCACGCCCCTTCGGCGAGCTTGCGACCACCGTGCTGCCACGGGAGAACGGTGCGGAGACGTTGGTCGTCTTATCGGGAATAGCAGGTTTCGGCGAAGTCGTGAATGACGTCTTTCTTTACGACGCCGAGACCGATGCCTGGCGCCAGGGGCCTTCGTTACCGGCGGCCAGGCACCATGCTGCGGCCGCCGTGCTGGATGGAGCGGTTGTTTTATCCGGCGGAGCAGAGTCTTTGGAAGGCGATCCATGGCAGGGTACGGACACGGTGTGGCGTTGGCGGCCGGGCGGCGATTGGGAGGCTATGACGCCGTTGCCGGAGCCGCGCTGGGGGCACCGCATGGTTGAGTACTTCGGGCGTCTTTTCGTGATTGGCGGTTTTGGCGAGAGCGGAAACACGTTCGTATATCGTCCCGATCACGAAGGATGGGCGGTCACCGCACCGATTCCCGAACCACGAGACCATCTATCCGTTGTGGAGGTTAACGGCAAAATCTGGGCTATCGGCGGCCGTAATCCGGATAGCGTCAGTCGGGTCGATGTTTACGACCGGCAATGGATACCTGGGAGCGCGGTCCCGATTTGCCGGAGCCGACAAGCGGCGCTGCGGAAGCTGTCGTTGACGGTCGGATTTATATTTTTGGGGGCGAAGAGCCGAGATTGGTCGGCGGCGGAGTTTATGACCGACACTGGATGTTGGACACGCAAGCAGATAATCCGCAATGGGAGCCGGCGCCCGCGCCGCCCTTGGCGGTGCACGGAGCGGATGGGGCCGTTTTCCAAGGGCGCGTGGTCATTGTGGGCGGGCAAGTCGTCACGGGCTGCTATCGGTAACCGCGTGGACGCCCATCTTTCAGATTATGGAGCCTGAGTAGCTTTAGGGTTGGAATCGGCTTCTGGTCGCCCGCCCGAACTCTGCTGTATTGCGACGTCATGCCGGGAGTACTATCTCCAAGCTCAGCGATGGCGGTACGTCGAGGCTTGGTTTTGTATGAGCGAGGTCGTGTTTCTATTCGATGGCTGGGATGCGGTTGCCCGTATTCTTGTCGTCGGTACTTTAGGCTATATCTCCCTGGTTTTGCTGATCAGAGTTGGCACCAAACGTGCTCTGGCCCAATTAAGTCCTTTCGACTTCGTGATTACCGTGGCGCTGGGGTCGGCCTACGGCCGTGTGCTGACTGCTACTGAAGTTGGGTTGACGGAAGCGGTAACGGCTTTCGCTTTGTTAATTGGCCTTCAGTACATACTCGCGAGTGCGCAAATACGCTGGCCTCGCTTCGCTAAGCTGCTGAAGTCGAAACCTGCGTTGCTCTATTACAAGGGAGAGTTCTTGTATGAGGCCATGCGGCGAGAGAAGATCACCGAGAAGGAGTTGGAAGCCGCGGTTCGGCAACAAGGTGTGGGCTCCTTTGCTAATGTGGCGGCCATTGTTATGGAGTCCGATGGGGGCTTTTCGGTCATTCAAACCGCTCAGCAGGGAGACGAGAACATGCTGAAGGACGTGAAAGGCAGGTCGGAATAGGCCGGCTGCCGGTACTGCTCAAGTGTAGGTGCAGGCGAGCACTTTGTTCGCGAGTTTCATCTTTTGTTAATTATGCGTCCGGCCGTCCCCACTAAGCATTTGTTGGTCTATCCTGACGAGGGCAGGTGTCCGTTTCGCCGCAGTAACGAAGGTGTTGCCGGCGGGGAAGCGCGAACGAGTCGTTTAGTGTGGATGAATCTATGCGAAAGAGATGGAGGCGAGGATATATCCTTGCCATTGGAGCCTTCATTGGCGCCTTTATGCTTCCGCTCAACACGTGGGCTAACGATCGAGAAGCCGATGCAGCCTTGATCGAAGCCGTTACGGAGCGTTTGGATGAGAACTCTTTGACCGAGTCCGGGGTGTTGGTTGTGTCCGCGCAGGACGGTGTGGTCGAGCTGGTGGGTACCGTGCGCTCATCTGATTTGCTCGATGTCGCTGAAGCCTTAGCGCTTGAGGTCGAGGGGGTTGAAGAGGTGGTCAACCGCTTGGAAGTATTCGCGCCAGAGCCGGAGGTGAGCCCCCCGGATCCGGCGCAGCCGCCGGAAGGCGAGCCGGGCGCGCATCAACAACCTGAGCTCCAACAACCCGAGGCTCAACAACCCGAGGCTCAACAACCCGAGGCTCAACAACCCGAGGCTCAACAACCCGAGTGAGCTGCTTGGGGTGATTTTGGTTTGTCGTGCTTTGGTGAGGTTGTGGTTGTTTCTGGTGTTGGTGGTTTGGTGCGCTGCGCACCACTCCCAACCCCAACCAAACAACCACCCCGCCAAAGTGCGATCAGCACTTGTTTCCGATCGCTGTCCTGCCCGGTAGCGTTCAAGTCCTTATCGCCGAGCGGCGCAAGCGCCCACTGGATATGTTATGCCTCCATAAGGCGGTAAAACGGTGTGCCGGTGTCGGTAAGTTGGCGAAAACGTGAGTAAATATCACGAAAAACCGGATAAAAAACCTGGAAAAGGCGCCGATCTTCGCTAACAATAACCGGCATCCATAATCACAGGAATAACAACAATGGCCCATCCGGAGAGGGAGCTTCGGCGACTGGATGCCGAGATCGCCGCCCTGGAGTCCGCGCTGGCGACGAGCGCCGACACGGACCCGTACTACCCCACGCTTGAAGCCCGCCACCGCGCACTGACAACGCACCGCCGGCGATTACGACGACTCAACCCGCCCGCCGCCGAGCAGCGCATCGAGACCGTGCCCCGGGCAGTGCTGGCCCAACTCCCCGGCCACTGGAGCCAGTGGTATGTGCTCCGCCCCGACAGCGCCCGCTACCGCTACCGCGACCGCGATACCCGCTTTTTCGTCCAACGCCACGGCCAATGGCAGGAAATCGACAGCGCCACCACGGGCCGCCTGCCCGGCGAGCGAGCGTACGCCCTGCGCCGCTACCGCTTAGCGCGCGTGGCGCAGGCGGTCGCCGCCGTCGGTGTCGCGGCCTTAGCCGCCGGGCGCCGCTCCCCCTCGGCCGCCACGCCGGACGACAACGTGGTGACGCTACCCGTCGGCCGCGACACCGGCGAGGTGGCGAAACACAGCCTCGATATCGAACTGGTGCCGGGCGTGAACACCGGCGAGCGCCGCCTGGTGCTCGAGGGCCCCGGCGGTTATCACATCCAGCGCACCACCCGCGGTCCGGCGGCAGGCGCGCACGAGTCGGTACGCTTCGGCAAGCTCAAAGAGGGCGACGCCTACACGCTCACCGCCGTGCACCGGGCCGAGCGCAAGGCGGTGTTTGAGCACGTCCCCTTCGCCATCCTGGCCGAGCCGGGCAAGCTGCACGAACACCTGGATACGCTGGACGACGACGCGCTGCTGCATCTCCTCGACCACCACAAGCGTGGCGACCGCCCGATCCTGCGCGCGAGCCTGGAGGCGCCGCAGTTCGGCGTGTTTGCCGACGGCACCGATAACAACCGCTTTCGCGACCGCGAGCACGAGACGAAACGGCCAACGAATGTGGCGAAGTTGTATGAGTTGTACCCTCGCTTTTACGATGGAACGTTAAGTAGCTTTTATATCTCAGGGGTGGCACTCGGGAGAGCGAGGACAGAACCTTTTTCGACATGCTCGATCTCGGCATCGCCCACAGTCTCGGTCGGCGTATTGCCCAGATATTAGAGCGGATGAAGCTTTTTTACCGACAGTTTCCACTTGCAAAATACGGTTATCTGGATCTTTTCGGTTTCAGCCGCGGGGCGGCCTTGATCCGGGCCTTGGTCAACGTCGTCCATCGCATCAACCGCACTCAGCCCGATTATTGGGGCGGGCTGACGGTGGTGATCCGCTTCGTGGGCCTGTTCGACACCGTCGGTTCGGTCGGCCGGCCCGGCAACAACCGCAACAACAACATCCTCTCGCGCATCGGCTTTCCGGGGCCGGTGATCCTCGATCTGCACCCGCACGCCGCGCAAACCGTCTACCACCTCACGGCGCGGGACGAGGTGCGGGAGAACTTTCCGCTCTCCTCGATCAAGGCCGCCGACGGCAGCCTGC
>NZ_NFZV01000031.1 GCF_003399765.1 Alkalilimnicola ehrlichii | reverse complement strand
GCCCGTACCGGCTGCGCGCCGGGCGTGCGGGTCAGTGCCACGGCCCCGGCCGCCTCGCCCGGCACAATGCCCTGGCCGGCGCCCGCGGTCATGATTCGACGAGCCTGGGCGAGTTCGAAGCAGGTGGCAACGTCGATTAACGAGTCGACCGCGGCAAAGATCAATGCCTTGGCATCGGGATCGTCGGCCAACCGGGTTAGTGCCTGGATGCCGCTTGGGTCGCTGTTGGCGAACTGCCAATCGCACGCCGAGAAGGCGGGGGCCACTTCTAAGGCCTGTGCTTTGACCTGCGCCGGCTCGAACGCTTCTCCCCGCACGGTCGATAGCGCCGGCAGGAGAATATGCAGCCGGCAGTCTTCCGCGAGGTACTCGGGCGGTAAGGTCTTTTGCAAGGAGGTCAACGCGTAGCCCA
Source organism: Alkalilimnicola ehrlichii (assembly GCF_003399765.1). GTDB lineage: Bacteria > Pseudomonadota > Gammaproteobacteria > Nitrococcales > AK92 > AK92. Next base: position 44,091 of record NZ_NFZV01000031.1, on the reverse strand, counting down.
ACATCCGGCCCGCCCGTTCGGTCGGGCTCAGCTCAAGCGGTAAGATGCTCTCGTCAATGGCTGCGGTTTGCAGCGGTTTGTCGCCGCTACCGTCCGGCGCGGACGACAACAAACTTATCCGGCTTGGCGCCATTGCGCTTTAGCTGTACCGCGCCTTGGGCGGCGTAGTCGCCGCTGCCCGCCAGCGTGCAAACGCCAGCGGCGATGAGCGCCAGCGGTTCGGGGCGTTTGGGTTCGGGCGGCGGCGCGGCGGCGGTTTTCTTCCGGCTTAATATTCCCATGCCGTCGCTCCTTGGTCGGTAACGAGCGGCCTTACCGGCTCGACACCCCGGCCGACGTACGGCCGGACGGCATTGAGGCTACGGATGCGGTGCGCTCGATCGTTAGGCAGATTGCCGATGCGAGGGAGCGGGCCAAGATTGTTATTATTCATTGTCGCGGCTCCTTGCGACTGATTATTCGTTTGTTATTTAAAATCTCATCGGTTCGGGAAATACGGCACCCTTGGGCTTGTGCGCCGGGGTCCATGGAATAGGATAAAAGTTTTTTAGTATTTGCTCCAGTACGTCTTCAGGCTTAGATTTGCCGGTTCAGAGCACTGAACGCATAGGTCAAGATGCCGGACTCGTTACTCGTCGTACTTCCCCAAGAACTGCCGCCGTTGCTGGTATTAGGGCTCATCGTAACGGCCGGTATTACCTCAATGATTACCGCCACGTTAGGCGTCGGCGGCGGGGTGCTGTTGCTGGCAGTGCTTGCATCCGCGCTGCCCCCGGCCGCCATTATTCCCGTGCATGGCATGGTGCAGCTTGGCTCGAACATCGGCCGGGCAGTTTTGCTGTGGCGTCACATCAACCTACAAGTATTGCTCTTCTTTGCACCTGGCGTTTTGCTTGGCGCCTGGTTGGCAAGCCTGGTACTGATACAAATTTCCTTAAGTTTACTGCAACTGATTATTGCCGGCTTTATTCTTTTGCTCTGTTGGGGGCCGCAATTGCCCAAGCGCGGCCTAGGCCGTACCGGCACGTTGGCGGCTTCTACGCTTACCACTTTCGCGAGTATGTTCGTCGGCGCAACCGGCCCCTTGGTCGCCGCTTTTGTAAAACAACAACAAGGCGGGGAACGTTTCGGCACGGTCGCCACGTTTGCCGCCGCCATGACGCTACAACATGCGCCAAAAGCGGTTGTTTACGGCGCTGCCGGCTTTGCCTTTCGCGAATGGTTAGGGCTGATTTTGCTTATGATTGCCAGCGGCGCGCTAGGTACCTGGGCCGGCGTTCGCCTATTAGGGCGGCTTAACGACCGGCGCTTCGGGCAGGTTTTCAACCTTGTGTTAACCCTCTTAGCGCTACGCCTTATATGGCAAGCGGCCAGCGCGTAAGAGAAGGCACCCCGACAGGATGCTAAGTATCGCCCGACGCCTCAAGCTTTTGATCCATGCAGCTTGCCGGCTCTTCGCTGCTACAGCGCCCGACCACGCGGGCCGGAACCCCCACAATGGTCGAATGAGCAGGCATATCTTCCAACACGACGCTGCCGGCACCGACTTTCGAATAAGCGCCGATGCGGATATTGCCAAGAATCTTGGCGCCGGCAGAGAGCAGCACGCCGCGCCCGATTTTCGGATGCCGGTCGCCCGATTCCTTACCGGTTCCGCCTAAGGTCACCTCCTGCAACATCGATACGCCATCCTCGACCACGGCGGTTTCCCCCACTACCACACCGGTGGCGTGATCGATAAATATACCGCTGCCTATCGCCGCCGCCGGGTGGATATCAACCGAGAAAATCTCCGACAATCGACTCTGGAGATATAGAGCCAACGCCCGGCGCCCTTTCTGCCAGAACCAATGCGATACACGATACCCTTGTAACGCATGAAACCCCTTATGGTTCAGGAACGGGTTAGCGACCCCGTGCGCGGCCGGGTCGCGCTCTACGGCGGCGGCCAAATCGGCTCGAATCGCGGCGCGTACATCCACTGAATAGACGAAGACTTGGCCGATGACATCGCGCAGGCTCATCGCCGGCAAGTCGGGCGAGGCCAGCTTACTGGCCAGCAAATAGGACAGCGAGTCTTCCAACGTATCGTGATTAATCACCGTCGCGTGTAAATAACTCGCAAGCGTCGGCTCGTCTTTAGCTAACTCCACCACTTCTGCATGCAATGACAACCAAGTATCATCGACACCGGATACGCTCATGTTTCGCCATCCAATCATTAGCTGTTATCGCTCTGCCAAGGCATTGTTCGATACCCGCTTAACGCGCATGCGCCCACCACGGCCATCATCTATCTACCGCCGTGTTTCACTGCATTAGTTAACAGATTAACGAGCATTTGCTCAAGCCTCGCGTCATCCCGGCAACCGACTCAGGCAGGCTGCGCAACCTGTAGCCGCCCGCCGCCGTTCACAACCAGCGTGCCAAGGCATAGCGATATGCTCATATCCGAGAACGGTCGGCACAACACATCAATAAGAATTTCGCCACTCTTTAACACATAACAAAAACTTAATAGAAAAATCACAAAAACCTAACAGGAAAGACCGCCTAATCATCTTTAGTCAAAAATTGCAACAAGTCTTTGACCATCGATCAGATCTGGTTAAAATTAATATGACGTTAAGCAAACGCCGGCTAATTCTATTAACGAGAATAGCCGACAACTCCGCCCCTCCTTCAGCGGCCTCGCTTTACCAGATAAGTCCGCGCTTCATTAACGGAGGGGTCAGGTATGACTTTCCAAAACAGCAGGAGCTATCAGATGAACGCAGGGATGCAACTAATAAAGTACATAACAGCCTTCTCCATCATGATCCCGATGCTTATAGTGGGGTTGGTCGTTGGGATATTCAGCCGCCAATTAGCCTGGATCGTATTTCGGAAGGCTAACTACATTTTTCTTAGAATATTCGGAGTTACCGTTAAGTTCGAATACGATGCCGATCCTAAGGCGTTAAGCAAGGGCGGTATTATTGTCGGGCTTAACCAAGAAAGTTTGCTGGAGCCTACGCTTGGCTTCGCCGCCCTTAACAGAAAGTGGACCAGTATATTCAATATCGAGTATGCGCTGCTGCCCGTTCTCGGCTGGGTCGCCTGGGTGCTTGGTTGGATTATCGTCCGCCAGTGGCCTAAGCAATCGCAAGCGCAGCTTAAAAGAGCCGCCCGCTACGCCCAAAACGGCGGTCTGGTTTACCTGTCGGCGGAAGGTAAAAGGAGCAAGGACGGACGGCTTAACCCTTACAAAAAGGGGCCGGCGGTACTCGCCATCCAATCGCAATCGCAAGTACACCCCATTTACGTGCATGGCTCAGCTGCCTGTATGCCGTATGGCGACTGGAAAATCCGCCCGGGAACCGTTCTCATTCGATTCTTGCAGCCAATTTCCGTAAAAGGCTTGACCTACGACGACCGCGATCAATTAATGAGCGTTCTACGGGAACTTGGAGAAGCCGAACATCGAAAGTCGCCGGTGATCGTCGCCAACTTGAAGGGCATAAAAACCCTACACACCGGGAACACCGAGAAAGCGTGCCAAACCTCTCCAGCCGGCGAACAAAAGGCTGCTTAAAGAAGCATAGAAAGCCCATCGTTCCTCAGAGCGATCGGGGGCAAGAGGCGCGGCGGCCACCGGTAATGGCCGCCGCGCTTGCCAAAGCAAGCCAGGTAAGCTTTCGGCCGATGAAAAGCGACCGCATACGCGGTCGCCAATTACAACAAGCAAGCCGGAGGGGGCCGGTAACGAAGCCTACTGTAATAGCTCCCGCGCTCGGTTATGAACGCTGGAAGTCCACAGCATTTGATTATGCCCTAAACATGAAGTCTGCACGCTGACACCGCATTGCGCGCTATTCGTCGGAATAATGATGGCATCGCAACCCGACCATAATGCGCGGTCGCACCCTTGCCCGTTCAGCTCCTGGAGAAAACTTGAGTTGCGTCTCATCTCAAAACACGCCGGGCTAACGCAGCCGTAAGCCCAGGAAGTGCCGTTGTGCGGGGTGCCAATGCTGACAAAGCGCCGCACAGCCTGATCCCCTCCAAGGCGAGCCTGGTACCAACGGGTAACCAAACCGCCATTCGAGTGGGCAACGATACTGACCTGCTGCCAATCATGGCGGCTACGAACCCAGTCGACATAATCCCGCAACTCCTTGGCACTGTCGCGGTTAGATTGCAGCAGCGAGTTATAACTGAACTGGTACAGCGACTCGGCGGAATAGCCGTTGCTCTGAAAGTCCTGCATCATCGAATCCCACTGGGATTTCTTGCCGCCATACCCGTGAACGAAAATCACCGGGCCATTCGCATAAGCTAAGATCGGTAGGCCGAGGAAAAACAATACGCAACTTAAGCAGAACGCAGCTCTGTAGTATTTCTTTTTACTCATGACTCTCCTCCAATGAGTCCTAGGTTCCGTTGCCAATCAACAGACCCTAGCGATACATCAGGCCGTTCCGTCGCCTCGTTATGGGCAGACAGAAACAACCGTCACTGCCTCACTACTTGCGCCGTCCTCCAGCTCGAAAATTAAAACATCCTTCTGTTTTTATTCGCAAAACCGCAACCTCATCTGCGGCATCATGGGGTATAGACGGGAAGGGGCAGTTCGTCAAGCACGATACCGCCCCCTAAGCGGATCAACTGCGCAGTTTATACCGCGACAACTGCCGCACGACACCATTCGCCAGTTCGTTCAAAGTATTGCTTTCGCTACGCGCAACGTCAGCTTCTTGTAGCGTTCTTTGCGAAGCGTCGTGAATCCGAACAATGTTTCCGTCCATCTCTTGCGCGACGGCGGATTGTTCTTCCGACGAAGTCGCAATAGCCGTATTCATCGTCGCAATTTCCGAAACGGCCCTAACGATGGCAGCCAAGGCCTCCGACGCCTGATCCGCTCGCTCAACGCCCTCTTGCGCTTCTATGGCGGCATCCGCAGCAACCTTTACGGCCGCTTCGGATCGCTGTTGCAAACCTTCAATCACTTGCACGATCTCTTGCGCAGATTCGGTGGTACGGCTGGCAAGCACTCTTACCTCGTCGGCAACTACCGCAAACCCTCGCCCTTGCTCTCCCGCCCGAGCCGCTTCGATAGCGGCATTCAAGGCCAGCAAGTTCGTCTGCTCGGCGACACCTCGAATAACGCCCAGCACAACCCCGATGGCTTCGCTGCTATCTTGCACTGCACCGATGTGTTCGCTGACTTCACCGACCCGTTCATTAAGCTGTCGGATGGTGGTACTGGTAAGACCGACGACACGCCCGCCTTCTTCCGCACGCTTATCCGCTTCCCGTGCCGAATCGGCCGCCATGTCCGCGTTACGAGCCACCTCTTTGATCGTTTCCGCCATCTCGTTCATGGCCGTAGCAACCGCGTCCATTTCCGACTGCTGGGCACGCGCTCGATCGGCGGTACCGGTAAAGCTCTCGTTCAGGCTGGCGGCGGACTGATGGAGACGCGACATTGATTGGTTGATAGCATTAAACGCGCTGTTCAAATCGCCAACCAGTTCGTTAAAGCTCCGGGCGACAACGGCGATTTCGTCCTTGCCGTCGGCCGGCATCGTCACCGTCAAGTCGCCGTCCTTTACTTGGCTAAACGTTCGCCGCAGCAACTCTAGGCGGGCACTCAAAGAGCGGTAGAACCAGGTGCAAACAACACCCGCAATCAGGAAGGAAATCAACAGCAGCGCGACCGAAATCGTCAAGCTACGCCGTTGACTCGCCGAGACATGAGCAATACCCGCGGCAACCATGTTGTCGACGAAACGGTCCGCACCACGCATCACTTCGTCCACCTTAAACAGAATGCCTGCGGCATCCCCTGCGAGTAGTTGCTCGGCTTCCTCAATGCGCCCTTCGTTTACCAGCTTTTGAATATGGTCGCTAAGCGCGGAATACGCTTCCCAATGCTCGCCTAAGTTCTCGGTAAGCCGGACCGCTTCCGGCGACGTGACAATACCGCGCAGACGAGTCAGGCCTTGGTTGAAAGCCACCGTCTGAGCGCTTGCATCCTCTTGTAGGCGATCTCGCTGCGCGGCCGAAATACCTTCCTGCAGCAAGCGCCCTAAAGTGAGGTGATGTTGATAGATACCTCGGTGCAAGTCTCTGACCTGATTAGAGCCAGGAATAATCTGCTCGCCGAAATAATTGGTCTGCATTCTCATCACTTGCATAAAAAACAACGAGGATGTTGCCGTGATCGCCAACATCAGCACGAGGATAAAAAGGCTAGGAGAAGTTTTATACGTAGGGTCATGGGGGTCCCCTGAGCGAGGTAAGTGTTAAGGCACGGGCCTAAAACGCGATATTCCCGATAAACACGCTCGCATCCATGTGCGATCGAAATCGCGGATCGTCGTCCAGATGTCCGATCGAACGATTCGATAATGCCGACCTGCGCATGCTCGTGGACCCTCCGACAACCGCTTAACCGAAGGCAAACACGCATCTATCCAAGTGAACAAGGCGCAAGATCAGGCACGGAGCCTGCACAATACGGAGACAATGTCGGCACTGCCGACATTGTCTCCGGAAACCCTGAATGACAGCTTATCGTCCCATCCTCAGCGGTCTGGCTTAGCCGACGGCAATCACACCCTTTGCTCGCAGGCTACCGGAGGCGGCAACGATCCATTCAGATGTCTCATCATTACTATTTATCGGCAACATAAGAAGGAGCTTTAACCAACGCGGCTGTAGACCGCAGCTTTGTCCGAAAGGGATTCCAGCCATAACGCAACACTGTTGCGTTAACAACAAGAACTTCTTAAACTGCGGCATCATTCACCGTCCGCCGTCGAGGGTCCCATGACGACCGATTCCATCATCGCCCGCAAGCTACTTGCCGAGGCTGGCCTGCGGCGTACTCAAGCGGCTCAGCACCTGCTGGAGCTATTTGTCGCCGAGCCCGGGCGCTACCTGTCCCATACCGACATCGACCGCGCCCTGCGCAAAAAGCGCATAAATCTCAACCGAGTGACCCTCTACCGGCTGCTGACTCGACTGAGTCAAAGCGGCTTGTTGATTTGCCATGTCGGCGAGGACCGGATCTCGCGCTTTGCCTATGTAAGGGCGGGCAGCCGGAACAAGCCGACAGTCACTTCGAGTGCCAAGCCTGCCAACAGCACTTCCACCAAAGCGAACCCTTAGCCGGCATGCAGCGGCTGTTACAGGAGCTGGCCGACGATCCGCATTGGCACGGGCATCAACTTCTACACGCGAGCTTAACGATAAAAGGGATCTGCGCCGGGTGTCGCTCCGAAAGCGTTTAGAACAAGCCATTCGCCGCCGATACGTGGCATTAGCCGGTGGCATGACGCTGCTAGCGGTCGTCGCCTGGGCGCTGCCCAAGCTTAGCGGCACGGCTGCAACGACTGCCGCCCCCCGCCCCTTGTTAGCGATGACACAGCCGTATCGGAAGAAGCGGAAATGGCACGTGTTGCCGAGATAATGACTTTCGTACATGAAGTGCGCGCCGGCGATACCTTAAGCGGCATTTTTAGCGACTATGGTTTCGGCCGTACGGCGTTGCACCGTGTACTTGCTGCGGATCAGGAACTTTTAGCGCTGGATGTCCTGCGCCCCGGCAACGAACTACTGTTCACGCTAGCCGACGACGGCCACTCTTTGGAGAGTATGACGCTGCATCTCCACCCCGGCCGCCATATTCGCTACTACCGAGCGGACGACGACAGCTTTGAGTTCGAAGAGTTCGTTAGCGAAACCCGCTGGTATCGGCAGGTCGTCGCCGGCCAGATCGAAGGCAGTTTCTATCGGTCTGCCGCCCGTTTGGGAATCGGCGACGCCGACATCCTCAACGTTCAGCGGGTCTTTGACGAGCGAATCGATTTTCGACGCGACATCCGCGCCGGGGATCGCTTCGAACTCGTCATCGGCTCCGAAATGGCGGATGCCGGCGCCACGGGCCAGACACGTATAGAAGGCATTCGCTTTCGACTCAACGGCCGCACCAAAAGCGCGTTTTGCACCACGACGGCAACTACTACGACTCCGAGGGAGAAAGCCTCACCCGCGCTTTCCTGCGCTACCCGACAGCAAGCCGTTACCGGGTCAGCTCTCCATTTAACCTTCGGCGTAAGCACCCGGTCACCGGACGAATAGCGCCCCATTACGGAGTCGATTTCGCCACCCCCATCGGAACGCCCGTACTATCGACGGGCGATGGGGTCGTCTCCCGCACCGGCAATCACCCCTTTGCGGGAAAATACATTGAAATCAAACATCACGGGCAGTTTAAAACGCGCTACCTCCATTTACACGAAATACAGGTAACCCGGGGCCAAGCAGTTCAACGCGGCGATAGAATCGCCCTATCCGGCAACACGGGCCGCAGTACAGGCCCTCACCTGCATTTCGAGCTTCACGTCAACAACCGCCCCGTAGATCCGTTACAAGCCGACATTCCCAAAGCACGCCGTATCCCAAGCGAAGAAATGGAAGCCTTCAGAGCCAATGTAGACAGATTGCTGATCGCGATGGAAACGCCCGATATCCCGTTAGCCCAGAGTATAACCGACGCCGACGATCAGCCCGAAAGCGGGATTTGACCAAGCCCGCTCTACCCGCTACTTAATCAGAATAAGCTTACCGTTACTGGTTGCCTGTAAGCGATAGAGCGTCTCCCCGTGGCGAATGTACACCTCGCGTCGCCCCTGCAATAGATCCTGACTACGAATCACCTGCTCGCACGCACCGGAGCGTGGCGGCACACTCACTTGTTGTCCTTCTTTCATCGTTTCCCCACATCCAGAGCCAAATGGTAATCATTATTGTTTGCAACCGATTGCCATTGCAAACAGGAATCATTATCATGTAATGATAATAATCGTCCATAGCCAGCCAAGCCAAAAGGCTCAGCCAGCCAATGACCGCTTACCAACTCGGGAGGTCGTATTCGTGCTGCAGAGCTATCGGCTAATTCGTCACACCCCTCGACAGGCCGCTGCTGCCTACCTGCCGCCGAAACACTCCGCCGATTAATCGCCCGCTCAGCCGCTATCGCACCGATCTCGCGTGGCGGGGACTCATAGCTATTAAGGCAACCGCGATGAAAAACCAGGTTCAACGCTTTGCATCCTTTTCCTTACTGCTCGTCAGCCTCGCCCTAGCAGCCTGTTCGGGCTCTAGCGGCAGCCGCGACGATGCCCCCGATTCCGGCGCCGAGCGCACCGGGCTTGTGACCGACCCGCCCATCGTCGGCGCCCTCGTCGGGCTAGTCGATGCGCAAGGCCAAGCCATATCGAAAGTGGCGGTAACCGATGCCAAAGGCCGCTTCCGAGTCAACCATACAGAACAACCGCTAAGCGCCGCCGTCCATGCTCGCGCCAGCGGCGGCCGGGATACGCAAACAGGTTACGATTTCCAAGGCTTAACGCTAAAAGCCCCGGTAACCGGCGCCGAGCTGGTTCTGAGTCCATTATCGACGCTGGTAGTCTACGAGATGCTGGACGCGGGGCTGGGACTTGAGCAGGCACGCGAAGCGGTCGGCCACCGGCTTAATCTAGAGGCGGCTCAGTTATTGCAAGACCCCGCGCAATCGGCGCCGCATCAGCTCGCCAGCCTCAAGCTCACCCGTTTCGCCGCGGCGCTTCGTTACCAAGGCGACGGTTTCCGACACACGGCCGCCGCCTTACGCCTTCACAACGGCGACTTCATCCTTGCGGTTAATCAGCTCAGCATGGATACGTCGCTGTCGCAAACCACCCGCAAGCGACTCTTTCACTTAGCCGCGGAGCTGGAAGACTTAGCCGCAATCGATGTCGAACAGGCGGTTCCGGCGCTTATTCGAGCAGCCAACCGCATTGCCTTTCGACATGCTCTGACGCGCTATCTGGAAGATCATCATGCGCTCGCCGTCGGCAACGAGCAGGTGCGATTTAATATCGATGCGTTAGCCGACGCCTTATGGGAGGCTAATGCACGGCGCGGCATCCCAAGCGACGGCCCGCAGATTGCGAACCTGGCCCGCTACGCGATTCAGCAACATGCGCTTGAGTTAGCAAGCCTGGAAGCAGGCGATTTCACCGTTCCCGCCAGCCTCGCGACCGATCCGAACATCCCGCCGCTGGCTCAAGTTCAGGTCGTCGACCATACCGTCGCACTGGCTCCGGGCGAGGAGCTTGGCAACGACAATGCACGCCGGATTGCTTATTTCTACGATTCCGACCTAGCGCCGATATATCGCGCTCAACAGATCTTAACCGGGGTTCACGACGACGCCCTCACGGACCCGGTTTTTAGGCGCGCCGTCGAGGTATTGGCCGGCGTCGGCTTGGGAGAACGCACCGGCTTAGTCGCCCGCACTCAGATATTTAACCCGCGGGAGCGCGCCACCGCGTATCGCGAGGCGGCTAGACGCTTGAACCGCGCCGGCGACCGGGAGCACAGCACCGACTTCCTCGCCACCGCCCGCGCCATTTACGATGCCGACTTGGACGCCCGGGGCGGGCCAACGGAACTGAGCGCGGACGATGCCAAATTCTATTCCACCCTCAGCACTGCCTACCGCGAAGCGGGAGACAACGACCAGGCCGCCGCCGTACTGACGTCGATTGAAGCATTCGTCAACGCCAACCTCGGCCAACCGTACACAACCGCCTACGCCCGCGTCCTGACCGGCTGGTGGCAAATTGCGGAAAACTCTGTCGCTGCCGCGCAAGCCGGCGAACTGTCGTTAACCGAAGCCATTCAAGACGTCGACCTGCTGGCCGCTTTTGCCCGCGGCGCGGGTATTCAAGAGACGACTGCCCGCTGCGGCAATCACTACACCATCAAGACTATGTCCACGGTCCGCTTTAGCAATCTATACGCTCAACTCGGCCTGGAGAGCGAAACAGCCCAGGGTATCGATGACTTTGAGGCGCTCCGCCAACACGAGTGCACGCGAGAACGCACCCAAAATAACGCCTACGCTCCGGCCATGGCTTCGGTCTATGCCTCGCTCGACCGCCTCGACGATTACCAACGGATGGTCGATGCGACCGTTGACAACGAACGCAACCGAGAGAGCGCCTATCGAGAACTGCTTGTATATCAAGCCATGGAGCTTGCTCTCGCCGGCCAGGTTACCGAAGCCCTCGTGCTGTTGGCGGACAACTACGCCGATGCGCCCCACGAGCATCTCCGAAGCCTGACCTACGACCGCGGTTATCAATACCTGGCATTGCGGCTCCTACAGGAAGGCGACTTGGCCGCCGGCAGCGAAGTGCTCGACGCCGCCTGGGAAGTTGCTCTCAGCGAGGAGTTTTGGTCGGACGGGACGCCGCTTGCCTTAATTGAGCGGGGTTGCGCCAAAGTCGCGCACCTACGATATGACTTCGTCTCGCAGGAAAGCGGGCAAGCCCAGATGCGGACCTGCCGCGACCACGCCCTGGCACACTATGCAGCGGCAACCGTCCCCACCCGCTTGCAAGCACGGTACCGTCTGGCATCGGGCTTTCATGCCGTTAATTTGAGCGACGAATTATTAGATCTATTGATCGACGCCCGCGCCCTCGTCGACACATTGGACACAGTCGAGGCGCGCGGTCAGCAACGACGGCAACTCGCGCACCAAGCCTTCGTTAACCGCCATTTCGACCTGGGCTGGGGCATATTGACGGAGGCGACCGCCGACTTCGAACAGCTGGCCGGCACCGCTCTCACCGACGCCGAGATAAGGGACGCGCTTTCCCACGGCCTTGGGCTTGCCTCCACCTACCTCACCGGCGCCAGCGAGCTGCGCCGCCAAGCGGCCGAGACGGGATACCTCTCGGCAACGGAACGCGAGCGCGTTACGCAAGCGCGCCAACGCGCGACAGCAATCCTACAGGAGGCCGGCCATACCTCCTCGCACGATGTCGTAACGCTAATCGAGGCTCTTGCCTCACCGTCCGACCGCGCCTTCCAATACCGTAGTGCGGTCCAGAGCTTAGCGGAGGCTCGCGCTTATACGGCAGCTGAGCGCATCGCCCGCGATACGCGCCACGCAACACCCGACCGGCACCGGATGTTAAGCGTCATCGCCCGAGCGATCCTCGCCGAAGACGATTTTCCGGGAACGACGCTGGCTAACCGCGATTCGGATGGCGACGGCCGACCGGACTTTCTCAGTCCGCTGGCAACACCGTCGGAGCTTGCGGCTTCTAACTTGCAGCTCGACCCCGACATGGACGGCGACGGCATTCCGGACACGCTAGATCGTACGCCGCTGTGCGCCGCATGCGACGGTTAGCGCTAATGCGGGGGGCGCATTGTCTAAGGCTGGCGAGCCTATTCGCCGTCTGTCTCGCGCCGCTGGGTTCGGTTTGCGCCGAACCCAGCGTTCTCCCTACCTTGCTGATTACCGGGCCGGGGGACAGCGGCCACGGCGTCGATGTAGCGCTCGACGCCACCGGGCAGTACAGCCTCGACCGCCGGGCATTAGAGCACTTCGGCGGCCCAACCGGACACCTCACCGATGTGCTCGGCATTTTACCCAACGTGCAATTCGGAGAGAGCGCACAAGAAGCCGAACGCCTATACGACCTGCGGCCGGCATCGATTTCCATATCCGGCGGACGCCCCTACGACAACACCTTTATTCTTGACGGAGTGAGTATCGACAGTCGCTTAGACCCGGCCGGCAACGCGCACCCCACCGCCGTTAACGATGTCCCCGGCCACGACCAGGCCTTATTCGTCGATCTCGATCTGGTGGAAGAAATCAAGGTCTTCGACAGTAACGTTCCGGCCGCCTATAGCGGCTTTACCGGCGGTGTGGTGGACGCACGGACGCGACGCGCAGGATTGAGCCCGCAAACACGCCTTCGCTACAGCACCACGCGGGGAGACTGGGTGAATTATCACGTCATCACCGCCCGCCCCAGCGCTTACGAGCCCGATCCCGAGCCGCCAGCTCCGCCGGAGTTCAAACGAGAGCGCCTAGGGCTTAGCCATAGCCGCCCCCTCGGCGAGGCTTCCAGCTTGGTTACCAGCTTCAATCGTTCGTACTCGAAAACGCCGGATATTCTGCTCGGCCAATCGGCACACCGGACGCAGGAGAGCTACAACGCCCTCGTCAAGTACTCCCTACCCGTCGGGCCGGCGTATTGGGACACCAGCCTAGCCGTCGCGCCTTTTCGCAGCACTAACTTCATTAGCAACGCTAAAGACAGCGATTTCACGCTGCGCGGCGGCGGCTTCACCGTCAGCTCGGCCCTTGAGTGGGAAACCGGCCATCATGAAGGTCGGCTGCGGCTCGGGCTGGGCATGAGCGAAAACAGCCGCCGCGCGCCCCGACACTTCTACGAGTGGGAAAACACCCCCAGCCGCAACTGGGGCCGCCAAGCCGATCTTGCGAGCAGCCGCGCAGGCGGCTTCGGCGACCTCGACAAACGCCAACATAACGCCAGCCTAAACCTACAGCTACAACGCCGCCCCCTGTATCTCGGCTCCCATCGCTTCACGCTCGATTACGGCGGCGAAGCGCGCTTTAATCGACTACAACAACACCGGCTGCAAACGACGTACAACCATCGCACCGCGGTCGTCAACACAGACATTCAATGTCGCGGTATTAGCCGGGATTGCGTTCAGAACGAACAATACTTCGCTATCCGTAACGTTCACGAAGCGGAAGACGTGACGGTTTCGCTCTGGCAGAGCGGCCTCTTTGCCGAAGGCAGCTGGGAATATCGCCGCCTCTCGGCCACGCTCGGCCTTCGCTACGATTACGACGACTTTCTCCGCAACCACGACATCGCGCACCGCAGCCGCGCGCAACTGGACGTATTCGGTCATGGCGGCACCCGAGTCTTCGTCGGGCATAATCGCTACTACGGAACTGGTTTACTGACTTATAAACTACGGGAAGCCAGCAAACCCCACTACAGGGAGTATCGCAGCGCCACCCACAACGTCGTTAACGATTGGGAACTCGACTCCGGCCGCGGCAATGTTCGTTATGTCTTCGACGGCCTTCGCACACCCTACAGCGACGAAATCAGTACCGGGATAAGACAGCGACTCTTCGGCGGCATCTTCGAGCTAAAATACATCGAGCGCGACAACCGCGACGGGTTTGCCCGCACCGTCATGCCCATACAAGAGGACGGTTATCGTTGGTACATGATGAACAACGAAGGCCGCAGCGAGTACCGCAGCCTGGCCGGCGGCTGGAACCGCCGGGTGGGTTCGACCACCGTCGGGGTATCCGCCACTTGGTCGGAATCGCGCAGCTCCAATCAAGACTATGACAGCAGGGCTGACGATAGCGACCCCGACGAGTGGGTCTGGTACAACGGCCGTCGCGTCCAGCGGGGGGAGCTGACGATTCTGAGCACCGACTTCAACCGCCCGCTAACCGCCTCTTTTCGTATTGCGCATCAATTCTCCGAGCAACTGTCGGTCTCCTTCGTCAACCGTTATCGCGGACGTTATACCAATATTGCCGAAACATCGGCCACCACCGACGGCGAGCAGATCACACTTCCCGACGGTAGTCGGGTAAACGAGCGGTTGACTGTGTTTGAAGACCGAGAGCGAAAACCGACTTGGCACTCGAACCTGAATATCCAATGGTCTGTCGGCGCGTTCGGCGTAGACGCAAGCATCAACAACCTCTTTAACCAGCGCAGCTACTCCGTTAACGAACAGCAAGGCGGGGTCGAGGTTGGGCGCAATTACTGGCTAGGCGCATCGGCAAACTTCTAACCGTATGACTACAAAACTTTACCTAATACTACGTACGCTGTGGTTGGCGCTTATGGTCTTGCTCGCGCTAATGCACGCAGTTGGCGCCGAAGACGATCTACGCGCCCTCTACAGCCAAGCGCCGGAACAGTGGCCCCAGCCTCATCTGGACGAAGGCGTAGAACACCGGGAGCTTGGACTTTTGCCCCCGATGCCGGAGCCGAAAACCAACCCGACGACGGCAGAGAAGGTCGAACTCGGTAAGAAGCTGTTTTTCGACCCCCGCCTATCGGGCTCGCAACAGCTCGCCTGCGCCACCTGTCACGACCCGCAGTTAGGCTGGGGCGACGGTCGCAGCACCGCTTTCGGCCATGATCGACAGCTCGGCGCCCGCAACAGCCAGAGCATTATCAATAGCGGCTATATGACCACACTCTTCTGGGATGGCCGCGCGGGTAGCCTGGAGGAGCAGGCACTGGAACCCATCGTCAACCCCATTGAAATGCACAACACGCTTGCCGGCGCGGAAGCCACGCTTAACGCCATCCCCGGTTACGTCGAGCTGTTTCGCGCCGCATTCGGGGTGGAGCATATAGAGCGCACACAAATCGCCCAGGCCTTAGCGGCCTTTCAGCGTACGATCGTCAGCCGAAAAAGCCGTTTCGATCGTTTTCTCGACGGCGAACACGCACTGCTTAGCGAGGAAGAATTACTGGGGCTGCATCTATTCCGTACCCGCGCACGGTGCATGAACTGCCACAGCGGGCCTTTGCTATCCGATGGTCAGTTTCATAACCTCGGCCTGCACTTCTACGGTCGTCGCCTAGAAGATCTCGGCCGTTACCACGTCACCGGCCGCCCAGCCGACGTCGGCCGCTTCCGAACGCCCGGCTTACGCGATGCGATGTTCACCGGGCCGTGGATGCACAACGGTCGTATCACCGACATGACGAGCCTGCTGCGAATGTACAACCACGGCATGGCCCGGCGGAATCCGACTGCCGACCAAGCCGACGATCCCTTATTTCCGGTAACCTCGCCTTTGCTTCAGCCGCTCGACCTCGACGAGTACGACATTGCCGCTCTCAAAGCGTTTATGCATGCGCTATCGGCCAGACCCCGGCCGGTACGGCCGCCCGAACTCCCGCCGAGCATCGATAACGCACATTTGGCTATAGACCGGGACTCGAAACAGCCTTAGTCCGCCTCCGCCACAAGGTCGGCCTGCCCTGGCTGCGAGGACGAGGCAAGTTCGTCCACCTTGACAATCTTCATCGCGTTGGTGCTACCCGTTACCCCGGAGCGGTCGCCTTTACTGATGACCACATAATCGTTAGGGCCAACGGCCCCGTGCGCCCGTAGCGTGTGAATGGCTTCCTCCACCACCACGTCCGAGGAGCGATGGTCGAACTCAGCCCGTAGCGGGTACACGCCCCGGTAAAGCGCTAATCGACGCCTGACCGATTCATGTTGCGTGAAGGCAAAATGGGAAGCTCCGAGCTTATCCGCGACATCCACAGAACCGTCGCCCCGGACTCGGTCAGCGCGACAATCGCCTTCGCCTCAAGATGATGCGCCGCATACATGGCGGACATCGCAACGGCCTCGTCAATGCGCGTAAATTGGTTGTTCAAACGGTTTGTATTGTACTGCAACGCGCGCTGCCGCTCGGCACCCTCGCAAACCCGCACCATTGCCTCGACCGTTCGCACCGGATAGTTGCCCGCCGCCGTCTCCGCAGACAGCATGACGGCATCCGTGCCGTCCATCACCGCGTTCGCGACATCTAACACCTCGGCCCGCGTCGGCGTCGGCTGCTTAATCATGGACTCCATCATTTGCGTCGCGGTAATGACGATACGATCGAGCGAGCGGGCCGTGGCGATAATCCGCTTTGCACACCGGGCAACTCGGCATCGCCAATCTCCACACCGAGATCCCCGCGAGCGACCATGACCGCATCGGACGCCGTGGTAATCCGTTCAAGATCCGCCACCGCCTCGGCCCGCTCGATCTTGGCCACGATGCCCGCTTTACTGCCGGCATCGGCTAATAGCGTACGGGCCTGCCGGATATCGTCCGCCGTACGGGGGAACGACACGGCCACATAATCAGCGTCCATGGCCGCAGCGGTTTTAATATCCTCTTTATCCTTCGCCGTCAGTGCCTGCGCCGATAAGCCGCCGCCCTGCCGATTGATGCCTTTATTGTTGGACAACTCGCCGCCAACCACGACACGGCAGCGGACGCGCCCCTCGCTAACATTCTCGACCCGCAGAACGATGGCCCCATCGTTCAGCAGCAGCACATCGCCAGGCGCCACGTCGGCGGCAAGCTCCGGATAAGTAATGCCGACCGCATCTACCGTTCCCGCCTCGGCGGGCAACGCCGGATCGAGCGAGAAAGCGGCACCCGCCTCCAGCATCACCGAACCGTCGCGGAAACGCTCGATGCGAATCTTCGGCCCCTGCAGATCGACCAACACCGCAATGTCGCGCCCCAGCTTGCGGGCTATCTCGCGAACCTCCGCTGCCCGCCGCAGGTGATCCTCCTTCGCGCCATGCGAAAAGTTCAAGCGAACGACATCGACACCGGCGGCAAGAATGCCTTCCAGGGCCGCCGGCTTGTCGGTAGCAGGCCCCAGGGTCGCCACTATTTTGGTTCTACGGGGCATGTTATCTCCTTGCGTTATCTACCGCTTATACGATTGAACGGCGTCCTACTCGGCAACATCCAGCAGCGCCCGCGTGGTATCGAGCATTCGGTTGGAGAAGCCCCATTCGTTATCGTACCAAGCGCACACTTTCACCAGCTGCCCTTCGCTAACGCGGGTCAGCGACGGATCGTAGACGGAAGAGGCGGAGCAGTGGTTAAAATCGATACTCACCAACGGCTCGTCGCTAATCCGTAGGATGCCCGCGAGAGGCCCCTCCTCCGCCGCCGCGCGCAAGACCGCGTCCACTTCCTCGACGCTGGTTGCGCGTGCTGCGACAAACGACAAATCCACCAAGGAGACGTTAACCGTCGGCACCCGAACGGCAAACCCGTCCAACTTCCCGTTCAACTCTGGCAAAACTAAACCCACCGCGGCCGCCGCTCCCGTTTTGGTCGGGATCATCGACTGCGTTGCGGAACGAGCGCGCCGAACGTCTTTGTGATACACGTCGGTCAGCACTTGATCGTTGGTGTAGGAGTGAATGGTGGTCATCAACCCGCGCTCGACGCCAATCGCTTCATGCAAGGGTTTTACTAACGGCGCCAAACAGTTCGTTGTGCAGGAGGCATTCGATATAACCTGATGCCCGGCGGTTAAGGTGTTGTGGTTAACGCCGTAGACGATCGTGCCGTCGACATCCGCGCCGCCAGGTGCGGAAATCACCACTTTGCGCGCGCCGGCGGCAAGGTGCGCCTGCGCTTTCTCTTTACTCGTAAAAAGCCCCGTACATTCCAGCACGGCATCTACGCCGAGATCTCGCCAGGGCAGTCGCGCCGGATCGCGTTCGGCCAGAACGCTGATACGATCGCCGTTGACCAGCATCTCTTCGCCATCGACGGCCACTTCGCCGGAGAACGGGCCGTGGACGGAGTCATGCCGGGTCAAATAGGCATTCGTATGCGCATCGCCGAGATCGTTAATGGCCACGATCTGCAGCTCTCCGCGCCGGTCGTTCTCATAAAGCGCACGTAAAACGTTGCGGCCAATCCGGCCGTAGCCATTGATAGCGACACGATAAGTCATGGTGCCTCCTCATCCTTATTAATTGTTTTACGCGACGGGCAGGATCTGACGGTTACCTGCGGCCGCGGCGAAAGATTGAATACGCGCCCAATCGCCGGCTTCCACGCAATCCGAGGGCGCCAACCAAGAGCCGCCGACGCAAGCAACGTTAGGCAATGCCAGATATTCGCCGCAGGTTTCCGCCGTCACGCCGCCTGTGGGGCAAAACGTCACATCCGGAAATGGCCCTGCCAGCGCTTTCAACATATCGACGCCGCCGGCCTGTACGGCAGGGAAAAGCTTCAGCTCGCGAAATCCGAACGCGCGCGCCTGCATCACTTCGGAAGGCGTCATCACACCGGGTAGAAACGGCAAGTCATAGCGTTTGCTGGCTTCGACCAAAGACGGGGTCAAACCGGGGCTGACCGCGAACCCAAACCCCATTTCCTTAACCCGGCGGAAATCCCGCGAGGAAAGCACGGTGCCGATACCGACGACGGCACCCGGCACTTCCCGCATAATCTCGACGGCCGCATCGAGTGCCGCCGGCGTCCGTAAAGTAATCTCAAGAACGGGCAGCCCACCCTCCACCAATGCTTCTGCCAACGGCACCGCATCGCGTGGATCTTCGATGCTTAACACCGGGATAACCGGCGCCAGCCCCATGATTTCTCTCATGTTCATAGTTGAGTATCCTTCTCGCGCGTCGCTTCCCGCTCGATCGCTAAATCGGCGTCAGGTTCTGCGCGATTGTCTAAGCCTGTCAGAATGCTCATGGCGCCTTCTTCAGCGCCGCTCGTGTTATTGCGGAATGTATCGAACAACTCCCGCCCCGTGCCCCGCATAGCGCCGCCGTCCGGGTCCTGCGGCAAGACGTGCCTGCGCTGGGTCCATTCGCGGGCCTCGACCAGCGCTTCCAACCGGCCTTCGATACTATCTAAACGGATAAGGTCGCCGTCGCGCACTCTGGCTAACTCACCGCCTACTACCGCCTCCGGGGTTACATGTATGGCCGCGGGCACCTTGCCCGATGCTCCCGACATCCGGCCATCCGTTACTAATGCCACCTTGAACCCGCGATCCTGCAATACGCCTAGAGCCGGGGTGAGCTTATGCAGCTCCGGCATACCGCACGCGCGCGGCCCCTGACACGGCAACACAGCAACGAAATCCTGCTCCAACTCTCCGGCCTGGAAGGCTTCCAACAAAGCTTGCTGGCTGTAGAACACCTTAGCGGGCGCCTCGACAACGCGATGCTCGGGCTTAACCGCCGACGTTTTGATAACCGCTCGACCGAGGTTGCCGACCATCACTCGCAAGCCCGACTCCCGATCGAAAGGATCGGCGAGCGGCCGCAGTACTTCCGCATCCCCAGTCCGGTCGGGAGCCTGGCGCCACCGCAGCCGACCCTCGTCCAACCAAGGCTCTTGGGTATACGCCCGCAGCCCCTGCCCGGCGACGGTAACAACGTCCTCGTGCAGTAAGCCGGCATCGAGTAATTCCCGGGTGAGGAATGCCATACCGCCGGCAGCGTGGAAATGATTCACATCGGCCGACCCGTTCGGGTATACCCGCATCAGCAACGGCACGACACCGGCCAAATCTTCGAAGTCGTCCCAATTGATCAGAATGCCGGCAGCACGCGCCACCGCCACCAAATGAATCGTATGGTTGGTCGAACCGCCGCTCGCCAGCAAACCGACAATGCCATTGACGATGGCTCGCTCGTCAATCACGTGCCCGATGGGCGTGTAAGAGCCGCCGAGGCTGGTAAGGCCCGCTACACGGCGCGCGCCTCGGCGGTCAAAGCATCGCGCAGCGGGGTGCCCGGATTGACGAAGGCGCTGCCGGGCAGGTGCAAGCCCATCAGCTCCATGAGCAACTGGTTACTGTTCGCGGTGCCGTAGAACGTGCAGGTGCCAGGCCCGTGATAGGACTCCGACTCCGCCTGAAGCAGCTCGTCCCGCCCGGCTTTTCCTTCGGCAAACAATTGCCGCACCCGTGCTTTCATCCGGTTCGGCAGGCCTGACGGCATGGGGCCGGCCGGAACGAAAACGACCGGCAGGTGGCCGAATCGCAGCGCCCCAATTAGTAGGCCCGGCACGATTTTGTCGCAAACGCCCAAACACAAGGCGGCGTCGAACATATCGTGGGAAAGCGCGATGGCCGTGGACATGGCGATGACGTCGCGACTAAACAGCGACAGTTCCATTCCGGCGCGCCCCTGCGTCACGCCGTCGCACATGGCCGGCACGCCGCCGGCAAACTGTGCGGTAGCACCTGCCTCGCGCGCCGCGGCTTTAATAATGGCAGGGTAATCCCCTAACGGCTGGTGCGCCGACAACATATCGTTGTACGCTGAAACAATCGCGATATTCGGCCAACGCAGAGATTTCAGCTCATCCTTATCCGGCTGCGGCGCTGCGGCGAAACCGTGAGCCAGATTGGCACACGCCAACGCTTTACGCACGGGCTCCCGGGCTGCTGCCTCCTCGATATCCCGCAAATAGCGGGTCCGAGTATGCGTGCTACGCTGAACGATACGCTCCGTAACGTTTTGTAAAACCTGATTAAGCTGTGCCATAAATCAAAAGACCTTAGAGAAGGCAGTTAGGGGCTTACGATCTCGACCCTATCGCCGCCTTGTAGCTTTACTACAATATAGAACCACAGAACGCTATCTTCAAGCCTTTTCTTTGCCCGCTTATGACAAGCCAAATATTTAATGAGAAACTTGAAGCCGCGCAAAGAAATCGCTCACAACCGGCACCCCCGGCAGGTAGTTCTCACTTCACTTTTTTTGTAGTTATGCTACTAATCACCCATATTGCCTGTAGCGTCATTCAAGACAGCGGATGCCTTCGAACACCGGCGTTGCAACGCTTGCGGCTTAAGAAACAAAAAAGGCAAGCAGGTAGCGCTTGCCCGCGACAATAGTTAATGAGGGTTAGTACGTGCATTCAGTAAACCCATTTGAAATGGTGCTCTTCGGTGGCAATGGCGATCTTGTCACTCGCAAGATCATTCCCGCTCTCTATTATCGATTTCGGGACGACGCCTTGCCCGACGACTGTCGTATTACGGGCGCCGCCCGGCGCGATATGAGCCGGGACGAATACCTCGCGCTCACGCGCGAGTGCTGCAAGCGGTATCTCGCGGCGGGGGACTTTAGCGAGGAGGTTTGGGAAAGCTTTGCGCAACACCTCGATTACCTCAAGGTCGATGCGACAGCGCCGGACGATTTCCAGCTGCTGGCCCGGTTCCTGTCCGAATCGAGTCACCGGGAAAAAGTCTATTACCTAGCGACGGCGCCTGACCTTTTCACCACGATTTGCACCCACCTCGGCGAAGCGGGCCTGGCAACGCCGGAGTCCCGGGTAGTGCTTGAAAAACCGCTGGGCCGCGATCTCGAATCGGCGGGGAAAATCAACCGGGAAGTCGCGAAAGTCTTCAAAGAGCACCAGATCTACCGTATCGACCACTACCTCGGGAAAGAGGCTGTTCAAAACCTCATTGCCTTACGCTTCGGCAACGCCTTGTTCGAACCGCTGTGGCAAAGAGGCAGCATTCGCGATGTGCAAATCACCCTGGCCGAGCAGGTCGGCGTCGAAGGACGCGGCCCCTTTTACGATAACACCGGGGCGCTGCGGGACATGGTGCAAAACCATTTACTGCAACTGCTGTGCATTATTGCCATGGAGCCGCCGGCCAGCATCGACCCCGATGCGGTCCGAGACGAGAAGCTGAAAGTACTCAGAGCACTGCGTCCGCTGGTCGGCCGAGATGTCGTCGCCAACACTGTCCGCGGTCAATACCGCGCCGGCGCTATCGGAGGCACCCCGGTGCGCGGTTATCTGGACGAAGACGGCATCGCTTCGGACAGCCATACCGAAAGCTTCGTCGCCTTAAAAGCGGAGATCGACTCCTGGCGCTGGGCCGGCGTACCGTTTTTCCTGCGCACCGGCAAGCGGCTGCAAGAACGGCTTGCCGAGATCGTGGTAACGTTCCGGCAGGTTCCGCATTCGATCTTTAGCGGCGATGCAGCGCCGGCCCCCAACCGGCTGGTGATTCGCCTACAGCCCGACGACGGTGTTCAGTTAATGCTGATGGCCAAGGAGCCCGGCGACACGATGGATCTCCGTCCCGTATCGCTGGACCTGAACTTTAGTAAAACCTTCGGTAGCCGCAAAGCGGATGCCTACGAGCGCCTGTTAATGGACTGCCTGCGCGGCAAGTTGACCCTTTTCATGCGGCGCGACGAAGTCGATGCTGCCTGGCGCTGGGTGGAGCCGATCCTCGATGTTTGGGAACAATCTGGAGAAGCCCCCAAGCCATACACCGCCGGCACCTGGGGCCCGGCCGCTTCCAGTGCATTAATGGGTAGAAGCGGATTCAGTTGGCGTGAGGAAAGCTAATGGCCGAAAACATCAAACAAACCCCAGAGCCAATGCGCTATAGCGACCGCGACGAGTTAGCGGTCGCACTTGCGAACACTTTGGCGACGACGTTGCGGTCGGCATTAGCGGCACGCCCACGGGCATCCTTAGTCGTCTCTGGCGGCAGCACCCCGGTGCCGCTATTCCGAGCCCTGCGAAAACTGGATTTGGAATGGGCGCGGGTCGATGTAACGCTCGCCGACGAGCGCTGGGTCGCGCCAGAGCACCCAGACAGCAACGAGCGCCTCATTCGAACGGAGCTGTTACAAGAGCAGGCGTCAGCGGCACGTTTCGTTCCGCTGCGCACGCCTGAGGCAACCCCGGAGGAAGGCACAAAAACCTGCGAAACGGCGCAGGAAATGATCGAGCGCCCTTTTGACGCCGTCATACTCGGCATGGGCGACGACGGACATACGGCTTCGCTGTTTCCCTTAACGCCGACCCTGGACGAAGGCTTGAGCCTAACGACAGTCGCCTGCTGCCTACCATGCCGTCCGACCACGGCACCGCACCCGCGTATGACCTTGACACTGAGAGCCCTACTGAACACCCGCAACCTGATTCTGCATATTGCCGGCGAGTCCAAACTCGCCACCTTGCAACAGGCTCTGCACGAAGCCGACACGCGCACAATGCCGGTGCGCGCGCTCTTCACTCAAGACCAGGTATCCGTCAATGTCTATTGGGCACCCTAACAGTCGCTGGCTACTTGCCGACATCGGTGGCACCAATGCTCGCTTTGCGATTGCAGAAGCGCCCGGTGCCGACCCAAGCCAGGAAAAGGTCTTGGCCTGTGCCGATTATCCGACCTTAGTCGATGCTATTCGAACCTATTTGGCAGGCGTGGAAGGGGAATGGCCGCGCTGTGCCGCTATGGCCATAGCTACCCCGGTGTTTCGCGACTGGGTGAAGATGACTAATCACCACTGGGCATTCTCCATCGAGCAAACCCGTCAGGCGCTCGAACTCGAATGTTTGAAGATGGTCAACGATTTCACCGCCCAAGCGATGGCCGTTCGCCATCTGAACGAGAGCGAACTGCGCCCGCTCGGCGGCGGCGAGAAAGCCGAGGATGCACCGATCGCCGTACTGGGCCCGGGAACCGGCTTGGGCGTTTCGGGCCTGATTCCAACCGGCACCGGCGATTGGATTCCGCTACAAACGGAAGGCGGACATGCAAGCTTCAGCCCCGTTACCGACCGCGAAATAGCGGTATTTCAAGTCCTTCGCAAACGGTATCCGCATGTATCGGTAGAGAGAATTCTGTCCGGCAGCGGATTGACCAACCTGTACCATGGCATTGCACGCGTCGACGACCAGCACGACGAACAACTCAGCCCGCCGGAGATCGTTCGCCGTGCCCAAGACGGCAGCTGCTCGACCTGCCGGGAAGCGGTCGCTATGTTCGTCGATATACTCGGCAACGTGACTGGCAATCTCATCCTGACGCTGGGCGCTCGGGGCGGTTTCTTCATTTGTGGCGGCATCCCCCCTAAGCTTGGTTCGCTGTTCGACATCGAACGGTTTCGGCAGCGCTTAGAAGATCATGGTCGCTTCAAAGATTATCTACGGGAAGTACCGGGGCATTTAGTATTGGCTAAACACCCGGCTTTGCTCGGCCTCTCAAGAGGGATGGCCCATGAGACCGGGGCGATGCGAAATCGCATTCCACGCGCAGCGGGCGACCTGATAATATAAAGGTACGAAGGAAACGCCGAGAGCCCGGAGAAAAAAAGCCCATGCTTGCCCGAATTGAGTCGTTACGACCGGAGTTACGCCGCTCAGAACAAAAGGTCGCCGACCTCGTTCTGGAGCGCCCGAATGCGGTAATAAACGCGCCCCTGGCGACTATTGCCGAGGAGGCTGGCGTCAGCGAGCCGACCGTTATCAGGTTTTGTCGAGCGGTCGGCTGCTCCGGCTTCCAGGATTTCAAGCTCCATCTGGCAGGCTCCCTGGCGAGCGGCGCCCCATACATCTACAGCGGCGTAAGCGCTACCGACAAACCTGCCGACCTTGCAGCAAAAGTCTTCGACCGTTCCATCAGCACGTTGATGCAGGTCCGCAATCACCTCAATATCGATGCCGTGGAAAAAGCTGTCGATACGTTGGCGGCGGCTTCACGGGTGGAGTTCTACGGCCATGGCGCATCGGGCATCGTGGCCATGGACGCCCAACACAAGTTCTTCCGTATGGGTATTCCCACCGTTGCCTACAACGACCCGCACACGCACGGTATGGCGGCCACGATTTTACAACCGGGCAGTGTCGTCGTCGCTATCTCTCACACAGGCCGGACGCGGGATCTGCTCCGCAGCGCCGAGCTTGCCTTGGAAGCCGGCGCCAAAGTCATTTCCATTACTGCCTGCGGCTCTCCGTTAGCCAATATCAGCACCATTGCGCTGTATGCCGATGTCACCGAAGACACCGACGTCTATACGCCAATGACCTCTCGAATGGCGCACTTAGCGATCACCGACGTTCTTGCAGTCGGCGTAGCGCTGAAACGAGGGCCGGAACTCGCCGCCCAGCTTGAGAAGAGCAAACGCAACTTACAGGAAAAACGCCTACGAGACGGCACATTGATCTCTACCAAGAGACAAGAAGGGTGAGCCCCCGGAAACCTCGCCCTTCGCAATCGTTAACCAAACCCAATTAGCTTTCAATTTCCCGGTTCGGGGCCCATCTTCGGACTTCCTAGCAAAGTGGCGGCTCTGAGCAATGGCATTATCGCCCCTGCCCAGAGCCGTACGCGATCAAGGGGCCGAAGCAGGACTCCCGGAGGACGGGCCGGCACGCTCTAATAAGACCACGCCGTTAGCATGTGGCTCGACAAAGACCTGCCCATCCATAACCGTCATCCGCTCTCGGGTATAGAAGTCGCGGACAGTCTCGCCATCGGAAAACGCATCCCCAACCGCCACGTTTTGCGGCTCGTTCACCTCGACGGCGACAACCACCCGATCCTCGCCGTAAGTACGGCTAAAGGTATAAGGTCTATTGCTCAACCGTCGATGCTCTCCTTGAGCAAGGGCAACATGCCGCGCCCGGAACTGCGTCAACGTCTGCCAATGGGCAAGCACGTCTTCGTCGATAGCGTCCCAATTCATCGGCGAACGCGTCGCCTGATCGGGATCGCTTGCCGGCGCAGGGCCTGCCGGGCGAGCAGTTTCGTCGCCGTAGAAGATTTTCACGCCGCCCGGGGCTAACAGCAGCACGGTGCCGCCTTCGATTAAGCGCTCGCGAGGGTATAGATGCGTGTCGTGCGACGAAATGTAACTGAGGAAATTCGCCTCGGGCGTCGCCGCTTCGGCATAACGTGCGTAAATGGCATCCAGGCGACTGCTGAGGTTGGCCCTTTCCTGCAAGCCGAAGTTAATCATGTTGTCGAAGCCGTAGTCGAAGAAATCGCTACGCTCGACACCGTGCCCCCAGTATTCGCCGGTCATCCAAAACGGCGCATCGTCGATCGCCTGCTCGGGATTGGCCTGCTTCCACGCCTCCAGCGCGCTTACTGCCTCGGCTTTTAACTCAGCCCAGGCTTCTTTTTCGACATGCTTTACCGTATCGGCCCGGAAACCGTCGACACCGTACTCGCGCACCCAATCCGTCAGCCATTTAATCAAATGGTTACGAACGGTAGGCGTTCTTCCGGTTTGCTCGAACCACTCGGCCAACGCCGCCTGCTCCGACTCCAATCGCCCTTCCTGCTCCCATTTATTGCGAAGGAAAACAGGCAATTCGACGGCTTCCGTCGCCTCGGTACGAAAATCGGGTAAATACGCCAACTGCATGGTCAGGGGGTCGCGGTGGTTGCCGGAACGGTAGCCCGGCAAATCGGAGCGCACCCACGCATCTCCCCACCAATCGGTCCAGTTACGCGAGTTATAGTTGATGTGGCTATGGTAATCCCGCGGTGTCGCGGCTTCGAAACCGTCCCACACGACATCGACACCGTATTTGTCGAGCGTCCACAGATCGCCGTAGCCCGGATGATTCATCACGATATCGAACACGACCCGGATACCGTCGGCATGAGCCAACCGTATGAACTCCCGCAATTCCTCGGACGTGCCCATATTCTGATCGAGCTGAGTGTAATCGAGCGCGTAGTAGCCGTGGTAGGCGTAATGGCGAAACGCGTTTTCGCCACCGACCACCCAGCCGTGAATCTGCTCGTAGGGCGCCGTAATCCACAGCGCATTAATGCCAAGGTCGCGAAAGTAGCCTTCGCGGAGCTTGTGACTAAGCCCGGCCAAATCGCCACCGTGGAAGGTTCCGACTTCCTCTTCCCCATCCGGCTCGCGGCCGTAGGAACGGTCGTTATCGGGATTACCGTTATAAAAGCGGTCGGTAATCACAAAGTAGACAATCGGGTTCTCGGCGAAACTCCCCGGATACACGGGTCCCTCCTCTGCTGCCGCGACACTGGCGGCCGCTAAGCCTAACGCAGCAAGCGCGGCAAACATCCCTGACTTTACGATGCTTCTTTTCATAGCCGTTATCCTTTTACGCCGCCGGCGGTCAAACCGGAGACGATCCAACGCTGTGCAATGAGGAACACGATCGTGATGGGCAGTCCGCTGAGAATAGCCGCCGCCGCAAAGTTCCCCCAAAGATAACGCTGTTCTTGGAGATAGAAACGCGACCCGACTGCCAGCGTTAGCTGATCCGTCGTCTGCATCAACACGGAAGCAACCGGATACTCTATGATCGCCATCACGAAGGCGAGGACGAACACGACCGCTAGGATAGGCACCGCCATCGGCAAAGTGACATACCGGAAGGTTTGAAACGGCGTTGCCCCATCGACTCTCGCGGCATCCTCGATCTCCTTCGGGATGCTGTCGAAGTAGCCCTTGATCGTCCACACGTGCAAAGCGATCCCGCCGAGGTAAGCTAGAATCAGTCCGCCGTGGCTGTTAATCCCAAGCCAGGGTATGTAATGACCGATCGTCTCGAAAATGGCGTAGATAGCAACCAACGCTAATACAGCAGGGAACATCTGCAGAATTAAAATGGAGTTCAGAATCGTCCGCTTACCGAAAAAGTGCATGCGTGCAAAGGCATACGCACTGGTAGTCGACAAGACGAGAATCAAAAACGCAGTCCAAAACGCGACCTTCACCGAATTCCAAAGCCAGAGCAGCACCGGGAACGGCGGCTGCAACACGCGCCCGTCCGGCAACTCATAAGGAATACCGAGCGCCAGCGCCCAATGCTCGAAACTGATCTCGGTAGGAATCAAGCTTCCGGACGCGAAATTACCCGGCCTCAGGGAAATCGAGATAATCATGAGAAACGGGAACAAAATCAGCGCGAGAAAGGCGACCATAAAAATATGCGCCGCTATCACTCTGACCCGCCCCGAGGTTCCAGTGACCATAGCCATTGTTCAGCCCCCTGTTTGCGGTAGCGGCCCGCCAACGCGCACGCCGCTACCGTCTTTGTCTCCTAAGCCCCTCATCGAGCCTCCACACGATCGACCTTCATCACGCGCAGATTAATGAACGACATAATAGCGACCATAATGAAAATGACGGCGGAGATTGCCGCGGCTAAGCCGAAATCCCGCCCGGCGTCTTCAAATGCGATACGGTACGTATACGTCACAAGAATGTCCGTTGTGCCCGATGGCACGGTCGTGCCTATGAAATCAGGCCTGCCGCCGGTTAACAACGCAATCAGCACAAAGTTGTTGAAGTTAAACGCGAACGAGGCGATTAGCAGCGGCAGCAGCGGCTTCATCACCAATGGCGCGGTGATTTTGAACAGGTTGCCAAGCGGACCGACGCCGGCAAGCGAAGACGCTTCGTAAAGATCGTTAGGGATGGCTTTTAGCAACCCCATGCAGAGAATCATGATATACGGATACCCAAGCCAGGTATTGACGATTAAAATCATCGTCTTCGCCAGAGCAGGGTCGGAGAACCACGAAACCCGCAGCCCGAACAAAGAATCCAGAATAAGATTGATCTCGCCGAAGTTCTCGTTAAACAAACCTCGGAAAACCAGAATCGAGATAAATCCGGGCACCGCATACGGCAAAAATAGCAGCAGACGGTAAACGCCGCGATAGTTCAACTTCTCCCAGCTTAAGAGAACGGCAAGGCCCAGCCCAACAATAAGCGTGAAAAGCACCGTCAAGCCGGCAAAGGCCACCGTCCAGCCAAAAATTCGTACGAAGGGCCCCTGAAAAGCCGGATCGTTCACAATTCGTTCGTAATTGTTCAAGCCAACCTGAACTCGAAACCCTGGCGGTACGCGCTCGCCCGCTTCCGTTTCATAGAAACCGCTCTCAAAGTTGGGCCTGAGCACCTCGCCGGTCACCTGATTAACCAACGCGCCGTCGTCTTCCGCTTTAAATAGAGGCAGCACGGTGGCAAATTCGCGCAGCCCCGCCATACCGACCTCGGCGCCGCTGGGCAACTGTACAACCACCTCCTGTAGCGAGTTACGGTGTTGAATGACCTCGCGAACCGGTAGCGCCGAATCGAGCGATTCCAACGCCGCTTCCCCCACCTGTACGGCAGCAGCGTCCAGATAGACCGTTTGGTCGACGGGTAAGGCGAAAGGCTCGGTTAAATAGTGCGCGCCGGAGCCATCGCTGACCAACTGAATCCGGTAATCGTCGCCGGCCGGATGCAGGGTAAAACGATAAGAGTCGCCGCCCGCCGGACGGTAGGTCTCGTCCAGCAGGTAATTAGTCGCTCGCTGGAATGTGAGCAAATTCGTCGAACTATAATTGGTGAAACTCATATTAATGGTGTACGCCAGCGGCAACACCACGAAGAGCCCCATCCCGACCAAGCCGGGGAACAAGTACCGAAAGGTATACGCCTTCGCAGACGTGTAGATATACGCAGTGAGGAAAAAGCCCGTCATCACGAGCACTGCCAGCACAGGGCGCCCGGTCATATGGATGACCATGACGACATAGAGCGCGCATAGCGAGAAGAGCGAGAGAACGCCCCATTTGATATAGGGCTTCAGAGCTTCTTTGTTCATAATGTTACTTCAGCTCTATTCACCGAAAGCCGCTCGCCGTAACAAGCCGCCTCGGTGCCATCCAAGCCTGACCACATCCACCCATCCATCCATAGCCGGGGCGTGTCCGGAAAGGCGGCCGAAGGCTGGGCCGGACGGCAGGAAGGCTTTTGCTCCTTCCCGCCGCCATCAACAGCGGCCCGTCGCCCTATGACCTAGCGAGATTTAATGCGGGCGGCCGCGTCGTTAAGCGCTTCTTCCACACTCTGACGACCGGAGGTCATGTTCTGTAGCGCCGACTCCATAGCCGACCAGAAACGCCCCATTTCCGCATTGCTCGGCATCGGGTGACCGGCCTCAACGTTAGCCATGGTAGCCCGAATACGAGGATCTGCGGCGATTTCCTCGTAGAACGCTTGGTTAGCCGGAACCCCAAGCGGCACGTCGTCGTCGATCATCTTCAAACCGCGGACGTCGAGGATGTAGTTCTCGATGAACTCAACGGCCAAATCGCTATTGGCGCTGTTGCGATTAATCATAGCGCCCAGCACGCCGACGAAGGGGCTACCCGGCTCGCCGTTAATGGAAGGAATCGGCGCGACGCCGAAATCGATCCCGCTCCGGCGGAGATTGTCCCAAGCCCAGGGGCCGTTGATCATCATCGCGACTTCGCCGTTGTTGACCCGCCGCTCCATATCGGAGTAGGTCGCGCCGCGTGGCATGACGCCTTCTTCGATCAGCCGCACGAGCATATTTGCTCCGGCCAAGGCGCCGTCATTGTTAACGCCGGTGTCGTTCGCGATGTAATCGCCGTTTTCGTCCTGCGCAAAAGCGTAACCGCCGGCGGCGGCCAGCAGCGGCCAAGTGAAGTAGGTATTGTTATAGTCCCACAGGATGGCGTTTTTGCCGTCCTCTTGCAGCGCTTGGTCGATTTCGAAAATTTCTTCGAACGTCGCCGGCGCCTCGGGGACAAGATCGCGGTTGTAAATCAAGCCGATGGCTTCGAAGGCGATGGGGTAGCCCCAGGTACGCCCGCCGATCGTGAAGGCCTCCCAACCGGTGTCGTTAATGCCCTCGCGCACGCTGGCGCTTGGGTTAACCGGCCGCAAAAGCCCTGCCTGTGCCCAGTCGCCGGCACGATCGTGCGCCCAGATCCAGATATCCGGACCGCCGCCCGCGGCGGCCGCCTGTTCGAAGCGAGAGGTTGCGTCTTCCGGATATTCGACGATGACGCGAATACCCGTCTCTTCCGTAAACCAATCGCCGACCTTTTGCAGGCCGCTATACCCTTTGTCGCCACCGATCCATACACGCAGCTGATCGTCCTGTGCGAATGCGCTACCGGACATTGCAATCGCCGCACTAATGGCGGTCGCCGCGGCGGCACGTTTAATCTGAGTGAGCGTTTTTTCATTCTCTTCCTCCTCCCTCGCAGGGCTCTGTCGTCTCTAATAAGCGTCTAGCGGTCCGCTACGAAACGGCTTCAACGTCGTTATTGACCGCCGTCGCCGCGCATCTCCCGGCCAGATGCCGTATTGTTCCTTATGTCGCAGCTGCTAACGTGCGTTGCTCGCAAGCTTTACTCAGCCATTTCAACGCGTTGCGCATTTGCAGCTGTGACTGCATATCCCCTATCCGCTTCCTTTGGCTCGCGCACCTCCTCTCACCCTAAAGCCGCTCGCGGTCCACTCGTCTTCGACGCCGGAACCCGACGAAAGGCCTCGCCTTTGCTATCGAACAAATGACAAGCGCTCCGGTTTACCCCGATACGCAGAGATCCGCCGGCCTCCACCGTTGCATCGCCGGGCAGCTTGGCGACCACATTATCCTCGACCCCGTCGACCTGGAGATAAGCCAACGTGCACTCTCCAAGCCTCTCTACGACGAGCACCTTGCCGGTCACCCCGCCGTCGCCGCCATTCGCCGTCGCTTCGACGAGGTGCTCCGGTCGCACCCCGAGCGTTACGGCTTCGCCAGGCGAAGCGCCACTTGCATCCACGGCAACGAACACCTCCTCGCCGCCGGCAAGGCGAACGTGCGCGTGCTGCGCCTCTGCGGACAAAAGCGTGCCCGCAAGCAAATTCATCTGTGGGGAACCGATGAAGGTCGCGACGAAAAGGTTACGCGGATGGTGATAAAGCTCTAACGGCGCACCGATTTGTTCCGTCCGCCCGCCGTTGAGCACCACGATCTTGTCGGCCATGGTCATGGCCTCGACCTGATCGTGGGTAACATAAATCATGGTCGTTTTTAGGCGGCGGTGCAGCTTGGCAATCTCAATCCGCATTTGAACGCGCAAAGAGGCATCCAGGTTCGATAACGGCTCATCGAAAAGAAATACCTCCGGTTCGCGCACAATCGCCCGACCGATGGCGACCCGTTGGCGCTGCCCGCCGGACAAATCTTTAGGCTTGCTCTCGAGCAACGCTCCAATTGCAGAATCCGGGCGGCCGACTCGACCTTTTGCCCAATTTCGTCTTTCTTTCGGCCCTTGAGTTTGAGGCCGAATGCCATGTTTTCCCGCACCGTCATGTGGGGGTATAAAGCGTAAGACTGGAACACCATGGCGATGCCACGCTTCGCCGGCGGCGCGTCGTTGACCCGCCGTCCGCCGATTTGCAAATCGCCCGATGTAATCTCCTCAAGCCCGGCGATTAAACGTAACAGCGTCGACTTACCGCACCCGGAAGGACCGACGAAGACGACGAACTCGCCGTCTTCGATGTCTATATCGACCCCGTGAATAATCTCGGTATCGCCATACGACTTGCGAATATCTTTGAGGATTACCTCACCCATGACCGGCTCCCGTTCTCCGCTTTGTGCCAGCGGATCCTTCGCTATTTATATCAACCATTCGCCGCGAACCGCTTGCCTGACGGCAGGCTGAAAAGGACTCCAACGAACCTTAGCAACGTCATCACTCTACCGCTGTCGGGCCTGTCGCACCTTCGGTATCGAGGAGGACCGATTCCGCGCGAGATACATCGCCGTACCAAGCATCCCAGGCAGGCAGCACTAACCGCCCCTGCTCTAAGTGCCCGCCAAAACCGTGCCCGCTCAACACGTCCACTTCTTCCACGTTCAGCGGCATGTCTACCGTTTGTCCGCTGAGGTTGATAGCCACCAAAATCTGCTGCTCCGGCGCACTACGCTTAAACAACAAGACGTTTTCCGGAGCGTCGAAAAACACAATATCGCCGACGCATAAGGCGGGCTGCTGCCGCCGCCACTGGAGAAACTGCCGGTAGCTGGCTAAAACGGAATCGGGGTCTTTTTCCTGTACATCGACCGCCATTGCCCGATGCTCCTCGGGAATCGGCAACCAAGGCGTTCCGGTAGTAAAGCCCGCCTGCGGCAAGTCATGCTGCCACGGCATCGGCGTGCGACACCCGTCGCGCCCTTTCCAGCGCGGCCAGAAGCGAATGCCGTAAGGATCCTGCAATTGCTCGAAGGGGATCTCCGCTTCGGTCAAACCCAGCTCGTCGCCTTGGTACAGGCAAGCGCTACCGCGCAGCGACAGCAACATCGCCGCAAAGACGCTAGCCATCCGCGGGTGAGGGTTCTCCCCTCCCCACCGCGTCACCACGCGAGCCACGTCATGATTTCCCATCGACCAACACGGCCAGCCGTCGCCGATACGGGACTCAAGCCGCTCCACGGTGCTGCGAATGTAGGACGCCGAGCCTTGCTCCGTCAGCAAGTCAAAAGAATATGCCATCTGCAGCTTGTCGCCGCCAGAGGTATAGGCGGCCATAACGTCCAAGGAGTTGTCGTCGCCGACTTCGCCCATCGTGAACGTGCCGGGGTAACGCTCCATCAGCGCCCGCAGCCGGCGTAGAAATTCAAGGTTCTCGGGCTGCGACTTGCAGTACCGATGGGACTGAAAAACGTACGGGTTATCGGGCGGGGCCGCGGTGTTAAAGGAATCCGCAGGGGCAGGCGGATTATCGCGCAGCTCGCGGTCGTGGAAGTAGTAGTTGCACGCATCAAGCCGGAAAGCATCGACGCCCCGCGCCAGCCAAAACTCCAGTTCGCCCAGAATGTGGTCCTGCACCTCGGGGTTATGGAAATTCAGATCCGGCTGGCTGGCGAGGAAGTTATGCAAATAATACTGGCGCCGGCGAGTGTCCCACTCCCAGGCGGGGCCGCCAAAAATCGACAACCAGTTATTGGGAGGCGTGCCGTCGGGCTTCGGATCGGCCCAGACATACCAATCCGCCTTCGGATTGGTTCTATCCTCGCGGCTTTCCTGAAACCAGGGATGTTGATCCGAGGTGTGGCTGATGACTTTATCGATGAGAACCCTCATGCCCAAACCATGAGCTTTGGCTACTAACTCATCGAAATCCGCAAGGCTCCCGAAGAGCGGATCGACGTCCCGGTAATCGGACACGTCGTAACCGAAATCCTTCATGGGAGATTTAAAGAACGGAGACAGCCAAACAACGTCGACGCCTAGCGAAGCGATGTAATCGAGCTTCTGGGTAATACCCTTAAGATCTCCGGTACCGTTACCGGTCGTATCGAGAAAGCTACGCGGGTAAACCTGATAAACTACCGCGCCTCGCCACCAATCCATGTCGTCCCGAGCCATTCGCACACCTCCTAAGAAAACCGCCTCATCGCCTCAACGGGCTTTTGTTCTTTGTCTTCAGAAAAACTGAACAGCATCCTCACCCAGTCGCGCCGTGCGCAGCGCCCAAGCGCCGTATGCCATGGGTTGGAGCGCCGGAATAGCGGACTCCCAGGCAAGGCTGCTGTTCGGTTTTCCCTTAAGGAAACACCGCAGGTTCGTTGGCCGCCCCGGAGGGCGGCAAGAAGTAGGCATTACCACCAAACTTCGGTTTGCAAGCCGAACGTCACGGCATCGCGATCGTTTTCGACCGGAGTGTCTACCCCAATCCGACCGCGGAACTCGTCGCTCCAGCTGGCATAGGTTACGAAGGCGCGCAGCGAAGGCCGTGCCCAGAAGTTCATACCCGGGCTCAGCGCCGCGGCAAACGTAACTTTGGTCAGGTCGCCGGCACTGCCATCATCCGGATCGACACGGTCGTAACCCACTTCAACCATCAGATCGACGTACTCGTTCAGATGGTAAACCGGACGTGCGCCGACCGAATACCAGCGCTGTACATCGCGTTGGTCTTCGTAAATGGCCGCAACCATACCCGACCAGTTATCGCTCAACTGGAACTGCAATTGCTCGACGATGCGGAAAACTCGACATCGTCCGTAGCATCCGGGTCAGGATAAGCGAGACTGCCGCCGCCATACGGGCCGACGCCGTACTGAACGGCGAGCTTATTGAACCCGCCAAGCACCCCGCCCTGGAAATGTTGCAGGGTTACCGCCCAACCGTCGTCGCCGCCAAAGCCGTCCCGGTCTTCGAGCGCCGTACCATAGTTCAGCCCCACTTCCAGTTCGCCGCCGGGGTTCACACTAATACCGGCCAAGCGAAGATCGTGGGCTGCGAACACCAAGTCGTCATCGAAGCGGTTCTGCCGATAGGCGTACGATAAACGGCCAAAGCCTACATCGATATTCTCGACACCGCCCCCGGGACCGCTGTTGTCCCAGTAATAGAAGTCGTTAATATGCAGGTCATGACGTTGGTAGAAACGCTTACCGACCCAGAAACGTGCGTCGGACAATACGCCGCCGAAGAGATTACCGGCCTCGGCGTACAGTTCGCGGTTTGCCCAATCGTCGCCCAGCGATTCCCAGTCCTGAGCGCGCTCGGTTGACAGGGCGAAGCGGGTAGCTAGACGGAAGTACTCCCCGCCTTCGCCTTCGTACATGTTCGTACCGAAGCCAATCTCCCCATAGTTTTCGCATTCGTTACCAAGTCGATACTTGGCCGCCGCACCCGGCGCCTGAAAACAAACCTGATCTCCCCCACCAGCAGTCGCGCCGACACCGGCCCGGAAGTAGCCGAAGAAGTCGACGGCAAAAGCACTTTGAGAAAAGAGCGCAGCGGACGCTGCCACAGCTGCCGGAAGCAGCCCTTTACGGATAACGGTCATCGTTCCTCCTACACCTGTTGTAATTCGCTTCCAATGACCTTTTTTGTAGTAAAATTCCAGACTTCCTAATCTGGTAGCAAGTGCCACCGGCCTAGAATCAACCGGTTTACCCCATAGCTATGGGACGAACCCAAGCACTCACTGAAAGCAAGTGTAGCATAACTACAAAACTTGAAAAGTAAAACCCCACATTAGATTCAGTAGACCGGAAGATGGAAAATAGGCCCAGAGAACATCAAGCAGAGGAGTCGCAATGATAGAGTTCGACCGCGGAGCGGGAGGGCTTCCGCTCATCCGCATGAGCGCGCCGCAGGCCACCGCTACCGTCTGCCTGCAAGGCGCCCAGGTGCTCGCCTGCCAGCTCAAAGGAGAGGAACTCCTCTGGCTCAGCCCGAACGCCGATTATGAACTCGGACGCGCCATCCGCGGCGGCATTCCCCTGTGCTGGCCCTGGTTTGGCGCCCACCCCGATCAACCCGGTGCACCCAACCACGGCTATGCTCGAACCGCTCTCTGGCAAGTGGCAACAACCGAAACATCCAGCACCCGAACCTTTCTGCAACTAAAGCTCGAGCAAGCAGGCGGCCCTTACGCCATACCTGACTGCGCCGCCACCCTCTCGATTACGCTCGATGAAAAGTTGCACCTACACTTAACCACCGCCAATCGTAGCAAACAACCGATTCGCATCAGCCAAGCCTTCCACACTTATCTAAAGGTGGCACAATCGGATAGCGTCGACATAGCGGCGCTTGCCGGTTGCCGCTACCTGGATAAGCGGCACAACATGCAACCGAATATACAACGCGGACCGCGCATTCCTCCCGCCCCCATCGACCGCATATACCTGCAACCGCCATCCCGAGTTGTCATCGACGACGGCTCCCGCCGCCTACGGCTAGAAAGCGAAGGCAGCGGCAGCACCGTCGTTTGGAACCCTGGGGACGAAGCCGATGCGCTTAAGGACATGAGTGCCGAGATGGCGCAGCACATGCTTTGCGTCGAAACAGCCAATGCCGCCGAAGATAGCAGGACCGTCCCGCCCCACGGCACGCACACGCTCGGCATGACGCTTTCGCAAGATATAGAATAAGAAAAGCCTGCACGACCCAAGCGGTCGTGCAGGCTTCCATCGTCAATAACGGTTAGAAGCTAGCTCGCATCTCTCCGCCCTGCTCGGGTACCGAGAAACGGTTATTGGCACCGTTTTGCCACTCAACCCCTTGCTCCGGGTCCGACTCGGAACGCTTCAGGCACTTCCATTCGATGGACTCCCCAACAGGCAACTCCACTTGGCCGCTCCAAGTCGGATACTGCTGAGGATCGAGCTTCACCGCCTGCGCCGGACTCCAACTCCCCAAGGCATCGTAAGCACCGACCGCATACACGGACTGCCCCCATTGGGTGTGACCGTTCTCGCAGACAACATTAACCGAAGCATAATCGCCCGGACCAGGGCCAGGGCCAGGACCGGGGCCGGGCCCCGGCTCATCGCCATCCACTAAGGCATTCACATGAATAGCGGCAGCTCCGCCAGCCGGCACCGAGAAGTCGGCATAGCCGCTACTATCGACGGTTATCCGCTGGCCGGAACAACCGTTTTCCGGTTCGGAATCGATAACGTCGCAGTAAACGCCGGACGCCATCCCCGTCTGCAACCGCTCGTTCAACTCGTCGCCGCTTGCGTTAATGACAACGAAACCGCGATCACCGCGAGAGAAGGCGATTCGGTCGCGACCGCCGGCCCACCAGTTTTGCACCGGCGCCGAACCGGCCGCTCCCCGGAAGCCAACCATATTCGCAATCGGCCGCCAGCGATGCTCGCACACCCAATCGGAGCCGAAGCAGTTAAGCCCGTCCCCGCCGTGCACCGCACTACCCGGGGGCCCATTTCGGTTTCGTTTTCCTTATCGAAGGCAAAACTGGACATCAGGCGCGGGTAACCGTAAGGCCAAGCCAGCATAAACACGTTGGCAAGATCGTACAGAGCGCCGTCGTGATAGGTGATGGTTTCGCCACCCGCACCATGGCCGCGCTGATTATCGTGATTATCCACAAAGACAACCGCTTGATCGCCCGGAATAAGGTCGGCATGATTACCGAAATTATGCAAAGCGGCTAAATCGCGCGAACGGAAGCGACTACTGATGTCGCGGCTATACTTGAACTCCTCGACAGCGCCGAGATGCAGATAATGACTTGCCTTAATCGGCTCGTTACCCAGATCGATCACTTCCGAAAAGAAGTACGGATTGCCGTCAACGCGCCCCATGATGCCGGCAATATCGTCCGGGTGCATATGCTTGGCCGCATCGATACGGAACCCGCTAACGCCCAGCCCGACCATGTCGTTAATATAGTCCGCGATGGTTTGCTGAACGTAATCGGACCCGGTACGCAAGTCGGGCAGCGTCAACAACTGACAGTAGCGCACCTCATGCGCATCGCCGTAATTTTGGATAACGCACGGATCGTGATAGTCCTGCGGGCCATACATCGGATGATGCTTACGACTCCATGACGTTCCTGCCGTACCGACACCGCCGTCGCCGTAGGCGGCGGTATGATTGATCACTAGATCGGCATAGATCTCGACACCCGCCGCATTGCATCGCTGCACCATATCGGCGAAGGCCGCGCGGTCGCCGCTGCGAGATACCAGTTGGTAACTCACAGGCTGATAACGTGCCCACCAATTATCCAGCGCTATATGCTCGCTCGGAGGCGATATCTGAACACCTGAAAACCCTTTTGGCCCGAGAAAATTTTCGCACTCCTCGGCGATATCGGACCAACTCCACTCAAACAGATGAACATAAGCGGTTCGCGGATCGGAGCTCAACGGGGCCGCTGCCTCCGCACGGCCATTGCAGCCAGCCAACAACGCAGCGGACGCAACCGCCCCCAGCGCCAAACTGGCTACCCGCCGACCCATACTCCCCTCTGCCAATGAAGATTTTTCATATGTAATTTTACTACGCATTGATGCGCTCTCCTCCTTTTTAGTTAAAGGCGAAAACCCGCCAACTCCAATGGCGGACGCCAATTTAAAGGCTAGACCAGTTCGAAAGAGAGTCAACAAATATAAGTAGTTCCGCTACAAAAAACATCATGTAGCGCATTCCGTAGCTTGACTACAAAGCAGAACAGCGCTTAGTTAAAAGGGGGTAATCGGCTTGCAAGCGAGAGAACCGCCCAAGCCGCGCGCCCAGGAGGAGACCTACCGGAAATAACGAACAATATAGGGAAGCGCGATGAAGCTTATACGGTCATCAGAGCTACGTTACACAATGGCGGCCATTGCCGTCGCAGGCCTTATAACCGGCTGCTCGGGCAGCAGCAATAATGGATCGCAGACCGACCCTGATACGGATCTACCCGAACTGGCCGACGATACGGCGCGAATACACTACCACCGCGACGATCAAAACTATTCGGATTGGAGACTGCATGTCTGGAAGGATCACGCTTACGGGTCCGATCCGGCATGGAACGCGCCGCAGAGCGGGTGGGACTATAGCTATGAGCACGACGGCACCGAATGGGTCGCCTGGGACATCCCCATAAAGCCCGACGCAGAAGAAATTGCCTTTATTCTTCACCTGAACGGCGGGCCAAAGAACTGGGAAGAAGACCTGGTCTTACGCATTGCCGAACACGGTCGCGAGATCTATCAGTTACAGAACGACGGCACGATTTACACCTCGCGACCGGATATTACCGCCCCCCAAACCGGCAACCTCAACCTCGCGCGTGCCCAATGGGTTTTGCATGACACCGTTGTATGGGGACAGGAGATAGAGGATGCAGAAGTTTCCGCCTCAGACTATTTTCTCTACTACAGCGAAACCGGCGGGCTAACGCTGAACCAGGACGGGCTAGCGGGGCATACGGATCGCTTTCCTTTGCAAGCAGAGAGTACTCGCTGGCATGCAGAAAGCACGTCCTTATTCCCCCACCTTAACGGTCGCCCCGTCCTCACGTTGGCCAGCGACGATCTGGGCCGCGTTCCCGACCTGCTTCGCGGTCAAGTGGCCATCGCCCGCTATCGCGACGGCGAGCTTGCCGATGCTACCTCGCTGCAAATTCCCGGCGTATTAGACGATCTGTACGCCGAGGCCGCGCAGAACGCCCGGCTCGGTTTGGACTTTAGCGAAGGCCTCGACTTCCGCCTGTGGGCACCGACGGCACGAAACGTCGCGCTATTGGTATTCGACGCGTCGACGCCGACGAGCCTAGCGCGCGCGAGACGATGACGCGCGACGACACCTCCGGCATCTGGCAGGTTGCCGGCGACCCCAGCTGGCACGACGGCAACCATTATTATCTGTACGAAATCGAGCTTTACGTACCCGCTTATATCGGTGGCAGCAGCGGCGGCATCAAAACGACACAAGTCACCGATCCCTACGCTCTAGGGCTCTCGGCCAACAGCGAACGTAGCTTTATCGTCGATCTAAACGACCCGGCCACCAAGCCGGACGGCTGGGACAGCGTCTCGCTCCCCGCCATCGAGCATCCCGTCGATATTGCCATCTACGAGCTGCATGTCCGGGACTTCAGCGTCTTCGACGCCTCCACTCCCGCAACACACCGGGGCAAATACCTAGCCTTCACCCACACCGATACCGCCCCCATGCAGCATCTGCTACGGCTACGGGATGCGGGCCTGACCCACGTACACCTACTGCCGACCTACGATATCGGCTCGATTCCAGATATCGATCCGGCCGCCCCGGACTACTCGGAGCTGCAAGCTGCCGTTGCCGAAGACCCCGCATCGCTCGTGCCGCAGGACGAGATCAGCGCTATCGCCCACGACGATGCTTACAACTGGGGCTACGATCCCTGGCACTACACCGTTCCTCAAGGCAGCTACGCCACCGACCCCAACGGCGTCGCCCGCATTCGGGAATACCGGCAAATGGTTAAAGCACTGGCGGAGCAAGGTCTGCGAGTCACTAAGGACATCGTCTACAACCACACCTTTGCCAGCGGCTGGCATGAGCAGTCGGTGCTCGACCGCGTGGTGCCCGGCTACTACTACCGACTCACCGACGACGGCGCGGTGCACACCTCAACCTGCTGCCCGAATACGGCCACCGAGCACCGCATGATGGAAAAACTCATGCTCGACTCGATGGAAACCTGGGCCGAACAGTATCGCATCGGCGCTTTCCGTTTCGACCTCATGGGTCATCACATGAAATCCCATGTGCTCGCCGCACAAGAGCGAGTGCAGGCCATCGATCCCGACCTGTACATCTACGGCGAAGGCTGGAACTTTGGCGAAGTGGAGAACAACGCACGCGGCATCAATGCCACGCAATTCAATATGGCCGGCACCGGTATCGGCACCTTCAACGATCGACTGCGAGACGCGGCCCGGGGCGGCACACCGTTCGACGAAGACGAAGCGCTGATCGACAACAAAGGCGTTATCAACGATCTCTATCACGATAACAGCCTGAACGGCGAAGTCGATCGCGTGCGGGTCGGTATCGCCGCCAATCTGGCCGCTTACAGTTTCCTGCGGTACTCCGGCGAGGTTCTACCCGGCTCGCACGACGGGGTCGGCTATGCCGCCCGGCCGGACGATGTCATCACCTACGTATCCAAGCACGACAACCAGACGCTGTTCGACAACAACGTCTACAAGCTGCCCATCGACACTCCGATGGAGGAGCGCGTGCGGGTGCAAAACCTCGGCATCAGCGTCACCGCCTTGAGCCAAGGCATCCCCTTCTTCCACGGCGGGGTCGACATGTTGCGCTCGAAATCGCTCGATCGCGACAGCTACAACTCGGGCGACTGGTTTAACCGGCTCGACTTCACCTACGGACAGAGCGGCTCCGAGGCCTTTACCAACGCCAACAATTGGGCGGTCGGACTGCCACCGGCAGAAAAGAACGCGGAGAACTGGGAGGTTATGGAGCCGCTGTTACGGGCGGTGACGGCACCGGAGACGCGGCACATCGAACGTAGCCATGCCCACTTGCAGGAGATGCTCCAAGTCCGTCAAAGCTCCGAGCTATTCCGGCTGCGCACGGCCGAGGACGTTAAAAGCCGGCTTAGCTTCCATAACACCGGGCCGGAACAACAACCGGGGCTCATCGCCTTCACGCTCTCGGACAACGTGCCGGGCTTGCCTCAAGTGGATGCGAATTGGGGCAGCGCTATCGTGCTGTTTAACTTCTCGCCGGAGCATCGCGAGATAACGCTGGCTGCCTACGAGGGCGACGAGACTGTCGCTCTACACCCCGTTCAGGTCGCGAGCGACGACCCGGAGCTTGGTAATGCGCAGTTTAACGCCGCCAATGCCACGTTTGCCGTACCGCCGCGAACCACGGCCGTCTTCGTCTCGCATAGCGAAGTGAATCCAGCCAACTAACCGAAAAGCGTGCTGAACCGGTTGCCGAGGCGCTGTTAAGCGTCTCGGCAACACGGCGTCGTAAAACAACAGGAGGAGAGTGTCAGGAACGCGAAATCACCCCGTAAACGTTGATGAAGAACCATCACTTTCCCGCGGTTAATCAACCGTTTGGCGTCCCGACCCAAAAAGTCGGGACAAGCGCTGTCACCAACCCGCGACGGCGTGCCGGACGGGCGACCCGCGGTCTGCCCAAGAGGTAAAAACATGGCTGCTGTAATGGAAGATATCGATGTCTCCGAAGTCATCGAATGGACCGAAGCGCTGGAAGCGGTTATCGAACGCGAAGGCCCGGAACAAGCGCATCGTTTACTCGAAGCGCTAGGCGAACTCGCCTACCGACGCGGCGTTCGCATCCCCTTTAAGGCGACCACCGCCTATCTCAACACCATCCCGCCGGAACTGGAAGCACGCTCCCCCGGCGACCACGCCTTGGAATGGCGGCTGCGCTCGCTCATCCGCTGGAACGCGATGATTACCACCCTGCGCGCCAATAAACGCGACGAAGGGATCGGCGGCCACATTGCCAGCTTCGCCTCCAGCGCCACGCTCTACGACGTCGGCTTCAATCACTTCTGGCACGCGCCGAGCGACGCGCACGGCGGCGATTTGGTGTTTATCCAAGGCCACTCCGCCCCCGGCATTTATGCCCGTGCGTTTCTCGAAGGCCGGCTTAGCGAGGAGCAGTTAGATAATTTCCGCCGCGATGTCGACGGCAACGGTATCACTTCCTACCCTCATCCCTGGTTGATGCCCGATTTCTGGCAGTTCCCCACCGTGTCGATGGGGCTTGGCCCCCTGATGGCCATTTACCAAGCACGGTTTCTGAAGTACCTGCACCACCGCGGCATCGTCGACACCAGCAAGCGCAAGGTCTGGGCCTTCCTCGGCGACGGCGAGATGGACGAGCCGGAGTCCTTGGGTGCCATCGGCCTTGCGGCGCGCGAGAAACTCGACAATCTGGTCTTCGTCGTCAACTGCAACCTGCAACGCCTGGACGGGCCGGTGCGCGGCAACGGCAAGATTATCCAGGAGCTGGAAGGCGAGTTCCGCGGCGCCGGCTGGAACGTCATTAAACTCATCTGGGGCTCGTACTGGGATCCGTTGCTGGCGAAAGATCGCGACGGCCTGTTACGGCAACGGATGGAGGAATGCGTCGACGGCGAGTATCAGAACTTCAAGGCCAAAGGCGGGGCCTACACCCGCGAACACTTCTTCGGCAAGTACCCCGAACTGAAGGCCATGGTGGCCAATATGTCCGACGAGGACATTTGGCGGCTTAACCGCGGCGGCCACGATCCGCACAAGATCTACGCCGCCTACCACGAAGCGGTCAACCACAGCGGGCAGCCCACCGTCATCCTCGCCAAAACCGTCAAGGGCTACGGCATGGGCGAAGCCGGCGAAGGGCAGAACATCACCCATCAGCAAAAGAAGATGGGGCTTAAAGCCATCAAGGCTTTCCGCGACCGCTTCGACATCCCCGTCTCCGACGAGGAGCTGGAACAGCTACCTTACTACAAACCGGCCGACGATAGCCCCGAGATCCAGTACCTGCACGAGCGTCGCCGTGCCCTAGGCGGCTATCTACCCGCTCGCCGCAATACGGCACCGGCCTTGGAAACGCCCGATCTGTCGGCCTTCGCGCCTTTATTTGAGAGCAGCGGCGAGCGCGAGATGTCCACCACCATGGCGTTTGTGCGGGTGCTATCGACGCTATTACGCGACAAGCAGCTCGCCAAGCACATCGTCCCCATTGTGCCGGACGAGGCACGCACCTTCGGCATGGAGGGGCTGTTCCGTCAGCTCGGCATCTACGCC
>NZ_NFZV01000030.1 GCF_003399765.1 Alkalilimnicola ehrlichii | reverse complement strand
CTCGTCGAAGATCGCGACCTTGACCGGCACGTAGTAGCGCGGGCGAAAACTCAGCAAGCCGTCGCCGGCACCCGTGCCGCCGAAATCCGGGGTGCCTTCATGATAGGGCTGTGCGTTGACGTGCAGGTAATAGTGGTTGGCCAAGAGGTCCACGCCTTGCAGCCGCAGCATCTGCGTGTGCCGTCCCGGCTGAATGGGGAAATGCGCCACACCGCCACCGAGTTGCCGGTCCGCCACCGTCCGCGCCAAACGGCCGGTGAAACCGGGAAGGGAGGCGGGAAGCGGGGTGCCATCGTGATCGTACCACTCCGTGATAACGGCCACGTGAATATCGGAGCTTAAACCGGCGCCCTCAAAACCCACTAAGTAGTTGTCTTGCTCGCCGATAGCCGCCTTGCGCTCTACCCGGACTTTAAGGTTCGGCGGCCCCAACTGTAGGCCATTGATGCGTACGTCGATCATTCCACCCGTCGGAGGCGTTAGCGTCGTCGTGGCGGTACCGATGTAGCCGGTTTTGCGGTTGATGGCGACCACCTGCACCGCCTCGCCCGGGCGTAATTGATCAATATCTCTTATTTTCAGGAATTCCGGGCTGTAAGAAAGCCCGGACTCATAGGGGGTTGAGAGGCGGCGCTGGGTTCCGACCGTAATGTCGCCACTTGGTAATAACAAGCTTATGTAGAGTCGATTAATATCCGGATCAAGATCAAACTCATCAAGCCCTTGCCGTTCGGCAATTAGATCTCCTGTGGCAGCTCTAAAGACGTAGAGATCCGTCTCTTTGAGATCAGCGAG
Source organism: Alkalilimnicola ehrlichii (assembly GCF_003399765.1). GTDB lineage: Bacteria > Pseudomonadota > Gammaproteobacteria > Nitrococcales > AK92 > AK92. Next base: position 47,819 of record NZ_NFZV01000030.1, on the reverse strand, counting down.
ACTCAGTCGCTCCAGCAACCCTTGATGAGCGAAGTCAGGCGACGCGTGGGGCTGGATGGTGAAGTCGGGCGGAAGCGGGTTACCCGCTCCATCACCGTCCTCCGGACGACGGCCTTGTAACCATACGCCCCATTCTTCCCCCCAAGGTTCGACATGATCGGCTTGGCCGTCACCATTGAAGTCCCAACCTTCCGGCGGAACTTGCTCAAAGCCAGGCACGTTGACCCCATAAGTCGTCGGCCCCCGTTCGACTGGCCCACCACCAAGTTGGCTATTACTAATATCAGCCTGCCCTACCAAGGCCGTCACATCAATCGGAAAGCTAAGGTCAGGCACATGTACCCCGCCCCGCTATTATCCCTTCGACGTGCAAGTAAACGCCAATACCGACTAGGCCTCCAGCAAGGGCTTTGACGTGGGAGCCCAAGCAATGATCATAGATATCCCGTTGCTGATAGTGAAACCTCGGCGCCTGCGCTCGCGGATGAAAGTGACTATAGAAAATCTTCTGAAAAACGATATAGGTAAATTCAATATCGAAGCCAGGACAACCGCTCCGCATATAATTCAACCGGAACTGCCCGTCGGTATCGGTTACGGTTTGCACTTCACCATAAGCGCTCCACATACTAATTTCTGCCCCAGGGACGGGGCCGCATAGCGCATCTTCACCTCGGCGACGTCCGATAACACGGTTATCCCCTCCCGGCTCGTAGGCTACATCGATGGTGCACTCATCGGGTTGCTCCGGCCCTTGAACGAAGTAACTAGAACGGTAACCAAGTGTATAGTCGCTTTGCCGAAGCACCCTCCCGTTTACATCAAGCAGTACCGACTGAGTACTAGGCTCCAATATAGCTAGGTTGGTCAGGTCGATAGGCGATTCGAGCAACACCGGATTGGTATCAGGAGTCGCCAGCGTCAGCGGACCTCTGGTCAATACCGACCGGGTCCCCGGCCAACGCAAGGCCGGCTTATTCACCGCCTGGTTATCATGAAAGGTAGAAAAAGACGCCGCTTCATAAGCAGCTCGACTCATTGGAACGGCACCCCGAGCCTGGCCGTCCCGGTGCTGGTCCATGAACGAGGTGTAGGCATCCGCATGGGCTCGGTACTCGGCAGCCGACATAACGCGAGCACCGGCCAACTCGCCCACGGCCTCACCGATCACGTCCACAACGTTTCCTTGGCTATCGAATTGGGCGAAAATAGGCTCGCCGTTCTCGCCCAAAATCAGGGATCTAGCGTACACCGAACCGACTACCGCCCTCGGCTGCGGCATGTAACTCGATGCCAAGCTCACCGTGGTGTATATTGATGCCACGGCAATAAATAGCACTCCCAATAGGCATTTAAGTGCTCGTTGCTGCCCCGTGAAGTCCATTGCTGTTCCGCCTTGTTTTTCTAGTTCCTTGCATGAGGCATTGTGCTGACCTCGCTTCGCGACTGATGCTCCGTCAGCGCTCTAACTCTGCCACCAATGCCTTCAGACTGATCTCGCCGTTGGCGTGCCGTTCCGCCCATACTTGATAATCGTCAGGTATCAACACATAGCCGAGGTACGCAAGCGAACTCAGCGGCAATTTGCCCACACTGTGGATGCGGCGTTGTTCGATACGCCCCAGCCCGACCGGGATCAAGTGTTTTTCGTCCGGCTCGAAACCGATAATAAGTACGAAGGCGCCGTCATCAGGGATATAGTCATAGCTGCCGTAAAGGGCGGGTATAGCCATAGACAATCCCACCTCGCCATCGACCCGTACACCGGGCTGAACGGCAAACATCCAATGCGGATTCGCCACCGGTTGAGCTCGGTAGGGAATACCGACCCGATCCAACTGCTGTACGTGAACATCGCCGTTATCACGGCCGCCGGGGAATTGCAGCCACGCCCCGCTCAAGTCAAGCCGTAGCTGGTCGCGCGCGAGGCTAATATTGCCGGTACGGCCGCGAATACGCTGAAAAGGCAGTTCCGGATTCAGCCGGGGAAGCTGTGCTGCCGGTAAACGGTTGAGTCGACCGGGCTCGACTGTCACCCATTGTTCGGTTGTACCGTAGCGACGATCGGCTAAACCGGGGTTAACGACCATGCGATGGCGGCCGGCCGGCAGAGTCGCCTCGACGTTACTCCGGAAACCGAAGTTAAAAGCGCCGTTACGGCCAGTGGTCGTCCGTAGATTGATATCCGGCAACGCCACCACGACTTCATCGACTGGCTGTCCTACCTGATCGACCAGCAAACCGGACAGGAAGCTCGGTAGAGGGCGGATGCCGTACTGGAAACGACTCAGCACCTCGCCGTCGTAACGCAGATCCACATAAACCGTGGCACCGTAAGCAAACTCTCGCGCGGGATAAAACACCACGGCCCGATTATCCGGCAGGACGGAAAGCTCGCCCGCGACCTCCGCTTGATCGCGATTGACCTGAATCACGGGCAAACTGCCTCCGGTGTGCAAAGCCTGCCGACCGTGGTTGGCGGAGAGATCATAAGTCGGCCCGTGGACGGTTTCGGTCACACGCACGGTAATCAGGGCCGGGTCGATCGGGCGGTTGAAAAAACACCAATCGAGCGGTTGGGCTCAATATCGCTAGCGGCGTTCTCAGGCTCCGTACGCGCGACATCGAGTGCGATGTCGTCCAAGTTCACCCACTCGAACTGACGCCGGGCGCTCGCCACCACGGTAGATTCGGCATCCAGCACCTCCACGATCACCTCGACCGCGCCGGCTTGGACGGCCTCGAAGTGGACGCTGGCGCGGGCCAGATTATCGCTCACTGACATGCTCTGCGGCTCGCCCGCGCCTGAGCTAATACGGACTTGGTGGTTGTCCTCCAAACCTTCCAGGCGGGCGATAATGTCAACGCTGGCACCGTCCTCACCGGCCATTTCAAGCACAGCGCCGGCCCGCGGTGCGAGTATCTCGATGCCAACCGCTGGCGTGAACGCCAGCACATACTCTTGTTCGGTACGGTTGCCGGCATAATCCCACGCCGCGAGAACAATCGAGCGCGACTCGCCAGCAGTTAAGTTGAACAGAGTATCAAACTGATAATGGCCCGTTTCGGCACCAGGCACCAAGCCCAACGTGCGGTCGTTGAGGCTGACGCCGGCTAAGCTAGCATCCGTCACCGTACCGCGTAAGCGGTACGGTGATTCAACGACCGTGTTGATCTCGGGCGCCGGCGCCAAGGGGCGCTCGAGCACGATCACCGGGGCGTCGGTATCGCGCTGCAAGTTAATCGTACGGCGGCTGCTACGGCCGTCGATGTCCTCGGCAACCACTACGATTTCTAATCCCTCCGCCGACAACTCGATACTATGGCGGAAACTCAAGCGGGTAGAATCGCGACCGCCCACGGCCACCACTTCATTGTTCACCGTAACCTGGGCCACGCCGACCGTGCTGGTGGCATTACCGGCCACGATTACGCGTTCCTGGTTGCTGTAATCGGTGGCGGACGGGGAGGTGATTTCCAGCGTCGGCGGGGCGATTTCCCGCTCCGGACTGTCGTCGCGGAATACGCTAACCACTTGACGGTCGTTGCCCGCCGGCGAGGCCACCGCTACCGCTATCTGGTTGGTGCCGGGTTGCAAGGGCACGGCGGCGAAGCTGAACACATGGGCGCCGTCCTGCGGGCCGGGGTCGGGGGATTGCTGTCGATCACCCAGGCTCACCCGCAGTTGATCGCTCGCCTGGCTGCTGTAGACGACACCGCTCACCGTCAATTGCTCGGCACGGGTGGTGGTATCGCGTGGCGGATTGAGAATAAGCAGGCGAGGGGCTGCCGACACCTCGCGCATGACCTGCACCTGCGCACTGGCGGAATTGCCGGCGCGATCGACGGCGGTGGCCGTCAGCAGGTTCATACCCCGCTGCAACGGCAGCTCGGCGGTAAACGCGCCGCCGGCACCGATAAAAGCCTGGAAACTCTGCCCGGCGTAGCGATCGGAGTGCACCCGCACGTCGGCAAGGCCTGAGCGCGCATCGCTAGCACGCCCTTCGAGCACGATATAATCTTTCGTGGTAGTTCGCTCGGCCGGGCCGTGGATTTCAATGTCGGGGGCCGTATTATCGGTTATGAAGCGGTAAACGACCTCGGCCTGGCGCCCCGGCCCGCCCGTTTCCTGCACCCGAAAGCGCCACTCGGCCGGCCCCTGCACCAGGAGGCTTAGTTCGAACCGATCACCGTCGAGGCTCACCGATGAGCGCCCCCGCCCCGATTCCGCTGCGACAGTCACGGTACCAAACGCACCCAACACCCGACCGCTGACGGTATGGCGCGGCTCACCGTCCCAAATTTGCCAGAATCCGCTCTCGGCCGTACCGGCCGCGTCGGTAAACGCAATCGTCAGCGGTGGCAAGGGTTCAAGCCGCACCGGCTCGCTCAGCGGCCCTTGCAGACTCAATGACTCGCCGGTCAGCGGGTTGCTGAAATCCCGCACCGTCGCCACCCGATAATACAAAGGCTCGGCACCGGTTGCGGTGGCATCGCGGTGTTCGGACTGCTCGGTCTCGACCAGCATGGCTTCGGCGGCCGCGAAGTGCCTCGAAACACTTGGTAGCGGTAGCCGCTCTCCGGCTGCCAACGCAGCTTGCCGTACCACTCGTCGCGGCTAACCGAAAGTTGGCGTACCGGTGTCGTGTTATAGGCGACGAAGAATTCGACCTCGGCGGCAGGCCCTGCTTGGTTGTCCCGGTTCAATGCTACGACACGGTAACGATAAACCGTGCCGTTAGCCGGCTCGGCATCGACGAAGCGGGCGTCGGCGGCAGCGACTTCGGCCAAACGGCTCAGTCCGCCGTTGATCTCGCCCCGATAAACGCGGTATTGCGCCACGTTATCGGCAGGGTTGGGCGCTGACCATTGCAGGCGCACACCGGATCCTTCCATCGTGGCGGATAAATCGGTCACGGCCCCAGGTGTCGGCGCCGGGTCGTCGTCGGATGAGCCGCTACAGCCGAGCAGGGCGAGCAACAAGGCGCAGAGAAAAATCAGCGCGCGGTAGCGACTGCGTCGCTGCGCAGCCGAGACAACCGAATGTGTTGTGCCTGGCATGGATCGGTCCTGGTTCCACTGTCCCAAATCCTCTCGCAATCGCATTCGGCAATCCCGACGAGGACTCTTATCCATGGACGAGCCGTTATGGCCCCGCCCCCCATCAAATCGCGTATCGTGCATGACCGTGCCCTGGCCATGCGTGCTCAGCGCTGTGCGCGCAATTAGTTGTCGTCGTTATCCCAGAGGTAGTCGATCTCTACCTCCTCCAGCAGCGGCTCGGTGACGCTGCGCACCGCCGCCTGCATTTGCTGCGCCGCCAGCGCCTGACGAATCTGGCCGCTGACCTCGGTCAACGGCCGCGGCGGCTGCTCGACCTCGTCGACCACGCGGAGCACGAAAGGCCGCTGGTTGTATAAACCCGGCGCAGAGCTTTGGCCGGGTTCGACGCCGTCCACCACGCTGCGCAAGCGCGTATCCAATAAATCGCCCTCGCTCGTGCCGCGGCGGTATTCCAGCTCGTGGCCCTGCGCCCGCAGGCCTTGCGCCAAGGCGGCCCAATTGCTGTGGTCTTGCGCCGCCGCCAAGGCTTCCAGCAGCTCGTCACGGGCCGGATTGGCTAAGGCATCCGGCGCCATAAGCAGCTCGAAGCTGCGCACCACACCGGCGCCGAACCGCTCGGGGTGGCGCTCGTAGAAGTCTCGCACCATCGCCGAGGACACCGGCGCCGGCGCCACCCGTTGTTGCAAGTAGGCATTCAGCAATAATTGTTCACGGTGCAGGGCGGCTTGCACTTCCAGCTCGTGTAGACGGTATTCGGGCAACTCGGTCTCGGCGCGGCGCGCCAGCACCCGCGCCATCACCAAACTTTCCAGCGCCTTGCGCTCCACGTCGGCGCCGAGACCCGCTGTCGCCCGGTCGCCGAACAGGGTCAGCAAATGGGCGTCCAACTCGGCTTGGTACACCGGCTCGCCGCCTACTTCGGCTAGCACGCGGTCTTCAAACTTACGCTCCACTGCCGCGTCGGTATCGGCTCGCTCGCCGCAGCCGACCAACAACAAAGTAAGGAGCAAGCTCGCACGGAGTAAGGCTTTCATTGTTCTGTTTCTTCCGCTGTCGCAGTGGCGCTGTCGGATTGGTTTAATCCGCCGTTTCGATCTCAATCTCGCCCAGCAGGCGCTCCAGCTCGGCTTCCCGCGCCTGGTTACGCAACTGGTGGCGGATGTTGCCGCGCACGGCTTCCAGCGGCTGTTTCACCGTCATCGGGCTTTCCAGCACTTTCACGATATGGAAGCCGAACGGCGTCTCGAAGGGCTCGCTCAGCTCTCCGGCCGGCGTGTTAAAGGCCACTTCGGAGAAGCGGGTGCTGATCGTGCCTTCGCGCAGCCAGCCCAGATCGCCGCCTTTTGCCGCCGACACTTGGTCTTCGGAATACTGTTGCACCAGTTCGGCAAAATCCGCTCCCGCGCGGAGCTTGGAGTAGGCCTCTTGCAGCGTGGTCAGCTTGGCCTGCCGCTCGGACTCGTCCATACCGCTGTGGGTGCGCTGCAAGATGTGCGCGACGCGGACTTGCCGGTGCTGATAGTTGTCGGCGTTATTGAGGTAGTAGGATTCGATCGCTTCCTCGGTAACGCGGTCGTTGAGAAAGGCTTGGAAATACCGGCTGATCAACATTTCCTGGCGGAATTCGTTCAACTCGGCCTGGATCGCCGCGCGATCCAGCACGTCGCTTTGTTCGATGACGGTGGCGAGCGCTTCGCGTTCGACATACTGCTGCAAAGCAGCCTCGCGCCGGCGCGCATCATCGGCGGGAATACGCTTGAAATCGAGGTGAGCGCTGAACTCGGCCTCGCTGATGGTTTTATCGCCGATTCGCGCCACCGCATCCTCGTCGCCGCCGCGCGAACAGGCGGCTAACACGAGAACGATTCCTAAAGCGAGCACAGTACGTTTGAGCATCCCTTTCAAATCCCCCATCCCGTTCATTGGCATTATATCGCTTTGCTTATTCTTGCTCATAAAAATCATCGTGAGTAATCAATCCACCTTCATCAATCTGGGAGCCGTCCGGATCCCGAATCACCAGCCGCTCAGCGCCGGCATCGAATTGTCCGTTACCGGTGATATGTACCGTATCGAAGACGTGAGCGCCGGTTATACGGTTGCCGAGCAACGGCGAGAGGTCGTCGTCGGTACGAATCACCAGACGGTCTACGGAACCGGTTTCGATGCGGTACAAGGGGCTTTCCGGATCGGTGGCGTCGAGATCGACCCACATACCGTCGACCGGCCCTTCGGCGGCCGCCGAGGCGGGATCGACGGTAACGGCATCGAAACGGAAGCGGCTCGCCGCACCTGGAGCATTGCGTTCACCAGCCAAAGCGGCCTCCGCGTCGAACCAGGGCTGGCTGCCCACCACGATACGGTAGTTACCCGCCGGTAAATCATGGTTCCATTCCAGGTCGGCGGCAGGGCCCGCATCCTCGTTGTAATAGAAGGAGTGGCTGGTATGCGACCCACCGGTATCCAAGTCCACTACCTGAATCAGATGGCCGATATTGATCCACGGACCGTCCCAGTCAGGGTCGGCCGTAATGGTAAGAACCCGCGGCGCATCGACGCTAAGGTCATACCCCACCAACGAGCCTTCGCCGAGGGCAGCGAGCTGCCCTTCGAGCCGCTGCCGGATGCCTTGTGCATCGGCGATTTCAAGCTCCCACAGGCCTTGGCTGAGCTGGTTCACGCCCACCACACGGTACTCGCCAAAGGCGCGCGCGTGGACTGCCCCGGTGGCATTCAAGCCATCGTTATCGACTCGCAGATGCAGGGTGTCCTCGGCAAGGTTCTCCAGATAAATCGTTCCCGGCGCACCGCCGCCGGCGGTGGCACGGATATTACCTAAATTAAAGTCGGAGAAGCCGTGGGCGCGTAGCGCGACCCGGCCGCCGCTGGCATTCCAACCGCCGGCGGCGGAAATCGAACCCGAGCCGGTCAAGTCAGTCACCGTTACATCGATCGAACCGCCCGCGGCACCGTTGTTACGGTGATCGGCCAACAGTTGCCCGTTCAAGGCCAGGGCACCGGCGCGAACGATCGCTACACCGCCGCCGGCGCCCGAGTTATTACCGCCACTGCCCGGGAAGCGGGGTAGATCGTAGCGGCCGTAGATACAGTCAGCCGTGCGGCCCTGAGCGACGCCGGCGTGACAGCCGTTCCAGGCCCCCAAAGTTCCGAACGGTCCATGCTGGCGGTGGCCAAAGCCTTGCGCCGACACGTCGATGCGGGAGTCTTGATCGACGAAGATCGAGCCATCGACATCGACTTCTAGCCGCGCATCCGCCACGGCATTTATCCGGCCGTTCATACCCGGCGCGGTGAGTACCGCACCCTCCATCAAGCTTAGGTTATTGTTCACGTTGAGATACCGGCTCGCCAGTGTGGCGTTCACCAGCAAGGCGTCGGTGGCCGACACGGCCCCTGCATGGAGTTCGGCACGCTGACCCAGGCCCAGAGTTCCGGCCACCCGCAGGTGACCTTGTACAACTAGGTATCTGTCTTCGCCCAAGATCATATCGCCCGAGGTTCTCGCATCGCCGGACACCTCGATGTTGCTGTCAACGGCCTCCTGGACCAGCCAATCGAAAGTGCTGACATCCACTTCGCCGACCAGCAGTTCGCTCCGCTCTAGCGACGAAGCGGCTGGATTGTTAACGATCAAGCGGTCATCGCCGAAGTCGACCGAGGCCTCATCGGCGATGGTGAGCGTCTCGAAGACATGCACACCGACAAGCACGTCGCCCACCGCATAGCGCGCGGCAAGATCTTCGCTGCTGTGGAGAATAAGGCTGGTCTCCGCGTTATCGATCACACGATAACGCTGTGCGGTGTCCGCATCCTCACCCAACTGGACCCAATGCCCGGCAAGTCCCCGCTGCCTGTCGGTATCGCTCGGCTCCCAGTCGCCATCCGCCACACCGATGCGCCATCGGTGATCGCCGAGGGAGCTGATCTCGATGATTTCGTGGCGTCCCACGGCTCGCACCGGCGTACTCCCGCCGGCGGGCCTAAACCCAGTGCCGACGATGTGTAAATGGCCATAATCAGCGCCCGATTCCTGCCAGTAGACCGTACCGGCACCAGCGGAGGGACGAGTACCTGCGGGGTTGTTCAGACCGCCGCGGGCGGTGGTCGAAGAGAAGTCGAAGCCGGCGAGATCGTCGCCGTATAAGCTGATTCGGCCGCCGCCCGCGGCGGCATTGCTGTTGGAATTGCTGTCCACGACCGAGCCGCCCACCGCTTCCAAGCGGCCGCCACCGACCAGCGATTCCACCTCGATGTGGATACCGCCGCCCGCAGTCGAATCATCCCACGACGCATCCATACCGTTGGCGAGGATGCCGCCGTACAACAGCAAGGATTCCGCCTGAAGCGTGACATAACCGCCGCCAGGCAATTCACCTCGAGAAGCGCCGCCGGCAAAACGGGCGCGCTCATAATGCCCGACGACGCAATCCGCCTGCGCCGAGACGCGAACCCCGCCGTGGCAACTTTGGTGATCGCCGTCGGCGGGAACGAACGGCGCCCGCTGGCTGCGGTAATACCCCTTACCGCTAACATCGATGAAGGAGTCGGAGTCAATACTGACGGTTCCGGCAACCTCCAAATGCAGCGGGTAAGGCGCTTCTTGGGCAGGAGACGGGACCGTCAGCACCGCTCCGTCGCGCAAGAGCATATCCGCACCGACCTTGATCGGTTCATGCATACCGACTAGAACATGAGCGGTTTCGAGTACGAGAGAACCCTCGATCCCGGCCTCGGTAGCCCTCAACAGCAAGTCGCCCGTTGCCCGCAGATCGCCGGCGAACGTCGCTACGTCGGTATTCACCGACGCTCCGGCGACTTCGACATCGCCCCCGACCCACAGCCTGCTGCTATGTAGCACGGCGTCGTCTGTCAGGCGCACATTTCCCTGAACATGGATGCTGTGCGCCGCCAACCGGCTGTTGCTATCGAGTTCCAAGTCGCCGCTAATCTGCAAAGCAACCGGGACAAAGACCTCCGCGTTCCGCAAACTCAACGAGTCTGCGGTCACCGCGCTTTCGAAGGTGCGCGTTGTATCCTCGACAACGACATCGCCCAGCGTCTGGGCGCCACGGCTGAGGAGGGCGGCATCGCTAATCGCCCACCAGTCCGTCACCGAAACCTGGTCCGCGATGACAAGATCAGCCGCCGCCAGCTTCGCCCCGCCGCGCACGTTAACGGCATCGAACTGGTAAACGCCCTGCAAAGTCGCGCCGATGTAAATGCTGAGGTCCGTGTCGGCCCGCACGACCAAACTATCGACCGCGCTATCGACGATCTCATAGGTGGCCGCGTCGTAAACGGCGCTATCAAAGCTGATCTTCCGCCCGACGAGGCTGGTGCGCCACATTGTGTGGCCCGTCGTATCGAAGCCATCTTGGGAGCGCCAAGCGGCATCGTCCGGCAAAAGCCAGGCGTCTTCGGCGGCAAATACCCGATACAGGCCGTCGCCGAGATACTCGACCGCCGTTACTACATGCACGCCAACGGAAGGCAGCGTGGCCTGCGGACGAGACGGGGCGCCCGCATCCGCCTCGCCGCGACCGTCGGCATCGACGATCAAATCACCGTAGGTCTGGCCTAAGCGCTGGACGAAAATCGTACCCGGCCCACCCGCGTAACCCTCGCTCGGCACCGCGCCGGCTCGCGCGTGGATCCGCAGGCCTTCCTCCAGAGTTTGCGAGCCGTCGCCGTAACTGTCGTAACGAATGGCGACCCGGCCGCCGCTACCCGAGCCTTGTTGCGAACGCGCTGCGCCACCGTCCACTGTGATTCGGCCATCGCCCTCAACGTGACCGAAGCGCAAGTCCAGACTGCCGCCGGCGCCACTGCCATAGTGGCAAGACACACGACCCGTACAGAAGTTGCCTTCAGCATCGGCGCCAACGGCGCCGATTTCGCCGAACAGGGCCAGGCTTCCTGCGTCGACTCTGAGCGCACCGCCGCCGGCGGCTGCACTATGGCCAATGCTGCCAGGCCCTGCCGACCTAATAGCACTCTCCCCCGGAAACAGAGGCTCTTTGACGGAGCCGTAGGCACGGTAACGGCTAACGCCGTCCCGCAGGGCGGTATCGCCGCCATGCGGGGCGCCGTAATACAGAACGTTATGCAAACTCCACCAGCGCGCATTGAACGGCGTTACCTGTAAGACGCCGCCCGCGTCGATACGCAACTGATCACGAACCTGAAGGTGACGGCGTTCCAAGCTGCCGAAGAACTCGACACGGCCGCCGCTTTGGATATGCAGCGAAGCAAGCTGCGGCAAGTCGACAAAGGTCGAAAGGCGCAGCACACCACCTTCGGCAACCGTTAAGCCGGCAAAACGGTAATCCTCAACGTCGGCACCGGAGTTGAGCGTGCGCTCGTCATCAACGACAACCTGGCGCGTACCCCATTCGCCGACTTCGAGCACTGCCGACTCGCTGACGGCTCGACCATAGACATCGTAGGCGGTCACGGTCACTGCAATCTGTTCGCCCGCCTGCAACGAAGTATCGAGCGTGGCCGTAAAGTCTACAACCTGCCGCCGGTCTCCATCCGCGCGCAGAGAGAAATTCTGTTGCGCGGAACTTTCAATGGCCCCCTGGATTTCTACAACCGCTCTATCGACAAATTCCACTTTTCTCGTCACGACCAAGCGGCCGCTAAGCTCTGCGCCTGGCGGTATGCTGTATTCGGGCAGTTCCAGCGCCACCTCATGCAACAACTGAGACGGCTCAATCTCCACAACGATCCGCTCATCGCTGAAATTAGCTTGCCCCGCGTCGTCGAGGACGACTAGACGGAAGAACCCATCGCCGGCCATTTGCGGCAACATAGTCACGGGCAGCCGATAGAAGAAGCGGTCTTGCTCGACTATGTCATCTCCAAGCGCTAATAAATGCCCCCCGGCACCGCTGCGTATTGGTTCAGAAGCTCGTACCGAGGCACCATTGACCGCCAGCTATGCCAGCCGAGCAAACCTCCCTCGCCTAAGCGAGCGCTAACCGCCGGCCGGGAGCCCCACCCGGTCCAACTGGTCGCGGGAGCGGTCATCCGCTGAAGGTTTTCCGCTACCTGACTCCACGCCTGCTCCGTATCCTCGGGGGAGAACACCAGCCCAATATGCTTCGCACTCCGGCCGCTATCGATAACTTCCGAGGAAACGCTAAACATTTGCCCTGTGCTCAGGTTCATCTCCGCCGGCATATCAAGCAAGGAAACCTCAGGAGCGGGCGCCTCGCGTACCGTCAGTGGCACGGTGAGTTCTGCGTAGGCGCCGCACACCGACTCAATCCCAAACTTCAGTTCGCTCAGTCCGGCGTTAGCGATTGCTTCATACACACGATAAGAATCGAAATAAGCGTCGCCGGGAGCGTCAGAGGCCAGAGCGTCAAAGCTAGTCGACTCGCTCGCGGCCACGGCCCCCTCGTCGCTTACCAGCCACGACCACGCATCCCGAAAGCGCGGCAGCAATACATAATCGGAGCCCTCTCGGCGCACGAGCCGATAGCTGTCCTCAGCTAAGTTGCTCGGGCGATTCAACCACGTAAGAGCGGAAACCCCGCTGGGCGCATCGGCACTGAACCTAACCGGACGGACGTTGCCTTCAGACAGATAAATCGGCCCCTCCTCCAATGGATACTTCACCTCGGCCTGTGGGGTCCCGCAATCGCTCGGCATCACATTAACCGTGAAGCTAGCGACATCGTCGAGTACGCGTTCGGCGCCTCCCGCCTGAGCCTCCCGAAGACGTAGCGTTAGCTGGCGTTCGCCGACCTGGTCCGCGCCGAAGCGGACAATGTTGCGCTCAGCCTTGTAGCGAACGCTCCGGTCCTTATGCTGCACTGGGTGGAAAGCCTGCGCCGCATTTAAGTTGCTGCCTCCGTTCCCCCAGCCGCCGTCGACATCTTCAATCGAGCATGTCCGCACATACCCATAGCCGTAGTGCCCATCGGTACACGGACGCAGAACCAAGGTGTACGATTGCGGCTGACATCGAGTGCAACGCACAGTGCCCGTCAGAACTTCCGAGACATCGGCCTCGGCGGGCACTACCGCAAGCAAATAGCGCCCTTGCGATAACGGCAACTTATCTGCAGTAAACCAAGGGTCACGCGACCATGCATACACAAGGTCTTCAGCAACCGGCTCCCCCGTATCCTCGAACAACAGCAAAGAAAGCTCGGTATCCATTTCAATTTCGAAGACACCAGCCTCTTCGACCCGAATCGAGTACCAATGCACGTTACTCAAACCATGGGCATTCCATTGGCTGCTTGAGGTAACGGTGTTAAAGCGGCCGCTGACTGGCTCGCCAACGTCTAGAGCCGGATACCGCAACTCCGGCACCAAAGGCTCCCCGTCGATGAGATACTCGATCCAAACGCGGTTCTTAGCTCCGCCGCTGATCTCCAACGGGATGTCCAAAGCCTCGCCGACCCGTAACTCGATCCTATCGCCCAGCTCCGGCGCGACATCGATCACAGGTAGAGGAGCATCCACAACCGGCACTTGAATCTGGAACTCCTCCGTGACCCCATCAAGCAACCCATAAGTGGATACCGTCAAGGTGCCATCAGCGTCATTGGGCACGCCATCCGGGAGCACAAGTTGCAGAGCTTGCGGCACACTTCCTACGCTACCTTCATAGAAATACTGGAAGTAGCACTCGGCACGCCAAGCCAGTTGTAACTCCTTACCGTCCAGCCAAGCGCACTCGACTTCGGTGGGTTCGCTGCCGGAGATCTCCAGCCATAGGCGAGCATGATCCGCGTTGCGGTATAACACCTGCGGCGGGTCAAGCGGCATAAGGCGGACGCCTGCATCCGTACCTTCATCGACATGTAGCACGCTAACCGCAGTATGTTGGCCCAAGGAAACCAGGAGTTCCGCCTCGCCGTGGCCCACCACAATGAAGGAGCCATCCGCTTGGTACTGAGCGACGGCTGGCTCGGACACGGCAAATTCGGCGCCGAAGCGATCTTCGGTCACATCGATAACGTAGTCCTTATCGTTCGCGCGAACTTGAGCCTCAACGCTGAGTTGGATCGGTCCGGTGTTGTTGCTGAGGAACACGCGGGACTCCGTCGGCGTGACCGTCAGGCCGACCACATAGTCGCTGATGTCGGCGATGCTGTTCGGGTCAGTCGGATCGGAGCCTAGATAAATCTCCAGATCGTCCGGCAGGCCGTCGCCGTCGGTGTCGAGCTTGAGCGGATCGGTGCCGTAGACGTAGATCTCGTCGTAATCGCTGATACCGTTACCGCTGGTATCCCATAGCAGCGGATTGGTGCCGTAGTGCAGCTCTTGCAGGTTGGTCAACCCGTTGCCGGAGTAGTCTTCGTCGCCGTCATTGATGCCGTTGCCGCTGGTATCGGCCAACGTCGGATCGTAGCCCATTTCGTATTCCAGCCAGTTCGGCAGGCCGTCGCCGTCGTAGTCGCCGTCGCGCTGCAGAATACGTATGGAGAGGGTATTCGCCACTCGCAGCGGCTCGCCTTGGTACAAACCGCTCAGCTCGATGCGAACCGGCGTGCCATCGTCCACGCCCGTGTCGGTATGGCGCGGCAGGGTGATTTCGCCCTCGCTCCAGTCGAACGGGTGCTCGACCTCGTCGATCAGCACCCGGCCGTTGCTAATCGCGCTGCGGTCGATGCCGTCGCCGAATTCTAGCGCAAGCGTCAGGCTGGTTTGCTCCAGCGCATAACCGTTGCCTTGCTGCGGCAGGGCGACCTGCGGGCCGCAAATCTCACCTTCCTGTACGAGCACGGCGTCCTCTTCGGCTAGGCCGATCAGGTTCGAGTCGGCGGTGCTATAGCGATAGCAGCGGTTCAACTCGAAACCTTGGAAGACGAACTCGACCGTCGTTTCGTCGACGCGAGCATGACCGTAAACCGGCGCGTCATCGAGGTACAAACGCACCGGTTGGCCGTTACGCTCGGCGATCACCGGCTCGGTATAAGTGAACAGCAAAGTCGGTTCGGTGCTGTCGTGCGGCTGGCTAAAGGCCGCCGCACCAATCGCCGGCGGTCGCTTGGCGAAGTCGAGACGGTATTCGGCATTCAGCGGCAAGTCGGCCAGTTCCGGCTGCAATTGCTCCACGCTCAGCAGCACCTCTTCCACCGCCTCATTGCTGACTGGGAAGCTCGCCCGGCCACGCACCAGGTCGACCGTCGCTTCGTTGCCGAGCCCGTTCAGCTGCGCCGATCCCGTCACCCGCAGAGCGGCGCTGAAATCGGCATCGCGTCGACTGTTGTCGGCGTTACGCAAGGTGCTGACTCGGTTACCGAAATCGTCGACCAAACTGAGCTGCATGTGTGCTGTATCGCCGGCTTCCAGCACATCGGGGCGACCAAGCGGCTCCTGCGAGTCGATCTCGGCCAGTTCGAACAGCAACTGGGACGGCGCCCGCGCCAGCACGCGCAACGGCACGGCGTCGACGGTTTCCGGCAGGGTATTGGGGTTACCGTCGTGATCGTAGCGGAACTCGAAGCTGTCGCCACCCACTGCCTGCAACTGCATGCTGTAGTCGCCTACCATTCGACTCGCCGTGGCGCTCACCTCGGCGCGACCTTGACGCAAAGTGATCACTGCCCGCTCGCCGGCATGACCTTCATCGCCCACTAGCGGCTCAGTCCTTACATGGTCAGCGAAGCCGAAGTGGAAGGACGGCGCCACCACCTCAGCCAGCACTTTGACCTCACCCACACCAGTGGCGGCATTGCCCGCCTCATCGACCGCTTCCAGCGCAAAGCCAAAGGCCTGGCCGGCTTCCAGCGGGGGAATATGGCTCACCAACACGCCACTGGCCGGCCCCGGCAGGATTTGCAGCGGATGGGCGGTGTTCACCGTACTGCCGTACGGGATCACTTCGGCCCGCACGCGGTACTGCCCGCTGGTGCGCACGGTATCCATATCCAAGCTCGCCAAACCGGCGGCGTTCGTCTCGCTCACGCCCAGCTCGACGTCGTCGAGACTGCCGTCGAGGCGCTGCAGCACCCAGCGCACGCTCTGAGCCGGCACGTAGCGACCGGCGGAATCGAGCACCCGAACCTGCAACGGCAACGGCTCGCCGACGGTGGCGAAACTGCGGTTGAGATCGGCATCGCCGCCACGGTAGAACTCGATGGCGTTAGGCCGCTGCGTCAGCACGATGCTGAACGGCTCGGTCTCGTCAACCTGACCCAGCTCGTCGGTTACCCGCAGACTAAAGCGCATCTCATCGCCATGACGACCATCGCGCGGGGTGGATAAGGAGAAGTTCACGCTGTCCTGCGTCAGGCTGCGTCGATAAGCAATCTGCGGCGTTGGGCTGCTGTGGTCGATAGCCGCCAGCTCCAGCCGCGCGCCATCGTCCACCGCCCACAGATTGCCGACGCTGACGCGAAGCAGACTATTGAAGAACGCACTACCCGGCACGTCGACCACCAACTGCGAAGCATCCGGCGGGCTGTCCGGCACCACGGTAATTTCAACCGTATCGCTCACCACCTGGCCGCGGCTGTCCTCGACCTCGACCAGCAGGGTCTGGGTATGCGCAGTATCCAGGCGCAAAGCGCGCGAATCCAATATGTCAAAGCTTGCGGTCACGGTACGCGGCGCATTGTCGTAGCTGCGGCGGAAGGTCTCGCCGTGCCAGTGCACACGCACTTCGCGCAAGGCGACTGCATCGCTTGCGCTAATCCGCACCGGGAAGCGGCTTTGCTCGCGCACCTGCTCCGGCGCCTCGATGGCATCGAGACTCGGCGGGTTATCTTCGACAATAGCGAAGCTCGCCGCCACTTGCCGCTCGTTACCCGCATTATCGACCACAATCACCGAGTAATTCAGCGTCGCACCGGCCTGCGCCGGGGCTTCTTGGTAGCTGAACACGCCGGCGTCGAAGGCGGCGGCGACAATCAAGCCATCGCGGCTCAACAAAGCGTAGTCGATGCCGCTTTGCGAGTCGTCCAGCTCGACATTGACGGTAAACGGATGGCCCGCGGCCAGGCGGCCGTCGATCATCGGCCCGTCGACGCTAATCGTTGCGTTGGGCGGGAACGGGTCCAACAGGCGCGGGAAGCTCTGCGCGGAGGATTCAACGTAATTGCCGTAGATATCCACCGCGCGCACCCTGATGTAGTGCCCGCTGTGGCTAAGATCGAAGTTGCGCTCGATGATGTACTCGGGGCCGTAGTGACGACCGAGAATCTCAAACGGCCCATTGGGGCTCGCGCTGGCGTAGAACTCGACCTGCTGCACCGGCTGCGTGCTGTTATGCACGTGGGCCTGCATCCGCAATGGCCGCGGTAAGTAGAAGTTCTCCAACTCGACGCTGACGCTGAACGGATTGGCCGGCAGCTCCTCGCCTTGCAGTAATACGCGCCGCGGGGCGGATCTCAGCACTTCGCCGGTTACCGTTTCGATCTCGCTGTGCAGCTCGAACGGGAAGCCGTTGCGTAGCGAGGCGAGCACCGGTACCCGGGCGCTAAACGGCGCCTGACTGCTGCGCGCCACCAGCTCGCCGTCGAGGTAGTAACGCACTGCGTTGACGCCGCGGCTGTCCTCCAGCGCGAAGCGAATATGCTCGCCCTGGCTGAACACAGTATTGGGTGCCGGTGCGGCCAGCGCCGGGTTGGCGCTTAGCCAGGCAGCCGGCAGCTCCCGCAACTCAAAGCCAAAACCACCCTTACCGCCCACTAGCCAACCGTCTTCGGCGGCCAACGCAGTCACGCTGGCGTCAAAATCGATCGTGTAGTCGAGCAGCCGCCATTGAATCGGGTCGAGCGCCTGCACCTGCTCGCCGGTCGCTATCCACAGACGGCCTTGAGCATAATGCAGCGCCGTGATCGGGCCGTCGAAACGCATCACCGAGTCGGTCATATCCACCAACCGCAGCCGGTAGACGACATTATCCAGCGCGTAGAACAAGTGATCGCCATCGCTCGCTAGCAAGCGAATCGGGCTTGCTGCGTTCAAGAGGTTGTTCACCTCGACCACGGCATCGACCAAGGGCAGCCCGCCCGGCCGTACGCTATGCACACGGCCGTTCACAGTACCGACGAAGACACGTTCCTGCACCGCCACCAGCGACTCGATGGCATCGCCAGTCTCCAGCTCCAGGCTATCGCGCCGCGACGGCTCGTGCCGGTCGGCGAAGTACAAGGTGGAACCGCGGCTGGCGACCACGTAATCCTGGGTGAGGGCGATATGACGATAAGCACCGCCACCGAACACCTCGAATGCCCGCTCGACCCGATCCAGGCCGATGACCCGTGCATGGCCCGGCTGCACCAAATACCGCGTGTCGAGTGCGGCCGCCACACCCTGACTGGCTTCGGTATACGCCGCCGGATAGACCCGCGACTGCCAGCCGCCGGCGGCATCGCGATCTAGGCGAATGGCGCCATAGTGATCGGCGCCGAGAGTCACTGCACCGTGGGCGACGGCGACGTCGCGGATCAAGCCGCGCTGGCGCTCCGGCTCAAACAGCGCCCGGCTCTCACCGGCGGCGAAGTCTAGACCCAGCACGGTTCCGGTGGCACCGCCGATCCACACGCGGCCGCCAATCAGCACCGCACCGTCCACACGCTCGCCGAGTATCAGCGGATAGGTACCGACCAACAGCGGCTGTCGGCCGCTGGCCACGTCGATGATCTGCACGCTCTGTTCACGAGCCGACAGCGCCAGCAATTGCCCCTGCAACCGCAGCAGGCGATCGGCCGCTACGCCTAACTCGAAGCGCTGTTCGTTGAAGTCCGGCGTCAGCACATGCAGGCGGCCCTGGGGTGACGCGACGTAGAGCAGGTCGCCGTGGCTCGCCATGGCGCTGAACTCGCCGGAGCGGGTGTGGCGGATACTGAAGTCCGCCGCCAGCCGCGCGACCTGCAAGCGGCTCAGGACGACAAAGCCGCCATCGGCTGCCTGAATATCGAGTACCGGCCCGGACAGGCTCAGATTCGCGACCGGCTCCAGGGCGTTGCCGGCAACCTCGAAACCCGTGAGCTCGCGGCCTATTACTGCCAGCACCCGCTCATCCACCGCCGCCAAGGCCGTCACCGGCTGGCTCAATGGCTGCGTCGATAACACACGGTAATCATCGGTCGGGTCCAGCACGACTAACCCGATACCTTGCTGTGCCACTAATAAACGCTCGCCGAGCGGGGCGACGGCGGTTACCGGCGCTTCCAAGGTGGCGAGCAGGGCGCCGTCCAGATCGCGCAGTTGGCGGCCGCTGATGAAAACGGCATCCCCCACATCGGGCAGGGCCAAATCGAAACTGCGGGTTTGGCCCAGGCGCTGCACGCCCAGCGTATCCACCACTCGGATGTCGCGCTTGATTTCGCTGCGGTTGCCGTACGGGTCGGCCACGCTGGCCACGACACGGAGCGAGTCGACCGCCTCGGGGACGGTGAACTCCAACTCGCGCTCGCCGGCGAACAAGGTGCTACCGTCCTCGGCGCGCACCACCAAGCTTGCCACGGCATCGGCAGCCAACTCGCCACTGATGCGCAGGTGCTGATAAGAGCCGACCAATACCTGCGGCTGCACACCTTCCAGGGTAAAGCTCGGCTGCTGTAGTTCGGGGAACACACGGATGCCGACTTCGGATTCGCTATAGCGATACTGCTCGCCGTAGTAGGCACGCACGCGCACGAACAGATTGTCCTGCTCGCTTACCGCCGGGGCACGCAGGGCGAGCTGGCCGGCGGCGCGGGCGCTGTAGACGCGACCCAGCAGATTGCGGTTGAAGTCGTACAGACTGATCTCGGCATGGCGGAACGGCTCGCCGCGCTCGCTGGCCCGGTATTCCACCGTAATCGCCTCGCCGGCGATAAAGCCGCGGTTGTGCTGCGGCTGCAGCAACAGAACCTCATCCCGCTCGGGGTCGTTAGCCGCCAGACTCAAATCGATGCTGCGCTCGACGCTGCCGTTGACGCGCAGCTCGAAGGCCTGCGAACCGACCGCCTCGTCCAACGCCAGCCACTGCGCGGCACCGCCGTCGACGCTGGCGCTAAACGGCCGCGCCAACGTGCCCTGGCCGAGTTCCAACCGCCGAATGCGGGCCGCCTCATCCAGGCTGACCTGCACCGGCACCACGGCACCGGCGGTCAGCGTGGTGCCGGTATCCGGCCTCACCGTGTCGATCGCGGTGTAGCCGCTGCTGAGATAGCTGAGGCTGATTTCGACTTGCTGGCCGGCGCGGTCGCGGCGCAGCACGCGAAGCTCGCCGCCGGTAAGCGCCGCACGCGGCAAGAACCACTGCCGTTCGCCATCCCAATGCGGGGCGGCGGGCAGAACACGGCCGGCGGCGTCGGTGAATTGCACCTCGCTACCACCCAAGCTGGCGCTGTCGGCCACGCCGCTGATCAGTACGCCCTGCGCCAGCTCGGTCAGCTGCGGCTCGAACGGAGTGTCCTCGGCGCTTGCTCGCAGCTGGCGACGGCGCAGCTCTGTGCGCTCGGCGCTTACCACCCGTTCGTACAAGGCATCGCCGGCGAACTGCAACTCGCTGGCACCATTGCGCCACAATCCAACCAGCTCCGCGTCGCGATAAACCTGCCAGGTGTTGTCGGCGTAGGGGCCATCCACCTGCAACCACACGAGTTCACCGTCGGCACGCGCCTGGTATACCGGGCCACCGGCGGCCACCGTCGCCGTCTCGGCCAGGTGCCCTTCGGTATCGAGCCGGGCAAAGCGCAGGGTTTCGCCGGCCCAGCTTAGCAACCGCTCGCCGGCAATATGGAAACCATCCTGCCCCGGTAGCGCAACGAGGGCTTGCCGTACCAAACCGCCGTGTTCGCTATAGAAACGATACAGCCCCGACTCGCTCAGCACATACAGATACTGGGCGTCGACTTGGGCGGCGCGCGGCGCCTCGTCAGCAGCTGACCGATACCGGCGATGAACTCGCCGTGCTGGAATTGATACGGCGTAAACAAACGCCCGTGTTGGACAAAGAAGGTGTCGCCGCTGGCGCCCACCAACTCGCCGAGTAGCGGCTGCCGCACAGGGTCGGCCCAGGCGCCGTCGATCAACGGCCAGAACAACAGAGCCCGTTCGCCGCCCAGCTCTTCTTCCGCCAGCAGACCGCTGCCGGTGTAGTGCAATTGATGCAGGCGCGCAGCCGGCGCCTGATGCAGCACACCGTCGATATCGCGTAGCTGATAGCCGCCGTCGAGGCCGCCGACTGCCCACACTAGGCCCTCGCCGGCGGCCACACCCGGCGCCACGGCGAACTGCTCTAAGCGGCCGTCGGTGCGTGGCAGGCTGGCGACGATACTCGTCGTCGCGCCGAGGTAAGGCAGTTTGGTTAGGGTTTCGTTGATCGCCAGCTCGTTATCGGAGCGGTCGCGCAGCAGCGCTTCCACCGCGACCGCCGCACCGTCGACGGACAACGCCACGCCACGGGCGACACCATCCATCGGGATACTCGCTACCGGCATGCCGGTGGCCGGATCGCGTACCAACACGGCCGAACTGTCGGCAAACGTCGGCATGCTTTCCGGGCGCGCGGCCTGCACCCACAGCTCGGTACCGCCCAGCACGCTTGTTGCCGGCAGCAGCTTGAGCGTCGGCTCGGCGTCGATGCCGTCGTTGCGCAGCACGTTGAGGAAGCGGCGCGCGCGCAGGCCGTCGACTTCCAAGCGCACCACCACAACGGCACTGTCGTTGATGATCGGCAAGCGCTCGCTATGGGCAAAGCGCGTGGTTTCCTCCAGCGAGCGGGTCAGCGTGGTCACCGGCTCCTCGCTCTCCACGCCGCCGACGTCGAAGTACAGTTCGGCCTGCGGCACGTTGCGCATCATCAGCTCGAACTCGACCGCCTCGCCTTCGTAGAACTCGGCCCCGTTGGCCGGCGCGAGGATGTCCACCGCCGGCTCGCCGAGGCTGGCGTCGTACGGCTGCACGGTAATGGTCTTAACGTCGCTGACGTTCTCGTTCGGGTCCCAGGCACGGGCGGCGATAGTCAGCGGATCGGTCGAGGTCGGCGTATAGGTAAAGCGGTCCGGCCGTGCGGTCGCTTCCCAACCACCGCCGTTCACCGCCACTTCGATGCGGTCGATGCCGTAACGGTCGAAGGCCTGGAAGATCACGTCGAGCGGCTCGTCGAGCAGCACGCGATCGCCGTCTCCCGGGGTTACGATCTGCAAGGTCGGCGGCGTCACATCGAGATGTAGTGTGTAACTGTCGTCGACCTGGCGCGTGCCGGCGAAACCGTATTCCAGATGCAGGCGCACCGGCACCTGATCGGACGGCTCGATATCCGCCAGTTTGGGATGCAAGTAGGACAGGCTGGTCGTCGCCGTGCGGGTATTCGGGTCGAAGTCCACCGCCAACGGATACCAGGTATCGAACACGCGCAGCTCGGCGCGAGTGATTAGATCGCCGTCGCCGCTGATATCGAAGCGAATATCGGCGCGACTCATTTCCTCGACCAGCTCGGGGGCGGTATACACCGGCGAAACATGGATCTCGGGGTCGACCACGGCGGCGTCGAAGCGCTGCTCGGCGTAGTTGCCGGCACGATCCTCGGCGCGCAGGATGACGGCGAACTGGCCGTCGCTTTCCTGCGCGTGATAGACCAACCCTTGGTTGAGCGACTGATAAGGGCCGAAGCTTATACCGCCGTTAGTGGACACCCGCGCCGAGAAGCGAAGCGCCTCGGCCGGGTCACGATTGTCTTCCGCGCTTGGCTGGAAGGTATAGCTGCGGCCGCGGGTCAACTGGGTCGCGGCGGTCAGCGGGTTGCCGTCGAGACTCAGCGCCAGCTCACGCGGTGGCAGCACGTCTTGGCTGACGAACTCATGCTCATAACGCCCGTTGTTGAGATCGGCGCGTTGTACCGGCAGGTTGCCCTGGCGGTCCGCTAGGCCGTCGATGACGAGCTGGTAAATCCGGTTGTGTTCCAGGGCACCGCTGCGCAGCCGTGCTTCGACGATATTACCCGTTACCCGCAGCTCGAAGCGGTCGCTCACATCGAGCGGTTCGGCGCCGGAGTAATCCTGCACCACGGCAATCACCTGGAGATGATCCGCCATCATCGGTTCATCGAAGGTCAGGCGCAACGGCTCCACGTAGCCAAGCCGCTGCGTCGTAATCAAGCGCGGCGGCACGTCGTCAATGCCGGTGAGCAGCTCGGCGGCAGTCACCTCTTCGCCAGTGGCCGGCTTGCGCACCACGACCTGATACTGCACACCGTGCTCGACCGCCGGTGCGCTGAACACCAGCCCTTCGGCGGTTTTCCGGAAGCTGACGCGGTTATTGTCGCTAGGCACGAAGCCGGCACCATGCTCAAGCCAGTGCACGGACAGCTCGCCTTCAAAGCCCAGCCCGGTGACGCTTACCTGCGTACCACCGGCCTCGCTGACCCGATCCGCCGCTTCGGCATGGTCGGTGCTTACCGTGTGGAGTTCCAGGGCTTGGCCGACGAATACCGCCGCCGGCAACACCTCGGTTTGCCCGGCCTGAGTCACGCGCAAGGCATGCAGCCCAGCCTCCGGCACGGCGGCGCTAAAGCGCAGCTCGCTGCCTGCGTCATTGACCGTCCACTGCGCCGGCTCAAGTTGCAAGCCACCCAACCTCAGCTGCTCGGCCTGGTGTAAACCGCTGCCGTAGACGGTGAATTCGGTGAGCCGATTGCTGATTGTCGTGCCGGGACGCAGGCCGCTCAGCGCCAGCGGCTCCAGCCCGAACACGTCGGCCGCTTGCAGGTACCAGGGCATGGCATAGTCGATCTCGACGCCCTGGACCACGTCGGCCGGCGGATTGAACAAGGCCACCCGGTAGCCGCTCTGCGCAGTATAGCGGTCGGCACCGAGTAGCAATTGCAACTGTTCGCCCAGCAGGCGGGACTCACCGGTCATGCGGTAGTCATCCTCTTCACGGATGACATCCAACAGAACCTGCGACCAAGCGGCAGGAGCGCCGGTAACGGCCAAAGCAACCTGCTCGTCGTCCGCACCGATCCGCACCCCCGGCACCGGTCCTAAGACGTTGGCCACCGGTACGCGCACATTGTGATACTGCTGTGCGGCGCCCCATTCCAGCAAGTTGCGCTGGAAGCGCAGCCGCTCCGGCGCCGTATCGTCGATGAACACCTCGGCTACCGTCGCCAGCCGCAGGTCTTCGCCTAGCTCAAGCGCCGGGCGGACGTCGTATAGCATCAAACTCCGGTCGCTACGATGCACGGCAAGCAGTTCACCGTTCAACACCGCACTAGTCATGCCGCCGATGCTACGCACGCCCAGTGCTCGCAACTCGCCGCCGTGCGGCACGCGACCGGTGTCGTAAAGCTGTAGGTTGCTGGCACCGTGCAGCAGCAGACGCTGCGGCGAGAGCTGTAAGGCCTGCGGGTTAATCACTGAGTGATACAGCTCGGCGACGATCGTTTCCGGCGTGTGGAGGTGGCGGACCTCTAGCGTAAAGTCGGTGAGCAGATACAACATCTGCTCCTGCACGCCGAAGTCGATCACCGAGTCGGTCAGCACTTGCCATTCCTCGCCGCCGATCCGACCCAGCAGGATTTGCTCGCCGTCATCGGCCACGATAGCGCTGCCGCTCAGCGCCAGGCGTTGGAAGGCCTTGCCGCTTGGGTTGCTGAAGCGGTGCAGCCGCTTGGGCGCGTAGACATTGCTCAAGTCGTAGACCAACAACTCGGCGGCCGTGGTCGCCATCAGGGCGTAGTCCTGGCTCAGCGCCAAAGCGGCCACTCCGGCGCCGTCCCACTCCAGCACGGAGAGGAACACCGGCGCAGCGCCGTCGCGGGTCGTGTACAGCTCAGGCGTGCTCCCGGCAACCAGTAACAAGTCACCGGCGCGGTCACTGGCGCGTACTCCTCGAAGCTGCGAGACGGGCCCGAGGCCGACGCTCAAGGAGTCGTTGCTGATCGCGTCCAGCCCGTTGTGCATATTGCCGACCTCCAGGCTCACCGGCCCCAGCAGGTTCTCCGGCAGCAGGAAGCTGAGCATATCGGCGCCTTCCAGGCGCACGTCACGCACTGGCAGGCCATTGGCGGTAATCCGCGTCATCGGCCCCAGACCTTCGCCGACGATGGCGACGCGCTGGTCGCTTTGGTACAGCAAACGATGTTGATAGGGGTTAAAACCGTCGGCGAGCGGCTCGAAGGTGCCGATTTGCTCGATGCTGGGCTCGGCGACGTAGGTGAAGGCGCCGGCGCGGAAATCGCTCATCGCGCCGTTACGCACTTCAAGGCCGACCAAGCGGTTATCCGTCGGCCGGCTGTCCAGCCGCGGCAAGCGGAAGCGGACCTCGTCCGCCGTCAGCGAGACGATAGCGGCCGGGTCCACCGCCTGACCGCCGAGCACAATTTCGGTGCCGCCGGTAAAACCGGTGCCCAGCAAGCGGATCTCGTCGCCACCGCGCCAAGAACCGTGCACCGGCTCCAGCCGCTCAATGGCCGGCTGCGCGTCGGCAGCGGCATCGAAGCGGAAGCTGTATTCCGCCGGCAGGGTGTTACCGTGCAGATCGCGCACCGCTTGACTGACCCGGACCCGATAGCGACGACCGTCTTGGAAATCGCTCGCCGGGCGGAAGTACAGACGCGTGCCCGTGTTATTCACCTGCGAGGAGACGTAGCCCGGTATCGGCGCGCCGGACAGGCTGACTTCCAACAGGCGGTCGGCGACATCGCGCAATTGCTCGGGGTCGAGGATGCGGTTGAACTGCACCGCCACCGCTTGATCAATCGGATGTGTGGCCATCGGTTGCGGTGTCTGATCGACAATCACCAACTGATCGTTGACGATGGTGTTCAACCCGCCGCCCAGGCTGCCGGCCGCGACAGCCGATGCGATCGGGTTGCCGGTTGGTTGTCCGTCGACATAGATGTAGGCGGTGCCGGCGTAGATGGCGTCGCCGCCGAAGGCGAGCGCGTTGACCGCGCCGGTCACCGAGAAGTAGTGCTGCAACTGGACGGCGCGCTGATACTGACCGTCCAGCCAGGGCGAGATGTCGAACAACTGCACGTCGCCTTCGCCGGCCGCCACGTACAATGTCTGGCCTGCGAGCTGCAAGCGACCGGCGAAGATATCGCCGTTGCGCAGCAGATACGCCAGCGGCAGTTCAGCGACTGCCGCAGTGCGCTCGTTCGGTTGCAGCGCGTAGAGCACCACTTTAGCGCTGCGGCCGCTGCTGGCCAGCACGCGATCGCCCCGCACCAGGATATCTTCGGCGGCGAACGCATAGCCGGCGCGGTCGACGCTGGCAAAGCGCTCGGCCACCGCGAAATCGCCGCCGGTGAGGTCGAGCCGCAGGATTTCCTGGGCGTCGGTCAGCGCCACGGTGAGGTGACGGCCGCTGACTTGCAGCGCCCCCGGCGTACCGCCGAGGCGCTCGCGGTCAATCCGGACTATTTGCTGCAGCCGCCGTTCGACGTCGCGGCGATAGACAGCCAGGCCGTCGTCGCCGCTGACGTAAATCAGCCCGTCCGCCACCGCCAGCCGGTTACCCAGCGCCGGCAGTTGCTCGACGCTCAGCAGTAACGGCTCGGCCGCCAGGGTAATATCGAAGTGATAGAGCCGATCGCCGCCCAACAGGTAGAGATCCCGCTCGTCCAGGACGATATCGCGGAAGCCGTCCGGCGGCAGCGTCTCATCCAGATGATACGGCTGCTCCAGGTCGGCGAACTGGCGGTAGACGACATCCGGCCGCACCGGGTCGGAAATATCGGCCACTACTAATTGCGCTCGGCTGGTGGTCGGGTAACCCACCACCTTGCCAGTGCGATCGACGAGTTCGTAGCCGCCGCCGGTGACGGCGTAGACGATTTGATCGCCCAGTGCGATGGCGGTAACCGGGCTGGAGCGGTGGTCGCCAGCGGATAGATCCACCGAGCCGGTTTCGCGGCCCGCGTAGAAGTAGCCGTCGCGGTAAACATCCTGCTCGTCCGGGAACAACTCGCTGCCGGCAATGACATCGGTATAGCCGAAGTCGCCGGCCGGCACCCGCACGCGCAGGTGGTTGCTGCTCAGCAGGCGCAGATCGCCGACCTGAGCGCTGCCGAAATGGACCGTCGTCGCGTGGCTGAAGCCGCGGCCGCGGATATCGACGAAGTTGCCGCCCTGCGGCGGGCCGGAGGCCGGATCGATATCCTCGATGGAGACGCGCGGCAGCACAACCAAGGCGCCCGGGCTCACGGCCGCGATGCCGCCGCGCTCGACGGTGAGACTCAAACTTGCGCTGGCGGTCGGCAGGCGCAGACGCGGCAGGTCGAAGTAAATGGCGTCGTCGGCAACGCCGCTGATCGCCGCCGCCGGAATCGCCTCATCGCCCACCCATAACCGTAAGCTGTCCGGATCGCTGCCGAAACCTGCGCCGAACACCACGGCCTGTTCATTGCCGTCGGCATGGAAATAATGCAGCCCCGGCTCGCCGTCGCGGATCCGCGCCACGCCTTCGATACGCGGCCGCTGACCGTCGATTAGGGTGTAGTCGGCGCTGACCGCCACAGTGAGCGGCTCGCCGTTGAGCGCACGCAGCTCGGTGCCGACCTGCAGCGTCAGCCCGCCCTCATACGTCAAAGCCTCGGTGAAGCGGATATCGATGTAACCGCCTGCCAAGGTATTGATACCCTCTAGAGTATAGGCATCGCTCGGCAACGCGCTGCCGTCGGCCTGCCTCAAGGTCAGGGCGGCCGCCAAGGCCTCGGCCTCGGTATTGAACAACTGGCTGAGCTGGACCCGAATCCGATCGCTGGAGGCAAGTTCGCTGCCCGACGGCGGCTCGATCGAGGTGACCGCCAAACGCGGAGTCGGCATCACGGTAGCGCCGCGCCCGCCACCGACGAACACCCCGCCGACGTTAGCAAACAAGGCATTGGACGCCGAGCCCAGGCTTTGCCAGTAAGCGGTATCGTAGTGGCCGTCGGCATCGCGGTGGAGGACTAGGTATTGATCGCCGCTGGTCACCACCACCTGGCCGTGCTGCACCAACATGGACACACTGTCGAGCTTACTCACCGCGCCGCGCGCGACCGTTTGCACGCGGTAACGCTGCTCGCCGCCCAAATCTTCGAAAATAGCCAGCTTGAGCGCGCCGTCCTGGGCGAACAGCACATAAAGCGCATCGCCACGCCAAGCCACATCCAGCGGCCGACCGCGCAGTTCATCCTCGGCGAAGGCCAAGGTGCTGTAACCGGCGGGCGGATCCAGCGCCGGGTCGCTCACAGCGAAGAAGCGGACAAAACCGGTGCCCAAGTCGTTGTGCGCCGCCAAGGCCAGGATGCCACGCCCGCGATGCAGGTCGAGGTCGCTGGCGATATTACCGGGCACCGGCAGTTTATGAACCAGCAGCGGGCGGCTCAGATCGTGCACGTCGACGACCAACAAGCCGTCGCTACCGCTAGCCAGATACAAGGCGCCGCCCTGGCTGACCAGGCCGGTCACCGGCTGCTCGGTGCGCATCTGCGCTAGCCGCACCGGCCGACCCCAGACGGCAATGTCGTAGATCTCCAAACCGCTGGGCATCAGGAAGCGGTTCTCGGCACTCGGCTCCGGACCGTCCTTAACGCCGACGAAGAGGATATCGCCGCGGCTTTCGGCGGCACCGACCACCATCGGCGGGTAATTCGGCAGGTCGATCGAACGGCCTTCGCTCATCGTGTACGACAGGTTGCCGACGTACAGCTCGTCGCTGCCGTGCACCAGATACAGCCGGTACAGTTCGGGCGCGGTCACACCCGGCGCGCGGAAGCGGAACTCGTCGAGGCTGACCACATTGTCTTTAAGATCGGAGATGTAGGTGCCCGCCGCCACTTCTTCGGTGCGAATCTCCTCGCCGCTGGGCGAGCGCAGCACGATCTTAGTGCCCGGCAGAATGGCCGGGGTGTTGCTACGGATCGCCACCACGGCACCGCCTTGGGTGCCAGCGGTATCGGTCGACTGCTCGAAGTCGACCAGATCGGCCGCTTCGACCAACACGATGGCACCCGGCAGCGCTGCGGTCAGCCCGCCATCGACCACCCGCAGGTGATGCTCGCCCAGTTGCAGCGGCAGCATCTCCAAGCTACCGGCCGGCAAGCGCAAGGTATTCTCGTCGACCCACACAGGGTCCAGGGCATAGGGGCCGATGTAGGCTTGCAGTTCCGCGCTATTGCGGAAGCCGGCGCCGTGGATTTCGATATCCGCATAGTCGCCACGCCGTGCCAGGCCGTTTTCCACCCACTCGATGACTGGCCGCTGGGCGTTCGCCGGCGCCGCCGTCAGATGCGTCACAAACGGCCGCCACAGCGCCCCGCCGCGTTGGTTACGGGCCTCGTCGATCCGCAATTGATAGGTCGCGCCCGGCTCGCGCGGGAACTCGAACCGATAGCGGGAGTAGGCATCCTCGCCATCGCCCAACGGCGTCACGGTCACCGGCACGGCCTCACCGCCCACGCGCTGTACACTGACCGCCGCCAGCGAAACCTCGGTAATCGGCTCGTTGAATTGCAGCTCAAGCCCTTCGTCGGAGGCGATCAAGGCGCCTTCCGGTAGGGAAGCCTCAAGCACCACCGCGCCGGGCAGCTCGAACACCGTCATGGCTTGATCGGGGGCGACGGCGACGATGCGCTCGCGGTAAATGTCGAGCGCGGCGACCGCTTCCTGGTTGCCCGCCGAGATCACCTGCGGCGCTAACGGTTCGTGAATATCGACCGCCACCACCCCGGTGCCCCCGGCAACCAGCAGTACATTGCCGAACAGGTGCAAGCGATTACCGCGCCCGGCCACGCCTTGCAGCGTGTTGCCCAGCTCAAGCCGCGTGGTTTGCTCCGGCCGGTCGCGGTGCAGGATGACCAAACCCTGGTCGCCCACCGCGGCGAGCAGATAATCGCCGTAGACCGCCAAGTCATGCACGTTGCCCGCAACCCTATAGCTCCGGGTCAAGGCCGGGTCGAACAGATGTTGCGCCGAGATGGTCGAGCTGTCCCGATCACCGGCGAGGCCGGCAGATAGCCCGCCGCAGATCGGCGGAGCCGGCACCCACACGCTCGACGCCCGGGTGCCGCCGCTGAACAACCAGCGGCCGTCGGTGACCAAGGTATTGGCTCCTATCGGCGCGCTATCCTCGCCGATGTACACCGGGTCGTACGGATCGGCGTAGTTCACCGCTGCAGCCACCCTCGGGCGTTATTGCGGGTCTGTCCGAAATCGCAGGGTTCCTGCGGCCCGTCGCCCTCCAAG
This sequence comes from Alkalilimnicola ehrlichii, assembly GCF_003399765.1. Taxonomy (GTDB): domain Bacteria; phylum Pseudomonadota; class Gammaproteobacteria; order Nitrococcales; family AK92; genus AK92. Next base: position 17,595 of record NZ_NFZV01000030.1, on the reverse strand, counting down.
GTGCCGAGCTCGGCCTGGAGAGCGAATAAGCTGTTACCCCACTTAAGGACATCGGTGACAGTCATATTGCCACCGTCGTGCAAAGTTTGAGACAGCAACTGCAGGCCGTTTTGCTCGTCGAGATTGAAGCGCACCGCACCGGCAGTACCGGCGGCTAGGTACAAGCGCTTGCGCTCAACGCCTTCCTCGCGCTCGATCACACTGTGGATGCGTAGCGAGTCCGCGCCGATCGGCAGGTAGGGCTGCTGTGCCTGCAACTCCTCGTAGCGTTGCCGCTCTTCATCGCTCAGTGCCGCTTCGCCGAACTCAGCGTTGAACGCTTTGCCGCTCAACCGCAGGTACTCGGCGTAAGCGGCTAGATCGTTGCGTCCGCTCGGGCCCGAAGGCAGAGCGCCGACACCGCCGACCAGCAGCGGTTGGCGGGCATTTTGAATGTCGAAGCTGCTTAGCAACACGGGGTCGGAGAACAGCAGGCCGTGGGCCTGGAACACCGGCCCGCTCAGGTTGCCGTCTCCGGCGACAGCAATGCCACCGTAGTGACGGGTGAACAAACCGCTGTTGGTGATCGCCACCCCGGTGGCCTGGTCGATGACGATATCGGTCGGGTACAGATCGCGCGCCGGATGGCTGGCCAGGCGGCGCAGCCCGTAACCGAAGCCCTGCTCGCCGGATAGCACCGTCCGGGTGCCGTAGCGGTCTTCGCCGTAAACGTTGTGCAGCCCCGGCGTACCACCGCCGGTGACTACTTCGATCTGCTCGCTGGAGAGCACGCGAATGCTGCGCACCGGCACCGAGCCGATTTTGATCTTAAGGCCGTCCATCACCGTGTTGCCCGGTTCGAAGCCCTGGCCGGTGATGATGACGGTATCGCCGCCGGCGCCACTGCCCCATTGCGGGCTGATGGCATCGAACTGCAAGGGCGCATCGACCGCCAAGGCGCCGCGCAGGAAGGCTTCTTCCCAGGCGCCGAAGCGCTCGACGGCCACCGCCACATCGTAAATACCGGCGCTGGCAATCGCCGGCACTTCGGCACGAATAATCGCGGCGCGTTCGCGCTCGTCGTTGGATTCGATGTCGACGATGCGGGCTGCTTGCGCACCGACGTAGACCCGGACGCGCTCGGCATCGGTGGGGATACCGATACCGGAAACGGTAATCTCGTGGGCGGCGGCCAGCGGTATGCGCCGCGGCACCACCGCTTCCAACCGCAGGCTGTCCGGCCGGCGGCCGCGATACAGCAGCGGGAATTGCTGGCTCTGACGCAAGCGGTACATCGGCGTGACCGCACCGTTATCGAGCAGATTGACCGACTCGACGCCGGCTTCGGCCACCGCAGTGAGCCGGTCGCCGGCTTGCAGAGCGCCGGCATCGACCAGGGTCAGCCGAGCGTCGTTATTGCTGATCGCCACCTCGACCGGCAGCGGCTCGCCGGCCGGGCCCAGCAAACGGAAGCGATGGCGGTTGTCCGGCCAGTTGTCGATGGCTTTATTAAAGCGCAGCCAGACCACCAGTTCGTTATTGGCATCGCGATCGAGTATGCCGTTGGCGGGGTGGATGCCATGCACCTTGAGCACCACATCCGGCGTCACTTGCACCACATTGCCGCTGCCGCGCCGGCCTGCCGAAATGGCCGCGTAGTCGCTCGCCAACACCACTTCCAGCCGGTTGCCGGGGAAGGCTTCCATACCTTCGGTGACCAAGGGCGCGGCCGGGTTAGTCACATCGACCGTCGCCACACCGCGCTCGCCCAGCGCCAGGTAGGCGACTGAGCCGCTCACCGAGACATCGTGCACAAAACCTAATTCGTTGACGCGAGAAACAATCGCCGGCGCACGCGGTCGCCGATATCGACCACCACCATACCGGCGTCGCCGGCTGCCAGGTACGCGTAGTCGCCCGCCACGGCGACGCGGCTGGCCGGCACCGGCAGCTCGGCGACCACCTGGAGCCCATGTTCCGGGCTGCCTTCCAGCATGTAGAAGCCGCCGGTATCCCGATCCAGCGCATTCTCCAGGCGATTGGCGCCGACATTGAACTCGCCGGCAACCACTGCATAGAAACTGTTCTCCCCGGCCGCCATCGGCAAGCGCTGGAGATCCAACGCAGCATGCTCGTTGGGCAACACCCGCTGGCTATTGAGGTAGGACTTGGTCTGCAAGAAGACATCGGCAATGCCGATGCCGCCTTGCGCCATCGCGATCACCGCGTGGCCGTTTTCCACCTCTAAGCCGCGCGCGAAATCGGCCGGCAGCGGCAACTGGTTAACGATGCTGGTGTTGTTGAGGTCGCGCGAATCAAAGGCGATCACGAACAAGCGCGCGCTCCCCGCCACCGGCTGGCCGTTAGAGAGCCGGGCGCCGGTGACGAACACACGGTCGGTGGAACGCTCGAAGTAGGTCGCCACCCCTAACGCCGCATACCCCTGCGGCAGCCGAACTTCGGCCAGAATACGGTCGTCCTTGCCATCGCGGTTGAAGTCGATACGACGCCGCAGATCGTCCAGATTCAGCGGGTTTTCCGCATCGGTGGTGTAGGTCGAAGCGTCGATATTGTAGATGCGCACGCCGCTGGTGCCGGCGGCGGCCACCAGATAAGTCCCGGTCGGGTCGAGCGCCAGATCGTAGATGCGATCGCCGGCGGCCTCGATGTTGGACTGCACCGGCTGTTGGTACTCGAAGGCGCCCGGCAGGACGGCGAACTGACCGTTCTCCAAACGCACTTCGACATCGACCGTACCGATACGGCCGGCCGGGGTCACCAGGCGGATGGTTTCAGAGTCCAGCACGCGCACCTGGTCGGCATCGGCGGGGATATCGTCGAAGCGCACCTCGACCTGGGCGGACTGGAAGCCGCGGCCCTTCAGCGTCACCTCGGTGCCGCCGTTCACGGTGCCTTGCGCCGGCGCGATACTCACCAGTTCCAACGGCTCGACGTAGTTGATCGCCCCCAGACGGCGGTCCCGGCCGCCGTTGCCGTTGATCACGGCGAGCTCTGCCGGCCCCGCTAAGCCCGGCGGCACGGCAAGTGTAAAGCGGGTCTCGTCAGCGCCGAGGCTTTCACTACTCTGGATCGGCGCGTTTTCACCGGCGACCAGGAACACCGCACCGTTGGCGTTCCGCACCACCACCGTCGCCTCGCCGCCGGTGGTCGGCACCACGCCGGTCTCGACGCGCGCGATCTGCGGCCGCGCGCCGGGGCCGGCAGCGGTTTGGAAACGGATTGTGTAATCGAACAAGCCGGCGGTGCGACGGCTACCCAGCACGCCTTTGAGTTCGAGGCGGTGAGCGGCATTAGCCTGTAGCGACGCCTGCGGGGTAATCACCACCCGGCGCGGATTATCGGCGTCGATGCCGGCACTGAAGGGCAGTGCCAACCCGCTGTCGCCGTCGTCGTACAACAACGCTAGGTAACGCGCCAGGTAGGTGTGCGCATCCTCGCCAGCCGGCAGATCCAGCGGCCGGTTGAAGTACAACACCAAGGGCTGATCGGTGCCGAAGCCCTGTTCGCCGTCCGCCGGTAGCGAATGGTCGAGATCCAGCATCAGAGTGTCGAGCAGCAACAACTCCATGGTCCGGTCTTGCGCGTCGCCATAGGCGGTGATCAAGCCGGTCAGGACTCCATCGGCGGTAAAGTCGAGCTCACCGAAACGACGGCCATCCCGATCGCCGCAACTGCCCACCGGCAGCGCATCCAGCAAGCCGAGCTGGTCGGCGCGACTGATATCGTGCAGCGCTAGATACATACGGCCGTCGCCACCGCAACGGGTACGGCCGGTGGCGGTGGTAGCGGGCGCGGCGGCAAAGCCGGTCACACTGCCCGGCACATCGAAGCCGCGGTTATCGTGCCGGCCGAGCAAGCGTACGTGATCCGGCCTTTCGGTATTAAAGAGGAACAAACTGGGATCACGCGAACCCGGCCGCGCCAAGCGCGGCTGTCCAGGCACGGCAACCAGACGGCTGGTCTGACCGGCCTGGCGCGGCACCACGCCAAGCTGCGGCAAGGTCGGCCGGCTAGCATCGAAGACGAAGGTGTGCTCGCCGGCGCTGACGTACAAACGTCCGTTGTTCACCGCCAAGCCCGAGGGGCGTAAGGCAATGCGACGGCCGTCGGCAATGACATCGTGAATTACCCGAACCACCGTCGGCCGACGCGGGTCGGCCAGCGAGATCACGGCCACGCCGTCGCTCGGACTAGCGGCGAATAACAACGCATCGGCGCTTGCCAGATGACGCGGAGCCTGTTCAAAGTTCAGGGACAACGCATACAGGATGTCGCGGTCTTTGCCCTCGGCGGCCTCGGCATCGCCGCTGCCCGGCAGCCGGTCCTCGCGGTCGTAGACCAGAATCAGGCGCTGCGCTTCGTACGGGGTGTTGATGTACGGTAACTCATAACCCTCGGCCGCCACATAAAGCTGCTCATCGGCCAGGTGCAGGGCGCGCGGCACCAGCTCCTGCGGCAGGTTGAAGTAGCCTAAACCGTGCATCGGCGCGGCGTTGCCGAGCGCATCGGGCTGGTAATGCACCAGCGAAATCCAGCCCGGCGCGAATAGGTTATAGAAGTCGTCCAACTCGCTGACCGTCTCCGGCGACACGCCCTGAGCGAGCACGCCACGACCAAGCACATACACAAGGCCCAGCTCGGCATCGGTCGCCAACGCCATCGGCGCCCCCGGCGGCAACTTCATGGGGTCGGGAATGAACACGTGCGGATTGCGCTCGGCGAGCAGCTGATCCAGCTCGTTACGGGAGAACGGGCGTTCGACTTCGATGCGGCGGTCAACGTGCAGACGGCCGTAGAACAAGGCGTTCGGCAGCCAATGGCGGCGACCGTCGGCGTCGCGAATCTCGATATCGACGAAGCCGCGATACGAGCCGTCGAAATTCGGCACCGTCCAGGACATACGCTCGGCGCTGTAGAGCCGCAGGCGATTTTGATCCACGGTATCGGTGACCGCCGTGTCCGGGTTGCCGCTTTGATAGGCGGTCAGCGTCACACCGGGGTGGAAACCGTAGCCGACGATGCTGACGCGGTCGCCCTCACCGGTCTGACTGACTCGTACCACCGGCGGGTCGACGAAGGAGATGTGCAACAGATTGACGTAGGTAAACGCGCCCAGCACGGTGTCGCGCAGGCCGTCGTCGTTCACCACCGTCACCGCTGCCGGCCCCGGGTAATTGGGGATGGTGCGGGCGTAGATCTTGTCGAACGGATCGTCGTCGCGCGGCGGCTCGACTCGGTCGACCAGCAAGCGCTGACCGCCCAGGTACAGCTCGGGGTTGTCGCCGAAGTCATGCCCGCGCACCACAATCTTGGTGCCGCCGTCGATGCCGCCCACCGGCGGCGTGATCGAGGCGATATCGGGCGCGGCGGCAACCCCGGCCGGCGAGGTGGTAAAGGCGAAGCTGTAGCCCTCGGCCAGGGCGCGACCGGCCAAGGGCGCCAGCCCGGCGCTCACCACCACATGATATTCGGTGTTATCCAGCAGTAGCGCGTCGTCGTTGCGACGCAGCTCAACCATCCGATAGTGCGGCTCGCCGTTGCGCTCGCCAAAGCTGAGGCTGAACTGCTCGCTCACGTCGCGCCCGATCAAGGGGTCGCCTTCCAGCACCCGGATATGCTCGGCCAACGGCGCACCGGCCGGCAGCACCGCCGAGAACTCCAGCCGAATCCGCGCCAGGTCGGTGGCCACGTCGCGGGCATCGCGCGCCGGCTGATGCGACAGCAGGGTCAACCCAGCCAGTTCGATGCGGTTAATGCCGCGCTTACCGGCGGCCACCTGCACTCCACCGCGCGCCAGCACCATGCCGCGGGCGGCGAAGTCCTCGGCGCTCGCTTGCGGATGGGTCAGCACCGGCACGGTGGCGTCCTTGCGCGGATCGTCCAACTTACGCAGGTCGACGATCTCGACCAGCGCCTGCGCCGGCTTATCTTCCTGGTCCGAGTAATGCACGCTGACGTAGGCAAAGCCACCCGCCACCGTAACGTCGTAGCTACCGTCCGGCACCAGGTCGGCCTGCGCCGGCTGCAAGTCGACCACCCGCCGCAGCCGCGGCTGGTAGGGGTCGCGGATATCGATGATGTTGAGCGCCGAGACGTTGCCGTCGCCGGCCATATCCGTGAGATACAGGGTCTCGCCTTCGATGTGGAGTCGGTTAGCGACGCCGAAGGTGTCCAGGCGCGCCACGATGGGCATGCTCGGATCGGCCAGGTCGGCCACCACCAACCCCTCGTGGGAGGCGGCGATGAAAGCGAAGTTACCGTGCACGGCGACGTCGCGACTAAAACCGTTCGGCTTGATGTAGCCGACGTGATAAGGCGCGCTCAGGTCGCTGATGTCCACCACCTGCACGCCGCCGTGGCCGTTGGCCACCAGGGCCAGATTATCGCGCCGGGTAACGCCGTAGAGGTCCGGGTAGGGCATGTCGACGCGGCCGGCGAGCAGGTAGGGCAAGCCGAATTGGCCGTCGGCGTTGTTGACGGTGAAGATCAACAACTCGCCGGCGGTGTTGTCCAGGTATTCGCCGCCGGTTTCCGGGTCGATGTCGATCCGGCTACGCATCCGGTTGACGAAGCCATGCCCTTCGCTGCCGGCCACCGTAACGCCGCTCTTCGCCGCTAGCACAAAGTCAGCGTCGGCGTGGATCTCGCCAATGGTACCGGCGAAGATTTCCGCCGCACCGGCCATCAAATCCGAATAGATAAACACCTCGCCGTTGTCGGCGTGCGACTCGTCGACGGCATCGGCGATGAACAAGCCGGTACGCGGATAGGCGATATCGTCGCTCAAACCCGGTGCCGACACAGTGCCCTGTTCGATGCGCATCGGATCCTGCGTCGCCCACGCTCCCAGCAAAGCGCCGTGGCGGTATTCGCCACGATAGTGATCCACCGCCGTGTAGTAGACGTTACGCGCTTCGGTGCGGGCGTTCTGGCCCGGCAGCAGGAAGCGGCGCTCGGAGATCCGCAGGCCGATTTCGTGGCGCGTCTCGCTCTCGGTGCTGTGGTTGTCGGTGCGCACTGTGGTGACCACCCGCACCCGCTCGTTGTGGGCGGTGTCGCGAGCGAGCAGGGCGCCGTCGACGAATTCGTCGCGGTAGACGTAGTAGTGCCGATCCGGGTCGCTTTGGGCGCCGTCGGTGTCGGCGTCGTTACGGAACAACTGCCGTTGGCGCTCGACGACGACTTCCCAGGTCCCGTCCACCCTTTGCCGCTCCCGCAGCCACTGCTGAGTGACGCGGCGTTGCGACTCGACCCCGATGTCGCTGACCAAGGCAACCGAGCGCACCGGCTCGCCAGCGGTGAGAATCTCGCCCTGGAAAGGCTGGATCACTTCCAGCCGCGGCGCAACGGTATCGTCCACCACCCCCACGCGTACCGGCTCGGTCTCGCCGCGCTGACCCAGCACATCGTAAGCAACCGCGTGGATCACCAAGCCCTTGACGCCTTCCGGCGGCGTGATAAGCGCACGATAAATATGCTCCTGGGCGAAGGAGCCAGTGGTGTCGGTGGCCGAGCTATAGGCCGTGTGCACGGCGTTGCCGTTGACGTAGAACACCACTCGATCGATGCCTTCCGGCCCCAGATCGTCGATGGCTTCCACCCAAACCTCGACATCCTGGCCTTCGATCACTGCCGATTCGTTGTTGGCGGGGCGCACAATTCGCGCGCTGGGCGGCTCGTCGGCAACGATCAACAAATCGCGCGGGGCCGACATTTCCGACACATAGCCGTCGACGTCGGTGGCCTCGGCCTTGAAACTCAAGGTGTCGCCGACCCGCCCGGTCGGAACGCTGAGATGGAACTGGAACGGCGCGCTCACGCTCTCGCCGATGCGCTCGTAGCTCGGCTCGGCGCCGGGCGCGGTAATCGCCCTGAACAGACGCACCGAGTCGACCCCGGCTTCCGGATCTTGCGCGGTGACGTGCACCACTATGCCGCGATTTTCGGTGATCTCGGCCAGCTCGCGGCCCAAACTGAAACCGCGGCTGTCTAGGATATCGATGCCGGTGACGGTGGGCGGCTGGTTGCGCATCAGGGTAACCGGCACCTGCTCCTGGCTCTCGTTACCGGCACCGTCCATGGCGTGTACCCGCAACTGCAAGTTCAGCTGCTCGACGCCCTCGGCCGCCTCGCCGAGGTAGTCGGCTAGGGAGGCCAGCTTGAGTTCGGCGGCGTAGGGGGCGGCCAACAGCAAGCGGCGTGCGATCACGTCGGCTTCGTCGAAGTTGCCGCTGCCGGCAGTGTCCGCTAAGAGCTCGAAAGTGACGGTGCTGACACGCACGTTGTCGTGCACTTCGGCCTCCACCGGCAGGCTGCGCTGTTCGACCACGCTGGCGCCGCTGGCAGCCGGACGGCGGATGATGATCTCGGGCGGATCGACGTCTTCCTCGACGCGCACGCGCACCGGGGCCGGTGTCTCGGCCACCCGCGGCTCGCCGGCGAGGCGGATTTCGGTGGCGGTGGCGGTCAGCTCCAAATCGCGACCGGCCTGGCCGTAAGGGATCTCGACCAGGAACTCATACGGGAAGCTGGTATCGGTGTAGGTACGGTCGCCGCCGATCAGGCCGGCCACCTGCAAGCTCACCCGCTCGATGCCGACATCGTCGACCGCATTGACTTGCACCAGCAGGTGCTGGCCTTCGATGACCTCGGCGCCGTCGTCCGGATGGCCGATTGCCACCGTCGGCGGTTCGTCCTCGACCAACTCGATGGTAATTGTCTCTTCCACCAAGTGGTTGTTGAGATCGCCGAACCGCGCCCCGTAGGTATCCAGCGCCTCGACGCTGAGGGTCACCCGGTTATTGGCGCTGACCTCAGGGTCGTAGTCGGGCAGCGTCACCTGGAAGGTGTACGGCGCCTGCCGCAGGCGTTGTTCGTGAATCACCGTGCCGGCGCTGCCGTGGCGCGCCACCAGGCGCACGTAGTCGATGCCGACATCATCGAAGGCGTTGACGTTCACGGCCAGCCGCGTGCCCTCGACCACCCGCTCGCCGGGAGCGGGCTTGACGATATCGACCACCGGCGGCTCGTCCGCCCGCACCGGATAGCTGACTTCCCGCGCCCGTTCGTTACCGGCCGCATCGCGGGCAATGACTTGCACCCACACGTCCAACAGTTCTTCGCCGGTGGGGGCGAGGTCCGGGAACCGATCGAGGATCTCTTGCCGGCGGCCGACGTTGATGATCCGCGTGTACTCGGGGGTGTCGATGTTCACCGTGGTAACCGGCAGGAAATCGCGCGCCTCAATATCGTCGATCACCGCCAACGGGCTACCGTAGTCGGTCATCCGATAACTGCCGTCGGCACTGCGCACGCCGTAGGCGGTATACAACTCCAGCCGCTCGACCTTGACGTTATCGTAAGCGCGAAAACCGAGCGTGAAATCGGAGGCCTCGGTGGGGCCGTAGCCCGGCTCGGGGCGGGTGATGATCACTTCCGGCCGGATTTCGTCGGCGGCAACGTTGATGCTGATCTCGTGCCGCCCCACCGCGCCGTCGCTGTCGCGCATCACGGCGGTGAGCGTGAGTTCCTCGTTATAGCGCACCATGCCCGAGGGCACCGCCATAATCAGGGTACGCATGTCCGCATTGGGGCTGTTGCGGCGGCCGTGCTCGTTGGCCAGCGCGATGCTGTAGCGGCTTTCGATCTCGTCGTAAATCGAGGCGAAGGCTTGCTCGATCACACCCTCGCCGCCGACTTCCTCGGCGCGCAGGATAGCGGTGCGGGATTCCGCCCGGCTCAGCCGCTCGCCGTTGGCATAAACCTCGACCTTATTCCAATCGAACTCGCGATCGTCGGTGGCCACCACGCCGACACGGATGGCGAAAGTGCCGGCAACGATGTATTGATCCTGCGCCGGACTGACGATGCGCACCGCCGGGTTCATGTTCGCTTCCGGGTGCACGATGAAGCTGCGGGTGGCGGTTTGACCGTGCTCGTCCTCCACCACCAGCTCGTATTCGGTGGGTTCGGACTGGGCGAACGCAATATCGGCGCTGACTTCGGCCCGTGTGGTGGGCTGCTCGGGGCAACTACGGCCCCAGTCGCGGCGGTACTCTTCGATACGGTTGCCGGCGCGATCGAGGCGGTTGATCACATAGCTGCGCAGTTGCGAATCATCGCTTAACTGGGCACGGATGTGGAACTGCTCGCCGCTGCGCACCCAAAATTCGCCGGCGTTCAAACGCTCGGCCTGCGTAAAGACTTTCCGATATTCCCTTCCGACCCGATGACTGGCGAACTCTTGAATCGCCAGCTGAGGCGGCTCATTGACGGCCACCGGTAGGGTAAGCAGGTAATCGCTCGCGTGGCCACTGCGATCTTCCGCCACTAGCAACAGTTCCAGAGTTCCCGCAGCTTGATCAAAAGGCACCGTGTAGGGAACGCTGAAGCGATCGGCGGCAAACCGACCGCCCAGTTGCCGCACCACCGTTCCGCGGTTTTCCATGACCCGCAGGGTATCGATCGCTCCCTCGGCGTCGTTGGCCGCCACTTCCAGTTGCAGGTGCTGGCCGGCCACCACGGCTTGGCCGTTACGCGGCTGCACCACGCTCAGTTGCGGCGGCCGCTCATCGGCTTGGGTGTGACGGCTAAGCAGGGCGAACAGATTGAGTGCATCGCGCTCGCCGGAGTGGCGATCGATAGCGTGAGCGAGCACGGTATAGGCTTGGGCCCAATAGTCGGCCGGCACCGGCAACGCATAGCCACGGCTGTGGTCGGCGTTCGTGGTCAGCGCCTGGGCGCCGGCACTGAGGAAGGCTGGCTGAATCTCGCCGTCGCGCGCGTCATCAAGCACCACCGTAATCACCGGCCGCACCAAAATAGCGTGTTGGCCGGCACTGCCTTGGAAGCGGTGCAACTGGGCAAGCGTGCGTCGCTCGATGCGAATCTCGCGGATAAAGGTAGCCACCGGCGCACCGGCGGCGTCCAGCGGCTCGGGGACAATAGTCGCGGCAGTTACGTCAGTCGTCAGGATCGCATCGAGCGCGACGCCGTCGGCGGCTTCGAATGTCTGCTCCCGCACCTCGGCACTGCACGGGTCGTCGTGCAGCGTACGCACCCGGTAGCGTACGTTGGCGGCCCCACTCAGCGCCAAGCGCAACTCCCCCCGCGGGTGTTCCAAATTGGGAGCCGGATACACTTGCAGCACGCCAGCGCCGCTTTGCAGGTAGGTTTCGCCATTAAAGCTCAGCGTTGTGGTCGACGTGCCGGCCTCAGGGTAGTTGAGGCTAATCACCGGCGTGGCTTCACCGTGCAGCACCTGCCGGCCACCTTTTGGCTGGCGGTGCCCGTCCGGCAGCAGGCCGCTCAGCGAACTGAACAGCGGGAAGTAGCGGATGGGGTCCTGCACGCTGGCATAGTCGTCCCGCATGCGCAGAGCATAGAAGGAGACGCCGCCGCGCACCGGGTTAGCGTTCGGCGCGCGGTCGATCAGGTTTAATTCGGGCGGTTGATCCGGCAGCAACTGAAGTCGCCGCCTCAACTCGGCCTCGTTGCCAGCCTGGTCGCTGGCGCGGATCACCAGCTCCAGCTCGCGACCTTCGGCGGGCAGTGGCGCATATTCGCTCAAGTCGAGCTCGATGACCGGAGTCTCCACCATAGCGGCGTTTAGCCCGGATTCGGCGGCTAGCGGCTCGTCGGCGTCGTCCAGCCAAACGCTGTACTCGGCCACCGCGACGTTGTCCGAAATCGAGGCCTGAATGTAGGCCGGCTGACGGTCGTAGAGTTGTTCGCTCGGCGCGCTGAGGTTGATCTCCGGCGGCTCTTCGTCGGCGGCAACGGTTAACTGCACGGCCGCCGTTGTCACCTCGTTATGACCGTAATCCCGGCTCCGGAGGCTAAACCGGTACTGCTCGCCGGCGTGATCGAGATAACGCCGCGGCAGCTGGATACGGCCTTTAAAGTCGGTAAAGAAACGCTCGCCGACGATTAACTCGCCAAAGGTTTCGGGGTTAGGAATGGTAACCCGCTCGACCCGATCGTTACGCGACAGCACCTCCCACTCAAGGATTTCCTCATGGCCGTCGGCATCGGTCAGCACGGCCTGAATATCGTCGACATAGTAGTTATCGTCACCACTGCCGGAGACCGTAAAACTATCGCCCGGCATCAGAGTAAACGGCCCGTCCGGCTCCGCCATCACCAAATTGGGCGGCTCTTCGTCATTGAGGATGGTGACATCGAGCAGGGCTTCGCCGCGCTGATCGGCGTTGTCAAAGGCCTCAGCGCCGATTCGAATACGGTAGGCCTCATCGTCCGGCCGGTGCGGCGTACGCAGCCCGGCGCTTAAGTAACGTCCGGCATTGAGCGCGGCGGCGACTTCCTCACCACTGAAACTGCGCTCGACGAGTCGGGTTACTGTCGGCTCACCGCTCGCCGGCGTGTGCACGCGCTCAATGAAGAAATTGACCGCGACGACTTCGCGATCGTCGCTGGCGGTGGCTGTCATGGTAAACGGCTCGCCTTCGACTAATCGCGAGCCCTGGGCCGGACTGCGAATGGACACCGTGGGCGGCTGGTCTTGATCGAGTTGAAAGCGCCAATTGCTCTCGTCCCGGTTGCCGTAGATATCCTCGGCGGCCGCCACGATAACAAGTTCGCCGTCGCGATCCGGCGGGGTATAGCTAAAGCTGCCTTCAGCGGCATCGCCGGAGACGGCTTCCTGATGAATCTGGGTGCCGTCGACGTGGAAGCTGACCGCGGCCAATTCGGCGTTGTCGGTGGCACGCCAGCGTATGGTGGTCCGATTGTCGCGGTAGATACGGGCATTCTGCACCGGCTCGCTGATGGCAATCCGCGGCGGCTGGGTATCTGGCCGAATCGGCAGCTCCAGCACGAAGGGGCCATTGCCGTCGGAGCGCTGCCCTTTGTCGTCGATGGCGACGAATTCGGCGCGCAGGGTATGCGCTTCGTTGGGCAAATCGTAGGCCGCCAGATCGAGTACGAAACGGGGCAAGAACTCGCGTGCCGGCGGGTAACCGTCGCTATCGTCCTTGCGCTCGGTGAACAAGGGCGTGGCGGCGCCGTTGAGGTAATAGCGCACCTCCATCGCCTGCACGGCCTTGTCGTCGCGGGCGTGGGCATTCAACTCGATGCGACCGCGAGGGAAGAAGGCGGGCCGGCTCTGCTCCACCGCGATCATCTCGGGCGGCTGGTCGGCGGCCACCACGATCACCACCTCGGCGGTCGAACTATTGCCGGCGGCATCGGTGGCGGTCACGCTCACCGGGTAGCGGTCCCACTCAACGTCGGCACCGGAAAACAAGGGCGTGCGCACGATCTTCAGCGCCGAGAAGGCGTTCATCGCGCCCGGCACCTGCTGCGGTGCAAAGTCCGGCGCCTCCAGCACGTCGTCGGGGTTGCCGGTCAGCTCGTAACGCGAGCCTGCCTGGCGCACGCCGCGCAGCGTCAACTTCTCGACCTTAACGTTGTCGTAACCGGCGACTTTGAGGACGATTTCGCTATCCTCCACCACCTGGGCAATGCTGTCGCCGCCCTCGGTGCCGGTCACCGCCGGGGAAACCAAATTCACCACCGGCCGCTCTTCATCGCGGCCCAATACCACCTGAACCGGTTCGCTACGCCCTTCCTGACCACGCAAATCGAGCGCCACGGCTTGCAGAGTCATGACCTGCTCACGGCTTACGCCGGCTTCGGTGGCCATCACATAGCTAAAGGGCGCGGCCGCGTCGGAGCCAACCAAACGGCCATCGGCGTAGAAATCCACCCGCTGTACGCCGGTGTCGTCGCTCGCCAACGCCTGCAGCTCGACCGGCTGGCCGGCGACAATATGCGCGCCTTCGGTGGGACTGACGAGGGCCACGGTCGGCGGCTGGTCTTCGCGCACCGATACCCGCACCGGCTCGGAGTGGCCGACCTGGCCGTGGAAATCGACCACCCGGACCTGCAACTCCAGGCTATCGCCAAGCATTTCCTCGGTAATGTCGTAGCGGAAACGTTGCGTCGCTTGCTGTAGCGCCACGCTTTGCTGAAAACGCCGCTCAGGGTCGTCGTAACGGCGCTGTTCGACCACTTGGCCGTTGACCAGCAGCTCGACATCGGCACCGATGAAGAGCGTATCGTCCATCAAATCGACAGCAATCGCCAAGGCGCGGCCGGCGGTGATCGACTCGCCGGCCACCGGCGAAGTAATAACCGCCGATGGCGGCTGATTCTGCAGGACGCGGATCAAGCGCGAATCGAGCTGCTCGCTGGCGCCGTTGCGACCATGCACCACCGCATGCACGGCCACGCTAGTCTCGCGAGTGGAGGTCCGGCCCAAAGCCGTATCCAGCCGCCAGACCATATAAAACACGTCTTCTTCGCCCCCATCGGGGCTCGGCCGGCTACGCTTATCCAACACCGGGAAATGGGCGTCGCCGACGCGCTCGCCGCCCAGGTAAAAGTCGATATAGTCGACGTCGTTGTTGAACTCGCTGACGTCGGCTAAGCGGCGCGCCAACTGCAAACGCAGCGGCGTACCCTCGACGCGGCGCTCCAGGTGCTCCGGCAACTCCCAATCGACCTCCGGTGCTTCCAGGTCCCGCTGCGACCGCACACGCGTTAGTCGCGCCTCGCTAAGCTGAGTCTGGCCGGCCGTGTCGATGGCCAACGCCTCGAAGCTCAACTCATGGTTAGCAAGTTGCTCCGGAATATCTATAGTCAATTCATACGGTGCGGCTTGGCGCGTGCCAACTACAGCGCCATTCATGAGGAAACGCACTTGCTCGATGCCGACGTCGTCACGGGCATCGGCACGCAGCCTAATGACCTCTCCGACCGTAGCGGTGCGCGGCGCCTCCAGCGCCACTTCCGGCAAAGCATCAACCGCGGTGATCGCCACATTCACGCTTACCGCCGGGTCGTCCCTCAGCGCCACCGTCAGAGGAATGGGCACGCTAGCCGGTACCACCGCCTGGGCGGTCAACCGCCCTTGCGCATCGATGCTCAGAACGCCGGCGGCGCTCTCCGGCAAGCGGTAACTCAGCGCGAGTTGAGAACCGACCTCGGCACGACTGCCGTCATCGAACACGCCCAGCACCGGGGGCAACGCCACGGCACCGTTTAAGCGCGGCAGCTCGAACGTAGCATCGTCCAGACCCTCCAGCACCAAGCCCACCAACTGCTTGGTCAGGTCGACCTCAACCGGAATCTCGACATCGGGCAGGCCTTGATAGGACACCCGAACAGTAACCGGCTCACCGTTGGTTTCCCGCAAGGGATAAACGGTACCGGCCGGTGTTACCGCAACCAGGGAGGGATGGGATGAAGTATAGGTAACGCCGGTACCGGGCCCGGGCAGCGGGGTTAGCCCGCGAAACTGAAATTGAACGGAAGGAATAACCGTTGCCGACTGCAACATGTTATTGAAAACAATCCGCGACGGCGACGCGGTAAGCGCTGAAGCCTCTTCCACCACATCGCTGCCGGTGAAGCTGATCTGCGAGCGCGAGGTGCGGTTACCGGAAGCGTCCACCGCCTCCAAATCGACCAGTACAACGCCGTCGTGGGCGATGGCCGCACCGTCCAAGGCGGCCGTCATCGGCACCGACAGGGCGAAGCGGGTCTGCCCGTCCCGAGTCGGGTAAACTCGCCTAACGCCTTCGGTGGCGGCAAACACCCGGTTGGCGGAAACCAGCTCGGAAATCACGCCCCCGACCGAGCGCAGCTCGGAGGCGCGCACGCCGATAACCGAGAAACCGACGTAGCTGAGGTCGACGTCGTCGGCGGCAGTGGCCTGCACCACCAAGTGTTGTTCACCGTCGAATTGCTCCACGGCGACGCCCTGCAATTGCAGGCTGGGTGGATTGCGCTCGATAGCAAATGATTCAGCGTGCTCGGCACGACTGCCGTCGGTGAAATGCAGAATCAGGCGAGGAGAGAAGCGGGCGGCGCCCGTGAGAACGAAATCAACGCTACAAGCCAAAGGGAAACCGCTGATGCGGCTTAATTCGGCGGCGGCAAAAGACTCTCCGCTGGGCTCGACCTCCAGCCTTCGCAGCCGCGAGCAATCGGCCACCCGCGCCGTATAATGCGCCGAATCCGGAAATTGCCCCAAGCTGACCGCAGCGCGTATATCCACCCCGGCGGCAGCTTGCGCACTCGCCCCCCATAAGAGGAGTGCAACCAGCGCCAAAGCCACAATGGCGCCATAAAGCCCATCCCATGGGCCTTTCCTTTGCATTTTTTGCAAGAGCCTGTACCCGCTCTTTATAGTTTTTTAGTTTTTAAACGGGGATCTTTTTCAAGCAAGCTTTGATCAAGAATCATCCCCTTAAGGCAGTCCCCGAACCTCCCCTCATCGGAGAAAATTCGGTGCTCTTTAAGGCAGAACGATCGCAATAAAAGCAAGGAGCTTAGATGCCGTACGGCGAAAAACCGCACCGAAGCGCTGTCATACTTCTTAGAGCAAAAAAGCTCACCCCGACGTTACCGTGCATAACGCCCGGCAACAGTGCCCATTCAGTTCAATCTAGAAGTGCCGTGGCACGGCTCGAATGCACGAAAGTTGTCTCGGCATTCCCCCTAAAACATGGGGATTCTTGCACGTACTGAATATCAACACACTAGCCCTTACGGGCTAAACACGTCTAAAAGCAATTCATTATCAAAGCGTTACCCAACGACAAGACGCCGCGCTGCGGCCGTACGGTTAGTAAAGGTAGCGTACCTCGTTGAAAACCTACCTCGCGCTAGGATTTGACTGCCTACGCGGCAACGAACTAGAGCGAAAACACCGTAACCCACTGTTTTGACAGCGACAACCCCGCAACGGCCGACTTTAACCCTTTTTTCGCCCCCTCTCTAACTCATTGATTTTATGTGGCGCTTTGCCGGCCGAAAAAAGGGTTGACGCTCGGGGCCTGCCGGCGTTGCCAGCGAAAGGCCGCGCAAGGTGCTTAGCCGGAAGGCGATCAGCCCTCGGCGGCATTCTGAGCGAGGCGCTCGATCTCCGCTTGGCAAATCTGCTCGGTGACGGCGAGCAAGCGCTGTACCCGCTCGGCGAGGTAGTCCAGGTGCTCGTGGTCGACGCTGAAGCCCATGCGGTAGCGGCCGGCGATGTAGGCATTATCCAGCAGGTCGAAAAGATCCTGCTCTTCTTGGGTTTGGCACGGGAAAATTTCCTCGTACACCGGGCCGAACGCGGCGGCCTCCAGCGCCAAATAGACTAACCGATGCTCCTGCGGGGTATAGAGGGTATGAACCAGGAGAATGCACTTGTAGGCTGTTTCGGCAGCTTGGTTGAGGGTAAATGCCGCTCCGCCCATATCGTTCTCGCCTAAATTGAACTCAAACATGCGGTAGAATCTGTTGGCGCGGTTAAGCCAGCTTTCGAAATATTCTTGCGCAATCCGCAGCTGATCTTCGGCACTGAGCTCGCGCGGCTCCTCCAACTCCACCCAGCTTTTCTTATACAGCACTCGGCCCTCGCGCTTGATGTCGAGGAAGAAATACCGCCCTTCGCTCAAGCTCTCGTTAACATGCGCCAAGCGGTGAACGATGGGGCGGACGGAGGCGGAGAAGCCGTGGGCGTTGCAGGTTTGGCTGAGTCGGTGCGCCAGGCTGGCGTCCGATTCGGTCGTCTCGTCGCGCACG
>NZ_NFZV01000002.1 GCF_003399765.1 Alkalilimnicola ehrlichii | reverse complement strand
CTACCCGGCATCGTTGCGGTAGGTTGGCGCCGCAAGGCCCAACTTTTTTGTCTTATTTATTCCCGCCGTTAAATAAAACCAATTGTCCTGCTCATCGGCGAGCCTTCGAATTGCTCGTCGATCTGCTGTGCCTGCGCGCCGACGCGTTCGGAGCGGGCCATAGCATCCTCTGCCAGCCGCTGCGCTTGCGCCGCCTGCTGCTTGGCCTCTTCCGCCGTATGCGTGGCGACTGCCGCATCGCGCCGGGTTTCCTCGATCATCGATTGTAGCTGTCCGTCGGTTGTGCCGCAGGCGCTTAATAGCACGCTGGTGGCGAGGATGGTTAGGGTCGCTAGGGTGTGCTGTCGAGTTGTTCGCATTGTTGTTGGTCCTTGTGTTGTTGTGGTTTGTTTTGTTTTTGTGTTGTTGGTGTGAGAGTTGTGCGCTTCGCGCGATTGGTTTGGGGGGCGGAACCCCGCCTTCCAAACCAATCACGCGCAGCGCACCACCCTTAACCACCGGCGATCGACCGATCCCCCGATAAGATGAAAACTCCCTACTACACGATAAACACAAATTTATAATGTTAGTATACCGCGCGCGCCGCGCGCCTCCCAACGATCGCGGCGCTAGCCAACCCCACCCCACCGAACTAACCTGTCTATTCATGGTCTCTAATTAGTACCAATTCGGTACGGATTAAGGTAGAATCGCACCTATGATTCGGATCAACCGCGAAACGGATTACGGCGTCGTCATCCTCAGCCTGATGGCTATGGATACGGATCGGCGTTATAACGCCGCTTGGTTGGCCGAGCAGCGCGGATTGCCGCAGCCCGTTGTTAGCAAAATCCTGAAGCACTTGGCTAAAGCTGGCTTGCTGGTATCCTACCGCGGGGCAAAGGGCGGGTACGGCTTAGCTCGGTCGGCTCAGGAGATTACGGTGGCCGACATTGTGGCGGCAATGGAAGGGCCCATCGCGCTAACCGATTGCGTCGAGGGAGGCGATGCCAGTTGTCAGTACAGCGGGCAATGCGTCGTCAGCACCAACTGGAACCGTATCAATCAAGTCGTACAGCGTGCTCTGGAAGGCATCACGCTTGCGGATATGACGAAGCCTTTGCCTGATCCGGGCGCCAACGTGCGCCCCAGTGAAGTGTTTGTCTCGCTTTCGAATTTTGACTAAAGGATCGGTGCTCGCCGGAGCAACGATCCACAGCAGCTAATCGGAGCCGCTCATGTCTGCCAGCAGCAAGACCCTGGAAGAGATTACTCAACGTGGTTATGAGTACGGATTTGTAACCGACATCGAGCAGGAATCGCTCCCGCCGGGTCTGAACGAAGACGTCGTTCGTTTCATTTCGGCCAAAAAGAACGAGCCGGAGTGGTTGCTCGAATGGCGCCTGGAAGCTTACCGCAAATGGCTGGAAATGCCGGAGCCGGACTGGGCGCGGGTGAACTATCCGAAGATCGACTATCAGGCTATTTCTTATTTCGCGGCGCCCAAGAGCGACGAGGATCGCCCCAAGAGCCTGGACGAAGTCGATCCGAAACTGTTGGAAACCTATGAGAAGCTGGGTATTCCGCTACACGAGCGGGAAGTCCTGGCCGGCGTGGCGGTCGATGCCGTTTTCGACTCGGTATCGGTGGCAACCAGCTATAAGGGTAAATTGGCCGAGCAGGGCATTATTTTCTGCTCCTTCTCCGAAGCGGTACAGGAACACCCGGAGCTGGTGCGTAAGTACCTGGGTTCGGTCGTGCCGAAAACGGATAACTACTTCGCCGCACTGAACTCGGCCGTGTTCTCCGACGGCTCTTTCGTGTTTATTCCCAAGGGCGTGCGCTGCCCGATGGAGCTTTCCACGTACTTCCGCATGAACGCGGCCAACACGGGGCAGTTCGAGCGGACGCTGATCGTCGCCGAAGACGGCGCCTACGTCAGCTACCTGGAAGGCTGCACCGCGCCGATGCGCGACGAGAACCAACTGCATGCGGCAGTGGTGGAACTGGTCGCCTTGGACGATGCCGAGATCAAATATTCCACGGTGCAGAACTGGTATCCGGGCGACGAAGAGGGTCGGGGCGGTATTTATAACTTCGTCACCAAGCGCGGCCTCTGCAAAGGGCGTAACTCGAAAATTTCCTGGACGCAGGTGGAAACCGGTTCGGCGATCACGTGGAAGTATCCCAGCTGTGTGCTGCGCGGCGACAACTCCGTAGGCGAGTTCTACTCGGTGGCGGTCAGTCGCGGTAAACAGCAGGCCGATACCGGCACCAAGATGATTCACATGGGCAAGAACACGCGCTCCACCATCGTCTCTAAAGGCATTTCCGCCGGCCACGGTCAGCAAAGCTATCGCGGGCTGGTGAAGATCCTGCCGACGGCGGAAGGCGCGCGCAACTACTCGCAGTGCGATTCTATGCTGATGAGCGATACGTGCGAGGCGCACACCTTCCCCGTACATCGACGTGCAGAACCCGACCGCTCAGCTTGAGCACGAGGCAACTACGTCGAAAATCGGCGAAGAGCAGATTTTCTACTGCAAGCAGCGCGGTATTAGCGAAGAAGACGCCGTCAGCTTGATCGTGAACGGTTTTTGTAAAGAAGTGTTCCGCACCTTGCCGATGGAGTTCGCGGTGGAAGCGCAGAATCTGCTTGAGGTGACGCTGGAAGATAGCGTCGGCTAAGCCGGAAGGGCGAGCGAATTTTGGTTTTCGATACGGAGTGATGACAGCAGCTATGCTGACGATTAAGAACCTGCATGCAACGGTAGACGGCACCGAGATTCTAAAGGGCATCAATCTGGAGATTGGGCCGGGCGAGGTGCATGCCATCATGGGCCCGAACGGCTCGGGTAAAAGTACTTTGGCAAAAGTGCTGGCCGGCCATGAGGGTTACGAGGTTACCGACGGCGAGGTGATCTTCGAAGGCAAAATCTGCTGGAACTGGAGCCGGAGGATAGGGCGCGCGAAGGCGTCTTTCTAGGGTTCCAGTATCCGATCGAGATTCCGGGCGTGAGCAACACGTACTTTCTCAAAGCTGCGCTGAACGCCATTCGCAAATACCGCGGCGAGGACGAGCTGGACGCTATGGAGTTCCTCAAGCTGATCCGCGAACGCACCAAACTGGTCAAACTCGATGACAGCTTGCTGAATCGTCCGGTCAACGAAGGTTTCTCCGGCGGCGAGAAAAACGTAACGAGATTTTCCAGATGGCGGTTTTGGAGCCGCGCTTCGCCGTGCTTGACGAAACCGACTCCGGTCTCGACATCGATGCGTTGCGCACCGTCTCCGATGGCGTTAATGCGTTGCGTAGCCCCGAACGCGGTTTTCTCTTGATTACTCACTATCAGCGCCTGCTCAACTATATCGTGCCGGATTATGTGCATGTGTTGGTAAAGGGCCAGATCGTGAAGTCCGGCGGCAAAGAATTGGCGCAGGAGCTGGAGCAGTCCGGTTATGCCTTGTTTGACGAGAATGCCGCCTAAGGGCCGCGGACGGAGAGAAGCGCATGGGACAAGCCTTGGAACAGCAGCATAGCGTGTACCTTGAGGAGTTCGAGCGCCGGGCCGGGGAGCGTAGCAGCGAGCCGGCTTGGTTGAGCAAGCGCCGGCAGGCGGCGATCGAGCGTTTCGAACGCTTAGGGTTCCCGACGCGCCGCCAGGAAGCTTGGCGAAACGCTAATATGCACGTGCTGGGTCAGCAGCATTTCGTGCTCGCTCAGTCGGGTGGCACCGTCGGTAGTAGTGCCCTCGCAGTCGCGGATGCGATTCGGCTGGTGTTTGTCGATGGTCGCTTCGATAGCGCCGCCTCCGCGTTGGGCGACTTGCCACAAGGCGTGTCGATCCAGCGGTTGGCCGAGGCTTGGGGCGATCCGTTGTTGGAGCAGTACCTGGACCGGCAGCTGGATGCGGAGCATCCGTTCGCTGCCCTCAATACCGCCTTTGCGGCCGATGGCGTGGTGGTGCACCTGAAAGCCGGTGCCGTGTTGGAGCGGCCGATCGTGCTTGATTTCGCTCGCAGCGAAACGGCAGGGCAGGCGGCTTACCCGCGGTTGTTGGTGGTGGCGGAGGATAATGCCGAAGCTCGCCTGGTTGAGCATTATCGCGGTCCGGCGGACACAATGTATTTGACCTGCCCGGTTACCGAATTGGTGATTGGCGCCAATGCCGGCTTGGAGTGGTACAAGATTCAAGAAGAGGGCGATGCCGCTTTCCATATCAGCTGCGTCGCTGTTGATGTGGCGCGGGACGGTCGCTTTAACGGTAACTCGGTCGCTAGCGGCGGCCAGTTCGCTCGTACGGAAGTGTTCCTGCGGTTGAACGGCGAGGGTGCCGACGCCGAGCTTAACGGCTTGTACTTGACCGGTGATGGTCAATACAGCGATCACCACACCTGGGTCGAGCACCGGGTGGGGCACTGTGCCAGCCGCCAGCGGTTCAAAGGGGTTCTCGACGGTAAATCAGAAGCCGTCTATGACGGTTTGGTGAATGTGGCGGTCGGTGCCGCGAAAACCGATGCCCAGCAGGAGAATCGTAACTTGCTGCTGAGCAAGCGCGCCTTGGCGCATTCCAACCCGCGTCTGGAAATTTTCACCGACGACGTGAAAGCCGCGCACGGCTCCACAGTCGGTGAGCTGGATCGGGATGCGCTGTTTTATCTGCGCTCGCGCGGTATCGGTCAGGCCGACGCGCAAGGCTTGATGACCTACGCCTTCGCTGCCGAGCAGTTGGAGCCGATTCGGGTGAGCGCCGTCCGCGACTATGTGCGTGAGCTGCTATTTGCCCGCTTGCCGGGCGACGAGACGGTTAGGGAGATGGTATGACCACGGCCGAAACGCATCCTCTGGCGACCGAGACGGCGACGCGCTTCGATGTCGACCGTGTACGGGAGGATTTCCCGATCCTCAACCGGCAGGTGCACGGTAAGCCGTTGGTGTATCTCGATAGCGCCGCTAGTGCGCAGAAACCAACGGTCGTTATCGAGGCGGTTGCTGCTTGCTACCGGGAAGACTACGCCAATATCCATCGCGGCGTGCACATGCTCTCCGAGCATCTGACGACGCAATACGAGGCGGTGCGGGAAGAGGTGCGCTCGTTTCTCAATGCGGCGAGCGAGAAAGAGATCGTCTTCACCCGGGGGGCGACGGAAGGCGTCAATCTGGTGGCATCGAGCTTCGTGAGGCCGCGTTTGCGGGCCGGCGACGAGATCATCGTCACCGGTATGGAGCATCATTCCAACATTGTGCCTTGGCAGATGTTGGGCGAGGAAACCGGTGCCGTTCTTAAGGTTGTGCCGGTGCAGGACGATGGCAGCATCCGTCTGGAAGACTTCGAAGCGCTGCTGTCCGAGCGGACCCGCTTCGTTAGCGTGGTGCACGTATCCAATGCGCTCGGCACGATCAATCCGGTGCGGGAAATGATTGCGCTAGCGCATGAGCGCGACGTGCCGGTGTTGCTCGACGGTGCCCAGGCAGTGCCGCATATGAGCGTCGATGTGCAGGCCCTGGATTGCGACTTTTATGTCTTCTCCGGCCATAAGATTTACGGTCCGAGCGGGGTCGGTGCGCTATACGGCAAGAGCCGATGGTTAAAAGAGATGCCGCCGTATCATGGCGGTGGCGACATGATACGCTCGGTCAGTTTCGAGAAGACCGAGTATGCCGACCCGCCGCAGCGTTTCGAGGCCGGTACGCCGAATATTTGCGGTGTCATCGGTATGGGTGTGGCCATTCGCTACCTGCGCTCGTTGGGGCTGGAGGCGGTGGCGGCGCACGAACACGACTTGCTGGTTTATGCTACCGAGCGTTTGAGCCAAATCCCTGGCTTGCGGCTGCTTGGTACCGCACCGGAGAAAGCCGGCGTAGTGTCTTTTATTATGGATTGCGCGCATCCGCACGATATCGGCACGATTCTGGATCGCTCTGGGATTGCCATCCGGGCCGGGCATCATTGCGCGCAGCCGGTCATGCAACGTTTTCAGGTCCCGGCTACGGCCCGGGCTTCGTTTGGCCTTTATAACACGCGGGCCGAAGTCGATAAGCTGGTCGAAGCGCTTGAGAAAGTGCGTAAGCTTTTCGCCTAAAACAAGGAGGCGTGTGCAAGTAGGCCGATGTCGGAGTTAAGCGACCTGTATCAAGAGGTGATCCTCGATCATAACCGGAAGCCGCGTAACTTTCGGGCGATCGATCCATGCAGTCATGATGCCGCCGGCTATAACCCCCTGTGCGGCGACCAGGTGCATGTATACGTCAATGTGGAAGGGGATCGAATCAAAGAGGTCGGTTTTCAAGGCGAGGGTTGCGCTATTTCCACCGCTTCCGCGTCGATTATGACGGAGAGCCTGGAAGGTAAAACCTTGGCGGAAGCCGAGGCCTTGTTTCAGTCCTTCCATGCGTTGTTGGTCGATAGTAGCCGGCCGTTGGACGCAAATTTAGGCAAGCTTGCGGTGCTGGCGGGGGTGCGCGATTACCCGAGCAGGGTGAAGTGCGCTACCTTGGCTTGGCACGCTTTGCATGCCGCCTTGGAAGGCGAATCGGAAGCGAGCAGCGAGTAAAGAGGGCTTCCCAAGCTATGTCGGATGAAGCGACGATTGTTCGTGGCGGTAACGAGGAGTTGCGAGAGCAGGTCACCGCTGCGCTGAAATCGGTATACGATCCCGAAATTCCGGTTGATGTATTCGAACTGGGCTTGATTTACGACTGCGAAATCGACGAAGAAGGGCATGTCGACATTCAAATGACGTTGACTGCACCGACCTGCCCGGTGGCAGGCACCATGCCCGGCATGATTAAAAGCGCGGTAGAGCAGGTGCCGGATGTGCAGTCGGCCGAGGTTGAGTTGGTGTGGGAGCCGCCTTGGTCGATGGAGAAAATGTCCGAAGCGGCGAAGTTTCAACTCGGTTTTATGTAAGATCGGGCCCCGGTCGTTAGCACCGGGGCTTTTTCCTTTGAGTTTCCGTTCCTGCTTAGCCGACGGCAAGCAAGCCGGTTAAGGCTTCCTTAGCGACGCAGAGCCGTTTTGTTTAAACGATCCAATGCCTGAACGATGTCGGTCGCGCTATTGGCGGTAGGCTCCAACGCCTGAATGACATGGCCGCACGTCTGCTCTAATTCCGGCGCCACATCGACAATGCGCGTGGCGTTCTGATTCGCTTTCGACATGCTGCTCGCGACCATATCCACCACGTTGCTTACCTCGCGCGTTCCGGCGCGGACCGTTTCGGCCCGTTGCAGGCTTAGCGAGCCTTGCGCGGTGAGCTGTTCGGCTTGCTGACGGAGCTGTTCCAACGTGCTGTCGATACTCGCGGTGGCCTCTGCCGTTCGGCCGGCGAGATCCTTGACCTCTTCGGCTACCGTTGCAAAGCCTCTGCCGGCATTACCGACCCGGGCTGCTTCTATCGTGGCATTCAGCGCCAGTAGATTGGTTTGCTTGGCAATATCGGCGATGCCGCGGGCTACCTTACTAATGCGGTTAAGGGCTTCGTTAAGGTTCAGTAGCCGGCTGTTAATGGTGTCGACCGAGTGGTGTAGGGTGTCGATATCCTTTAAAACCCCGTTGGCCGTGGTACTGAGTTTATCGAGATCGTTGGCGGCGGTAGAGGCGACGTGTTGCGCATTACGCGCCGCGACATCGACGAGTTTGCTGCTTTCGGCGACTTCGGCATACGCCTCGTTCACCTGGACCAGTTGATTGGCCTGTCCATGTAGCGGTGCGAGACCCTCGCGGAGTAAATGCTCGATGCCGGCGGGGCTGTTATCCCGCGTTGTCCGCTCGATCGATTCGGCCGACTTTGCGTATTCTCGACCAGGTGCTCAAGCCTTGCGATTCCCGTGTTGCAACCGTTACGCATATCGCTTAGCGCGGAAGCGATACGGGCAGCCTCTGTTTCTACATCCTGGACAGCACTGGCGACAGCGTCCAGCACCTCGTCGATCCCTAGCGTACCTTCGCGTACTGCTTGCGCCGCTACCGTGGCTTCGCCGCCTTGGCCGAGCAGTACCTCGATGAGCTGGGTCAACTCGTTCAAAATGGTATGAATATCGCTGGTTGCGTCGCCGGTCTGCTTGGCCAGCACTTTGACGTGCTCTGCGACTACTGCGAAAGCTTTACCGATTTCGCCGGCTCGCGTCGCTTCGATGGTCGCGTTGAGCGCAAGGAGATTGGTTTGGCGAGCGATGGTGGTAATACCGTTAGCGACTTCGGCGACGCCTTGCAGCGCACTGCTAAGCGCGCCCAGCTGCGCTTCGATCTCCGTCACCGCCGTGCTCAGTTGTTCGATTTCCTGCAGCGAGCGCCGAGTCGTTTCGCGGGATTGTTCGATTTCCTGCGAAACCGCTTCGCTGGTATCGCTGGCACGAGACGATTCTGTGATGGTCGTGTCGGTGCTGTCGGCCAATTGCCGGGCAAGCGCCGTCAACGTGTTCAAGCCCGCCACCTGCTGGGCGATTTTGCGTGAATCTCGTTAAGCGAAGTAGCAACTGCTGGATCGACCTGGGGGGCTGTGGGGGTCGGTCGCTGCGCTGTGTCCAGTTGAGGTAACGTTTTTTCAACGGGTTCGGAGCTTTGCGCGCCTAAGCTCGCGTTTTTCCTATTGAATAGGGATGTGAACCTGGCGGATGCCTTGGTCATGCTCATTGTGCCTCTGTCAAAGATACGGCGTCGCCGGAACCGAACATTTAGTACTTCGCTTACTCCCTTATTGACGACCGAAGGGGCTAAAACTTGAGCTGCCCCCTTGTGCTGGTAGGGCGTTTCGTATCATGCTTAACATTGTAGGAGAACCTGATTAATTCCCTAGGGTTTCCGCAGCCCTGTGGCAACCGGTCGACAGACTCGCCACGCGAATAGAGGCCCAAGGAAATAAGACGTCGGCATCTCCTTTAGATATTAGGTGCGGCTAAACTTCTAATGGACTCGTCCATGGAAGCATGAGTCGTTACTTGAAATCTATGTACTACTACAAAAACATAATGCTATTCACGTGGGCGTCATGCGTTATCCGCTGATGACTGGTTGCGCACGGTGCTGTTTTTCTGAGTCTTGATTCAGTAAGCATAACGTTGTGGCTGTGGACGTGTTCGGGTAAGCGGGGCACTTGTCCGGAAACATGTCGATACTAGGGGGATGCTGTGACAGACTGGGGCGACGAATCGGGGCAACCTCAAGGAGGGGGCAGCGTCGCTAACCGCGTAGCCGAACTTGAGCGGCTTTGGTTAGAGGTTCATGACGGGCAGCCTCGTACCTCCGCCTTGGAGGGCATGTTGCACGAGACTCGCCAGCTAGCCCTGGAAGCGCCGGCTGCGGGTTATCCGAAGGTGGCGGATCTTGCCAGCATTATGGAGGTGATGCTCAGCCCCGCGGTGCATGATCTCGAGCCGCTGACCGGCGAGTTCAAGGATATTCTGCGGGACTATATTCAAGCGGTCATTCGCCTCAGCGGAGAGCCGCCGGATTTGCTGGCGAAAGCGGATGGGGAGAGTGCGGAGGACGATGCCGAGGCCGCGGAGCATAGCGCGATGGTCTTCATCCTGGAGCCGCATGCGCGTCTAGCTCGCGATGTTGCATACCAAGTCGAGCATTTCGGTTATCGCGTTCTTACCATCGGCAGCTTTGGCGAGCTAGTACGATTAGCGCGCCAATATCAACCGCATGCGGTGGTGATGGACTTAGAGCCGTTGCACGACCGTTTGGAACTGGCCGCGGCCTGTCGCCAACTCAGGGCTTCGATTAGCCGTGGCTTGCCGATTATTCTATTGAGCGAGCAAGCCGATCTGGAGTCTCGCCTGGCTGCCGCGCGGGCCGGGGTCGACGCCTATTTGGTCAAACCCTTCGATATGCATGAGTTGATCGATCAGCTCGATCAACTCTCCGCCGAGCATGAGCAAGAACCGTTTCATATTATTATCGTCGAAGATAGCGCCACGCAGGCGACCTATTTTTCTACGTTATTGAGCAAAGCCGGCATGGTACCGACGGTGGTCAGCGATCCCATGGATTTGCTCGACGTATTGGCGGAGAACGCCGCTGATTTGGTCTTGATGGATATGTATATGCCGGGCTGTAACGGGATGGAGTTAGCTCGGGTTATCCGGCAGTTTCCGCGTTTTGCCAGTATTCCCATCGTCTACCTGTCGGCGGAAACCGAAATCGACCGGCAACTCGATGCGATGAGCCTCGGTGGCGACGATTTTCTCACTAAGCCGATTAATCCGGCACATTTGATTCGGTCAGTGGCCATTAGGGCCGAGCGTGCGCGTAACCTGCGTACGTTTATGCTTACCGACAACCTGACGGGATTATTAAACCACACCCGTATCAAGGAACAACTGCATAGCGAGGTCGCGCGCGCCGCCCGTCATGGTACGACGTTGGCCTTTGCGATGCTGGATATCGATCACTTCAAGTCGGTTAACGATACCTACGGCCACCATGTTGGCGACAGGGTTATTAAAACGCTGGCACGGGTGCTTAAACAGCGCTTGCGGAAAACGGATTATATCGGTCGCTATGGCGGCGAGGAGTTCGCCGTTATCTTGGTTGATGCCGATGAGCGCGAAGCACGCAGCATTCTTGATGAAATCCGGGTTAGTTTTAGCAAAATCCGACAATTCACCTCCGGAGGCGGTTTTGTGGCGACATTCAGCGGCGGGGTGGCCTCGTTTCCGGGAGCGAAAGACGCCGTTAGCCTCGCCCTGGAGGCCGATAAGGCGCTCTATGTAGCAAAAAAGCTGGACGTAACCGCATATGCGCCCATATCTCTAAATAGGAGCTAAAATTCTGTTATGAGCCGGCCGTTAACCTAGCTTTGTGGCCGTTCGGTAAGCAATTTGGGTCGGCGGCTGGAATACATTTCTCTGCACTGGTAGCCAATGTTTAGGCAGACCAGGAGGAGATGGGGTATGTATACGTTCTGGTTGCAGCGTTGGTTGGCGATAAATCGAGCCGGTACAGAAATAGTGTTCGATTGGTACGATCGATGGCTGCAGCTGGCGAGATACGGTGCGTTTCGCCGCCAAAGCCGAGCTTCCGAACCCTGGATCGAACAGGTCGTTCGCCATGGCGAGCTTTGTCGGCAAGCGTCGCCTCGCCCTCGCTTGGTTAACTGCGCGGCAGGCTATTACAGCTGCTGTAGTTTCAACCTCGGCGTTTTGTATCCGGTTAACGATCCTGTCTGGGCCAACCGTTCGTTAGAGGCGTAAAGTGCGGTATTCGCTGGCGGCAAGGGAGCCGGAGCGCTTAGGTTTTTCTTAACCGCATAGCGTTTTCCAGCCTTCGTCCGGCTCGAAGCGCTCGCCGTAGTAGCTGGCAAGTTCTCCTAAACGGTGGGCGGATGCATCGGCGCCGCGCTGGCATACATAATGGATCGGCCCGCCGCGAAAACCGGGAAAGCCGGTGCTTAACGTCAGACCTACGTCCAGTAGGTCGGCATCCTCCACAATACCTTCTCGAAGACAACGTACCGCTTCGTTGAGAAGGCGGTAAATGGGGCGGTCGGTGATGTCGTCGCGAGACGTATGGTCCGGGTCCGGAGCCAGTTTGACCGCCCGTTTTTGTTTGTATTCGTAGAACCCGCGCCCGCTTTTGCTACCGAGCCGGCCGGCGGCGACGTGTATTGCTAGCGTATCCGGTACTTCTCCGCCGCCATGCTCGGCGAGGCTACGCGCGACTTGTAGGCAAACGTCGAGACCTATTCGGTCCGCCAACTCTAGCGGTCCTAGTGCCATGCCGAAACCGCGTGCGCTTTGGTCGATTAAGGTGGGGGCCAAACCTTCGTCCGCCATGGTCATACCTTCAAGCAAGTAAGCGTTGATGACCCGGTTGATTAAAAGGCCAGGGTTGCCGGCTACCGGTAACGGCAGGCGGTCGATTAAACCCACGAAACCGCGCGCCTTGTTGAGTGTTGCCCGGCTGGTTTGTTTGCCGGCAGCAACTTCGACTAAAGGCCGCTGTACTAAAGGATTGAAGAAATGTATTCCCACTAACCGGCTTGGGTTGTCCAAGCTTTCCGCCAGCGTTTCCAGAGGAATGCTCGACGTATTGCTGCCAATGATGGCATCGGGTTTGATGTGGGGTTCTAAGTTCCGCAATAACGTTTTTTTAACCTCGACCTCTTCGGTGACGGCTTCCAGTACGACATCGGCTTGTACAAGCCCGTAGCCGCTGGGGTCCGGTTGCAGACGGTCTAAGGCCGCTGCCACGAGCGGTTCGGCGCCGAGTTGAGCCTGAAAGTGCGGTACGGCATGCCGAATGGCCGCAGCAATATGGCGAGGGACGGCGTCTTGCAATGTCACCTTCAGGCCTTTAAGCGCGCACCATGCGGCGATGGCGCTACCCATCGTGCCCGCGCCGACGACGTGAACATGGCGTATGCCTTCGGCTTTGCCTATTTGACCCAGCGCTTCCAAGCGCTGCTTGTGACGGTCGAGGCGTAACAAGTTACGCGTTGTGTCGCTGAGTGCGAGTTTGACGAAAGACTCCGCCTCCGCTTGTAAGCGTGCCCCGATGTCGCCGCTAGCGGCTTCTTCGAGATCGAGAATGGCGAAGGGAGCGGGGTTGTGCTGAGGGTCGTACTGCTGCGCCGCGTTCAATCGTAAGCGCCTTAGTAAGCCTTGGCGAAACAGCGCCAGCTTGCTGACTTGAGCGGCGATACCCGCTTGCTGTTGGCTACGCGGTTGCCTTAATACCAGGCGGCGAGCGGCGGTCCGTAATTGATGACTGGGGACGCGCTGATCGACTAAGCCGATACGCCGGGCTTCGACAGTATCGATGACCTCGGCATCGATCAGCATGGGCAAGCCGCGGGCCTCGCCGATAAGCTGCGGTAAGCGCACCGTCCCGCCCCAGCAAGGGTGCAGCTCAAGCGCGCTTATATCGGGGAAACCTAGCCGGGTTTCCGCCGCGTCCGTAGCAACGCGATAGCGACAGGCTAGCGCTATCTCCAAACCGCCGGAAAAACAGGTGCCATGTATGGCCGCTACGGTAGGAATAGAGAGCTGTGCAAGCTTCTGTAAGCGCGCCTGAAGAGCTTGTATGTGCGGTAGCGGCGCTTCCGATGCTTGGACCGCTTCTAATACCTCGCGGTCGGTGCCGGCGATGAAGCCCCGTTGCGGATCGGGTAGGAATACCAGGCCGCTGTAGCTGTCGTCGTCGCTCAACTCGTCGATTAAGCGGATCAGCTCGTCTATCCCCGCTTGGGTGAGCAGATTGGTGTCGTCGTGCGGGCCTTGATAGCGAATCCAGAGGATGTCGTCGATATCGCGTCGGGTTCGCCAGTGCTTCAAATGTTGCGCCATGGTTATGCTCACCCGTTACGGTCGTTCCAGCAGCATGGCTCCGCCCTGGCCGCCGCTGATGGCCAAGGTCGCGATGCCTCGTTTTGCCTGCTGTTTTGCAGTATATGCAGTAGGTGCAGAATCAAGCGGGCCCCGCTGGCTGCGGTGGGATCGCCAAGAGCGATGGCTCCGCCTTCTATATTTAATCGGCCCATCTCCAGCTCGCCCACCGCGTCGCGCTTGGCAAGCTGCTCGCGGCAGTAATCTTTGTCTTGCCAGGCTTCCAGACAGGCAAGAACTTGGCTGGAAAAGTTCTCGTTGATCTCCCAGTAGTCGACATCGTTCAGATCCCAACGTCGTCGTTTCAGAATCGGCGTAGCGGCATGAGCAGCGCCGAGCCCTGCCATGGTCGGGTCGAGCCCAACCCAGCAGGTGTCCGCCAGCTTGCCAAGTACGGGTAGCCCGTGCGTTTTTACCGCCTGCTCGCTGGCGAGCAGTAGCCAGGCTGCGCCATCGGCCGGGGGGCGCTATTGCCTGCCGTTAGGCGGCCCACCTCGGCAGCATAAAGCGGCGGTAGGGCCTTGAAGTCGGCAGGGCTGGCATCGGCGCGTATACAGCCGTCTTCGGCGAACATACGGCCATCGGGGCTATAGATAGGCTCACGCTCCGGGCGGTCGCTGCTTTGCACGGCGGCACCGGCGCGCTGGTGGCTTTGGATGGCGTAGGCGTCGATACGCGCGCGAGAAATGGCAAACGTCTCGGTTAACGCTTCGGCGCTATCGCCCAGTTTCAAGTCCAGATCCGATTGTGCCGGCGTTGCTTTGAGCGGATCTCGAAGGCGGAACCAGCGCGGATCGAATCCCATGGCAAGGCGAAGTCGGTCGGCGATGCCGGGACGTTGCTGCCATTCGCTATAAAATCTCAGTATCCCCTCGTCGAATTGTAACGGGGCATGACTCATGGCATCGGTGCCGCCGGCTAGAATCAAATCCGCTTCGCCTGTGGCGATTCGCCTCGCTGCCGTATCGACGGCTTGCATACCGGAGCCTTCTCCACGCTGTACCGTATAGCCCGTAACCTGATGACCGCAATTCAGGCGTAACGCAATACTGCGGGCGAGATCGATGGCCGTTGAAGCGACAGCGGTGTTGCCTACGATGATCTGGTCGAGGTCGGCAGCGTCGAACGGTTGTCGGGACAGCAGAGGGCGCCCCGCCGCGACGGCAAGGTCGGCGGCGCTAAACGGTCCGGGGCGGTCGTTGATTTTCAGAAACGGCGTGCGGGAGCCGTCGACGATGTAAACCGGTTTACCGGCTTCGGCGCCGGGTTTCGCTGCCATGCGGTCTCCTTAAACGGGGCCTGGTAAAGACTTAATCGGCGTACTGGCCGCGAATTCGTCCACCATGATAACCGACTGACGCATACGAATCGCCTCGCCAAGGCGCTCGGCTTCGCCTGGATCGATGATGCCGGCGGCCAAAGCCGCTTGCACCGGATCGATGCCGGGAGCGAAACGCAGTTGGCCGGCGCGTTCCGCTGCCTGCAATTTTTGCTCGATCGGGGCTGCAGAGACCAGTAGCGTAAAGGTTTTCTCTAGACGCGCGATGGGATCGTCCGGGTCAGTTGCGCGAAACATAGCGCTGGTGAGGCGGTCTCGGCTTGCCGTTGGCTTAGTCAATAACTCGGCAACCTGGCGGTCTAAGACGTCGTTGGGTTTCTGGTAGCGGCGGCCGAGCGGGAACACGAGAGCCCGTAACAAACGGCCGAGCGGGCGATTAGGAAAATTGCGCAGTGTCTCGTGGAGTGCCTGTTGGCTTTCGTAGAGCAGCGTTGCGACGGCCCAATCGACCATGGGGAGATCGAGTTGCTCGCGCCCTTCGTTCTCATAACGCTTGAGAACGGCAGAGGCGAGATACAGTGCGCTTAGTGCATCGCCCAAACGGGCGGATAAGCGCTCCCTCCGCTTCAGGGCGGCGCCTTGCGTGATGAGGGTCATATCGGCAACAAAGGCAAACGCGGCGGCAGCGCGGGTTAGTCGCTGATAATGGCGCCTCAATTCTGGGGCGCCATGCGTGAGTACGATGCGGCCGTCGGTCACGCCAAGCACGACGCTGCGTATTTTGTTGCTGGCTAGCAAACCGATATGGCCGAAAAATGCCCGGTCGAAGGCTTTTTCGGCATCGGGCGCGGTACTCCCGGCTGCATTGATTTCCTTCAGCAGGAACGGATGGCAGCGTAGTGCGCCTTGCCCGAAGATGATCATGTTGCGGGTGAGGAGATTCGAGCCTTCCACGGTGATTGGAATCGGGGCGCTTTGGAAAAAACGCGCCAAATAGTTGTTCGGGCCGAGGCAAATGCTTTTTCCCGCGTGTATATCCATAGCATCGTTAAGTATCCGACGTGAGCGTTCGGTCAGTTGGTACTTGACGATAGCCGATAAAACGGCGGGTTTCTGGCCTTGGTCGATCGCACGGGTTGTTAGGGTGCGTGCCGCATCCAGCATGTACGTGTTGCCGCCCATGCGGGCCAGAAGCTCTTGGATGCCTTCAAAGTCGCTTATCGGGCGTTTGAACTGTCGCCTGATACGGGCATAAGCGCCGCTGACGGCCGTCGCTAACTGCGCTGTGCCGCAGGCGTTGGCGGGCAAGGAAATGGCGCGCCCCGCCGCCAGGCAGTTCATTAACATTTGCCAGCCTTGTCCGATTCCGGCTTCGCCGCCGATAACCCAGTCGAGCGGAATGAAGACATTCCTGCCCCGTGTCGGGCCGTTCATGAAGGCCGCCTCTAACGGTCGGTGCCGGTGGCCGATGTCGACGCCTGGCGTTGTGCTTGGAATTAACGCGATACTAATGCCGCGTTGGTAATCGCCGCCGAGCAGTTGCTCCGGGTCGTACACCTTAAACGCCAAACCTAGCAGGGTGGCAACTGGCGCTAGCGTAATGTAACGCTTGTCCCAGTTGAGCCGTAAGCCGATGATTTCGCGCCCTTCGTGTTCGCCGCGACAGACAACCCCGTAATCGGGAATAGCGGCGGCGTCGGAGCCTGCTTCCGGGCCGGTCAGCGCGAAACAGGGAATCTCTTCGCCGCGGGCAAGCTTCGGTAAGTAGTATTCGCGTTGCTCAGCCGTGCCATGATGGAGCAGAAGCTCGGCCGGCCCTAGCGAATTGGGTACGCTGATCGTCACGCCCGCGGTGGGGCTGCGGCTACCGACTTTTACCAGAATCTGCGAATGGGCATAGGCGGAGAACCCCTTCCCGCCGTATTCGGTAGGGATTATTAAACCCATGAAGCCTTGTTCTTTTAGGAAATTCCACACCGCTGGCGGTAGGTCGCGATGAGTTTCGGTGATGCGCCATTCGTCGAGCATCCGGCACAGCTCTTCGGTCGGACCTTCTAGGAAAGCCCGCTCTGCTTGACTAAGTGCCGGTTTTGGTTGTCTTAACAGCGATTTCCAACGTGGTCGGCCGGAGAAAAGCTCAGCGTCCCACCAGACGGTACCCGCTCCCAAGGCCTGGCGTTCGGTCGCGGATAAATGGGGGGAGCGGCGGCTAAACCAGGTTTTCACCCGATTGCTAATGAGCTTTCGTCGCAACGGTGCGAGATTCAGCAGTACGGCGGCAGCCAGGAATAATGCCCACAATATGCCCATAATAACGATAGGCGGCGGGCTGAGGAGGTGGACGGCGGCAAGGTAGCCGGCAACGGCAAGAGTGCTCAGCCAAAGCGGCGCCCGGTGGTAGGCCAGCGTCATGACGACAACGATGAGCACGACGAGCCATGCAAGCGTAACCATCCCGATCTCCCTTGTTAGAATGAGCGCGCGGCGTACCGTAAAGAAAGCACTGGGTGTTTTCTCGGCCCCTATGTCGGTCGCGCGGAGACCCCAGGGAGCAAATCAGCGCTTCCTTAACTGGCTGTCTGCGATGGCACGCCGTCCACTACCATAGCTAAGCTGCCAAGCCACTTCCAGCGGTAAAGCCGGCGTTCCTGAAAACTCAGGTCCTAACGTCTGTTCAGAGCCTGTCTTGTAGGTAAAGAGATGGCTGTGCTAGAGCCTTTCTCAACATTCGAACGATAAGCTTTACTCCGTAAGGGCAAGGTCTCCGGCCGGAGAGGCAGGAGGGCGGCGTTTCCCTAAAATGCGGATTTGTTCACGTTAGACAGAGGACAGGAGCGCCACGGCGGCTGTGTCTGCTAGAATGCGGTAATCTTAAAAATCAGGGATGGAGTGGAGAATGTTGCATCGCCTGACGGATTACCGCCGCCAACTCAACGGGTTGGGGTTCGTGGTCTGCGCTTTGATGATCGCCTTTGCCTATTATCTTCAGTATTTTCAGCACATGGAGCCGTGCCCCTTGTGCATTTTTCAACGTCTTGTCTTCTTCGCCATAGGCGTCGTGTTCTTGCTGGCGACGATTTTTCATCCGGCTGGAATCGGCGGCCGCGTCTTTAGCGGCCTTACGGCGATGGTCAGCGGTATCGGCATTGCCATTGCCGGGCGTCATGTCTGGTTGCAGAGCCGGCCTGCCGATCAGATTGTGTCCTGCAGCGCCGACTTCGGTTACCTGTCTGAGTTTCATACGCGGTTGGAGTTGATGGTCATGATGCTAGGCGGTACCGGAGAGTGCGGTAAAATCGACCGTTTCCTGGGTGTCAGCTTGCCGACCTGGGCGCTCTTTTTGTTCATCGTGCTGGGCGCTTTTGGCGTGCTTGTCAACTGGCGGTCGGTGCGCTGAGGACGGCGCGGCTTCGACGCGCTTTCATTCGCTATAGCCTCAAGCTTCGAAGGGTTTCATGGGATCTCGTAAGCGTCGTACTCAGCGTAAAGTCGCCCATGCGCGACCTAAGCGCTCTTGGTTAGTTTACCTGCTGTTGTTAGTGGTATTGAGCGCGCCTTTTGCGGTCGGCTATGTATTATGGCTGGACCGCCAAGTGGTAGCCCAATTCGAAGGCAAGCGGTGGGCTTTGCCGGCGCGTGTGTACGCCCGGCCGTTGGAGCTTTACGAGGGGACCCGCTTAAGGCCGCAGCACCTGGTTGCCGAGTTTGAAGCCTTAGGTTACCGGCCGGTGGCGCAAAGCAGCGCGCCGGGTACTTATAGCCGTAATGGCAACGAGTTTCGGGTCACAACGCGCGGCTTTCGGTTCCCGGACGGGGAGGAGCAAGCGCGGCGTGCGGTTATTCGTTTCGAGGGCAATCGAGTCGCGGCGTTGTCTGCAGCGGACGGTGGCGAACTACCGATCTTGCGGTTGGAGCCGGCCATAATCGGCGGGATCTATCCTGCGCATGGCGAAGACCGGGTGTTGGTCCGCCTCGAGGACGTGCCGCCGGAATTGATTCATGCCTTGCTGGTCGTCGAAGACCGTAATTTCTTTCAGCACCGCGGCATTTCCTGGAGCGGCATCGCTCGCGCGGCCGTCGCTAATGTGCGCGCCGGCCGGGTCGTGCAGGGCGGTAGTACCATTACGCAACAGCTGGTGAAAAACTTTTACCTGACCAGCGATCGTACGCTCCGGCGCAAGATTAACGAGGCTATTATGGCCTTGTTGCTAGAGTATCGTTACGACAAGTACGAAATTCTCGAGGCTTATCTTAACGAAGTCTATCTGGCGCAAGACGGTAACCGTAGTATCCATGGGTTCGGTTTGGCGGCAGAGTACTATTTTAGCCAGCCGCTTGAAGATTTACGCCTGGATCAGTTGGCGATGATGGCGGGTCTGGTTAAAGGTCCGTCTTTCTATAACCCTCGTCGTCATCCACAGCGAACGAAAGAGCGACGCGACCTGGTTTTGCGAATGCTGCATACGTACGGGTCGATTGATGCGGAGACAGCCCAGCGTGCCATTGCGCGCGAGCTCGACGTGAGTCCGGCGCCGCACCGCAGCGATAACCGTTACCCGGCGTTCATGGATTTGGTGCAGCAGCATTTACGCCGCGATTACCGCGCCGAGGATCTAAGCTCCGAGGGCTTGCAGATTTTTACGACGTTGGTTCCCCATGTGCAGGAGGCCGCGCAACGCTCGCTCGATCAGCGTTTGCAAGCGATTGACTCGGAACTGCAAGGGGCGGGTGTTGTCGTTAATGTAGACGACGGCACCGTAGCGGCGCTTATCGGTGGTCGCGAGGCAGGGTATCTCGGCTTTAACCGGGCGATGCAGGCGCGTCGACCGGTCGGGTCGTTGATAAAACCGGCGGTTTACCTGGCGGCGTTGAGCCGGCCGGACCGATACGGTTTAGGCAGTCTCGTCTTGGACAGCCCGATGGAAGTGCAGGACGCTGCCGGTAGACGCTGGGAACCGAAGAACTACAGCGGGCGCTACCATGGGCAAGTGCCGTTATGGCAGGCGCTGGCCAACTCCTACAACGTTTCGACCGTTTGGCTAGGGTTGGATGTTGGTTTGCCGGCGGTGGTTGATGCCTTGGAGAGGCTCGGGCTGCGGCCGCCATCGAGGGTTTACGCGTCGCTATTACTGGGGGCGGTCAACTACACGCCGCTGGAAGTTGCGCAGATGTACCAGACCATCGCATCCGGCGGCTATCAGACGCCTTTACGTGCCGTACAATCGGTAATGGATGCCGAAGGCGAGGTCTTGCAGAGTTATCCGTTAGCGGTAGAGCAGGTATTCGATGGCGGCGAGGTCTTCCTGTTGGACTACGCCCTGCGTCAGGCGATGCGTAGCGGAACCGGCCGCAGCGCCGGTCGACACTTGCCGCCGGGCTTGACCGTGGCCGGCAAGACGGGGACGACCAACGATACCCGCGATAGTTGGTTCGCCGGTTACAGTAGCGATATGCTCGGCGTGTTCTGGTTGGGTCACGACGACAACCGCAGCACCGGGCTCACGGGCGCTTCAGGAGCGTTGCAGGTTTGGGGGCAAACGTTTGCCAGCTTAGAGCTGCGGCCGTTGCCCGATAGTTTGCCGGCGTCGGTGGAGATGTCCTGGATTGAGCCCGCGAGTGGTTTGCGGGCCGAAGAGTATTGCGCGGATGTCGTGCAGTTACCCTATATTCGAGGCAAGATGCCACCGGATGCCGCTTGCGTTGAAGATGCGCAGCCGCGACGCGGTCGATTTAGAGGATGGTTTCAATAATGATGCGGAAAGTTTCTAGCGGCGTCGTCGGCGCGGTGTTGGCTTCCAGTGTGTTGCTCTCTGCGTGCGCGACGACGGCAGAGCCTGGCTCGTCTCGCAACGGGGCAGCTAACGTTGAACGGGAAACTTCTCGTACCACTACCGATAGGCCGAACGGTGATTCCAGCGCCTCGGCTCCGGAAGAAACCGCTCCGCAGGCGCCCTTGCGCGCACTGCCGGCGGCTGCGGCGGAGTTGGTGCGGCAGGCGGAGGAGGCTTCGGCTCAGGGGCGGCACGATGAGGCCGCGAGCTTGTTGGAGCGGGCCTTGCGTATCGAGCCGCAGCATCCGGTGTTATGGCAGAATTTGGCCGTCGTGCGCTACCGCCAAGGCGATTACGCCCAAGCCGAGCAGCTGGCTATGCGCTCCAACCGCCTCTCGGGCGACTATCCTGCCTTACAGTTAACTAACTGGCGCCTAATCGCAGTCAGCCGCGAGCTACGCGGCGACACCCAGGGGGCGGCGGCGGCCGCTGAGCAGGTCCAACAATTGCGGGCCGTCGGCAGTCGTTAATGAGTGGTTTAGCCGCCGTTTTTGCGGCTGACGGCCCCATCGCGCGCCATGTCGGCGGTTTCGAGCCCCGCGCCGAGCAGTTGGCGATGGCGGAAGCCGTCGCCGACGCGTGTGCGGATCAAGCGGTGTTGCTGGCCGAAGCCGGCACCGGTACGGGGAAGACGTTCGCTTATTTGGTTCCCGCCTTATTGGCTGGCGGAAAGATCATCGTTTCCACCGGCACGAAAACTCTCCAAGATCAACTTTTCGAAAAAGACCTACCGTTAGTACGCGATGCGCTTGAGCTGCCTTTGCGGGCAAGCTTGCTCAAAGGGCGTAGCAACTACCTGTGTCTTTACCGCTATGAGCAGACCATGGACGAAGGCCGTCTCGATAGTCCCGTACAGGCCGAGCAGCTGCATGGTTTGCGGCATTGGGCGAGCCTCACGCGTAGCGGCGATCTCGGCGAGGCGCCGGTTCCGGTTTTGGAAGAGGGGCTGCGCAGCCGGATAACCTCGACGGCGGATA
Organism: Alkalilimnicola ehrlichii; assembly: GCF_003399765.1. Classification (GTDB taxonomy): domain Bacteria; phylum Pseudomonadota; class Gammaproteobacteria; order Nitrococcales; family AK92; genus AK92. The sequence continues at coordinate 251,403 of NZ_NFZV01000002.1, read as the reverse complement.
ATTGCCTCGGGCAAGAATGCCCCGCTTATGCCGATTGTTTTTGATGGAAGCTCGCCGGCGGGCGCAAGAGGCCGATGTGGTGGTGGTTAACCACCACCTTCTGTTGGCCGATTGGGCTTTGAAAGAGTCCGGGTTTGGCGAAGTGCTGCCGGGAGCGGACGTTTACATTCTCGACGAGGCGCATCAGTTACCGGAGGTGGCGGGGCAATTTTTCGGTTTGAGCCTGAGTAGTCGGCAGCTGCTTGAGTTGGGGCGGGATACCTTAACCGAGTATCAGCGCGAGGCTGGGGATGTACCGGCTTTGCCTGCCGTTGTGGAGCGATATACGCGGGCGGTGTTGGAGGTTCGCTTGGCGTTGGGCAGCGGTGCTCGACGCAGTGCCTGGAGCGACGTGGCGGAGCGGCCGGCGATTGCGGCGGCGGTTGACGGTTTGCAGCGCTGGTTGGGTGAATTGGTGGCCTTGCTGGAGCCGATGGCCGTACGAGGCCGTGGCCTGGAAGCCGTCTATCGCCGAGCAGAGGCGCTGCGTGCTGCCTTGCAGGGGTTCTTGCAGCCTGAGGGGCAAGAAGCGGTGCAGTGGTTCGAGAGTTTTAGCCAGTCGTTTATTCTCCGCTCGACGCCGGTAGATGTGGCGGAGCCTTTCCGGCGCCAGATGGCGCGTCACCCGGCCGCGTGGATCTTAACCTCGGCAACGCTTTCCGTGGGCGAGGATTTTAGCCACTTCAGTCACCGAGTCGGCTTGGAAGAGCCGCGGACATTGCGGGTTGAAAGCCCATTCGACTATGAACGCAATACGCTTTTGTACGTTCCGCAGGGGCTGCCCGCACCCACCTCGGAGGCGTATCTGGCAGCATTTTTGCGCGAAACGGAAGCGATACTTGGATTGAGTCAAGGGCGCGCCTTTATCCTCTTTACCAGCCACCGCGCACTGCGCGAAGCGGCAATCTACTTTCAAGGCCGCCTTCCGTACCCGTTGTTGGTGCAAGGGGAGGCGGGGCAAGCGGAGCTGTTAGCGCGGTTTCGTGAGGCCGGCAACGCCGTGTTATTAGGGACGGCTAGCTTTTGGGAGGGGGTCGATGTGCGCGGAGAGGCCTTGTCGTGCGTGATTATTGACCGTTTGCCTTTTGCGGCTCCAAACGATCCGGTGCTACAGGCGAAAATCGCCGCCCTGGAGGCTGCCGAGGTCAATCCGTTCATGGAATATCAATTGCCATTGGCGGTGATTAGTTTGCGCCAGGGTGTCGGTCGGCTGATCCGCGATGGCGCGGATCGCGGCGTGTTGGTGATAGCGGATAACCGAATTCTCACTAAATTTTACGGTTCGGTGTTTCGGCGTAGTTTGCCGCCTATGCCGTTAACCCGCGAGCGCGAACAGGTGGCGCAGTTTTATGCCGGCCTATCGGTCGTCGATGCGATAGGCGGGGAATGCTAGTGGAGGCAGGAGTGTCGCTGTCACTCCTGCCTATCTCGGCTTTACTCCTCGATCGGCGTCAGCGGGATGTGATCGCGTGCCGCGAGAAATTCCGGCCGTCGTCGGTTGGCAGCGTAGGGGGTCGTTGTCCGGTTCTCCATGCTGTTATAGACGAAGAACACGTTGCTGCGCGGGTAGGGGGACATATTAGCGTTCGAGCCGTGCAGCGTATTGCAATCGAACAGCAGCATTGAGCCTGCCGGCCCCTTTGGCGCTTCGATACCACCGGCTAAATCGATCAACTGGGCCAAGCTGTCGTTGTCCGGAACCCCTGTTTGTTGAATCTTTAAGGAGTTCTTGTAGTGGTCTTCCGGCGTCGGGCCGACGCAGGGCACGAAAAATTTATGCGAGCCGGGGACGAGCATCAGCGGGCCATTAAACTCATTGTTATCGGTGAGAATAATGGAGCAGCTGACCGCTCGCATTCTCGGCATGCCGTCTTCCGCGTGCCAGGTTTCGAAGTCCGAGTGCCAGTTAAAGCCCTTGCCTTTGAAGCCGGGCTTGTAGTTGATACGCGATTGGTGAATGTACACCTCGCTGCCGAGTAGCTGCCGAACCCGGTCCAGGATGCGCGGGTGGCGAGAGAGGCGGTTGAAGCAGTTCGAGATCTTGTGAACCTCGAATACGGAGCGAACCTCGTCGCCGTTCGGCTCGCGAATGACGCCATCCCAACCGCGCAGACTATCGTCTTCGCACAGTCGCTTTAGTTCCTGCCGAAATTCGGCAATATCGTCTTCGGAAAAGAATTGGTCGAAGAAAAGAAAGCCATTGTCGTCAAACGACTGTAATTCTTCAGAGGAAAGCGGCCCTTTATATTTCCCGGTCGTATCACCGTAAACGACAGGATCAAGCCGTTCGAACATGTCTATTTTGCGCTTGGTACGCGACGGATATAGATCTTGCATGTTGTCCATAAGGCGGAACTCCTTACTTTCAATATGCGAGTGTTGTGTTACCTCCTAAATAACGGTCAGCGGGAACATTGCCACAAAGCAAGCTGCCGGGCAAGACCCGGCAGCTAGTAAGGTTTTATCAGCACACAGCAAGAACCCTAAAGCCCATGCCGGCTGACGTTACCTGTGCGCCGACTAACCGTTTTCGTCGGGCTCATCGACAATCAGGGGATAAACCCCGTCCTCGTCGTGTACTTCCCGCCCGGTTAGCGGTGGATTGAATACGCACATCATCCGCATGTCTTTGCGCGCTCGCAAATAATGCTTTTCGTGCTTGTCCAACGCGTACATCGTGCCGGGCTTAATCTGGTAAACCTTGCCGTCGTCAACGGTTTCGATCTCGCCTTCACCTTCGATGCAGTACACCGACTCCAAGTGATTCGCGTACCAGATAAAGGTTTCCGTCCCGGCCTTAATTATGGTGTCGTTAAACGAAAAACCCATACCGTCTTTACGTAGCAAAAATCGGCGGCTGTTCCAGTTTTCGGCATGAACGTCATCGTCGGTGCCGATGATTTCTTCTAGCGTACGAACGATCATTAACTGCGAGTCCTTGAGCAAAGGTTGTTAGTGGCAGAGCGCCCCGCGGCTTAGGCTGCGAGGCGACGAGCTGCAACAAGTCCAAAGTATCCGGTTAGACGGCTTCCTTGGAGGAAATCCCCAGACGCTTAAGCGCTTCGCCGAGGCTGCGCTCGATAATGTCCAAGCCTTCCTTGAGTTCGGCTTCGGTAATAGTGAGCGGCGGAAGCAGTTTTAGTACTTCGCCCTCCGGGCCGGAGGTTTCGATAATCAGGCCGTTTTCGAAGGCGACGGCGGAAACCGTACCGGCGATGTCGGCATTCTCAAACGCAATACCTTGCAACAGACCGCGGCCGCGGACTTCGCCTTTTGCCTGCGGGAATTGCGCCACGAGTTTGTTCAGCGCTTGGGCAACCAGCTCGGCCTTGGCTTTAACCTCTTGGGTCAGCTTGTCGTCGGCCCAGAATTGCTTGAAGGCTTCGGTGGCGGTAACAAAGGCCAAGTTGTTACCGCGGAAAGTACCGTTATGCTCGCCCGGCTCCCATTGGTCCAGCTCCGGCCGGAGTAGAGTGACAGCGATCGGGTGACCGTAACCGCTGAGCGATTTGGACAGGCAGATGATGTCCGGATCAAGGCCCGCTTCTTCGAAACTAAAGAACGGACCGGTGCGGCCGCAGCCGACCTGGATGTCGTCGACGATGAACAGCATGTCGTGCTTACGGCATAGAGCCTGCAAGTCCTGCAACCACTTCTGTTCGGCGACCTTAATGCCGCCCTCGGCTTGAATAGTCTCGACAATTACTGCTGCCGAATCGTCCACGCCGCTACCGCTGTCTTCGAGGAAGCGCTCTAGGTACTCGATGGTATCGACGTCCTCGCCGAAGTAGCCGCAATAGGGCATGGAATCGCTGTAGTTCAATGGTAGCCCGGCACCGCTACGCTTAAAGGCGTTACCGGTAACGGAAAGCGCGCCTAAGGTCATGCCGTGGAAGGCGTTGGTGAAGGAGATGATCTTCTCCCGGCCTTTGATCTTACGTGCCAGTTTCAGTGCCGCTTCGACGCTGTTGGTGCCAGCCGGGCCGGGGAACTGGACCTTATAGTTCATTCCGCGGGGCTTGAGAATCAGGTCCTCAAACGTCTGCAGGAAGTCGACTTTGGCCGAGCTTGCCATATCCAGGCTGTGGGTGATGCCGTCGTTTTCGATGTACTCGATCAGCTTCTTTTTCAGCGCCGGATGATTATGGCCGTAGTTCAGTACGCTGGCGCCAGCGAAAAAGTCCAAGTAGCGACGGCCTTCCGTGTCGTACAGGCAGCTGCCGACGGCTTTCTCGAAGACAGTCGGAAAATTATTGCAGTAACTGCGTACGACGGATTCGTACTGCTCGATAACTTGCATGCTCATATATAGAGAACCTCTCTACTTAGAATTCGATTAGCTGGTTGGGCTGGCTGAGGTCGTAGGGTCCGATGCGGAATAATTCCTCGTCCTCATGCCCGGTACCCGGAAACTGGCTTGCAGCGAAGCAGGGCCGTACTTCGCACGGCACGCCCAAGTCGCGGGCTATGCCGCGAAACAGCGCCCGAGAAGCGTCGTTCGAAGGGGAAATAGTCGTCTCTAGTATGCTAGCGCCGCGCGCGCCCTGGCTGCGGAGGAGATAGCTTACGAGTCGCTTGCCGAGGCCTTTGCCTCGTGCCGAAGCGTCGACGCCGATTTGCCAGACGAAAATAACGCTCTCGCGACCTGGCGGGCGGTAACCGGTAATAAAGCCCACGATTTCGCCATTCATCTCGGCGACCGCGCAGGTTTCCGCAAAGTCCTTGCTCAGCAGCAGATACAAGTACGCGGAGTTAAGGTCGAGAACGCCCGAATCTTTAACAACTTTCCAGATTGCAGCGCCATCGTCGATGGTGGGGTTACGGAATGTAATTGTCTCGTTCATTTTGCAGGTATGGCTAGCAATTTCCAACTGAATAAGGTCGTTTATCCTTTTCAGGGATCCTGCTATTCCGAATGGCAGCCGCCTCTATCACGCGCTTGCGCTACTCTGAAGGAGAGACGCTACCAAGTTCTGTGGCCGGGCCGCAGGCTACAGCGCACGTGTCGCGGTAGGGCGGGGCAATACGTTTGGTGAGCGCTCTTGCCATGGGAATTTGATCCCTGTAGCCGCGCGTCTTCTAGGTCATGAAGCGTTACCAGTTTTGCCTCAAGAACCCAAAATAAAAACACATAATACCTCAGAAGTCAAGTAACAATTTGTTGTTAATTATCTATTTTTTATTGGTTTTAGTTTTTGAGCAGGGTAATTACATTGTAATGAGGCTGGGTCATTTAATTTTCAAGTCGTTTAATGTTATTTTTATTAAACCTTCTTGATGCTTTTGTTGGGTATTTGGCTGCACGCTTATGTTCTAGATGTCTATGCGGGACAAGCCGGGGCTAACGATGAGCGCTCGCGGCGGTTCTGCCGGGCAGTGGATTATGTCGGCCAAGGTTGTTGATGCCATTAGCTTTTTGGCCGCAGGTCGGTGGCTAAGTTCCGGCATGATTTTCAGAGGTTGCGGCTGAGCCTCGCGTGATTTTTAGCGGCCTGTTAGTATGAGGGCGCGTATCCCTGGCTGGTAGCTATCTCGGGCTGAAAATGCACCGTCTTCTTTATCCTTTTATAGCGCTTTTATTATCTCTTGCCATCCTGCTGACCGGTGGTGGTTTATTGGGGACGCTGATGTCGGTGCGGATGGGAGTGGAAGGGTTTCCTACTCAGATCATCGGCATTGTGATGGCGTGTTACTCGGTCGGCTTTGTGTTGGCGACTTTGGTCTGCGGAAAGCTGATTCGAATCGTAGGCCATATCCGGACATTCGCCGCGTTGTCGGCTGTGGCGGCGAGCTCGACGCTGGTTTACCCGCTGATCGTCGACCCTATTGCCTGGGCTTTGATGCGGGGCGTGTTCGGTTTCTGCCTCGCGGGCCTGTATATGCTTGCGGAAAGTTGGTTGAACGACCGCACACCGCGCGAGTATCGTGGCCAGATCCTGGCATTCTATAGCATTACCACGTACGCCGCCTTGGGCGGAGGGCAGTTTCTGTTGAATGTGTGGGATGTCAGCGGATTTCAGCTGTTCAGCCTGGCAGCGTTTCTTTTCGCTTTGTCCCTGGTACCGGTGGCCCTCACACGTGCGCCGTCGCCGGAAATCATCGAAGCTCGGCCGGTGGGCATTCGCGAGTTGTACGATATTTCGCCGCTGGGCTTGATCGGTGCTACCTGTGCGGGCGCGATTGCCGGTAGTTTCTTCGCGATGGGGCCGATTTTTGCGCAAGGCGCCGGCTTTTCGTTGACGGAGGTGTCGGCGTTGATGGGGGCGACCATTCTTGGCGGTCTAGTGCTCCAGTGGCCGCTTGGGAAGCTTGCGGATATCTATGATCGTCGTTTAACGATTCTCGGAGTGGCGCTTGCTGTCGCAGTGTGCAGCCTCCTAATCGCTTTGGCGACCGGCGGCCCTCCTGGTTTGATCTTGGTGCTCGCCGCCGTGTGGGGAGGGTTGGCGTTTACGGTATACCCTTTGAGCCTAGCGGTGGCTAACGATTTTCTTGCGCCGGAAGAATTGGTTGGCGCTGCCGCGGGATTGTTGATGGTGCACGGCGTCGGCATGATTATCGGTCCGGTTGCAGCGGCGTATCTGATCGATTCGTTGGGGCCTGCCGGCCTTTTCTGGGGCGTCTGTGCCGTGGCTAGTTTTCTCGCGTTATTCGCGTTTTATCGGCACGAGGTTGGTCAGCCTCTGGCGGCCGAGGAGAAAACCGAGTTCGTTCCGATCCCGATCGCCACGACAGCCTATGCCAGCGCGCTTGATCCGCGTTCGGAAGAGGTTCAGCTGGAGTTTGATTTCGAATCCCTCGCCGAGGATGCCGTTGACGCCGAGGAAACCGGGTCCGCGTCTTAAGTTTGGCGCCGTGCCGCCCCTTTTGAGCCAGCGTTTCCTTATGCGTAATGGGATCTTTATAATGCTTGCTTTTGCCACGGACCCGTCTACCCCATGTCAACTCCGACGCTATTGACCCTCGATACGACGACCGAAGCCTGTTCGGTTGCTTTGCAATACGGCGACGATGTGTGCGAACGGTTCGGTTTGATGCCGCGCGGACATGCGCAGCATGTTTTGGGCATGGCCGACGAGGTGCTTGCGGAGGCCGGGATTGCTTTATCGGCGGTGGATGCTATCGGCTTTTGCCGCGGGCCAGGCGCCTTTACTGGCGTTCGGATCGCGGTTGGGGTTGTGCAAGGCTTAGCGTTCGGGGCCGATCTCCCGGTGGTGCCGGTGTCGACTTTGGCCACTCTGGCGCAGGGTGCGATTGCGGAGCAGGGCGCGGATAAAGTGCTCGCGGCCGTTGATGCGCGTATGGGCGAGGTGTACAGCGCGGCCTATTGCTCGATCGACGGTTGCGCCAGCCTATTGGGGGCGGAGCGGGTCTGCGCGCCGAATGCCGTCGAGGTTCCCGAAGGTGCGGGTTGGTTGGGCGTCGGTACGGGCTGGGGCGCTTATGACGCGCTGTTACGTAAGCATTGTGGCGATACGGTTATGCGCACGGTGCCCGACGTTTACCCGCGCGCAAGGCATATCCTGCCGCTTGCGACGCGGGCGCATGCGGCGGGGGATGCGGTTGCCGCCGCCGATGCGCTACCGGTTTATTTGCGCGATCGTGTGACGGGCTGAAACTGCCCTTTGGGGCCCCTGTCGGTAAGCCGTGCCTTGCCAGGAGCCCGAGGGTGGGCTCCGAACCGGCAAATCTAGGCATGAAGGCTTACTAGTCGAGACATTCGGTGATTGCTTGCGCCGCTGCGCTTAGCAGGAGGAAATACGCATCCGGTCCTGGCGGTATGTCGGCGCCGAGAGGGTCCAGAACCCCCACGCGTACGTCCGTGCCCCGAATTAAGGCTTGGATCATGGTGGGTTCGAATTGAGGCTCCCGAAAGATACAGTCGGCTCCAAGCGACTGAATGCGATTGCGTAACTGGGTGATGCGCCGGGCGCCAGGATGTTGTTCCGGGCTGACGGTAACGGAGCCAACGGCGTTTAGATCGTAGCGTTGTTCAAGATATTGATAAGCGTCGTGAAAGACGATAAAAGGGCGTTCGCGTACGGGCGCTAGAGTCGATTGGATTTCCTCGTCGAGCGTGTCAAGCCGTTGCTGCAAGGCGTCGGCATTTTGTCGATAGGTATCGGCATTGGCCGGGTCGATGGCTTGCAGACGTTCGCTAACGATAGCCACAATCGCTTTTGCGTTATGTGGATCGAGCCATAGGTGAGCATCGATATCGCCATTGCCGTGATGATGATGGTGGCCGTGATGGTGGTGATCGTCTTCATCCCAGTTGCCGCCGGTGCGAGTCGGCAGCAGAGTGAGTTCGGTTTGGCGGGTGAGCGTTACTACTTGGGCATCTTGAGCTAGTCCGCGCAGCGTGCGCTCCATAAAGGCTTCTAGCTCCGGCCCCACCCAAACGACAAGATCGGCTTGTTGTAAATTGCGAGCGTCGGAAGGGCGCAGGTTGTAGGTGTGCGGCGATGCACCGCCATGTAATAGCAAGCGCGGCTCGGTAACGCCGTCGGTAATGCCCGCTACCAACGAATGAACGGGTTGAATGCTGACGACTACCTGTGGGGCCGAAGCGTAAGCCGATAGGCCTGGAACCAGCAGTAATAAGAATATAAGGTAGCGATACATAGCGGACACTCGGTGCAATTTTTGGGTCGATGTTATAACATTACATTAATTGAGCCGCAATGGGCTAACCCTATTGGGAGAGTTATGGTTTCCAAAACGGTCGTTACTGCGTTCCAGAGTGCTGGCCATGACCATCAGCGCTGCCTTGAGGATGCCTTGGCGTATGCGGCTGAGACGTGCGCTCGCCGTGGCGTTAGATTGACTCGCTTACGCGAGCAGGTGCTACGTTTGGTATGGGGCAATCACGAACCGGTCAAGGCTTATGACTTACTAGAGAGTTTGCGCCGGGACCACGAAGGCGCTGCGCCGCCGACGGTGTATCGGGCTTTGGACTTTCTCTTGAAAGAAGGGCTGATTCACCGTATCGAATCCCTGAACGCCTACATTGGCTGCGGCGATCCGAGTAGCCCGCATACGGGGCAGTTCCTTATTTGCCGAAAATGTAACTCGGTAGCCGAGTTGAACGATCCGGAGATCGGCGAGCTAATCGCCAGTAAGACGAAGCAGATCGGCTTTAAGATGGATCATCAAACGATCGAGTTAAGTGGTATTTGCCCGAAATGTTCCGGTTGAAGAAGCGGGCCACGCCGGCGCCCGATGGGTTGCTGTTGCATGGGCGACAGCTAACGTTGCGGCGCGGGCAGCGCGTATTGCTACGCGATGTCGACGTCGATCTCGCCGAACGGGAAGTTTTAACCTTGGTCGGTCCGAACGGGGCGGGGAAATCGACGTTGCTGCGCACCTTGATCGGGCTTGAGGGTTATCATCAGGGTTTGCTGCTGACTCGTCCCGGGCTACGTGTAGGTTATGTGCCTCAGCAATTTGCCGTCGACCGCAATCTGCCGTTGACGGTTGACCGTTTGCTTAGCCTCGCCGGCGGTCGGGATAGTTTTGCCAGACGGCAAGCGGTTGAGGATGCGGGGGTCGGCCACTTGTTGCGGCAAGCGGTGCAAGATCTTTCGGGTGGCGAGTTACGGCGGGTATTACTGGCGCGGGCGTTGTCTCGTAAGCCGCATGTACTGGCGCTGGATGAGCCGGCCGCGGGTCTCGACCACAATAGCCAAACCTCACTCTATAGCCTGATACAGCATTTGCGTGACCGCTATGGTTTCGGCGTGTTGGTTATTTCTCACGATTTGCATCTCGTCATGGCCGCTTCCGACCAAGTCGTTTGCCTCGGCCACGGTCGCGTTTGCTGCCGGGGCGAACCCGCTTCGGTGCAAGAGCACCCCGAATATCGGGCTTTATTCGGCGAGCTTGGTCCGGCGACGGCGGTTTTCCCTCACGCTCACTCACATGCGCCGGTGCTGACGCCGGTGAAGCCGCGTTCTAATGTTCATAATGGATGACTTTCTAGTCCGCGCTATTGTCGCGGGGTGTGGGCTGGCCTTATTGGCCGGTCCGCTGGGTAGTTTCGTGGTGTGGCGCCGGATGGCCTACTTTGGCGATACCTTGGCACATTCCGCCTTACTTGGGGTTGCTCTTGGTTTTTGCTGGGGATCGATCTCAATATAGGGGTGATCTCCGTCTGTGCCCTGCTGGCCGTGATATTGATTATGTTGCGTGCGCGGCAGCGGTTGGCGGACGATACGCTGCTGGGCATTTTAGCGCACAGCTCCTTATCCTTGGGCTTAGTGGCCTTAGCGTTTATGGAAACCGTGCGGGTGGACTTAATGTCCTATCTGTTCGGCGACATCTTAGCGGTTACGGACCAAGATCTTATCTGGATTTTCGTCGGCGGTGCGGGCATCGTCACCGGCTTGTTGTTGCTGTGGCGGCCTTTATTGATGGTGACAATCCACGAAGATGTGGCCCGAGCCGACGGTGTGCGCGTTAATCTGATTTTGATTGCGTTCATGTTGCTGATGGCGGCGGTTATCGCCATTGCGATGAAAATCGTGGGTATTCTGCTGGTAACCTCGTTGCTTATAATTCCTGCTGCCACGGCCCGTACGTTTGCCCGTACTCCAGAGCAAATGGCGATGTTCGCCGCCGGTATCGGTTGTTTGGCGGTTGCGATCGGTATGAGCGGTTCGTTTGCCTGGGATTTGCCATCCGGTCCGTCGATTGTGGTGGGAGCGGTATTCCTATTCGTGCTGACGAGCATTGGTTCGGCCGTGTTCTTGGCGATGCAGCGAAGCGCTGCGAGGCGTTGATTACGAACGCTGCAAATCGTTGCGCGCCATCCTTCCTTTGTATCGCCAATCTTTTTAAGGCTTCCGGTCTTCAAGGTGTCCTGTTATCGTTGCGTCACTTTTGACGGCACAGATTCTGGAAAGCGCGTATGGCCCGGCTTTTTGTAGATCAACTAACGGTTATCGATTGCTCCTATCTGGATGCTCGGCGGGGCATTGTCGGAGAAAGTTGGATCGTTGACTTAGAGCTGGGCGGCGAACTCGACGAACAAGGCATGGTGTTTGATTTTGGCTTGGTGAAAAACAAGTCAAAGCCGCTATCGATGGCTTGGTCGATCATACCTTGTTGGTGCCGATGCATGCGCCCGGTTTGCAGCTATCGGTTAGCGGAGACCGAGTCGCGCTGACGTTCGCGTTTGCCGATGGCGATCTGTGCGAGTTTAACGCGCCGAGCTGTGCTGCCTGTCTGTTAGAAACGGTGGAGATCGACACGCATTGCGTTGAGCGGTATCTGGAATCGACGCTGTTGGAAGAGTTGCCGCGCAATGTGACTTCCATTCGAATTCGTTTGCGAACGGAAGCGATTGACGGTGCGTATTACCATTACAGTCACGGCCTGAAAAAGCACCAGGGTCAGTGCCAGCGCATTGCCCATGGCCATCGCTCGCGTTTGCTGATCGAACGAGACGGCGTGCGTGCCCCCGAGCTTGAGCAGGAATGGGCCGAGCGCTGGCGCGATATCTACATCGGCTCGCGCGAGGATGTGGTGGCCGACGAATTACACGGTGGGCAGCGTTATTTGCGTTTTCGCTACCAAGCCGCCGAGGGTGAGTTCGAACTGCTGTTGGCCAGGAAACGGTGTTATTTGATCGACACCGACTCGACGGTGGAGCACATTGCCGCCCACTTGGCGAGTGAACTGGGGCGGGCGCAGCCGCAGGCGCGGTTTCTGGTTCGAGCTTTTGAAGGGGTTGGGAAGGGAGCGTTGGCACACAACGTCGCTCTATAGCCTTTTGAGCTGCCGCATTACCAAAGCGCATATCGCCCGAAATTCGTTAAACGTCTTCGTATCTAGTTCGCAACCCGGTAAGTGACGGTCGGCATAGAACAGGCCGAAGGGTTTGCCGTCGACATAGATCGATGCCGTAAAGAAAGTGTCTACCCCAAGCGCTTTGTGGACGTCGCGCGGAATTATGCTGAGATACTTGTCTTTGTTCTTGTCGTGAACCCAGAGCGCTTTTGCTTCGCTCATCAGGGCGCCGGCCAAGGTGTCGGCTCCGAGCGTGAGGCGGAAGCGGTGGAAGGCTGGGTCGTCCTCCGCACCGCGCTGCATGTAAGGCTCCAGGGCGTTGCGGTTGTGGCTGTATTTGGCGAATACTACTCGATCTAAACCAAGCCCCGAGTGCAGAGCGCGTAAGCCTAGGCTGATGACGGGGTCTTCCTCCGCGAGATATTCGTGTTTCGCAGCCAGCTCTTTCCGAATCCTTGAGTAGTCGCCTTTTTCTAGCTCGTGCAGTGCCCGGGACAGCAGCTCCGGTTGCCGTGCGGGGCAGAAGTAGGCACGGTTAGGCTTTGGCGGCGGGGCTTGCTCAGGCTCCGTGTCCGGTTCGGTCAGTAAGGGCGCGTAAGGGTGGGAAGATAGGAAATGCGTCTCGCGCTCTGCTTGTAGCGCCGCCTGATGAATTAAGGCCGGCACTTCGGCGATGTCCTTTTTCAGAAAACGCGCCAAGGCTTTCACGACAATTTCCATTTCCTGCGTGTGCCAGCCTTTATGGGCAATGCTGTCTAACCGTAGCGCTAACAGAATGCTGTAGGGGCGCGGCCCAAGCGCGCGTTCCGGGCGTAGGTTCTCGATAACCAGAGTCGGCAGCCGCCAATGCTGGACCAACGCGAGCGATAGCTCCGAAATCGGAAAGCCAAGGTGCACATACTCGGAGGCATCCCGATACCCATCGTGGTGAGCCTGTATCTCTTTGAGCTCGAGCATGACATCGCCGTCGTAAGCCCACAGGGCCAGCTCGCCGATCTGGCGCAGCAAGGTGGCGGTAAATACCTCGCTCGGAACCATGTCGTGACGTTCTCGGGCCCAGTTCCAGGCTTGCACGGCGGCGTGATAAACCCCGCCCAGCGCTTCGAGATAACCGCTCCGGTAAGGCTCCGCTAAGCTATCTTCCAAGCGCGGCATTTCTTGCGGTAGTTGCAGCACGCGATCGAGGCCGAGCATCATGACGGCTTGTTCAAGGCTATTGACACGAGTCGACAAATGCTTGTGCTGCAGCGAGTTGGCGGTCCGCACGATATGTTGGACTAACGCCGGGTCGCGGTAGACGATGGCGCAGAGCTCGGCGACGCGCGGCGAGGCGTTTTCTTCGGCAAGGCGCGTTAAGACTTGTTCGGAAAAGGGGAGCATAGGTAGGCGATAGTCGCTGAGCGCGTCCACCCAATCCTGTAGCCGTCTCGGTCTTGCCATGACTTACACCTTAACAACCCGCTATAGAGACTTATTCATATTCATTATCGGCCATTCGGCGCGGAACTAAAGGCAATTCTCACTTCGGCTCTTTACGCTGAGATCGGGGGTTCAGATCCCAGGGGTGCTGCCGACATCAAGCCTGAGGCCATCGGTTTTGCCGATGGCGAGTTAACTTCGAGGTGGCATCAAGTGGATATGCTGGATACATGGAGCGCGCAGCGGCGACGGGTTCGGCCTGTGGCGCGCTTGGCTTCCGGACGCTGCCATGCCAACAACAGTTGGGGGATGCAGCTATGATGATCATTATTGGCGCAGTGATTGTTCTAGCCTCGGTGCTGATCGGCTACGCCGCGCACGGCGGTAATCTGGCCATTCTGTGGCAACCGTATGAGGTGTTGATCATCTTCGGCGCGGCTGGCGGCGGTTTCCTGATTGCCAACCCCTGGAAAGTCACCAAGCAGGTCATGGCGGCGGTGCCGCAGGCGATGAAAGGTTCGCAGTTCGATAAAGAGCTGTATATGGACCTGCTCTCCATGCTGTACGAGCTGTTCCAGAAAGCGCAACGCGAAGGCTTGTTGGCCATTGAGGAAGACGTCGACGAGCCCGAGAACAGCGAGCTGTTCCAGAAGTATCCGAACGTGATGAAACACGAAGCGGCGATGGAGTTTCTGCGCGACTACCTACGGTTGATGGTTGGTGGGAGCATGAACCCTTTCGAGCTTGAAAATCTGATGGATATCGAGATCGAAACGCACCATCAGGAGGCAGAACTTCCCGCGCAGGCGATTAACCGGACCGCCGACGCCTTGCCGGGCTTCGGCATCATCGCGGCTCTGCTCGGTATCGTTATCGCGATGGGTGCTATCGACGGGCCCATCGAGCAGATCGGTAAGCTGGTTGCCGCTGCCCTGATCGGGACGTTCACCGGTATTTTGGCGGGCTACTCTTTTGTCGGCCCGCTCTCCAACGCCATCGAACATCAAGCGCGCGAGAAGACGAAGTTTATGGAGACGATTAAGGTCGTCATCCTGGCGATTCTTAACGGCTATAAGCCGGTACTTGCGGTCGAATTCGGACGCAAGGTCATGTACGAGTCGGAGCGGCCGACCTTCCAAGAACTGGAAGATCGCGTGAAAGGTCGTGTTAACACCGAATAAGCATTAGCGGGACGGTCGCCGGCAATGGATGAGAAAAGCCAACCAATAGTCATCAAGCGGGTAAAGAAGTCGATTCATGGCGGCCATGGCGGCTCCTGGAAAGTCGCCTTTGCCGACTTCATGACCGCGATGTTCGCGATGTTCCTGGTGCTCTGGCTGGTAGCCGTGATGGAGGCGCCGCAGCGAGAGGGCATTGCGGAGTATTTCCGTAATCCTAATCCGCCGGGCGGCCAGTCCGGCGTGTCTCGCAGCATCATCGATCTGCAGGGAGGCTCCGACACGGTTATCGACCTAGGGCCGATTCCGAACGAGCCGATGTCGGGCGATGAGCTGGAAGAGTATTTGTTGGAATTAGAGCAGGAGCGTCTCGAAGCGTTACAGGAAGCGCTTGAGGAAGCCATCGATCGTAGTCAGGCGCTGGAGCCGTTCAAGGATCAGCTATTGCTCGATATTACTCCGGAAGGCTTGCGGATTCAGCTTGTCGACCGCGAGAACAGACCGATGTTCCCGCTCGGGAGCAGCGAGCCTTACGATTATGCGCGCCGTATCTTGGAAGAGTTGGCGTTGGTCTTAAACGAAGTGCCGAATAAGATCAGTATCGCCGGCCACACCGATAAGACCCCGTTTGCTCGTCCGCGGGAAGACTATGGGAACTGGGAGCTTTCTTCCGATCGCGCGCATGCCGCTCGACGTGCGATGCTCGCTGGCGGGATGAAGGAAGAGCGGGTTGCGCAGGTAACCGGCTTGGCGTCGACGGTGCTGTTCGATAAGGAAAATCCGTTTAACCCGATCAACCGCCGGATCAGTATCATCGTGCTCAATCCGCGGGCGGAAGAAGCGATCACGACACGGGAGAGCCGGACCGTCGAAGGCTTTTAGGCCGAGCGGAGCCTGAGCGAAGCTCGGGCTCCGTGTTCAGCGTGTTCGTAATAAAGCCTCGGTGAACTGCGTTATTTCGACAACCGCTTCGGCAAGTGCAGCGTTGGCGGCTCGAACGCCTCCCGCAGCGTTGGCGCTCGGAGCCGGTTGTCGGACGTTGATGAGTTGCGATCCCAAAACCCGTTGGGCGTTCGGATCGATGAGTTGAACCCGCATGCGCAGCTGCGTATAGCTGGTGTCGGAATCGGTAAAACGTTGTTGCAGGCTCAGCTGGTCGATCACCAGGCGCAAATCGGGCGGCATATTGGTGGCCGGTGTGGTCACTACCTCCGCTATGCCGCTACTTTCTAAGACATTGATTAGTACTCCGTTTAGCATTCTGGTCGGCGTGTCGGCCCAGCGGCTCCGGGTGTAGTGCTGGATTTCGAAATCGCGTACTTGATAGGCAATGTTGCGGTTGTCGAAACCGGGGGCGGCTCGGGGTTGCTCGATCAGTAAGATGCCAGCCAACGGTTCGGCCAGCGGTGTTGGATACTCATCGAGGCTAAGTTGGTATTGTTGCGGCGCTGCGCGATCGCCGGTGGGCGGAAGCGCGCATGCACTTAGTAGCGCAACGGCGATGGCTAGGCTAAGTAAGCGGTTCGGCATGACTTACCTCGTTCTCGTTTTACTCGCCGGGGCCTGGCTCAGGTTGCGGCCGGCCGAAAATCAGCATTTCGGGTTGCTCGCTAAGTTCTTCGCTTAGCCTCGATAGGCGATCGGCTAGCGCATAGACTTCTTCCAGCGTCCGGTGCATTTGCGGCAGACTGCCTTGGGTAATGTCGTCGAGGCCGCTGCGACTGACCGCGGCCGTTTGCGCGATTTCGTTCAAGGCTTGTTCGGCGGCTCTCAAAGTCGGGGTGAGCTGTTCGCTGGCATCGGTGCCGGAAGCGAGCAGCCGTTCGGTCTGCTGTAGGCTTCGCTCCAGGGTGTCGCGGTTGTCGGCCAGCACACGGGTGAAGGCTTCTAAGTTGCTTAGCGTTTGTTGGGCGGCGTCGATATTCTCCGGCGCAAATAATAAGGAAATTTGGCCGGTGAGTTCGTCCAGCGCTTCCAAGCTGGTGGTCATCGCATTTTCCATACGAGAGAGAAGAGACGGCCCGCTGGCGATCACCGGATACGGCTCGCTCGGCAGTTCCCGCGGTGGCGGCGCTTGACGGCTGCCGCCGGTGATTTCGACCTGAGCAATGCCGGTGAAACCTTGCATGCGTAATACCGCGACAGAATCCGCTCTTAGCGGCGTGTTGGGTTCGATTTCCAGAATCACGTGTACGGTGTTGGGGCGGTCGGGGATGAGCCGCATTTCGGCGACGCGGCCGACCTCTACGCCGCGGTAGGTTACCGTTGCATTTCTGTTTAGCCCCGCTACCGACTCGGCAAAATACACCGAATAGCGTTGATATTCGCGAGTAGCGATGTCGGCGCCTAGCCACAGTGCGGCACCGATGGTTAACGCCCCGAACAGGAGCACGAAGAAGCCGACGGCAATGTAGTTTATGCGGGTTTCCATGCTCTCTCCTGTGCCTGCTGCATGCGCTTGCCGTGGAAGTAAGCACGAATGTCGGGGTGATCGATACGTGCTAACTCGGCGGCGGGGGCGACCTGCAGAACCTTTTTCTCACCTAAAAACGCGACGCGGTCGGCAATGCGCCAGAGAGAGTCGGGGTCGTGCGTTACCATAACGATGGTCAAGTCCAGTAACGTTTTCAGTTCCATAATGAGATCGTCGAAGTCGGCGGCACCAACCGGGTCGAGGCCGGACGTCGGTTCGTCTAGAAATAGCAGCTTAGGGTCCAGCGCCAGCGCACGTGCCAGTGCCGCACGTTTAATCATCCCGCCGCTGAGTTCGTCCGGATATTTGTTGGCTGCACTGGCGGGAAGTCCGGCCAGTTCGAGTTTTAATAAGGCAATGTCGCGTCGTAGCGCCGGCCCGAGTGCGGTGTGCTCCCGTAGCGGAAAATCGATGTTTTCCCGCACCGTTAACGAGGTAAACAAGGCGCCGTGCTGAAACATGACGCCGAGCCGACTGCGTAGCCGGATCAGTTCCGGTTCGGAAAGCGCGTTTACATCCGTGTCGAAGAGGCGGATGCGACCCCGGCTGGGTTTTGCGAGCAGAATCAGTTCTCGCAGTAGCACCGTCTTACCGGAGCCGCTGCTGCCAACGATAGCTAAGGTCTCGCCACGCCGTACCGTAAGCGTTAGGTCCCGGTGTACGACCTGCTCGCCAAAGCGCGTTTCGATATCGAGCGCTTCCAATACGTGCGGATTAATGGGCATGGTTATAGGTCCAGCATGCTAAAGACGATGGAGAACAAGGCATCGGCCGTGATGACGAGAAATATGCCTTGTACGACGCTGACGGTTGTCGCCCGACCCACGCTCTCGGCGCTGCCTTCGACGCGAAAGCCGTAATAACAACCGGTTAAGGCGATAATGCAGGCGAATATGGGGGTTTTAATCATACCTACCCAAAAATGGCTGTTAGCCAGACTTTCCGGCATTCGACGGAGGAAGGTTTGGTAATCCACGCCGAAGAGGCTATCGGCGATTAACATGCCGCCGAAGATGCCGACGGCGGTAGCGAACAGGCTGAGTAGAGGCAGGGCGACGATTAAACCGATGAGCTTGGGTAGGGCGAGTACTTCGTACTGGCTCACGCCCAGGGAGCGCAAAGCATCGATCTCGTCGGTGATGCGCATGGTGCCGATTTGCGCTGCGTAAGCCGAACCGGTACGGCCGGCAACGATAATGGCGGTAAGCAGCGGCCCCATCTCGCGCAGCATGGTGATCGCCACAAGTTCTACTAGAAAAATGTTAGCCCCATACTGTTCCAGGGGGATACCGCCTTGATAAGCAATGACAACCCCCATGAGAAAGGCTAATAGGCCAACGATCGGCAGTGCCGAAACCCCGGCTTTATAGATTTCGGCGATGATCTGACGACCGCGAATCTGCCAAGGTCGTAGTAACCGCGGCAACGTATCCAGCGTGAATTCGCCGATGAAGCTCAGAAAATCGGCGGCGCCAAACAGGATTTTTACGCTAGACTTGCCTAGCCGCTCGAGTATCCCCGGCTTTTGTTCGTCGGCTAATTGCTGCTCTGCGAAACGGCGCTGGATGAGCTCAAGCAACGCCCGATGGGCATGAGGCAGCCGCTTGCTATCAACCGCTTTATTATGGGCCCGGTAGTGCTCCAGAATACGGAATAGGAGCAGGGCGCCGGCGGTGTCCATATCGTGGACAGCTTGTGTGTTAAGTTGCCAACGAATGTCGTCCGGTAACGGCAGATCGCGAAAACGCCGATCAAGCGGGGCTAAGTGGTAGACGGTCCAGTTGCCCTCGCAGCACACTTGTTGTGTCTCTGGATCAAGCTTGAGCGTTGCCGGCATAACCGCTACCGTCGCCGGCGCCGAGCCGGATGTATAAGAGGCGGAGCTGGACATGTTTCCCCACAGGTTCGCTATTCTTCGATCCCTCTAGCCCCACGGCGGAGGCGGGGATACTTAGTGTTTCTCTTGTTGTTCCAGCCCTTAAAATGGGGGTCGTCGACCGAGGGATAAAGGGAGTCGTAGCGTGAGTAGAGGGAGTTATGTTGCTTAAGTTATTGTCTAGTAATAAGAAAACGATGCTGTTGGGAGTGTTGCTAAGTGCGTTGGCAGGCTGTGCCACGCCGCCGGATCGACGCGACGATTGGTTCTCCCAAGATAAATTCTTGCACTTCGCGGTGGCTAGCGGCATTAGTGCCGCGGCGACCAAATACCAGGTGGATAACGATGCCGACGATAGCCTCGCGCGGCAGCGCGCGGTGTTATTCACCATGACCTTAGGCACCGGTAAAGAGCTGTACGATCAGGAAGTGAGAGGGCGTTTTTTAGTTGGCGGGATATGACATGGAACTTCGCCGGAGCCCTGTTCGGAAGCTATCTAATGACCTTTTAGACGCTAATGGCCGCTGCGCGTTTCCATGCCCCGGGGACTGACGCGGCCATGATTTTCCTCCTCTACGGCCATTCCGAGTTACGCGTATCGTCCCAACGTAATACTTTGTAGACGACGCCAGACACGCGAGTTTGGCGTTTGAGCAGCAGTATCGACAAGAAGTCAGCGCAATAGCGTTGAAGGGGCGTAAGCGGGGTGATGCGCGAGTTAGCTAAAGTGCTGCGCAGGTCCCGGCGGCGGTATCCGATTGCTTGGTCGAGTTGGTTGCGTAGCGCGCTCTTGCGCTCTTGCTCGATGGCTTTCGTCTGGTTCGCGTTCACGGGGTGGCAGCTATCGGCGCTACGTTACGGGGTGCCGATTGTCGTTGGGGTCGCCGCACTAAGTTTATGGATGTTACCGCCACGGCCGCGGCAGTCGGTTTATTGGCGGGTAATCGTTCTGGTCCCCATCCTCTTCTGGTATTCGTTGGTCGGAGGGTTCGACGTTGCCCAGCGTGCTTTCCGTCCTAGCATGCCGATTCGCCCCGATTTCATTCAGGTCCGCTTACGCAGCCCCAAGGGAGCGGCGGCGATCGTACTCGCCTATGTCGTCACCTTGTTGCCCGGTACCTTGGTGGCCACCGTCAGGGTGCGTAGTTTCGAGTTACACGTAATCGATACCGAGATGGCCAACGTGGCGATGTTACGCCGCGTCGAGGCCCTGTTGCGCTGGGCATTGGAAGCCAAGAGGAAGCGATGACGGAATTTTATCTGGGTGTGGCTTTCTTCCTGTTGCTCAATGTTGCGCTCGGCTTACGCCGCATCGCCCGAGGGCCGACGGCGGCCGACCGTATGCTCTCGGCGCAATTGTTTGGCACGACTGGCATCGCGATGATTCTCTGCTTGGCGTTGCCAGCGGCGAGCGAGCCGCTTTCGACGTCGCCTTAGTGCTCGCGTTATTAGCACTGCTGGTGGTGCTTGCTTTCGTTCACCGGTTGCGCGAAGCCGTCGCCTCAGCGGGGGAGGACGAGCGATGAGCTGGAATCTCTACACCGTTGTTCTGTTAAGCCTCGGTTGCGTTTTTTTGCAGCCGGCACCTTGGGGTTGTTGCGTTTTCCAGACGTATTCACTCGCTTACATGCCTTGACCAAAGCGGACAACTTGGGGCTCGGGTTGATCGTGCTCGGCTTACTGCCGCAAGTCGGCGAAGCCGGTCTGGCGATAAAAATGCTGATTGTTTGGGGGCTCGCCTTGGCGGCCGCGGCTTGCGCGGCTCACATCGTCGCTCGCGCCGCGCTCGATGCCCGTATCAAACCCTGGAGGCGGGAGTGATGGCGGTCGCGTTCGATATTTTGCTCGGAGGTCTGCTGCTCATGTCGGCCTGGGCGGCGTTGGCCGGCGCGGATTTATTCCGCAACGTGGCTTTTATGATCGTGTTCGGTGTCTTGATGGCACTTGCTTGGTTACGCCTGCAAGCGCCCGATGTGGCGTTGGCGGAAGCCGCGGTGGGTGCGGGCATCACCGGTGTGTTGCTGATTGTCGCCCTGGCTAGGGTGCGGCGCTCGCTAGCCGCTCGCGTAAGGAGGCCGGATGAGTAGAGCGTTTACCTGTGTCTTTCTGATCTTGGCACTAGCCGTTGGTGGCTTATTAGCGAAGGTTGGGCTAGACATAGAGCCACATGGCGGATTACAGCCGTGGATCGCCGAGTATCTGACGGCAAGCGGTGTCGATCACCCCGTAACCGCCGTGCTGCTCAATTTCCGTAGCTGGGATACCTTACTTGAAGTGGGGGTTTTGGTGCTGGCCGTCTTGGCGGCGCGTGCGGTTCAGGGGGAACCGACCGAGTACGAACAGACCGCGGTGCTCAGCCCGCTCATCGTATGGGTGTTGCCGCGTTTGTTGTTAGTGGCCGTGTTAATGGCAGCGTACCTGTTCTGGGCGGGTACGGAGCGCTCCGGCGGCGCGTTCCAAGGCGGGACCGTATTGGCCGCGGCAGGCATTCTGCTGCTGTTGGGCCACCGTTTGCGGCAGGCACCGCAAGGTGCCGCTTGGCGATTGGTGATAAGTGTCGGCCTCCTGACGTTTCTTGCCATCGGTGCCTTGGTGGCGCTGGCGGGTTTTAACCTACTGGCTTATCCGCCCGCTTGGGCGACGGGATTAATCATCGCGATCGAGGTTGTACTCACGGTATCGATCGGCGCTTGTTTTCTCGATCTCGCAGCCATTGTTCACAGCGAGCGGGAGGGCGTGGCGTGAGTGAAGCGGTTTTTGCGCTGGTCGGGGCTTTGCTGTTTGCGTGGGGGCTGTTCGGCCTGTTTGCCTATCGTCACCTCATACGCCGTATTATCGCGGCGAAAATCGCCACGAGCGCCGTGTTTTTGCTGATTATTGCGTTAGCACGGGTGCCTGGGCAGGGCGTGACCGATCCGGTGCCGCAAGCATTAGTGCTGACTGGGATTGTGATTTCGATCTCCTTGGCCGCCTTTGCGCTGGTTCTAGCCTGCCGGTTCATAGAGCTTACCGGCGAGAGCGATCTTGACGAGGACGGAAGGGGGTGAGCGTGAGTCCCGAGGTGTGGTTGCTCGGGGTGTGCGCGTTGCCGCTGCTAGCGGCGCCTACGGTATACGTGCTCGGTCCGCGCTGCTTGCCGTTGTTGCCGATGGCGGTGAGCGCGAGCGTGCTCGTTAGTGCCGTGGCGCTGTGGTTTCGCTTCGTCGAGAAAGGAGCTTGGACGTATGCGTTGGCAGGTTGGGATGCGCCCTTGGGCATCCTTTGGCGAGTCGATGCGACAAGCTTGCTCATGATTATAGCCACGGCCTTAGTCGCGCTCCTGGTGGCGTTGTTTAGCCAGGAAGAAGAAGCGGCGATGGGCGGCTCGAAGCGGGCGGTCGTGTTTTGGCCGTTGTTTCTATTCCTCCTAGGCTCTCTCAACGCGCTGTTTTTATCGGGCGATATTTTCAATATCTATGTAAGCCTGGAGTTGGTGAGCCTGGCCGCCGTATCGATGGTGGTTTTGGGCGGTTCCGTCGCGGCATTGCGTGCCGCGATGCGCTACTTGCTGATCGCACTGGCCGGGTCCATGAGCTATTTGCTTGGAGTCGGGTTGCTCTATGCGCTCTTTGGAACGCTGGACGTGGGTTTGCTTGCAGAGCGGATGGAGCCGGTCGCGGCGGCTCGCTTTGCGTTCGTTCTGATGGCCGTTGGGTTGTTGGCGAAAACCGCGCTGTTTCCGCTCCATGTCTGGTTGCCGCCGGCGCACTCCAGCGCGCCGACAGCGGCCAGCGCTTTATTGTCGGCGCTGGTCGTCATGGGCTCGATGTACTGGTTGCTTCGACTCTGGCTTGAGGTGTTTGCACCTATTATGCCGGTGGCGTTCGCTCAATTGCTGGGGGCGTTAGGCGCGTTGGCGGTGTTGTGGGGCTCGGCGATGGCGTTGGTGCAGCGTCGCTTAAAGCTGTTAGTGGCGTACTCCACGATCGCTCAGTTTGGCTACGTGTTGCTTCTGCTGCCGCTAACGCAGTCGATGGCCGCGGCGGCTGCCTGGAGCGGCGGTTTATGGCTGTTGCTTTCGCATGCATTTGCGAAAAGCGCGATGTTCTTGGCGGCCGGGTTGATTCTTCACGCCCGCCGGCGTGACTACCTGAGCGATGTGGTCGGGGCCGCTAGCCAGCTGCCGATGGCTGTCTTCGCGCTAGGTTTGGCTGGGCTTACCCTGATGGGTTTGCCGCCGAGCGGCGGTTTTGTTGCCAAATGGTTGCTGCTGGAAGCCAGTATCAGTAGTGGTCAGTGGTGGTGGGTATTGGTCCTGATCGGCGGCGGCTTTCTGGCGGCGGGTTATGTCTTTTCGGTGCTCAAACCGGCCTTTCGTGGCCCAAGGGGGGCTGCACAGTTTGCGCCGGTGCCGCATTGGCCGCAAGCGGTGTGTCTTGCGATGGCCGTTATTTCGGTTCTGATGGGCTTATATCCCGCTCCTTTTCTGGAGTGGCTTGCGCTTGCCGCCGGGGGCGCGGGAGGTGGCGGGTGAACGGAAGCGCATTGCTACCTCTGCTGCTGTTGCTCAGCTCCCTGATTCCTGCATTGCTCATCTTCGCGCTGCGCGAACCGCAAGCCGTCGCCCGCAACTGCATTAACTTGACCGGCGCGGTGGTGAAGTTGGCATTGGTGGCGGGCGTGCTTTGGGGTGTCTACCGCGGTTGGCGTTTCGAGTTCGCCTACGAGTTGTTGCCCGACGTTGCGTTTAGCTTGCGGATCGACGCGCTGGCCATGTTGTTCGTGACCTTATCCGCCGTTTTATGGTTATTAACGACCGTATACGCCATCGGTTATCTGGCGGGAACGCCGAATCAACGGCGCTTTTTCGGTTTCTTCAGCCTTTGCGTAGCCGCTACCGTTGGCATTGCCCTGGCCGGCAACCTGTTTACCTTCTTTTTGTTCTACGAATTGTTGACCCTGTCTACCTATCCGTTGGTCGTTCACCGCGGTAATCGCGCATCGTTGCAGGCCGGCCGCATTTATCTAGCCTACACGGTGGCGGGCGGGGCGGTGTTGTTGGTAGGTATTGCCTGGTTGTACGTGCTGGTTGGGCCTGTCGGTTTCGTCGAGCAGGGTGGGGCCTTACGTGGGGTGAGCGAGGAGCTGTATCCCGCGCTGAGGTGGATTTTTGTGCTGCTGGTGGCCGGCTTTGCGGTCAAGGCGGCGTTGGTGCCTCTGCATATCTGGTTACCGATGGCGATGGTTGCCCCGGCGCCGGTTAGTGCTTTGCTGCACGCCGTCGCGGTAGTCAAAGCCGGTGCGTTCGGCATCGTCAGGGTCATTTACGACGTGTATGGGATAGACCTGGCGAGGACGCTGGATCTTGGCAGCGGCTTGCTGCTCGTTACGGTGGCAACGATTGTCTACGGCTCTTTGCGCGCTTTGCAACAAGACGACCTGAAGCGCCGTTTGGCGTATTCCACGGTGAGCCAACTTTCCTACATCGTGCTTGGCGCAAGCATCCTCACGCCGGCTGCGATTGTCGGCGCTTTGGTGCACTTGGTGCATCAAGGCGTGATGAAAATTACCTTGTTCTTTTGCGCCGGCATTTTTGCCGAGACGCTTGGCGTCCACAAAGTCAGCGAGCTGAACGGTATCGGTCGCCGCATGCCGTGGACGATGACGGCCTTCACCATTAGCGGCTTCGGCATGATGGCGCTGCCGCCAACCGCAGGATTTATCAGCAAGTGGTATTTGGGCCTGGGGGCTGTGCAGGGCGGCTATGACTGGGTGCTCTTTGTGCTGCTTTTAAGCGGTTTGCTGAACGCCGCGTACTTCCTGCCGGCGATCTACCGCGGTTGGTTCGGTCGGCGCGAAGGCGAATGGCCGCACGAGCGATACCAACAGCGGTTGGAAACGAAAGCAAGCCTTTTAGTCCCGCCGTTGGTAACGGCTGCTCTAACCCTGTTCTTCGGTCTGTTCGCCGGCTGGGTGTTGAGTCCTTTGTATTGGGCGGAGCTGATCGCTCAACTGGAGATGGGCCGATGAGTGTGGTGCTGTTGACGGTTGTGCTGGTGCCTTTAGTGCTAGCGATCGCCGTGTGTAGCGGCCGCACCTGTCAGTGGGCCGCGCGACTGCTGCCTTATGCCTCTTGGCCCGCATTACTGACGGCGGTGTTCGGCGCCGAGGGGAGCGTGGTTTATTCGCCTATCTTGTTTGGCTTACTGCTGGGTTTGGATGAGCTAGGTCGCATATTCCTGGGGTTTACCGCTTTGGTGTGGACGGCGGCCGGCTTCCATTTGCGCTCGGCCGGATTGCCGGTGTCGAGCTTTGTCGAGCGGCGTTTCGTATTCTGCTATTTGCTCGCCATGGTGGGCAATTTAGGCGTGATGCTGGCATTTGGCGGGCCTGGGTTTTACTTGTTCTTTGCCCTGCTCAGCCTAGCCGGGTACGGCTTGATCGTTACCGATCGAGAGCCGCAAACGCGTCGTGCGGGGCGGATTTATGTCATTCTGGCGCTATTTAGCGAATTAATGATCTTAGCCGGTTTTATTTTCCTCGCGGCCGGTCGCAGCGGTCCGTTTCCCGCCGTCCTATTGTTCTTCGGCTTAGGTATTAAGCACGGGGTGTTGCCGTTGCATATGTGGTTACCTCTGGCGCACGGCATTGCGCCGCCGCCGGCGAGTGCTTTGCTGAGCGGTGTTTTGTTGAAAGCCGGAGCGATCGGGTGGTTGCGTTTTTTGCCGGAGACTGCGCCGGTGCTGGCGGAGTGGTCGGTAGCGATTATTGCTTTGGGGATGGCGGCGGCCGTGTTGGCAGCCTTAGTGGGGGCCGTTCAGACCAACCCGAAGATGATGTTGGCGTATTCCAGTATCAGCCAAATGGGTATTTTTACTGCTGGGTTCGGGATGGCTGTCGCCTCGCCGAGCTTGTGGCCTTTATTAGTGCCTGCCTTGGCGTTGTTCGCCTGTCAGCACGCTTTGGTAAAAGCCGCACTGTTCTTGGGCGTAGGCACCGACCGTGCGGCCAGGTCGGGGGGGTGGGTTTGGCCGGTACTGGGTTTGCTATCGCTGGCCTTGGTGGGTGCCCCGATGACGGCGGCGGCGATGGTTAAGTTGTGGTTTGACGGCTACTTGTCGACCCTTCCGGCGGTTGCCGGGGAGCTGTTGGCGGTAGCGTTACCGTTGACCACTGTTACCAGTACCTTGTTGATGTCTCGCTTTGTTTGGGCCTTACGCAAACCTCGTTCGAGTGCGGAGGGCGTCGGGCGAGGGTTGGCGAGCCCTGTGCCTTTTCTCGGCTTGACCGGTTTAGCGTTGCTGATACCGTGGTTGCTGGCGTGGTCGCTAAACCCCGAGGTGTTTTTACTCGCCTTTGCCGGCGCATCGCTATGGAAAACCTTGTGGCCCATGCTGGTGGGTGCGGCAACGGCATTGCTACTGGCGCGCTGGGCTGTGCGGTGGCGAATTCCTCCTGGCGATATCGTCGTGCCGTTGGAGTGGTTGGCCCATCATCTGAAACCGCCGGTATTGCCGGTGAGCGAGCACCGACCGCGTCACCGCTATTGGTTCCCGCCTATGCCTTGGCCGCAGATGGAAGCCTATTTGCGGCGGTCGCCGGTGACCGGGGTGATTTATATGCTCTGTATCCTGATTCTTGCGCTCGCGGCGGGCGTTGTCTTGTAAGGGGGCTTGGTTTTATCAGGTTTTTTTGGGGAGCGGGGCGGTGCTGGCGGGAGGCCGTTGTACTCCGGAAACTCGGCCATCATACAGGGCGAGGAATTCGGCGGGTTTGTTTCCTCCGGCGCCTCTTCCAAGCATTGTTTGAGGATGACCGCATGCGTGTAATGTCGCTCTCGGCTCGCGTAAACCAACGTGAGGCGCCGTTGCCTGGCTTGTTGCCGTAACGCCGCCAACTCGGCCGTATGAGCGGTAAGCTCGTCGCCGTAGCGGCGGCGGAATTCTTCCCACCGCTCAGGCTTATGATCGAACCAGCGGCGTAGTTCGGTGGAGGGGGCTAGCTGCTTTTCCCAGGCATCGATCGCGGCCCGTTCCCGGCTGACGCCGCGCGGCCAAAGACGGTCGATGAGAACGCGGTAGCCGTCCTTATCTGAGGCCGGTTCGTAAACGCGCTTAAGGACGATATCGGGTTTGTTGGCCAACGGGCATGTCCTCCTTCGGCTTAGGATGTACCTCGCAATTGCTCCAACAAGCGATAGTCCGGGTGGCCGTCGGCCGGTAGGTTTCGGCCTCGCTGAAACTCGCGAATAGCGGCTCGCGTTAGTCGCCCGGCAATGCCGTCGATGGGGCCGTCCAAGTAGCCTAAGTCGACCAGGCGCCGCTGGATTTCCTTAACGTCGTCACGACTGAGCGCTTGTTCCTGGCTCGGCGGTTGGGCTGCCAACGTGCCCATGCCGGCAATGCGATCGGCCAGATAACCAACAGAGAGCGCGTAATGGGTCGAGGCGTTCCAACGCAGGATGTGGCGGAAGTTGTCGTAGACGAGAAAGGCCGGACCGCGATGACCGGCCGGCAGTAGCAGGGAGGCTTCCAAATTGACTGACGGCAATGCGCTACCGTCAGTGCGGCGGACCCCAAGGCGCTGCCATTCGGCT
Source organism: Alkalilimnicola ehrlichii (assembly GCF_003399765.1). Taxonomy (GTDB): domain Bacteria; phylum Pseudomonadota; class Gammaproteobacteria; order Nitrococcales; family AK92; genus AK92. The sequence goes on along the minus strand of NZ_NFZV01000002.1, from coordinate 224,053 downwards.
AAGGTACGCCGCTCGTCGAGCCCCGCTGCGGACCAGTCGAAATTGTCCGGCAGGCTGACTTCCCGGCCCCAGCGTTGGCCGTCTTTCCAGCCCAGGCGGCTGAGGTAATTGGCCGATGACGCGAACGCATCGGGCAAACTGCCCCATAAATCCCGTCGGCCGCTGCCGTCGTAGTCGACGGCGTAAGCGGTGAAGGTGGTCGGCATGAATTGGGTATGGCCCATCGCGCCGGCCCAAGAGCCGCGCAGGTCGCTCGGGCTAAAGCCGTCTTCCTCGACGATGCGAAGCGCGTGGATTAGCTGCTCGCTAAAAAACGCTTCCCGTCGGCCTTCGCAGGCGAGGGTTGCTAGCGCATCGAATACGGGGGTGCGGCCGAAAAAGGAGCCGTAGTTCGTTTCCATACCCCATAAGGCGACGATGTATTCGGGCCGTACGCCGTACTCGGCGTGAATCTTGTCGAGCAGCTCGCGGTGCTCGGCGAGAAGGCGGCGGCCGCGTTCGACGCGCTCTTGAGTGGCTCGCCGCTCGAAATACTGCCAGAACGTTTGGATGAGTTCCGGCTGTTGGCGGTCCAGCTCGACGATCCGCGGGCGATAATTAATGGTGGGAAAGACTTTGTCCAAAGTCCCGTTTTGAAGCCCCGCGCTCACGGCCTGAGCGCGTAACCGATCAAGACAGTTGGCAAATTCGGCTTCCGGATCGCTGTCTGCCCAAACGGCGCTGGGAATGCTAAGGGCGAGTGCCAGGGGCAGCAAGAAACGGAAAGGGGCTTTCGTAGTACGGTGTTGCATTGGGACGGTCCTTGGGAAAGCGAGGTCCTTGATCGAAACGTTAAGCAATACCCGTTGCGGTGGGGGCCGGCGTAGCATCGCCTCGTACTTCCATATAACGGTGCAGCGCACATTGTGTCGCTACATGCGTGCCGAAACGGTTAACCGTTTATCAGTTACGGTAGATGAATCCCGTTGCATTTAGATTATCCTAATGCCCGGCGTAGCCCGGCTGTATATGATTAACTTGTACAGCCGGCGAGCCGGGTTTTCAATGTTCGATTGCAAGGACGGCGATGTCGCTGTACGGCGTCGGTACCGGTAAAGCATGGATGCTGCCCAAGGGGAGAGCAGGCCGTGCGGAACGAGTGGGCGGAAAAACCGAAGCGAGCGCCGTTTAGAGCGCGACTGCAGCGCTGGCAAGCGGCTGCTGTGCTTCTCGTTTTAACGGCGCTAGCACTAATGGCTCCGGCTTATGCGGGTATCGAATTCATCGGTGCGACTACCGCGAACCCCTATCAAGAGCCCTCGCCCGGTAGCCACACCTTTACCGTTACGCGCCCGCAGGATCTTGAGCCGGGCGATGTCTTGGTAGCGCAGCTGGCCTTTGTCGGCGGCGATAGCGTCCATCTTCAGCGTGCGCCGAGAGATTGGCTGCCGATTGCGGATGAGCGCTTCGGCGACGATATCGGCCAACTGGCCTTTTATCACGTGGTTCAAGCCGGCGGGCCGAGTAGCGATAACTGGACGCTTCGTTATCCTGGCGGGCCAACCGATGAGCGGTTGGCCCGTAACGTGGTGGTGACTGTCGTCGCTTATCGTGGCGTCGACGCCGAGAACCCGATTGCCGATGTGCGGGCACGAAGCGCCAACCCGCCTTTTGCCAATTGCGGCATCTTCCCGCCTTATTGGTGCAATGTATCGGCCCCTTCGGTAACGGCGGGCGAGGCTAATAGCCATCTGATCGGTCTGTATGCGTCGTTAGGGGCGCAAGCGTTTCGCCCGCCGAATAGCATGACGCGGCGAGCCGAGCGAGGGCCTTCGGGTGCCGAACAGTTGGCTGCGCTGGCTGTCGACGAGGCTTTGCCTCAGGCCGGTGCCACGGGAGCGCGTAACGCTCAGGTGCGCGTCGGATACAACAGTTACCGGCCTAATGTGGGGCTCTTGCTGGTGCTGCGCTCGGCCTTGCCGCCCGAGTATGCCTGTACGGTCGATAACTTCGGGCGCGCGGAGCTGGGGCCGGATTGGATGGTGCAGCATTCGACCGGTGGTTTCGGCAGCCCGCGGATCGTGAACGGGCGGCTGCGTCTGACCGATGCCAGTCCGGATGTCGCGACGGCAGCGATGTTGCGCCGTTATTTTCCGGCGGCCGGCAATTATCTGGTGATCGAATTCGATCATTATGCCTATGGCGGTAGCGGCGAATCGACAGGCGGCGACGGCATAGCCGTCGTGCTTTCCGATGCCGACGTCAATCCGCATCCGGGCGGTTACGGCGGCTCGCTCGGTTATGCGCAGCGTGCCGGTATCGCTGGTTTTGCCGGCGGTTGGCTTGGAATCGGGATCGACGAGTACGGTAACTTCTCTAATCCGACGGAAGGACGGCAAGGCGGTCCGGGGCGGATAACGCATGCTGTCGCGGTGCGCGGCTCCGGCGAGGGCGCAGAGGGTTATCGTTACTTAGCGGGTGCGGGCAGTTTGGCACCGCCGGTATCGGCGGCCGGCAGTTCGGCGCCGGCGCCCGGGTATCGGTATCGGATTACGATCGACATGCGGCAGCCGGGGGAGGCGTGGTTGCGGGTCGAACGCGACACGGGCAACGGTTTCCGAACGGTGATCGACGCTACTGAGGTTGTGCGCGCCTTCGGACAAGCGGACGTGCCTGCAACGCTACGTTTAACCTTAACCGGAGCTACGGGCGATAGTACCAATATTCACGAATTGGATAACGTCAGTATATGCGGGGTATCCGAGCCCGAGCGGGCGCGAGTGAATCACTTTCAACTTGAGCACAGCGGTACGGGGTTAACGTGCGAGGCCTCGGATGTTGTGGTCAGAGCCTGCGCCAACCCCGACTGCAGCGATGTCGTGCAAGAGCCGATCGGCGTGCGCTTAGCGCCCGCTGCCGGCTGGGAAGATGGGGCTGCCGTGACGTTGGTTGACGGTGTCGGAACGTTTCGCTTCCGCCGTCCTGAGCCAGGGGCGGTGACGCTAGGCGTGAGCGATTCGGAGCCGGAGGCGCGCTATGCCATCGATTGCATCGGCGGCTCCGCAGGCTCGCCTTGCGCCTTGCAGTTCGAGGATGCGGTGTTTCGCTTCCTCGATGAAGAAGGGCGGCAACGGTGGCCGACGCAAATTGCCGGCAAGTTCTCCGATGAGGGAGCGGGTGCGGCCAACCTTTATCTACAAGCTCTACGTACCGACGAACAAACCGGCGCCTGCCGCGGCGTTTTCGCCGCCGGGGAGGAAGTGGCGGTGGAGCTTGCCTCGCGGTGTGCGAATCCCGCTGGCTGCTTGCCAGGCAAACGGCTCGAAGTGCGTGGCGGCAGCGGTAGTGCTTACTTAATACCCAACCCGGAAAATGGCGGGCACTTCGCCAGTGTTCCCTTGCGTTTCGAAGCCGAGTCGCGGGCGCCGTTAGCGGTACGATACGACGACGTCGGTCAGTTACAGCTTGCGGTCCGTTATCCGCTTGTCGACGCAGAGGGGGAGCCGACGGGGCGTTTTATGGGCGGTATGAGCGAGCCGTTTGTCGTTCGCCCGTTCGGCTTTTATCTTGATGCGGGCGATGCTGTGCAAGTGGCCGGCGAGGCGTTTTCGGTGTCGATGACGGCAGTTGCGTGGTCGCCCGCCAAGGACGACGGCAGCGGCCATCCCCAGCCGACGGCGGATTTATCGACGTTATCGAGGTTGGCCGGTTACGGTCGCGCCGGTACCGCCCCGTTGCCGCAGTTTAGTCATGAGCTGTTGGCGCCAAGCAGCGGCGCCATCGGCGAGCTGCGGGTGGACGACCCCGGCGCCTTTTCGGCTGGGCAGGCTGAGGCTCGGTTGGCCTGGAGCGAGGTCGGCAGAGTAGGCATCGATGTCGAGATAGCGGATTATCTCGGCGGCGGCGCGCCGGTGCGCGGTTATTTGCGCGATGCCGGGCGTTTTCGGCCGGCGGCGTTCGCGGTGTCGGCCCCAAGCCTTACCGATCAGAGCGAATGGCCCGGTTGCGAAAGCCCCGGTTTTACCTACATGGGGCAGCTTTTCGAGCTCGGCTTTACCCTCACCGCATTAAACCGAGGTGGCGAGCGTACGCGTAACTACCGCGACGAGTTCGCCCGTTTGGATCCCAGCAACGCCGCTCATTTGAGTATTGCGGCAGCGAACGTGACGGAAGGCGAGCCGTTATTGCCGTTAAGCGAGCGTTTGCGCGTGTTCGAGGTCAATCCGAACGGCGAGTACTGGCGAGAAGGGCTGCTTGATGTGCTCAGCCGTCTGAGCCTAGATAGAAACGACGCACCGGACGGTCCGTTGCGCGACTTTACGGTGGGTGTGGCGCCCATCGATGCCGACGGCGTCACCGTGTCGTCGACGCAGCGGGATTTCGACAGCACAGGCGACAGCAGTAACGACAGCGTGCGGTTGGCGGCAAGCGAGCAGCGTTATGGCCGTTTGCGGGTGCTAAATACCTACGGTTCGGAGCGCGACGCACTCCCGCTCTCGCTACGGCTGGAATATTTCGACGGTCGCGCCTTTGTGCGCAATATCGACGACGACTGCACGCCCTTTAGTGCCGACGCACTAACCGTGATTGCTGCCGCCTCGCCGCCGGCAGTACAACCGCCGTTACGGCAGGACGATATCGTAGCCAGCGGCGGCGGTACCGTACTGCGCGGGTTGGCACCGGCGGAGGAGTCTTTGCTGCTGCAAGTGACCGCCGATAGCTCTGACGGCGAGCGCAAGTCCGGTTGGGCGACTGTCGTTTTTCAACTGGAGCCGCAAGGCCTGCCATGGTTAGCTTACGATTGGAGCGGCGATGGCACATACGACGACAACCCTCAAGCCGAAGCGACTTTCGGTATTTACCGGGGGCCTGACCGTTTGCTTTTTCGCCGCGAGTTGTATTGAGTAAGCGCCGGCGCAACACGCTCTTACTGGGACGGCGGCGGAAGTTGGCTGCTGTCGGCGGTGGAATAGTGGCCTCTCAAGGGTTATAAAGCGTTATCGCCGTCCCTACCTAGCGTCTATGTGAAAAAGTAATTGGCGGCATACACAGGCGCATGACCGGGGCATCTTCGGACAGCCGGCTTAATAGCGATGGCGAAGCAGCTCGCCTAGAGGTTGTCGAGCAATATCGCAAGCTGCGCATTGAGCAGGACCAGGGGCTTAGCGAACTCGTTGGTCTGGCGGCTCAGGTCTGCGATGCGCCGATGGCGCTGATTACCCTGGTCGGCGAAGAACGGCAGTGGTTCAAGGCTTCTTTTGGAACGTTCATGGAGGAAACGGCACGGGAAGCTTCATTTTGCGTGCACACGTTAACGTGCAATCGCTTACTCATTGTGCCCGATACCCGCCAAGATCCCCGCTTTGCCGAGAATCCGTTAGTTGTAGGAGAGCCGCATATCGTCTTCTATGCCGGTATGCCGCTGATCGATTCGAATGGCGTACATTTGGGCGCGTTATGCGTCGTCGATTACAAGTCGCGTGATTTGACTACGACCCAAAGAGAGGCATTACGTAGTCTCGGTCAGTATGCAATGACACAGCTGGAAATCCGTTATGAACTTGGCAGGCTGGAGCGTCGGCTTACTGCGAGCGAAGCCGGCGACGGGGACGGCAGCGGCTCCAGGGACAACAACGAAAAGCGCGCCGATAGCCCAACCCGGCATTTGAGTGAGGCGCTAGAACGGGAGGCGTCGACTCGTTTGGAAGTCGAACGTAAGTTACGCAACGAGCGGGATTTCTCCGATCAGCTAATCAACAGCTTGCCGGGAATATTTTATCTCTTGGACAAGCATGGTCGGATGGTGCGCTGGAACCGAGCGGCGGAGTTGGCAACCGGTAGGAGCGGCAATGAACTGTGCGGGCGGCCCGCGACGGATTTCTTTGCACCCGAAGAGCAGATGCGGATAAAAGCCAGCCTGTTCGAGGGATTGGACGAAGGGTATACGTATGTTGAGGCCGAGCTACGTCATCGCGACGGTTCGTCCTGTCCTTATTATTTTGGCAGTCGACGGGTGCAGCATGATGGCAAGGACTATATTGCCGGCCTCGGGATCGATATTAGCGCGCGCCGAGCCATAGAGGATCGGTTGCGTCTTTGGGAGCGGGCGATCGAGGCGAGCGTCGATGCGATTGTCATTACCGAGCACGGCGGCGGCGATAACGTTATTGTCGATGTTAATCCCGCCTTCGAGCGTATTACCGGCTATACCAGAGAAGAAGTATTAGGTCGGGACCCGCGCTTTTTACAGGGAACGAACGATAAGCAGGTTGAGTTGGAGCATATCCGGCATGCTTTACGCGACCTGAGCGAAGGCGTTGCGGTTATCCGAAATTATCGCAAGGACGGTAAGCCGTTCTGGAACTCGATGAAGGTCGCGCCGGTGCGGGATGCCCACGGCACAGTCACGCATTTTGTGGGGATTATTAGCGATATAACCGCATCGCGCTATTACCAAGAACAGTTGGAATACCGCTCGAATCACGATGTGCTTACCGGCTTGGCTAACCGCAATTTGCTTCGCGACAGGTTGTGGCAGGCGATTGCTTATGCGCAACGCTATGGCGGTAGCGTTACCACCGTCTTAATCGACTTGGACCACTTCAAGCTCATTAACGAAAGTTTAGGGCACCAAGTCGGAGACCAGTTGCTGCTGGATTTGTCAAAGCGTCTCAAGGCCTTGCTCGGCGAGGGCGATACCCTGGCGAGGCCGGGGGGCGACGAGTTCATGCTCGTGCGCTACGAGCCGAGCGAGAAGGTCAATATCTCGCTATTGCGCGATATGTTGACGGAGGTGTCGAAACCGATACAGCTTGCCGATCGGGAGCTGATACTCACCTGTAGCCTGGGCGTTAGCGTGTACCCGCAAGACGGTGAGGACCCTGATACCTTACTGCGCAATGCCGATGCTGCGATGTACCAGGCTAAAGAAGCAGGACGGAATAATATTCGGGTTTTCAAATCTGAGATGAACGCTCAAGTGACGGAGCGTTTAAACCTGCAAACGCGGTTACGGCGGGCGGTCGATCAGGGGGATTTCGAACTGGTTTATCAGCCGCAGATCGATTTGCTGACCGGCAGCGTCGTGGGGTTGGAGGCGCTGTTGCGGTGGCGTTTAGAAACCGGAGAGTGGGTGCCGCCGGATGCGTTCATCCCGATCGCCGAAGAAACCGGGCTGATCGTACCGATCGGCGAGTGGGTGCTCATCAATGCTTGTCAGCAAAATTATCATTGGCAGCGGGCAGGTTTTCCGGCGGTGCCGGTAGGGGTAAATTTGTCGGCGCGGCAATTCAGCGACCCGGAACTACTCGATAGGGTCAGGCGGGTGCTCTCGCAAACCGGGTTAGACGGTTCGATGCTGGAGGTGGAACTGACCGAAAGCGCATTCATGCATAATGTCGAAGAGGGCATTAACACCTTGAACGCGCTCAAGGAGCTCGGTGCTCGGCTGGCCGTGGACGATTTCGGTACCGGTTACTCTAACCTTAGCTATTTGAAGCGTTTTCCCGTGGATCTGCTGAAAATCGACCAGTCGTTTGTGCGCGATATTACGACCGATCCGGGCGATGCCGCGATCACGCAGGCGGTAATTTCCTTAGGCCATAGCTTGAACCTGAAAGTAATCGCCGAAGGCGTCGAGACGCTGGAGCAGCATGAATTCCTGCGTAAACACGCCTGCGACCAGCTACAGGGCTATTACTTTAGCCCGCCTCTGCTTGCTCGCGATGTGCCTGCCGTCATTCGACAACAGGGGTGGGCCTAAAAAGGTTTCGTACACAGCTCGGTCCTGCTTTGGCAGGGGGCGAGGCGTTGGTTGTGCGAGGGTTTCTCTGCTAGCGGGTCTGTTATTACGGTCGATCCTTATTGTCTAAATCCTCCCTATTTTGCGAGTCGGGTCTCAATTGGATACTGTGCGTTACCGTCTCGGCTTAAGTCCTACCGAGCTAGGCCGATAAGGCTGGGGGACGAGGAGTATTCCGCGATCTGCCCCAGTCATGAGTTTATGCTAAGGGCCGGAGCAGGTATAAAGAGAGGGCTAATCGTCAAAGGCGCTCGTTAAGGAAAATCGAATTCTCATGTCTCGGATGAGGCGATACGGTTAACGACAGGCTGAACGAACAGCCAGCTTTCGATAAGGACGATTAAATTGTCCGTGGCGTACCGCCGAAGAGACAGGGTATGGTCGCGATTCCTTAAGGCGATAAGGATTTTATGAGGCGCAGGTGCCTGTTTTCTCGGTGTCGCAACGTGATCTACGTCACGTTGCGACGACCGACACATAACCCGGCAGTTTCTTGGGTTATGTTGATCGGGGTAAGCCCGCAACCAATGCGCATCAGAATTTGGAGGACCGTAGGCAATGGGTTTCCTTCGTAAGAGGAACGACGGTGAAAACGTTAATCTAGGAACCACCGTTATATCTCAGGGCACGAAGTTCGTCGGCGAACTGACCCTGGACGCAAAACTGCATATCGATGGCCACTTCGAAGGCAACGTGACGTCTTCGAACGATGTTTCCATCGGTTCGACCGGTCATTTCGAAGGCACCATCGTTGCCAAGAATATGTTGGTCAGCGGCTATGCCCGAGGCAAGTTCGAGTGCGATTGCTTAGAGATCATCGAAACCGGACGCGTGTTCGGCGACGTGGTCTCCGAGGACTTTGTCATCGAATCCGGCGGCCGTTTTGTTGGCGGCAGTCGTTCTCGTGGCGACGAGCCGGTGCCTCAGCTAAGCCATTCCGGGCAGGGCAAAGACACGGCTTCGGAGAAGGCCGACAAGCCGGAAGATAAGGCGAAGGCCCAAGCCGGTGCCCGCGCTGCAGCCGCCAAGAAAGACGAGCGTGCGGAAGAAGAAAAAGCGGAAGTCAGCTCGTTTTGATCCGCTGGTTGGCGCTGAGCGATAAAGCTCGGCGCCAACGTGCTCTTGCTTTATTACTCTTCTTTACGGCCTATGGCCCAAGCGCCCGTCTTGGTCTGACCGAGGCCGGCGGTTCGTGGGGCCGGCAATAACGACGAATATCTCCCGAATGCGCATGCAACGCTATCGTTAGCGGCAGCAAGCCGCCGGCGTATTGTTGTAGCCGGCGGCACGGGAAGGTTTAGCTATTAGCGCTAGCTGCCGGGCGATCGGGCCGCTCTTGTGCTAACTTTTCCAAGTCTTGGGCGACTGCGCCGGCGGGGCGGGTAAAGCGCGCCAGCAGATCGTACAGAACCGGAGTCAGATACAGCGTTAGCACCGAGGCGAAGCTTAAGCCGCCGATGATGACCACACCGATCGCGGCCCGGCTTTCGGCACCGGCGCCGGTAGCCATAATCAGGGGCAGGGCGCCGAAGACGGTAGAAATAGCCGTCATCAGTACCGGGCGCAGGCGCAACACAGCACCTTCGACGATAGCCTCGCGCACGCTCATTCCCGTATCGCGCAATTGATTAGCGAATTCGACAATCAAAATTCCGTTCTTCGCCATTAGCCCGATCAATAGAATCATCCCGATCTGACTGTAAATATTCAGCGAGATACCCGTTAGCCATAACGATGCCAGGGCGCCGGTGATGGCGAGCGGTACCGAGGTCATGATCACGAACGGGTGAATAAAGCTCTCGAACTGCGCGGCCAATACCAGATAGACAATCAGCAAGGCCAGACCGAAGGTGACGAGAATGGCGCCGCCCGCCCGTTGGAACTCGTCGGAGAGCCCCGAGTAGCTGATGCGCGCTTCCGGCGGCAGCTCCTCGGCCGCAATCTGGTTCATATAAGCCAAGGCGGTACCTAAGTCGTAACCGGGAGCCAACGAGGCCGAGATGGTAACGGCCGGCATTCGGTCGATACGGTTCAGGCTTGGCGGGGCGCCGCGCTCGTCTAACGTCAGTAAGCCGCTGAGCGGCACCAAGGCGCCGGTGGTTTCGCTACGGACGAAAATGTTGCCCAAATCCTGCGGCGACGCGCGCTCGGCGCGTTCCGCCTGCAGCATGACATCGTACTCGCGGCCCCGGTCGAGGTACGTGGTGACCGGGCGGGAGGCGAGCATGGTTTGCAATACACGGCTAATCTCGCTGATCGGTACGCCAAGGTCGGCGGCGCGTTGGCGATCGATCTGAAGCCCAAGTTGGGGGCGCGTTTCCTCATAGTCGGTGTTGAGGTTGAGTAGCCGTGGATTCTCGGAGGCGCGGTCGACGATACGCTCGCTCCAATCGCGTAGCGTTTCGTAGTCCGGGCCGCCGATGACAAACTGCACCGGCGAACTGAAACCGCTTTGCCCCAGGCCCGGAGGGTTAATTGCGAAGGCACGCAGGCCGGGGATTGCCATCAGCTGCGGCATCACTTCGGCGACGACCTCTTGCTGACTGCGGCTCCGCTCTGACCAGGGCGCCAGGCCGACAATGGTAAAGGCACTATCGGTATTACCCTGGGTTCCGAGCACGGTCAGCATGCGCTCAACCTCGCCGCTTTCGAGCAACGGCATAATGATCTCCTCAATCTCGCGGAGGCTGGCATCCGTTGCTTCCAAGGTGCTGCCTTTGGGTGCTGAGCTCGGAATCATGAAAACGCCGCGGTCTTCGGTCGGGGTGAGTTCTTGCGGCAGTATTTGCATGAGCTGGTAAGCGCTAAGGCTTAGCAGTACAGCCACGGAGATCACCACCACCGGCATTGCCAACGCCTTGCGCAGTGTCCAGCGATAGCCGCTGGCCAAAAGCTCCAGTGCACGTTCGCCGAATTGTTGGGCGGCATTTTGCTGGCCGGAGTTGTGTAACCACTTAGAGCACAGCATAGGCGTGAGGGTTAGCGCGACAATGCTTGAGAAGATGACCGCAGCGGCCAGAGCAAGGCCGAACTCGGTAAACAGACGGCCGACGTTGCCTTCCATAAAAGCCAGAGGCACGAACACGGCGACCAACGTGGCCGTCGTCGCGATCACCGCGAAAGCTACCTGCCGCGTCCCGCGATAGGCAGCCAGCAGCGGCGGTTCGCCTTCGTCGATGCGTCGCTGTACGTTCTCCAATACAACAATAGCGTCGTCTACGACCAGCCCGATGGCGAGTAAGAGCGCGAGCAGGGTCAGTACGTTTACGGAGAACCCAAGCGGCGCCATAAGAATAAAGGCACCCGTAATGGCTACCGGAATGGTTACCGCAGGAATAAACGTCGCCCGCAAATTGCGTAAAAACAGGAAAATAACAGCGACAACCAAGCCGATTGCGATTAACAGGGTCTGAATGACTTCGCGAATCGAGGCACGAATGAACTGCGATTCGTCGTAGTTGACCCGCATATGGATGCCGTCGGGTAAGGTGGGCTCGATGAGCGCGACTTCGGCGCGTACCAAATCGGCTACCGTAATGGTATTGGCCTGCGACTGCCGAATGATACCGACGCCGATAGCCGTCACGCCGTTGGCGCGGAGGGAGGTGGTGTCGTCCTCAATGCCTGTTTCGACGCGGGCGATATCGCCGATCCGGATCGGAGCGCCGTCGCGATAGGTAATGACCAGCCGTTCGAACTCCTCGGGCGTATTCAGGCGGCTGTCGGTTCTGACCGAGAGGTCGCGCATCTGCGATTCAACGCGGCCGGCGGGTAATTCGACGTTATTACGTCGCAGCGCGTTCTCGACGTCGGCCACCACGATGCCGTGTGCGGCCATCGATTGGCGATTAAGCCAGACCCGCATGGCGTAGCGGCGTTGGCCGCCGATACGAACCTGCGCGACGCCGTCGAGTACCGCCAGCCGATCGATCAAATGGCGCTCAGCGTAATCGCTGACCTCTACCGCGCTGTAACGGTCGCTGGTGAGCGTGATCCACATCATCGGCCGAGCGTCGGCATCGGCTTTTGCAACGATGGGCGTGTCGGCGTCTTCCGGTAGCTGATTGAGTACCCGGCTAACCGCATCGCGGACGTCGTTTGCCGCGGCATCGACATCGGCGCTCAGGTGAAACTGGATCGTCGTCTGGCTACGACCTTCCCGGCTTTGCGACGTGATATCGCGAATACCGTCGACCCCGCTAATGCCGCGCTCGATGATCTCGGTGATTTCGTTATTGACGACTTCGGGCGCCGCGCCCTGATACGTGGTACTGATCGATACGATCGGCGGATCGATATTGGGATATTCGCGGACGGGCAGTTGTCGTAACGACGCCACCCCGAGAATTACGATCAACAGGGAAATTACGGTAGCGAAAACCGGACGTTTTACGGAGATATCGGACAGGATCAAACCGAGCGCCTCACTTCCACTGGGGCAAGGGAATGTTTAAGGCATGTCGACATCGGTACTCGCGGCCGATAATAAATGCCGACATGCGCTAGCCTTAATGCGCGGCGATTTCCGTATCGGCGTTGGTAACGTTCCGAACGCTGACACGCGGTCGCTCGCCGCGGAGCCGATGCATGCCGGCAACAACCACCTGGCTCTCGGCGCTGACGCCTTCGATTAGCTCAAGCATACCGTTGCGGCGGATACCGGTGGTGACGGGAACGCGGCGAGCATGCCCGGTACCTTCTTCGACAACGAAGACATACCGCTGCCGACCTTCTACGACTAAAGCCTCTTCCGGTACCAGGACCGCATTCTTCCGCTCCTCCAATACCAGCTCGACATTCAAGAACATGCCGGGCCGCAGCAAGCCTTCCTCGTTGGCAACTTCCGCCTGTATACGGATGCTTCGTGTCGCAGGGTCGATCCGGCTGTCGATTCGGTTGACTTGGCCTTCGAAGGGGCGGCCAGGGAAGGCGCTGCTGTGAGCAAATACGCTGCTGCCGCTAGCGACACGGGAGAGGAAGCGTTCCGGGACTTGAAAGTCCAAGCGGATGGTAGAAATATCGTCGAGCGTGGTTAGCCGGGTTTGCGAGTCCACCAGGGCCCCGGGGCTGATCTCCCGAATCCCGACCACGCCGCCGAAGGGTGCGACCACTTGTAAATCGCGTAAACGGGCGCGGGCAATATCGACCCGAGCCTGGGCAACGGCTACCGCCGTACGGCGGCTTTCCAGCTCGGCTTCGGAGATATTGCGCCCGCTGCCTAAGGATTGGGCACGACGATGCTGCGCTTGTGCATCTTCTAATTCGGCTTCGGCCTGGCGGAGCTCGGCCAATTCTTGTGCGTTGTCGAGTTCGAGCAGCAAGGTGCCCGCGTCGACCCGCTGGCCTTCGCGGAAGTTAATGTTCGATACCCGACCGCTGGCACGTGGTACCAGGTCGACAGCCTCATACGCGCGGGCGGTGGCGACGACCTCGATAGTATCCAATACCGTTGCCGTTTCGGCCATGAATACGTCGACCGGCGTGCCCGGCATTTGCGAAGGGCCGCTGCGTTGTTCCGCTTCCGCAGAGCTGCCGTTACCCAACGCCAGCCAAGCTAACAGGCCCAGGATGAGCACAGCGGCTGAAACCGCGAGCTGCAAGTGCATGCGCATATCAGTGAATTCCCGTGCTTCCTGCTCAAGTAGAAGATGTGAGCGAAAGCGATAACATACCGCGTATCGCTTCGTCAGAGAAATGCTAGAGACGCATCATTACCAAATCTTTACATTAAGTTCCGGTCAGTGGTCACAGGTTATTATGTACGCTGGCGAGTTCCACCTTACGCCATGGGGGCAAGGCAGAATTGCCCAGCGTTTTCCTAGCCGCCATTATGGTGCTATCCGTGAGAGGCAACGCGCATGCTAGAGAGTATTAAACGCTTTTTCCAGGAGCATATAAGCAGCGATGGGCAAATGGTGCAGCAAGCGAGCTTGGAGGCGCGCCTGCGCTTGGCTACCGCCGCCTTATTAGTGGAGGTTTCCCGGGTTGACCTCAAGGAACAGGACGTCGAAAAAAAGCCATCAAGCAGGCTTTGCTCGATAAATTCGGCCTGAGCGTCGAGGAGGCCCAAGAGCTGCAAGCGCTGGCGGAGCAGGAAGCCGAGCAAGCGGTTTCCGATTACGATTTCGTCAGCCTCATCAATAGCCACTTTGAACAAGCGCAAAAGGTCCGCATTATCGAAAAGCTATGGCGCGTTGCGTACGCTGACCGCAATCTAGATAAACACCAGGAGCACTACGTGCGCCGTATCGCGGAGTTGCTGCACGTCGATCACAAAGATTACATTGCCACTAAATTGCGGGTGCAAGCGGAACTCGGCTAAGAAAAAGGTTTTTTGATTCTATAGAAGACACTATGCGATTCCCTTAGCCCTCGGTACGTTGCGGCGGAGCATGTCGTGAGAGGGGGCTTTTCAGCACTTTCTAAATAAAGATAACCCAGGGAAATCTAAGCTTGTGAATAATCTTGTGTCTGAAGTTGTCCACCGAGGAGGGCGGACGACGACCGGTTTGACCGATCATCCGTTGCGGGACACTGTGTGTCGGGAAGTGCACGCTCGGCCGTTCGAAACATTAACCGCGCCGGCGCGCGTTAGTCATATAGCGCTGGTGGCAGGGCCGGAAGCGGCGGCCGAAGAACACGCCTGTTTGACGGACTTATGTCGCCGTTTCGGCGTCGCTGTGCCGGCGCCGGGCGCTGTTTATCTTAGCGCCGAGTTCGGCCCGTTTCGTCTGCGTTGGGAGCGCCACAGCGAATTCTCTACCTATACCTTCTTCCGTAGCGGCGCTGCCGGCAAGCCCTTTCTCGACCCCGCGCTAGACCAAGTGCCCTGCGAGTGGCTGGCCCGGTTGCCCGGCAAGGTACTGGCGGCAATTCATTTAGCGGTGGAGTCCAAGGACGTGCCCGTGCGCGATGTGAGAGATGTCGTTGCCTTATTCGGCACCGATAACATTGCCGGTAGCCAGGTCGGGCGCGGTGCCGCCGTCGTGTGGACCGATTTTCGCGTTCACGAAGACGGCTTCGGGCGAATCCTGGTACAAGACAGCCACCTTGGGACGCGCCAGGCCGGCCGGTTAGTGCAGCGCTTGTTGGAGATTGAAACCTATCGCTTAATGGCGCTGCTGGCATTTCCCTTGGCACGCGAAACCGGACCGGAAATCGTCCGTCTCGATAAGGCGTTACAGACGCTTACCGAGCGGATGACGGCGAATGCGCAGTTGGAAGACGAGCAAGCAATGCTGCGAGAGTTGTCGCGCCTGGCAGCCGAAGTGGAGCGGATCAATTCCCGTAACAGTTATCGTCTCGGCGCTGCACGCGCTTACTATCAGCTCGTTCAGCGCCGTATCGAGAGTTTAAAGGAACAGCGCATTCAAGATCTGCAAACCATCGGGCAGTTTATGGAACGGCGCTTAGCGCCGGCGATGGCGACCTGCGAATCAATCGGCGGCCGACAGGATGCGTTAGCGCGGCGGGTCGCGCGGGCCGGCAATTTGCTACGGACCCGGGTTGACGTGGCCCTGGAAGCGCAAAATCGGGATTTGCTGGAATCGATGAACGGGCGGGCGCAAATGCAGCTGCGTCTGCAAGAGACGGTGGAAGGCTTGTCCGTCGTTGTCCTCAGCTATTACGCGATGGGTTTACTAAGCTACGGAGCCAAAGCAGCGCACTCCGCCGGTTGGCCTATTCGGGTCGATCTAACCTTAGGGCTAGCGGTACCGATCGTGGTTGGCTCGGTATGGCTGGGAGTTCGCTGGTTACGGCGTCGGCTCTTGGGGCGACACTGATGCGCTGCCGAGCGAGCAGCGATGCAAACAACGAAGCCCGGTTTCCCGGGCTTCGTTCGGATTGTTACGGGTGGGCGTATTAACCGGCTTTATTCTGCTCGGCTTCCTTCCGCAGCTCTTTGCGCAAGATCTTGCCCACCGGCGTTTTCGGCAGCTCGTCCTTAAAGACGACTTCCTTCGGCACCTTATAGGCGGTGAGGTGTTGCCGTGCGAACTCGATCACCTCCTCGGCCGTTAAATTAGGATTGCTACTGGTGACATAGGCCCGCACGGTTTCGCTGCCGCTGTCGTTCGGTACCCCGATGACGGCTACCTCGACCACATCTTGGTGCTTCGACAGAGCGTCTTCCACCTCGTTCGGGAAGACATTGAAGCCGCTGACGTCGATCATATCTTTCTTTCGATCGACGATACGGAAGTAACCCCGCTCGTCCATGACCGCAACGTCGCCGGTGCGGAACCAGCCGCCGCGCAGTGCGCTGGCGTTTTCGTCCGGTTTATTGGCATAACCGCGCATGACTTGCGGACCGCGCGCGATCAGCTCGCCGGATTCGCCTTGCGGTACCGGGTTGTCGTTTTCGTCGACGATGCGCACATCGGTGCCCGGCACCGGAACGCCGATAGTGCCGGTGCGAGCTTCGCCTTTCGGCGGGTTGCAGGCCAGCACCGGGCTGGTTTCCGACAGCCCATAGCCTTCGAAAATTTCCGAGCCGACGACCTTCTTCCATTCCTCGGCAACGGCCGAGTGCAGAGCGGTGCCGCCGGAGATGGTAATGTCCAGATTGGCCGGCGGATTGTTGCGGAACCAATCTTCGCCGAGCAAGCCCTTGAACAGGATGTTTACACCGGAGAACTTAGTGATGTCGAACTTCTCGAAGCAAGGCTTGAGGTTCGTTACCGGCCGCGGCGACGGCGACAACACGTTATGAGCGCCCCAGCGATAGAAGAACAGCATGTTAAAGGTGAAGGCGAAGATATGGTACAGCGGTAGCGCGGTGAGTACCGTTTCTTTACCCGGGCGTGTACGGTCGTCGTTGATATAATCGATTTGAGCAATGTTTGCCAACAGATTGCCGTGTGTCAGTTCTGCGCCTTTGGCAACGCCCGTCGTGCCGCCGGTGTATTGGAGAGCGGCTAGGCTATCGTGGTTGCCGTTATCGCTCACTTTGCCTTTGCCGGCATTCAGGTGCTTCTTACCGATGGCAAGCGCGTCCGCCAGGTCGGTGGCCGGCTTCTCGCACTTGGGAATCTGTTTCTTCAACTTGAGAACCGTCTTGATCAGCGTGCGCTTAACGGTGGGGAAGAAGTTGGCCACGCTGACCGTCACGATGTTGCGAACCTCGGTGCCTTGCAATGCATCGTTCAGCTTGTCGGCAAACATATCGATAATCACCAGCGTCTTAGCGCCGGAATCGACGAGCTGTTTGTTCATCTCGCTGGCGGTGTAGAGCGGATTAACGTTAACCACCACCCCGTTCGCTTTGAGAATGCCGAAGGCCGTAATGGGGTAGGAGAGACAGTTCGGCATTTGGATAGCAACCCGCTCGCCGTCTTGTAGGCCTAACTCGGCGCGCAGGTACGCCATGAACTGATCGGAAAGTTCGTCGACTTCGCGGAAACTCAACCCGGCGTGGAGACCGTTGTCGAGGCAAATCGAAAAAGCGGGATTATCCGCATATTCCTGACTGACCTGGCGGATCAGCTCAGGCAGATTCTTGTACGGGAGCAGCTTGAACTCGGCGTCTACCCCGTATTCCTTCGTCCATGGTTTACTGTCGTAAACGCTTGCGGCGTCCTGGCTTTCAGTCATGCGTTGGCCCTCTTGTCTTATCTTATATTTTTCTACTCAGTAGTATCGAAAGCGTTAGTAGCTGTCTAACAACGACCGACAGTTGTTGGACAGTGCGGATAGCCGTAGCGGCTCCCCGGCCGGCGCTATCTTCACAGCAACGCCCCCCAGGCTCAAGTGTTTGGATGCTTTTGTTTGGTTTTTTCTTATATTCAAGCTGTGCGGCGAGCCTTACCGAGGCGGCGACTGGCTGTCGGGCTCTATGAAGACGGCAAGGTTTAACGGTATAACAGTACTTTGGATGAGGTGTTGAACCGCATCCATGCGGGAATCTAGCCTTGCCTTTGTTGTGCTTTACGGAGATTGCCGAGCGCGTCTATCGATACATGAGCTGGGTATGTTGTGTGTATCTTCAATACTGCTGCGCCGGGCGAGACTAAAACAGCTAAGAGAAAATTCCTGCGCGTTAGGCGTTAAGGGGAGGAGAATAATGACAAAACTGCGTGCGATCCTGGTGTTCATCTATTGTAGTGTCTTCGCTGCTTTGCCCGTACAAGCCGGGCTTTCCGATAACGAAGTGCGTATCGCCGTGATGACGGACATGCACGGCGTGTACTCCGACCTGGCCGGACAAGGTTCGGTTGTCGCAGCGCAAATGGCTATAGAAGACCACGGCGGGCGGGTAATGCGCCGCCCCGTGCGGCTACTTACGGTAGACCACCGGCACGATCCGGAGTATGCCGTTACCGAGGCTGAGCGACTGATCAAAGAAGAAGGGGTGGATGCGATTGTCGATCTGATGGGGTCGGAAGTGGCCACCGCGGTTCAGCAATTGGCCGCCGAGCACGGTATCGTCACGTTAGTCAGCGGCGCCGTCACGCCCCTTATAACGCAAGACTTTTGCTCGCCGACCGGCGTGCATTGGGCGGGCGATTCGTTCGGTTTCTCGACGGCTGTCAGCACCATGCTTGTGCAGCGTTTCGGCAAAGGGGTAACCGTGTTTTACGTCACCGTCGATTACCCGCAGGCCGTCGAGATGGAGCGGGCTACCGCTTCCGTTACTCGTCGCCTCGGCGGCGAGGTGATCGGTTCCGTTCGCCACCCTTTCCGAGGTGCGGACTTCTCCCGTCAGCTGCTGGAAGCCCAGGCTTCGGGGGCCGATGGCATTGCTTTGCTCAATGCGGGCGAGGATATGTACTTAAGCATCCGTCAAGCTTACGAGCTTGGCATTACGCATGAAGGGCAGGTGTTGTTGCCGGGGCTGATGTTTATTACCGATGTTCGGGCGCTAGGTTTATATGTCACCCGTGGCTTGATGCTGGCCAGCACCTTCTATTGGGATCAGGACGACGACAGTAGAGCGTGGGCGGACCGTTTCATGCGTCGTCACGGTACGCGCCCCACGGCGGTACACGCGGCCGCTTACTCGGCGGTGGCTCATTACCTCAAAGCGGTCGAAGCGGCCGGTACGGATGACGGACCGCGCGTCATCGAGGCGATCCGCGAACTACCGGTAACGGACTTCTACGGTCGCGGCGGTCGGGTGCGGGAAGACGGACGTTTATTGCTGGATATGAACATGCTTGAGGTGAAAAGACCGTCGGAGTCGCGCGAAGCTTGGGATTATTACCACGTGTTAGGAACAATACCCGGCGAGAAGGCGTTCCTGCCGTTGGAGCTAAGCCGCTGCCCGCACGTTAACTAAAGCCTATCGGCAAGCGCTGCCGCGGCGTCACGAGTCACGGAGTATCTTTACGATGCTTCGTGGTTTTTGTTTTTCGGTTCGGGAAAGAGGCTGGTGCGGTAGAGCGGGTGCCGCACAGCTCCGCCGCATTCGGCACGCCCGCGGCGGTTGCAAGCTTGTTGAACTATCGCTTCTTCAGCCCCAGGTAAGCGGGAACTGCAAGTTCGCTAAGCTGGAGGCTGATATGAGGATTGCTAAGATCGGCGGATTCGCCGTGCCTGCTTTGCTCGCGGCAGGGTTTCTGCTCATGGCCGGCTGCGAGACGACGGCCGGCGTCGGCCGCGACATCGAAAGCGCCGGCGAGGGGATCGAAGAAAGCGCCGAGCGTCATGGCGCAGAAGAAGATCGGGCCGAAGTCGAAAGGCAAGACAACATCGGCGAAGAGGATAATATCTTCGATTAACGGCTTTCCTCCCTGCATCGATGCCCGCTTCGGCGGGCTTTTTGGTTTGTCTCCCGCTAAAGAACGATAAACCTCTTTTGTACCCCTTCACCTCTAGGCAAGCATTGTTACCGGGCTCGCCAAGGCATACTATGAGCCGGTTTTAGCTCTCGGAGTCGATTATGGCCAGCTATAAAGCCAAGCAAATTGCCCGGATTAAGGATGCCGTGCTTGCCGCACGTACCGCGTTACGGGAGAGCGGCGACTTCGATCCGCTGCGCTTTGCGAAGGTGTACGTAGCCCACGAGGGCGTACAGCTGCCGGGGCGAGTCGACGATGACGCCGAACGGGAGCGCGTTGGCCAGGCTTTACTGCGGGCCTTGCGGCTGCAATCCGGCGGCGGGCAGGATCCGGATGTTGCCCGCGAGCTGCACCGCATCGAGCAGGAGGTCGATTGGTTGCGCTACGCCTGCCAGGACGATGTCGTCGCTTTCCGTGCCCAGCTTGGGCCGCAGGCCGAGAAAGAGCCCGCTTGCCAGGCCTTGGTTAAGGAAGGTAACGGCTTGGGGCCGGGGCTATACGGTAAGTACGACGTGATCGTATTGCGGCCCGAGTGCAGCGACTGCCGTTTTGTGCCTGTGCATCAGCATGAGCTTGAGTGGTAGACCCTGGCTATATAGCCTTTCGTGATAAATATATTGGTATTTATTCCTTTTTAATTGGGATATCGCGCCTTAAGCTGGTCTACGAATCTCCTAAAAAGGAAAACGATTCCGATAACGGAGGGCGTATCATGGCACAGGCTACAGCAAAATTGGGCGTGCACTGGCAAGGCGATATCGACGTTGCGGCGGAAACCAAGCGGCTTGACGCCATGCCGGCCGAAGCGCGGGTGGCCTGGGCTTTGGCGCAGTTCCCCGGCCGGATTGTCTTATCCTCAAGTTTCGGCGCTCAAGCCGCCGTCAACCTGCACATGGTCACTCGCCAACAGCCGGATATCCCGGTGGTGTTGGTGGATACCGGGTATTTGTTTCCGGAAACGTATCGCTTTATCGACGAGTTGACCGAGCGCCTGCGGTTGAACCTTCAAGTCTACCGGGCCGAACTCAGCCCGGCTTGGCAGGAAGCGCGCTATGGCAAGCTTTGGGAGCAGGGTCTGGACGGCATCGAGCGTTACAACCAGATTAATAAGGTCGAGCCGATGCAGCGGGCTCTAAAAGCGCTGGAAGCAGATGCTTGGATTGCCGGTTTGCGTCGTCAACAAGCCGAGAGTCGCGCTACCCGCGATGTCTTGGAGTACCGCAACGGCCGTTACAAGTTGCACCCGATCATCGACTGGACGGATCGCGACGTTTATCGCTACCTCAAGCAGTACGACCTGCCTTACCACCCCTTATGGCACGAGGGCTACGTATCCATCGGCGACGTGCACACGACCAGTCGATTTGCCGACGGCATGCGAGAAGAAGATACGCGTTTTTCGGCCTCAAACGCGAGTGCGGGCTGCACGAGAGCTCTAAGAAAACACCGTCCCCTTGTTTATCCTTCGGCGGGCGACGCCCAGTGTGTTGCTAGACAACCGCTTCCGCTGCGCGGACTTCGCGACAGTCCGCCAGGCGGAAGATCGGCGCGCCGAGGGTGAGGTAATCCCGCTCGCGGCAGGTCAGCAGTAGAATCTGATAGCGCTGGGCGGCTTTGCGAAGAATAAGCTGCATGTTGCCGAAACGGCCGTCGTCGGCGTACACCAAAGCATCGTCGAGAACCAAGACGACCGGCTGGCCCTGTTCGTGCAGTAGGTCGGCAAAAGCAAGGCGGGTGATAATGGCCAGTTGTTCCCGCGTGCCGATGCTCAGCTCCTCAAATGGTTCCTCCACGCCCTGGCGGCGGATCCCGCATAATTGCAGCTCGCTGTCGAGAATGGGTTCGACATCCGGCATGAGGAATTTCAAATACGGTTCGACACGCTGGATAACCGGCGCCAAAAACGTATCCGCGGCTTGTTGAGCGCACGTTTCCAGCACATCGCGGAGAACCCGTAAGGATTCCGCTTCGCGTTGCAGGTGCTCGGCGTGGATACGAGCTTGTTGTAGCTGCGCGTGTAGCTCCTCCCGGCGCTCGCCCAGGCCGGTTTGGCCGAGACTTTGTAGCTCGATTTGGAGCTCCCGAATCCGCGCCTGCTGCCGTTCTTGTCGTTGTTGGGTCTGGTCAACGCATCTTGCGCTTGGGCTAACGTCAGTTCGATGCGTTCCGGGTCGGCCGCTGTCAGCTCCGTTTTCGCGTGTTCCCAGGCCTGTTCGCTTGTCGTGCGGTTTTCCTCGGCATGTTTCATGGCTCGGAATAAATCCTCATCGCCGTGCTCGCGACGGGCGTCGTCCAGCGTTGTTTGTAGGCTTTGCCGAGTCGTCTCGTTATGGCGGTAGGCCGCGGCGGTATCGTGGGCTAACTCCTTCGCGCGCTCCAGCGCAGTTTGCGCGTGCTCGCGGGCGGCACGCGCCTCCTGTTCCGCCTGTTTTGCTTTCTCCACGGCGCTTTGTGCCTCGGCCAAGTCGGGGCAATCGGTAGGCGCATGCTTATCCAGACGGTCGAGCTCGGCGCGTTGTTCGGCGAGTGCAGCGTTTAGCTGATCTATGTCTTGGCCTGCATGCGCTAGCGCAAGTTGCTGCTGCTTTTCCGCTTCCCGCAGCAGCTCGTGTTTGCGTGCCAGTAGGCGTTCCGCTTCGCTGCGATCGGCAACCCCCAGTGCGGCCAATGTGTCGGCAAGCTCGCGCTGGCGTTGTTTATAGCGCTCGCTCGAACGCGCCAAGTCGGTTCCGCCGGGCGTGATCCGAAGGCTGCCGAGTTCGCCCAGATCAAGCGTGGTGGGCTCGGTCACGATAAACCGGCTATCGCCGGCGACGGATTCATCGTCTCGCTTGACGGCGCAGGTTAAGGCTAGGGCGACTTCCGGTGCACCGGCTTGTAGTTGCGCGGCAGTCTCGAAGAGCTGTTGTTCCAAGCGCTGCAAGGCTTTGACGTCGTCGTCGCTTACCCGTAGGGCGGCGGCCGCATTCTTGGCATCCGCCGCCGTTTTGGCGGCCTCGGCGGCCTTTTGCTGTCTGGCAGCGAGGTCCGCTACGGTTTGTCGCAGCTGCGTGCGGCGGCGCCCGTCTTCGGCTTGCCGGAGGCGTTGGCGGGCCTCCTCCAGGCGTTGCGAGGCTTCTACATACGCTGTTTGCTTCTCGTCGCAAGCGGCTTGCTGCTTGGCCAGCCGCGTTTGGGCATCCTCTGCATCCTGCGCTAAGGTGCGGCTGCGGCGTTGGGTGTCGTCCAGCGAGAGCGCGAGAGTCTCCCGTTGTTTCCATTGCGTCTGCGCCGCGTCGTGTTGCGCGGCGGCGACTCGGTGCTCTAACTCGGCTTGTTGGACGCGGCGTTGTATGCCGCGCAGGTGTTCCGCTTCGGCGGCCGCCGCATTAAGTTGGCGTTGTAGCGTCTCAAGCAAACCTTCTCGGCGATCGCGCTGGCGGCTTTCCTCAAGCCGTTGTAGCTCCTCGATGCGTTGCTCGTAGTCGCCGAGTTGGCGTTCGATCGCGCTTAGTTCCGCTTCGAGTTCGGCTACCGCTTCTTGGGCTTGCCGGTAGGTGCCGCGGGGTTTGCCGGTGGCGGTGAAGAAGTCCGCATAGGCCTGCCGGACGGACTCTAGTAACTGATGCCCTTGTTGCCCGCCGAGTACGTTGCCCACTTCGCCTTCCAGCGTCCGTTGCAGGGTGCTGAGGCTGCGGGGGTTGTGGCTTACTGGGCGAAAGGCGGTGCCTTGCTCGACCCAGAGCAGCCCGAGTACGCCGTGATGGCGCGGGTCGCTTGGACCGCGGCCGGGCGGGTCGAAGTCGAGCAGGTCTTTCAGCGCATCCTCAGCCGCCGGACCGGAGAAATGCCCCTTAGGGCCGATGAGTTCCGCCGCCGGGGTTTGACAGAAAGCCTTGCTCAGCCGGTACTCGCCGTCGTTAAGGCCGAAGGTGAGCTCGACCTCGGGGCGAAGCTGCGCGCCGTAAGGTTGAAAGCTGGCCGCGGCAGCGCCGCCTAGGGTGTGACGGTCGAACAACGCCGCCCGCAGCGCGCGTAAAATGGTCGATTTGCCTTCTTCGTTATCCCCGGCGATGACGTTTAGCCCGTCGCTTAGGCCGTCGATGCTCACCGGTTGTTGTAAGCGGCGAAAATTACGAATGCCGATACGTTTGATGTACATGGCTAGCCTCTGGTGTCGAGGTATTCGCTGTAGAGCCGTTGCAGGGCCCCGTCGGCGTAGCGATGATCGGGGTGGTGGCTGTCCTGCTGGATCGCCCGCAAGCGCTGGATGGCCTCGCCGAGGAAACCGCTGGTGTCGATTTGGGCGAGATCGGCGGCCGTCGGTTCCGGGCGCAGCTCGCTGTCGTCTACCCGTAAGTAGTGAAAGCGCGGCGCCCATTCGCTCAGCAAGCTGTCGAGCCGATAGCGCGCGGTTAAGCTGAGCATGCCCTGTAAGCGTAGGCTAACAACCCGCTGCGCGAAGGGTTCGCCGAGGCGTGCCAGGTGAGGTTCGAGCGCGTCGAGATCGGCATCGCCTTGCAAGCTGAAACGGATTTGATGCCAGCGATAATGACCGGTCGTTAAGCGCGTCACCTGCGGCGGCCGGCCAGGCGCTTCGAGCTCGACGAGGAGGGCGTTGCCGGCGTCGTTATCGTGGAAACGATCCGGCTCCGGCGTGCCGGAATACCAGGTGCGCTCGGCGATCTCCAACGTGCCGTGCCAATCGCCTAGCGCGAGATACTCCAACTTGGCGCGTTCCGCGCGGCGGTCGGAAATAGGGTTGTAGGCTTCGGCAGCGGCCGGTAGACGATTTTCCACCGAGCCGTGGGCAAGTCCCACCCGAATAGCGCCTTCCGGGGTAGCGAGCGAATCGAACGCTTCGGTCAGATCGCGCACCTCGTGGCGCCGGGTCAGCGGTGCGGGCAGCACCGCTAATCGCCCTGCCGCCAATAGTAATGGCTCGGGGGTGAGTGCCAGGTGAATGTTGGCGGGGAGTTTGCGCCGTTGCAGGCGTTGCCATACGCCTTCGCTACGAGCGGCATCGTGATTGCCCGGCAACAATACCCAGGGGCCGTCGAAATGACGCATCGCTGCCACGGCTCGGCCAAGCGTGTCGTCGCTGACCGTGTCGGTCTCGAACACATCGCCGGCGACTAAGACCGCATCGACCCGGTTCTCGGTCGCCAGCTGCCCCAACCGTTCGACTGTCTGTAGGCGTTGCCGGCGCAGGAGTACGCTGGCTTCTTCGGAGAAGTCTCCGAATGCTTTACCGAGTTGCCAATCGGCCGTGTGTAGAATGCGTACGCTCATGGTATATGAAGTTCTCAGAAAACAATCGGCGGCGAATTCGCAGTATGCTGGGCCGGCGCCTTCGCCGTATAGGCTATCCGAAGGCGTACTGGCGGCAGTGTAGATGAACCGACACCGCGGGCAAAATCCCGCCCGCCGAGAGCGATGATAACAACGATAACGTGCGGAGCGAGAACTATGGACGAGCAGGCGGATGCCGGGCGCTTTTTGCGCCCGTTGCTATTGGCGTTGTTCTTCGGAATATTTTGGGGGAGCTGGGGGTATATCGCTAACATGGCCGCCGGCCACCTAAGCGCGCTGCGGGCAGCGGGTACGCAGTTCGGGTTGAGTGTTGTGGTCACGTTGATTTTCGCCACCGCGGTGGAGCAGTTATACCTGCGTAGCGAAACCGTTCCGCGCAAGCTCGTCTTTGCTTTACTGCTGCCGATCGGTGTGCTGTTTATGCTCGTCAGCAGTATTCACTATTTCCAGGGAACGCCGAATGTGCTGCTGACCGTGGTGCCGTCGGTATCGGTTGCCGCGGCGATTTGCCTTGGGCGTATTCTGCTCGGTATTTATCGGGGCGAGGGAGCCGTCGAGGACTCCGGGCCCTGAGCTTTACGATGCACGGCTATCGGGCTGCATCCCCCCTGACAAAACTTTACCTTTTCCCAGGGTCTCCTGACGCGTTCGTGAAGCAGCACGCGTTATGATCATGCCTCGGCGCAAGTCTTGAACTTGTGCCGACGATAGCAGTCATGTTGGTCGGGTGCTCGGCTGTTTCGCTGTCCAGGAGAGGCGCTAAGCGCCGGTTTTTTCCCCATTGTTTGGAAAGCGCACGTATATGAAGCAAACGAAGTCGCGGCGTTGGGCTTGGTTTTTGGGCCTGGTTATCTTTCTGGCCCTCGCCGTATCGGCATGGACGCGCTGGGCGGGCGGCGAGGCAGCGGTGGATTATCGAACCGTGGAAGTCGTCATGGGTAACGTGGAGCGTACCGTGACTGCCGTCGGCGCGTTACAGCCGAAGGATTATGTGGACGTGGGGACGCAAGTTTCCGGGCAGTTATTGCGTGTGCATGTCGAGGTCGGCGACCGCGTTGAGCAAGGGCAACTGCTGGCCGAGATCGACCCCACCGTGTATGCCATCCGAGTGCGCGCCGGGGAGGCGAATCTGGAGCGCCTACGGGCGCAGTTGGCGCAGCAGGAAGCCGAATTGCGGTTGGCGCGACAACGCCTGGCGCGTAACCGGCAGTTGCTCGAACAGCGCGCGACCAGCCGCGAGACGGTGGAAGAGAACGAGGCGTCGGTCCATGTCGGCGAGGCCCGGATAGCCGCTATCCGGG
The DNA here is from genome assembly GCF_003399765.1 of Alkalilimnicola ehrlichii. Classification (GTDB taxonomy): domain Bacteria; phylum Pseudomonadota; class Gammaproteobacteria; order Nitrococcales; family AK92; genus AK92. Next base: position 197,900 of record NZ_NFZV01000002.1, on the reverse strand, counting down.
CGGAAATCGCGGCGGCCGAAGCGAATCTGGAAGGCGACCGGGCGAATCTTGCCTACACCCGTATTACCGCACCGATCGGCGGGACTGTAGTCGACGAGAGCGCGGTGGCCGGCCAGACGGTGAACGCCAGCCAATCGGCGCCGGAGATCGTTCGTTTGGCCAATCTCGACACGATGACGGTTTGGGCGCAAGTCGCCGAGGCGGACGTGACGCGACTGCGGCGCGATATGCCCGCCTACTTTACGACTTTGGGGATGCCCGAGCGCCGTTGGCGTTCCAGCGTTCGGCAGGTGCTGCCGACGCCGAAGGTCGAGAACGGCGTCGTGCTCTATAACGTGTTGATCGACGTCGATAACGAAGATCAATTGCTAATGACGGATATGACCGTGCAGGTCTTTTTCCTGCTCGACGAAGCGACCGATGTGCCGCTGGTGCCGGTTGCCGCACTGACGCCGGCGCGCGGCCCGGGAGGACGTTACGAAGTACGCGTGATGACGCCTAACGGCATTGAAACCCGGCAGATAGAGGTCGGCGTCCGGAGCCGTACCAGCGCCGAGGTACGTAGCGGCCTGGAAGTCGGCGATAAGGTCGTTCTGGGGGCGCCGGCGGCGGCAACTCGCAGCGCGGCGGGCGGTGCTGCGATGCGGGGGCGCTGGTAAGCATGACTGGCACGACTCCGCTGATCGAATTACGCGATGTCAGCAAGATTTACGCCGACGGCGATAGCGAAATCCGGGCTCTGGATGCGGTTTCCTTAACGGTCGAGCAAGGCGAGTTTGTGGCGATTATCGGCCAATCCGGCTCCGGTAAATCGACGCTTATGAACATCCTCGGGTGCCTGGATCGGCCCAGCCTCGGTGCCTATCGCGTGGATGGGCGCGACATTGCCGAACTCGCGCCCGATGAGCTGGCCGCCTTGCGCCGCGACACCTTCGGTTTCGTTTTCCAGCGTTATAACCTGTTGCCCAGCGCCACGGCGCTTGAGAATGTCGAGATTCCGGCGATCTACGCCGGCCGCTCGCGGCGCGAGCGGTTAGAGCGGGCGGCTTCCCTGTTAACCCGGCTAGGGCTGGGCGAGCGTGCGCAGCATCGCCCGAACCAACTCTCCGGCGGTCAGCAACAGCGTGTTTCCATCGCGCGGGCGTTGATGAACGGCGCGGAGGTCATTCTTGCCGACGAGCCGACCGGCGCCCTGGATAGTGCCAGCAGCGCGGAGGTGTTGGCGCTGCTCAAGCAGCTCCATGCCGAAGGCCACACCATTTTGCTGATCACTCACGACCCGACCGTCGCGGCCCATGCCGACCGGCAGATTCGGTTTAGCGACGGGCGGATCGTGGAGGATAGCGGCGCAAAAACGGGCAACGGTCGCCGGGCGGCCGCCGTTTGGGAGCGGCCGGCGCGGCATCCGGGCTTGCTGCCGGATTTAGGCGAAGCGGTAAAGATGGCGCTGCGCTCCCTACGAGCCAATCTCTTTCGCAGTGCCTTGACCTTGCTTGGCGTCATTATCGGCGTGGCGGCCGTCGTTACCATGCTGGCCATCGGCGACGGCAGTAAGCGGGAGGTTATGCAGCGCATCGAGTCGATGGGAACAAACCTGCTGTTGATCCGACCGGGGCGAGGGATGCGCGGAGGCGACTCCGGCGTTAACCTCACCACCGAGGATGCCGAGCTCATCGCCGAGCTGCCGAATGTTACGGCTGTGGCCCCTGAGCGCGGCACCAGCAGTACCTTACGTTTTGGCAACAGCGACCATCGCGCTATGATTCAGGGCGTTTGGCCCGGCTTTATGGAAACGCGCGATTGGCAACTGGCGTCGGGTACGTTTATTACCGAGGCCGATTTGGCCAGCTTCGCGCCGGTGATCGTGCTCGGCCAAACCGTCGCCGAGAATCTTTTCCCCAATGGCGAGGACCCGGTCGGCCGCTACGTGCTGGTACGCAATGTGCCGTTCGAGGTGGTGGGTGTGTTGGCTGAAAAAGGCGCCAACGCCTTCGGTCAGGACCAGGACGACGTGGCCGTGGTACCGCTCTCGACCGGTTTCGTGCGCTTGTTCGGCCAGCAACACCTGGATTCGATTACGGTCAAAGTGGCCGATGCGGCGGCGGTTCACCATACGGAAGCCACCATTCAAGAGCTGCTAGCCGGTCGTCATAGCGAGGATGCGTTTCGTATTCGCAATACCGCCTCGATTCTGGAAACCGCGGAAGCCGCGCACAACACTTTTACCCTGTTGTTAGGTTCGGTGGCGGCGATTTCGCTGCTAGTCGGTGGTATCGGCGTGATGAACATCATGTTGGTGAACGTTACCGAGCGGACGCGGGAAATCGGCGTTCGCATGGCTACCGGCGCTCGTGCCGGTAGCATTCTGTTGCAGTTCAATACCGAGGCACTGGTGGTGTGCGGTATCGGCGGCTTGATCGGCGTTGGCTTGGGGTTGGGGGCAGCCGCCGCGCTAGGGTTGGTTGGTATGCCGGTGCTGTTTTCCTTTTGGCCGCCGATTCTCGCGTTTTCCTTTGCATTCGCTACCGGCCTACTGTTTGGTTACCTACCGGCCCGTAAAGCCGCGCAGCTGGACCCGGTTGTTGCCTTGGCCTCGGAGTAAGCCGTGAAATTTTCCCTGAAACCGTTACTGATTGTGCTGTTGGCGTCGGTGCTGAGCGCTTGCGCCCTGACACCGGAGTACCAGCGGCCGGATGTGTCCGTACCGGAGGAGTGGGCGGGCCAGGCGCCTCGCTTGGAAGCGCAGGAGCGCGACTGGTGGCAGCGCTTTAACAGCGAGGAGCTGACGGAGCTTACCGAAGCGGCGCTGGCGAACAATAACGATCTCGCCGCTTCGCTGGCTCGTATCGACCAGGCCCGAGCCGGTGTGCGCTCGGCAGGCGCCACCTTATGGCCGCAGCTGGACGGCAGCGGGTCGGCGTCGCGCAATTACCGCGACGGTGCGAGCGGAAGCTCCGACCAATTCCAACTGCAAGCGGCTTACGAGTTGGACCTGTTCGGCCGCAACCGCGCTCGCCGCGAAGCGGCCGACGCGTCGTTGGCGGCGCGGCAATACGACCACCGTGCCTTAGCCCTTTCCCTGCAAGCCGAGGTCGCCTCCGGGTACGCGACGACCCTAGCGCTCCAGGAGCGACTTGCGTTGGCCGAGCGCAATCTGGCGACGACGCAGGCCGTACTGGAGTTGGTCGAGGCGCGCTATCGAGCGGGCTCGGGGAGCGCGCTGGAGGTATCGCAACAACGAGGCGTAGTGGCGAATCTGGAATCGCAGTTACCGGCTTTGCGCCAACAGCTGACAGCGAGCCGGCACAGCTTGGCGGTCTTGCTCGGTCGCCCGCCGCAAGGGTTTGCGGTGGTGGAAAGTGCATTATCCAGTCTGAATCTGCCGCAGGTTGCCGTTACTCAACCGGCCGAGTTGTTGGAGCGGCGCCCCGATATCCTGCGGGTCGAAGCCGAGTTGCGCGCTGCTAACGCCGATATCGGTGTGGCGCGAGCAGCTTTTTTCCCGTCGTTACGTGTGAGCGCTACCAGCGGTGTGGCGGGTGCGCTTACCGGCGGTTCGGAAACGATAGCTTCCCTAGCAGCGTCGTTAACGGCGCCGATTTTCCACGGTGGCAGTCTACGGGCCGGCGCCGAGCAAGCTCAGGCGCGGCAGGAGGAATTGGTTTACCGCTACGCGCAAGCGGTACTGACGAGCCTACAGGAAGTCGAAGACGCGTTAGCAGCGGTTGCCGCGAGCGCCGAGCGTGTCGAGGCGCTTGAGCGCGCCGCCGTCGAATCCCGCGAGGCCTTTCGCCTCGCCTCGGTCCGCTACGAAGCCGGCTCGGTCGACTTGCTGACCGTTATGGACGCGCAACGGAGTCTTATACAGACCGAAGACGGTCTGATCCAAGCGGAGCTTGCCCGTTACCACGCCGCGATTTCGTTGTTCCGTAGCATGGGCGGCGGGTGGGACGTCGGCAGCCTGTAGCCTTGTCTATTGCAAGTGCTCCTGCCAGGCCTCGCGAACCTGTTTGGCGCGTAACTGTTCCAAATAATCCTCGGCGTTTTTCGGCTCGATGCTGAGTGCGTGCTCTAGCTGCGCCTTCGCTTCGTCGGCGTGGCGGTCGCCGTAGAGGCGGAGCAGGGCCTCGGCGTATTCGACCCGTGCTTGAATCAGCTCGGGGTCGATGGCCAAGGTCCGTTCGAAGTACTCGCGGGCCGTATCGCGGCGAGCGCCGTAGGTCATGCGGGCAAGCATCCCCCCGACCCGGTCGATCACCTCGGTGTGATAGCCGCCCATAACGCCGAGCGCCGAGGGTATCTCGGCGTGTTGCTCCAGTGCGGCCTCGGCAAGCTCTTTAACTCTGCCCGGTACGCCTTCGCGCGCAGCGCGAGTGCTGGAGATGAGCTTTGAATACTGGCCGTACACCATAGCGGCGCCCGCCAGCTCCCAATACGTTGGCGGTACCTCGCTTGCCAGAATCTGTTGTTCGATCTGACGAATACCTGCCTCAAGCTTTTCAAGGCGCAGCGCTTCGTCCTCGATTAGATGCAAGGCGTGAGTCAGCCAGGCACGGTTGGCGAGAAAATAGCCGGCGCGGCCTTGGCTGATGCCGATCTCGTAAGCTTCCTGAAAATTACCGGCGTGAAACTGCCGCCAACCGTCTAACAGTTCGGCAGCCGCAGTGTGCGGCTCGTCCGGCGGCGATTCCGCCATGCTGAGGACATAGTCGGCGCTCGGCCGCGGCACGTGGTCGCGCGTATGCAGTGCTTCCCAATGCTCGAATAGTTCCTCCGCGCTGTAGTCGAATGACGGGTACTCGTCCGGCCAGGGCGTCCATTCGATGGTGAGAAAACCAGCCACGCTTGGTTGACTAACCAGTAAACCTACCGCTAGCAGTAAATGGTAATACCGGCTGCGTGTGCGCTTAAGCTGCATTCGTTCGGCCTCCTCGTCGTCGTTATCGGCGCTGCATGTACGCTGTAGCCCTATCCGCTTACACCTTGAGCGTTCCTGTCAGATGAAAAACCTCCCGCGCTGTGTCGGTGAGCGCGTAGTCGGTGTGTCGCCCGTAGCGGTTGGCATAAAGGCAAACTCGGCTGGGAAGGAAAACCGGTTTGCGGAACGTAACCGTAACCTCGGCCCGCTGTGGTGCCGTGGCGCCGCTCAGAGCGGCCACGCAGCGCGAGAATGTCCACATGCCGTGCGCGATGTGGCGCTGGAAGCCGAATAGCTTGGCTGTGAGCGGGTATAAATGAATGGGGTTGATATCCCCCGCCAGGCGGCCGTAACGACGGCCCAAATGGCTGGGCAGGCGCCAATCGTCAACTGCTTGATAGGAGGCGAGCTCAGGCGGTGTCCAGCCCGGGCCGTCGCTGTTGCGCGATTTGCCGCGGATCAGGTTGGTGCTGACGCTATGCCAAACCACGTCGTTCGAGACGTCTTTAATGCGCGTTTCCAGATCGAACTCGATGCCGTTACGGACTTCCCGCTGGCCGTTGACGCCGACCCAGATGCTGAGCGTTTCCTCCAGACCGATGGCCCGTTGTTGATGAACGCTGTTACGCACATGAACCGCGCCTAGCAGGCGATAAGGAAAACGATTATGGGTGAGGATGGCCAGATGCAAGGGCGCGGCCAGCACGTGCGGAAAGGCGAGCGGGAGCACGCTGCGGTCCTGGTAACCGCAAAGCTCCGCATAGCGACGGACTTGACCGTTATGCGGCCGAACGCCCGGCAAGTGGGCCTCCAAGGGCGGTATGATCGGTTCGGAACCGGCGTGGCGGCGTGCAAGCGCCGCTTTGATATAGCCGCTTGTCGGCGACGGCATCCGTTTGAAAATAAGACTGGCAACAGGTTCGTTCATGCCGAGTTACCTCTTGCAGCGAGAAGGCTCTGACGGTCTTCTTACAAGGGCGCTGAGCATCGTTCTCCAGCACCTCTCCTCCTTAAGGGCGGAAGCCTAGCGGCAATGCGCTGCTGCCGTACTCCGGCAAAATCGCACTGCCGCTTTTATCCGCGCCGTAGCCGGTTACAAGCCTTTGCGTTTAGGCGCCAACCAGCGATTGCCCGCACACCCGGACGGTATTGCCGTTGATGCCGCTCGCGCCTGGGGTGGCGAGAAAACAGATCAATTCGGCAACGTCTTCCGGCTGCCCGCCCTGAGAGAGCGAGGTCAGGCGGCGGGCGCCTTCGCGCATCACGAAGGGCATGCGAGCCGTCATCGACGTTTCGATAAAGCCGGGCGCCACGGCATTGATCGTGATACCGCGCGCGGCCAGTCGTGGCGCTTCGGCCTCAACGTAGCCGATGAGGGCGGCTTTGGTGAGCCCGTAGTTGGTTTGGCCGGCGTTGCCGGCAATCCCGGCTATGGAGGAGAGGCAGACGATTCGGCCTTGCGCGTTTAGGTTGTTGTCTTGTTGCAGCTGGGCGTCGATGCGCAAGATCGCCTCTAGATTAATGGCGATGGTTTGCTCCCACAGGTCTGCCTTCATATAGGCGAGCGTTCTGTCGCGAGTCACGCCCGCGTTATGCACCACGATATCGACGCCGCCGCGTTCGGCAACGAAGCGGCTGAGCTGTGCGGGCGCTTCGTCCGCGGTCACGTCGAGCGCTAGAGCGCTGCCGCCGATGTCTTTGGCGATGGCATCTAGTGTCTCCTGCGTAGGCGGGATGTCGACGCAGATGACATGAGCGCCTTCCGCAGCCAACCGGCGAACGGTCGCCGCGCCGATGCCGCCGGCCGCGCCGGTTACAATCGCGGTTTTATCGGCGAGCGTATGACTAAGCGGCAACGGCGAGGGCGCCTTGGCGGCGGCCGTCACGCGCACCGCTTGGCCGTCCACATACGTCGAGTGTTCGGAGAGGAAAAATCGTAGCGGCATAACGAGGCGATCTTCCGCGTCTTGTGCGACGTAGAGGAGATTCGCAGTGCTGCCGCGTTTGCCGATTTCCTTCGCGACCGAACGGGTAAAGCCTTCGATGCCGCGTCGGCAGGCCGCTTCGCCGCTGGTTTTGGCCGCTTCCGGTAGCCCCGTCAGTACGACGACCCGGCTGTTCTCCGCCAGCCGTAGCATGATGGGGTGAAAGGCCTCGTATAAGGCGCGTAAGTCGCTGGGTTGTTGCACGCCGGAGGCATCGAACACGATGCCGTCGAAACGATCTTCTTCGCCTGCCTGCGCCGGGTCGCCGATAACGGCGCCGGCTTGCGTTAACGCCGTCTTCGCTGCGGCGGCGAGAAAACCGTTGCCGGCAAACAGTAGGCGCTTCCCCTGTAGCGGCTTCTCTTGATAAGGGCCGGATGCACGCGCGAGCGCGAGCGGCGTCGGCGCGCCGATCATCTTTAAGCCGCGACGGGCAACGGTGTTGTTGCTGAGTTGGACGAGATAATCATTCATGATTTAACGCTCCAATATGGCGGTGACGCCTTGGCCACCGGCGGCGCAAATGGATATCAAACCACGGCCTTCGCCTTTCTCGGCCAGCATCTTTGCCAGTTGGCCGATGATGCGCCCGCCGGTGGCGGCGAATGGATGGCCGGTGGCGATACTGCTGCCGCGAACGTTAAGCCGCTCCTCCGGTACCGGCCCCAGCGGAGCGGATAGCCCCAGCTGCTCGCGGCAGAAGGTTTCGTCTTCCCACGCCCTAAGTGTAGAAAGTACCTGGGCGGCGAAGGCCTCGTGAATCTCGAAGAAGTCGATATCGGCGAAGCTCAAGCCGGTTTTCTCTAGCATGCGCGGCACCGCATAAGTAGGTGCCATCAACAAGCCTTCTCGTTCGTCGCGGAAATCGACGGCGGCCGTTTCGGCGCTGCGGAAGTACGCCAGGATCGGTAGCCCGCGCTCTTGTGCCCATGCTTCCGAGGCGAGCAGCACGCAGGAGGCGCCGTCGGTCAAAGCCGAGCTGTTGCCGGCGGTGAGCGTGCCGGCCTCGCGGTCGAAGACGGGGTTGAGTTTGGCCAAGGTCTCAAGCGAGGTATTGGGGCGCAGGTTGTTGTCGCGCGCAAGGCCTTGGTAAGGCGTTATCAAATCGTCGAAGAAACCTTCTTCATACGAGCGGGCCAGGTTCTGGTGGCTGCGCATGGCCAGTGCGTCTTGTTCCGCGCGATCGATCTTCCAGCGCTTGGCGGTGATTTGGCAGTGCTCGCCCATGGAAAGCCCGGTTTGCGGCTCGCTGTTACGCGGAATCTCCGGTACCAGGTGTCGCGGGCGTAGCATTTTGCCAAAGGCTTTAAAACGGTCGCCGGTCGTGCGCGCACCGTTGAAGCGCATCATCGCTTGCTGCAAGCCTGGGTTAACGGCGATGGGGGCGTCGGAGGTGGTGTCCGAACCGCCGGCGATGCCGGCGTCGATTTGTCCGAGTGCAATTTTGTTGGCAACCAGAATGGCCGCTTCCAAACCGGTGCCGCAAGCTTGTTGTACATCGTAAGCCGGTGTCGTCGGCGCAAGCTGGCTCTCGATGACCACCTCGCGGGCCAGGTTCCAATCGCGAGCATGCTTGAGCACGGCGCCGGCGACGAACTCGCCGAGCTGTTCGCCTTGCAGGTTGTAGCGTTCGATCAACCCGCGCAAGGCGGCGGCAAGCATGCTTTTGTTGCTGTCGTTAATGTAGGCGGTGTTCGAACGCGCGAATGGGATGCGGTTGGCGCCGACGATGGCGACTTTACGCGGTGGTGTCATGTTCATGCGGAGTCCCCGACAATGTCGATAAGGTATGGCTCGCCCCGGTAGGCGGCCGGCCATAGCCGAGTTGTTGGTATTTTTCTTTCGTGAGCGGTACATAGCTACCGCTAGTGTTGTCTAACACGTAAAGTCGATCTTGAATAGCGTGAGGGGAGAAACCTTCCCGTTTCAGCGTGACTTTCGATACCTTGAAGGTGCTGGTGGTCTCCAGCGCTGCCCGAACGCGCAGGAATACCGGCACGGCATAATTCGGCAGGCGGCCGTTGAGGTGGCCGGCCAATCTAGCCGGCGCGAAGTCGGTATCGGATGCCAGGGTAATCGCGGCCATGCCGGCGCGGCCCTCGTGGCCGGGCACCTCGACACCATAGACGGCGGCCGCGGCAATCGGCGGGTAGCTGGCCAGGGCTTGTTCGACTTCGGTGGTGGCGACGTTTTCGCCTTTCCAGCGGAACGTATCGCCCAAACGGTCGACGAACTGGACGTGCTTAAAGCCCATAGGGCGAACGAGATCGCCGGTGTTAAACCAGCAGTCGCCTGCTTTGAAGGCGTCGCGGATTAGTTTGCGTTCGCTTGCCGCTTCGCTGGTGTAGCCGTCGAACGGCGCGCGTTTGGTGATCTTGGTGAGCAACAGGCCGATTTGTCCGGTGCCCAGTCGCTTCAGCCGGCCATTTTCGCGTAGGGGTTTTTCGGTGTCCGGGTCGTAGGCTACGACGCGATACGATAAGGGCGTGAAGCCGCATGACTGATCGATGTTGAATGCATTGGTAAACAATAGGTTGCATTCGCTGGCGCCGTAGAATTCATTGATGTGACGAATGCCGAAACGTTCGCGAAAGCGCGCCCAGAGTTCCGGGCGCAAACCGTTGCCTAACGCTACGCGTACTCGGTGGCTGCGTTCCTTTGCGCTGGCCGGTTGATTGAGTAGATAGCGACACAGCTCGCCGATATAGCAAAAGGCGGTGGCATCGAAGCGGGCGACTTCGTCCCAGAAATGGGTGGCGGAGAATTTGCGGCTGATCGCCAAACAGGCCCCGGAGCCGAGCGCGGCGCCCCAGGAGAGGGTGATAGCGTTATTGTGATAAAGGGGCAGGGGCAGTAGAAGATATCTTTCGGGCTCATGCGCAATGAGGCTAGGCCGACGCCGTACATACCCTTTAACCAGCGGCCGTGCGACATTACCGCCGCTTTCGGCAGGCCGGTGGTGCCGGAGGTGAAGACGTGAAACGCCGCATCGCTGGTGGTTACGTCGGCGGTTTCGGCAAGGTTGGCCGGCGAATAAGCGCGACTGGTATCGGCTAGCGAACGCAGGCCTTCGATGGGGCGGTCGTCGTCGCCGTCCGCGACCCAAAACGCCTTCTCTCGGAGCTTAGCCGTGAGCTTTGGTTCGATCGAGGCAAAAGCGTCGCGGCATTCGTTCCCCACGATCAGCGCGCGCGGCGCACTGACGTCAAGGCTGTGGGCAAGCGTGTCGCCGCGTTGGTTGTAGTTGAACAACGCCGCCACGGCGCCGAGCTTTACGGCGGCGGCAACACCGACGAGTAGTTCTATCCGGTTTTCGAATAGAAGCCCGACCCGTTGTCCGCGCCGAATGCCGCCGTCGTGCAGAAGGCGGGCAATCCGGTTGGCTTGTTGATTTAACTCGCCGTAGCTGAGGCGGTGACGGCGATCGACCAGAGCCGGCGCAGCAGGCCGCTTCGCTGCTTGTTGTTCGAGTAAGCGGCCGATCGATTTCTTCTGCTCCGGCCGGATTAGGGCCATGTTTACTAGGCCTTTGTTGGCTGTTGGGAGCCTTGGCACGATGTCCAAGGCCCCTCGTAACAGCTCGCCCACGCCCACACGTTGTTTCGCTGGCATGGCTCTCCTCCTCCTTGAATGATTACGAAATGGCGGTTTCCCTTTGTTGCGTTGTTTTTTCGCCGTCGGTTTGTCGTTTTTGCTTATAGCTTAATGGGTCGCGTAGATACTCCGGGTCGAAATCGTCGGTGAGGATGGCATCGTAACGGAGCGCGTCGTAGGCCTTTATGGCGGCCGCTTGCTGCGCGTTCAGCAGCGATTTGGCCTGCGCATCCGCAAGTTGTTGCTCGATGTCGGCTCCGCCGACCTCGCCCCGGGAGACGGCTTTGAGGAAGCGTTCATAGTCGTCCTGGATGGCTTGCAAGCTGTCGAAGGCCTGTTCGAGGCGGCCGGTGGCGTCTTCGCTGCCACCCAGGTAAACCAAGCCTTCTGCGCGAACCCGGCGACTGAAGTCGTTGATTTGCATCATCTGTTGCGCGATTTCGGCGTTCTGTGTGTCGCGTGGGCGCCTAAAACGCTGTCCCAACGGCAGCACCGTCAAGCGCAAGAGGCTGCCGATCGCCGGGCGCGGGAAATTGCGGCAGAAAGCTGCCAATGCTTCGCCGGCTTCGGCTAAAGCGTGATCCAGCGCCCAGCGTGCATGGGTAAGATGATCGTGCGAGCCCTGGCCGTTTTCTTCGTAGAACTTTAGCACTGCGGTGGCGATGTAGAGTTGGGAGAGTACGTCGCCGAGACGCGCCGAGGTCGATTCGCGTCGTTTCAGTTCGCCGCCGAGCACGCCCATCGCTACATCGGCACAGAAGGCGAGCGCTGCCGAGAAACGCTCGACATGGCGATAGTAGGGCGCGAGAGGGCTGTTGCTGGGGGTGTGTGCCAGCCGGGAGCCGCTGATGGCTAACCCGAACGCCCGAATGCCGCGGTTGATCGAGTAGCCGATATGGCTCCAGAGCAGGCGGTCGAACTCAGCCAGATCGTTCGCGCGAGCCGCTTCCATTTCTTTATAGACGTAAGGATGGCAGCGGATCGCGCCCTGGCCGAAGACGATCAGGCTGCGTGTCATGATGTTGGCGCCTTCCACGGTAATGGCCACGGGCAACTGCTGCCAAGGGATACCGAGGTAATTACGCGGCCCCATAATGATGCCGCGGCCGGCGTGGATATCCATCGCGTCGATCAACACACGGCGCATCATTTCGGTGGCGTGATACTTGATGATCGCGGTGACCACGGAGGGCGCGCAGCGGTCGACCGCACTGGCTGTAAGCACTCGACAGGCCTCTAGGCTGTAGGCGAGGCCGCCGATGCGTCCCATGGCTTCCTGTACGCCCTCGAACTTGCCGATGGGCAGGTTGAACTGGCGGCGGATGGCGGCATAGGCACCGGTGGCGGCATACATGCCCATGCCGGTCGCCGCTGCCAGAGCGGGCAGGGAGATGCCGCGGCCGGCGGATAAACACTCAACCAGCATGCGCCAGCCGCTACCGGCCATCTTCGGTCCGCCGATAATGTTCTCCAAGGGTATAAACACATCCTCGCCGCGTAGCGGGCCGTTCATGAAAGCACCGGCCGGGTAGTGGCGGCGGCCGATCTCCAGGCCGGGGGTGTCGCGCGGAACTAAAGCGCAGGTAATGCCGTAGTCGGCCTTGGCGGTATCGCCGAGTAGGCCTTCCGGGTCTTGTAAACGGAAGGCGAGGCCGATCACCGTTGCGACGGGGGCAAGCGTGATATAGCGCTTGTTAAACCGTAGGCTGATGCCGAGCACTTCCTTACCGTCGACTTGCCGTCGGCAAACGATTCCGGTATCGGGAATGGAGCTTGCGTCGGAGCCGACTTCCGGCCCGGTAAGGCCGAAACAGGGAATTTCTTTGCCTTCCGCCAGGCGCGGTAGCCAATAGGCTTGCTGTTCTTTTGTGCCGTAGTGCTCGATCAGTTCGCCTGGGCCGAGCGAATTCGGAACCATGACCGTCACCGCCGCGGTGGGCGAGCGGGTAGCGATTTTCGCCACGATGTAAGACTGTGCCAGGGCAGAGAAGCCCAAGCCGCCATGTTGCTTGCTGATCAGCATGCCGAAGAAACCGCGGTTGCGTATATAGTCCCAAACTGCGGCGGGAAGATCCTTTTGTTCGAAGTGTACTTCCCACTCGTCGATCATCCCGCACAGCGTTTCGGTTTCTTCGTTGAGAAAGCGTTTCTCTTCGTCGGTTAAACGCGTGTAATCGAACTGTTGCAGTTTGCGCCAGTCAGGTTTGCCTTGGAACAGTTCGGCCTCCCACCAGGTGTCGCCCGCTTCCAAAGCCTCCCGCTCGGTGCTGGACATAGTGGGCAGCACTTTCCGGAAGGCTCTCAGTACCGGCGCAGTAAGAAGTGTTTGGCGCAGCCTGGTTGCATTCAGCACGACCGCCAGCGGGAAGAAAATCAGCGCAGCAACGACGATGCCAACGGTGCCAAGCCAGCCGAAGCCGGCCGCCAAGCCCAGCGCGGCGGCTGTTGCCAAAGTGAAACCCAGTAAGCCAATCCCTCGGTAAAGCAAGACCGCGTAGAGCGCGAGCAGCGCAATAAGTAAGCTATACCCCATAAGAAAAGACTCCTTTCCGGAAGGTGTTATTTCCCGAGTATGCTGAGCTATGCTTCCGCAAGTCAATAACTTCATGCCTATTGCAGAGGCTTTTGGCGTAAGCTACGTGCCGTAGACGACGAAACGGACGGAAGGGACATATGACAGACGCAAATACGGCCCGGCCGGTTAGAAAATATCGAGGCCAAACGACGGAACAATTGAAAGCCGAGCGGCGCGAGCGACTTTTGCAGGCTGGCGAGGAGTTGATCGGCAGCGACGGTTACGGCGCCACGTCGATAGATCGCCTATGTAGCGCTGGCCGTGTATCAACACGACATTTCTACGAACATTTCAGTTCGCGCGAAGAACTCCTCGGTGCGTTGTTCGATGCGTTCATCCGAGATGCCTTTAACGAGGTTTTGCAGGCTTTTGAGGGCAGCGGGCAGGAAGGTGCGTTAGCGGGTACGCTGGCGGCCCTGACGGCCTTTGCCCGCTTTTGCATGAACAACCCCGAACGGGCGCGGATCGCTCTCGTCGAAACCGTCGGCGTCAGCCCTGCTATGGAAGAGAAACGGCGGGCGGCGATCCGGCAATTTGCCGGCTTGGTAGCGCAGTTTGCCGATAAATTGGCAGCGGAGGGCGTGTTGCCGGAAGCGGATTACCAATTGAGTGGCATTGCGCTGGTTGGAGCCAGCAACGAATTGCTGGTGGAGTGGTTAAGCGGCGGCACCGGTCTGAGCCGGGAGCAAATGGAGCGCCGTATTACCGGTATTTTCCAAGCAATTATCAAAGGCAGCCAAGCCATAGCGCGAGAGAAGGTCTAACCCCGCCGTGGGTAGCCATAAGGCTACGCCACGGCAGAGTACCGGTGCTTAACGGGCCGTTAAGCTGCCGCTTCTTTCTTCGGGTTCGGGCCGAAGCGGTTGTCGTCGTCGCTATCCAGAACCAGGAAGTAGATCAGGACAAGGCCGACAAGCGGAACCAGCGCAATCAGCTGCCACCAGCCGCTGCGGTTGGTATCGTGCAGGCGGCGTGCAGCGATGGCAAGGCTCGGGATGAGCAAGCCCAGTGCATACACCGCCGTAAAGATACCAATGCCGATCACGGCATCGATAACGGCCGCCACCACATAGAAGATCATGTAAAACAGGATATACATCCAATACTGGGTACGAGTGGCGCGGCCGGAGAAGTCGGCATATTGCTTAATGGCGTCCAGGAAGTGTTGCATTATTGACTACCTTTTGGTTTCTAGCAGTGGTTGAAGCGGCGCGCCTCACAGGCGGGCGGGCCCCGTTGAGTGCGACACTCGTTAAGGAAACACTGAACAATTCTCTTATCCCGCTGGTCCGCTTCGGAAAGCAGTCGCGGAAATTATAATATAAAAGAGCTATGGACTCTCGCCGAGAGCGGCATTGGCCGCTGCACCCTTCGCGGATCGCAGAGGGGCAAGGGAGTTGTCCAGTGTTTCACTAAGATCTATCGACGGATTTTCGGTCGGCTTTAGCCGCTAACGGGGGTAAACGCAGGGGTGTCTTTAACTTCAGTGGGATAGCGTAGGGGATACACGAATGAAGGACGTATTTACCCGCTGCCTCGTCGTCTCTGCCCGAGGTCGAGGTGGCAGCGGGCGTCTGCGCTCAAGCCGCTTGTGCGGCGCGCTGGCGGGGCTGGAGGAAGACGCGAGCTTTTTTCGGCCGCAACCAAACGGTGTCGCCCGTTTGTATGTTCAGCTGCACGAACGCTTCTTTGCTCAGTTCGCTGTAGATCGGTTCCTGACTTTCCGGGGCGACAAGCTCCAGGCGAATCGTGGCCCCTAACGACGTGATGTCCGCAAGCGTTGCCGCGAGGCTGACGCCGGTGGCCGGATCGCTGTCGGGATGCACTTCAAGCTCGTGCGGGCGGACATAAGCCACCGCCGGCGCGTTGGCGACTTCGGCATGTTCCGGGCTTGGTAGCGTCCAATCGCCGATTTCGGCCTGGCCTTGGCGAATATGGCCGTAGAAGCGGTTGACCTGACCCAGAAAATCAAACACAAAAGGACTCGCCGGATTATCGTAAACCTCCTCCGGCGAGCCTTCTTGCTCTATCCGGCCGTGATTCATGATCACGATTTTGTCGGCGACGTCCACGGCTTCTTCTTGATCGTGCGTTACGAATATGCTGGTGACGTGAATTTCATCGTGCAGGCGGCGTAACCAGCGACGTAGCTCGGTGCGCACTTTGGCGTCCAATGCGCCGAAGGGTTCGTCGAGAAGTAACACTCGCGGTTCGGTCGCTAAGGCGCGTGCCAGGGCAATGCGCTGCCGTTGGCCGCCCGATAGCTGCGAAGGGTAGCGGTTCGCCGTCCACTCGAGCTGCACGAGCTGGAGTAAGCGATGAACCCGGTTTTCGATCTCGGCCTTGGCGGGACGCTCCCGGCGCGGTTTGACGGTGAGTCCGAAGGCGACGTTATCGAACACTGTCATGTGCTTGAACAGGGCGTAATGCTGGAACACGAAACCGACGCCGCGGCGGCTGACGTGCACATGTGTGGTGTCTTCTCCATTGAACAGCACCATGCCGCTGTCAGCCTGCTCCAGGCCGGCGATCATTCGTAACAGGGTGGTTTTCCCCGAACCGGAAGGGCCGAGCAGCGCCGTGAGTTTGCCTTCCGGAAAGTGAAGGTTCACACCGTCGACTGCGGTGAACCGACCAAAGCGCTTTTGTATGTCTCTGACTTCGATGCTCATAATGACGCCCTATTGCCTGCGGGCAGTCTACGGTACTTGCCCGGAAAGGAAAAATACCGAGTCAGCACCTGCTTATAACAAGCCTTTATATGCCAAGGGGCTTGGTTGGGTGCTCTTTATATGCGCTATGGGTATAAGAGCATGAGGAACTATTATTTTCGGCTTATGCGAAGGTTGGGTAGGCTATAGCGTCATAAATTCTTAAAAGCCGAGTTGATTATGCTGATGTTTCGTAAGTTGTTAGCTGCCGTCGCCTTGAGCGGGCTTATCGTAGCTCCGGCCGCCGCCGAAGATACGATACTGAACTCCTCCTACGATATCGGCCGTGAATTATTCCAGGCGCTAAATCCGTTGTTTGCCGAGCAATACGAGGCCGAAACGGGGCAGCGCCCGACCATTCGGCAATCGCACGGCGGCTCTTCCCGCCAGGCGCGTTCGATTATGCAAGGTTTGAGCGCGGATGTGGTGACCTTTAACCAAACCACCGACATCTTGGCGTTGGTCGATAGCGGTCATATCGGCGAGGACTGGCAGGAGCGCTTGCCGAATCAGGCATCTCCTTATTATTCCTTGCCGGCTTTTCTGGTTCGTGCCGGAAATCCGAAGAATATCCAGGATTGGGACGACCTCGTGCGCGACGATGTGCAGATCGTTTTCCCCAATCCGAAGACTTCCGGTAACGGTCGCTACACTTATCTTGCCGCGTGGGGCTATGCCGACGCGTTATACGATGGCAATGAAGAACAGATCATGGATTTCGTGACTCGGCTCGTCGGTAACGTGCGGGTTTTCGACACCGGCGGTCGCGGCGCGACGACCACGTTCGTAGAGCGCAATATCGGCGATGTGCTGATTACCTTCGAGTCAGAAGTAAACAATATGGTCGACGAATACGGCGAGGAGCGCTTCGAAGTCGTCGTGCCGTCGCGTAGCCTGCTGGCCGAGTTCCCCGTTGCCGTGGTCGATCGCGTTGTCGATCGTCGCGGCAGTCGCGAGCTGGCCGAAGCTTATACCGAATTTCTCTACAGCGAGCCGGCGCAGGAGATCCTCGCAAGCTTTTATTATCGGGTGAACGACGAGAACGTCGCCGCGACACATGCCGAGCGCTTCCCGGAGGTAGAGCTGTTCCGTGCCGAAGAGGTCTTCGGCAGCTGGAGCGAAGCCCAAGAGCGGCATTTCCGCGACGGCGGCACCTTGGATCAGGCTCAGCGGAACGCACGGCGGCGTTGATTCCGTATCCTGCTTGTCGGCAAAACGAGACAGCCGGTGCCAACAGGCACCGGCTGTCTCGCGTTAGGCGAGCGCCATTTCGGCATTTCTAGAGGCGTGATTCGGGTATGCAGGGCGTAGTAGGGGGCAGGCCCCGCAGCAAGCGGGTGCTGCCCGGATTCGGGCTAACGATGGGTACAACCCTTTTGTTCATTAGCCTGGTTATCATGTTGCCGTTATCGGCATTGCTGATGCAGGCGGCGAGTTTGGGGCCGGCCGAGTTCTGGCATGTGATTAGTAGCGAGCGGGCGGTGGCCACTTACCGCGTTACCCTGACTTCGGCGTTAGCGGCATCGCTATTTAACTGCGTATTCGGCGTATTGCTCGCTTGGGTGCTGACCCGGTATGAGTTCTTCGGGCGCGGATTCCTCGATGCTCTGGTCGATATTCCGTTCGCATTACCCACTGCCGTGGCTGGTTTGTCGCTGACATTTTTATTCAGTCGCGATGGCTGGTTGGGGCAGTTCCTTACGCCGCTCGGTATCGAGGTGGCCTATACCCAGCTTGGCATTATTGCCGCCATGGCATTCACCAGCGCGCCATTTGTGGTGCGCTCCGTGCAGCCGGTTTTGGAAGATATGGAGCCGGAGGTGGAAGAAGCGGCGGCAAGTCTGGGGGCAAACGCCTTGCAGGTTTTTGCCAGGGTTATATTCCCGATGATATTGCCCGCCGTTATGGCTGGGTTTGCGTTGTCTTTTGCGCGTAGCCTTGGCGAGTTCGGGGCGATTATTTTTATCGCCGGTAACATGCCGTTCGAAACTGAAATCACCGCCTTGTTGATCATGACGCGTTTGGAAGAATACAACTTCGGCGCCGCCGCAGCGATTGCGTCCGTGGTCTTGGCGGCTGCCTTACTGATGCTCTTGGTTATTAATATTTTGCAGGGGTATGTCTACCGCCATCAGGAGCGAAACGGATAATGAGCGCGCAACATAACGTAAGGTCCGTTAATCCTTGGGGGCGGCGGTTGCTGATCGGGCTAGCGCTGTTGATGACGCTGGTGGTCATTGTCTTGCCGTTGCTGGCTGTGTTCGCGCAGGCGCTTTCTCGGGGGTGGGAAGTGTATGTGCAAAACATCACCGACCCCGAGGCTCTGCACGCCATAAAATTAACCCTGCTCGCTGCCGCTATTGCCGTACCGGTTAATACGGTTTTCGGAGTATCGGCTGCCTGGGCCATTACCCGTTTTCGTTTTCCTGGCCGGCGTATATTGCAAACGTTTATCGATATCCCTTTCTCCGTCTCGCCCGTCGTTGCCGGCGTGATGTACCTCATGCTGTACGGTTCCGGCGGCTGGATCGGCGGCTGGCTAGAGCAGCATGATCTACAGGTCATGTTCACGGTAACGGGTATCGTTTTAGTGACCGTATTCGTCACCAGCCCCTTCGTTGCCCGCGAACTGATCCCTTTCATGCAGGCTCAAGGCACGGAAGAAGAGGAGGCCGCGCGCGTTATGGGCGCAAGCGGTTGGCAAACCTTTTGGCGGGTAACTCTGCCTAATATCAAATGGGCGCTGATTTACGGAATCATCCTCTGTAATGCGCGGGCGATGGGGGAGTTCGGTGCGGTAGCGGTGGTATCAGGCAATATCCGCGGCGAGACAAACACGTTGCCGCTCTACGTCCAGCAGCTGTTCGACGAGCACAATATGGCCGGTGCTTTTGCGGCGGCTTCCCTATTGGCGGGTTTGGCGGTGTTGACGCTCGTCCTTAAGAGCCTCGCCGAATGGAAGCAGCGGCGGAATCTGGCCAAAATTTGAGCAATCTAGAACGTGTTAAGTTTTCCACATTTTCTGTGGATAAGTCTGTGAACAAAACGGTGGAAACGTTACTAACTGCCCATACCGGTTAGCTCTGTCTTAAATTGTTCAGTTTTTAGACACTCGCTTATGGATCATAAAAAACAATAACTTACGCGCATAGAAAAAACACCGCCGAGATCTTGACACTTTCGAGTCAAAGTGTTTCAGAAGGTGTGTATAAATTATTTCGATGCGTTTCGAAGCGCCTAATTTTTCCTACTTTGTCAAGTTCTTTTCATCCTTGTCGATAGAGTGAATGAACGTTCGTCTTCATAGGCTGAGCGAATACGATTTCTTGGGGGGAATGGAGGGACAAGGGTGTCTTTCAATAACATGTTGGATAAGTTGGTACCGCCATCGGCGATGGGGGAGCCCGAGACATATACTCGTGCGCGTTCGTTAGTGGGTATGTCGGGTATTTTGGCGGTAGCCGCGCTTATTTTTACCTTTCGCTACATACAGCTAGGGGTGCCGTTAGCAGCGATCGGCATGGCCATTGCTACCATCGTTGCCATACTCATTCCGATTATGCATCGCGTCACCGGGCGGACGACGCTGTTTCGGGATGTAGCCATCTTTACCATTAACGCCGTTCTTATCTGGACCTCTTACATCGATACCGGTTTCATGGCCTCAACGCCGTTCTGGCTGACCGGGATTCCGATTATCGCTATCTTCCTCGGTGGCTTACGGGTCGGCATGACGTGGACTGGCGTCATCGTTGCGCAGATTGTTCTATTCGCATTATTGGAAAGCACCGGTGCTATTCAGCCTTTGGAGTTGATTCCGGAGGAGGCGCTTTGGGGGTTGCGGGTAAGCTCCCTGATCGGCCTGACCCTGCTTTTATTCGGGCTATCGGTGTTATTCGAACGTGCCAAAAATCCGGCTTTGGCGAAATGGAGGGTGCCCGCCAGGAAGCCGAACAAACCAGTGTCCGATTGCAGGATATTCTGCGCCAAGTAAACCAATCCTCTACGGTCGGTGCGAAAGAAACCGCTGAGATCTCCAGTCGCACCAACCGGGTGGCGAAGACGGTGGAAACACAGTCGGCGATGGCGGCTTCGGCGGCGCGCGCCGTAGAGCGTATGGCGCACCTTAGCGAGCAGCATACGGAGCGAACGACGACGTCGGCGCAGGAAGCTAGTCAGGCCGAGGAAGCCGCTCAACGCTGGGCGGAAGTGATCCAGAAAACCGTCGATGACATGCAGCATGTCGCTGTCATGGTCACCAAGGCCGCGGAGCAAATGGAAGAGCTGGGCGGCTTTACTCAGGACATCCGGCAAACGGTGGATGAGATCCATACCATTGCTAAGCAAACCAACCTGCTGGCTTTGAATGCGCAGATCGAAGCGGCTCGTGCCGGCGAAATGGGTAAGGGTTTCGGCGTGGTGGCGGAGGAGGTGAAACGCTTAGCGAATAACACGCACGAAGCGACCGGCCGAATTGGCGATCGTATTTTAAATGTCGTGACGCAAACCGAAGCCGCGCTGGAGGCAATGCGCGAAAGTAGCGAGCGCGTTCAAGAAGGCCGAGAAAATGCCGCTAGTGCTGATCAAGGACTACGCGAAATTGTCGAGCATACTCGGCGCGTGTCCGGTTTGATTGCCGAAGTGGCGACGACGGGCGAAGCGCTATCGCGGGAGAATCAGGCCGTAGCGGGCGATGTCGAGGAAATGAGTCGGGCAATGGCCGAGGTAAGCCAAGTGACGCGGGAAATTGCCGAGTCGATTACGAATGTAGATCGGCTGATGGCAGAGCTGTCCGGGAAGGTGCAAGATTTAAAATTGAACTAGTTGATAATAAACCGCAGCAGGAGCGGCAGTAAGTCAGGCATCCTGTTCGGGCGGTTGGCGCAGAAGCGGTGCCAACCGCCCGAACGGCATGCCGGACCAAATAAAATACAATAATACGCCCCCTGGGTTGCGGCGATAGGCTGAGGAGGAGGCTTCGCTATGCAGCAATTGTTTCGCCGCTTACTGATTAGTCAACGCATCTGGTTGACCTTGGGGCTTGCTATCGGCGTGTTGATCGTCACGCTGATGGCAACATTACTGTCCATGCGGGCGACCTTGCAGGAAGAACGCTTGCAGCAAGCTGGTGCGGTGTTAGACACCAGTATGCACGTGCTGGAGCACTATCACGGGTTGGCGGCGAGCGGGGCGTTGAGCGAGTCCGAAGCGAAGACCCAAGCGCTGGGTATTCTTAGAGAAATTCGCTATTTCGGCAACGAGTATCTCTGGGTCCATGATTTACGGCCCGTTATGATCATGCATCCCTACGTGCCGGCGTTGGAAGGGGAGAATCTCAACTCGATTGAAGATACCGCCGGCAATACCTTCATCAGAACGCTGACCAACGATGTGCGGGCCAACGGTCGGGGGCGTATCGAGTACTACTGGCCGCGGCCGGGAGCGAGCGAGGAGGAGGCGATACTGAAAGTCTCCGAAGGCCTCTTATTCGAGCCGTGGGGTTACATTGTCGCCAGCGGCGTCTATATGGCCGACATCAACGCCGAGGTTAACAGCCAATTATTGCGAACCTCGCTGATCGGCGGCGTCGGTTTGGTGTTTTTGCTGGTAGTCGGCTGGACGGTCATCAGCAGCATCACCAGGCCTTTGCGCTATACGATCGGCAGGATAGAAGAGGCCGCTAAGGAGCCGGTTGACTTAACCCATCGTATGGACGATAGCGGTCGCGACGAACTGGCCGTTCTTTCCCAGTCCTTCAACAGCTTATTCGGCTTGCTCCAGCAAGTGGTGCGCGATACCGGGGACCACGCGCAGACGGTGAGTGCTTCGGCCACCCAGCTTAACCAACTGGCCAACGACGCCGAAGGCAACGTGCGCTCGCAGCATGCCGATGTGGATGATTTAGCCAGCGCGATGAACGAGATGACCTCCACCGTGCAAGAGGTGGCGCGCAACGCTCAGGACGGCGCGGCCGCCGCCGCGCGGGCGCAGGAAGAAACCCAGCACGGCGCGCTGACGATGAACGAAAGCCGCGATGCGGTTGCCCGCTTGGCGGCGGAGCTGGAGCGCTCGCGGGAAGTGGTGGAGCGGCTGCGGCAGGACTCGGCCAATGTCGACAGCGTGTTGGAGATGATCAATGGCGTGAGCGAGCAGACCAATCTGCTGGCGCTGAATGCGGCGATCGAAGCAGCCGCGCGGGCGATCACGGCCGGGGCTTTGCGGTGGTGGCCGACGAGGTGCGCACGCTGGCGCTGCGCACGCGAGACTCGACGGAAGAGATCCGCGCGATCATCGAGCGCATCCAGCAGGGCACCGAGCAGGTGGCGGAATCGATGGCGGCACGATCGGAAGAGGCGCGGACGACGGTGGAGCGTTCCGAGCGGACGGACCAGGCCTTCCAGGCGATTACCGAAGCGGTGCAGACGATCAACGACATGAACGGCCAAATCGCCAGCGCAGCGGAAGAGCAGGCGGCGACGGCGGACGAGATCAACCGCCGCTTAACCGGCATCCGCGATGCGGCGGCGGCCAACACCGAGACGATGCAGAACGTGCGCCACTCGGCCGACGGCCTCAACCAAGCCGGCGAGAGCCTACGCAAGGGTGTGGCGCGGCTACGCTTTTAACGCAGCAAACCAATCGTGGGGGCTGCGCTCTGCCGCCCCCCGGGGCCGGGAAAGCGCTCTTCACACAGCGGGATGAAACAGCCTGCTAGCAGCGAAATATGCGTACATGGTTGCTGTTGCGACTGTAAGAGGGCGGTTGGCCGAACCAGCGTTGGTAGGTGCGTGAGAGGTGGGCGGAATCCGTAAAACCGGCCGCGTGGGCAATGTCGGTAATGCTTCGTTGAGAGTGCAAGAGATCGAAAACACGCTGCTGTTTTCGCCATGCTTTATAGTCCCGCAACGACATGCCGAACACCTTGGCCATCATGTGCGAGGCCCAGAAGTAAGACACGCCTAGTTCGGCTGCCAGTTGGGCGAGCGTAGGCTCCGGCCCCGTTTCCAGCAGGTCGCGGATGCGGCGGACTCTCGCGTCGGGATGGGCTTGCGCCGGTAGATAGCGAATGGCGATTTGTACGATCGCTTCGTAGACGTCAAGTGCTTGAGCGGGCGACAAACGTCCCCGGTAGAGTAGCTCCAACTCCAGGTCGAAACGGGTAAAGAGGCTACGTTCGAGCAGCGGTATGCTTCCCTGCGCTAAATAGCTGAACGCGTCATAATTCGCCGAGCCCGGCATGATGTGAAAGCAGACGAGCGGAACGTTGCGGGCGTAGAGGCCGCGGGCGACGAACGGCGGCACGATAGCGGCGCGCGTACGCAGCTCCCGCCCCTTGATAATAAGCGTGAACGGTCGCGGCCCCGCCGCAAGAATGATTGCCGCCGAAGGCGGCCGTGTGTTGCGGGTTGCGATCCACGGTGCTGTGTAAATGAATCCCGGCCGCCCTATCATGTACACGTTATCCTTCATGACGTGCGATAGAACGCCGAACCCTGCTTCGTTCGGTATTGGATCACATACAGCCATAGGCCATCACGTTCATACGGCACAAGCCCGTTTGCTAACCATGGTCAGGCATAGCCCCTACGTTTACCAACCTTTCTTATAGACACGCCTTCGTTCGAAACGCTTGTACGTTTTGCTGTTTTACATTTTAGCTCATCGGCCTGTGAACGCAGGCTCGGATGAGCGCCAACACCGCAAAAACGTTCAATACTTCCTTCCAAACCCTGCCGCACTCTGAAAGCCGCAACGAATAAAAAGCGCCAAACGCTATCCGCGGTACGGAGACACATTGATGCACGAGGGAGTCGCCGCTTAAGGAGACTTTGCGGCTCGCGGTTGCAGCGCCCCGGTCGAAGCGCTTCGCACTGGGGCAAGGAAAGTGGCACCTGTTGCATACAACAAAATAGAAAAATCTAGGAGGAGACTTGCATGACCTATCGCGTCATCAATGGTCGCTGGCGGCGTGCGCCGCTGTTAGCTGTTTCTCTAAGTCTATTGGCTCTGCCCCTTAGCGGGTGTAATTCCTCTTCGTCCTCCTCGTCGAATCCGGAGGCGCTTACCGGGACATTCATCGATAGCGCCGTTTCAGGGTTGAATTACAAGGGCACCGATACGGCTGCCGGCGTCACCGATGAGTGGGGCCAGTTCAACTACTTCAGCGGCGAAACGATCACCTTTGCTATAGGCGATCTCACATTAGGCTCTGCGCAAGGGGCGCCAGTCCTTACGCCGCTGAGCGTTACTAGCGGAGCCGAATCGGCGGAAGACCGGCGTGTGAGCAATAAGCTGATCTTGTTGCAGACGCTCGATGCCGATGGCGATCTTAATAACGGCATCCAGATCACCGACGCCATTCGGGCCAAAGTGTCGGCTAACGCCGGCGATATTAACTTTGACCAACCGACGTCCGATTTCCGGAGCAGCCTGGAGCCATTGGTGGAGAGCCTGGAAGCGGTCGGCGCCTTCTCCGACCCGGACCCGCGGCCCCGCGCTATCAGAACGGCCGCCGATGCGCTTGAACATTTTGCACGATCAACCAGCGAACGTATTGTCGTCGAAACCACCGGCGGCAAGCTGCGTGGTTTCGAAGCCGACGAGAATACTTGGCAGTTCCTCGGCATTCCCTATGCCCAACCGCCATTGGGTGACTTGAGGTGGCGGCCGCCGGTAGCGGCTCAGCCGTGGCCCGGCGTGCGCGATGCCGTCGCTTGGAGCGACCAGGCGGCTCAGATTCCCGCCCTGCAACGCTACGGGGAAGGTGGAATGAGCGAGGATTCGCTCTACCTTAATATAACCGCCCCTAAGGATGCCGCCGACCTCCCGGTCATGGTGTGGTTTCACGGCGGCGGCTTCACCGCGCTGACCAGCAATACGAAACCCTTCAATAACCCGAAGGCGTTAGCCAGCAAGGGTGTTGTTCAAGTATCGGTCAACCATCGGCTAGGGCTGTTCGGCTATATCGCGCATCCCGATCTTAGTGCCGAAAGCGGCTATGGCGGCTCCGGCAACTACGGCCAAATGGACCTGATCATGGCCCTGGAATGGGTGCAGGACAATATCGCCGCCTTTGGTGGAAACCCGGATAACGTGACGATCTTTGGCGAATCCGGTGGCGGTCGTAAGGTGTTGTCCCTAATGGCCTCGCCGGAAGCAGCGGGCCTTTTCCACCAGGCGATTAGTCAAAGCGGCACGCTTTTCCCCGATACCCGCAGCTTGGCCGCTGCGGAGGAGATCGGCGAGGCGCTACAAAACAATCTCGGTGCCGCCTCCTTGGACGAGATGCGCCAGCGCAGCTGGACGGAAATCGTGGCGGCCGGCGTGATGTTAACTCCCTACACCAACGTTGATAACTACTATTTGCCCGATACCGAACGGGTTAGCTTCGAGTCCGGTAATCAGAACGACGTGCCGTTCATGTTCGTCATTAACACCAACGACACGCCAGACCCGATCGATACCGTCAGAGATGTCTTCCCGTGGATGGCGGACCACAGCGTATCGGATCACTTCGCGACGCTTTTCAGTCACCAACCGCGGGTTGGCGAGAACTCGGCCTGGAGGCCTATCACGGCGCCGAGCTGGCCTATGTGTTCAATATGTTGGAGAGCGTTGTTTCGCACTACCAAATGGGCTTGGTTATCGATCCTGCCACCGGGGAGTTACTGGAGATCAAGGATGCCGACGGTAACGTCATCCCAAGCGACGAGGTCACCCCTGACGACATAATTGCCTCGGCCGGTTTCGACGAAACCGACAACATCGTCATCGACCGTATGCTCACTATCTGGACGAATTTCGCCAAAACAGGCAACCCAAGTATTCCCGGCGAACTTGATTATCCGCTATACGAGTCAGGTCCTCAGATGTATGTCGAGCTGAGTGCGGATGCCGAGGTGAAAGACGGCCGTCTTGCCGACGAGTTTCCAGAAGAATAACAACCGATATCGTATAGGGAGGAGGTTTGCATGATGAATGGCACCTTCATGAATCACTGGCGTCGCCCGGTACTCCTGGCGCTTTCTTTGGCGCCGCTAATGCTGCCGTTGGCCGGGTGTTCCGGTAGTTCTTCCTCGTCTTCCGACTCGAGGGATCTTACCGGTACGTTCGGCGGTATTCCGGTTGCAGGGTTGAATTACGTAGGCACCGATACGGCTGCCGGCGTCACCGACGAACGGGGGCGCTTCACCTATTCAAAGGGCGAAACGATCACGTTCTCTATTGGCGACCTGGAGCTCGGGTCCGCCAAAGGTGCCGAGCAGCTCACCGCACTGCATATCGTCGGTGACGCTGCATCGGCCGCCGACCAGCGCGTCAACAACAAACTCATCCTATTGCAGACGTTGGATGCCGATGGCGATCTCAACAACGGCATCCAGATTAGCGAGGCCATTCGGGCTGCGGTATCTGTCAAAGCCGACGACATCGACTTTGACGAACCGACGCCGGATTTCCGCGCGAGTCTGACGCCATTAGTGGAGAGTTTGGACACAGCCGGCGCGTTCTCCGACCCGGATCCGCGCCCAAGGGCTATCCGCAGCGCCACCGAAGCGGTAGCGCTGTTCACGCGTGCAACCAGCCCGAGAGTACAGGTCGCCACCTCCGGGGGCGACCTGCGCGGCTTTGAGGCCAATGACAAAACTTGGCAGTTCCTCGGCATTCCCTATGCTCAGCCGCCGTTGGGTGACCTGAGATGGCGGCCGCCGGTAGCGCCCGAACCCTGGGCGGGGATTCGCGACGCGGTAGCCTGGGCCGATCAATCCGCTCAGGACGAAGCGCTAGAGAGCGTGAATCAGGGTGGAATGAGCGAGGATTCGCTCTACCTTAACGTCACCACGCCGAAGGACGCCGCCGATCTGCCAGTGATGGTGTGGTTCCACGGCGGTTCGTTTGCGATTCTGTCCGCTAACTCCCAGCAATACAACAACCCGGACAGCCTCACCAACGAGGGCGTCGTCCTCGTGACCGTTAACCATCGCTTAGGCCCGTTTGGCTACATTGCCCATCCGTTACTGACGGCTGAAAGCGGCTATGACGGTTCCGGCAATTACGGACAAATGGACCTTGTCATGGCTCTGGAATGGGTGCGGGATAACATCGCCGCTTTCGGCGGCGACCCGGACAACGTTACCATCTTCGGGCAATCCGGCGGCGGTGGGAAGGTCTACTCGCTAATGAACTCGCCGCAGGCAACCGGCTTATTTCACAAAGCGATCGTCCAGAGCGCTTTTGCGCCGATGGACGAAGAGAGCGCGCCGGAAGACTCCCTGGCCTCGTCATCGGCGGTCGGCGAAGCGTTATTCGACAGAGTCGGCGTGACGACTCTGGAGGAGGCGCGCGCATTGCCTTGGACCGCCTTCACGCGGGCCGATAGCGAGCACAACGTTCCACGTCAAACTTACCGCCCGAACTGGGACAATTACTATCAACCCAACACCTACTATCAGAATGCGGTCGACGGTATGCCGAGCGATGTTCCGCTCATGGCGGGCGTTACGGACGGTGACGGTGCGAACCACCGGCATTCCCTGCCCGTTTGGCTCGATCAGCGGCAGAACTATCAATCGAATCAGTATGTTTACCTGTTCAGCCGGGTGCCAGACGGATGGAGCGAACTGGGGCTGAAAAGCTGTCATGGCTGCGAGCTGCCCTACTTGTTCAACCACCCGGCCGGCATGATCCAAAACTACCAGCTTGGGTTAGTGACGACGCCGGAAGGCGATCGTCCCGACCTCGGCAGCGATGCAGGGGCGATTTATGCGTCGATGGAGTGGGGCGCCGACGATGCCGCTATTACCGACCTCACGATGTCGATGTGGACGAACTTCGCCAAGACGGGCGATCCCAGCACGGGGAGTTTTAACTGGCCGACGTTTACGGTATTCAACGACACCTTCATTGAAATCGGCCCGGGTGCCGAGCCGACGGTGGAAACCGGTTTGGAGGATGCCGTGCAGTGAAACCGAGCGGAGCCCCGGCGCTGATCGTAGCGCGATCTCGTTAACGGGGCTGGAATAGTAGACAAAAAAGGGTGGGCTGGGCGACTAACGCATCGGCTCGCCCTTTTTTCGTTTGAGCGAGATTAAGTTTGTTCGACTATGGCCGCTGACTTCGATTTCCCGACGACACAGCTCGGCGGTCGGTAAAAAACGGTAAATAGCGCGATACCTAAGAGGCGTCGCCCCGTAGCAGGGGAGGGCGGCGGGTTATGCCACCGATGCGGTGCTATGTGCGATACGCGGTGCGGCGAAATCGATGAAGGCACGCAACTTCTGCGGGATCAGCGCCCGGCGTTCGTAAACCAGGTGGATCGGTAAGGGCTTCGGTTCCCACGCCTGCAAAACCGTTGCAAGGCGTCCGGCCTGTGTCCCGGGCGCGGCCTGGTAAGAGAGAACGCGGGTAAAACCGAGCCCCGCCTCTGCAGCATCAAGTGCCGCTTCGGCCGTGTTCACCGTGAGACGAGCATGAACAGGAATTTGTAGCGACTTTCCCTCTGCTTCGAAGCCCCAGACCTGGGCAGTTAGAAACTGATCAAGCGTGATGCAGGAGGCACCTTCGAGATCGTCCGGCGCGTTAGGTCTGCCATGCTTGTCGAGATAGGAGGGGCTTGCACAGACGACATGGCGTACTTCGCCGACCTTGCGGGCGATCAGACCGCTGTCCGGCAGCGGACCGATGCGGATGGCCATATCGATGTGCTCCTCACCGAGACTCACATTACGGTCGGTGAGTTGGAGCTGAATATTCACTTCCGGGTGGCAATGCAGGAAAGCTGTGACCACCGGTAGAACATGCAGGCGTCCGAAGACGATAGGTGCCGTTAGGGTCAGCGTCCCCCGAGGCGCCGAAAATTCTCCCGAGGCGCTGCGTTCGGCTTCGGCCACCTCTTCCAGAATCCGTCGGCAAGCCGCCACGTAGGCAGTCCCCGCATCGGTTAACGTCAGCCCACGGGGAGAACGTAAAACCAGCTCGGCGTTCAAATCGGCTTCCAGCTCCGAAATCCTGCGGCTAACGGTCGCAATGGGCATTCTCAGGGCTCGGGCACCCGCCGTGATACTGCCTTCGTCGATGACTCTGACGAGCATGGCCATTGTCTTTAGTCTGTCGGGCATAAGCCATCCAAGAAATGAGAGCTTTGCTCGGGCGCCATCAATTGAGCTCCGTGATTTCCAAATAATGGAACTTTATATTCCAATTTTGCCGGCTTCCGCCAATTTTTGGAAGGGCATATCCTCGACGGCAGTTCACAACATCGACCGCGACAGCCCTCCATGTCTCGTCCACAGGAGCCCAAGCATGAACCTAAACTTCCCAATTCATGCCACCCCGATCAAACTGTACCGACACCCGAAATCCGGTCACTGCCATCGCGTCGAGCTCATGATGGCGCTGCTCGACCTTCCCTATGAGCCGGTCGATCTCGATGTCGAAAACGGCGCGCACAAGGCGCCCGAGTTTCTCGCTCTCAGCCCCTTCGGCCAGGTTCCTGCGATCGACGACAACGGCGTAACGCTGTCGGACTCTAACGCCATTCTGATCTACTTGGTGAAGTCCTATCCCACCGGCTACGATTGGCTGCCTGAAAGCCCGGAGGCCGCTGCTGAAGTACAGCGCTGGCTGTCGGTGGCCGCCGGAGAGATTGCTCATGGCCCTTGCGCGGCACGGCTGGTGACGCTCTTCGGCGCACCGCTGGATCATGAAGGCGCCAAGGCCGCGTCGCATCGATTATTTGCCGCAATGGAGCCGATTCTGGAGTGCCGCGATTTCCTCGCCGGATCGAGGATCACGATCGCCGATGTGGCCGGCTACAGCTACATCGCTCATGCGCCCGAAGGCGGCGTCAGTCTTGATGCTTACCCGTCGATCCGGGCGTGGCTGACAAGAATCGAGGCGCAGGACGGCTTTGTCGGTATGGCCCGTACGCCACTTCCCTAGGCATTGTCCGAAAAGTCGGCGAGCGATGGTCAGACAAGGCAAAAATCAGCGAAAAGACGGCGAGTGCTTTGAGCTGACTTTTAACGCCGTATGGCCGAGCGCAGACAGTTTTCGGACGATGCCTAAACCCCTGACCGAGAGGGAGCACCCCATGGCGCAGGACGATCATGTTTTTCATGCCGGCGAGCGTACCGTACAGGCGCGTGCCGAGGTTTCCGATGACTGGCTTGAGCGTGCAGCAAGTTTCGTGCGTCCAGAAATGCCACAGCAGCACCGCGATTTCTTCGAGAACTTGCCAATGTTGTTTCTCGGACTGCTCGACCCGGCGGGTCGGCCATGGTGCGTTCCTGTCTTTGGGCCGCCTGGCTACGCGTCCTCTCCCTCCCCGAGTACGCTAGAGCTGCAACGGGCGCCGACTCTCTCAGACGAACTCAGGCTGGATTTGACGCCTGGCGCGAGCGTTGGCGTCGTCGGGGTCGATCTATCCAACCGACGCCGCAATCGGATGAACGGCCGGGTGCGATACGCCCGTGGCGACGCTATTACCATCGCGGTCGATCAGAGCTTCGGGAACTGCCCGCAATACATTCAGACCCGCTCCCTGGCCCCCGCTAGGGACGAACCCTCAGCAGCCGCAGGCCGTCGCAGCAGCCTGTACGAGCCGGCGGTTCGTCGCCTTGTCGAATCCGCCGATACCTTCTTCATCGCCTCCCGTGCTGCCGGTTCGCTCAAGGGAGGCAGCGCCGGGGTCGACGCGTCGCACCGTGGCGGGCGGCCGGGCTTTCTTGGCATCAACGAGGATGGATCGCTCTCCTTTCCCGATTTTTCCGGCAATCGCTTTTTCAATACGCTCGGCAACATCGAAAGCGATGGCCGCATAGGCCTGTTCGTGCCGGACTTCGAAACCGGGGAGGCGATAATATTGACTGGTCGTGCCACCATCGACTGGAGCCCTGGCCGTGTCGAGGCTTTCGCGGGCGCCGAGCGCGTCGTCGATGTCGTGCCGGAAGAGATCTGGCATGCGACCGCTACCTTACCGGTTACCGCCACGCTGGCCGAGCAGTGGCCCGCACTCGATGACACTGGAACTTGGGATGAGGTGCGGTTGGCGGCGCTCAATACCGACGGTTATCGCCGCTTCCAGATCGCATCGAAGCGCAGGGAAAGCGACACCATCACCTCCTTTTATCTAACACCCGCGGACGGCGGCCCTATTGAACCGCATGTCCCAGGGCAGTTCCTGCCGATCCGGCTTCAGGGCAATGACGGCTCGATTCTGCGCAGCTACACGATTTCGCAAGGGCCGAACGGGCGCGATTATCGCCTCACCGTCAAACGCGAAGAGTACGGTTTGGCTTCCCGTCTGCTGCACGATCGATTTAAAGACGGGGATATCATCGAGGTCGCCTCGCCAGCGGGCGATTTTGTGCTGGACGACAGCACCCAGCCCATCGTCATGCTCTCCGGTGGCGTCGGCATAACCCCGATGATGGCAATGCTCGACGGGCTCGTGGCCGCGCTGCGTGCCGGTGCGCCTCGGCGCGAGGTGTACTTCATCCATGCCACCCAGAACAGTGCCAGCCGGGCGTTCCGCAGCGAGCTCGAGGCCATCGTCCGCCAGCATGACTGGCTGCATCTATTCACGGCTTATTCCGCTCCGGAGCCGGGAGACCGCTTGGGCCAAACCCACGATACCGAGGCGCGGCTCGGCATGGGGGTTCTCGCTAAGTTTCTCCCCTTTGACGGTTACCAGTTCTACTTATGCGGCCCTGAGGGATTCATGCGAGCGCTTTATACGGGGTTGCGCGACATGGGCATCGACCGTTCGCATATCCACTATGAATTTTTCGGTGCGGGCGAACTCGACGAGCCCGAAGAGACAGGTTCGGTCGTGGAGTTGCCAACGCGCGCAACGGTGACCTTCGCCCGCTCGGAAATTCAGGCCGAATGGACCGCGCAGAGCGGTACGCTGTTGGAAACCGCCGAGGCGGCCGGTCTGAGACCTTTCCACAATTGCCGCTCGGGCAAATGCGGTACTTGCGCCGTGCGGTTGCTCTCCGGAGCTGTTCATTATACGCGCAAGCCGCTGGTCAGCCCGGCCGACGACCATGTACTGACCTGCTGCGCGGTCCCAATGGACGAGCGGGTCGAGATCGACATCTGAGGTAAGCGGACGTCGGTCAGCGGGATGCCGTAGGCCGAAGCCGGCAGCTCAGCGGAGACCGGATCCATCGCTTGAGTCCGATTCTCCGGTGAGCTGCGGCAAGCAAGTTAGTTCCTGAAAACTCGCATGATAAGGATTTCCTCGTTCAAGGTCAGACTAATTCCTCCTCCGGATAGTCGGTGGAGAAGGCGGTTTCCCGCTGGGCCTCGAGTTCATCGAGCCGGGCAGAAAGCGCATCGCGAACCGCATGATAGGACGTGCCACCGAGCACGAGACGTAGCGGCGGATCGGGTTGGTCCGCAACCGCTATCATTGCATCGGTCATGCGTTCGGGGTCTCCGGCGATGACCCAGTCGCCGCTCAGCAGCGCGTCGCGCGTCTGGTGGGCGGGCGTGGCATCATAGGCTGCAATCGGTTCCGGGTACACGAGACTGCGCCCGAAATCGGTACGCGCTGGCCCCGGCTCGACCAGGGTGAACCGAATGCCGAACGTTACCAACTCCTTTGCCAGCGTCTCGACAAATCCCTCGATACCCCACTTGGTCGCGTGATAAAGGCTGAAGCCAGGATAGGCGATCTGACCGCCCTCACTCGAGACCTGCAGGACCCGCCCACCCCCTTGCTCACGCAGGTACGGGAGTGCGGAGCGGATCAGTACGATCGATCCGATGAGGTTGGTCTCGACGATATCGCGTAGCTGCGTGTCGGTGGTTTCCTCGGCCGCGCCGAGAACACCGTACCCGGCATTGCTGACGATCGTATCGATTCGCCCAAGCTCGGCGAACGCGCGGGCGAGTGTCTTCCGCACAGCTTGCGGGTCGCGGACATCTAGGGCTGCCACCCATAGGCGGTCGCCATAGCGCTCGATAAGGCCATCAAGTGCACGTGCGTTGCGGCTGGTGGCGGCCACCCGGTCGCCGCGCGCCAGAAGCTTTTCTGTCAGCGAGCGGCCGAAGCCGGTGGAGGCGCCGGTGATGAACCATGTCTTGCTCATAGAAGTGCTCCTATCCTGTTCGTTCGAGGCAGATTCTAGAGCTCTCGATTGAAAAATAAGAGGTCCAGATTAGGATGGATTGGTGAAAGGAGTTCACCAATGGCGAAACCATCTTTAACTGACCTGGAAGCGTTCGCGGTGGTGGCCGCGGAGCGTAGCTTCCGGCGCGCTGCCGATCTGCTGGGCGTATCCCGCTCAGCGCTCAGCCACCGTATGAGAAAGCTGGAAGAGCAGCTCGGTCTGCGGCTCCTGAACCGCACGACCCGCAGCGTTTCCCCGACAGACGCGGGCGATCGATTGCTTACCCGAATAGGTCCCACATTAAGAGACTTGGACGCTGCGCTTGATACGCTTGCGGAAGATCGGGGTACTCCCAGTGGCGTGTTGCGGATCAATGCCGGCAAGGAAGCGGCTCGGTTATTGTTACGTCACGTCGTGCCCACCTATCTGGCGAGATACCCCGATGTCGAACTCGACCTCGTCAGCGAAGGGCGGCTTGTCGATATCGTGGAGCAAGGATTCGATGCGGGCATCCGGCTCGGCGAGGCGGTGCCGCAGGACATGATTGCGGTGAGGATCAGCAACGATCTCCGCTTCCTTGCGGTCGCCGCCCCGGACTATGTAAGCCGTTTCGGCAAACCCATTACCCCCGACGATCTACTTAGGCATCGCTGCATCCGCCAACGTCTGCCTAGCGGCAAGCGCTACCGCTGGGAGTTCGAAAAGCATGGGCAGGAGATTGCCGTCGATCCTCCGGGAATACTAACGCTTGACGACAACGACCTAATGGTCGAAGCGGCCGCCGATGGTTTGGGCATCGCCTATGTGCCAGAAACCGCCGCGAGCAATCTTCTCGCTGCGGGCCGTCTGATAGCGGTGCTGGAAGATTGGTGTCCGCCTTTCTCCGGCTTGATGCTGTACTACCCTGGACATCGCCACGTGCCCGCGGCGCTGCGGGCCCTTATCAATCTGCTGAAGGAACCAGATACAAAGACAGCCTTGCTTGCGCCTCCGGATGTTAACGCGGGCCGGGTATCGTGAAACCGCCATCGACCAGGAGGGATTGTCCGGTAATAAATCTCGCCTCGTCCGTACAGAGCCATACCGCAGCGTTCGCAACATCTTGAGGCGTGCCGATCCGGCCCAGGGCAGCCCGTGCCGCCAGCGGCGGAATGACCTCTTCTCCGTGGGCGCGCAGCATGGGCGTGTCGATGACGCCGGGATTGACGTTATTGATGCGTATTCCCTTGTCTCCAACCTCAAGCGCGACCGCCCGGATCATGGCATCCAGACCGGCCTTGCTGGCCGAGTACACGGATGTGCCGGCTGTTGCCCCAGTGGACAGGAATGAAGAAGTGTTGACGATGGCGCCACCCTGGCCGCCATCGAGCATGGAGCGCAGCGCGGCCCGGGTTAAAAGCCACGGCCCTTTCAGGTTGATGGCGATCAGTTCGTCGAAGCTCGCTTCTTTCATCTCGACGATCGGGCCGCCATTACCCTGAATCCCGGCATTGTTGAAGACGCAGTCGATCCGTCCGAAGCGGTGCAGGGTCTCGGCAACGACCCGATCCACATCACCGGACGAGGACACGTCGGCGGCCACTGTAATAGCCTCGCCGCCCGTCTTTACTATCGCTTCGGCGTTGGACCGCAATGGGGCTTCCCGGCGCCCCACCAACACGACGCTAGCGCCTTCCTTGGCAAAGGTGCGCGCCGCTGCTTCACCAATGCCACTTCCAGCACCCGTGACGATGGCAACCTTGTCCTCCAGGCGGGAATAGCCACTGTTACTCATGGGATATCTCCATCTATTGCTTGCTGACACGACCTCGCTCAAACTTATTCCTCAGTAAAAGGCAGAACAAGCCACGAAAAGCCCAGTAGACTGATGTGTGAAATTCATTAATGTCGCGAAATATACGTGCCGGAGAGTTTGCTGAACTGAGGGCATTTGTTGCCGTAGCGGAAGCACGAAGCTTCCGCCGGGCCGCCTTGGAGTTAGGGCTTGACCCTTCCACGCTCAGTCATGCGGTCCGTGCGTTGGAAAAGCGCCTCGGCACGCGCTTGCTACATAGAACGACTCGCTCTGTGGCCCCGACGGAAGCCGGCGAGCGTCTCCTTGCTAGGCTGTCGCCCGCGCTGTCGTCGCTAGAAAGCGCACTCGAAGACGCCTTGGTTCCTGGCGGCACTCCTTCTGGCACGGTTCGTCTTGTCGCGCCGCGCCTTGCCATTCAAACGCTGATCGCTCCCATCATCGAAGGCCTCGCGCGCGACTATCCGCATGTGACCCTCGATGTGATCACGGACGAACAGCCTGGCGATATCGTCCGATCCGGTTTCGACCTGGCGATCAAGCTGGGCGAGACGATCGAGCGCGACATGGTGTCGATACCGCTGATGCCCCGCTTCACGACCGCGGTCGTCGGCTCGCCGGCTTATTTCGCGGAGCATCCACCTCCCACCACGCCGCACGATCTCGCAAGGCACCGGTGCATCGGCTGTCATAGCGGTCCGAATGGAAGTCTTTATCGATGGGAATTTGAAAAGGACGGAACCGCCGTCGTGATGGATGTGACAGGGCCGCTGTCGACCGACGATCCCGATCTGATGATGTCCGCGGCCCTGGCAGGCATAGGATTGTGGCACGGCGTCGAAGAGCTGGCGCGACAAGCGATCGTGGAGGGGCGGTTGATCCGGGTGTTGGCAGATTGGTCGCCAAACTATCCAGGCTTCCACCTTTGCTACGCTGCCGGTGTTGCGCTAGCGCCGGCGGCTCGAGCAGTTGTTGATTCACTCAAGGCAGAGACCCGCAATGCGCAGCATTGAAATCATTCGACAACAATCATTAACGGGGCTGGAATAGTAGACAAAAAAGGGCGGGCTGGGCGACTAACGCATCAGCCCGCCTTTTTTGTTCGTGCAAGACAAGTTGGTTCGACTACGGCCGCTGGCCGACGGCCTCGATCTCCCGACGACACAGCTCGGCGGTCGTCTCAAGCAGCTGTTTGACTCGCGGCGCCAAATAGTCGAGATCGCCTAAGAACACCACGAAGTCGTGCCGATAGCGGGCGCCGATGTATGCTTTATCGAGTTTTTCAAAGCGATCGCGTTCTTGCGGAGAAACCTGCGGGAATAGATCGCGATAAACCGGGCCGAACAGTTCAGCACGCTCGCCGAGCCATTCCAGCAAGTGCTCGTGGGGGACATAGCCGGTA
This sequence comes from Alkalilimnicola ehrlichii, assembly GCF_003399765.1. Lineage (GTDB taxonomy): Bacteria > Pseudomonadota > Gammaproteobacteria > Nitrococcales > AK92 > AK92. Next base: position 161,806 of record NZ_NFZV01000002.1, on the reverse strand, counting down.
AAAACGAGCAATAGGCACTTGTATGCAGTCTCGGTAGCCTGGTTTAAATAAAAGACGGCTTTGCGCAGATCGCCCCGTTGAATAGCATTTTCGTAATCGATGTAAAAGCCTTCGCTTTCGTAGAACCAGCGATCAAAATCGCTCTGCGCGATGCGCTGCCGTTCCGTCGGCGTCAACTCCCGTGGCTCGGCGAGTTCGAAGCGCTGCGAGCTGTACAGCAGCCGACCTTCCCGCTTGAGATCCAGAAAGAAATACCTGCCTTCCTCCAGATTGCTATTTACATCCGCGATGTCATGAACGATGGGCTCGGCACGAGCCGAGAGGCCGGGGAGCTTACAGGCCTCGCGAAACGCCTTGCGTAGATTTGCATCGGCCGCCTGCTCGGGGCTGCCGACCACGATCAGCAGATCGTAGTCCGACGCGTGGCCGGACCAGCGCTTAGGCTTAAGATCTTGCGCTTCCTTATAGCTACCCCGTGCGTAGGAGCCAAAGAGAATAATCATCTCTACCTCGGCCACCGCTCGAATCGTATACACCAGTTCTTCCAGCTCGCGCTGCTTCGCTGCCGGTAGATGGCTTAAATCGGTTCGGATTCGGGAGTCGCCGTCGATTCGATGCATGATAGGTCCTACGCTCATGCCGCTTCCTTACTGCGTTGTGCTCAATCCTGTTCAAGTGGCCGTGCCTATAGTGCCATGAAAGCGCGAGCGCCGACACGATTGGCTGAGAGCAGGCGCGCCGGGGCGGTCTTCAGGTTTTGGAGCGTCAATGCAAGGTGCATCTGACGGGCGTGCAGATCGATCCCCGCATCATAGTGATGCGTTTGGGTATAGAATTGCCTGCGAGGTCTCCTTCTTCGTTTGTGTTGGCAGACATTTAGGGCAGTAGCCGATGTGCTGCTGAGGCTGGTCGGGGAGGGAGGCTCCAATTAAGTCAAATAGTATCAAAGCCATTGAGCTGACCTTAAGGGCGCACATGCCCAGCAGTTAATTCCTCTCCGTATTATCGCGGCTGCTGAACCCGGTAAAGGAATGAGGAATAACCATGAACGCCCAAAGAAACCGAGCTTGGAGACGCTTTAAATCCAAGATGAAAATCAAAAGAGGCAGCAGATCTCAGAGATCGCAGGAGAAGCCTGAGAAGAGCTGGAAGCTCATGTATATACGCTCGGAGAAGCTGATTCGAGCAAAGCAGCTTGGAATGGACTATCCAGCGAAAACGGTGCGTCAGGTTCTGGATGACGAGCAGCCTCTGGGTGATAAGTAACATCATGAAAAAGTTGCTGTTCATATGTAGTCGCAATCAATGGCGAAGCCCTACAGCTGAAGCGGTTTGGCGCAAACGTCCAGGCTTTAGCGTTCGGTCAGCGGGTACAAGCCCAAAGGCTCGGAGAACGGTTAGCTCAGCGGATATCCGCTGGGCTGATATTATTATCGTCATGGAGCAGAAGCATAAAAACAGGCTGGTGGCAGAGTTTACTCGTCTATTAGATTACAAGCACATTCACGTGCTGGAGATCCCTGATGAATACACGTTCATGGATCCAGAGCTGGTTGAAATGATAGAGGAATCTGTGGCTGCTTATGTTGGGCATTAGTGCCAGGAGAGCCGATGCTTGGTCGATTGTTATTAGTGTTTAGTATAGTGGCGCTTCCAGTCGCGATTGGGGGTGGGTTTTGGTGGGCCGATGTCTCGCACGATCGAAAGTACGAAATCGCTATCCTTGCGCCGACAGAGATCTATGCGGAACACAGCGAAGCTGCTTACCCAAGGTCGAATGTTCCTGTCGCCGTGCTTCCAGCAGGCGCTCAAGTGCAGGTGCGGCGCATGGTTTACGGCAAAGACTATCAAGCATTCCTGATCAGAGAAGAGGGTGGCGAGGCTGGCTGGATCGTGTCCGGCCCGAGCATTGCGATAACCCCTCCGCCGAGCCGCTAACAGAGGGCTTTGGGGGATAGCCACCCAACCCGGTTGCCGGGCGGGCTGGCATTATGTTTCTACTAAGAAAATAGGTATCGAAGTTTCAAAAACGTCTACGAAAAATTGGGCGCCTATTGCAAGGGTTACCCCAAATGGGACCCTCGACAAAGCCCGCATCGACATCCGCAATCGTTGCGATTTCGTCATCTTTCTAAGCGGCCTCTGTTACCTAGCCCTGTGCGTCAAATATCGCGTCGAGACAATCGCTGAATTCTGCCGTTAAGAAATTATCCTAATCGGCCGATAATCGAACTGGGCACTAGGTGTCCTACTTATGTTTATGTTTTATGAGCTTCTGGCCTGGCACCAAAAGTAGGTGATTAAAGATACTGAGTAGCGTTGCGCTGAAAAAAGCGTTGGGGGGCTACTAGCACCATTCGGTTCTAACTAACCACCGGCGGATGGTGGTCAGGCGAAAATGTAGTGGGGGGATTACTATGCGTACAATCGGTAACGTGCTTTGGTTTTTGTTGGGTGGGGTTTTCCTGGGGCTTTCGTGGTGGCTGTTCGGCGTGATAGCGCTGATAACCATTGTCGGTATTCCGTGGGCTAAGGCTTGTTTTGTCTTCGGCGCTTTCTGCTTCCGTCCGTTTGGCCGGGAGGCGATCAGCCGGAAAGAGCTTACCGGCCAAGATGATATCGGTACCGGAACCCTTGGCCTTATCGGCAACATCATCTGGTTCATTGTCGGCGGTATTTGGCTCGCGCTGGGCCACGTGCTGTCCGCAATCTTGATGTTCATCACGATCATCGGGATTCCCTTCGGCATCCAGCATCTGAAGCTCGCCGGCATCGCGTTGGCACCTATCGGCAAGACGGTGGTAATGAAAGAAGTCGCTGCGAAGGCGCGGGAAGCCAACGCCGAAGCTGCTGTAGCTCAGCTGCGAGGCGGTGCACCGAGCCGCAGTGAACAGCCGGAGGAGGCCACAACGAACTAAGGCGCAACGAATGGGCGATCGCGGCGGGATCGCGATCGCTCATCGTTAAGGGGGGCATTCGCCTGCCAATAGGGCAGGCGAATTCGCTCCTCGGTTTGGTCTGATTTGCCTTTTTTAATAGGAACTTAGCGTGCGTTAAGAGGTCTTAATATTGCGAGCGCACGCTATTGACTTGATCGCCTGTTCCGACGCTTCCGTTGGCTGACTCCATCCATCTTCCGTGCTACCTCGCACCGGCTCTGCCGACTTCATGATCCAACTCACACTGATTGCACGAGGTACTCGATGGACGAGAACCGTACTAGAGCATTGACCGCCGCAATAGGCCAGATCGAAAAGCAGTTCGGTGCAGGGGCTGTCATGCGCATGGGCGACCGGGCGAGGGTCCGGGCTGCCGACACCGTATCCACCGGCTCGCTGAGTCTGGACTTGGCACTTGGTATCGGCGGACTGCCGCGCGGACGTGTCGTAGAAATCTACGGGCCGGAAGCCTCGGGTAAGACCACTATCGCGCTACAGGCCATCGCCCAGGCACAGGCGACGGGCGGAACGGCGGCTTTCATCGACGCCGAGCACGCTCTGGACCCGTCCTATGCCGACAAGCTCGGCGTGGATACGGAAGAGCTGCTTCTCTCGCAGCCGGATACCGGCGAGCAGGCGCTGGAGATTGTGGATGCCCTGGTTCGCTCCGGGGCTGTCGATGTTATCGTGATCGACTCGGTTGCTGCGCTTACGCCTAAAGCCGAGATCGAGGGGGAGATGGGCGACAGCCAGGTCGGGCGCCATGCGCGGCTGATGTCGCAGGCCCTGCGTAAGCTCACCGCCAACATCAAGCGCTCGAACACGTTGGTGATCTTCATTAACCAAATTCGTATGAAGATCGGCGTGATGTTCGGCAGCCCGGAGACCACGACGGGCGGCAATGCGCTTAAGTTCTATGCCTCCGTTCGGCTGGACATTCGCCGCATAGGCGGGATCAAGAAAGCCGACGAGATCATCGGTAACGAAACCCGCGTTAAGGTGATCAAGAACAAGATGGCGCCGCCCTTTAGGCAGGCTGAGTTCGAGATCCTCTATGGCGAAGGCGTCTCCCGCGAGGGCGAACTGATCGATCTCGGCGTACGCGAGGGCCTGGTCGACAAGGCCGGCGCTTGGTACTCGTATCAGGGCGAGCGGATTGGTCAGGGCAAAGATAATGCCCGCCGGTATCTGCGCGAACATCCGGCCGCTGCGCAGCAGCTTGAGGCGGATCTGAGACGCCTATTGCTCGGAGAAGAGGCCGATAGCACGGCCGAGGCCAAGCGCGACGACTCGGGCGACCTGGATCTGGAGCAAGCTCTCTAAGCCCCTGGGCTTGGAATCGGAAGATTGGGGGCATCCGTCGCGGGAATGAAAGCGAGGGGTGCTCTCGTTATTTCGGTAAACCAATAACGCTGCTAAGTCATTCGCTGACGCAGTCTATCCTGATGGGCTGCCGTATAAGTTTAACGGGGTGGGGAACAATGGTCTGTTGCTTACGGTTTCGTGTGTACTGAGAGAGAGCGCACGGATAGCAAGAGGCCTCTGCAAGTTTGATCGCAAGAATCGGGTTGTCATAGGCGAGCGGGATAGACGAACTTGTAACGGTACTAAGCATTACCGGGAACTCGCCATGTCAGCCAATCTCTCCAAACTGCCGCTGCGTCCTTCACTGCTGCATATCATTTGCGGCTGGTTGGGTAGCATCCTGGCGATAGGGGTTATTGCCTCTATCGGTAGCGCCGCACCGGCTACGCTCGTTCTCGGATCCTTCGGTGCGTCTTGCGTACTCGTATTCGGTTTTCCCGATCTTCCGTTTTCTCAGCCGCGAAACGTGTTCATCGGGCATGTGCTGTCGAGTGTGGTCGGGGTAGCCACCTTGCTCGTGCTCGGCCCCGGCCCTTTTGCGATGGCACTCGCAACCGCTACGGCCGTCGCTGTTATGATGGCTTTGAACTGCGTTCATCCGCCGGCAGGCTCGAACCCGATCATTATCTTTCTGGCTTACGCGGGTTGGGAGTTCGTTTTGTTCCCGACAGCGATAGGAGCCACTTTGTTGCTCGTTGTTGCGTTGGTCTTTAATAACATCGGTGCAGGTCGGCGGTACCCGCAATATTGGTAACGAACATGCAGCTACAAGACGATGTTATCCGGGACCGCGACGGCGAGCGCATCAAGCGCGCTCTGGAATTCTTGATCGAACATTGGGCCGAGCAACCGGATCTTGCTCGGCTCGCATCGCGTCTAGGGCTGTCGGAGTGGCATCTCCAACGCCTTTTTACCCGCTGGGTAGGTATCAGCCCGAAGCGTTTCGTGCAGTACCTGACAAAAGAGTACGCGGCTTTGCGGCTCCGTGACGCAGATTCCTTATTGGACGCTGCGCTAGCGTGCGGCTTGTCGGGTACGGGGCGGCTGCATGACCTGTTCATACGCTACGAGGGTATGAGTCCGGGCGAGTTTAAAGCGTCCGCTGCCGGCGCCACGCTCCACGTCGGCAGCATCGAATCGCCTTTTGGTTCGGCGTTCGCGCTTTGGGCGCCGCGGGGGCTGCATAGGCTGGAGTTCTACGATACTCAGGCGGAATACGATCGACACTTGAACAACGCGAAGGCGGCGTTTCCAGAAGCGCTTTGGCAGCCCCTAAAGCGCGAGCACAGGGAGCAGCTTGCTAACGCCTTCAGGCCAAAGCCGGCGCCCGATTGCTTATCCGTGTGCGTGACCGGAACCGTATTCCAACTAAAAGTGTGGGAAGCCCTTCTGGCAATTCCACCGGGGAAGTTGGTGACCTATTCCGGTTTGGCGCGAGCGCTTGGGGTGCGGAGTTCTGTAGCACTAGGCAACGCGGTCTCGGCCAACGCCCTCGCATGGCTTGTACCCTGCCATCGTGTGATCTGCGCGAACGGCCTCCCGGGACGCTTCCGTTGGGGGGTAACCGCAAACAGGCCATGGTCGCTTGGGAAGGCGCCCTCGACCTTTTCGGAGAGACCGGAGCGAGGGCTGACTGTTGAATGGCTGTCCTAAGCTTTGTCGCTATGCGACGTTAAGAATTCGGCTTACTCGTTAACGGCGGGCAGTCGCAGATGGGTTATGCATTTACGGCTCGATGCGGATTGGCGTTCCGTTGGGTACCGCGCGCCAAATCTCTTCCATCGCCACGTTAGTCACGGCTATGCAACCGTCCGTCCAATCCCACCGTTGGAGCAGGCTCCCCAACCAGCCGAGCCCGTTCCTCTGTCCGTGAACCATAATCATGCCGCCTGGCGAAACGCCACGCGCTTCAGCGCGGGCCCGATCGTCTTCGTTCGGGTAGGAGACGTGGAGAGAGAGGTGAAACGCGCTGCTTGGATTTCTCCAGTCGAGCACGTAGTCGCCCTCCGGTGTCCGTTGATCGCCTTCTTGCTGTTTGTGCCCGCTTGGATCGCCTCCGAGCGCAATCGGATAGGCGCGGTAGCGCTCTCCATCCCTTAACAGATAAAGCTTCCGCTCCCCCTTGATAACCAGCACTGCTTCCGCCTGCGGCAAATCCTCGGCAAGCATCGCCGGCAAGCGAGTATCAGCGAAGTAGGCGCCAACCCCAAAACCGGAACGATTAACAGCGCTACTAAAACTAGGCGTCGCATTTTTACCCCCTGAAGGCATAACGCTGCAATCATGCGCTTGTTGTGCCCGTTGCCTTGTTAACTGGTTTTTATAGAAGGCACGGTAGCTCGATTCGGGCTTGCCGCTCATAGTGGTCGTACCGACCACTTCTTCGTGGCAGCAATGAAATGTTTTGAATAAATCTCGCCACTCGTCGGCGCTACTATAACGCATGGGAATCCCTAGGCCCGACTTGAAAACCCTTCCTGCTTCCGAGCAGAACTCGGCGATATGAAAAAACCGCCGGGTTTCAATACGCGCGCGATCTCTGCAACTGCTTGGGTTCGCTCCCCCGATGAAGGGATGCCGGTAAGGACGGCACAGGCTACGACGGCATCAAAGGAGCCATCGGCAAAGGGCAGCTCTGCTTTAGTTGAATGGTGCATCAGAGAAAGCCCGGGAAACATCTTGCGTCCACGCTCAATCATGGCAGAGGACGGATCGATGCCCGTTACGCTGGTATACCCACACGCAGCCAGTTCGTTAGAAATCCTGCCGTAGCCACACCCAAAGTCGAGTACTTCGGCCTGCCGCTCTATCAAGGCGAAAAATCGTTCGCGATCAATTTTCAGATTGAAATTGACTTCGTCCGCCACATTATCCCAGATTTCGGCGGTCATCCTATGCCCCCGCTTAACGACGAAAAGTGTTGAATGGCTGTCCTCGTCTTCTCAGTCTTTAAGTCTTCCGAACCGCTTGCGTGCCATGCCTGTCTCCTCGTTGGCATAGCATTCTACCTATGCCGCCGGGTAATAAGACCTATGGGGATCACTTTATAATTACGCCGGGCTCCCCGATTAACTCAGGAATGGGCAATACTGCGGACCGGAGGGCGTGTCGTTCTCGGCCGCTGACGGCGTTGCGCCTCTTGCCAAGGGCGACGGCCATTTTGATGGCGAGCACCTACTGATTATGCCGGACGTTAAGGGACGCAAGACAATGCCTACCGGACCAGGGGAAAGCGACGAACGCTTTCGGGTCATGGCTAACACCGCGCCGGCGATGCTCTGGGTCACGGATACCGAGCACGCTTGCACGTTCCTGAGCCAGCGGTGGTGCGACTATACCGGACAAACCGAAACCCAAGCCCTTGGCTTTGGCTGGTTGGACGCACTGCATCCGGACGACCGTGCGCAGACAATGCGCCAGTTTGAACAAGCAGCTGAGGAACAGCGGCCATTCTCGATCGATCACCGCATTCGGCGAGCCGATGGCGCGTACCGTTGGGCGCTCAACGAAGGTCGGCCACGATTTGACGAGCAGGGGCGGTGGGAAGGTCATATCGGCTCCGTGGTCGATGTGCATGGACGTAAGCTCGCGGCGGAGACGTTGCGATCGGCCGCAGAGCGCGACGCCTTTAGGGTCAAGCTCACCGACGCCCTCAGATCGCTAGACGGCCCGGCCGAGGTCCAACGCAAGGCGATCCGCATAGTGGGCGAGCAATTCAGAGTAAACCGCGCCATGTACTCTGAAGCCGAACCGGACGGTATCCACGTTTTCATTGAGCAGGACTATGTCGCCGGTGTTGCGAGCATTGCCGGTCATCACCGTCTTGACGACTTCGGCGTAACGCTGATGAACGAACTCAGGGCCGGCCGCACGCTGGCGGTCGACGACATAAGGGCCCCTCCGACCGGTCCGCCGCTCAAGGAGCCAGAGCTAAAGGCCTACGAAGATCTAGGCATCCGCGCATTCGCCGCGGTTCCACTTATAAAAGAGGGGCGATTGGTTGCCTATCTCGAGCTGAATCAAGCCGAACCCCGCACCTGGACCGCAGAGGAGCTCATGCTCGCTGAAGAGGTGGCGGAACGTATTTGGACAGCTGTCGTCCGCGCCAGGGCCGAAGTGGCTTTGCGCGATAGCGAACGGCGCTACCGTACGCTGTTCAATTCCATTCAAGAAGGCTTCTGCATCGCCGAAGTGCTCTATGATACAACCGGCACTCCCGTCGACTATCGATTCATCGAAACAAACCCTGCCTTCGAACAGCATACAGGCTTATTGAATGCCGAAGGAAAGACCATACGAGAGCTGGTTCCGGATATCGAAGAGCAATGGATAGAGCTCTACCACCGAATTGCCTCGACCGAGGAACACATCAAGTACGAGCTGAAGTCGGAAGCCATGGGCCGCTGGTTCGACGCAGAGGGTTTTCGGATCGGCGACCCCGAAAGCCACCGGATTGCGTTGCTCTTCTCTGACGTTACCGAGCGCAAAGCGGCCGAGGACGCCCGGCACGAACGACAAGCATCGGTTGAACGCCTCAACCGTGTCTACGCAGTTTTAAGCGGGATTAACGGACTTATCGTTCGTGCCGGTCAACGGCAGGACTTGCTGGAAGAAGCCTGCCGAATCGCTGTCGATCGGGCGGGCTTCAGCCTCGCCTGGACCGGCTTGCTCGATGAGTCGGGAGAGCGACTATCGACGGTCCGGTGGGCCGCGAAAGCGACTGACTCAGGCAGCAGACTGGTACCGAGTCCAGGCGCAAACCTAAGGCAGTGGCCGGAGCTGAATGCGCTGTTTCATGATGCCGCCGCGCCGATCTATCCACCCAAGGGAGAGATACCGCGCTGGCAGGAGCAGATGCCCGAGCTCGATTGGCAAGAATATCAAGCCTGCATTGTGCTCCAGTTGAAACTAAGCGAGCGCAAAGCGGGCTGTTTTTGCCTATACGCCGGCGATGCCCAGGCGTTTGACTCGGCAGAGATGCTATTACTAGAGGAGCTAGCGGCAAATATTTCGTTAGCCCTTACGAACATCGACCAAGCCGAACGGCTTAGTCATCTGGCTAGCCGCGACATATTAACCGGTCTACCCAACGCCGCTCGTTTCCACGACAGCCTCTCCATGGCCTTGAAGTTACGACGGAATAGCTTATCGGTAATGCTGGTCGGCCTTCAGGGCTTGAGGGACATCAACAGCGCTCACGGCTTGCATATAGGAGATCAAGTCCTGCGGGAAACCGCCGCCCGCCTCAACACGCTACTGCCGGAGCAAGCTACCTTGGCGCGGCTGCGTAGCAGCGTGTTCGGTATCATTCTGCATGACAATGGCGCCGACCAGGCCTCCATTCATGCACAAAATATACTAGAAGCCTTTCAACAGCCTTTCGCCATTAACGGGCACCACTTATACGTCGGCCTTCGCGCCGGAATCAGCCTAGCCCCCGAGGACGGCGAGGACGCGGACGCGCTCATACAGCACGCCGAGACGGCCTTGAGCAGCCTTCGCCCCCAAGTGGGTCAGTTCCGCTTCTATAAACCCGAGCTACAACGTCGCGTAAAACAGCGGCTTCAACTAGAGCACGACCTGCATGCGGCGCTCGTTCGGGATGAGCTTTATCTGGTTTACCAGCCGGTTGTCGCAGCAAAAACGCGTCGCTTGAGCAGCGTCGAGGCGCTGGTACGTTGGCGTCATCCCAAGCTTGGGAACCTTTCGCCGGCGCAGTTTATTCCGGTTGCGGAAGCAGCGGGATTAATGATGCCGATGGGCGAATGGATCTTGAAGCAGGCTTGCCGACAAGCGGTCAAGTGGGAGCGTTCCGGCACGACCGGCTTCAAGGTAGCGGTGAACATTTCCGTCTCGCAGCTGCGGCACCCCCGTTTCCTTGAGAGCCTCGATGCGATCTTAGAAAGCACGGGCGCCTCCCCTGAGCATCTGGCTTTGGTGATGGAAATTACCGAGAGTGAGTTGATGGAGGATGCCGAATGGGCGACCGAGCGTCTCTACCAGCTCAAGCGACGGGGGTTCGCCTTATCGATGGACGACTTCGGTACCGGCTATTCCTCTCTTGCCTACCTTAAGCGTTTTCCACTGGACACGCTCAAGATAGACATCGCTTTCATTCGCGAGCTGGAGACCGATCCGGTCAGTGTATCCATTGTTCATGCAATCATCGGTGTCGCTCGTGCCTTGAACCTACACACGATCGCCGAGGGCGTTGAGACGCCTGAGCAATTCACGCGTTTGAGTGCCTACGGCTGCGACTTTATCCAAGGCTACTTGTTCGCCCCGGCGCTGCGGCCGGACTTAATCCCCGATACGGCGCGCAGTCCTCTCCCTCTTCAGGTCTAGTACGTTCTCCCGCATAGATTTACCCGCTCGGCGGGCCGCGCAACCTTGTTGCCAGGAAACCGAACGAGTTTCGAAGGACACCCGTCGCGTTAGCGAAGGGCAGGGTGTAAAGCTTCCGCATTTTTGCCACCGCAAAGCGGGGCTAACTGCCTAGCGTATGGTGATCTTAGGGCGAACGGCTTTGGTTCCTCATATTCATCCAGTTTTTATAGTAGCCACATATAGTTGAAAGACTTGCCGAAGCGCCTTCTCACAAGTTGATAGATCAATGGCTTAGAGTGATAAAGTGCCTCTTGAATTTTCATCTCTACCCGGTGTTTTAAATCACCAGAAATCACCAGCACATCCATCTAATGGAAAACGGTAACCTGCACGCTGGAGGTCCAGCAAGGGAAAAATTAGAGTATCGGCATATAATTCGTAACTGCGCCTCCGAAAAGAGACGCTCAAATAAAATAAAAAATAGCCCGCTCAGGATAATAATATAAAGAACATATTTTCTCAGGCATGAAATCTATTGTCTCAGGAAAGCGACAAAAATACCCCTGTCTGAAATTATCGCTATTTTCTTGACATGTCGAAATGGCTTAATTTAAATATTGCATGAAGCTTAAGCTCCAATATGGACATGCTTATCCGGCGAGAGAAACGCTTAAAAACGACTTCAAAAAAGGATAATGACAATGGATCTGAGAGAGATTAGGCGCTGGTTAGCATCCGGCCTCGTCGTCACGTTCCCGCTGATCGCGCAAAACGCCTTCGCGCATGGATATATGACCCAGCCTGAGTCGCGCGGGTATCTGTGCCAGCAAGGCCAGAACACAGGCTGCGGCCCAATCATCTGGGAACCGCAAAGCCTGGAGGGGCCAGGTGGCTTTCCCGCTGCGGGTCCAGCGGATGGCGAAATTGCCAGCGCGGGGCTCAGTGCATTCTCGCAATTGAACGTCCAGACCACGGATCGCTGGGCCAAAACGAACATCCAATCGGGTAGTAATCAATTTACCTGGCGTTTTACCGCCAACCATGTCACCGAAGGCTACCGTTACTACATTACCAAGCCGAACTGGAATCCGAACTCGCCATTGACCCGCGATTCCTTCGATCTAAATCCGTTCTGCACCGTGGATGGACACTTTCAGCAGCCACCGATGGAGGTTACGCATACATGTGACGTGCCCTCTGATCGTAGCGGCTACCATGTGATTCTGGGTGTTTGGGAGGTCGGCGATACGCCGATGGCGTTCTATAACGCTATCGACGTCAATATCGATGGCTCCGGCTCTACTCCTCCGCCCACCCCCGACTGGAGTGAGATCGGCGTCATCAACCCGTCGCAGGACCTGAGCCAGGGCGATCAGGTACGTACGCGGGTATTCGATGCCAATGGCGAAAACCCAAGCCTGGCGACAAACATCGTCATCGATTCCAGCGACGCCGGACGCCGCGATGTCTGGCCGCGTACGCTCGCCCGGGCTATTAACCAGGAAGGCGGCTCCCTGCGCGCCGGCCTCCGGGACGACCAGGGCGGAATCGAACCGGCCTACGGCAGGAATAGCATCTTTGCCGCAAGCGACAGCGGTATCGAACGTGTCGAAATCGCGATCGACCATGGCGAGTCAGGCGGTCCCGAGTTCTATATCGACGGCCTTGAAGACAGCTACCCCATCAGCAATGGGCATGCGACCGTCGGATTCAGCGTGACCAGCGAGGGCTCCTTCACGCTGGAGACCTTAGTCTATAACGCCAATAACCGTCGGGTCGGGATGGACCGTCGCAGCGTCGACCAAGGCTCACAGCAGATCAGCGTGGATATTGAGCCGGCGCAGACGGGCGAGTACACGCTGGTGACCAAGGCTGAGGACGGAAATGGCCGCATCAGCCAGCAGACCTTCAACTTCAGGCTGCGCGGCTATGACTCCCCGGGCGGTGAGTATGACTACGTCTATCCGGATAACATCGGCGCCTATCAAGCCGGCACCCGGGTTCTCGCCGACGATGGCAACGTTTACCAATGCAAGCCTTGGCCGAACAGTGGCTGGTGCGCCGTCCAGGGGCAAGCGTACGCCCCTGGAACGGGCTGGGCTTGGGAAGATGCCTGGGAGCGGGTAGGCGACTAGGCTCTTTTGTCATTAACGGGCGGCCCGCCCTGGGCCGCCTTTCTTCGCGGCCCTATACCGGCAAACCGGTTACCCGCCTAGGGCACGGTACTGTCGAGTGGGTGTCGCGGTGTCGTGTCTCGCTCACGGAGCGGGTGTTTCCTGGCCTGCGTCAAAGCTGCCCGCCCAAGCTAATGTGTAGCTGCGCCACGGCGAGAAAGGCGACGATAAACCAGACTAAAACGATTAGGCCTGAGGTTACCACCGCCGCGACCCCAGCCTGCTTACTGGATCTGCCGCGTGCAACGAAGCTCCAGAAATTCACTCCAAAGAACAGCACCCAAGCCAGCAGCACATACGCGAAGTCGAAGGGCTCATACAGAAGAATGCCGAACCCGATTCCGTCGACGTGCTCTGGCCCCGCTGTAGCGTACAGAGCTACAAGCGGAACCGCGAGAAGCAGCAATGACACTATAATGTTAGCCGCGATCTGCCTTCTCATATCCTGCCTTCTAACGTGCTGCGAAGCAGCGGCGTTTTAGCGCCGTCGGCTCCAGCGGTGGGTTGGAGTTCGATCACCTTGACTTCGTTGCTTCCGTTCTCGTCGCGCTACTGCGGCGCCAGATAGATCTAGCGCATCCTGAAGCGTCCCATTCTCACTACTTGCGGTGTTTACAAACCGCTCGCCTATGCTATTCGGGCCTACGCACAACCAATCCACGGTGCCTTCCCCGGCCTCGGCATCTTTGCCGACCGCGCAAATAGCTCGATACCAGAGTCGATGAGCTGATTCGGCATGGGGGCTCATGCTTTATGTCGTAGCCTGACTTGGAGACCGGCACGACCTACTTGTTTAGCTCTATGACCGCCTGCCGTAGTTGCTTGTCGGAATCTAACAGGGTTTCGGGGGACGCTCTGGATTAAGGCTCCGCCGCGACTAACGAGGCTCTGTTTTTAGTCAAGAAATGATATAGCTCAGAATCTTTAAACTTTCTATGAAGCGCGTTTCGCCCCTCAGCTCTAGCTTCAACCACGTATTCCAATTCGCCTGGAGTCAGAACTTGCACAGATGCCAGGATCACCTCCCCACCGGGAAAGTCGACCCGCTTAGGCAAATCTGGGTGATCTATCCCGATCATTACCCCAACCATTCCATTTTCATTTTGAAATTCATGCAGGCCGCAATCATCCGCATACAGCTCCATGGTAATGACACCATACTGCCTTACGAACTCCGCCATCTGTCCGGAATGCGCGGCCTGCTGTGCTGTAGCATAGACAAGTTTGAATAAAGAGCTATCCGAAATGTTGCCTTCAATTGGCTCTTTTGTTTCAGCGTAAACTTCGATCCCAAAGCCAGAGTTTTGCTCTTCTACATCATCGAACGGATCAGCTAACCCATTCGAAATGACGATAGTGCTTTCGCCTCGATGAATGATGCTAAATGCTTGCCTCAAAGTAGGCCAAGCGGGGCCGCCCATGAAAGCTGGATTGATAATATGCGCAATGACATCAGGCTCCACTTCTCCGATAGAGGCGTAAAGTGTGTCACGCGCATTGCATGTAGTATCGAACAGACTTTCAGACATAGAAGGCTTTCCTTGGAGCTAACGACAATGTTCAGCCGACGCGAACCCGAGCAGCGCGGGCTACACCTCAATGCTGGCGCGCATTTCGTCTAAATGGCTTTTCATAGATGCTATAGTCGCCTAACGGGGGGCGAATGCCGTGCCCGATCAGTCTGGCCTGGCGGCACTCAACGATAGCCGCTAACGTCGGGAGGCTTTCCGGCCTCCTGTATCTCGACCAGATAGCGCCAGCAGTCGGGCTGCGAGCCGTCCAGGTCGGTGAATCCGTAATGCCCTGCCAGGCTACCGCTGGAGAGAGACTGACCGTTCCAGCGGGCGCGCTCAGGGTCGGCGGCCAGGGCGGCAACGGCACGGCCGACGAAGCGGGGCGTTTCCGAAATGGCGAAGTGCGGTTCCTGCGCGGTAGCTTTCCGCCAGTCCTTCTCCGTGACGCCAAAATGCTCCAGCATCATCTCCGAGCGCATCCAGCCCGGAGTGATCGCCACCGCGGTGGCGCCGTGGGGTACCAAATCCTGGGCATGGGCCCAGCCCATGCGGTTGACGGCGACCTTGGCCAGGTCATAGAAAGGCGAGAGCCGATAGTGATCGGCGTTGTACGCCGTCGTACCATCGGTGACTTCCACCAGCAGGCCGCCGGGGCGCTCGATCAGCAGGGGGAGCGCATGATGGGCGGTGATCAGGTGAGTGTCGATTGCCAGCCGTAGCATGCGCAGGCCTTTGTCAAGGTCATGCTCCCACACCGGTTTGTTCCATTCCGTCAGCAGCTCGCCGCCCCAAATGTCGTTGACCAGCACGTCCAGTCGGCCCTGCTCGGCTCGGATGCGTGCAATCAGCGCCGCCACATCGTCGGCGACCAGGTGGTCGACGCGTACGGCGATACCTTGGCCGCCGGCCGCCGTGACCTGCTCGGCGGTCTCCTCGATGGTTTCCGGGCGATCGTACTCCGAGCGCTGGCGACGTGTCGAGCGGCCGGTGACATAGACGGTGGCTCCGGCTGCGCCGAGTTCCACGGCGATGCCGCGACCGGCACCGCGAGTGCCGCCTGCAACGAGCGCTACTTTTCCGATGAGTGATGACATCCTACGTTCTCCGATACGGCCTTTAGGTTTGCCTGCGAGGCGAGAATGATTTATAAATGATCATTCGTTTTCTTTCAGAAAGCAAGGTGAACCATGCCCCGCCCACGCACGCTGAGCGACGAAACCATCCTGGATGCCGCACTGGAAATCGTGCAGCGAGAGGGGCCGGAAAGGATAACTTTCGCCGCGGTGGCCGACGCCTGCGGACTCTCCCCCTCGACCTTGGTGCAGCGCTTCACCAGCAAGTCCGGGCTGCTGCAGGCCGCGCTGCTGCGCGCATGGGACCAAATCGAGGCGCTGACGGCCAGCTTGGCCGCCAGCACTGCCAGGACGCCCGCGGGAGCCGTTGAGTTCCTGGTCGGTTTGTCCGGCGAAGTCGATGACGTCGACAGCTACGCCGACAGCCTGCGGCTGCTGCGGGAGGATTTCCGCGACCCGGTGTTGAGGGAGCGTGGCAAGCACTGGGGCGAGGAGCTGGCGCGTATACTCGACTCCTGTTTCGAGCGGGTAGCGGCGGCGCCAGAGGGTATCGGTCAGTTATTGATGGCCCAGTGGCAAGGCGTGCTGATCTGGTGGGGGTTTTCGCCGCAGGGTCGACTGAAGGAGGCCGTACGCCATCAACTACGGGAGTGTCTCGACGCGGTACTCGGCGAGCCGGACGTAAGCGACCCTGGGTAGTGGTTTGCGGCCAGTGTCTTATCTCCCAGGGGGGAGCTTATGTTAGTGGTGCCCATTCACAGCTTCGGCCTGCCCGCCGGCTCTTGTGGCGGGCCCACTCAAATCGCCAGGATGCCCACCTAACGGAAAACGGCAGCCGGAAAAAGGCGGGAAGTATGACTGCCGATACCGTGATTGAGCGTCGCAGCCAATACGTGGTCATTCAGTCCGTCGAGCGCCGTCAGGCTGACGCGGTGACCGAAGCGGTCGTCAACCAGTTAGGGCCGCTGAGTCCGTTGGTTCACACCATCACCTTGTCATGAGTAAGGCGGCCAAAAGAAAGGGCGTTGCACTTCAAGATTGAATCCGGGGATCGCTTATTTCCAGCCAGGCACGTGCGTTGCTTGTTCGATCCATTGACGAATTTCGGGCTTCGCACTCTCCTCCAGCGACTTCAATTTGATGTACCGGGACCGATCGCTCTCTCCAAGCGGTGGAGGATTATCGAAATCGGCACCACCCAGGAAAACGACATTGACGGAAATATCATAGGCGGCTATTTCGATGATCCATCCTAGGTCTGGCAGGCCATAGTAGACCTTTCCCCACTTGATGGCGTACTGAAGCCCGGGAAGCGTCTCTCTGATCATTTCGTCCAGTTGCCTGACCATGGGATTTAGGTCTGGCATCACACGTCGCCGGATCCAGTCGTCGATATCCGCGTGGCTATCGGACGGCGCTGGCGGCTTCCTAGTCGTGTTCGGCTTGCGTGCTTTCGCCATGTCATATCCTTCTTTAGGCGTGTTTATCGAGGGAGTCGATATCGGCATAACGCTGGACATGAGCGGCGGGCGAAAAGCGCCAGCTTTTTGCCCGCCGCTCGATGGGCTTGTTAGCTGTTTCCTACGTCATATCAACGCTGTAGCGCTTAGAGTCACAATGACGGCACACGAACTTGAACACACATGGGTTGCCACCGGGGACATAGCCTTCAAGTATGTGCTGCCAATACTCAAGCTCGATCATGTTGTCTTGGAGCACTTCGGTTAGCTCCTCCCCTTGGAGGGCATGCAACTCGCTGGCTGGAGCATCACCGTGGAACTCGCACGCATCTCGGCAGTGAGCGAGCCACACCTCTTGCTGCCAAGAGGCGTAGCCCGGCGTGCGACACTCGACTTCTTCAAGCACACCTGCCGGGACCGATGCAGACTCCAATGGATACGTATCGTTGAAGGAGCCTTCAAACTTGGCAGCCGCCGTCCCGTCAGCGATGCACCAGGGGCAAAAAGGGCCACGGGTGTCTCGACTGGTATAGAACGAAGCCGTGTAAATGTAGCCTCGCGACTGACCACAGCAAGCGCACTCATCCGCACTTGCCTTAACGCTACCCGTCGCTACAGGGTTTGGGTGATATTTGAAATGTGGCAGCTCCATGATTCCCCACAGCTAACAGTGATTAGACAGCGCGCTCTATGCTGGCAAAAAACGCGCGCTGCATGATTCCGCGCTTTGGTTGCCACAACGCCCTGCTTATATTGATGATTACCAACACCTTAGCGAACTTCCGCGCTCAGCGGAAATTTAGGCGCGTCAGCGAGTAAATTTCCGTAGCAGCGCCTTGTTAGGAAAGTTTTCGGGCAATTATGGAAACACCTTCAGTGTAACTATACCCGTACCCAAATCCGTAGCTAGCGCCTCCAGACACTGCTTCCGTTTCACTCAGTACTCTCTTTTGGCTTGTAACTCCCTGCGCCTGATATTCGTAGGAATAACTTCCGGAAAGAATCGGAAGCACAGAAACAACCTCATAGCCATCTTGATTCAGTTGGGTAATCACATTAGCCATGTCGCTTGAAAGACGCTCACCATCAATCTCGCAGTCTGACCAACCAGTTTGCTTCCATCGGGTTTCTGTCTTTGTAACGTCTTTTTCGCCCCCAAAAAACCCTTCTTCTTCTCGCCTGTTGGCACCTTGACAGCGACTTCTTCTCCAACAGGCTTAAATTGTGCTTTTACGAAAACTACTTTATTTTCCAGCATCGTTGATGTTCTTTCAGTCTTTCCTAACAATGATTAGACAGCGCGCTTTATGATGGCAAAAGACAGCGGGGGGAATTATCCGGCAACAGCGATTGGTTAGAAGTGATCAAGTCCGCCGCTCCTTCATCCGCTTCAGAGCAAATTGTCCTCGCTCTGCTACCGATGGAGATGCATCGCAAGCAAATTGGTTGGCTAACGCTGACGATTCCTTGCCAATGGTGTCGAGCTCCCGGATGAGCATTTCAGCAGCAACCCTTCTTACCATAGGTGATGGATCAATAGATGCTGATCTCAATGTCTCCAGGAATGGGCTGGTAACCGTTAAATTTCGCTCCGAAATTATCGGTCTCAAGCGACCTTCACAATAACATATATCAGTCCACTCCCATTTCCTTCCTTCAAACCAGGTGAGTTTTCCTTCAAATTTGCTTCGATATGCTTTGGCACGCACAGCAGGTTGAATAGCATCTTTTGCGATCTCATCAAGATGAGTATCGAGCACCGCTGTTCGGCCTACCTGAGCCAGTATAGAAGTCATCGGACCAGATGTTGCCGACACAATTTTTTCTTTAAGCGCTTTCGCCACGAACCCTTTAGAGACTATTTGTAAAAGCAACCTTTTGTCCGACTCTTCCATTCGTCCCCACGAGTTCCAGTGCGATAGAGTTATACATAGTGCATCTACGATATGGCTGGGATCAGATACATCGACCAATTCGGGAAGTTTCTCTCTGGCTGCCTCTCGCACCTGTGGAACCCAATCATTCAGCCGCCTCACAGCAAGAGCGAAGAAGAAACTATTAGGTGCTGCGCCAGTCAACGTGCGCAGTGTTTTCTCCCGCCTATACCCATCCCAGCTGATTATATCTATCCAAGTAAGAAGCGTGGGCCGATTCGACCAAAGCTTCCACTTTGGCTGAGGCGTTGACTCCAGAGCGGAAGAGAACTCTGAACGAATAAGCCTTTCCCAATAATCCAAGTTCGACAGAGGTATCTGT
Source organism: Alkalilimnicola ehrlichii (assembly GCF_003399765.1). Lineage (GTDB taxonomy): Bacteria > Pseudomonadota > Gammaproteobacteria > Nitrococcales > AK92 > AK92. Next base: position 142,698 of record NZ_NFZV01000002.1, on the reverse strand, counting down.
GAGGTAACATCAACCAACGCAGACATATCAGCGATAACTCTGCGCCCAGAGCTAGTCGAAGCCGCGAACTCTCTCACCGCTGATATCACTTTTCCTTCCATATCCTGCGGAAGTCGCACGCATTATTTCCTTTCTAAGGCCCGGCATTTGGGCGGGGTTGTAGCCGCAAAGTGTCCTTATGGTCCAAGCGGTTATATTCCCGCGGCGGCATACCCTCGCCCTCAGCGTTTTTCGTGGTATAGGGGAAGCATCTGGTAATAGTGCCATAGGCGAGGGGAGAGGCACAGAGCCTGAGGCGAACGTGGCAAGTTGTAAGGTTTTGATTCCAGGGGAGGGCGTTGCGAAGTGTTGAATGGCTGTTGCGGTGGTTTAGCTCCGCCACGAGCGAATGCGCTCCTGCATCTCCCGATTGCTGATGGTGCGTCCGGCATCGGAGTCATCGATGCCACGTTCCACCATCCGGGCGAACGCAAGCTCTCTCAGAATTTCCTCGTAGGAGCTGTCCTCAGGCTGCGCCTCGATGATGCGCGCCATTTGTTCCTTCGTGGTAGCCATGTTCACCTCCTCGTCGCTGCGAGCTATGGTCCATCGTGCACCCTTCAAACTCACGCCACCCAACGCCAGAATTAGGCTGTGCAGCCCGCGAGTATCAATTGCCATATCTTACCACCAAGGAAATCTTGGTCGACTCGATCTGTTGCGACTGGTCCTCTGACAAAGAGGCTGCCGGCATGAGGACACCGAGCACCCTAGCGTCATCTGCACCTGCTGGATGCGAGTACCATCTCGCCCTACCGGCGCCGTACGTGCAAGCCATTGTGCTGCCGCCTAAAAGTTCGTGGGTGCCTATGTTCTTTGTGGTGCTCCTGAATCGCCTGCAAGTCCTTAAGGGCTGACTGTGCGATGCGTAATCCATTTATTTGATGCCCAGCGTTTTCTTGGCGTCCTCCAGCGATACGGTGTTGCCCTCACGAACATCTATAAGCCCCTGCGCCACCGCCTTCACAAACTGCAATTCCTCTAGGGTTTTTCGTAATCTTCAAGCCCCTGAACAACAGCTACGCCGCGGCCACGACTGGTAAGCAGGATTGGACGATGCGTATCCTGCGCTCGACCAACCACCTTTCCTGGATTGATCTTTAGGTCTGATAGAGGAATGACATCCTCGGAGAATTTCATTTGCATGGCGGTCACCTAGTTAACAGGTATCGTCAAGAGACATGGCAGTGATTAGATTCCGCGTTTTCGCTGCTGCAAAGCTCTGTTTACCTTGCTGATTAACAATGCCTTAGCGAACTTCCCCACTCAGGAGCGGTTTCGGAGGACGCCCGTCGCGTTAGCGAAGGGTAGGGTGCTAAGCGTCCGTTGTTTACCACGGCAAACCGGCTACCTGCCTAGGGGTACTGTCGAGTGGGTGTCCTGGTGTCGTCGATAGCGGTTTTGGAGGTGCGGAGCGAAGGAAAAAACGCCCGGCAACAGCCCTTGGTTAGCTGATAAATCTAGCCATGGCACGGTTGTGCGCTCCTTCTCCGGCCTCAAGCCCCGCCTTGACACCGGCCCGGTTCTTTTCTGGTTGGTTCTGACTTGCTTTCAACTTACCTGTCAAAGTCTCAATTTGGATCTCTACACCAACGATAGCCTGTACCAAACGTTCGGTGAACTCTGTTGGCGCGTCATCAACGGACCAAGGATTGCCCATGCCCGACTCATGTTGGTCTGTAAGTCGATGGAGATGATGTTTCAGCCAGGTCGGATCCTCGATAACGCGAGCACTCCCTTCTGCATGGACAGCCAGATAATTCCATGTTGGAACAACCCGGCCTGTTTCTGCCTTGGTCTCATACCACGAGGGCGAAACGTAGGCATCGGGCCCCTGAAAAACCGCAAGAACCCGAGCCCCATCATGCAAACGCTGCCAGACCGGATTGTTTCGAGCCAGATGGCACTGAAGCTGCCCCAGAGTGCCGTCTTGCTCAGAACTCAGATGAAAGGGGACATGATTCGCTTCAATTCCGCCATTATCCGCGACTACCAGCAGACCAAATCCGTAGTCACAAATATACTGCTGAAGCTTGCCTATGTCGTCTTCCTTGAAGTGGCTCGGCACATACATTCTGTGGAACTCCTTGGTAGATGGCTCGCAGTGTTGAATAGTGTTGAATGGCTGTCCCGGTGTTGCGCGGTATTGTGGCTTCACGATCCCGCCATGTGACCATAATATGATGTGAAATTCGGCTCATGATTTTGGTTGCCTAACGCCGAAGCTAACCCGCGGCCCCGCCGCAGGTGGGCCGTCGGGTTCAGCGCCTGGTTGGGCGCTGGCTGCGCCCTCGGAAAGAAAAATCTCCACAAGCTGAACCTCAGCGGCAGAGCGCGCCTTCTTCTTAAGCACCGGCGCAAGGTAGTACCGCACCAGCTCGATGTCCGCCTTTGCCCGTGGCATGCATTCTCCCAAAACCTGAACCAACAATGGCAACGACATGAAGGACGCGAACACTTCATAGGGCCGGCTCTGGGCGAAGGGCATTTTCTGGAAGTAGTACCGTGCCAGCCGAATTTGATCTTCACGGCTCCACGAGCGATGTGGCAATAGGATAAACGCCTCACCCCAGTTAGTCTGCCCAACGCCATACTTGTCCATCAGCCATGCTGCTGCTTCGGTGGACGGTAAAGCCCTGAGCTGCTCGCACTGCTGCCGCTGGATCTTATTCATGTGCTGCCAATTGCCGCCCAACAGTGATTAGACAGCGCGCTTTATGATTCCGCGCTTTGACTGCCACAACGCCCTGCTGATTTTTTGATTGGCACAGTACCTTAGTGAACTTCCGCGTTCGACATCACGCCTCAAGCAATGCCGCCCATGCTTATTCCTGACTTTCCTCCCGCAAGCGCTCCAGCTCCTGCTCGCACAGCGCTTGGGTTACCTCCAGCAAACGCTGCACTTTGGGCGCTAAGTAATCGAGGTCTTCTTGAATGACATTGAAGTCGAGATGATAGCGGGCCGCGATATACGCGTTGTCGAGTAGCTTGAACATATCCCGCTCTAGCTGCGTCGTGTGCGGGAAGATGTCTTTAAACACCGGCCCGTACTCGGCCGCGTCGCGGGCGAGATAGCGCAGCAGATGCTCGTGCGGACAGTACAGGGTATGGACCAGGAGAGTGCACTTGTAGGCCGCTTCCGTTGCTTGGTTCAAATCAAAGGCAGCGAGTCGCAATCGTTGCTTTTCAAGGTGTATCAAGTAAGTATCGTAAAAGTCTCTCGCTTGCCCAAACCACTGACCGTAATACTCCTGCGCGATCCGCAGTCGGTCTTTCGTTGGCAACTCTTCCGGCTCGATCAGCGGGCCGATGTTGCTGCCCAATAACACGCGCCCCTCGCGCTTGATGTCGAGGAAGAAATACCGGCCTTCCCGCAAGCTTTGGTTCACGTGGCTAAGGCGATGAACAATCGGCCGCACGGACGCTGAGAAGTTGTGCGCATTGCACAGCTCATAGAGCTGGCGTTCCAGCTCCCCATCCGATTCGGTGGTGCTATCCGGCATTACGACCAAAATATCGTAATCCGAGGCATGGCCTGACCAGCGGTGCCGCGCCAGGTCTTTCTCTTCTTTGTAATCGCCTCGCGCATAGCTGCCGTAGAGAATCACCAGTTCCGGCTTGACCGCCTCGTCGATCAGGCAAGCGATCTTCTCTAGTTCCTGCTGTTTCTCAGCCGGTAAGTGGCTTAGCGATGTGCGCATGTCCTTATGGTCCAAGCGGTCGTACTCCAGCGGCGGCATACCCTCGCCCTCAGCGTTTTTCGTGATATAGGGGAAGCATCTGGTAATAGTGCCATAGGCGAGGGGAGAGGCACAGAGCATCAGGGGAACGTGGCAGGTTGTAAGGTTTTGGTGCTAGTTCGGTGTATCAATGGCCGTTAGTTGAAGTGGGCTGTAGCTTTTAACGTGACCCTTGCCGCCGGCGGGCGGCTACGCCCGCGGCTGAGTGGTGCGATTGGCTCGATAGCGCCGGTCGGGATACGCTAATGGCTTGTTGTCGCTTTAGTATCCTACCGTGAAAGCACGGCGCTCATGCTTTGCGTTTTCCGCTTCGTCCAGCATCGCTACCGCATAATCCTCCATTGAAATGCGAGACATGCCGTTCTCGTCGACGAGCAGGGTGTCGGTACCGAGGCGATAGCCTCCCGTGCGTTGCCCCGGTGTCAGCATTGCCGGTGGGGAAAGGTAGGTCCATGCAACGCGGGATTCGGTACGACATAGTTCATACTGCGCCTGACAGGCGTGGGCGATGGCGACTGCGGAGGCGGGGAGGAAGTCCGGCGCGGTGAGCACCGTTTCGCCGCTACGGGCCGGTATCAGCAATCGGGCAGCGCCGCCGACGAATAGAACTCGCTGCCCCGCCTCGGCGCCGTCCAGGATGGCGCGGGTCAGCGCGACCAGATGCTCTTCTTGGCCTTCCGGCGGGCGGATGGCGCTGATAAGCACATGTTGCTCTTTGGCGGTGCGGGCGACCTGCTGCGGGTCGGATACATCCGCAACAACGCCGCGTACTTTGGCGGGCAATTTATCAAGCTGCGCTTCCGCCCTGACCACGCCGGTAACATTATGTCCGCGTGCCAGCGCTTCGCTGACAAGGCGCTTTCCGACATCTCCGACGGCTCCATATATAACGATATTCATCCGATACCTGCTCTCTAGGTTGATAAATCTTAGGTTGATGAATTAGGGGCGCTGTTTGCCCCTGGTTTTGCCCAAGCTAAGCAAGGCAATCCCGGCGCCGATCAATACGGCACCGAGCAACAGGCTCTCGGGCGGTGCTTCCCCTTGCAGGAATATCGCGACCGGGACCCCGACAAGGGCGCCGACCGAGCCCAGCAGGCTCAGCAGAACCGGCCCCCCTGTCTTCTGTAGTAGAAAAAGCAGCAAGAATTGCCCGGCGAAGAGGAAGGTTTGTACGGCAATTAGGATGAGCGGCAGGCTGCGGTCCATTGGCACAGCGAGCGAAAAACCGGGCAGAAATCCCACCGCCAGTAGCATGGCGGCGGCGGCCATCAGCATCCCCGGCGCCAGCGCGTCGGCGGATACGCCCTCGGGCCAGCGCATCGTTCGGTACAGGTTGCCGATAGCGAGAAGAACCGGGCCGATCAGCGTAAGAAGTAGCCAGAATAATTCGACATCGGGGGCGGAGAGTTTGCGTGCCGCCAAGACGACCGCTCCAGCGAGCGCCGACGCTACGCCCACCGCGCGAACGATCTGAAACCGCTCCACCCGGAATGCCAGCGCACCGACGTAGGTCAGTAGCGGTGGCAGCGTGATGATTAAGGCGACGAAGCCGGCACCGACATGCGGGGTTGCCGAGAAGAAGATCAGGTTGGCGCCCGCCACGCCGGCGAACGCGGATACCGAATAGTATTCAAGGGTGCGGGCGTTGATAGGCGGTGTGTTCCCGCGCCATACCGAGGCGACCAACAGCACAAGCGCCGCCCCGGTAATCGACCAGAACAGGAGCGCCGCCGCCGGCAACTGCACCTCGCCGGCGAATTTGGCAAGGTTGGTGGACAGGCCTAGCAGCGTGCCGCCGGCTAGAAGACACAGTAGTGGGACTAACCAGGTGTTTTTGCGGAGGCGCATGTCTGTGCTCGGTGCTTTCATGAGGCTAGCCTGCGTGAGTTGTCTTGATATCAAGATAAGCGCCTAAAATCTTGACGTCAAGATAAGTGGGCGCGATACTCGACGAATGGATAAAGTTGACCGAATTCTGAGCCAGTGGCGGCAACAACGCCCGGACCTTGACGTTGCCCCGATGGGTACCATCGGCCGGATCAAGCGTCTGAATCAGTACCTTGTGCGTGGCATGGAAAAGACATGGGCGGCACACGGCCTGAATGGCGCGAGCTTCGACGTTCTGGCCACCCTTAGGCGAGCAGGCCCTCCGTACGCGCTGTCGCCGGGAGCGCTGATGGAATCAACCATGGTGACGTCGGGGACGATGACTCACCGCATCGACCAGTTGGAGAAGGCGGGGCTGATCGAGCGGGTCAAGAATCCCGACGATGGGCGCAGTTTTCTGATTTCTCTTTCTCCGCAAGGGCATGCCCTCATCGACAAGGCGGTTACGGATCATGTGGAGACGCAGGCGCAACTGGTTGCAGCGCTGAACGATGAGCAACGCAGTCAATTGGATGCGCTTTTAAGCCAGCTTTTACGCGAATTCGAAGAGGGCTGACGTTACCTCCAGGCGAGTGGGAATTGCGCCAGCGCGGGGTGAGTGTAAGACTGACCTGCAACTTGGCGCAGCGACAAGAGGCCTACCATGAACCAACCGGTATCGCGCGATCGTGACGAATTGTCCGATTATCAGCAGAAATTCGGTACCTTGCATGAGGACTGCCCGGTGCGGGCGGCGCTGGATATTGTGCGGGGGCGCTGGAAGCCGTCCATTCTGTATGAATTGAAGGAGGGCCCCCTGCGGTACTCCGAATTGCAGCGTGCTCTGCCGCGAATTTCTCCCCAGGCGCTGACCACCCAGCTTAAACAGCTGGAGGCCGATGGGCTGGTGGAGCGCGATGTGTACGCGGAAGTGCCGGTCCGGGTGGAGTATCGGCTGTCGGAGTTTGGCGCTACGCTGTCCGCTGTGATGGATAGCCTGGAGAGTTGGGGCACAGCCTACCTCGCGCACCGAAAAAGTCACCTGCGATAGTCGTGTTTTCCCTACTCACGGATTAGTGAGTAGCTCACTACTTTGGTCGTGGATGCAAACTCTGGGGCGGTGAACAATGCAGTGGTTCTTTCTACCTTGTTCACGTGACGGAGGTTCATTCCATGCCGCGGTTATTGGTTATTAATTCCAGCGGGCGCAACACGCGCTCAATCACCCGTCGCTTGACCGGGCAGTTTGCCGAGCATTGGTTGGCGGCGCATCCTAAGGGCGAGTTGATCGAACGGGATGTGACGTTGCAGCGGCCTACTCCGGTCGACGAGGCCTGGATTGCCAGTGCCTTTGCGCCTCCGGAGGCGCGCTCGCAGGCGATGCAGGCGGCGTTGTCGGAAAGCGAGGCATTGTTGGCGGAGATCGAAGCGGCGGATGCGCTGGTGTTTGGCGTGCCTATGTATAACTTCGGGCTGCCGGCCCAGTTGAAGGCGTATTTCGATCAGATTATCCGGGTGAACCGCTCTTTTACCTTCGACCCCGAGGCGGCGGAACCCTATCAACCCCTATTGGCCGATAAGCCTACCACCGTGATCGTTTCCGTGGGCGATGGCGATCTTCTGCCCGGCGGCCCTATGGCCGAGCTGAATTTTCTGGAGCCGCACCTGACGACCATGCTGGGGTTTATCGGGCTGCGCAGTCTGGAATTCGTGCGGGTAGGCTATGAAGAGTTTCAGGACGGACGATTAAAACGCGCCCTCGAATCCGCCGAGCAGGCAGTGGCTCGCCGGGTCGTTGCGTTGTAGCGGCGCGTTGAGGAGCCGGAGGTCGGAGTAGTTAAGCTTATGAAGCGTGGGCTAGTAACGTGTTGGAGGGCGCGCAGTGGCTTGCCGGCGATGCCTGTGTGGCCGGACGGCTGCCGGGATCTGGTGGTGCGGTTGGAGCCCGGCAAACCTCCGCAAGCGTTTAGCACGGGCTTGGAAGCGTCAGCCAGAACGGTTGCTGCTACGCCGGGAACGCAGTATTTCGGAATCCGGTTTGCCGCCGGCGTTGGCTTCTCCTGGGATGCCACCTCTCCGCGCATGCCCGCCGTTGACCTTGAGCTTGCGGCGTTAAGCGGGCCGTACGGCGAATGGTATCGACGCTTGTACCGTTATCCCGAACGCGCGGAATGTCTGTTGCTCGAAGCCGTGGCGCGTTGGGTGACGCCTCAGCCAGCCGGCGTGCGGGAGTTTTTCGAGAGTTTAGAGATAGGCGCTGAAGAGGAGTGGGCGCAGCCTCTGACAAGCTGCCGAACGCTACGCCGACACGTACGAAACGCCACGGGAGCGCCTCCAATCTTCTGGCGCCGACTGCGACGCGCCAGGTGTGCGGGGTTGGAGGTTGCCGTCGGCAGTACGCCCTTGGTGGATATAGCAGCTAGGTTCGGGTATTCGGATCAGTCTCACCTTACGCGCGATATGCGAACATGGTTCGGCGTAACGCCTAGTGCGTTGCGCCGAAACCCTGGCTTGGCGAGAAGCTTGCTCACTGCGCCCGATACCTTCTCGCCGCTCAAGCCGGCGTGAGGAAATACTGCCTGAACGTTTCGGAGGGCACGATCGGCTGGTAACAATAGATGGTAATGCCAGCAGGATCTTGAATCCCAAAGCCTCTATCGCCCCATGGATGGTCCTCAAGCGGTACGGTCGGAATCAGTCCCTCCGTTACTGCCCGTTGATGCATCTTGTCGACATCCTCAACCTGAAGGTTAAGCGTAATACCGCCGGAGAACTCCGGCATCCCATCTTGTGGCTCCATTAGACAGAGTTCTGGCGCCGGCTTTTGCCGGCCAAGTCTGAGAACGATGTACCAGCCGCAATCGAAGCTTGTCAGTGCATCCAGATGATCTTCATAGAATCTTCTTACCTCCTGAACGCGCGACGTTACGATGGTCATGCTGCTGCTTTGAATAGACATAACACCTCCTTGGCGGATTAACGGTGCCTGGGAGCCTAGGAGATGTGGGCTTGGTTATCTTGAATATTTTGGCCACGGCGGCGTGGGGGCGGGGCTGTCCGCCGCCGTATGGAGCGATTGCTTTAATCGGTTCTTATACAAGAGTTTAGTTTTTCCCCGTTCAGCCGCTAACAAAGTGTAGGAAGGTCCTATACGAGTTTCTTGCCGTACCCGCGGCTGCTCTCTTCCCCCCAGCTAGGAAGGCTTATCAGAGGCCGCTTGGTCGAATCGGCCAAGCGGGGGAAGCGGTGCGTATTTCCCAGGCAGCGCATCGTAACCAACGACGGCTTGGGAGTTTTGCGCTGGACTGTTCGGGCGCAGCACGCTCGGATACCAGCGCGATTGTACTGCGAGGCTACTATGACTCTCCGCGCCAAGTTGCTGGCTTCTTTCTCTGTCCTTGTGATTTTGCTCCTAGTGATTGCAGGTTCGTCCTTGTTTTTTATGCAAGTGATGCGGATGCAGACCGATTACTTCGCGGACAGGATTATTCCGGGTATCAGCTATACCAAAGACCTTCATCGGCTTTTGTACCAGCATCATCTAGCTCTTGATCGGATGCTGGAGACAACCAACGCTTCCGAACAAAGGGCGCTGGAGGCGCTTACCGCGAGGCAGCGAAAGGAATTCGATGAGGGGCTTGTGGTGCTGATAGAGCTGTCGAGGGAAAGGGCTGAGCGGGTTGAGAGTACTAGAACCTTCCAAGGTAAATGGGAGGAGTTCAAAGGGGTCGCTCGTCAGATTGAGCGCCTGGTAAACGATGGTCAACAACAGGCCGCCGCCGAACTGTTGCGCAAAGAGGGGCTGCCCTTCCTGGATATGGCCAACGAGAGCGTTGCAGAGACGGACCGCTTTGTCGCCAACGCCGTCGCTGTGGGTGTGAAGACTGTGGCCGCGAGTCAGAAGCGTAGCATTGCGATCGCGGTCGGTTTGCTGGTGCTTGGGCTGATCATCGCAGGTTTTGTCTGCTGGCTGGTGTACCGGTCCGTCACTTTGCGGCTTAGCGGGTTGCGCGCGGCATTTTCTCGCCTCGGCACCGGCGACTTAACCGTGCGTATGTCCGTCCAGGGTAAGGACGAGATCGCCGAGCTCGCGTCCGACTTCAACGGTTTTAGCGACGGGCTGAATAAGGCCTTCAACGATATCCGTAGCTCGATGGAGCGTTTGCATGGTGTGGCGGACAAGCTGCAGGTCAGTTTCAAAGGCACGGCGGGTCGCGCGCGGAGCCAGCAGGCCGAAATGGATGCCGTTGCCACTGCGATGAACGAAATGGCGGTGACGATCAAAGAAGTCGCTCGCAGCGCCGAAGACGCTGCCGCCAGCGCGCGGGATGCCGACGAACACGCCGTGCGCGGGCGCCGTATCGTCGAGGCTACCAGTACCGCTATTCGCGAGTTGAATCGGCGTGTACTCGAAGTTAGCGCAAACATCGACGATGTGCGTAAGAGCAGCGATGAGATCGGCACCGTGCTGCAAGTCATCCGAGGTATTGCCGAGCAAACTAACCTCTTGGCGCTTAATGCCGCCATCGAGGCGGCGCGTGCCGGCGATCAGGGGCGCGGCTTTGCCGTGGTGGCGGATGAGGTGCGGACACTGGCGAGCCGCACCCAGACGTCAGCTCAGGAAATTGTCGATGTGATCGAGAGCCTACAGTCGAAGGCGGAAGCTGCGGTGAAAGTGGCCGCCGCGACGGCGGACGAGGCGGATGAAGGCGTTCGACGTTCGGACGAAACCGCGAGCGCGCTAGGTGAGATTGTCGAGGCTGTCTCGCGCATTTCGGATAAGAATGCCGCCATCGCCGCCTCGGCGGAGGAGCAATCCGCCGTTGCCGAAGAGATGGACGGCAATATTGTCCACATTCATGACGCATCGGGCGAAACGTTGCGTGAGGCCGACTCGGCAGTGGCGGAGAGCGAGACACTGAACCAGCTGGCTCAGTCGGTGGTCGATCAACTCTCGCGCTACAAGCTTAGGGCGTAAATCAAAGACTCGCCTGCCAAGGCAGTGGTCGCTGCCGACCGCTCCCGCGCGGCGGCCACTTTTTTAGGTGAGCTATCCACTGCCAGCAGCCCGCCAGATGGGGAGCGGTATGGTTGAGCTGCGGTATGCGGGAAACCGATAGCGCTGCTTAGCCGTTCGCTGTAGGCAGTTGATCGGGCGCCTACAGCCGCGCGTTCCAGCCTTGCGCGAGCAATCTTAATCGATACGATTGTTATACAATATAATTTCGTTACCAGAGCCATAACCCGCTATGACAGCCGCGCGAGTCACCCCCAACGTGGATTGATAGAGGCGCTCGGCAAAATTCCCTTCGGAAGTGGTTACCACAATTGCACCGATATTATGGCCTAGGTTGTTTAAATGCTCTTTGAATTTATCCAACGTCTTCTCAATTAGCTTTCGACCTAATCCCTTGCCTGCGACATTCGGATGGATGCCTATTTGCTCTAATTCAATGATCGTATTTTCTCTAAATCCATTCTTTACCGACCATAGTATGTATCCGCAAATTTGCCCTTCGAGTGAGATGACATAGTAAACGCCTCTCGGGTATGAGTTGAAGGACGACTCAACCCATAGTTTATGGTTCGACTCGTTCGGAAAGCATGCTTGGTAAATGCTGGCGATGCTTTCAATATCCGATGTGTCTGCTTTGCGGATTTCCATGTTGTCGTCTCACTCTTTGGATAATGAAGAGGCTGCCGATCGCGGGTGGCGAAGAAGATTTTAGGCGCAATTCTATAGGCAAACCTACCCCCTGTTACGCCGAGGCCGACTCGGGCCGTCATGCAGGTAAGCTTACGTCTTGCGGCTCCATTAGGCATAGTTCTGGCGCCGGCTCCCGCCGCCCGAGTCTGAGAACAATATACCAGCCGCAATCGAAGCTTGAACGCGCGACGTTACACCTCCCCTTGGCGGATTAACGGGGCCTGGAAGCCTAGGGGGTGAACTTGGTCATCTTGAATATTTTGGCCACGGCGGGATGAGCGTTTTCTGGTTAGCGTTGATTCGGCCAACAGAGAACGAAACTCTCGGCGGCTGGTTTGCTCAGCAGGTCGTGCTTGACCTCAACTTCGCTTTAGTTTCTATCCTACTGGTTGCGGAGAACGTTACAACCGATCAGGAGGCGTTATGCACGATGAGGCTAATGACACCGGGCAGCCCGGCGAGAAGGAAGCGGAGATCCGTCGGGTCGTTCAGGAGATGGAGGCGGCCTTTAACCGCCACGACGCCGACGGCTTGGTGCGGTGGATGGCCGAGGACGCACGCTGGGTAAACCCCTATGGCCGCTTGTTAGTGGGCCGTGAGGAGATCCGTGCCGTACAGGCTACTCTGCTAGCCGGCCCGTTAAGAGAGCGGTTCGCGCGTTACCACCTCTGTGCGTTGGCTTTTCCAATGCCGCAAGTCGCCATCGCGCACATTCGGCAGGAGCCGACATCGGCAACCGGTGAGGTGCTGGCGGGGGAGCCTGCCAGTATCGCCGTTTACGTTCTGGTGAATGACGGCGATTGGCGGATTGCTACCGCGCAGAATACGCTGATCGGCGCGCCAAGCGCGTAGCCGTAACGTTGGTGCCCCCGTCCCGTTCGCTTCGTCTGCTTGTGTAGGAAGAGCAGCGAGCTATATTGAAAAGAGGTGATGCAACAAACACCCGGCAACAATACGAATCTAGTCGACTTTCTACCGCAGCGTTGAGCAGAGCGGCTTGGCGGAGAGGGATCGATAAGCAGGGAGGGGCTCCAATGCTAACGAAAAGGTGGTTATACCAAAATGAAGAAGGGCTAAGAATAGAAGTGATTAACGCCTGGAAGCTATTTCCGAAGCTTAGGTCCAGAGAGGCGCTGCTTGTTAACGGCCAGGCCGTTTCGACCCGCGAAACCGGGCCGCACGACTCGTTTAAAACAACGACGGCCTATACGCATACCGCGGTAGTCCGTCATAAGGAAAAAGACTATCGAATAAAAATCAAGCTTGGCAGTAAATGCCCAGGCTTTGCCGTGGGGTGTCATATTTTCGTAGGCGACGAGCTGGTTGGCGGCGATACGGCATCGAAATTGATGTTTTTATAGTTACAGGTTGCCTCGGCGCCGGGAGAGAGTGTCGCTCTCGGTCTCTGGCGGTGTTTATTGCAGCTCTGGTCAAGGGGTCCTCTACGGCTGTCAGCCGGTTAGGGATGCCCGCTACGCCTTCGCGTGCATCAGGAGGAGGCCGCTTAGGAAAGCTGCCGTTGCGACCAATGCGGCAGCGAAGCCGACAAGCGCTAAGTCCCATAGGGCGATCACCCATCCTCCTATCGCGGCACCGGTAGCGATACCGATGTTGCACACCGAGATGTTGAGAGAAGCCGCAAACGCCGCTGCCTGTGGCGCGGCGAGCATTGTCCGTACCTGGCAGGCGATGAAAGCGGCACTGTGGGTGGCTCCCCAGGCAAGGAAGAGAAGAAGGGAAACCTCCAAAAAGCCGATGGTTAGCGAAATGGCGGTGGTTACGATGACCAATAAGAGCGCAATCAATACCGTTGTGCCAAGGGGGGTGCGCTCGACGTGGCGCGAGGCGAGCCAGTTGCCCGCCAGCCCGGCCACGCCGAAACAGAATAGCGCCACGGCGGCATCGTTGGGCGAGAGTCCAAGGACGCTCTGAAGCAGGGGTACGATATAGCTATAGCCGGCAAACATTGCCGTGAACAATGCGGTCGAGAGCCACAAGTGAGCGATAAACCGACGGCAGGCGAGGAGGCGCATCTGCGCCCTAAGCGATACCGCGCTCGCCGCTAAGAGCGGGGGGACATGCACGAAAATAAGGCTAGCGCACACGAGTGCTAAAACGCCGAGCCCTGAGGAAACCAACATCCAGCCTATCCGTTCGGCGAGAATCATGCCGACCGGGACGGCTACAACCGTCCCGATGACGGTTCCGGTGTTGAGCCACCCGATGGTACGCCCCACGTTGCCCGCGCCGGCCAGGGTGGCGACGGTATGACTGGCAATGGCAATGAACGGCGTTAGCAGTGCCCCCTGAATGAGCCGAATGGCGATCATGGCCTGAAAGCTTGGCGACAGCGCCGCCGCGAGGTTGCCGACACCGATGATCAGCAGCATCAGCCCGAGCGTGAGCCGAGGCTCTAACCGGGCTAATAGCAAAGTCGCGACGGGGCCTGCTATGGCAGCGGAAAGTGCGAAGGCGGAAACAAGCCCCCCGGCTTTGCTTAACGAAACGCCCAGCTCGCCAGCTAGTACCGGCATTAACCCGATAACGATAAACTCGATGGTGACAATAATGCCGGTGGCGACCGCGAGTACGGCGGTCGCCAGTCTCGGCGAGTGGGCAAGGGCGTGCATGGCCGACCCGCTAAGTGTTCGTGCCGCCGTCGATGGTAAACTCGGCGCCTGTTACCGAGCGCCCCTCCGGGCCGGCAAGCCAGGCCACCAAGCCGGCCACATCCTCCGCCGAATTGTACCGAGGGATGGCCATGAGCGAACGCTGGGCGTCGGATAGTTCTCCATCGGCGGGATTCATATCGGTATCCGTTGATCCCGGATGCACGATGTTGACGTTGATTTGCCGCGGCCCGAGGTCTCGGGCAACCCCCTTTGTGAAGCCGATTAAAGCCGCTTTGCTCAGCGAATAGAGACTCATCCCCGGCCACGGAACCCGTTTCGCGAGATTGCTGCCGATGGTGACGATGCGCCCGCCGTCGGGCATGTGCGGGATAGCGGCCATCGTGGTTAGCACCGGCCCGCGCACGTTGACCTCTACCGTTCGCTCGAACGCCTCAGGGGTGATCTCCGTAACCTGGCCGAACTCGATGATCCCTGCATTGTTCACCAGAATGTCGATGCCGCCGTAAGCTTTAACAACCGCGGCAACCGCAGCTTCGATGCTTGGCAGGTCGCGGTTGTCGGCTTTCAGCGTTATGCCATCACCGCCGGCGGCGGCGATGGGCGGTTACAACCGCGGCTGCCTGCGCTTCCGCCTGCGCGTAGGTGATAGCGACCTTCGCCCCGTCGGCGGCGAGCCGCCTCGCAATGGCGGCTCCGATGCCGCGGCTACCGCCTGTGACCAAGGCCACCTTATTGCGCAACTGAGTCATGGGATACTCCAATTATGTAATGATCGACACAAAATAGACTGCTTGCAGTCGCGAGCTAAGTCAAGATATTTTTGTAACGCTCAACATATAAAGGTTACTTATGGCTTCTAGAGGACGACCGCGTAGTTTCGATCGGCTCACGGCTTTACGCCGGGCGATGGAGGTGTTTTGGGATAAGGGGTACGAACGAGCGTCAATGGCCGACCTTACCGCCGCCATGGGAATCAATTCTCCCAGCCTTTACGCGGCCTTCGGCAGTAAGGAGGCGCTGTTTAAAGAGGCGGTTGAACTCTACGTCGCCACCGAAGGGAGCGGGATTTGGGACAATGTTAACGCTGCGCCCACTGCACGGCAGGCGGTAGAGGAGGTGTTGCGGAGCTCGGCCATTGCCTTCACGCGCGGGGAGGACGCCCGCGGTTGTCTGGTCGTTTTAGCTGCGCCGCAGGCGCACGGCGCGGCGCCGGCCATAGACGAGGAACTCAAACGGCGCCGGCAGGCCAACATCGATGCGTTGAAGGTGCGGTTCGAGCAGGCGGTCGCGGAGGGCGAACTGCCGCAGGGCTTCGACTGCGCCGCCGTGGCGACCTATATGGTTACCGTCCAGCACGGCATGTCCATCCAAGCCCGCGACGGCGCAACGCGCGAGGTATTACTCGCGGTGGCGGATTGCGCCATGGCCGCCTGGGATAAGTTAACCGAGCGGGGTTAGCCTAGTGGCCGATCGTTTTTCGCTGTGTCGGTAGATTTGCCGGGGCTTCTGCTGTGCGTTCTACACAAAAATAAAATAAAACAAACGCTTATCTAGTATACAAGAGTTTGAGTCTGATTCTGTTAGCGGCTTTTATGGCGAGTTTAGCCTGATTTTGGTGCGTATTTAGGGAGTTGTGCCCCGTGTTGGTGCGTTCTCTCCTCCGGTGGAGGTGTTTCGGGTTTGTTGTAAGATTTTGTATTAATTGAGTTAAGTGGTCTTCTCCAGTGTCTGGCATGGATGTTGCCGAAGAGCATGTATACATGTTTGGCGGCACATGAGGAAAACCCATGCCAACGACTCTCGGCTGGACCATAAAGGACTGGCAGCAAGCATATCGAGACGGCGCTAAGCCCGAGGAGCTGGTCGGCGAACTGCTGGATTGCCTGGACGATGCCGACAGCGCCTGGATCTCCCGCCTAGACAAGCAAATGCTGAACAAAGCTACGGCGGAGCTGGCTAAACGTTTGGCAGCCGTGGGTGGCGATGTCGAGCAGCTGCCTTTGTACGGCATCCCTTTCGCGGTGAAGGACAACATCGATGTCGTGGGCTTTGACACCACTGCCGCTTGCCCGGCCTTCGGTTATCGGCCCGATAAAGACGCCGCGGTTGTCCGCAAGCTCAAGGCGGCCGGCGCCATTCCGATCGGCAAAACCAACCTGGACCAGTTTGCTACCGGCTTGGTAGGTACCCGGTCCCCGTATGGTGCTGTCCCCAACACCTTTAAACCGGAAGTGATTAGCGGCGGCTCCAGTTCCGGCTCTGCGTCGGTGGTGGCGCGCGGCCTTGTGCCGTTTTCGCTGGGTACCGACAC
The DNA here is from genome assembly GCF_003399765.1 of Alkalilimnicola ehrlichii. Taxonomy (GTDB): domain Bacteria; phylum Pseudomonadota; class Gammaproteobacteria; order Nitrococcales; family AK92; genus AK92. The sequence goes on along the minus strand of NZ_NFZV01000002.1, from coordinate 126,399 downwards.
GGCAGGCTCCGGTCGGGTGCCGGCGGGGCTGAATAATGTGGTGGGGCTCAAGCCCACCAAAGGCTTGCTCAGCATCGATGGCGTGGTTCCCGCCTGCCGTTCCCTAGACTGCGTCTCGGTCTTCGCCCTAACCGTCAACGACGCAGCCCGAGCGACGGAGATTATGGCCGGTTTTGAGCCGAGCGATGCCTTCTCCCGCAAGCCTCCTGCCTCGCTGCCGCTGGATGCGCCGGCCATTCGCAGAGCCGGCCCCGTGCAACGTATCGCCATTCCCGAGGCCCCCCTTTTCTTTGACGATCGGCAGGCAGAGGCTGCCTGGAATACCGTCATCGGTCAGTGGCGTCAGCTAAATGGTGCGGGTATTGAGCTGGTAGCGCTTGATTTTGGGCCGCTGCTGGAATTGGCGGCTTTGTTGTACGAAGGTCCGTGGGTAGCCGAGCGCCACGCCGCGGTTGAACACTTCATGGCCGCCCACGGCGACGAAATGAATGCGGTGGTGCGGGGCATTATCGGCAATGCTGACAAATTTACCGCCACAGCGACCTTTAAAGCACAGTACCGCAAAGAGGCATTGCTGCGTCAGATCGACGAATTGCTCACCGATGTGGATGCGCTGCTGGTACCCACCGCTCCTATCGCGCCTACCATTGCGGCCGTGAAGGCAGATCCGGTAACCCTGAACAGTCGGCTGGGCACCTACACCAACTTCGTGAACCTGGCGGATTTTTGCGCTTTGGCCATACCGGCCGGATTCCGCGACGACGGCTTGCCCTTTGGGGTGACGCTGATCGGCGGCGCTTGGAAAGACCGCGAGTTGCAAGCCGTGGCCGGACAATGGTTGAACGCTTACCCCACGACGCTTGGTGCAACGGATAAACCGCGCCCTGCGGAAGCGATTGCCTATCGGCAAGCGGTTCCTACGGTGCAAGTGGCGGTTGTCGGTGCGCATTTAAGTGGCATGCCTTTGAATATCCAGCTCACCGAGCGCCGCGCCCGGTTGCTAGAGCAGACCACTACCTCGCCTCGCTACCGACTCTATGCCTTGCCCAACACCACGCCGCCGAAACCCGGCCTAAAGCGGGTAAAGGAGGGCGGCCGGGAAATCGTTCTGGAGGTGTGGGAGATGGCGGCCTCGGAATTCGGTTCTTTTGTGGATTTGATTCCCGCTCCGCTTGGCATCGGCAACGTGGAGTTGGTCGACGGCCGCTGGGTCAACGGTTTTGTCTGCGAAGACTACGGCTTTAACGGCGCCGACGATGTAACCGAGTTCGGCGGCTGGCGTGCCTATATCGCCGATCTGCAATCCGCCAAAGCATAAGGACAGCCCGATCATGTTTAGCAAAGTACTTATTGCCAACCGCGGCGAGATCGCCGTTCGTACCATCCGCACCCTAAAAGCGATGGGGGTGGCCAGTGTGGCTGTGTACTCTTTCGAAGACCGCCACAGCCTGCACGTTACCCGCGCGGACGAAGCCGTAGCCCTGACAGGCAATGGCGCCAGCGAAACCTATTTGGACAAGAGCCAGATTTTGGCGGCAGCCAAGCAGACGGCGCCCAGGCCATTATCCCCGGTTATGGCTTTCTCTCGGAAAACGCCGATTTCGCGGAAACCTGCGAGGCGCAAGGCATCGCCTTTATCGGCCCGACCCCTACGCAGATGCGCGAGTTCGGGCTGAAGCACCGGGCCCGGGAGTTGGCAGAAGCCGCCGGCGTGCCCCTGGCTCCCGGTAGCGGCCTGCTGGATAGCCTGGACGACGCCTTACAAACCGCCGAGCGCCTTGGCTACCCCGTGATGCTGAAAAGCACCGCCGGCGGTGGCGGCATCGGCCTGACCCGCTGTAACAGCGAGCAAGAACTCCGCGAAGCCTTCGAAACCGTGCGCCGGCAAGGCCAGAGTTTCTTTAACGACAGTGGGGTATTTCTGGAGCGATTTATCCCCCGTGCCCGGCATGTCGAAGTACAGATTTTTGGCGATGGCGCGGGCAATGTGGTGGCCCTGGGCGAGCGGGATTGCTCCCTACAGCGCCGAAACCAGAAAGTCGTGGAGGAGACGCCGGCCCCTAATCTGCCGGTCGCCACCCGGCAGAGGATGTTGGCTGCCGCCGTCGCTCTCGGCGAGTCGGTGCAATACCGCTCCGCCGGCACGGTGGAGTATATCTACGACGCCGACCGGGACGAATTCTATTTTCTGGAAGTGAATACCCGCTTGCAGGTGGAGCACCCGGTGACGGAGTGTGTCACCGGCCTCGACCTGATCGAATGGATGCTGCAAATTGCCGCCGGGGAAAGCCCGGACCTTGCCGGTTTCCAGCCTGAGCTGAACGGCGCTTCCATAGAGGTGCGTATCTACGCCGAAGATCCGCTTAAGGACTTTCAGCCTTCCCCCGGCGAGTTGACCGATGTGTATTGGCCGGCAGACGGTGTTCGCATCGATACGTGGGTAGAAAGCGGTAGCGACGTTTCCAGCCATTACGATCCTATGATCGCCAAGCTGATTGTTCACGGCGCCGACCGTGTCGATGCCCTGGCCAAGCTACGCAAGGCGCTTTCGGAAACCCGCTTGATGGGCATCGCTACCAATCTGGATTACCTGCGTCAGGTGGTGGCGCAAAAGAGCTTCGAGGAGGGTATCGTCTCCACTCGTGCCCTGGAGTCCTTCGAGTTTAAGCCCTCGGTGGCGGAAGTGGTCAAACCCGGCACCTATACCACTGTGCAGGATTACCCGGGGCGTGTGGGCTACTGGAACATCGGGGTGCCTCCGAGCGGGCCGATGGACGATTACGCCTTTCGTATTGCAAACCGCATCGTCGGCAACCACAACGACGCGGCCGGCCTGGAAATTACCCTGATCGGCCCGACCCTAAAGTTTCATACGGACGCGGTCGTGGCGCTTACCGGCGCGCCCACCGACGCCGCCCTGGACGGCGAACGCGTGGAATTCTGGCAACCCGTTACAGTAAAGGCCGGCCAGACCCTGGCGGTGGGCAAGGCCGTCGCGGGTTGTCGCACCTATCTAGCGGTGCGGGGCGGTTTCGATGTGCCGGTTTACCTCGGCAGTCGTTCCACCTTTGCTTTGGGGCAGTTCGGCGGTCACGGCGGGCGGCCGCTGCGGCCCGGCGATATGCTGGGCATCAGCCAAACCGGACTACCGGCTTGTACCACACCGGCGCCAACCCACGCTCCCGCCCCGGCGGACCCGAGCCTGATTCCAACCTACCCGGAACATTGGGAAATCGGTGTGCTCTATGGGCCCCACGGTGCGCCGGACTTCTTCACCGAAACCTCCATCGAGAAGTTCTTTCAACAAGACTGGGAGGTGCATTACAACTCCAACCGCTTGGGTATTCGCCTGAACGGTCCGAAACCGGAATTCACCCGGGAGGACGGTGGCGAGGCCGGTCTCCATCCTTCCAACATCCACGACTGCGAATACGCCATCGGCTCCGTCAACTTCACCGGGGACATGCCGGTGATCCTCACCAAGGACGGCCCTAGCCTCGGCGGCTTTGTGTGTCCGGTGACCATCGCTAAGGCGGAACTGTGGAAAGTTGGGCAAGTGAAACCCGGCGATACCATCCGCTTCGTGCCGATCGACTACGCCACTGCGGTGAAGCTGTCCGAGCGGCAGGAGCTGGCCGTCGAGCGCTTGACGGCGACGCCCCCAGTGGAACTCGTGGCGCCCGATCTTGCGCCGCTCAACGGTTTGTCCGCAACGATTCTTGCCCACCTTGAGGAAACCGACGGCCGGCCGGAAGTTACCTACCGCCAGGCGGGCGATCAATACATCCTGTTGGAATACGGCCCCAATGTGTTGGACCTGGGCGTACGGATGCGCATCCATGCCCTGATGGAAGCCATTGCCGATGTGCAACCCAACGGCCTGCAGGAACTCTCGCCTGGGGTGCGTTCGCTGCAACTGCGCTACGACCCCCGCATCCTGACGCAAGAAGCGTTAATGACATACCTGCTGGACTTGGAGGCCAGGTTGCCGCCCACCGAGGAGTTGAAGGTGCGCAGCCGCGTAATCCATTTGCCCATGGCGTTTGAAGATAGCGCCACCCTGGATGCTGTGGAGAAGTACCGCCAGTCGGTGCGGGATAGGGCCCCGTGGCTACCTAACAATGTGGATTTCATGCAACGGATCAACGGCCTGCCCAGCCGCGAAGACGTGCGGGAGGTGCTGTTCTCGGCCCGTTATCTGGTCCTCGGTCTGGGCGATGTCTACCTCGGTGCCCCCTGCGCAGTACCGCTAGATCCGAGGCACCGGCTACTCACGTCCAAATATAACCCGGCACGCACCTACACTGCCGAGGGCACCGTGGGCATCGGTGGCATTTACATGTGCATCTATGGCATGGATTCTCCGGGCGGCTACCAACTGGTGGGTCGCACCCTGCCGATCTGGAATAAGTACCTGAAGAATCCGCAGTTTGCCGAGGGCGCGCCGTGGTTGCTGCGGTTCTTCGACCAAGTGTGTTATTACCCGGTCACCGAGGCTGAGCTGACGGAGCTGCGCGACCAGTTCCGAGCCGGCAAACTCGCTATCAAGATCGAGGAAGAAACCTTCGATCTGAAATCGCACCAGGCTTTTCTCGATGCCAATGCCGAGTCCATCGCCGAGTTTCGCGAAATACAGCAAGCGGCTTACGCCAAAGAAGTGGCCTTGTGGAAGGAAAGCGAAGCGGAGGAGCTTGATCGCCTGGCTAAAGAGCCGCCGAAGCCGGATGTCTCGGATCTGGAGCGTTTCGGGGAGCTGCTAAGCGCGGAGATTGCCGGCAGTATCTGGAAATGTTTGGTGAAGCCGGGGGATACGGTGGCGGAGGGCGATCCGTTGCTGATTATCGAGGCGATGAAAATGGAGTTTGAGGTCAGCGCCACCCTGGCCGGCAAAGTCAGCGCCTTGCACGTGGAGCCGGGTAAATCCGTAACGCCGGGAGAGCCTTTGCTGAGTATTGAGGTCTAGGCGGCCCAGCAAGAGCACGGTCGCCAAGCCTCCAGGGATGGAGGCTTGGTGCGTTCTCTCGCCCCGCAGCCGAACGTTTGGAAGATGCTACCCGTAACGAAAAAGGCCAACGAAGACGATGGCGACCAACACGAAGAGAAAGGAGTCTATAGCCGACAGGGTCTACGAGGCCCTGAAAGACGATATTTTCGAGTTCCGCCTGATCCCCGGCGACAAGTTCAGCGAAAGCGATGTCGGTACGCGCCTGGATGCCAGCCGGACCCCCGTGCGGGAAGCGTTACACCGATTACGGCGGGAAGGTTACGTAGACGTGCTTTTCCGCAGCGGTTGGCAGGTCAAGCCGTTCGATTTCCAACAAGTGGAAGAACTCTACGACCTACGGATCACCCTGGAGCGGGCCGCTATGCACAAAATCTGCGCCCTGGCCGAGGAGCCGCCTATCGTTCGCACCTTAATAGCCATCTGGAACCCCGATCATCCCACCGAGCGGGCCGTAGGAAGCACCGTTCGTGCGCTGGACGAGAGTTTTCACTGCGATCTCGTAGCCGCCGCCGGCAACCGCGAGATGACCCGTATACATCGGGAAGTGACCGACCGCTTGCGAATCGTACGAAGGCTCGATTTCACCCGGCGCGATCGAATAGATGCCACTTACGCAGAACACGCGGAGATACTCGACGCGCTACGGCAGGGGTTGGCTCGCGACGCTGCGGATAAATTGACTCGGCATATTCGAGCCAGCCAAAAGGCGGTTAGGGAAATCACGCTGGAGAAAATCCGCGAGGCCGCTGCGGCCCAGCGGGAGCGCCGTAGCGGTTGATCGGCGCCCTTAACAAACAGCGTTGCCACCAATCCCCGCACGCAATGCGCCGGTTGTTTCGGTCGCGAGGATGAATCCGTAGCGAGTAGATGCCCCCGCCCTGGCCAAGCGTAGACCGGGGCGGAGGCCTGCCATCGGTAAGTTCAGAACGAGTAGTTGGCGTACGCCCAAGCCTTGGTCGTATCGACGCCAAACTCATCGGCGCTGTAGTTGGCGTATTTGGCGCCCACCAGCAGGTCTGGCCGCAGCTGCCAGTTAGCCATCAGGTTAATCTCGTTGCCGTAGGAGGCACTGCCTTCGTCGGCAACATAGTCATGGTATGCCGCGACTAGCGTCACCCCCGGCAACGGACTTCCCGAGATGCTCAAGCTCCGATCCACCAACCCGGTAGCGGGCGTTGTCAGGAAAAGGTCGGCCCAGCCGTTGTGAGCGTGCAGGGTCGCCAGCGGGGTTTGCAATGCGTTAGTGCCATCCCCCTCCAGCACCTCATAGCTGCCTTTCAGTGTGATGCCGGTAGCCGTCACGCCGAGTTCGGCGAGGAGATAATTGAAGTCGATATCGTTGGGGTTGTCGAAGGCATCCTGCTGGTTCGCGTACTCCAGCGCATAGCCCAGAGCGAGGCCGTTCCCCAGGGCGTGGCTGCCGGTGAGGCGGATACCGATCGTCTGCGTCGAGAGCCCCGGCGCGTCGTCCGAGAAATCCAGCCAATAGCCGTAGCCGGTAAGGTCGACGCCGGGCAGTCCGCCGTAGCTGACATTCAATAAGTGGCTGTCCTGATCCTGGCGCGCGCCGGTGATCGTATTGCGCTGCCATAGGTAGGCGTAGGTGACGGTGGTGTCGGCGAGTGCCCGAGTCGTCAGGGAGACGGCATCGAAGGTCTGCTCCTGCTGGCGCCAGCCGACGTTGCCGATCCAGCGCATGTTGTCCAGGGCGATGCGCTGTCGGCCTAGGCGTGCGGTGCTCTCGGGCAGGTCGGCGTACTCTAAGTAGGCACGGTTGAGCACCGTCAGTTCCGGGTCGGCAATCGGCGGCCGGTCGGCGGAGCCATAATTGTCGACCAGCAGTGTTCGGGTATCGCTGAACTCGATCAGCCCGGTCGCGCCGCGGTAGGCGCCGGTGCGATAGCCTAACCGGGTGCGGATGGTCGAGGCCTCGGCATTGTTATCGCGGCCATCCTGATCGACGAACTCGAAGCGGTAGCGTAGGTCTAGGGTTGCATCGCCGCCCGTTATAGCCGCCGTTAAGCTATCCTGCGCGTGGGCGACTCCCGCGCTCAAGGCCAGCGCGCAAACGCTCACTGTGCAGCATTTTATTGCTTTCATTACAGTCTCCACCGTGTCATTGGCCCGGAATGTAATTTCAGAGGTTTCTGAAATCAGTGAACAATAGTCGCGCCTAGGTCTTCCTGCCTGCCTTGATCATCATCAAGCTCTTTGCGTTTATCCTACCGAACCGAAAGCGCTATACGGGTTTAAGCGAGAGAAGGGCGGACAGGTGAAAACTGGCCGCAAGGGGTATAGCTGGTAGAAAAGGTCGGCGTATCACGCTGGCGCCAAACAAGCCTGGGAGACTGTGCTCGGGTGGTGTTGGGTCTGGCGACCCAACATTCCCCTAGGCGGCGCCCCTGTCACACGGTAACCCATGCCCCCCAAGCCCTGTCGCCGCCTACAACCCCACCCCCGCTAAGCTTAGTAATATTCCAGCTTGGTTGCCTTGCCTCCAAACACGCGATGCACGAAAAGGGTGCAGGCCGCGAGAATCGGCAATTGGATCATGGCGCCGATGAAGATCAGCATCAGCGAGCCGGGTGCGGCGGCGGCCTCCCAGATGGTCATTTGGTCCAGCACGATGTAGGGGTAGAAGCTGAACGCTAAACCGTGGAAGGCGAGCACGAAGATCGCTACCGCGCCGGCGAAGGGCAGCCAGGCATAGGCGTCGCGGCGGAACGGCATTTTCCGTAACAGTACCAGCAGCACGCCGACCAGGGTGAAGGTCATGATCGGAATCGGAGCGAGCAAGAATAGGTTCGGCAGGCTGAACCAGACATCGAAGACGTGCTGGCTGAACAGCGGCGTACCCACCGACACGGCAATCAGGCCGATGCCGGTGAGTAACAGGCTCTGGCGCGCCCAGGTGAGGGACTTTTGTTGTAAGCCCCCGTGGGTTTTATAGATTAACCAGGCGGCGCCGATAAAGCGGTAGGCAGCGGCCACGCAGACTGCGGTGCCGGCAGCGAACAGCTCCGCCCGTAGCGAGGACTCCAATCCCATGACGTAACGGCCGAGCATGTAGCCTTGCGCCAGGGCGGCGATCCAGGAGCCGACGGTGAAGGCGAGGTTCCAGCGCCATTTACGCTCAGCCGGTACTTTAACCCGGAAGTCGAAGGCGACTCCGCGCAAGATCAACCCGCCGAGCATGATTGCGACGGGCAGGTAGAGCGCGGTGAGGATCTCGCCTTGGGCCATGGGAAAGGCGACCAGCACAATGCCGACGGCAAGCACCAGCCAGGTTTCGTTAGCGTCCCAGAACGGGCCGATCGATGCGACCATCAGGTCCTTCTCGTGGTCGTCGGGCGTTTGCCCGAGCAGCATGCCGACGCCGAGGTCGAAACCGTCCAAGATCACGTATATCAAGACCGAGACGCCAAGCAGTAGGAGGAAGGCGACCGGTAGCCATTCACTGGTGGCTGGAAAATCCATGGGTTAACTCCTTACGTCTTAGGCCTGCGAGGGGACGGCATTGCCGTCGGCGGCGTCGGTGTCGCGCGTTGTGGCGGCCGGAGCGCCTTTGCGGGCGAGGTGGAAGATGACGCCGATGTAGACGGTTAGCAGTACCGCGTACAGCGTGAGGTACATGGCAAGTGTGGTGCCGATCATTCCCGCGGGTACGGGGCCGGCGGCGTCGGCCGTGGTGAGCACGCCTTGTACTAGCCACGGCTGGCGGCCGATTTCGGTGACGTACCAACCGGCGACGGTGGCAACCCAGCCGGAGAAGGTCATGCCGAGCAGTACTTGTGCCATACGGCGGCTAACGTCGCCGCGGCGCCAGAGCTGCCAGGCCGCCGTCCAGGCGACGATGAGCATGAGCAGGCCGACCCCGACCATGATGCGGAAGCTCCAGAACACGGGCGCGACCGGCGGGTGTTCGCCTTCGAACTCGTTGAGACCGAGGATCTCGCCGTGCGGGTCGTGCTTGAGGATGAGGCTTGCCCCGTAGGGTATGCCGATGGGGAAGCGGTTTTCGCGCGCTTCTTCGTCAGGCAGTGCGAACAGTAGCAAGGGGGCGCCGCGCTGGGTTTCCCAGACGCCCTCGATGGCGGCGACTTTGGCCGGTTGATGTTCCATGGTGTGTAAGCCGTGCAGGTCGCCGACGAAGATCTGCACGGGGATCAGTGCGGCGGCGAGGAAAACGCCGGTCTTAAGGCCGGCGTTAACGCCCTGAGTGCGATCGCCGCGCAGCCAACGATAGGCCGATATGCCGGCGATGAGGAAAGCGGCGGTGAGTCCGGAGGCAATTAGCATGTGCGTGAGACGATAACCCAGCGAAGGGTTGAAGACGATTTCCAGCCAGCTGGTGGGGTGGGCTTGGCCGTCGATCATCTCGAAGCCGACCGGCACGTGCATCCAGGCGCTGAGCACCATGATCCAGAACGCCGATAAGGTCGTGCCGATGGCGACAATCAGCGTGGAGACAGTATGAACGCGGTTGGAAACACGGCCGTAGCCGAACAGCATAATGGCGAGGAAGGTCGCTTCGAAGAAGAAGGCAGAGAGAATCTCGAACGACAGTAGCGGGCCGGCAATGTTGCCGACGGTTTCCATGAAGCCGGGCCAGTTGGTGCCGAACTGGAACGACATGGTGATTCCGCTGACCACGCCCAGCGCGAAGCTCACCGCGAAAATTTTCACCCAGAAGCGGTAGTTCTCCATCCACTTCTCGTCTCCGGTGGCGTTGAAGCGCAGCTTGAAAAACAGCAGCAACCACGCCAGCGCGATGGTGATGGTGGGGAACAGAATGTGAAAAGTGATGTTAGCCGCGAATTGGATACGCGCTAACAAGAGGGCGTCCAGCATATCGACTCCTCGCAGATCCTATCGGCTATTGGGGAGCGCCGCGGCTGCGGCGCTGACGGTGTTTAGTCGTCGGTGGCGTTATCGTTGCCGTTTTCTTCGCGGCGCCATTTGCCGCTGGCGATGTTCGTCACTTTGTTCTTCATCTCCAGCAGGCGGGAGACTTTGGCGCCGAGACTGAGTAGCTGCTGCAAGCTGTCGTTGTCGAGACGGAAGACGTCGTCCGACCAGCGGGTGACGAGCTCGATGAGGTCGTGCATCTCGCGCATCTTTGCTTGGGCGTGGCGTTCTTCGGCGGTGGTGGGCGACTCCATCAATACATCGCGCAGCATAGACAGGGTGGGGTCGATCTCCCGTTTGCGTCGTTCCTCGGCCAGCGTGCGCAGGATTTTCCAGATGTCGTCGGGGGCTTCGAAGTACTCGCGGCGGTCATCCGGCAGGTGGCGGCGGTGGACGAGACGCCAAGCGTCTAACTCCTTCAAACCCATGCTAACGTTAGAACGAGAGACGCCCAGGGTGGCCGTGATCTCTTCGGCGTTGAGGGGGCGGTCGGAGAGGAAGAGCAGGGCGTAGATCTGACCAACCGTGCGGTTGATACCCCAGCGGCTGCCCATTTCCCCAAAGTGCAGTACGAAGGCTTGCTTTAGCGGCGGGAGTTCCATCGAACCACCTCTGTCATTGATTTCAGTCAAGACAGAAAGTACAGAAAATTTGGTATGTGCGCAATATTGAAGTTCATTAGCATGCTATGAATTATTGTAAAAGGGCGTTTTACCGTTTCATTATGTGAAATTAGGTTTCATTATATTGACGCGCAGCAGGTCAAGTGCGATCTTGTATGCGCGCCGGCGACGGGCTGGATATCGTCCATTGGCCACGTCTGGATGCACTGAATCGGCTCTCCGTGGTTGCCTGATGCTGAGTTTTGGAAAGGGGTATGTGCCGGCGCTGCTGCGCTGGCAATATATTCAGACGACCGGTCGGTTAGTTGCCTTCAATCGAGCTAGCAGGCGGCCTTTAAGTCGAACGAAAACCGAGGAGAAGAAAGAGGCTCATGTTCGATCGTCACTATAAGGTTTGGCCGGAATACGCTCCCCGGAGCCTGACGGTGCCGGAGACCAGCGTCTACACCAACCTCCAGATTACTGCGCTCCGCTATCCGAGTAAGGATGCCATCGTCTATTACGACTCGACGATGACTTACGGTGAGCTGCATAGCGAGGTCGAGGCGCTGGCAGGTTACTTACAGCATCTGGGGGTCGCTCGGGGCGAGCGTGTGCTGCTTTATATGCAGAACTCGCCACAGTATGTGATCGCCTATTACGCGATTCTGCGCGCCGATGCGGTGGTGGTGCCGGTTAATCCGATGAACCGGACGGCCGAGCTTGAGCACTATCTGAAGGACACGGGGGCTACGGTCTGCATTTGCGGGCAGGAGTTATTCCCGCAATTGTCGCCGCTGGTCGGTAGCGAGGCGTTAAAGCACGCCATCGTGACGGCGTACAGCGAGTATGTGCGCAAAGAGACCGATCTCAACTTGCCGGCCGAAGTAGCCATGCCGGCGAAGTCGATTACGCAGGCAGGCGTACACGCCTGGACCGATTGTTTGGCAGCCGGCCATCGGCCGGGGCCGCATTTGGCCGAGCCGGAAGATTATGCGGTATTCCCCTATAGCTCGGGAACGACGGGCGCGCCTAAAGGTTGTGCTCACACCCACCGCTCGGTGATGGCGCCGATTGTGGCCGGCTTGGTGTGGTTGCCGAGTACTTCGGAATCGGTGACCTTAGCGACCTTGCCGTTTTTCCATGTGACGGGTATGCAGACGTCCATGAACTCGGCGATTTACAACGGTGGCCTGATGGTGCTGATGACGCGTTGGGATCGTCGTGTCGCGGCCGAGTTGATCCAGCGCTATAAAGTCACCAGCTGGCGTAATATCGTTACTATGGCGATCGATTTGCTGGCCGACCCCGACATTGCGAACTACGACCTCAGCAGTTTGAACAGTATCAGCGGCGGCGGTGCGGCTATGCCGGAGGCAATCGGTGCCAAGCTCAAGCAATTGACGGGGCTCGACTACATCGAGGGTTATGGCTTGTCGGAGACGATGGCGTCGACCTTAATTAATCCTCGGGATAAGCCCAAGCCGCAATGTCTGGGTGTGCCCATCCCCAACGTCGATACGCGAGTGGTGGACCTGGATACGCTCAAGGAGCTTGAGCCTGGCGAGACCGGCGAGATCATCATCAGCGGGCCGGGTGTGTTCAAAGGCTACTGGAACCGTCCGGAAGAAACCGAAGCGGCTTTCGTTCAATTCGACGGTAAGCGCTTTTTCCGTACCGGCGACCTCGGTTATTACGACGAGGATGGCTATTTCTTCCTGGTCGATCGCGTGAAGCGGATGGTGAATGTGTCCGGCTACAAGGTGTGGCCGTCGGAAGTGGAGTCGTTGATGTATCGCCACCCCTCCATTCAAGAGGTGTGTGTGATCTCCAGCCCGCATCCGCGGCGCGGCGAGACGGTGAAGGCCTGTGTCGTTCTGCGGGCGGATGAGCGGGAGAACGTGTCCGAGCAGGATATCGTCGACTGGTGTAAGTCGGAAATGGCGGCCTACAAGGTGCCGGAGATCGTGGAGATCGTCGACGAGCTGCCGAAATCGCCCACCGGAAAGTTGATGTGGCGTGCTTTGCAGGAGCAGGAGTGGGCGGCTAAGAAGTAGTCGCTCAGGCTCCTTGTCCGCTTGCGCGCAGAACCGTCGTTTGGCTATGGGTGCCAGGCGGCGGTTTTTTGTTGCTGCGTTCTCCGGCCCGCCGAACCGGCAAGGCGAAAGGCGATCGACCACTAGTTGCTGTGGGCCTGCGGTTCGCGGGAGCGAAGAAAGGTTTCTGTGTCGTCGGCCGGTGCCGGTCGAGCGATGAGAAAACCTTGGATCTCATCCACGCCGAGCGCGCGCAGATAGGCGAGTTGATCCGGCGTTTCTACGCCTTCGGCGACGGTGCGTACTTTCAGCCCCTGCGCGAGGGCGACAATGGCGCGAATGATCGCACAATCGTCGGGGTCGGCAGGAATACCTTCTATGAACGAGCGGTCGATCTTTAAGTAATCGAGCGGGAAGCGCTTGAGATAGTTCATTGAAGAATAGCCGGTGCCGAAGTCGTCGACAGCGAGACTTACGCCTAAGTTTTTTAATGCTCGCAGCAGGGTGATAATGGCTTCCGGATCGGCCGCCATCATGGTTTCGGTGATTTCCAGTTCTAACAGTTCCGGGGGCAGGGCGGAAGCTTCTAAGGCTTGGCACACATCGTCGACGATATCGGCATGGCGTAGCTGCTCGACCGATAGATTGATACTGATCCGAACCGGTAAGCTATGATCGTTCCAATACGCGCCTTGGCGACAGGCTTCATGTAATACCCAGCGACCGATATCGCCAATTAAGCCGGTATCTTCGGCGAGCGGTATGAACTCGCCGGGAGACACCCAGCCTAGTTCCGGCGATTGCCAGCGAATCAGAGCCTCAACCGCGAGTTGGTCGGAGCCGTCGGCAAGCCGAGGTTGATAGAAGAGGGTGAATTCGCCACGTTCGCGGGCACCGCGCAGATGCCCGATCATATCGATGTGGCTTCGGGCTTCCTGCGTTAGCTCGGCGGAGAAGAACTTTAGCCCTTGCCGGCCTGACTGTTTGGCCTGCGCCATGGCCGCTTGTGCGGCCTGCAGCAAGTCGTCGGCTTGGGCGCCGTCGTCAGGGTAGTGGGCAACCCCGACCCCGGCGGTTAGGAACAAGGGGCGGCCGTCGATTTCATAGGGTTCGGCAAGTATCGATTGCAGCTGCATGGCAAAATGCGAGGCCTGTTCCTCGGCATCTTCCAGCGCTTCGGTAAGTACGGCGAATTCGTCGTTACCTAGCCGAGCTAAGTGCTCTACTCCGACCAAGGTTAGCAGGCGTTTGCCGACTTGTTGGAGAATCTGGTCGCCGGCATCGTCCCCTAGCGAGCTGTTGATCGATTTGAAACGATCCAGGCCGATGCAGTAGATCCAGAGGTTGCTCGGGTTGCCGGTGTCCAGGCGGTGACTGAGCACGAAGCGGAACTGATCCCGGTTGCTCAGGCCGGTGAGTGGGTCATGCTTGGACAGAAAAGCCAGTTTCGCTTGGGCCTGTTTGTAGTGGCTGATGTCGCTGAAGACGATGATGTAGCGCGCTTCGGAGATCAGCGGGTCGTGATAGGTGGATAGGCTGACCAAGGCGGGGAAGGAGGCTTGGTCTTTGCGTCGGCACCACAGCTCGCCGCGCCAGTATTGGTTGCCTTTGCGTGCACGCAAGACTTCTCTTAGGGTTTCGCGATCGGTATAGGTGGTATCGAGCAAATGCCGCCAAGATTTCGGACTCAGTTCGTCAAGACCGAAGCCGGTGGTGCGGCTGAATGCGGGATTAACGCGCAGTATGGTGCCGTTACCGTCGGTGACCAGCACGGCTTCTTGCAGATTGGCGAGGGTATTGGCTGCTTGCTGGAGGGCCTCTTGGGTGCGACGACGGCCGGAGATATCGGTTGTTACCGTAAGGATGAAGGAGGGTTGGCCGTCCGGCGTGCGAATCAGAGATCGTCGTACCCAGCACCAGGCGTAGCGACCGCTCCGGCGTAGGAGGCGTTTTCGATCGAATAGTGATTGATTTCGCCACGGCGAAGTTGCTCCAGCTCCGGCAGTTCGCGCTCCCAATCCAGCGGGTGGGTGACTTCTTCCGGCCCGTGTTGCTCTAGGGCATCGATGTCTAGTGGGGTTAGGGCGAGTTGGGCCCGGTTGACCCAGGTATAGCGAAGGTCCAGTGTCATGTGGGAGATGCCTACCGGCGCATCGTCGAACGTTACTTGAAAGCGTTTGCGCTCGCTTTCGAGGAACGCTAGTTGCTGATCGCGCTTGCGTAAGGCATTGCGGGATAAGAAGAACACCATCATCCCGGTAACGATGACAAAGCTGCCGCCCTTTAGGTTCTGCGCTTTCGTCATGAGTGCCGGGTCGTCGATGAAATACGCTAACGCCCAATCCGAAGCGAAAATCCAGACGAGCGCTATCGCGAGAAACGCTGCTGCCAAGCGGAACGCTGTACCGTTGTAGTGCTTATAGTTTGTTTGTTCTGTTATTTTTTTCCCATGCGTTGGGTTTCCCCCCTTTTGCTAGGCCGTCGTGCCTACTGGCATGGCGACTGGCCCCCTACGAATGGGTCACGTCACTCGTGTCTGCGTCGGCGAGTTACTTCGATTAAGCCGGCCCGAGTAGCCCTCTTGTGCCTTTGGTAGGTGGGCAGCTTAATTGGTAGCGCCGGTTGTTCAAGGGGGCTTCCCCCTCCTGTCGTTATAAGAGAATCGTTTAGTGGAACACTGATTTATTCCTCGCGGCCCTTTCGGGCGGGCCTGAGGCGCACCGTGCCGGTGTTGTCGCTTTTGCCTAGGACGACACGGCCGTTACCGGCGAGCAATGCCTTGCCACGACACGCCTCAGGTCTCGCAGAGATCCTAAGGAATAAATTAGTGTCTCCTTTAAGGCTAGCACTAAATAGCGGCAAGTGTTTTGCGGCATTTTGTGTTTTTGTCGCGTGATTTTCTTAAAGATAAAAAACGAACTTATGCGCCACTTTTGTCACGTAACCCGGATGCCGCTGCGTCCCTCTGTTTCGCTGTGAAATAAGGCTTCTTCCGTGCGCCAAAGTAAGGATGACGCCGAGTCGCCTTCTCGATGGGCCGTGACGCCGCCGGTGACGGTAAGGCGTAGGGTTTTGTTGCGGAGGGTTACCGGCGTTCGCGCTATACGGCGGCGCACGCGTTCGGCCACTTCCTTAGCCAATCCTAGCGGGGTATTAATAAGTAGAATGCCGAATTCGGCCTCTTCCAGACGCGCTAGGATATCGCTATGCCGAAGTTGTTGCCGGATCAGGCGTGCAACTTCCTGTAAGCAGCTATTAACTGTCTCCTCGCCGTAGGCCTCGCGAAAGGCTTCGAAGTGTTCGACCTCCAGTAGTAGGAGCGATACGGGCTCCTTGTAGCGTTCCTGGCGTTTGATCTCCGCATCCAGCACACTCATGAAGTGGCGTTGGTTATGGACGCCGGTGAGCGGATCTAGAACCCGGGCAGCCTCCAGGTCGTTTTGCAACGATTTGTAACCTGAGACATCGCGTATCAGGCAACTAAGGCGAGGTGCTCGGGTGTCGGTAGTGGGAGGCAAGGGCGTAAGTTGCAGCTCGAACCAGCGCTCCGGCTTGGTATCGTCCGCAGGGCGACGGTAGGAGAGGGTTTGCGTCGCGCCGTCGATCAGTGCAGCCCTGAGGGCGGCGGAGCCCTCGGCTACGGTCTCTCGCGGCAATAGTTGATCAAGGCGCTGCCCCTGTGGGGAGCGAGTAAAAGGATCTACCTCGGCGTTGCTTTTGCCGACCTGTTCAACAAAGCGTCCATCGCTGTCGAGAATCCAGATCGAAAGCGACAAGGCGGCAGTGATGTTGTTTAGCAGCGCTTCTTGCGCGGGTGCGTTGGCGGACGTTCTCATAGCATTATTTGTGATGAGGCCATACAGTGCGCAAAAAAGGTTCGTTGTGCTTTGGTGGGATTGTGTTTATGGGCTCGCTATTGCCTGTCGTGGTATATAGCGTCCTGTTTCGCCCTCCTGGGCAGGCCCCCGCCAAACCGAAATGAACCAAAAAAAGAGGCCCGGTGAATACAGGGCCTCCTTCCGTTTTGTCGCTTAGGCGTTCGCGGGCCTGAGTCGTAGGCTTTTAGCCGCCGAGCTTCGCTTTCAGCTCGCGCCGCCGTGCGTGTAGGACTGGCTCGGTGTAGCCGCTCGGTTGCTCGCGCCCTTTGAATACTAAGTCGCAGGCAGCCTGGAAGGCTACGCTGTCGCCAAAGTTCGGCGCCATCGGCCGGTACAGCGGGTCGGCTTCGTTCTGGCGGTCCACCACTTCGGCCATCCGCTTCATGGTTGCCATGACTTGCTCTTCCGAGCAGATACCGTGGTACAGCCAATTGGCGATGTGCTGGCTGGAGATACGCAGCGTGGCGCGGTCTTCCATCAGGCCGACGTCGTTAATGTCGGGCACCTTGGAGCAGCCCACGCCTTGGTCGATCCAGCGTACTACGTAGCCGAGAATGCCCTGGGCGTTGTTGTCCAGCTCCTGTTGGATTTCCTCAGCCGAGGGGCGCTCGTCGCCCAGCAGCGGAATGGTGAGGATGTCGTCCAGGCTGGCGCGTTCGCGGCTAGCGAGCTCGTCTTGGCGTGCCTGTACATTGATTTGATGATAGTGCATAGCATGCAGCGTCGCGGCCGTCGGCGACGGTACCCAGGCACAGTTAGCACCGGCCAGCGGGTGCCCCTGCTTGGTTTCCATCATCTGCTTCATTTCGTCCGGCTTCGGCCACATGCCTTTGCCAATCTGAGCGCGGCCCTTGAAGCCGGCGCGCAGGCCGATGTCGACGTTCCAGTTCTCGTAGGCCTGAATCCAGGGCTGACCCTTCATCGCTTCTTTGCGAATCATCGGGCCGGCTTCCATGGAGGTGTGGATTTCGTCGCCGGTGCGGTCGAGGAAGCCGGTATTGATGAAAATCACACGATCTTTCGCAACCCGGATACACTCTTTGAGGTTGACCGTGGTGCGGCGCTCTTCGTCCATGATGCCGATCTTGAGCGTGTTGCGCGTAAGCCCCAGCGCGTCTTCCACCCGCGAGAAGAGCTCGCAGGCGAAGGCGACTTCTTCCGGGCCGTGCATCTTCGGCTTAACGATGTAGACGCTGCCCTTGCGGCTGTTGCGAATCGGGGCGTTGGCGTCTTTCTGTAGGTCGTGCATCGCGATCAGCACGGTGACCATGCCGTCGAGAATGCCTTCCGGGATTTCTTCGCCGTTAACCAGCACGGCCGGATTGGTCATCAGGTGGCCAACGTTGCGGACCAGCAGTAGGCTGCGGCCGGGCAGGCGGACCTGACCGCCATCGGCGCCGGTGTACTCGCGATCGGCATTAAGATTACGCGAGACGGTACGGCCGCCTTTATCGAAGCTGGCCGCCAGGTCGCCCTTCATCAGGCCGAGCCAGTTGCGATACACCAGCGCTTTGTCTTCGGCATCGACGGCGGCGACGGAGTCTTCGCAGTCTTGAATAGCGGTGACGGCGGATTCGAGCAAGACGTCTTTAACGCCGGCAGCGTGATCCTGGCCGATCGGGCTGGATTTGTCGATCTGGATTTCCAGGTGCAGGTTGTTGTTGCGCAGCAGGATGCCGACCGGGGCGTCGGCAGAGCCGCTGTAACCTGCAAACTGGGCGGGATCTTTGGGTCCCGTCTCGGAGCCGTCGTTTAGGCTGACGACGAGCTTGCCGTCGCGTACGGCGTAGGCGGTGGCGTCTTTATGCGAGCCTTGCGCTAAGGGAGCGGACTCATCGAGCAGCTTGGCAGCGTACTCGACGACTTTCGCCCCGCGTACAGGGTTGTAGCCGGGGCCTTTCGCGGCGCCGTCGGTTTCCGGAATGACATCGGTTCCGTAGAGCGCGTCGTACAAGCTGCCCCAGCGGGCGTTCGCGGCGTTGAGGGCATACCGAGCGTTCATAACCGGCACGACCAATTGCGGGCCGGCGATGGTGGAGATTTCCGGATCGACGTTTTCCGTCGTGATCTGGAAATCCTCGCCTTCCGGTAGCAAATAACCGATGTCGGTCAGGAATTGCTTATAAGCGGCTGCATCGTGCGGTTGACCTTTGCGCTCCCGGTGCCAGGCATCGATCGTGGCCTGGATTTCGTCACGCTTCTGAAGTAGGGCCTTATTTTTCGGTCCGAGGTCGTTGACGATAGCTTCTAGGGATGCCCAGAACGCATCCGGTTCGATCCCTGTGCCGGGTGCCGCCTCCTGAGCAACCAAGTCGTACAGGTTTTTCGCAACCTGTAGGCCACCAACCTGAACACGTTCTGTCATGTCTGACTGCCTCTCTGACTGCAATACTTCAATTGTTAAAACAAAGCGTTGGGTCGCTTACCGCAAAACGGGAGCCCCTCGCCGCGGCCGCGAAAGCCTGCCATGGTACCCGAAGTAGACCGAACGGTCATACCCTTCGATGTTTTATTCGACTATGCGGGCTATGAGATTATCTTTTTATCGGCTTATCAACGGCGGCCATAGATACTTTATCGCGATGGCGTTACAAGACAAGAATAAGCGCGGGCCCAAAAGGGTGGCCTGCCGGAGACGACAACAGACATCATTGTAGTTGAGGATCGAGATTAATGGATGCCGAGTGGAATCTAGTGACTTTACAAGATGCGTTGGCGGCGTTGGCGGAAACGATCGATGAGATCGAGGACGCGCCGGACGAGGCCGCGACGTTAATGGAAGCGTTAATGCCTACTGTCTATGCGAAATTAAATTATGCCTGGAACACGCGCCAGGTCGGGCCGTCGGCGATCGATACTACCGATCACAACGAGCTGGTTGCGTGGCCGCGCGATCTGAAACTTTAAGCGCCGGCGGCCTTCAGGTGCGGTGTCTGTGCGGCGTCGTCAGCTTGGCTGCGGTTTGCTATCAACAGCAGCGAGGGGCTAATAACCAATCGCCCTTTGCTCACTGAATGGACAAGGCGCGCGGCTGTGTGCAGTAACGGTTGTACGACTTCTTTGCCGCCGGGCTTTGTCAGCGGGCGCGAGGGGAGTCGTTGTATCGCCTGGAATCCGATTAGGTGCAGCTGCTGCGCGAGAAAATGGGGTGGAAAGATAAACAGGTGCTCGGGGTTAAAGAGCGGAATGCGATCTCGCGTATCGATTTTGTGCGGCGCTAAACGACGGCTTAGTCGTTGCCAAAGTTTGATGGGAAGGAGCTTATTGGGAATTCGGATAATCAGCGTTCCGCCGGGGGCGACTAAGGACGGCAGTAAGCGCCACAGCGCTTGGACATCGGCTTCATAATAGATAACGTCGCTCATGACGACGACGTCGAACGTCTGGACGACGTCGTCGAGCGAGCTTAAGCCGCCGCAGATCGTCTCAAAGCCGAAGTGCGCGGCGGCACTGGCACAGGCGTCGTTAGATAAGTCATTTACGGTAATTTGCAAATCTGGGCGCTGTCGTTGTACGACCGCCATGAGGTGTCCCTTCGCACCGCCCACGTCCAAAATGCGGCCTTTCAAGGGCGCTGCCGAACTCACCAAATCCGCAATCTGGCGAAAGATCTGCCGCCGTTGATGGAGGAAGTAGGCTTCGTCTTTGTAATTGAGTTCGAAGTGCTGGTCGATGATTTCATTGGGAAAGCGCGTGTCGCTGTAGAGTAGAAAGCAGTTGCCGCACTGATTTAATTTCACTAAATGGCTGAAGTAGACGTATTGCCCGATTTTGTGTTGGTGGCGCGAACCGCAATGCGGACACTGCGTTAGCTTCTTGGCCGGCACTGGGCGAATGCCGTGGGTACGGGCATAGCCTAACCAGGCTTGCGGGGGGTGGAAGCCCTGTTGGGTGAGCGTTTGCAGTAGGTGGTAATCGTTCTGACTCATGACCCCTCCCGGGCAATCGCTGTCGCGGCCGAAGCGAAGTAAACCTCTGCTTATATGGGGCTTTGCCTTGAATAAGAAAACACTGATGCAGATGAGGGCAGCACACCGTTTCCTGGCCCCTCGTAGGAAGGAGTGATAAGACTCGGTTGCAAAGCGGTGTTACCCCTGTGCGGGTGCTGGTATAGGCCGAGCGGGTAGGACGCGGTACGCCGCGCTCGGCTTTTGCACTCGATGAGAGGGGGTGAGCCATCGTGCTGCGTTCCTTACGATGGGAAGAAATCGATCGGGTAGTTGATACTGATTTGTTCGACATCTTTAGCGCCGAAGTCGAGCTGGCGGATGCGGGCGAGCAGGCGTTGTTCCAGCTCGGAGTCCTGCAATTCGCTGGAGACGACTTCCGCCGCCGTTACTTCCCCCGAAGGGGCGATGGTCAGGCGGACCACGAGCTTGCCTTGCAAGGTCGGGTCTTCGCGGAGCGCGCGGTTATAAAGGGCATAGAAGCCGCTTTTGTTGCGGTCGAAAACAAGCTGTATTTCCTCGTCCGTGCGGGTGCGCTGATGATCGCGGGTACGGCCGGCGCGTTCGCCGCCACGCTCGCCTACCGGGCTGTCAACCTGAGCAGTGGTACGGCCTGCCAGCTCGTCGGAGCCGCCGGTTTCCTGGGTGACGGCCGAACTGTCGATGCCGCCGCTGCCTTCCTCGACATCGGCGGTGGCCAAACGGCGTTCGCGCTCGCTGGCTTCGGCGCCTTCGCCGGAGAGTTCGTCCTCGCCGAGGCTTGCCGAGGGTGCGCTGCCGCGCATGTTGTCAAGCCGATCGCGTAGGGCGAGCAGCCCGGAGTCTTCCGCCCGCTCGCGTGCGCTCGGCTCCGCGGGAGCCGGTGCCGGTTCGGGTTCGGCCGGTTCCGCCGGCGTTTCTTCCGCCACCGTGGGCGGCTGTGGTTGCGGCTCGGGTTCGGCCCGCTCCTCCGGTGGCGTGACGGCAGGCTCCGGCTGTTCTTCGCGAGGCGCTAACACCAAGCTTTCGATCGGCCGGGGTTCGTCGGCGACTTCATCCGGTTCCGGTTGCATGACCGGCAACCACGGAACAGTTAATCCTACGATCAAGAATAGGAATAAACTAACCAGTAGGATACGTCGAAACTGACGGTCTTCCTCCGGCGTCCGTGACCAAGGTAGAGGCGGGATGGGGGACGACGTGTTTAACGTCGTACTCATAAGCTGTCACCTCCTTCCGGTGCCGTTTGCGTGACGGCTAGCGAAACTTGGCTGAAGCCGGCCTCCGTGCAAGTGGCCATAACGCGTCGTAACACATCGTAGGGAATGCTGCGGTCGCCCAGTATGGTTACCTCCGCCTGTTGCCTTGCCGCCGGGGGCAGGTTGTTTAGCTGACTACTGAGTGCATCGCGTAATGGCTCGATAATCAGCTCAGACCCTTCGCGTATCCCGTCGGTAGAGGCGAGCGGTCGGTCTTGGACGAGAATTTCGTCGGCCGCAACGTGAACGATGACGGTCTCGCGCGGAGCCGTTTCTGCCACCGACTCCGGTAGTTCGACTTGGCGGCTACTGGGGATTTCCTGCACATCGGCGGAATTGACCAGTAGGAAAAAACCAGGATGGTAAAAATATCCATCAAGGCCACCAGGTTGAAGCTTGGCATGCGGCGGGCTTTATTAACTTTCGGTTGGCCGCGCCGGTTGCGTTGCCATAGGCTCATGTTTCCGGTCCTCCATCACCCGCCGGGGCGTCACCGATGGAAACTCGTGGGAATAAGGCTTCGTATAGTTGCTCCTCGGAGCCGTGGGGAGCGGTGCCGCGAACGGTGTCCATGACCGTAATTAAGCTTTGGTAGTCGATCTCAGGCTCCAGCAGGATGGTTGCGCGGTCGACTTCCGGCGCTTGCGTTTTGATGCTGACTAAGGCCTCGGCCAAGCGTTCGATATCGTAACCGGAATCCTGGTTTTCGATTTCCTGTAGCACCCCTTGCCGACGATCGCTTATCACCACACGGTCGGCGCGCACCACCACCTCTAGCTGCAACTGCGGCGGGTCGTCGTCGGCAACGCCGCTACCCGGCAGGTTGAGCTCGTGAACCGTGATGCGCGAGAACACCGCGAGAATCAACAGGAACGGCACCAATACCACCATCAGGTTCATAAACGCGGT
This sequence comes from Alkalilimnicola ehrlichii, assembly GCF_003399765.1. Classification (GTDB taxonomy): domain Bacteria; phylum Pseudomonadota; class Gammaproteobacteria; order Nitrococcales; family AK92; genus AK92. Next base: position 103,876 of record NZ_NFZV01000002.1, on the reverse strand, counting down.
GACATTGAGTTCGGCGGCCTCCTGGTGCCGAGCTCGGCGCGCCCGATACCGTTTCACGCCAAAGCCTCCTGCGTTTGCGGTTGCGGTTGCGCGCCGTTAATGAGGTTCAGGACTTTGACGGACGCCATCTCTAAACTGTCGACCAGCTGTGTGCTCTTTGTTTGTAGGACGGCGTGAATCAGCAGCAGCGGAATGCCGACCATCAGGCCGAAGGCGGTCGTGTTCATCGCCACCGAAATACTCGCCGATAACATATCCGCGCGTTCTGCGGGGTTGGCACTGGCGACTGCGGTAAAGGCTTCGATGAGGCCGATAATAGTTCCCAGCAAACCCAGTAGGGTGGCGATGTTGGCAAGCGTGGCGAGGTAGTGGGTACGTTTTTCGACGCGTGGCACCACCTCCATCAAACCTTCTTCCATCGCCATTTCGATGTCGTCGCGCTTGCGGCTGATGCCGAGCCTTCTCAGTCCGTAGCTCAGCACTTTGCTGATGGCGGTGCGGGAGTTTTCCGCATAAGCCCGTGCTTCGTCGTATTTGCCGGCCTGAATCAGCGGCATGACGCGGTCCCAGGTGCTACGGTTGCGGGCACCGGCGTAGCTTAAGTAGATGTAGCGCTCGAGTGCGATAGCAAGGCCCAGTGCCAATACCACCATGATGGGGTACATGAAGACACCGCCTTGTTGAAAGAACTGCACGATGCTGTTGTAGATTTCCATAACCGCCTGCTCTCCTTATGCCTGTGCACTTGTAGTTGGCGTGTGTCGTATGCCGAGCGCGTCGGATTTAGTCGGGTGCCGATAGCGATTGGTGGTATTGCAGTTCCCGCTGAAAGACTTCCCGGTCCAGCGGTTCTAAGGGGTTGTCGCTAAGCCCGTGGCGGACGTGGGCAGTCGTTTGGCCCAGCTCGGCATCTCGCCAAGGCACGATGTTGAGTGCTTTCGGCAGTTCTTCGCTGCCGATGACCGCCATCCCGTCGAGATCGCGCTCCTCGTCGGCATGGACGGCGGAATAAAACAAGATACTCCCGGCTACGAATGTGGCCAGTAGACGCTGTACGCTCATGGTTTCCCTCCCGAACGTCGCCGTTCCAGATCGGCGACCCAACGAAGAACTTCGTTATCTTCTTTGTTAGATAGGGTCAGATAACGGTCATAGTAGGTCTGCGCACATTCCAAATCGTGCAAGTAAATGTCGCAAAGAATGGCTAGATTCAGATGGGCATGTCGGTGCTCCGGCGCCAGTTCCAAGACCCGCTGATAGGCGGTTCGGGCATCGTCGAATTGGCCCAGGCGCCGGAGCTGAATAGCGTATAAATTGTGGGCTTCCGGGTGTTCGGGGTTGCGGGCAAGGACTTTTTCGAGCCGTTTCTTGGCGGCTTCGTCGTCGCCCAGCTCTCGGTGTGCGATAGCCAGGTTGATACCCACGCTGGCATTGTCCGGGCGGCGTTCGGCTAGCGGTTCCAGCACGGCCACGGCGTCTTCGTAACGCTCGTCTTGCAGCAGCGCTACGGCACGGCCGAATTCTTCTTCCGGTACGCCGCTGCCGGGCATGTGAGCGCAACCGACCAGCGCCAGTACGGCGCAGACGACCATGGTCTTAATCCAGGGTTTCGATGACATGCACGCTCCTTTCCGGTTTGCGGTAACGGGCGGGCATGAGTTGCGCCAGCGCGTCGTAGCTTTGGCGCACCCATTGGTCAAAGACGCCGCGGCGGGTCCGGGCGATATTGAGTTCGTGCAGCTCAATGGCCTGCTCTTCGAATGGATAGGCCTGTTCTTCCAGCAGCAGTTCGTATTCATCCAGTGCTGCGGCATCGAGCCCTGGCGGTCGTTCGGACTCCAAAAGCGCCTTGGCCAGGTGAGCGTAGATTTCCGCGGTTCGATAGGTGGCGGCGGTGGTTACTTGAGCGACGCGATAATCGGCTGCTTGTTCGTAGGCGGCCAAGGCTTCTTCCATCCGTTGCTCCTTGCGCGCTAAGCTGCTCTCTAGCGGGTTGCTTAGTTCTATCGCCATGAACGCGGCGCGAGCTTCGTCGGCAAGCGCCAGGCGGGCATGGGCGGCGAGATAGCGGCTTCGGGGCGTGCGCTGTTCTCCGGCATCGCGGTCGGCGGCGATAATCGCCTCGCGCTGCGCTCGGACTTGGCGAGCGTCGTTATCCGCTGCGTACAATTCGATAAGGCGCCGGCGGGCTTCGAGGTTTTGATCCAGCGGTGCTGGAAAAGCGTCGACATAGGCGACTAAAGCGGCTTGTTCCTTCTCGTAATCGCCGGCTTCCCGGTACAGTTCGCCAGCTTCCTGTAATGCGTCTTGGCGGATGTCCTCGTCATCGCTGGCGTTGGCTATCCGGCTGAATTCCGCTGCGGCGAGGCCGGCAGCGCCGGCCTCGCGGTAGGCGACGGCCAAGCGTCGGCTGACTTCCGGCGTCAGTTCGTGATCGGGTCGCTGAGTGCGGAATCGATCGAGTACTTCGGCAGCTTGCTCCCAGCGTTGATGGCTCAGTAGCAGCGAGGCGGCGTCGTACTCGGCGATTGCCTGTACCTCGCTCTCGGGTACTCGAAGAAACTCTTCTACCGCGGCGGTCACTTCACCTTCCTCTCGCAGTTGCTCGGCATGGCGGTAGATGGTTGCAGCCAGTGCTTCTTGCAACGGTGCCGCTCGCTCGCTAGGGAGTTCGGGTAAGGCGAGTGCTTCTTCGTAGGCGGTTTCTGCCGCAGGGTAGGCTTGGCGCTCGAAGCGAATGTGTCCTAAGACGCTCCAGGCGGTAAGTTGTAGGCGCGGGGCGGTATCGGGGTAGTGCTCAAGCAGCCGCCGAGCGGCGGCGTCGGCGATGTCGTGATCGCCGAGCTGAAACCGGCGGTCGATAACCCGAGCGAGAACGTTTGGGGTTTGCGGGTGGTCGGGGAAGCGCTGGCTGAAGCGCCCGGCGCTGTCGAGTTCGCGACGCTCCCAGGCTTCGGCGGCGTCGCCGTCAAGGTCGCGGCCATGCCGATGATAGGCCAGCAGTGCGGCATACCCTGCGGTAGAGGCGTTCTCGTCCGCTTCGAAAGCGTAGGCGCTGTGTTCGTAGTGAACGACTGCTTGTGCATAGTCTTCGTGTTCGAAGAGTAATTCTGCGAGCAGAAAATGCATGGCCTGCGCAGGGGGCGTACCGTCGAAGTGTTTCAGGTAATGGCGATACCACTGGACGGCCAGTTCGAAGTGTTGCTCCTCCCCGTGTCGCTGATAGGCCGCATGGTGATGCCGAGCAAGGTCGGTCAGGCTGCCTTCGAGCTGTTTGACAACGCCCGGGTAGTCGGCCGCTTCGCGGCCGTCCCAAAACGGACTGTCGAAGTCGAATAACTCGACGAACTCGCGTTTGGCTGCCAGCACGCGGCTTGGGAAATTGCCCCGCCGGTAGCTTTCGATGACGTGCAGTTGCATGCCCGGCGCGCGGTGATCGCGCGGGTTTTGCTCCACGTAGGCGCGAAAGGTGGTGGCCGCGTCGCTATACCGTTCTTTGGCAAGGTACTGGTTTGCCAGTTGGCGGTAGATGACGTCTTCGTCGTCGCGGCGGCCGCGTGTGTCGAAGTAGTGGGTTATCGCTTCGGCACCGTCCAGATAGGAAAAACCAAGGGCCACGGCGCGGAGAGCATCTTCGGCGCGTTCTCGTTCCGCGCCGGTGAGTGCTTCGGGGTCGATGCGGTCTTCCACGGCGCTGAATTCGAGCAGCGTCATGAAGGTGTCGATGCTGTGTTCGTATTGGCTGAGGCGGAACTGCGACCAAGCGAGCTTGTAGAGCGCTTGATCGTAAAATACGTCTCTTCGCCAAGCGCAAGCACGTCTTCGTAAGCAGCGGCAGCTTGGGCGAAATCGCGGGCCATGAAGTAGCTTTCGCCGCGGCGGAAATGCGCTTCGGCCAATAGCGGACTGTTCGGGTGCTCGCGAACGAGTTGCTCCAGGGCGCGCATGGCGGCTTCTCGGTCCTGGCGATAATCGTAGGCGCGGGAGAGCTGATATAGCACTTGATCGTTATCGGGGTGTTCAGGGTGCTCCCGCAGCCGTTGCTCGTAGAGATCGATAACCTCCTGTGGAATCTCTTGGCTATCGCTGGCGGCTTCGGCTGCTTGCTCCTCGCTTTCCTCAAACCGTAGATCGGCAAGCCGTCGCATGGCCTCGGCTCGTAACTCGGAGCTTGGCGCTTCTTCTAGAAAACGCTCATAGGCTTCGATTGCGCGGCGTCGGTCGCCGGTATCGGTGGGCAGTTGCTGCGACGCTTCCGCTGCCTGTTGCGTATCGGCCTCGGTGCTCCTCTCCGGTTCGGCCGCCTGTTCGAGCGAACCGATGGTGCTCGGTTCGGGCTCGGGAGTGCTGCTGCAAGCGGCGAGAAGCCAAAGCAGGCAGATGCTGAGGGTGATACGTCGCGTCATCGGGAAGTCTCCTGAGGGCGCGCGCGCGTAGCTTGGTCGTGGACGCGGGCTAGAGCATAGCGAGCCTGTAACAGCTGCTCTTTCAGGTGCTCTCGGCGCAGTTCCAGCTCTTGCAAGGCCAGCGCTTGGATGTAATCGCGGTGTTCGTCGAGTGCGGTTTCAACCCGCGGCAAGGTGGCTTCGAGTCGTGCTTGACGAGCGGCGATGTCGTTCTGATAACGCTCGAAGCGGGCTAGGGCTTCGGCCTGTACTTCCGCCGCCGCACGTTGACGAACGGCCAGCCGATCGATATCGGCTCCGGCCTCGGCCAGGGACTGGCGCAGATGATCGAGCCGGGGTTGGAAGTCGGCGTCGAGTTGTTGTAAGAAATCGCCGAGAAAACTCCAGAAGCCTACTTGTAGATCGACGATGCCACCGGTCGGTGGGAGAACGGTGAGGTCGCGGTCGATTTCGCGTAGCTGTTCCCACTGCCGCCGCTCCGCGACGGTTGCCATCGATAAGATATCGCCTTCGGCCTCGGCTGCATCGAGCCGTTCCTGCAGCGCTTGATAGCGTTCTCGTAGCGGGGCTTCGTCGAGCGCGGCAATAAGGCGCTCGGTTTCCGGTACTTGGCCGCTGTAGCGAGCGTGTTGGGCTTCCAACATGTGCTGAAAACTGTCCATGCTGTCGGCCCAGTAGGTGAGGTTATCGTGCAGGGCGCGCAGGTCGAGAAAGTTCTGAAAGCTTTGCTGGAAGTGATGCCCCGATAGCAGGCCGATAAGGTAACGGTGGCCGGGTATGCCGGCGCGCTCGCCGCTCTCGGCATCGACGGCTTCTTCCAAGGCCAGTGCCGCGATTAGCTGGCCGGCTGCAATCCGGCGCATGATGCTGTCGAGCGTGTCCATCTCGCGGTTGAGAATGTCGATGGATTCTTCGAACAGCGCGGCGGCTTGCGGATAGGCGCCAAGATCGGCATGTGCTTGCGGGATAGCCAGTAACGCCTGTTGTACGACAGGGTCGTCGGCCGGTCGGTCGCGCAGTAGGCCCCAAGGCGCCAATGCTTCGCGGTGGCGGCCTTGGGCGCTTTCGGTGAGGCCGGCGAGTAGGAGGGCCTGGTTGGATTGCGGCCCTTCCAAACGCACGCGGGCCAAATAGGCTTGGGCTGCGGCTGGTTGCTCGGCTTCCAGGAGCGCGTAACCGGCGGCGATATTGGCGCGATCCTTTAGCGCTTCAAGCTCGGGGTCGCTAGCGCGTAGCTCGCCAATTTGAGCGAGTAGCTCGACACCGCCGTCGCGGTCGCCTTCGCGAATCAGGGCAATGGCGCGGTTGTAATCGGCGTAGGGTTGGTTGCGCGGCGAGCCTTGCCAAGGTTCGAGCGCGGTTATGGCACCGGCAAAATCGCCTCGTTCCATGCGGATGAGTGCGAGTAGCAATTGCCGCTCGCCGGCCAGGTCCATGTCGAGTTCGCCTTCGATTTCCGCCAGTGCCGACGCGGCTTCTTCGTATAGTCCTTTCTCGTAAACCGTGCGCGCTAGGTAATACCAGGCTCGGTTGCGCATACCGGGGGGACGTCGCGCGTCAGCAGGCGGCGGAATATGCCCTCGGCTTCGTCGTGTAGCCCGTATCCAAGTTTCAGCCCGCCGCGAAGCAGTTCGGCTTCGTTTCGATGGTAGTCGAAGCGCTCTTGTTGCTGCGCGGTCATTAATTCCGTCAGGGCGGCAAAGTGATCTTGCCGATAGAAGTCGAACAGCACGGTGCCGAAATGCAGATCCTGAACGCGTGGGGGCGGTGCGGATGCCGGCTCCGCCCCCACAGCGCTTAACGCACATACGAAAATGAGGCCGATCCCGCTCCGCATAGTCCGCCGCAGCCGAGAGCGAGTGGCGGTTAGGCTCGGTTTGCGTGCCGCAGTCATCGTCTTTCTGACTCCCAGTGCTCGACGAGAAACTCGGGCTGATGGGTTCTTTGGGAATCCTGGATGCGCAGTTCGATATAGGCCGGCTCGCTGGTTTTCTCGAGATTGACGCTGGTAGCGCGCCGGTACTCGCGCCCATGGGGGCCGTAACCAACGAAGAAAGCCGTTAATTCGTGTTCGCCGTTGCGGACGTTGCCGAGGTAGAGTCGCTGGACGCCGCCTCGGTTGAGGGCGTCGACTTCTTCCGGGGTGTAGAGATAGTTGGCGACGACTTGATCGTTCAACCGTACTTGTACCGAGTCGAGACGAAACAGCTCGCCGACGTCTGCCGAGAGGAAGACGGCTAATCGTGTGTTGGCGGGGAAAAGCAGTTCTTCCTCTAAAATCCTGAGGTCGCGATTAAGTTCGAGCACGTCTTGTTTGAGTGCGCGAACGTCTTGGTCGAGCCGGCTGAAGTCGTCGCGCGGCTCGCCGTGAGCGATCTGAGCGGTGATCACGAGCAGCAGCCCCAGTACTGCGTGCCGAATCCTTGGCATGCGTCCTTCTCCTCAATAATCGGCCTAAAAGTAAACACCTAGGCCGAAAGTGACTTCCGGGTTGTGGGTGGTTTTGCTCTCGCCGAGTAAGTCGTTGTCGAAAATATGGTTTCTGACATCTAGGCGCAGGCTTAACCATTCGTTCGGCAAGATGCGGAAGCCAAGCCCGATGTTGTAGGTGAAATAATCTTCGCTGGCGATGCGGATATTGCCCGCGCCCGCGACGAGGAACAGCGTGCTGCTGTAAACGCGGCCGTCGCCTCGGAATACTTCGCCTGGGAAGGCGTTGTAGGCAATCGAGAGGTTGTAGTACTCGACGTCCTCGCGTTGACTGCCAAAGAGCGGGATGCCAAGCCGCCGAAAGCTACGGTCGCTGACTTCGGAGAGGCCGAAGCTTGCTTCGAAAAAAATGCTTTCGTTTACGTGCAGTGCGCCGCGTAAACCGTATACGAAGTCGCTACCGAAGTTCTCGATGCTGAGCACGCCGACAAAGAGGTTGAACTCGAAGTTCTCGTCGTCGATGCGTGGGATGACGATGTCCGGCCGCTCTAGGCGCGGTTCGATAGCTTGTGCTTGGCGTTCCCGAGGCTCGGGGATTTGGGCGGCCGCGATACTGCCGAACGCGAGTAGAATGAGAAACACGAGCCAACGCTTCATTGTGTGTACCCCCCGTGCGATTAGAAGAAGGCGGCAAACCCGACGGTTGCCTCCGTAAAGCCTTCGTTGTCGTCGTCGACGAACACGATGTGGTGGCGGATGTCCGCCCGTAAAAGGAAGTTGTCGCTGAAGTAGTTGCGGATGCCGACCCCGAAGTTAGCGCTGCTATCGTCCATCGGCTCGCCGTCGACCAAGGTCGGGCGCGGCACGTTCTCGAAGTAGCCGGCGCCGACGGTCAAGACGGGTTCGAAGTTGAGATGGGAGAAGGGGCTGACCACGAGGTTAAGGTTGTAGACGCGGGTGCTTGAGAAAGTGCCCGGCACATGGGTGTAGCCCAGTTCGCCGGCGAAGAGCGCGGTCAGGTGATAGGTTAAGCGAACGCCGGCCGCACCGTCGTTATCCAGTACGCCGGCGACGATGCCGAACTCAAAGCGGCGGGATCGATAATCGGTCCGTTCGATCCGGCGCACCGTTAGCGGCCGGCCTTCGGTATCGGCTAAGGGGCCGAGGTCTTCGATAGGAGTCCACCCTTCGATACCGCTATCGTTTCGTAGCCGCAGCCATTGTGTGCGACGCGAGACTATTTCTACTTCGTCGCCGCGCTGGAATACGTGGAAGATCGGGTATCCGCGGCCCGGGCCGGTATGCAGGTCGATATAAGGGGCGCCGACGACGGCGCGGACCGGTTGGCGTAGGTTGTCGGCGGCAACCGGCTGCGCAAGCCCGCTCAGCAGTAAAGCTAGCCAGAGTAGTGGTATTCTTGTTCGCGTCATGGGCACGCCTCTTCGCTAACGGCGGCGGCTATCCAGTTGAAAATGGCCACGTAATCGGGGTCTTCCGGATCGAGTACGGGGGTGCTGCTCTCCGGTCGATTGGGGTGCGGCAAGGCATTACTTTCGGTGCTGCTCGGCCGCCTTAACAGATCGCTTTGGTCGGGCTCGCACACGTTGTTAATCATGGCGCGAGCCATGTTGAAGTCGCTGCTCGGGTTGCCGGTTAGAATGAACCGATTAGCGTTAAAGCCGGGGTTTGGCTCCTCAAGGTTCGGTAAGCCATCCTGGCTCGTATAGGCTTGGTGGCACGCTGCGCAGTCGTTCATCAAAATGGGGTGGATTTGATCGATGAAGGTGCTCTCGCTCAACCCCTGTACGCGCCCGCGGATATCGGCGAGTTCGAAGCTGCGCTCTTCTTCCAAACCGGTTTCGGGATCTTCTACGGCGTCCCGATACGGATCGTTGTAGTACTGCGCGCCAAGCTCAACCCACTCGATGAGAATACGCAGCTCCGATTCGTAGAGAATATCGCGGTGATCGAACACGCCGGCTTCGTCGAGGTCCGGCATTTCTCGTCCCGAGCGTAGCTCGGTTTCCAGCATGCGTTCGATCAAATGGCTGGTGCGTGCGCCCTGATCGGCCCGGCCGACATCGACCAAAGCCGGTTCGCGGCGAATGGTGACGCGGCCGTCGACGACCTCCACCTCGGGTAAGCCGGTTTCGGGATCGATAATGGGTGCGCCTTTGGTTAAGGCGTCATAGGAGGCAAGGCGACCGGAGGCGCCCAATGTGTTCTCTAGGTTTAGCCCACCGGCTTGTTGACCGGCGCTGTGGCAAGCGATACAGGTTATGCCGTCGCGCCATTTCTCCCAGAGTAATTCCTGGATATGTTGCGGGTAATTGATAATGCCGTCTTCCGGCGGGTCGAAGCCGGGGCGGATGCGCTCGTACGTCACTTCGATGTCAGGGTCGGGGTCGCGCTCGGCGAGCCCGCTATGGGTCCATACGTCCTGGTAAAGAATATCGGCCATCAGATCCAGTCGGGATGGCTGGATACGGGTGCGAGCTTCTGCCATGGTTTCGCCGGCCTGACCGCTGAACTGCGAGGTGGCGTTCGTCCAAGTGCCGCCCGCCCGGTCGCGGTTTTGCGGTTGTTCCCACTGCCGCGATGGACAGCCGGTGCAAGTGTGCGTTTCGCCGGGGCGAACCTGAAACCACCCCGGATAACGGTAGAGCGAGCGGCCGTAAGCGTCGACAACCGCAAGGGAAAGTGGCATGTCGGCGGGGACTTTTACGCGCACCGAGCCGTCCGGTTCGATCTCGGCGTACCCGATCAGTTGCTGCATGGGAAACGGGCTGGTGCCGATGACGCCGCGAGGGAGTCCCGGCGGCATTGGGACGGCGCGGGAGACGCGTAGGAAGCGGGCGGGGCGTTCGGCGGCGGTGGCGAGTGCCGGATTTCGAAGTTGCGCCACGTCGACGCGGCCGCCCGGCGTGCGGGGAAGTTCTTCGCCCGGAACGAGAACGCTGTCCTCGAGCAGGTCGAACAGCTCGCTATCGTAGACGCTGTTGATGTTGACGATACCCATGCCCTCGCCACCATAGCCGTTGTCCTCCGCCGCCAGCTCAGCGTCCACAGTTGTGCCGGGTGCGTTAGCAGGTGTGCTTCTCGGCACTAAGGCCACCGGATTGGTGAGCATCCTGCCGCGTGGCGGCAAGGCGATCGGGCGTTGCGACTGCTCGTCCAGATCGAGCACGTAGATGCCATAGACCGGCGGCCCTTCCGCCGCTTCCGGTTCGCCGGTCAACGGGTTGTCGCGCACGGCCGCCTGATAGGGGGTGAATGCCGTGAGCACTTTGTTGTTGCGATCCCAGACGGGATGCGGAGTGGCAAAACGGCCGTAGGCGGAAGGGCCGTTGTCGAAGGGAATTTCGAACAGGTTGGGGCGCGTTTGGGCGGAGCCTGCGCCGCCGGCGCCGGCAATCGGGTTGTCTTCGTCGTAGTAGGCAGCGTAATCGATAATGGCCAGCGCACCGCCTTGGTAGGTGCCTGACTGAGGCAGAATCGAGGCGATCAGTCGGCCGTCGGGCATTTCTTGCGGGTGCAGGAAGTTGGCGCCGGCGCTGTTGGCGCCGTAGAGCACTGTCGTTTCGGTGCCGTCGGGATGGGTGGTGTAAATCGGGAAACGGCTGACGCTGCCGGCCTTATCCCAGCGCGAGTAGACGATCCGGCCGTCCATGAGAATGCTGGGGTGGCGGTCGTGATTGGGGTTGAAGGAAATCTGTTGAATACTGCTACCGTCGCTATTCATGACGTGCAGCACGGTGGCCGTTTGACGTTGTGCCTGGTCGAGATAGGCATAGGGCTCGACGCCTTCGGCTTCCATCAGCGCCCGTGTTTTCTCCTGGCGGTTGGAGGAGAAAACGATTCGGCCGTCCGGCAAATAAGCGGGAGAGAGATCGTCGCCCGCGTGGGCAATTTCGTCGTCTTCTATGACGCGACTGAGTTCGCCGGCTTCGGTGTCGTATTCCCAGATGTTCCAGGTGGGGTCGTTGGCTCCGCGCATGGCGAACACGACGCGCGTTCCGTCGTAAGAGGCGCTGGGATCGGCGACATCGCCCTGTCCTTGAGTATAGGAGCGCGTGACATTGCGGACACGAGAACTCGCCGCGGCCAGTTCGGCGATATAAAGGTCGCCGCCGGGGCGGAAGTCTACCGGGTCTACCGGGTTGTCGACGAGCTCGATGTCTCGTTCGACAAAGGCAACCGGAAAGTCGCCTTCGAAAACGATGCTGTTGCTGCCGCTGTCGCCCCCGCAGCCGCTTACTAGCGAGGTTGCCAGCAGAACAACGCTAACCAGCGTGGCTGATCGTACGCTTATCGCATCCATGCGAGCTTAGTTCCCTAGTACTGTCGATTCCGGCTGGTCGGAAAAATAACGAGCGTTCGAGACGGCTGTATTTTCCGACTAACGTTTAACGATCCTGTACGCAGAAACCGCCAGGCGCGGGCTTGCCGGCTATCTAGCGGGCGCGGTTTCATTCTGTTAGCCGAGGCGAGCGAGAATGTGTATCGCCTTACTCGCGACTCGGTACCTGCGATATTGGGTTGTTGTGGTGGAGGAACAAGCGGTGCTGGATGCTGTCGGTCGCATAAGTTTGTTAGATTCGATTATCATCGCCTGCTTATTGCTCTTGAAAGGTGATGTGATCGCATGAGTTTTACGACGCTTCTCGACACGCTTAAGCAGTCCGCAGACAATCGAGTAGTCGCGCCTGCGAGTTGGTTGCAGGGGAGGGCGACCTTCGGCGGCTTGATCGGCGGCTGGGTTTACGAGGCGATGCGCAAACCTGTGCCGGCCGAGCGGGCACTGCGGTCGTTGAGCGTCTCGTTCGTTGGGCCGGTAGCGGCGGAGGCAGCGGTTACTTTTGACACAGAGGTTTTGCGTCAGGGCGGCTCGGTGACGCAAGTTCAGGGACGGGCTATGCAGGATGGCGGCGTCATGCTCGCCGCGCTCGGCAGCTTTGGCGCGCCGCGCGAATCGAGGGTTGGCGTGCTTGGGGCGTCGATGCCGGCTGTGAAGCCGGTTGAGCAGTGTCTGGAAATGCCGATGGTGCAGGGTGTGACACCGACCTTTGCCGAGCATTTCGCTTACCGCTGGGCGATCGGAGATTGGCCGTTTAGCGGTTCCGATAGCCGCGAGATGGGAGGCTGGATTCGTTTCAGAGAGCCCATGGCAGGAATAACGGAAGGGCATTTGTTGGGTTTGGTGGATGCGTGGCCGCCGGCGTGCTGCCCATGCTTAAACAACCGGCGGCAAGCAGCTCGCTGTGTTGGACAATTGAGTTTCCGCAACCTTTGCCTGCCATCGGCGGCGACGAATGGTTGTTGTATCGGGCGGCGGTCGAGCAAGCAGCCGACGGCTATGCGTTTATCGGTGCTCAACTCTGGACTGCCGCAGGTCGCTTGCTTGCTTTGAGTCGGCAGACGGTGACCGTCTTTGGCTAATCGGCCGCGCAAGCCCAGCCGGGCCGAACTTGCCGCAGCCTGGGGGCGGACGGTGCCGGACGTGATAGCGCCTGGGTTGCGCGTGCTTTTCTGCGGCATTAATCCAAGCCTTTACACGGCGGCGGTGGGTTATCATTTCGCTCGTCCGGGTAATCGGTTTTGGCCGGTTCTGCACGGGGCTGGCTTGACCGATCGCTTGCTCGCGCCGAGCGAGCAAGGTTTGCTGCCCGAATACGGGCTTGGAATTACCAATTTTGTGGCGCGTGCGACCGCGAAAGCCTCCGAATTGACTAACGCCGAACTCGTTGCCGGAGCGGCCCTGCTGGCGGCGAAGCTGCGCCGTTTTCGGCCTAAGGTTCTGGCGGTGCTAGGCGTGACGGCGTATCGCGCCGCTTTTGCCGAGCCTTCAGCCCAGGTCGGGCTACAGGCGCAGCGTATTGCCGGTGTGCCGGTTTGGGTCTTGCCTAATCCTAGCGGCCTGAATGCCCATTACCGGATAGCCGATCTTGTCGCGCTTTATCGTGGCTTGCAAACGCTTGCCTGACCTTCGTTGTTCTCCTGGTTCAAGCCTTGCAACAGGGTATATAGCGCTGGTCGTTCGGGCGTCACAATACGACGATTGTTCAGGGTTTGCTTTCTTGGCCGATAGTAAATAATAAGGCTTTTGCCGCTATGGCCGTAGCTTTTTGTAGGAGGGCGCGTTGCGCCCGGTGCCGGGTCTTTCATGGCCGGCGTAGCAGGCAACGTAGCCGGGCCCGAGGCTCGGAAAGTACTATGAATATATTCCTAATCGTCGTCAGTGCAGGTGCTTTGTTCTATACCTTGCGCCGTTATCGCAAGCAGCAGCATCTGCATCGAACAAACCGCTGGAAGAAAGTGCGCGATCTCGCTTGGATCGGTGCCTTGGTGGGGTGCATAGGGTTCCTGATTACCGGTGAGTTGATTGCTTTGCTGGGCGCGTTTCTGTTCGTGGTGTTAGGCGTCGGTGCCGCCCACCTAGCGCAGCGGCAGGACGAAGAAGTATTGCGGGCGGCGCAAGCCGAGGCGGAGGCATTGGCCGCTTCTATGCCAGGAGTGCCGCCCTTGGTAGTTGCGACCAAGCGCCGCGATTATCTCAAGATGGGCATGTTGATCGCGGCGGGCGCCGATTTAGATGCGTGGGGGCCGGACGGCTTAAACCCGTTTGCGATTTGCGCCCGACAGGCGGATTTGCAGGGGCTGCGTACCCTGTTGTTGGGCGATGCTAACCCCGATCAACCGGTACGAGACGGTTTGACGGCGTTGATGGAGGCCGCGCGGGAAGATCTCGCGGCGATGGCGCGGATACTGCTCGATGCCGGTGCCGACCCCGACCGTGGCGGACCGCGCGGCGAAACGGCTTTGGGTATGGCTGCGCAAGAAGGTGCTTTTGAGGTGGCGAAGTTACTGCTCGAGCGCGGTGCTGCCCCTAATCTGCCCTCGCGCGACGGTTACATGCCTTTAATGCGTGCTGCCGACGGCGGTCATCACCGGGTGGTGGAATTGCTCTTGGCGCGCGGCGCCGAGGTCGATTACAAAGTCGGCGAGGGCGAGGTGAGCGCGTTGATGTTGGCCGTTGAAGGCGGGCACGATCAGGTCGTCGAGTTATTGCTGAAAGCGGCAGAGACGCAACAAGTGCAATTTACCCGGGTGCCCGAGCTTATCGATATGGCAGAGGAAAAAGGCTTTCTTGCCATTGCCGATCAGTTGCGTTTGATTCCCGAGGAGCTGCTGTACAGCGCGCCCGAGGAAGAAGAAGAAATGCCTTTGGAGATGATGAACGGGCAGGGGTTGCCCAAAGTATAGTTCCCGTAAATCGGTGGCCGCTCGCCGCGATTTTAGGCCCTTTACTAAGCAATACCTACAATATAGCTTCTTGTCGACTAGGTCCGGATTAGTAGCTTAATGTTCGCTAATCTTTCCCCATAAGACAAAAGGGGGAGAGAATGGGGTCGGCCTGGTTTTCGCGGCTGTTGTTGGTCGTGTTTCTTCTTCTATCTTTCTCGCTGCCAGCGGCGGAACTGAGAGTCGCATCCTGGAATATCGAGCGGCTCGGTCACGGCAATCAAAAAAGCTATCCTGCCTTAGCGGAAATCGCCGGTCGCTTCGACTTTTTGGCGATTCAGGAAGTGATGACCGCAGAAGGCATTCAGCGTCTCCAGCGCAAGCTTGAGCAACAGACCGGCGAGCCTTGGGGGTTGTTGTTCAGCGAGCCTTTAGGGCGCAGTACTTATCGCGAAAAGTACGCGTTTCTCTGGCGCGAATCTCGGGTGGAATACGTTGACGGGGCAGTCGTTTATATCGACGATGCCGATGCCTTCGCGCGCGAGCCGTTTAGCGCCCGCTTTGCCGTTAAAGGCAGCGATGTGACGTTTCGTGCCGCGACCGTACATATTGTCTATGGCCGTTATGTTGCCGACCGCACCGAAGAGGTGATAGCGCTCAGAGGATTCTGGGATTGGTTGGTCGAGAACTTCGGTACAGATGATCCGATTATGCTGTTGGGAGATTTCAACCTGGCGCCCGATCACACGGCGTGGGCGCCTCTGCGAGAGGTGGCCGCCCCCCTGATTACCGAGGGAGCGAGTACGCTTTCCAGTCATGACGGTCATTATGCGAATTTGTACGACAACATCTGGCTATCGAAGGGGCACGGGCTGGATGTCTCGGCAAGCGGTGTGTTTCGCTTTCCGGCCCTGTTAGGCTGGACGCACGAGAAGAGTCGGCGCCACGTTAGCGACCACGCGCCGGTCTATCTGCTGCTAGGCGGTGCCGAGCTGGACGCCAGCGAAGCGGTGGTCGGGACGCAATCCTCAGTAGCGGGGCCGATTCGCGGTAACCGCAGCAGCCGTATTTATCACCGACCGGATTGCCCGAGTTACGATACGATTGGCGAGCGTAACCGGGTTGGTTTTCCGGACGAGGCGGCGGCGCTAGCGGCAGGTTATCGCCTTGCCGGTAATTGTCCCGACTAACGTATTTATTGCCCTGGGCTTTCCGGTAAGGGCGGCGAACGTATACGCCGGTAGGGAGCCAGGGCAGCACTTCTTTTCGTTTTTCCATCGGTACCGCTATCATGGCATGTTCGTGAGGGGGTATTCGCTCGCGACGTTCAATGCCTACTTTTTCTCGACAGCCTTGCGAATGCGGTGACCGCGTAGAACGACGGCTAGGGGCGGTTGCGCGAAAAGGAAACGAATGGAACTTTGGTACAGTATTGCTGCCGCTCTCGTCAGTGTCCTGGCGCTGATTGCCTCGGGGCATGTCATTCTGACTAAGCGCGACCCCCGCGCTGCGATGGCCTGGGTCGGCCTGCTGTTTTTGGTTCCGTTACTGGGAGCTATTCTCTATTACCTGTTCGGTATTAATCGCATACGTCATCGGGCGAGTGCGCTCAATCGGCGCTATCTGGAGCGACCCGATCCGGAGTTTGCCTGCACGACGTCCGATTTGATCGAGCCCTTACAGCATGCACCGCATCTAAACGGCCTTGCGGAAGTGACCGAGCGGGTGTCGGTCAGGCCCATGGTGATGGGTAATGCCGTCGACTATTACGTCGATGGCGATCACGCTTATCCGGAGATGCTCGCCGCCATTAACGAAGCCGAAGAGAGCGTGACGCTCGCTACCTATATCTTCGGCAACGATCGTATCGGACAAGCTTTTGCTTTGGCTTTACGGCGTGCGGTGCAGCGAGGCGTCGAGGTGCGGGTGCTCATCGACAACGCCGGGGAGCGTTATACCTGGCCGTCGATGGTAGGCGAGCTTGAGCGAATGGGGGTGCCGGTTGCGCGTTTTTTCCCTAAGCTGCCCGCCCGGCTGATAGGGATGAATCTGCGTAACCATCGGAAATTATTGGTGGTCGATGGGCAGGTTGGCTTTACCGGCGGGATGAATATTCGCGTCAATCATATGCTCGATGCCGGCCGTAGACGAGCGACGCGGGATATCCACTTCAAGTTAAAAGGCCCCATCGTGCGGCAGCTACAAGCCGTCTTTAGCGACGATTGGGGATTTGCCACCGGGGAGTGGTTGGACGGTCCAACCTGGTTTCCCGAGTTGAAGGCCGAGGGTAAGGTCATCGCAAGGGGGCTGCGGGCGGGGCCGGATGAGAATCTTCGTAAGCTCGAATGGGTCATGTTGGCGGCTATTAGTATGGCGCGCCATAACATTCGCATCATGACGCCTTATTTTTTGCCGGACCGACATCTGATCTCGGCGCTTAATCTGGCATCGATGCGGGGCGTTCAGGTCGATATCGTATTGCCGGCCCACAGTAACTTGCCGTTCGTACATTGGGCGATGATGGCGCAGTTGTGGCAAGTGCTGGAATTCGATTGTCGGGTCTGGCTAACGCCGCCGCCTTTCGATCACAGTAAGCTGATGGTGGTCGATGGGACTTGGTCGTTGATCGGTTCCGCGAATTGGGATCCGCGTAGCTTACGTCTTAACTTCGAGTTCAACGTCGAGTGCTATAACGGGCATCTGGCGCAAGCGCTGGAGAAAGAAGTGGACGATCGCATCGCCCATGCGCGGCAGATTACTTTGCAGGATGTCGATAGTCGAAGCTTGCCGGTGCGACTGCGCGATGGCGTTTTCCGTCTTTTTACCCCGTATCTATGACTATACGCCTTGGCAAACGATGCGGAAGCGGTAGGGCCTTCCGCATCGTTTGGCTCCGCTTAGCTGCTTCGCGGTGAGCGTTGTTCCTGCTCGCCGCTCAATTGGCGAGCCATATCGCCGCTAATAGCGCCGGCCACCCAATTTTTCACTTTCCGAGCGTGTTCTTCTTCGCGTTGGTGAGCCTTGCGAAAATCGTCGGCGAGGCCGGTCTGGCCGGCGTTCTCCGCTAAGTCGATCAGCATGCTCCAACCGTCCACATCGGCGCGTTCGGCAATCAGTAAGGCGTGTAGCGCTTCGGGAAGGCTGGTCCGCGGATCGGTGATGGCTTGCATCACGCCGGCGGACTCAACGGCCGCGAGGTCGGCCGAGGGTGTCATGCTGGTAGGGTCCGCGCCTAGGCGTTCCATGGCGTCTGTGACCATTTTGAAGTGTGCCAGCTCCTCGTCGCGAATGTGATTGAGTTCCTCACGGCTAGGCCCGCCGTCCCAACTGCCGACGGTGTCGAACTTCGTGAGGACTGCGTCGTATAGCCTCACGCCGCTACGCTCGAAGGCGAGACGCTCGCCAAGCTTATCGATAAAGACGCTGGGTTTGTTTCCCTTTAGCATCTCTTTGGCGGTGGTGGCGGCACCTTTCATCGAAGCCGGCGGGGGGACGGTGCCGATCACTTCGGCGTCCTGCATGTAGCTTTGCCGGATGCGCGCCATTTCGAGCTGCTCGCCCGGCACCGCCTCGGAGTGCTGTTCCGGAACTGTTTGCAAAATCTCGCGCGCCTGTACCGGTGCTGTGTCCAGCCCGGTCCGGTTGGTACCCGTATCGGTTGGGCGTGTCATGGCTCTAACTCCTTGGCAAGCTGAAACTTAATGAACGGCCCGGCGTTCCGCCAGCTCGGTGCCGGGTTGCCAGATGTAGCCGTCGGCGACGATGGACGATGGGGAACCGTCGCGGTTGTAGTATTCGCGGTATTGCGGGGAGGCTTCGTCAGGCGCAATGTCTTGCGACTGCACGAAGTCGGCGCCGCGAGCGGTGAGGCCGACCTCTTGCGATAGCACGCGGCGAACGAACTCCCGGTGGCTTTTAAAGGCAATCGGCTCGGGAATCTCGCGCGGTAGCATATCGGCCGGATCGCGCTTTTCGACATCCTTGTAGATATCCATGACAAAATGCAGCTGCCCCAGCTCGTAATCGAGCATACGCTCCCAGATGGCCTTTATTCGCGGGTTATCTTCTTGCTGCATGCAGCTGTAGTAACAGTAGGCCTCGGTAGCCTCATGTAGCAGCCATTTTTCCAGCCACGACTCGCCAGGGTCGATGATCGACTCGTACTGGGTAACGTGCTGCTCTTCGATGGAGGCGATCTCTGCATAGAGCTGGCGTGCGACAGGATCGGCGAAGATGGGGCCGACGTTCATGTAATAGTCGCGGGTTTGGTGTTCCGCCGCCATGATCGTCAGGGCGTTTAGTTTCGTGATGGCAGCAGCGGTGTCGCGATCGTAGTGATGACGAAGGTCGTCCATCGGGTCGCGGTGTTCGACTTCAGTGGGGCGTCCCGGTGTGATGTCCGTGTAGGACTGGGTGATGTTATTGGCGTCTTTGCCCTCGACGCGGTCTAACAGAGCCGAGTAGCGATAGAGGTGGTCGAAATCCTCGAGCATGCCGAAACGGTACACCTGAGCGAGGTAGTCGTCTGGCTCTTGTTGAGCAACCGCCGCGGTCACCTCTATCGCAACCTGTTCGTAAGCGACCGTAACCTCCAACGGCGTCTCGTCAGGCGAGAGAAGCCAATTGACTAACGTCTGCTGATGGTGATCGACGCGCCGTACTCGTGCCAGAGGGCCCTGAAGCTCCTTGTTCATACGGGCACACGCGTGCTGGAAGCGAACGGCCTCTTGCTCGATACCGTTCATCAGGATGACGCGCACCCGGGTGAAGGCGTCGTCGTCGAGTTTGCTAATGGGGGCGGGAGTCAGCTCGCGCCATGTAAACCGTTGTTGATCCAGCGGCGTTCCTTTCTCGTCGATGATGTTCAATGCCATGACTAACTCCTAGTCGGCGTTGCCCTGTCCGTGTCGTTCACTCCAAGTTGGGTTAGTGTTTGCTAATAACAAATGCCAAGGGTGGGGAATAAAAACGAACCATCGCGGTTTGGCGGGAATGTGCTTATGAGGTTTTTACCCAGTCGCTATCGTCTGTAGTAATGCATAGCGTCCTGTTTCGCCGTGCGGGGCGGAACCCAGCCTTCCAAACAAATCGTGCGAAGCGCACAATCACCAGCCACCCCAGAAAATAACCGCAACAGAAAAGCCATCCCGCCAAAGCAAGATAAGCAAAAAAGCTTCATCGCGAAGACGATCGGCAGCTCAGGAGGTAGTAGCCGTTGCGGCGCGAAGCGCAGCGCACAGGCTACCGAAGGTGAAGTGCTATTGATTGACCATCAAATAACGGTTAACAAGAGCGAACAGCTCTTCGTCCAATGGCTCGCCCACCACCGCCTGCAATTGCATGTAGGTCAGCAGATACCCGTAGCGCGCGGCGGCTAATTCGCGTTCCGTCTGGAAACGCTCGCGCTGCACGTTCAAGAGATCCAACGTCGTCCGCAAGCCAAGCTCCAGCCCCCGTTGGACGGATTCTTCCATGCTGGTTATCGAGCGCAATGCCTGCTCCAGCGCACGGACCCGCTCCATGTTTGCCAATAGGCCGAGATATGCCGATTCGGCTCCGATAGCCGCTTCGCGTTTAGCGCTAAGAAGTTGATTGTAAGTGACTTCCCGTTGTGCCGACGCGGCGCGTACCTGCGAGCTGATAGCGCCGCCGGTATACAGCGGCACCGATAGTTGAACGCCGATGCTGGCTTGATCGACTTCGACGCTGGTGCCCAAGGTCGGATTGGCTCCGTCGCCTTGGTAAGAGCGGCCGTAGTTAGCGACCAGATCGACTTGCGGTAAACGCTGGGTCCGGCTGCGCCGAATCTCGCTACTGGCTAATTCCAGGCCGGATTGGGCCAGCTGAACCTGCAAGTTATGCTGCTCGGCCAAGGTGGCCCAGGCTTCGGCGTCGGCCGGTTGCGGCGGTTCCGGGTCGAACTCGGCCCCCACGCCGGAAACATGTTCGAACGGTGTCTCGATAATTCTACGTAAGCTTTCGCGGGCGATGCGAAGCTCGCTTTGTGCCGCTACGCGTTGGGCGCGGGCCCCGTCCATACGTGCGCGCGCTTCGTTAACATCGGTAACGGTGCCGGCACCGAGTTCGAAAGCGCGTTCCGAGCGCTGTAGTTGACGCTCGATGGCGCGTACTTCGGCATCGAAGGTGGTTACCGCATCCTGGGCCTCTAATACTCGGAAGTAGCTTTCGGCTACACGTAGCGCAAGTTGTTGTTGTGCCAACCGGTAGTTGATCTCCGCCTGATCGATTACCGACCGGGCTTGGCGTTGACGAATGTAACTATCCGGGCGGAAAAGCGCTTGCGTTAACCCTACGCCGACGGTGTAAGTGTTGTACGACACGCTGTCGTCCGGGATCGGAAAGGGGGGAGCGTCACCCAGGCTTTGATCCTGCCAGATGCGGTTAGCATCGGCCTGTAGGCCGATTTGCGGCAGGATCAGGGAGCGGGCTTGCGGTAACTGTTCGCGGTCCGCTTGCAACTGCTCGCGGGCTGCGGCGATCTGCGGATCATGCTCGCTTGCTAAGCGGAACGCTGTCAGCAGGTCGATACTTTCTGCCTGAACGGGCAGGCTCGATAATATTCCCGCCAGCGCCAGGGTCTTGAGTATCGGGCGCAGTCTCATCGTCGGGTGACTCCTCATCATTACGTGCATCGGCAGTAGCCCGGTTTCGAAGCCGTTCTATGCCATTCTCGGTCAACGAATATACGGCCGGTACGACCACCAGCGTTAGCAGGGTAGAAGTGACCATGCCACCAATAACGGCAACGGCCAGCGGACCGTTAGTGTCGGCGCCGGCGCCTAAACCGGTGGCGGCCGGCAGCAGGGCCAAAATAACGGTTAACGAAGTCATCAGCACCGGGCGCAGGCGAATCGGGCAAGCTTCGCGTAAGGCCTCGTCGATGCCGCGACCGGCGGCGCGCAGTTGATTAGCCATATCGACAAGCAGAATCGAGTTTTTGGCCACCAACCCTACCAGCAGGACCAAGCCTATCATCGAAAAGATGTTTAAGGTATGGCCGGTCAACCAGAGTGCGGCGACCCCTCCGATCATTGCTAGCGGCTGCGCCACCATGATGATAAGCGGCTGAATAAAGGAGTTGAATTGGCTGGCTAGTACCATGTACACCAGTACCGTTGCCAATACGAAGGCGAAGCTGATGTAGGCGGCGGTTTTGGCGAATTCTTCCGCTTGGCCGATGAAGC
Source organism: Alkalilimnicola ehrlichii (assembly GCF_003399765.1). Lineage (GTDB taxonomy): Bacteria > Pseudomonadota > Gammaproteobacteria > Nitrococcales > AK92 > AK92. Next base: position 82,593 of record NZ_NFZV01000002.1, on the reverse strand, counting down.
GGATACCGTACCCTTGCGGGAGCAAGGCCTCGGCTTCTTCGCGGACAAGTTCCATGGCTTCAGCCAACGGAACGTTAGGTGTGCCGAAGAAAGTCGCTCCGTACTGTAGCGAATGACGCCCGATCACAGCCGGCCCCAGCGTCTCTTCCAGCGTGACGACGGAATCGAGACGGACGAGGTCGCCGTTACGATTACGCAGATACAGCCGGCCTAGATCGTCGCTGTGACGAAATTCGCCGTCACGGGCTTTCAGACGAATATCGTAACGATTGCCGTCTCCCGGCAAGTCATTGAACTTGGCGATGTTGGCGCCGCCAGCGAGGACGTAGACGGTGTTCGCGATATCGCGCGTCGAGAGGCCGAGTGCCGCCGCGCGTTCGCGGTCGATCCGTAATTCGACTTGGGGCAGGTCGAGTTGCAGATCGAGGTCGATATTTCCCAAGCGTGGGTCGCTGTTTAATCGGCTGCGGAGCGTTTCTGCGTGTCTGGAAAGTTCTTCTAATTCGGGGCCGCTCAAGACGAATTGCAGCGGCTCTCCGCGCCCCCCGGCAACGAGTGACATGCTAGCCGGCGATGCCTTAACGCCGGGAACCTGCGCCATCTCTTCGCGGACTCTTTGCATAACCGCTTGTTGGTTGGCGCGTCGCTGTTCGCGCGGTACCAGACGTACGAAAATCTGGCCTTCGGTACCGCTGCGGCTGCCTCTGCCGCCACCGACGGTACTGAAGTAGTTTTCCACTTCCGGTTGTTGGGCAACGATCGCTTCCAAGCGTTGCATCCGTCCGTTGGTGTATTCGACGCTGGAGCCGAGCGGCGTGCGCGCGGTGATCACAAAAATGCCTTCATCGTCGTCCGGCAGGAAGGTCTTGCCCGTTTGGGCAAAGAAGAAACCGCTGGAGAGCACGATAAGCGTTGCGGCGCCGACAACGCCCCAACGGTAGCGCAAGGCGAACTCGACAAGGTGTCGGTAACCGCGCTCCAAGCGTCGAAAGCTGCGCTCCAAAAAACCGGCTACCGGGCCCTCGTGCTGTTCCACCTTCAGGTAGCGCGACGCCAACATCGGCGTAAGCGTCATCGCGACGAACCAGGAGACGAGGACGCCCACGGTTACCACGACCCCAAACGAGGCGAAGAACATGCCGATGATGCCGCCAAGGAAAATAACCGGCGCGAAAATGGCAACCAGCGTTAAGGTCGAGGCAAGTACCGGAAAAACGACCTGGCGGGTGCCGTTAATCGCTGCTACTTGAGGGTCCTGTTCGCCTTCTTCTCGATGGCGGTAGATGTTTTCCAGCACAACGATGGCATCGTCCACCACAATGCCGACCAGCAGGAGCAAGGCCAACAAGGTCACCGTGTTCATCGTGTAGCCGAACATATACATTGCCGCGATGGCGCCGAATAGGGATACCGGGATGGCGGTGGCTATGATTGCGGTCGAGCGGAAGCTTTTCAGGAATAGCCAAACGATGAAGGCGGCTAATAAGGTGCCCAGTACCAGATGCTCCTCCAACGCTCGGATCATTTCCAGAATGAAAGAGGAGCTGTCAAAGGCGATGTGGACGGCCATGCCGGGCGGTAATTGAGGCCTGATCTCGCTATCCAAGCGACGTTTGACCTCTTCGATAATTTCTACCGTGTTGGCGTTGGCGATTTTGACGATGCCCAAACCGACGGCCGGTTGCCCGTTGAAGCGGGCGTCGCTGCGGTAATCGGCGAGCCCATCGACGACATCGGCGACATCGTGTAGTCGTACCGGCGAGCCGTCGCGGTAGCTGACCACCATCTGTTCGAGTTCGCGCGTGCTGTGGAACTCCAGGTCGAGTTTGATCATGTGCTCACGGTCGTTGCCGACCAAAAATCCGCCCGGTAGTTGAATGTGCTCGTTCTGGAACGCGTGCATCAAGTCTTGGGCGGTAAGGCCGTACGCGGCCATCCGTTCGGGGGCGAGTTCGACGCGAATGGTGCGCTCGCGCCCGCCGCCGACCCGCACTTCGCCCACGCCTGGGATCGTCTCCAGCCGTTTCGCTATGTCGTTGCGGGCATACTGGTCGAGTTGCTGCAACGTGCGATCACCTTGCAGCGTCAGCCACATGATCGGCTGCGCATTGGTCTCGACTTTGGCGATAGTCGGCGTTTCGGCATCGTCGGGCAATTGATTGGCGACTTCGTTAACCTTGGCCTGAACGTCCAGAAAGGCAGCGTCGATATCCGTGTCGAGGTCGAAGGTAATGATGACCAGGGATGCGCCCGGCGAGGAGCTAGAGGTGATTCTATCGATACCCGGAATGCTGTTGATAGAATTCTCTAGCGTGCTGGTGACCGAGGTATCGATAATCTCAGGGTTGGCGCCCGGTACTAATGTGAGCACGGAGATGACGGGAAATTCGATGGCCGGAAAGCGGTCGACGCCTACCCGCTCAAAGCTGATATAGCCAAACAGCAGCAACACCGCGCTCAGCATAAAGGCGAGGACGGGGCGTTTGATCGATAGTTCGGGCAGGCTCATGGGCGTGCCTCCGCGATGGAGACAAGGGCGCCGTCGGTGAGGAAGCCCGCGCCGTCGAGAGCGATTTTTTGGCCCGCTTCCAAGCCCTTGAGGATTTCGACCAAGCCGTTTTGGTGCCTGCCGATGGTCACTTGGCGAGCAAGGACTCGGTTGCCGTCGACGAGATAAACGGTGTGGCCGGCCGGACGTGTGACTACGGCTGCCTCCGGCACCATGACGCTGCGACGTTGCGCTAGCACGACGGTGCCGCGAACGCTGCCACCGGTGCGCCATTGGCCGGGATTGTCGATCTCGACGATAGCTTCCACTGCGCGCCCGGTGCTTAAGGCCGGCCTGATCTCACGGATTTCGCCGGCGATGCTATCCAGTGGCGTGAACGGGGCCGATAGCCGCACCGGCAAGCCGGGGCTTAACTGCGTCGCAACCGTTTCGGGGAAGGGTAAATGTATGCGCAGCCGATCGCCGCTGACCAGGCGGATGAAGGGTTGTCCGGTTTGAAGAAAATCTCCGACGCCGACATGCCGTTGGTCGACGATGCCGTCAAGCGGGGCGGTAATGACGGTGTTACGCAAATCTCGCTCGGCGGTTTCCAAGCGACTTCGCGCGCCTTGCAGTTGTTCTTGTAGGGCGCGCAGTTCGGCTTGGCTCTCTTCGTACATCGATGCCGAGATGAAATTCTCGTCGAGCATTTGGCGGTGGCGCTCGACTTGTCGCGCGAGGTTATCGGTCAGTGCTTCCAGGCGGCGGACGTCGGCAGCAGCGGCGTTGCGCGCGGAACGGTAGGGTGCATCGTCGATTTTGCCAGCACGCTACCTTGTTCGACGCGATCTCCCGTATCGACATAGAGCGTCGTAATACGGCCGGCGATTTCTGCCGTTAAGGTCGGAATCGCTTGCGACTCGATCCAACCCACCGCGCTATCGGTGATTTCTACGATTCCCGTGCTAGCCGTATGGGTGCTAATACGAGTGCTCGATTCCTGCGGTTCGTCACTGGGTAATTCTTGAGCGGTTTCCTGGGAGGTACATCCGCTTAGGGTGAGTGTCGCGAGTGTCGCGATAAGGAGGCGGCGAAGCATGATAAATTCCTTTTATTTTCCACCGTTGCCCTACTATCCATGGTTTATCTTGCGTGTAGGGAGTATTCCGTCCGTGAGCATGTGGATGACCTTACGGCCATACTCCTGAGGGGAGGGGCGTCGTTGCGTTTTCTCGTCGCTGGTTTTGAGGCGGTCGGAGAGAAAATAGGCCAGATTCCCCCCAACAACAGCATTGCCAAGGTCGTGGGATCTAGATCGCTGCGCAATTTGCCGCGCTGCGCGAGCCTTGCGAGCGATGCGACGAGCAGGTCGAAACGCTCGTCAAGCACGTTGCTGACGAGAGTCGGTTCGTGTTCGGGCTGCGGTTCGATCATCTCTCGCAGGAATAGGCGTGTCGCGTCGCTTTCTTCCAACATGCAGGCGAGTTGATCGCCGGCGTAGCTAGCCAGCAGCTCTTCGACATTGGCACGATCCGGTTGTAAGCGTTCGAGTAGATGGCTGAGATGCTCGGCGGAACTCTCCAGCACCGAGCGGTAAAGTTCCCACTTATTCTCGAAGTGATGAAAAACGTTGGCTTTGCTGACACCGGCGGTGGAGGCGATATCGCGCACCGAGACGCCTTTGAACCCTCGTTCTGCGAATAGTACGGCGGCCGCGGCGATAATGCGCTCCGACGCTTCCGGTACCGGTTCTCTTTGTGTGGCTAATCCCATTGCAGTGCTCCGCTCCCGATTTGTTATTGTTCTGACCGTTTGGTCGGCTGGGATTAGCCAAATGTAGTCGGGAGATTGCTATTTTGCAATGCGGGATAGGGAGGTAAGTTGGGAGCCGCGGCTCGGGCGGTTGCCATCCGCCCGAACGCCGCCATGGCGAAACCGTGGGTGATTGGCTAACGTCCTCCGCTGCGCCCGACTAAGCCGGCGATCAGAGAAATGACGAAGAGGACGACGAAAACGAAGAAAAGGAATTGCGCAATACCTGAAGCCGCAGTCGCTATGCCGCCAAATCCAAAGATGGCCGCGATAATGGCAATCACGAAAAAAGTCAGCGCCCATCCGAGCATGATCTCACTCCTCTATGTCCGCGCAAAGCATTGCCGGATTGTTGAGGAGGTGGGGCTTGCAGCTGTTTTTTCAACGGGTTAGTGCTCCTTCCCAACGGCTGAAGGAGCGTTGAGAGAGCGCTAACCCGTTGTTGCTAGGGCTTACTTGGTATGTTCGATCAAGGCGTACGCGGAGTGGTTATGAATCGATTCGAAATTTTCCGATTCAACTTGGTAGGCCAAGATACGCGCGTCCGCGTTAAGTCGTGCCGCCACATCCCGCACCATATCTTCGACGAATTTAGGGTTGTCGTAGGCGCGTTCGGTAACGTACTTCTCGTCCGGCCGTTTCAACAAGCCGTAGAGTTCGCACGATGCTTCTTCCTCGACCAAATCGATCAGCTCCTCGATCCAGACGAAATCGCGGGTGCGTGCCGAGACGGTGACGTGCGAACGCTGGTTGTGAGCACCGCGCTCCGAAATCTGCTTAGAGCAGGGGCAAAGGCTGGTGACCGGTACCAGCACCTTGATCCATAACTCCGGCTTACCGTCGTGAATCTCGCCGATGAAGCTTACTTCGTAGTCGAGAAGGCTGGAGACCTTGGAGATCGGAGCTTCTTTGCGCACGAAATAGGGGAAACTCATCTCGACGTGGCCAGATTGCGCTTCTAGCCGCTCGGTCATTTCCACCAGGATTTCGTTGAAGCTTTGTACGGTGATTTCGGTATCGTGGCTGTTCAATATTTCCACGAACCGGGACATGTGAGTGCCTTTGAAATCGTGCGGCAAGTTCACATACATGTTGAACATTGCCACCGTGTGCTGCTCGTGCCCGGTGCGGTCTTTCACTCGTACCGGGTGTCGGATGTCCTTAATCCCAACCTTGTTGATTGGAATGCGTCGGGTGTCCGCACGGCTTTGCACGTCCTCGATCGCGACGCGTTCAACAGTGGGTGCCTGTGACATGATCAACGGTCCTCTTTACGGCAGTCGGTCCACCCGCGAATAGGGTTCGGGGGCAGCGGCTACCTTCACGTTAAATCGGTTTTTGCCCTGTAGGAGACACTCTGGTCCGTTTTCTGGTGTCTCTGGCCGTGTGGCATGTCAGCCCTAAGCCAGCACCGCGACGGCCCGCCGCAGGGCAGATGTGGGGCTGTAAATTGTTGAGTAAATTACTCGGATATTAATTCAGCTCGTTACGGATGACAATCTAAATGCTCAATGGTCTCGATTGATAATGTAATGAGCGATCCCCCGCAGCGTGTCGGCTTCCGGCCCAAGCCCTTCCAGGCTTTGCAGGGCGTCGTCGGTAAGTCTTTGCGCCCGTAGCTTGGCTTCATCTAGGCCGAGCAAAGCCGGATAAGTCGGTTTGCCGCGCTCGGCGTCGGCGCCCTGCGTTTTACCGAGGGCCTCGGTATCGCCTTCGACATCGAGGATGTCGTCCTGGATCTGAAAGGCAAGCCCGATGCATTTTGCGTAGCGGTCTAGCTTGTCTTGAGTCGCCGCATCGGCACCGGCGGCTAAGGCGCCTAAGCGAACGCTCGCCCGAATCAGGGCGCCGGTTTTATGGATGTGCATATCTTCCAGTTGTGGGAGGTCGAGCTGCTGGCCGACAGCACCTAAGTCGATGGCTTGGCCGCCTACCATGCCGCGGGAACCCGAGGCCAATGCCAACGTCTCAATCATACGGAGACGAGCTTGGCTGTCGGGAGTGCCCTGCGGATCATGTGCCAACACGTAAAACGCCAGACTTTGCAACGCGTCGCCGACCAGAATTGCCGTCGCTTCGTCGTAAGCCTTATGGCAGGTGGGGCGTCCGCGGCGCAGATCGTCGTCGTCCATGGCCGGCAGGTCGTCGTGGACCAGCGAGTAGGCGTGAATCAGCTCAACGGCGCAGGCCGGCCCGTCAAGGCGCTCTGCGGGGCAATGGAGCGCGGCGCCAACAGCGTAGACCAGAACCGGACGAATACGCTTGCCGCCGGCCAAGGCGCTGTAGCGCATGGCGTCGTGCAACCGGGCCGGATGGGTGCTGGCCGTGGGCAGCCAGTGCTCCAGCACCCGCTCGAAACGGGTGCGGTGTTCCTGTGTCAGGGAAGTGTAAGTGTTATTTTTCATCGGTGCCGAACGGTGCCGTTTCTAGGCCGTCGCCTTTTTTGAGGAGAATCTCGACCTTTTGCTCGGCAGCCTGCAACGCCTGCTGGCAGGAGCGCGTCAGTTCGACGCCGCGCTCAAAGGCTTTGAGTGACTCTTCCAGGCTCAGTTCGCCCTGTTCCATTTTTGAGACCAGGGTTTCCAGTTCCTGCAGGGAGCGTTCGAAGTTGAAGCCTTGCTCGGGGTTCTCAGTCATGGCGGCAACCAGTGGTTACGGGAGGCGCTCACAATAACCTAGCGCCTCTGAACGGGTCAATTTGATAAGCTCGCGCCTATTAGCCGAGCAGGTTACACTGCGTCGCAGCCGGGTAAGCTGCCGACCTAGATGATCCTAGAGCCTCGGCGATGCCAGCCGATTACGACAGTTAGAGAGAGTCGAAACGCTAACATCATGAATACGCGTTATGATGCCGCCGCAATCGAAGTCCTCACGGGTTTGGACCCGGTCCGAAAACGGCCGGGTATGTACACCGACACCACCCGTCCGAATCATTTGGCGCAGGAGGTGATCGACAATAGCGTCGATGAAGCGTTGGCGGGTCACGCCAAGCATATCAATGTGACGTTGTGCCGCGATGGCTCGTTGGAGGTCAGCGACGACGGCCGCGGCATGCCTATCGACGTGCATCCGGAAGAGGGCGTGCCGGGCGTTGAGGTTATCCTCAGCCGGTTACACGCCGGCGGTAAGTTTTCCAACAAAAACTATCAGTTCTCCGGCGGCTTGCACGGGGTCGGCGTCTCCGTCGTCAATGCCTTGTCCAAGCGGCTTGAAGTACGCGTAAAACGCGATGGTGGGGAATACGTCATTGTTTTTGCCGACGGCGAGAAAGTAGCCGACCTCGAGCAGGTCGGTACGGTCGGCAAGCGCAACACCGGGACCACCTTACGGTTTTGGCCGGATGCTAAGTACTTTGACTCGGCGCGCTTTTCGGTGCCGCGGCTCAAGCACGTATTGCGCGCTAAAGCCGTCTTGTGTCCGGGCCTGCGGGTGCGCTTTTTCGACGAGGCCAGCGAGGAAGACGTTTCCTGGTACTACGAGGACGGGCTGCGCGATTATCTCACCACCGCCTTGGCCGATTACGAGTGCTTGCCCGAAGAGCCTTTCGTCGGGCGGATGGAATCGGCGCACGAAGCCGCCGAGTGGGCCGTAACGTGGTTGCCGGAAGGCGGCGAGCCGATTGGCGAGAGCTACGTTAACCTGATTCCTACCGCACAAGGCGGAACCCACGTTAACGGACTGCGCACAGGGCTTACCGAAGCGATCCGCGAGTTCTGCGAGTTTAGGAATTTGCTGCCGCGCGGTGTGCGGCTGACGCCGGACGATGTGTGGGAGCGGATCAGCTATGTGCTGTCGGTAAAACTGGAAGATCCGCAGTTCTCCGGGCAGACCAAAGAGCGTTTGTCGTCGCGCGAGTGCGCAACGTTTGTCTCCGGCGTGGTGAAAGATGCGTTTAGCCTCTGGTTGAATCAGCACGTCGAACCGGCGGAGCAGATCGTTACGCTGGTGATTCAAAGCGCGCAGCGGCGTATGCGGACCAGCAAGAAAGTCGTGCGTAAGCGCGTGACTTCCGGCCCGGCGTTGCCTGGGAAGTTGGCCGATTGTAGTAGCCAAGATCCGGCCCGTTCGGAATTGTTTCTCGTCGAAGGGGATTCCGCCGGCGGTTCGGCAAAGCAGGCCCGGGCGCGCGAACACCAGGCCGTTATGCCGCTGCGGGGCAAGATCCTGAACACCTGGGAGGTCGACCCGGCCGAGGTGATGGCCTCGCAGGAGGTGCACGACATTGCGGTGGCACTTGGCATCGAACCCGGTTCGGAGGATCTAAGCGGGTTGCGTTACGGCAAGGTTTGTATTCTTGCCGACGCCGACCCCGACGGCGCGCATATCGCCACGCTGCTATGCGCTTTGTTCTTACGCCACTTCCCGGCGTTGGTAAAGGCCGGGCACGTCTTCGTCGCTATGCCTCCGCTGTACCGTATCGATGTGGGTAAGCAAACCTTCTACGCCCTGGACGACCACGAGCGCCAAGGGGTGCTGGATCGGATTTCCGCCGAGAAGATTAAAGGCAAAGTGAGCATCACCCGCTTTAAAGGCTTGGGCGAGATGAATCCGCTGCAGTTGCGGGAAACGACCATGGACCCCGATACCCGGCGCCTGGTTCAGCTGGTGGTCGATCCCGAGGACGATACCCACCGCATCATGGACATGTTGCTGGCGAAGAAAGCGAGCCGGGATCGTAAAGCCTGGCTGGAGAGCAAAGGCGATCTCGCCGAGGTTCTGTTATAGCCCGTTCCTAAACCGGATTGATTCAGAGGCACAATGAGCGATTATCAAGGCCTGCAAGAGACGGAGTTCGAGAGCCGTCCCTTAAAAGAATTTACCGAAAAGGCGTACCTCGACTATTCGATGTACGTCATTCTCGATCGCGCTTTGCCGCACATCGGCGATGGGTTGAAGCCAGTGCAGCGGCGCATCGTGTATGCGATGTCCGAGCTGGGGCTGAGCAACCTCGCCAAATACAAAAATCGGCCCGTACGGTCGGCGACGTGCTAGGTAAGTATCATCCGCATGGCGACTCGGCGTGCTACGAGGCTATGGTGTTGATGGCGCAGCCATTTTCTTACCGCTACCCGCTTGTCGACGGGCAGGGTAACTGGGGCTCGCCCGACGATCCAAAATCCTTCGCCGCCATGCGTTATACCGAATCGCGGTTAGCGCCGTACTCGCAGTTGCTGTTAGCCGAGTTGGGCCAAGGGACGGTCGATTGGGGGCCGAACTTCGACGGTACTTTAGAAGAGCCGACGCTCTTGCCGGCGCGAGTGCCGAACGTGCTGCTTAATGGCGGTACCGGTATTGCCGTCGGGATGGCGACCGACATCCCGCCGCATAATCTGCGCGAGGTGGCGGCTGCCTGCATCCGCCTGCTGGAGGAGCCGGAAGCCGATCTCGATGCCGTGTTAGAACATGTGCAGGGCCCGGATTATCCGACTGAAGCGGAGATCATCACCCCACGTGCCGAGTTGCGCAAGCTCTATAGCACCGGCAACGGCGGGGTGCGGATGCGAGCCCGATATCAGCGGGAAGACGGCGATATCGTGATTACCGCGCTGCCGTTCCAAGTCTCCGGCAGCAAGGTGCTCGAGCAGATCGCAGCGCAGATGCAGGCGAAGAAATTGCCGATGGTCGAGGATCTGCGGGATGAGTCGGATCATGAAAATCCGACCCGCCTGGTTGTTGTGCCGCGCTCGAATCGGGTGAACGTCGAGCAGTTGATGAATCACCTGTTCGCGACCACCGATCTTGAGAAGACCTACCGCGTCAATCTCAATATGATCGGCCTTGACGGGCGTCCGCGGGTTCGCGATCTGCGCGAGATTATCTCCGAATGGTTGAGTTTCCGCCGCGAAACCGTCCGGCGCCGTTTGCAGTGGCGATTGGACAAGGTCGAGGCGCGACTGCATATCCTGGAAGGCTTACTGATCGCGTATCTCAACATCGACGAGGTCATTGCGATCATCCGCAACGAGGATAAGCCTAAGCCGGTTTTAATGGAGCGTTTCGGGCTTACCGACACGCAAGCGGAAGCGATCCTCGAACTCAAGCTGCGCCACCTCGCTAAGCTCGAAGAGATGAAGATTCGCGGCGAGCAGGACGAGCTTGAGAAAGAGCGGAAACAACTGCTGGCAACGCTCGGCTCCGAAAAGCGGATGAGCAATTTGATCCGTAAGGAGTTGACGGCGGATGCGGAAAAATACGGCGACGATCGCCGGTCGCCGATCATCGAGCGAGATGCCGCCCGCGCGCTCAACGAGGCGGATTTAGTGCCGAGCGAGCCGGTGACCGTCGTGATCTCCGAGAAAGGTTGGGCGCGCGCGGCTAAAGGCCATGAGGTCGATCCAGCCGGCTTAAATTACCGCGCCGGCGATAAGTATCTTGCCGCTGCGCGCGGGCGAAGCAACCAACAAGCCGTATTTTTAGACTCGACGGGGCGCAGCTATTCGCTGGCCGCGCATACTCTGCCTTCCGCACGGGGGCAGGGCGAACCGCTGACCGGGCGCTTGACACCGCCTGCCGGGGCAGCGTTCGAGGCCGTCCTGCTGGGCGATCCGCAAGCGCTGTATCTATTGGCTTCCGATCGCGGCTACGGGTTCGTCACTGCGCTTGGCGATATGCATGCGAAAAACCGCGCCGGTAAGTTGGTATTGAATCTTAGCACCGGCGATAAAGTCTTGCCGCCGGCGCCCATCTACGACCTGGAGCAAGATCGCCTGGTTGCCGTCTCCAGTGCGGGATATCTGTTGGTCTTCCCGACCCAAGAGTTGCCGAGGCTGGCTAAGGGGAAAGGCAACAAGATTATCGGAATTCCCGCCGAGCGGTTAAAAAAGGGCGAGGAGCGTCTGGTGGGCTTGGTCTCGGTGCCGCGGGAAAACGGCGTGCAGTTGCAGGCCGGTAAGCGGGTATTAAACCTTAAACCGTCCGATCTGGACGTTTACGAAGCCGCTCGCGGGCGCCGTGGCACCTTGCTGCCGCGTGGCTTTCAGCGTGTCGACGGGGTGTTGGTGCTCGCGTAAGCGCTGAGGCTCCGGTTGTAAGCCGGCCAAGAAGAAGAACTTTTTGGTCTAAGGCATACTCTAAAGATGCGGTTGGCCGTCAACGACGGCGGTGGTAATTCGAAAGGGGGTGTGCGAATGCACCGTATAGGTTTGTTTGTTGCTACGAACCTGGCGATTCTGATCCTGCTCGGGATCATGCTCAACCTCGCGGAGCCCTTGCTTGGGGTGCGGCTGAACACCGGCTTTATCCTGGTTATGGCTGCAATATTCGGTATGGGCGGGTCGTTCATTTCGCTGTTGATGTCGAAGGCGACCGCGAAGCGTTTTACCGGCGCGAGAGTCATCGAGCGACCGCAAAATGCGACCGAGCAATGGTTGCTAGAGACCGTGCGTCGGCAAGCGCAGCAGGCCGGCATCGGGATGCCCGAAGTGGCTATTTATCCGGCGCCGGAAGTTAACGCGTTTGCGACCGGCGCCAATAAAAACGATGCGTTGGTGGCGGTAAGTGTGGGCTTGTTGAACAGCATGAGCAGGGACGAAGCGGAAGCGGTCCTTGGTCATGAAGTAAGCCACGTTGCGAATGGCGATATGGTGACGCTGGCCCTGATTCAGGGCGTGTTGAATACCTTCGTCATCGTACTGTCGCGAGTTATCGGCCATTTAGTGGACCGAGTCGTGTTCAAGAACGAGCGCGGCCATGGTCCGGGCTTTTGGTTGACGATGATTTTGCCCAGGTGGTGTTGGGCGCGCTGGCGACCATTATCGTGATGTGGTTCTCCCGGTGGCGGGAGTTCCGGGCCGATGTCGGCGGCGCCCAGTTGGCCGGGCGGGAGAAAATGATCGCTGCCTTGCAACGGCTAAAAGGCAACAGCGAAGCGGCGAAACTGCCGGATCAGATGGAGGCTTACGGTATCTTCGGTATGCGGGGTACCGGGTTGCAGCGCTTGTTTATGTCCCACCCGCCTTTGGACGAGCGGATTGCCGCATTACAGCGCGGCGGCCTGCGCTAAGACGAATAACGGCAGCCTCTTTGGAGGCTGCCGTTACGTTGGCATGCTAAGCTAGCGTCGGTTTAGATCACCATACCGGAGAAGTCATAGTGCATCTCCGTTTCCGGTTCCTGTAGAAAATCTCCCTGCACAAAATCGGCATCGAACTGCCAAATTTTTGCCAAGCTGCTGATGTCGTCCAGATAACCGGCGATGACTTTTCGATTCATGGAATGGGCCGTCTCGATCGTTTGCTGAACCAGTTCCTGCGTCTCTTCGTTGTCAGGGAGCGTTTGCGTCAAGGTCCGATCGAGTTTTAAATAATCGGCCGGCAAGTGCTTGAGCAATTGGAAAGAGTTCAAACCGCTGCCGAAACGGTCGAGGGAGAAGCCGCATTGTAAGGCTTTTAAGCCGCGGAAGGTTTCCTTGGCTTGGTTCAGTTGCGTCACGGCAACCGATTCGTTGATCTGAAACACCAAGTGTTGGCCGCTTACGCCATGTCGTTTCAGCTGTTGATCGACAAATTTCAGAAACTGCTTGTTATCGGCAAGCGTGGCGCCGGAGATTTTCACGAGCAGCAAGGTGTCGTGGTCTGCCGCCAGGCGTTTTGCCAAGGTTTGAATAGCATGTTCGGCAACCCAGCGATCGATATCGGCCGTTAGCTTGAGCTCTTCGGCCTGCGGCATGAAGTTGGCCGGCTCTATGGTGTTACCGTTGTCGCCGCGTAGCCGTACTCTTACCTCGTAACGTTCTCGGTGGTCGCCTTTCAAGCTGGCTACCGGCTGATAAACGAGGAAAAAGTCGCCGTCGTCGATAGCGGCACGGAGGTGCTGACGCAAATCCGAACCGTCGCCGTCTTCAGCGCCGGTTGCGTAGAGTTCAACCTTGTTGCCGCCGCCGGCGCGGGCAGCTTCGGCGGCTTGTTGCGCCTCGTTCACCGTGTGATGGGCGCTATAGCCGGAGTCGCCGAGCATGCTGATGCCGATGCTGCACGTGGTTGTCACGGTGCGTCCGTTGGTTTCCGCAACGTGCTCTTCGATACGTTGTCGGATAGCCTCGGCAAGCGCAATCGTCTCGTGCACGCCTTTGTCGGCAACAAGCACGGTAAATACCTCGTCGGCGAAGCGGGCGCTGACCCCTTCCTGACCGACTTCCGTCGCTACCAGTTGACCGAATTGGCCGATTGCGGCGTCGACGGCGGTAATGCCGGCCGATTGGCGCAACCGGTCCAAGTTGTCGAGGTGGATATAGAGCAGACCGTGACTGCCCTCGCCGTCGAGGGTTTGCGCGATCGTCTTCTCCAGTTGCTCAAGGAAATAGGTGCGGTTGTATAAGCCTGTGAGTACGTCTTGTTTACTTAGCGTATCGAGCTGCTCGGCGAGCTGGCGGTCGACCGTACCGGTATCGCGAAGAAGGATCTGCGTACAGGGTTCGCCGTCGATGCTGGCGGGGGAGAAAGCCATGCGTACCGCAACGGGGTCCTGGTCCGGGCCCTGCATGCTAAGCTCAAGTTCGTTATTGTCGGCTTTCCCTTTTTGATACTGACGCAGGAATGTTTTCAGCTCGGCTTGATAGGTCGGGGTCACCATGTCCAGCAGCGGCATCCCTTCGATATCGTCTAACTCAGCGTAAGCGAACTTCTCCAAGTAGGCAGGGTTAGCATAAATGTGCATCCCTTCGTGGACGTAAGCGATAGGGTCGCGAGAGCTGTCGAGCAGCGTATAACAGCGACGCTCGGTTTCTCTTAAGGAGGCTTCGAGCCGCCGCAGGCGGCGACGGTCCTTGAGGTGTTTTAACTCTCGGGCGACGACAAGTTGCAGATGGTCGAGATCATGCTTGCTAATCAAGTCGGCAGCGCCGAGTTTGAGCGCTTCAAGTCGGGTAGCGTTGTCGTCCCGGTCGCTAACCGCAAGAATGGGGATGTCCTTACCGGACTGATGCACAATGTGTTGAGCGGACTCTAATGGCAGGCCCTCGAACTCAACGGCATACAAAAACAGCTCGAAGCCTTTGCGATCAAGTTCTTGGCGTAAATCCTCTTCGTCTTCGATCCGGGTGGCGCGAACTGCGTGCCCCGCGTTGCGTAGCACGCTGATGAGCATTTCTGCATCGTTGAGCGATTCTTCTGCGATGAGAAGGCGGAGAATATCGTCCTCTTGATGACCCATATCTTCCTCATTTCAAGCCAGCGCTCGGCCTGTCAGAATCAGAGCACTCCCCACCAGTGCATCTTGTTTTTTAGCCCGAGGTGGATCTTTATTTCTACGGCATTTTGCCGCCACAACGTCGTAAGGCACGGAAAGCGAAGGGTTCCTTTACCATCGCGTTCGTTTTAGCCGTCGTCGCTCTTGGCGCGATCCGGCCGTGCCTTGCCTGTGGTGACGGCGGTTTCCTTGGACGCGGTCGAAGCCGGAGCCCGAAACGCATACTGCGAAAACAAGCCGTCCGACTCAACCTCGTCGAGTAATGTTACCTCTGTTTGGCCCTCAAGGCTCTTTAAGAGTACCTGACGTTGGGGGGTATAACCTAGGCGGGGCGTTACCAGTGTTGGCGTGCCGTGGACATCGTAGGGATTTAATAAGATAAGCGAGCGATTAGGTGGCTGGGCCGTGCGATTACGGGATAGCGGCCAAGTGATGGCAGGAACCGGATCGGCCCCGAGCACATGAACGCCGATTCTTAAACCGTGGCGATCCGAGAACCGCGCCCATTTGATCGTCGCCAACTCCCACTTCGGCGCCCCGTCTATGCGCTGCTTAAGCGCGATGATGTCGCCGATTTGTACTTTGATCGGCTGTTTGAGGTCGGCGTGCAGGCAATAACCGCGTTCGCAGGTGTTGACGATTCGCCAGCGGCTTACGAGCGGAGGTGAGTTTTTCTCGCTGATAGCGTCGGTGTGCCTTGACGGCGACGATGGCGATGAGCGGCGGTGTTTGACGGCCGCCTTGGGCGGCGGCGTTTGAAACCGCATCGAAGCGCCGGTAAGCCGATCGTCCAAACCGTTGACAAAAGATAAATGTCGATTGGCTTGTAGTAGTCCGGTGACGGCGTGCAGTTGTCCGTCAGCCGGTTGTCGGGTAGGGCGAGCCATGACCGCGAAGCTTACTTTCTCAAGCAAACAAGCGTCCGCGGGGCGTTCTTCAGGTTGCCAGAATCGCCACCGGGGGCGACGCGGTTGTAGGTATTTTTCCAGTTCGGGCTTGAGTGCATCGGTTGATAGAAGGTAGACACGGCCGGCTGCGGAGGGTTGCCCGGTCACCGGAGTGGGCGGGATGTCGGAACCGGTATCGACCCAGAGCTTGGCCCGCAGTAGCGGGGTGCCCGGTTCCGGTGCGAGCTGCAAGTAATTCGCCCAACGTGCTAGCGATCGGTACAACTGGCGGGTGCCTTCGGGCGCCAAACCGTAGGGGTGGGCGGCGGCGAAGAGTAAGATATGTTTATAGCACCGAGAAACGGTGGTTTTACCGTTTGGGCTCTCCGGTTCCTCGACGTTCCTCTCCGTCAGCTGCTCGCTGTCGGCCAATTGATAAAGTGTATGAATGCGTCGCCACAAGCCGGGGGGTGGATCCTGAAACGTTGCGTAAGACTCCATGAGTAGCAGCCCGGAGTAGTGAAGACTGCGGGCAATCGCAATGGCTAGGGTGCGTAGGTTGAGGGTCTTCTCGCCCTGCAGCTTCTCAAGGCTGAATGTATGGTAACAGCGGGCTGTTTCTCGAAGTAGAGCCTGTACGAGGGTAACGGTGGCCGTGGCGTTACGCGGTAGCGGGAATTCGGCGGAGACGATATGTGGTTGCAAGCCCTCTACGGTGTATTTGACGTGCGGCCGTAATAGCTCGATGCAGGCAAAGCGTTTGGCTGGCGGTAGCTTGCTTTGACGCAGCTGAATGAGCGCTGCGTGGAGTAAGTGGGCCGTTCGGTGTAGGTCGGCAACGGGCAGCTCGGCGAGCCAACGGCGCAGTCGTCTGCGCTGCCATTGCGGAGGTAACTCCGGTGCGGGGTTTGCAGGTTGCTGGGGTCGCCGGTCCGTATCCATGGCTGAAGCAATCATCCCGTTCGTCCTTGTATTTGTATTTATGGTGTAACAGCATGAGGCGGAACGGCCATCCCGGCAGGGGAGGCCGCTGCGCGGCCTGTGCGTCGTTAGTTTCTCTCTGTTGTCTTTTGACTATAGCGAATCCCGCGGGAATTGCAGAACTCCCCCAGCTAACGTTTATCCGCTACGGGTTTCGTCCGCTAACGGCATACGAGGGGGCAACAGGGTTTTGTTAGGCTTGCCAGCTTCTTCTTTTACCAGTTTTGGTGTCAGATAGCCGGGCAGACAAGTGCTTAGTTCGGCGAGGAGGCGTTTTGCTTCCGCCTCGGGGATATCGAAATGGGCGGCACCTTGAACTTTATCGAGTAGGTGAAGGTAGTACGGGAGGGTGCCGGTTTCGAACAGGCGATGACTGAGTTCGGATAAATGCGCGGCCGAATCGTTGATCCCGCGTAGCAGAACGGTTTGGTTGAGGAGGGTTACCCCGGCTTGTTTGAGCTTAAGCAGCCCTTCGGCGACGCGTTGGTCGATTTCCTGCGCATGGTTGGCGTGGACCACCATAATAGGTTGTAATCGGTTGCCTGCGAACCAGGCCAGTAAATCGTCGGTGAGCCGCTCCGGCAGAACGATCGGTAGCCGACTGTGAATACGAAGCCGTTTGAGGTGGGGGATGGCCGCGAGCTTTTGCGCTAGATCGCTTAATCGACGGTCGTTAAGCGACAGCGGGTCGCCGCCGCTTAAGATGACTTCGTCCACTTCCGGGTGCTCGTACAGGTAATTCAAGGCATCCTGCCAGCGCTGCCGCCCGGCGTGAGCCTCCGCGTAAGGAAAGTGGCGGCGAAAGCAATAGCGGCAGTGAATGGCGCAGGCGCCGGTAAGGACCAGTAAAACCCGGCCATGATATTTGTGCAGCACGCCGTCGGCTGTCATCGCTTGCAGATCGCCGACCGGATCGGTCAGAAAGTCCGCGGCGGGGTTGCATTCGACCCCCAGCGGGAGTACTTGCCGTAGCAAAGGATCGTTAGGCTCGCCCGGCCGCATGCGGCGACGTAACCCCTTGGAACCCGTAGGGGAAATAGCTTCGCGGCCGCCTTCGCGGCAGGTAGCAAATCGTCTTCCAGACGTAGGATATTCAGCAGTTCGGCCGGATCGCGAATGGCGCGAGCGAGTTCTTGTTGCCAACGAGGCGGAGTGGCGGCCGCTATTAGACTCATGATTATTCAGGCTCCTTGCTGCCGAGGTTGGATATTCTAACCGACTCGGTTTTCCGTTAGGATGCCCGAATTCCGTTATATTGCTCGATAAATGAGGATCCGATGGCGACTTATAGTACTAACGAGTTCAAGGGCGGGCTAAAAATTATGCTCGACGGCGATCCGTATGCGATCGTTGAGAACGAGTTCGTTAAGCCCGGCAAAGGTCAGGCATTCAACCGCGTTAAAGTGCGCAACCTCAAAACGGGGCGCGTCATTGAACGTACGTTCAAGTCCGGCGATAGCGTGGAGGCGGCCGACGTCGTAGAGGTAGAGTTGCAGTATCTCTACAACGACGGCGATCTGTGGCACTTCATGGACCCGGCCAGTTTTGAGCAGCATAGCGCAGGACAGGCTGCGGTGGGCGATGCGGTGAAGTGGATCAAAGAGCAGGATGTATGCACCGTTACGCTATGGAATAACGAGCCGCTCACGGTAGAGCCGCCGAATTTCGTTCAACTGACCGTGACCGATACCGACCCCGGCGTACGCGGGGACACCAGTGGCGGCGGCGGCAAACCGGCAACGCTGGAGACGGGTGCGGTGGTGCGCGTGCCGTTGTTTATCGAAGTGGGCGAAGTGTTGAAGGTCGATACCCGTAGCGGCGAATACGTTTCGCGCGTGAAGGACTGACCCGACGTTGAGTGCCGATTGGTTTCCCAGCGCGCCGTTGAGTAATCTGCGGCGGCGAGCCGAGGTGCTTGCCGCCGTAAGGGCGTTTTTCGCGCGCGCGCGTTTGGGAAGTGGAAACGCCCTTGCTGTCCGCAGCGGCGAATAGCGACCCTCAGCTAGCTAGTTTCGATTGCCGGTATAACGGGCCGGGAGCGCCGGCGGACGGGCGCTTATGGTTGCAGACGTCGCCCGAGTTTGCCATGAAGCGCCTGCTGGCGGCGGGTAGCGGCTCTATCTACCAGTTGTGCCGAGCGTTCAGAGCCGACGAAAGAGGGCGGCGGCATAACCCCGAATTCACCATTCTGGAATGGTATCGCGTCGGTTTCGACCATTACCAATTGATGGACGAAGTGGCTGAGCTGGCGACGCTGCTGCTCGGGCCGCACCCCGAGCAGCGCTTGACGTACCGCGATGCCTTTTTACGCTACGCCGAGGTCGATCCGTTTACTGCCGACGAGGCGGATTTGAGAGCGTGTGCCGAGCGCTGGGATGTGCCTTATCCGAAGGGTTTGAGCGGGCACGATAACTGGTTGGATTTATTGTTGTCGTGCATCGTTACGCCGGCCCTGGCGGCCGAGCGTTTCACGTTTATTACCGATTTCCCTGCGTCTCAGGCCGCCTTGGCCCGAATACGCGAGGGCAGCCCTCCTGTCGCCGAGCGTTTCGAGCTATTCATAGGCGGTATGGAAATTGCCAACGGCTTTCATGAACTGACGGACCCGACAGAGCAGCAGATGCGCTTTGCCGCCGAGCAGGCGGCGCGGACGGCGCAGGGTTTGCCGGCACCGACTACGGATCGGCGGCTACTGGCGGCGTTGGCGGCGGGCTTGCCAGCGTGTGCGGGTGTGGCTGTCGGGTTGGATCGCCTGATTATGTTGGTGTGCGGCGCTAACGCTATCGACGAGGTTTTGGCGTTTCCTATCGAGCGTGCTTAGCGCCTTTCTTCCTTTGCGCGCGGTCGATTTTCTTAATTACGCGCTTTGCTTTTGCTCCACGGTAAGCTCGCCCAGCGCTTGTCCCATGCGGACTTTTTGCTCGTTTTCGAGCGTGTTATCCCATTCCATTTGGCCGGGGCCGAATAAAACGATCGCGGTAGAGCCCATGTTGAAGCGGCCAAGTTCGTCGCCGCGAGCCAATTGCGTTGCGTTTTGTTGGTCGTACTCCCAGCTGCGGACGCGTTTGCCGGCCGGCGGGGTGACCACCCCCGACCAGACAGTTTCGATACTGCCGACGTTGATGGCGCCTACCAGGACGATAGCCATAGGGCCGTGCTCGCCCTCAAACAGATTAACGACGCGCTCGTTACGTGCAAACAAGCGGGGCACAGTACGTACCGTATGAGCGCCGACGCTGAACAAGCGACCGGGAACGTGAATCATCCGTTGCAGCTTGCCCGCGCAAGGCATGTGAATGCGATGATAATCCCTGGGCGAAAGATAAACCGTGACGAAGCGGCCGCCGTGGAAGCGTTGCGCCAATTCGGTATCGCCGCCGAGTAAATCGGCTACCGAGTAGGTGTGACCTTTGGCCTGCAAGAGTTGGTCGTGCTCGATAGGTCCGATGGCGCTGATCGCACCGTCGGCCGGGCTGATGATCGCCGTGGGCGAATCGGGCAGCGGCCGCGCACCGGGTTTTAGCTCCCGCGTGAAAAAGGCGTTGAAGTGTTCGTATGCCGTTGCTTCCGGCGCTGCCGCTTCGCTCATATCCACTTTGAAAGCGCGGACAAAAGCGTTGATTAATGCGTTTTTCAGCCAAGACCAGCGGCAGCGGGTAACCGCCAGCGTCAGGCGCGAAATCGCGTGATGCGGGAGCGGATATAAGGGTAGGCTTTTCGCCCAGTCGCTAAAACTGGCGGTTTCGCGCGATTTGGATGTGCTCATAGGTTCGGCTTATGCCCTGACGCTGATTTAGAATTCCGTTAGCGGTGAAAACCGTGAATTTCGACCAGATCCCGGACGATCGGTTCCGCGTGGTGCGGCGCGCGGAATAGAGCCACCAGCTCGCCTTGCGGGTCGAACAACAGTAAAGACGAGCTGTGGTCGACCATGTAATGCTCCTCGCCGCCTTCGTCGTGCCGTATGTAGAGAATGCCCAGATCGCGGGTGAGTTTCTCCAGTTCCGGGTCTTCTCCGGTTACGCCGAGAAAGTTGGGATTGAAAACGGCACGTAATCCGCCAGACGCTCCGGGGTGTCGCGGGCCGGATCGACCGAGACAAAAACGGTTTTCAGGTTAATGTCGGTGCCGTTTTGGCGCAGCTCCTCTTCGACTTCGTCGAGTACCGCCAGTGTCATAGGGCAGATATCCGGGCAATAGGTGAAGCCGAAGAAGAGGAATGTCCATTGGCCTTGCAGACGAGCATTGTCGAACCGCTCGCCGTGGTGGTCGATCAGCGCGAACTCAACGACGGGTTTGCCGCCTGCCAAATACGTCGCGCTTACCAAGTCGTCCGGTTTGCTATCGCGGCTCGCATCGAGAAAGCCGGAAGCAGCCCAGACGCCGACGAGCAGCGCGGCCAGCGCCACTGCTAATAATAAGGGGATGAGGTATTTGGGGGTTGTGTTCGTGGTGTTCATGGGCAGCATTATTTCACAAGCTTTTTAAGCTTGCATCAGTGAGATGTCGCAAATGCCTCGCGCAGGCGCCGAGTTATCTTTTCGGCTAGGCTGCAACGCGATGAGCGCGTATCCCAAGTTCGATAGCTTGCGCAAAATCGGTGAGACGAACTGCGCCGAATTCGGTATCATCACGAGCGTTTTAACGTTTGGACAGACCGTATGGAAACCCTCAGCGAAGCTCCCGCCGAATTAGAAACCGTGCTCGATTATGTCCGTTGGGCGGCAAGCCGATTTCAAGAAGCCGGTTTGGTTTTTGGTCATGGTACCGAGACTGCTCTGGACGAGGCCGCCGCGTTGGTGCTGTATACCTTGCACATGCCGATGGATCTGCCGTCCTTGTATTTCGGTGCCAAGCTGACGCGCAGCGAGCGCGAGGCTGTGGTGGCGCGTGTTAATCGGCGTATTCGGGAACGTTTGCCGTTGCCGTATTTAACGCATGAAGCATGGTTCATGGGGTTGCCGTTCTACGTCGACGAGCGCGTCTTGGTGCCGCGTTCGCCGATTGCGGAGTTGATCGAGGCGCGGTTCGAACCCTGGGTCGATCCGGATGCGGTACGGCAAGTGGTGGACCTTGGAACCGGCAGCGGGTGCATTGCGATCGCTTGCGCCTATGCTTTCCCCGATGCGCAGGTGACGGCTGTGGATGTGTCCCCGTCGGCACTGGAAGTGGCCAAGGTGAATGTGGATCGCCATCACGTCGGCGAGCAGTTGCAATTGTGTCAATCCGATTTGTTCGAAAGCATACCTGCCGAACAGCGCTTCGATATCATCGTCAGTAATCCGCCGTACGTCGATTTGCAGGATATGTCGCGGTTACCGTTGGAGTTTCAGCGTGAGCCGCAGCTTGGACTGGCCGGCGGTAGCGATGGCTTGGATATCGTGCGGCGGATTCTTGCGCAGGCCGAGGAGCGCTTAACCGAGAACGGCGTGTTAATCGTGGAAGTCGGTAATAGCGCCCCCGCCCTGGAGGCAGCTTATCCCCACGTGCCGTTCTTATGGCTCGATTTCGAACGCGGCGGGGACGGCGTATTCTTGCTGACCGCCGAGCAAATCCGCGACTGCCGCGCCTATCTGCGCCCTTAAACAGAGCACATAGGCGCCGCGTTTACTCCCTAACGCTAACAAGGATTCGGAAAAAGCGATGTCTGGTAATACCTTCGGCAAGCTGTTCACGGTGACTACCTTTGGCGAAAGCCATGGTCCGGCTCTGGGGTGTATCGTCGACGGTTGTCCGCCGGGGCTGGCGTTGAGCGAGGCGGATCTGCAAGCGGATCTGGATCGCCGCAAGCCTGGCACATCGAGGTTCACGACGCAGCGGCGCGAACCCGACCAGGTGAGGATTCTCTCCGGCGTCTTTGAAGGGCGCACCACCGGTACGCCGATCGGCTTGTTGATTGAGAATACCGATCAGCGCTCGAAGGATTACTCGAAAATCGCCGAGCAGTTTCGGCCTGGCCATGCCGACTACACTTACCGACAGAAGTACGGGGTGCGCGACTACCGTGGCGGCGGGCGTTCGTCGGCGCGGGAAACGGCTATGCGCGTGGCGGCGGGCGCAATTGCTAAGAAGTACTTAAGCGAGCGCTACGGCGTGCGTATTCGCGGCTATTTGTCCCAGCTCGGCCCTTATGAGTTAGCACTGCACGATTGGGAAGCGGTTGGCGAGAACCCTTTTTTCTGTGCCGACCCCGAGCGTCTGCCCGAACTGGAAGCGTATGTGGATGGACTGCGTCGAGACGGCGATTCGGTCGGCGCTAAAGTGACGGTTATCGCCGAGGGGGTTCCGCCGGGCTGGGGGGAGCCGATTTTCGATCGCCTCGACGCCGAACTCGCTCATGGCCTAATGAGTATTAACGCCGTCAAAGGGGTGGAAATAGGTGCCGGATTTGCCAGCGTGGCGCAAAAGGGTAGCGAGCATCGCGATGAGATCGCTCCGGCCGGTTTTTGAGTAATCACGCAGGCGGTGTGCTGGGCGGTATTTCCACCGGGCAGGCGATTGTCGCGCATATCGCGCTCAAGCCAACTTCCAGCATTCGCGTGCCGGGGCGGTCGGTCGATGTGCACGGGCAGCCGGTAGAGGTAGTGACGACCGGCCGTCACGATCCCTGTGTCGGAATTCGGGCAACGCCGATAGCCGAAGCTATGTTGGCTTTGACCCTAATGGATCACGCTTTGCGTCATCGGGCGCAAAATCAAGATGTCGATTCCGGTACGCCGATTATACCCGCCACGCCGGATGAGTGAGGATGACGGCGGGTTTACCGTACTGGCGGCTATCTAACTTTTACTTCTTCTACTTTGCCATCCTAGGGGCGCTGGTCCCCTACTGGGGGCCGTATCTCCGTGGGCAGGGGTTTAGCGCCGCGGAAATCGGCGAACTCATGGCTATCCTGCATGCCACGCGCATAGTGGCGCCCAACCTATGGGGCTGGTTGGCGGATCGCAGCGGACGGCGAATGTTTATCGTTCGGCTCGCCAGCGCCGTTGCCTTGTTGACCTTTCTCGGCGTTTTTCTTGGCTCCGGGTATTGGTGGTTGGCTGGCGTGATGGCCTTGTTCAGTTTCTTCTGGAACGCCTGCCTGGCTCAGTATGAAGCCAACACCATGAATCACCTGCAGGGGCGCGAACAGGATTACAGTCGCATCCGCTTATGGGGGTCGGTTGGGTTTATTGTCGCCGTCATCGGAGTTGGCGAGCTGATCGATTACTTTGGCGAGGCGGTCTTGCCGCTGACCATTTTATTGTTTTTCTTTGCCTTGACGGTTTCTAGCTTTCTCACGCCCGAACGCCGGCAGGAGAGGGTGAGCCGGGCAGAGCCGGGTTTTCTGAAAGTTGCTTTGCAGCCCCATGTGTTGGGGTTTCTCATTGTTTGCTTTCTGCTGCAAGCCAGTCACGGTCCGTATTACGCCTTCTATAGTATTTATCTACAGGATCAAGGCTATTCCAGCGTTTTAGTCGGCGCGCTCTGGGCTGTCGGCGTGGTGGCGGAGATCGGCGTTTTCTTACTCATGCATCGTTTGTTGCCGCGGTTCGGCGCCCGCTTGCTGATGACGGCAACGTTGCTATTGGCAGCTTTGCGCTGGTGGTTGATCGGCGAGTTTGCCGATCTGTTGCCGGTATTGTTCGGCGCCCAATTGCTGCATGCGGCCACCTATGGCGTATATCACGCGGTGGGTATTCAGCTGGTAAACCGTTATTTTGTCGGGCCCAATCAGGGGCGCGGGCAGGCGCTGTATAGCAGTCTCACGTTTGGCGCCGGGGTTGCTGTCGGGGCGTTGATTAGCGGTTATTTGTGGGATGTCGTCGGTGGCGAGACGACGTTTTATGCCGCGGCCGTGCTAGCCGCTGTGACCGCCATTATCGCCTATACCCAGATTCCCGGGCGTCGGGTCGGTGACTGAGCGAACTCGGTTTGGGCGTGTTTCTCGCCCTTCATGTTACAGGGGCACGCTAGAATTCTCTGAATCCGTTATAATGGCCGATCCGAGTATCTGGGCTAAGGACGTCGTTGGGCGCTAGGTTGCGACGACGCTTGGATCAAACCACAGACTATCGAGTGTTGTATGGCCGGTAAGACTCTTTACGACAAATTGTGGGATGCGCACGTCGTGCGTCATAACGACGACGGCTCTACGTTGCTGTATATCGACCGTCACCTGGTGCACGAGGTGACCTCGCCGCAGGCTTTCGAGGGGCTGCGGCTAGCCGGACGGCAGCCGTGGCGTGTTAGTGCCAGCCTTGCTGTCGCCGATCACAATGTACCGACCACCGACCGTAGCCAGGGTATTAGCGACCCGGTTTCCCGGCTACAGGTGGAAACACTGGATAGTAACTGCCGGGCTTACGGCATTACCGAATTCGATATGAACGACCCAAGACAGGGGATCGTTCATGTCATTGGCCCCGAGCAAGGCGCGACCCTGCCGGGGATGACGGTCGTCTGTGGCGATTCGCACACATCGACTCATGGCGCGCTGGGCGCTTTGGCGTTCGGCATCGGGACCTCCGAGGTCGAGCACGTGTTGGCCACGCAAACGCTCATGCAGCATAAATCCAAGGCGATGCTGGTGAGCGTCGACGGCGAGATCGGCCCGGGCGTGACGGCCAAAGATATCGTGCTGGCTATTATCGGCGAGATCGGTACTGCCGGTGGTACCGGCTATGCCATCGAGTTCGGCGGCGACGCCATCCGCGCGCTTAGCGTCGAAGGGCGAATGACGGTATGCAACATGGCCATCGAAGCGGGCGCGCGCTGCGGTATGGTGGCCGTGGACGATAAGACCATCGACTACGTAAAAGGCCGGCCGTTTGCGCCCAAGGCCGACGTTTGGGAGCAAGCCGTTGCCGCCTGGCGGGAGCTGAAAAGCGACGCCGATGCCGAGTTCGACCGGGTGGTGCGGCTTAATGCGGCGGACATCAAGCCCCAGGTCAGCTGGGGAACCTCGCCCGAGATGGTGGCGCCGGTAGATGGCGCCGTACCGAACCCTTTCAAAGAATCCGATCCGGTGCGCAAATCCGGCATGGCGCGGGCGCTTGAGTATATGGGGCTGGAGCCGGAGACGCCGATCACCGAGATTAAAATCGACCGTGTGTTCATTGGCTCCTGCACCAATTCCCGCATCGAGGATTTGCGCGCCGCAGCCAGCGTCATAAAGGGCCGTAAAGTAGCGGCGAGCGTTAAGCAGGCGATGGTTGTGCCCGGTTCCGGTTTGGTGAAACGGCAGGCCGAGGAAGAGGGGCTGGATAAAGTGTTTTTGGAGGCCGGATTCGAATGGCGCGAACCCGGGTGCTCTATGTGTCTGGCGATGAACGCGGATCGCTTAGAGTCCGGCGAGCGCTGCGCGTCGACCTCTAACCGGAATTTCGAAGGCCGCCAAGGTCACGGCGGGCGTACCCATCTGGTGAGTCCGGCCATGGCGGCAGCGGCGGCGATTGCCGGTCACTTCGTCGATGTGAGGAGTTTCTGATATGCAGCCGTTTACCACGCTCGACGGTTTGGTGGTGCCGCTGGATCGTGCCAATGTCGATACCGACGCCATTATTCCGAAACAGTTTTTGAAATCGATCAAGCGCACCGGCTTTGGGCCGAATCTGTTCGACGAATGGCGCTACCTGGATCAGGGGCAGCCTGGGCAGGATTGCAGCCAGCGGCCGCTGAACCCGGATTTCGTGTTGAACCACGACCGTTACCAAGGCGCGGAAGTTTTGTTGGCGCGGCGTAACTTCGGTTGCGGTTCCTCGCGCGAGCATGCGCCTTGGGCGTTAGCCGATTACGGAATTCGCGCCGTCGTCGCGCCCAGTTTCGGCGATATTTTTTATAACAACTGCTTAAAGAATGGCTTATTGCCTATCGCCTTGAGCGAAGAGGCCGTGCAGCAGTTATTCGAGGAAGTCGAGGCGAACCCGGGGTACCGGTTACAGATCGATTTGCCGGAGCAGACGGTGACTACGCCTAGCGGCGAGGTGCTGCGTTTCGATATCGACGATTTTCGCAAGCATTGCCTCATTAACGGCTTAGACGAAATCGGTTTGACCTTGCAGCATGCCGATGAAATTCGCGCCTACGAGCAGCGCCGTAATCAGCAGGCGCCGTGGCTGTTCGGTAACGGGTAAGGAAACAACATGACCAAGAAGATTCTTGTATTGCCGGGGGACGGCATCGGGCCGGAAATCGTTGCCGAAGCCGTAAAAGTGTTGGAGTGCCTGTGCAGCACCTTCGATTTCGACTGTCAGCTTGAGCACGCCCTAATCGGCGGTGCCGCCTACGACGCCGAAGGCGTGCCGTTGCCGAACAACACGTTGGCACTGGCGCGCGATGCCCATGCGGTGCTGCTGGGTGCGGTCGGTGGGCCGCAGTACGACAAGCTGGACCGCCCGTTGCGCCCCGAGCGCGGCTTGTTGGCGATTCGCTCCGAGCTGAACCTGTTCGGCAATCTGCGTCCGGCCATTCTTTATCCGCAGCTGGCCGATGCTTCGGCACTCAAGCCGGAAGTTGTTGCCGGCCTCGATATTATGATCGTCCGCGAACTGACCGGCGGTATGTACTTCGGTCAGCCGCGAGAGATTCGCGAACGGGCCGACGGTCAGCGCGAAGGCTACAACACCATGATTTACGCCGAAGACGAGATCGAGCGCATCGGTCGACTCGCCTTTGACGTGGCGAGCAAACGTGCCGGTCGCGTTTGCTCGGTCGATAAAGCGAATGTACTCGAAGTCTCCGAGCTGTGGCGCGAGGTGATGGAGCGGGTCGCCCAGGATTACCCGAACGTCGAGCTCAGCCACATGTACGTCGACAATGCCGCCATGCAGTTGGTGCGGGCGCCGAAACAATTCGACGTGGTGGTTACGGAGAATATGTTCGGCGATATCCTCTCCGATTGCGCCGCAATGCTGACGGGCTCGATCGGTATGTTGCCGTCCGCTTCGCTCGATGAGAACGCCAAGGGGATGTACGAGCCGATCCATGGCTCCGCCCCGGACATCGCAGGGCAGGGTGTGGCGAACCCACTGGCGACCATTCTTTCGGTCGCGATGATGCTGCGATATAGCCTCGGTGAACCAAAGCTGGCCGACCGTATCCAACAGGCCGTAGGCAAAGTGCTCGATCAGGGCTACCGTACGGCGGATATTTATACCGAAGGCTCGAAAAAGGTCGGCACCCATGAGATGGGCGACGCCGTTATCGCCGCGCTGCGGGAGCAGGCGTGATTTTGCTTCTGACTGGCGCAGCGATCGTTCGGGCACACCCCATCGTAATTCACAGTAACCCTCGAGGTTAGACATATTATGAAGCGAGTAGGATTTGTCGGTTGGCGCGGGATGGTTGGTTCCGTGCTGATGGAACGGATGCAGGCGGAAGCCGACTTCGACGCTATCGAACCGATTTTCTTCACCACCTCTCAGGTGGGGCAGGCTGGGCCGAACATTGGCAAAGAGGTGCCGCCGCTCAAGGATGCTAAGTCCATCGATGAGTTGAAGACGATGGATGTCATTATCTCCTGCCAGGGCGGCGACTACACCAGTGCCGTTTATCAGGATTTGCGCAACAGCGGTTGGGACGGCTATTGGATCGATGCCGCTTCTACCTTGCGCATGGAAGACGATGCCATCTTAGTGCTCGACCCGGTTAACCTGGACGTTATCAAAGACGGTTTGGCGCGCGGCGTAAAAACCTACGTCGGCGGTAACTGCACTGTTAGCCTTTCGCTCATGGCCTTGGGCGGTTTGTTCAAGGCGGGGCTGGTCGAGTGGATGACCTCCATGACCTACCAGGCAGCGAGCGGTGCCGGTGCCCAAAACATGCGCGAGTTGCTGAATCAGATGGGGGCGACTTACGGCGCAACGAAATCGCTCCTGGAAGATCCGGCAAGCAGCATCTTAGACATCGATCGGGCTGTGACCGAGGCGATGCGCGCCGATAGTTTTCCGGTCGACCACTTCGGTGTGCCCTTGGCCGGCAGCTTGATTCCCTGGATCGACAAGAAACTCGACAACGGGCAAAGCAAAGAAGAGTGGAAAGGGAGCGTCGAGACCAACAAAATCCTTGGCCGTCGCGACAACCCTATCCCGATCGACGGGCTTTGCGTGCGGGTCGGTTCGATGCGCTGCCATAGCCAAGCGATGACAATCAAGCTCACTCGCGATGTGCCGCTGGACGAAATCTACGGCATGTTGGCCGAGGCTAACGATTGGGTCAAAGTCGTTCCGAACGAGAAAGAAGACTCGGTACGGGATCTGACCCCGACCGCCGTAACCGGTACCTTGACCGTTCCGGTCGGTCGCCTGCGTAAGCTGAACATGGGGCCCGAGTACCTGTCCGCATTCACCTCGGGCGACCAATTGCTGTGGGGTGCCGCCGAACCGCTGCGGCGGATGTTACGCATTCTGCTCGACAGCTAATCGTGAGCTGCCCGCATCGATGTTTTCGGTGCGGGCTTTTCGTAAAAGGAAGCGGCGAATCGAATGAAAAGCGCGGGCTATGAGGTCGCGCTCGTCGGCGCGACGAGCGAAGTTGGTCGTTCCATTTTGGCGCTCATCGCCGAGCGCGAGATGCCTATTGCGGCTGTGCATGCCCTAGGCCCAGATAGCGCCGTGGGACAACGCGTCGAATATAAGGACCGTTACCTTCGGCTAGGCTCCCAGCGCGAGTTTGACTTTGCCCAAGCAGATATTGCGTTTTTGCCACGGATGCCGGGGTGGCGCGCGAGTTCGCACCTGAAGCTGCCACAGCCGGTTGCGCCGTCATCGATACCAGTTCGGCGTTCAGCCGGGATGCTGCCGTCCCGCTGTCGATTCCCAGCGTGAATCCGCAGGTGCTGGCAAGCCGCCCAAAGGGTATCGTGGCTTGCCCAAGCGCGGCGACTTTACAGCTATTAACGGTATTGCAGCCGATCCACGCTAAAGCGGGCGTGCTTAATGTCAACGTGACGGCTTTGGCCGCAGTTTCCGGGGCCGGCAAGGCCGGTATCGATGAGCTCGCCGGACAGACGGCGATGCTGTTGAATGCGCGCGAGGCCAAGGCAAAAGCGTTTCCGAAGCAAATCGCCTTTAACTGTCTACCGCAGGTCGGCGATTTTCTTGACGATGGTTATACTGATCAAGAGGTGACCATCATGGAGGAGGCGCGTAAGATACTAGTTGATGAGCATATAAAAATAGACGTCACGGCAGTGCGTGTTCCTGTATTCTACGGCGATTCTCATATACTAAGGCTTGAGACGCGGGAACCGCTGGTTGCGGAGGAAGTGCGTCGCATTTTGGCGAAAACATCGGGTATTCGCGTCCTTGACGAGCGTGAAGATGGAGGATATCCGACGGCAGTCACGGAAGGAGTCTCACATGATGAGGTATTTGTTGGGCGCATTCGGGACAGTATCTCGCACCCGCAGGGTTTGAATTTATGGGTCGTCGCAGATAATGTTCGTAGAGGAACAGCGCTCACTGCAGTGCAGATCGCCGAGCTATTGATCCGCGACTACTTGTAAGTTTGCTCGCGGGGGGAGACAACAACAAAGAAAAGCCAGGTGGACGGCATTCTAAGCACGCTGACTCCACCGGTCATAGGGAATCTCATGGCACGTAAAATTGCCCATCTTGTCGCCGCATTGGCCGCTACGGCCTGTACATCGGCTTTTGCTCTCGGCTTGGGAGCTATTGAATCACGATCGGCACTTAATCAGCCTTTGTCGGCCCGTATTCCGTTGCATGCCGTGCAACCGGACGAACTACGTACGGTAAGCGTCGAGCTGGCTCCGAGCGAGGCGTTTGATCGGGCCGGCGTGGATCGCCCCTTTTTCCTTTCGAATCTTGCATTCGAGGTCGTAGGTGGCGATCGGCCGTATATTAGGGTGACTAGCTCCGAGCCCATCAAAGAGCCCTTTCTGGATTTTCTCGTCGAAGTTAATTGGGCGAGCGGTCGTATGGTGCGCGAATACACGCTGCTACTCGACCCGCCGGTTTACGCCGATGAGCCTTCCGCTGCGCCTGCGACCGCCGCCTCAGGCAGAGGTGTCGGGAGCGGCGTCGAGCGCGGTACGCGTGGTGCAACCGCTTCGCCGAGCCGTCCCGAGCCGCGCTGGACAACCGAGCCTGAGCCCGCGCCTGCCGCGCCGACCGCGGCCGTGGTTAGCGGTCAGTATCGCGTGAACGACGGCGATAGCCTGTGGAGGATCGCCGAGCGCGCGCGCCCCGACGGTTCTATCGACGTTCATCAGGCAATGCTTGCCATCGCTAGAGCGAATCCTGAGGCGTTTATCGAAGGCGACATCAACCGCTTACGTCGCGGTAGTATCTTGCGCGTACCGGAAGGCTCGGAGATGGCGGAAGTCAGCCGGCAGAACGCGTTCCGAGAAATCCAGCGCATGTTGGCCGAGCACCGACGGCCCGAGCCTGAGTCGGTCGCGGCGGCCGAGTCGGAGCCAACGCCGGAAACACCAGCCCAGTCGCGTGATGCATCGGCCGCGGCGGATGGCCATCTGCGGGTGGTTGCGGCCACCGATGCCGATTTGGCCGTGGATGGGGGGTCGCTAGTCGATGCCGAGCTTAATCCGACGCAGGAGAGCGTCGAGCGTCTCCAGCGCGAGTTAGGCATGATGCGGGAGAGCGAGCTTAGCCTGCAATCGGAGAACGAGGATTTACGTCGGCAGGTCGATGGCTTGCGGCAAGAACTGGAGAATCTTGAGCGCTTGCTGAACCTGCAGATGGAGCAGCAGCAGACGGCACAAGTGCCTGTCCCCGACTTGTCGATAGCCGACGAAGAAGCCCCCGTAGCGGGAGAGGAGGTCGCCGCCGAGGTGGCGAGCGAAGCTACCGAGGCCGCCGATGCGCAGACCGTAGCCGAGGTGGCCGAAGCGTCGAGTCGTCCGGCTGTTGCTCCGGCACTGCCCTTGGAGGAGCCCGAAGAGCCGGGTTTGCTGCAAGATATGCGAACCATGGGCATGGCGGTCGGCACCGGACTGTTATTGGGCTTGTTGGGTTGGTTAGTTGTGCGCCGTCGGCGTCTGGCTGCCGCCGCTCCGGTCAGCATCCAATTCGATGACGACGCGACCGGAACGAGGTCGCCGAAGCTCAAGAGCCGGACTCTGACGAGGCCGATGTCGCAGCGGATCATGACCCGATCGCCGAGGCGAATGCCTACTTAGAGCATGGCCGTTACGAGCAGGCGGAAGAAGTCTTATTCCTTGCCCTAGAGCGAGAGCCGGCTCGTACAGACCTGCGTTTGAAGATGTTAGAGATCATGGCGCTGTCGGATAATCGCGCCGGCTTTGAAACGCATGCGGAAGCCCTGCATGGGCAGCTCCGCGGCCAGGGGCCGGAGTGGCAACAGGTAGTGGAAATGGGGCGGGAGATTGCTCCCGAGCATCCCTTCTTCAGTGCCGATGAAGCGAGCGACGAGGCCTTCGCCTCGGCTGAGGAAGAGACGTTCGACCTGTCCGCCCTGAGCGACGATCTGCCGGCTGTTGAGGATGACGAGTTCGATGCGGAGCTTGAGGCCGAAGCGTTTGTCGAGCCAGCGACGGAAAGCAAACCCAAGGCCGGCGCCGACTCGCTCGATTTCGATCTCGACGCCGGTGAGCTGGAAGAACCGGTAGCGGCCGATGCCATAAGCGACGAGGCAAACGAGGACGACGAACTCTCGTTGGATTTCGACATCGATGCCGCTCGCGATGCGGTTGCAGCCGAACCGGAGTCAGAGCGGCAGGCTTACGAGTCTGACGACGCCTTGGAGTTCGAGAGCAGCTTCTTGAACGAAGAGCTTGCCGAGACCTCAGAGGAAGAGGCGGTAGCCGGGCCAACGACGGACGACGAGCTGCATCTCGATTTCGATTTGCCCGAAGATTTAGAACCGACTCGCGCCGAGGCTACGCCGGACGAGGCTATCGAGGACCAGCCGCAGCTGTCCGATTCCGATAATGTGTTCGATCTGGGCGATGAAGTCGCCACTAAGCTCGATTTGGCCCGTGCTTATCTGGATATGGGCGACGAGGAAGGGGCGCGGAGTCTGTTAGACGAGGTTTTGGAAGAGGGTAGCGACAGCCAGCGCGCTGAAGCCGAAACCTTGCTGAAGAAAGCGAGTTAGTCGTTACGCTGCGACAACCAAAAAACACCGGCGTTCTAGCCCGGTGTTTTTTTAGGCAACATCCTGTTTTTTCGTGTATCTTCCGCTTCTCTTGTTTAACGCGGTTTAGCATAGCGAATCATGAGAATTGCCTTAGGGGTGGAATACGACGGCGCCGCCTATATCGGTTGGCAGCGTCAACGGCACGGGGTGACCGTGCAAGAGGTGGTTGAGAAAGCATTGAGCAAGATTGCCGCCGAGCCTATCGCGGTGACGTGCGCCGGCCGTACGGATGCCGGCGTCCATGCGACGCAGCAGGTCATTCATTTCGATACCAACGCCGAGCGGCCGATGCATGCTTGGCTGCTAGGCGGCAATTCCAACCTGCCACCGGGTGTATCGTTTCGCTGGGCCGAGCCGGTGCCGGAGACGTTTAACGCGCGTTTCAGTGCCCTGTCTCGCGCTTATCGCTACGTGCTTATGTGTCACCGGCTACGCCCTGGGCTGAATCGAGACAGGGTTGCTTGGACCTACAAGCAACTCGATGCCGAACGGATGCATGAGGCCGGGCAAGTGTTGTTGGGCGAGCAGGATTTTACCTCGTACCGTGCGGTTGCCTGCCAGGCGAAGCACCCGTTCCGCCGACTCGACCGACTCAGCGTATGGCGCCGCGGCGACTTTGTTTACCTTGATATCGAGGCAAATGCCTTTCTCCATCATATGGTAAGGAATATTGCCGGTACCTTGATGAAAATAGGCGCTGGAGAGGCGCCTGTTAGCTGGGCCGGAGAAGTCCTGGCGGCCAAAGACCGCACGGCGGCGGGTGTGACAGCACCGGCCGGCGGTTTGTACTTGGTGAAAGTCGTTTATCCGCCTGAATACGGCTTGCCCGAGTCCGGCAGTCTGCCGGTTTTGCGTAAGGCCGGCGCTCAGGTTACGATTCAGCGTTTGGATAACCGCTAAACTGTGGCAACGGACCGCCAGGCGTGGGTGAGGCGTCGGACTAACGGCGGCCGACGACATAACAGGAAATCACGACGTGCGTACCCGGATCAAGATTTGCGGCATTACACGGCCGGAGGACGCGCTCAGCGCGATAGAATTCGGCGCTGACGCATTGGGCTTCGTCTTCTGGAAGCCTAGCTCGCGCTCGATCGAGCCGGCGCAGGCGGTGGAGATCGTGGCCGCTTTGCCGCCCTTGGCTTCGATCGTGGGCTTGTTCGTTGACGCGACGGCCGCCGACGTCGAGCGAGTGTTAAAACAGGTACCCTTGGATCTGCTTCAGTTTCACGGCGACGAGCCCCCTGAATTGTGCTCGGCCTTTGCGCGGCGGTACATCAAAGCTTTGCCGATGGGAGGCGGAGTCGACCCGCTAGCTTATGCTCGGCGGTATGCGGATGCCACGGCGTTTTTATTGGACAGCCATGCCCTGGGCGGCAGCGGCGGTACGGGGCAAGCGTTCGACTGGCGGCAGGCGCCGAAGGCGCTGGGCCGGCCGATGATTGTCGCCGGCGGCTTAAACGCCGGGAATGTCAGACAGGCTATTGAACAATGCAAGCCCTATGCGGTCGACGTCAGTAGCGGCGTCGAAGCAGCGAAAGGTATTAAGGATCCGGCTAGGATGGCGGAATTCATTAACGAGGTAAATCGTGTCGGACGTGACTGAGACTAGGCAGGAAACGGTGGATTATACACGCTATCCCGATGCTCAAGGGCATTTCGGGCCATACGGGGGGCGCTTTGTTGCGGAAACCCTGATGGCGGCTTTGGAAGAGCTGACCGCAGCTTACGAACGATTCCGGAACGACTCCGAGTTCCAGGCTGCTTTCGACCGTGACCTTGCCGAGTTCGTCGGCCGTCCCTCGCCGCTGTACTACGCCGAGCGCTGGAGCAAGCGCTTAGGCGGTGCCCGCATTTATCTAAAACGGGAAGACCTTAACCACACCGGCGCTCATAAGATCAACAATACCGTTGGACAGGCTCTGCTTGCATCGCGGATGGGCAAGTCGCGCGTGATCGCCGAAACAGGAGCCGGGCAGCATGGCGTGGCGACCGCCACGGTGGCGGCTAGGTTCGGCATGAAGTGTGTCGTCTATATGGGCGAAGAAGACGTTCAGCGGCAGTCGGTGAACGTGTTTCGGATGAAATTGCTGGGCGCCGAAGTCGTGCCTGTCCGCTCTGGCACCCGCACCTTAAAGGACGCGATGAACGAAGCCATGCGCGATTGGGTGACCAATGTCGACGATACCTTTTATATCATCGGTACCGTTGCCGGTCCGCATCCTTACCCTGCCATGGTTCGCGATTTTCAGACCATTATCGGTCGCGAGGCGCGGCGTCAGATTCTGGAGATCGAGGGGCGCTTGCCGGATGCGCTGGTGGCTTGCGTCGGCGGCGGCTCTAACGCTATCGGGCTCTTTCACCCGTTTTTGCAGGACGAAGGCGTTGCCATGTACGGCGTCGAAGCCGCGGGCGAGGGGATTGCAACCGGTCGCCATGCCGCGCCCTTGTGCGCCGGTAAGCCGGGCGTTCTGCACGGTAACCGTACCTATCTGATGGAGTCCGAATCCGGGCAGATCATCGGTACCCATTCGGTTTCTGCCGGGCTCGACTATCCCGGCGTGGGCCCGGAGCACGCGTGGCTTAAGGATTGTCAGCGCGCTAGCTATGTCGCTGCGACGGACCAAGAAGCGCTGACCGCGTTTCACGATCTAACGCGTTGCGAAGGCATTATGCCCGCCTTGGAAACCAGCCACGCCTTGGCTTACGCCGCTAAGTTGGCGCAGGAAATGCGGCCGGATCAAACGATTGTGGTGAGCTTGTCGGGTCGGGGCGATAAGGACATTAACACGGTAGCGCGCTTGGAGGGGATCGAAGTATGAACCGTATCGAGAAAACCTTCGCGGCGCGCGCGGCAGAAAAGCGTAAAGTATTGGTTCCTTATATCACCGCTGGCGATCCAAAGCCTGCGGTGACGGTAGGCTTGATGCACGCGATGGTCGAGGCCGGGGCGGATATTATCGAGTTAGGCGTGCCCTTTTCCGACCCCATGGCGGACGGGCCCGTTATTCAAGCGGCTTGCGAGCGCGCCTTGGTGCACGATGTTACGCTACGCGACGTGATCGAGATGGTTCGGCAATTTCGGGCCGATAATAACGAGACGCCGGTCGTGCTGATGGGCTATCTCAACCCGATCGAGGTCATGGGATACGCGACCTTCGCAAAGGCAGCCGCCGATGCGGGGGTCGACGGCGTACTAACGGTGGATTTACCGCCGGAGGAAGGCGGCGAGGCCATGGCGGCGATGGATGCCGAAGGGTTAGCGCCGATCTTTCTCGTCGCGCCGACAACCACGGGCGAACGCTTGCAGCGTATCTGCGCGGCAGCGCGCGGTTTTGTTTATTATGTTTCGCTTAAGGGCGTGACTGGCGCGGCAACGCTGAATGTGTCGGCAGTGGCGGACAAAGTGACCGAAATCCGGCAGGCCAGCGACTTACCGGTAGGGGTCGGGTTTGGTATCCGCGATGCGCAAAGTGCCGCAGCCATCGGCGCCGTTGCCGATGCCGTTGTGGTCGGTAGCGCATTGATCAAACGAATCGAGGAGCTCAGGGACGACGAGCAACGCATGCGCGAGGCCGTGGCCGGTCTGTTAAGCGAGATGCGGCAAGCACTGGATGCGCAACAAACCGAGACGGCTTAGAGGACGTCAAAACAATGAGCTGGTTTCAGAAATTAATGCCCTCCCGTATTCGAACCGAGGGCGGTAGCAGCGAGCGCAGCCGGAGCGTTCCGGAAGGTTTGTGGACCAAGTGCGATGCCTGTAGCGCGGTGTTATACCGGCCGGAAGTCGAACGTAATATGGAAGTCTGTCCGAAGTGCGGGCATCACTTGCGGATCGGCGCTCGGCGGCGTTTAGAGCTGCTGCTTGACGAGAACACCCGGCACGAAATCGGCGCCGACATCCAACCGGTCGATGCGCTGAAATTCAAAGACAGCAAGAAATATAAA
The DNA here is from genome assembly GCF_003399765.1 of Alkalilimnicola ehrlichii. Taxonomy (GTDB): domain Bacteria; phylum Pseudomonadota; class Gammaproteobacteria; order Nitrococcales; family AK92; genus AK92. The sequence continues at coordinate 46,173 of NZ_NFZV01000002.1, read as the reverse complement.
GACCGCTTGGTCCAGGCGCAAAAGGGTACCGGCGAGCACGATGCCTTAGTCGCCATGAGCGGCTCGATCAAAGGTTTGCCGGTTGTGGCTGCGGCTTTCGAATTCGCTTTTATGGGCGGCTCGATGGGCTCGGTGGTCGGCGAGCGTTTCGTACGGGCGGCGGATGTGAGCTTGCAGGAGCGTATTCCCCTGATTTGCTTCTCGGCCAGTGGTGGCGCGCGTATGCAAGAAGCGTTGTTTTCGCTGATGCAGATGGCGAAAACCTCGGCCGCGTTAGCGCGATTACGGGAAGAGGGAATTCCCTTTATTTCCGTATTGACCGATCCGACGATGGGTGGGGTGTCGGCAAGCTTGGCTATGCTGGGCGATGTTAATGTTGCTGAGCCGGGCGCCTTGATCGGTTTTGCCGGGCCGCGTGTTATCGAGCAGACGGTACGGGAAACGTTGCCGGAAGGCTTTCAGCGCAGCGAGTTCTTACTAGAGCATGGTGCTATCGATATCATTATGGATCGGCGCGAGATGCGCGATCGGCTGCCGGCGTTGTTAGCCATGCTTACTCACCGGCCTTCGCCGGAGACGCGACATTTGACTACGGAGGCGGAGCCGGAACCGACGGCCTGAGTCGCGCTCGAATGCGTTTCTCGCAGCTCAATGACTGGCTGGAATGGCAGCAGTCGCTGCATTCGCGTGCCATCGATCTTGGACTCGATCGCGTGCGTGCAGTGGCTGCCGAGCTGGATCTGCTAGCGCCTTCTTGCCCGGTTATTACCGTGGCTGGTACCAACGGTAAAGGTTCCAGCGTGGCCTTTCTGGAGGCGATCCTGACGGCGGCGGGGTATCGCGTCGGTTGTTATACCTCGCCCCATCTGTTCCGCTACAACGAGCGCATTCGCGTTGCCGGCCAAGCGGTCGAGGACGAATGCATCGTGCAGGCTTTCGACCGAATCGACCGCGCTCGCGGCGAAACCACCTTAAGCTATTTCGAATTCGGTACGTTGGCGGCCTTTGACGTGTTTACTCAATGCGCCTGCGACGTTTGGATTTTGGAAGTTGGTTTGGGCGGCCGGCTCGATGCGGTCAACATTGTGGATGCCGACGGCGTCATCATAAGCTCAATTGGTTTAGACCATACTGACTGGCTAGGGCCGGACCGCGACAGCATCGGCTTGGAAAAAGTCGGGGTCGCTCGCCGGGGGCGCCCCGTCGTATTCGGTAGGCCCGATATTCCCCAAAGCATCGTCGCCTACACGGCGGCTAACGGTATCCCGTTGTACCGTGTCGAGCAGGATTATCGGTATCGTCAAGTAGAAGCTGGGTACTGGGCTTATCAGGGCCACCTATGGCATTGGGATGCCTTGCCGCCGCCCGCGCTGTCGGGTAATCATCAATACGGCAACGCCGCTGCGGTGTTAGCCGTTTTGGAGCGTTTGCAATCGCTGTTACCGTTACGGCAAGAAGATGCCGTAAGCGGGATTCGACAGGCGAGTTTGCTCGGTAGGTGCCAGCGCGTGCCTGGAAAGGTGGAGTGGGTCTACGATGTTGCCCATAATCGGGAGAGTGTGGCCGAGTTGGCGGCCTTTCTGCGTAGCCACCCTGTTGCAGGGCGTACGTTGGCAGTGTTCGCGCAAATGCAGAGGAAAGAATTGCCAGCGGTGATCGCGCCCCTGGAAGGCTTGGTCGATACCTGGCTGCCGCTCAGTCTGGCGGACCCCGATGCCAGGCCGGCCGATGAAGTTGCCTCGTATCTGCGGCAACGTTTCGGAAGCTCGTGCGTGTCCGCAGCACGCCAGAGCGGCGAGCTATTAAGCGTGATAGAAAATGTCGCCGAGCGGGGCGACAGGGTCGTGGTCTTCGGTTCGTTTCGGACAGTAGAAGAACTACTGCAAGTTAGGAGCGATTAGATGCAGCAGCGGTTGAAGCAACGTCTTATCGGCGCTGCCGTGTTGGTAGCGTTGGCGGTGATTTTTCTGCCTATGCTGCTAACCGGGCCTTCCGATCGGCATACGATGGATGTACCGATCGAAATTCCGCAGCGGCCACAGATGACCGAAGTTCCCGGTATTCCCGAGCCGGCCGACATCGAACAGCTAGCCGAACGGCAGCCTTCGGCACCACCGGTTGAAAGGCCCTCTCAGACTGCGTCCGCGCCGGCGGGGCAGGGCGAGGAAGCGTCCGAGGAACCAGCGGAGCTCGAAGTGGTGGAGGTCGAGCCTCCGGCCGTTGCGGCGGCAGAGGAGACCCAATCGAGCCCTCAAGCGGTCGATTCGGACATGGCCGCCTGGGCCATTCAGGTCGGTAGCTTCGGTCGAGAGTCGAATGCCTTTGGGCTTCGCGACCGTCTTCGCGAAGCCGGCTTTTCGGCTTATGTGGAAGCGCCGGAGGCACAGGGCAGTCGATTTTACCGAGTGCGTGTCGGGCCCGTGGTCGAACGCGACGAGGCGGACGCGCTGAAAACCCGCTTGCAGGAGGAGGAGGGGCTGCCTGGTCTGGTGGTATCCCATCCGTAACGACGATGGCGTGCCCTTAGATACGTCGGCCATAGCCCGGCAGCGGCCGGGCTTGGGAAGGTTCGCAAAAAGCCAAGATAACGCTTTTGTTACGGAGGCGGCTTTGATACTATCTGCGCCCCGGCGGCCGATCCGCTGTTTCGCTTCCACCGCGCACCGATGAATTGGATCGATTACGCTATTCTTGCGGTTATCGGAATCTCTGTGCTCATTAGCTTGATGCGCGGATTTGTCCGAGAGGTGCTGTCCATTATCGTTTGGATCGGTGCCGTATGGCTGGCGGTTCGTTATGCGAACGTGCTCTCGCCATTCCTCTCCGGTTTTATTGACTCGCCCAGTATCCGAATAGGCGCCGCCTTCGTCGGTATTTTCGTTATTACCTTGCTGATCGGCGCGGCATTGAATCACCTCGCCGTAGCGTTGGTTGGAAAAACCGGCCTCACCGGTACCGATCGTGTGGCGGGTATATTCTTCGGAGCCGCCCGCGGTTTGCTGCTCGTTGCGTTTGTCGTCATGTTGCTCGCATTAACGGAAGTGCCCCGCGAGTCGTGGTGGCAGGAGTCGGTGATGATAAGCCATATACAGCCTTGGGTGTGCCGGATCGGCGTTGAGGAATGGCTGGCGGATCTTAAGGTTTATACACCCTTAGTACAGGAGTCGGTGTCGGCCGATGGGACACCGGCGCCTGCATACTGGGGGGAATTCTGCGGTTCGATGTCGGACTAACTAAGTTTCTGTTCGGCAGTGGCCCAGTCTCTTTGGAGGTTATAAAGGCGCTATGTGCGGCATTATCGGAATGGTGGCGAAGGGTCCGGTGAATCAGGCCCTGTACGACGGTTTAACGGTACTTCAGCACCGGGGTCAGGATGCCGCCGGCATTATGACTTACGACAACGGGCACCTCCACTTGCGTAAGGATAATGGTCTGGTCCGGGATGTGTTTCGCACCCGACACATGGTGCAGTTGAAAGGCAATATCGGCATCGGTCACGTCCGTTACCCGACGGCCGGCTGCGCCAGCTCCGCCGAGGCGCAGCCGTTTTACGTTAACTCGCCGTTCGGTATCAGCCTTGCTCATAACGGCAACCTGGTAAACGCCGAGAAGCTCAAGCGCGATCTGTTTCTGGAAGACCTGCGCCACATCAACACCGAATCCGACTCGGAAGTTTTATTAAACGTCTTCGCCCACGAACTCGCCGTGCAGAACAAGCTGCGGATCGACGAAAACGATATCTTCGATGCCGTTGCCGGCGTGCATCGCCGCTGCCGTGGTGCTTACGCCGCCGTTGCCATGATTAACGGTTACGGTGTGGTCGGCTTCCGCGACCCGCACGGTATTCGGCCGGTTTGTTTCGGCGAGCGGGAAACCGAACTGGGTATGGAATACCTCATCGCTTCGGAAAGCGTGGCGTTGGACGTACTAGGTTTCCGGCTGGTGCGGGAGCTGGACCCGGGCGAGGCCATCTACATCGATATGGACGGCAACTTGCACAGCCGCCAATGCGCCGACAATCCGGTCCATGCGCCTTGCATTTTCGAATACGTCTATCTGGCACGGCCGGACTCGATGATCGACGATATCGCCGTTTATAAATCGCGCTTGCGTATGGGGCAGCGGTTAGCGGCCAAAATCGAGCGCGAGTGGGCGGATCATGATATCGACGTTGTCATTCCCATCCCCGATACCAGTCGCACCGTAGCGCTGGAGCTTGCCTCTCGTTTAGGCATTACCTACCGGGAAGGTTTTATTAAAAACCGCTATATCGCTCGTACCTTTATTATGCCGGGGCAGACGCAGCGGAAGAAGTCGGTACGCCAGAAACTGAACCCCATCGAGTTGGAGTTCAAAGGCAAGAACGTCCTCTTAGTCGACGATTCCATCGTCCGCGGTACCACGTCGCAGCAAATCATCCAGATGGCGCGCGACGAAGGAGCCGCCAAAGTTTATTTTGCCTCCGCCGCACCGCCGGTGCGCTACCCTAACGTCTACGGAATCGATATGCCGTCGCCGCAGGAGCTGATTGCACACGGTCGTAGCGATGAGGAAATTTGCCAGGCGATCGGCGCCGATCGCCTGATCTATCAAGACCTCAACGACTTGGTGGCGGCCGTACGGCAAGGCAACAAGTCCCTGCAGCAATTCGACTGCTCTTGTTTTAACGGCGAGTATATTACCGGGGACGTGAGCCCCGAATATTTGGCGGAGATCGAGAAAAAACGCTCCGACGACGCCAAGCAAAAGAAAGAGGCAAACCTTGCAGCGACCATGGAACTCTATAATCATACCTAAAACGTAAAGACACCCATTGGCTGCCGGCGAGAAGAGTTGGCCTGATCGCTCCGAATTGACAAGCCGCAGGGCATTGCATAGTGTCTTTACCTTGTGGGAACGTTGCGCCTCGTCCTCAGACAGATGAGGAGGGATGCGTTTCCATTATGGCGCTGATTTGATTTCAGCTTGCGAGCGCCTAAGAAATGCGGCTAAAGCGAAGAAAACCCGCTTTGGTCGTAGCGGGTTTTTTGTGTGCCTAGCGGCACCTCGGCGCGAGAGGTTGGTAAATGTCCGACTACGATTTCGAAGACTATGGCTTAGCAACGGTGGCGGTACGAGGCGGCCAGGTACGGACTAACGAGCAGGAACAGTCCGAGCCGATCTTCGCCACCTCCAGTTTTACCTTCAACAGCGCTGCCGAGGCAGCCGCCCGCTTCGCGGGCGAGGAAGAAGGTAATATATACTCACGCTTTACCAACCCGACCGTTAGGGTGTTCGAACAGCGTTTGGCGGCGCTGGAAGGCGGCGAGAGTTGTGTGGCGACCAGTTCGGGAATGGCGGCGATTTTGTCGACCTTTCTCGGCTTGTTGCGTAGCGGCGAGCATATCGTGGCCTCTAGCGGAGTGTTCGGCGCAACCGTCTCGCTGTGCAGCAATATCCTGCCCCGATACAATATTCAAACCAGCTTCGTACCCTTGACCGATTACGATGCCTGGGAAGCGGCCATCCGGCCAGAGACGCGGATTCTCTATCTGGAAACGCCGTCCAATCCGTTAACGGAAATCGCCGATGTAGCGCGTATTGCGGAATTGGCGCATGCCCACGGCTGCCTGCTCGTGGTCGACAACTGCTTCTGTAGTCCTGCGCTGCAACGGCCCTTAGCGCTGGGTGCCGACTTGGTGGTGCATTCGGCCACCAAATACCTCGACGGTCAGGGGCGCTGTATAGGCGGCGCGGTCGTTGGCGATAAGGAGCGGGTCGGGAAGGAGATTTTCGGCTTCTTACGGACTGCCGGGCCCAGCATGAGCCCTTTTAACGCGTGGGTATTCGTCAAGGGCTTGGAGACCTTGTCATTGCGCATGAAAGCCCATTGCGCCGGGGCGCAAACTATCGCGCAATGGTTGGTTGAACAGCCTCAGGTCGGCAAAGTCTACTATCCGGGCTTAGCGTCGCATCCGCAGCATGAATTGGCCGGCCGCCAGCAGACAGGCTATGGCGGTATTGTCTCGTTCGAGGTTGTCGGCGGCCGCGAACAGGCTTGGCAGGTGATCGATAACCTGCGTTTGATCTCCATCACCGCTAACCTGGGCGACGCCAAGAGCACCATCACGCATCCTGCTACCACAACCCATGGTCGGATCTCTGCCGAGCAGCGCGCCGCGGGCGGTATCAAAGATAATTTGATTCGGCTTTCGATTGGCCTGGAAGACGCTGCCGATTTGCAGGCGGATTTGGCCGCCGGCTTAGCGGCTATCAGCGGCACGCGGTGAGCCTCTCGGTTTCCCCCGATGTGCTGCTAGATCTCTACCGAGCCGCTGTGGCGGCTGTGGGTGGGCGCGAAAGCGTTCGCGCCGTACTGCGCGCTGACGAGTCGAACGAGCCGGTCAGCGTGATCGCTATCGGTAAGGCCGCGAGCGCGATGTTAGCGGGCGCGCAGGATGCTTTAGGCCCGCGTTTGCGGCAGGCTTTGCTCATTACAAAGCACAAGCATGCCGATAAGCACTCGCAGCGCGACGCCCGGGTAACAGTGATCGAGGCAGGCCACCCCTGGCCGGACCAAACGAGCCTGGTTGCCGGCCAGCGCTTGTTGGCGTTTCTGCGCGGCTTGTCGCGGCCGCCTTTGTTTCTCCTCTCCGGTGGCGCTTCCAGTCTAGTGGAAGTGCCCGTGTCCGGGGTTGGGTTAGCGCAATTGCGGGCGCTCAATACCTACCTATTAAGCAGCGGATTCGATATTCGGTCGATCAATCGCGTCCGCCAGGCAGTGTCGCAGATAAAGGGCGGCCGACTAACCCATTTCCTGCCGCCGGGGCGTACGCAGGCTTTGTTGATTTCCGATGTGCCGGGCGACGATCCTGCTATCATCGGTTCCGGTCTGTTGGCAGCGCCGCTTCAAGGCGCTATGCCGTCGTTACCGCCCGAACTGGCTGCCGTTTGCGCGCATCCCGCCGCTCCGGCCGATCCGGAACGTCTTGCGGCGGTGGATTTACGGCTGGTTGCGACCAACGCTTATGCATTAGATGCCATAGAGGCCCGCGCGGCACGGTTGGGGCTTCCGGTGCGTCGCCATCGTCGCTTTGTCGCGGATGAAGCGGTAGCCGGTGCGCGTATAATAGCCAACCAACTGCTTGCCGAGCCCGGCTACGTTCATTTATGGGGCGGCGAGCCTGTCGTTCGGCTGCCGGCCGAACCGGGGCGGGGAGGGCGCATGCAAAGCCTCGCCTTAAGTGCGGCGCAGTATCTGCATGGGCACGCACAAGCCTATTTGCTCGCTGCGGGCACGGACGGTACCGACGGCCCGGGCGATGCGGCAGGGGCGCTGGTCGATAACGGTACCTGGGAGCGGGCGACAACAGCCGGTATGATGCCTGCCGAGGCCTTGCGGCGGGCCGATGCCGGAACCGCGTTAGCGGCAAGCGGCGACCTAATCCGTACCGGCCCGACGGGAACTAATGTGATGGACCTGATGATCGGTTATTGCGCATGAGCGAGCTTTATACCCTCTTACGGGCGGCGATCGATGCCGATGAGACTGCTCGGAAAATCCAATTAACGCGCGATCTCGTCAAAGCCTGGCGAGATGGCAATTTAAGTCGCTGGGATGACGCGCCGGTTGCCCCCATCGGCACTCCCGGACGCCCGCTGCGGCCGACGTTGGTGGCGCCGCGCGAGTTGGTGCAACGTAAGCTGACCACCGAAGAAGGGCGAGCGGCGCTGGTTCATGCTATCGCCCATATCGAGTTTAATGCGATTAACCTGGCCCTGGACGCTGCCTATCGGTTTCGTGACCTACCGGATAGTTATTACGCCGATTGGTTGCGTGTGGCGGTGGAGGAGGCGAGCCACTTCGAAATGCTTAACCGTCGGTTGGGCGAGTTGGGGTACACCTACGGCGACTTCCCGGCACACAATGGCTTATGGGAAATGGCCGAGGAAACGGCGCACGATCATATGGTGCGAATGGCGCTTGTGCCGAGGGTGCTAGAGGCCCGGGGGCTGGATGTGACGCCCGGCATGCTGGAGCGCTTGCAAAGGGTCGGGGACGATAAGACCGTAGCCATCTTGGAAATTATTCTGGAAGAAGAAGTTGCGCACGTGGCGATCGGTTCGTACTGGTTCAAGTATGCCTGCGAAAAGCGAGGGCTGGTGCCGGAGCCGACCTTCCGCGAATTGCTCGATCGCTATATGCGGGGGCGACTTAAAGGCCCGTTCAACTACTCGGCGCGTCAAGCGGCCGGCTTTAGCGAAGAAGAGCTAAAGGCTTTGGAGCAGTTCGGTTAGTGCCTGACTTAAGTCTCTCATGTGCTCGCCGACGCGGCGAGAATGCACCGGACTTTTGCACGTTACTTTAAATTTTGCGGGAGAAGAAAAATGCCGTCGTTCGACGTTGTTTCCGAGCTTGATATGCATGAAGTCACCAACGCGGTGGATCAGGCGCAGCGGGAAGTCGCTAATCGCTTTGATTTCAAAGGCGTTACGGCTGATTTCGAGCTCAAGGATAACGTGGTGACTTTGGTCAGCGAGTCGGAGTTTCAGCTCCAGCAGATGCTCGATATTTTGTACGGAAAACTGACCCGGCGCGGCATCGACATCAACTGCGTAGAACTGGGCAAAGTGGAGCAGGCCGGCAAAGAAGCGCGACAAGCGGTCACGCTGCGGCAAGGGATCGACAGCGACCTGGCGCGCAAGATCGTTAAGTTTATCAAAGACCAGAAGATGAAGGTGCAACCGGCTATTCAGGGCGAAAAAGTGCGGGTGACCGGCAAGAAGCGGGACGATCTGCAGAAGGCTATCGCCGTCTTACGCGACGCCGATTTCGACATGCCGCTACAGTTCGATAACTTCCGCGACTGAGCTTTCGGTCATTGCGATAACGCTGGCCGGATGCGGCTAGGCTTACCCTGGTGGGAGCCCAAAGCAAGGGGCCCCGCCAGCGCAAGCCTAAGCGTGAAGGGGTACTTAAGTCACAGCCCAGTGGCGATAGCGCCGTTATACTCGCCCTTGGTTTGTCCATGGAAAGGCCGGATTGTGAAGACGTTTCAGCCCCGTCAAGTCGAATCGGATGCGCCGTGGCGGTGGGCGCGCGAAGCTGTGGCACTCATGCAGCGGCGTCCTGTTGCCTACGCTTTAGCGACCGCCGCCATGGCGGTTGTCTGTCTGGCGCTGATTCAAACCGAACAGGTGCTTGTGCGCCTGCTTGCCGTCTTGTTCGTACCGCCCTTATTCCTCGGTAGCTTTGTCCGTTTAGCGCGGGCGGCCGATCAAACGAATGCTTTTTCTCTGACCGACTGTCTGCCGCGCAACCTGGAAGCGGCGCGGACGGCGGTGTTGACTGCGGTCGGTTACAGTATTGTTTTGCCCCCTGCTGTTAGTGGTTGCCAGTGCACAGTACGCCGACGATGGCGGTACTCTATTGGGTCAGATGCAGTGGGAGGCGGCAGCCGGACAGACAGCGGCGAGTTTGGGCGTATCGCTTTCGTTCCTCGTTTATAGCGCGCTGTTGGGCGCCTCCTTAGTGGCGTTTGCCGGAATCCTGTTGGGCCTGGGGGCCTGGTTCACATTGCCCTTGGCCTCGCTTGGCGGAATGCCGCTGGTTGCGGCGAGTCTATTGAGCTTTCAGGCGTGTCGTTTGAACGCGCGGAGCTTGAGGTTTACCAGCTTCTTTTTACTGCTAGCCGTGCTATTTGCGGTGCTGTTGAGCTTCGGTTTGGCGTCTTTGCTGTTAGCGCCCTTCTTCGGTGCGGTCCTGTACGTTTCTTACCGCGATGTGTTCCTCGGCCAAGCGCAGAATTCGCCGGTACTAGCCGTCGCTTCAGCGCCGCTTGCGTCTGCTTCTGCCCGTTAATCCTCGTTATGCCGCGCTTGGCGGTGTCAGCTAAGCGTGCGATAGTGAATAGTAAATATCACTGGGCTAGGGAAGTAGACGTGAGCGAATCATCATCTCGCTTCGAGGACGCAATTGCGCGCTTGGATGCAGTTCATGCACAAGACCCTCGACACGAAAACGTAGATGGCGAACCCGTGCCGGCCGAGTTGCTCTACGCACAACGTATGAGCGACTGGCTTGAGCGCCTGTTGCCGGATGCGTCCGAGGCGCTTCGTTTAGCGGTCAGGAGTCAGCATCTGCGGCGTTGGCGTATACCGCGTGCGGATTATCCGCTCGGTCGAGCCGGTTACCATGCCTGGCGGCGCCAGCTGATGCGGCAGCAGGCCGATGAAGCCGCCGCTATCCTGCGCGAGGCGGGCTACGACGACGAGCTCTGCGAGCGAGTCGCGAGTTTAGTGCGGAAAGAAAACTTGCGCCGCGATGCGGAAACGCAAGCCCTGGAGGATGCCGCCTGTCTCGTCTTCCTACAGCATTACTTTGCCGATTTCGCTGCCGACCACTCGGAAGAGAAGCTCGTTGGTATCGTCCGCAAAACCTGGAATAAAATGTCGGACCAAGCCAAAGCGTTGGCAGGCGAGTTGTCGCTGTCGCCTGGCGAGCAAGCGATTGTGGAGCAAGCATTGGCTGAGGAGTAATCCGTGGAACGTATCCTCGAACCCGAGTTGATGGATGACGACGCCCAGGCGCGCGCCTATGCGGAGGCCGATTTCGAGGCGGCCAATAGCAGCTTTGTCGAACATTTCGACGCGCGTTTTGGCGCTTCGGAGCCGAGCGGCTACATCTTGGATCTAGGTTGCGGCCCCGGCGATATCGCATTGCGCTTGGCGCGCCGTTATCCGCAGTGCCTGGTGCATGGGCTCGATGGCGCGGCCGCCATGCTGCGTTTTGCCGAGCAGGCGTTAGTCCGGGAACCCGAGTTGCAGGGCCGGGTCGAGTTTTTCCAAGGCTTGTTGCCAGGGGCACGGTTGCCGCAAGGCAATTATCAGGCCATCGTCAGTAATAGCTTGTTACACCATCTGCATCGGCCGCAGATATTGTGGCAGGCCGTGCAGGCCTATGGGCGGGCCGGCACTCGGGTTATGGTCATGGATTTGTTGCGGCCGGCCTCGCAAGAGCAGGCGCGCGGTATCGTCGACCAGTATAGCGGGGATGAGCCCGCTGTCTTGAAACGGGACTTCTTTAACTCCCTGCTGGCAGCTTTTACGCTAGAAGAGGTGCGGGATCAATTGGCCGAAGCGGGGATCGAAGGGTTCGATGTCCAGCGTATTAGCGACCGGCATATGCTGGTGAGCGGCATTCTGCCTTGAAGTCCACCCACCGGCATACATAAAGCGTACGTCGCCGTTTACCGATGGCGTAACTCGAAGCAGTGATGAATCTTCGGGTTGCGTGCGAAATCCGGTGGAATGGTCGCCCGGCTGATCGTGCTGACCGCATATTCATGTTCGACTTCCGGTGCAAGCTTGAAGTTGCGGAAGTTATTAGAAAAAATCAGCAATCCCTGTGGTGCCAGTAAACGCATGACTTGGTGTAGCAGGCGGGGGTGATCCCGCTGGACGTCGAAGCTATGCTGCATCCGTTTGGAATTGGAGAAGGTCGGCGGATCCAAAAAATCAGGTCGAAACGGCGTCGCGGCCAGGCTTCGCTCATCTCTTCCAGCCAGCGCAGACAATCCGCCTGCACGAGCTCATGGCGTCGGTCTTTAAAGCCGTTAAGCGCCAAATTCCGGCCAGCCCACTCTAGATAGGTCTTCGACATGTCGACCGTTGTGGTGCTAATGGCGCCGCCAACCGCCGCGTGAACCGTCGCCGTACCGGTATAGGCGAATAGGTTGAGAAAGTGTTTGCCTTTCGCCTCGTGACGAATGCGCTCGCGGACCAGGCGGTGGTCGAGGAATAGACCGGTGTCGAGGTAATCGCTGAGATTTACCAAAAACCGGCATGGGCCTTCTTTGACCTCGTGATAGCGGCCTTCGCGGCTGACTTTTTGATATTGCGCCGATCCCTGTTGCCGCTGCCGCACCTTAAAGAAGATATTGTCGGAGGGAATCTCTAAAACTTCCGGCAAGGCCCGCAGGGCTTCTCGCAACCGTTTGGCGGCGCGCTCCGGAGCAATACTTTTCGGTGCCTGGTATTCCTGAACATGTACCCAAGTGTCTTTGCCGCGATAAACATCGACGGCAAGCGCATATTCCGGCAGATCGGCATCGTAAAGACGATAGCAGTCGACCCCGTTTTGGCGTCGCCAACGGTCGAGGCGTTTGCGGTTTTGCGCAGCCGGTTGGCAAAATCGGTCGCGCCGTCGGGTCCGGCTTGTTCGCGTGTCGCTTCCCGCTCGGCAATAGGATATAGGCTGAGGCGACACTCTAAGGGGCCGTTGTAGAGCGTATAGGTTTTCTCTGCCCGCAAGCCGATTTGATGAATGAGGTCGCGGTTACCGGTGAAAATGGCTGCCCGCCAGCCGGGAAGATAACGTTTGGCAAGCGCGCCGAGTTGATTGTAGAGCGGGATCAAACGGCTGGTTTCGCCGATCCGCTCGCCATAAGGAGGGTTGGCGACCAGTAAGCCGGCACGTTTACCGATGGGGCGCAGCTCATCCAAGCTGCGCCTTTCGATATGCACTTTCCCCTGCAGGCCGGCGCGTGCGACGTTTCCCAGGGCCGCTTGAACCGCATGCAGATCTTTGTCGAAGCCTGCGATCGGGGGGATGCGCTGCAAGCCTTGTTCTTCCCGCTCAATGGCTTCGTCGATCAGCGCTTTCCACGCTGCCTCGTCATGGCCTCGCCAGCGAAGAAAGCCATAGTAGGTACGGTTTAGGCCGGGCGCTATGTCTCCGGCAATGAGGGCGGCCTCGATCGGTAAAGTGCCGGAGCCGCAGAGTGGGTCGATCAAGGCGCCGCCATTGGCGGCGATGGCCGGCCACCCGGCCCGAAGTAGTAGCGCGGCAGCCAGCGTTTCCTTAAGCGGGGCGGCGGCGCCTTGCTCCCGATAGCCGCGCCGGTGCAGGCTCTCTCCCGAGAGATCGAGACTTACCTGGGCTTCGTCCCGATACAGATATACGTTAATGCGCACATCCGGTTCTTGCAGCGAGACGGAAGGACGTTGGCCGCCACAGTCGCGAAACTGATCGACAATCGCGTCCTTAACCTTGAGTGCACCAAAGTGGCTGTGGGTGATTTGCGAACGTTGAGCGACGAAATCCACAGCCAGACTGCCTTCCGCGGCCAAATGTAGGCTCCAGTCGATCTCGCGTATTCCCTGGTACAAGGCGTCCGGCGTTTCAGCGGGGAAGCGACTAAGCGGGAGCAGGATGCGATTGGCGAGGCGCGACCATAGGCAGGCCCGGTAGGCAGTGCCGAGCGGGCCTTGGAAACTCGCACCTCCCCGGCCCGGCCGAACGTCTTTCGCGCCGATTTTTCCAGTTCGTCGGCCAGAAGCGGCTCCAGGCCTTTCGCAGCGGTAGCAAAGAAATGCATTGAGGCGGTCATTGAGCATCCTGATCAAGGGTGGAAGGAACAACTAAAGCCCTGCTCCTTTTACCCCAGTATGTCCTGAGAGGGGACGAATAGTGGTTTGGCGGCGCCGTTTTGTTGCAACTGCGCCATGGCCTGCACTCTGTTACCAAGATCGACAGCTCCTTTATCGCGAGTCGCCGATCTTGGCGCGATCGACGGTATTACCACATGAGGTCGTCCGGTACCGGGTAATCCGCGTATGGGTCGTCGTCCGCTTCCGACGGTGGCGGATTGCGGTGCAGGAAGAGGCTCTCATCGGCTTTCCGCAAACGCTCCGCTACCTCCGGTGCCACCAAATAGTAGGTGCCCTTAAAGCAGGTGATAGCGAGCTTGCCGGCTACCAATTGCTTATGTTGGTTCGCCGATAGATAAAGCCGTTTGATTCGCTTGCCGTGCGTGAAGTTATAGCTGACTTCGCCCGGTTCGCGAGCGACTTGATTGCTCTCGATCAACTCCTTGAGCTGAGCTTTGCGGGCCTGGGCCTGCCGTTCCTGCTCGCGCTTAAGATTCAGTTGTCGATCGCGCGCTATCTTTTCTGCCTGCCGCTTCGCCGCAAGCTTACGGGTGCGTTCGGCTTCCGTCATTTGCTGCGCTGCTTGCGGCTGTTTCTTCTTCGCCTGCTTGCGGTGCTTTCTTTTATCGGCTTCGGCCTTCTGGACCTGATCTTTGCTTACAAGCCCTTGCTTGAGCAATTGATCGCGTAAGGAGTTGCTCATCCGCTACGTCCTCGGAACGGGTGGGGCCGGTCCAGCGGTCCCCGTGAATGGTATGCCGTGCTAGGGAGAGAGCTTACCCCTTGAGGCAGCCGGTTTCTCGCTAACAGCGACGTGATCCTACTATGTTACGTTAAAATCCCCGCCGGAGGCAGTCTTGCTGGTCTATCCAGCAGGCCCAACTTTCTCATGCTATGACGGCATGACGAGGCGCCATCAATGGAGACTGCGATGCTTGGCCTCATGGCAGTAGGTGTATTGATTGCGTTCGTGTATGTGCAGGTGCGGTTGCCCGTGCATGCAGCGACACGAGCGCAAGCGACCGCCACCCGGCTACTGTTGGCGGCAACGGGTGTCGGTTTGGGGTTGATTGGAGCCTGGATGTATCAGGGAGTAGGCGGCATCGTCCCCTGGCTGGCTTTCTTGGTCGGCTTTGGCGTGGCACATGTACCGGCTGCGTTTATCTTGTTCATTAAACGCGAGCGCGGCGAGTACCGTTAATGCTCCCTCCATAAACTGCTACGGCGAGAGCAAGCTGCCGAAACTGCCGGCATCGGTGCAAATATCTTCGAGAATGCAGTTTACTTCCTCGGGCGGGTAGCCTTCGCGGTACAGGGCGGCTTGATGGCGCTGCAGAATCTTGCCGGCCGCTACCGGGTCGCCGTTGAGAAAGTGGAGTCGGTGGAGCCGGCTGGCAACTTCGTTATGAGTCGGGTCGGATTCAAAGTAGCTCGACAGCAACTCGACCGCTTCGTCGATATCGCCGTCGGCGATCAGGATTTCCGACCATACGATCACGCGTTTTTGATTGAGGCGCTCCAGCTCGCCGCGGTAGTCGCGTACCAGGTCGGTTTCCGGAGCGGTTGGAAAGTAGCCGCCATGCCAGAGCAAATGGGCCGCGTAAAACGCATTGCCCGCATGCCATAGCTCGTTGTGGCGCCAATGCTGTAGCCCGCGCCGGACGTAACTGCTAAAGGACTGTGCATCCGTTATGGCATGCTCGATGCGGGCCAGGCTGCCGCGTAACGCGAAATAGGCCTCAACGTCGATATTCGCGTGCCGGGCCGCTATGACATTCTTGATCCGGTTTCTTAGCGCATAGAGCTTGCTTGAGCTTTGGCCCGCATCCGGCCACATGGCCTCTTGCAAGGACTCCCTGGGTAGCTCGTGACCGGGAGCCGCGATTAACGTGGCCACGTATTGCTGAGGCCGTGGCGTTAAATCCCGCCCTCGTATCAACAAGGTGTCTTCTAGCCAGATTTCGAAGCGGCCGAGCGTTCTTAATTGAATGAGGGGCCGAGTCATACCTTGGTGGTCGATGTCGAGCCCCAGGCGTTTCTCCGCCAGCGATCGGGCAAAGGCCGCTTCGATGTCGTGTTTAACGGCAAAACGTAATACCGGGATGATGATCTGCGGCGACCACGCAAAGCAATTTCGGTAGTCGTTGCTTCTCATCAATTCCAAAAACTGCCGGCAATCCGCCATTGCTTCATCGGTACGCTGTTGCCGAATAAACAGCCATGCGCGGTACGCGTAGGCGCCGCTAATCGGGTAAGGCGCGTCGACTTCCAGGCTTGTTTCGACCGCTTCGGTTAAGGCTGCTTCGGCTGCTTTGTCTTCGCCGAGCAGACCGTGCGTGGCGCCAAGTAGAATCAGGCTGTGGAGCACATAATGTTCGCCGTCCGGGCCCGTGCGCAGTTTCATGGCTTCGCGAATGTCCAAGTGCGCGGCGGTTTTATTGCCCCGTGCGGCATGGGCGTAAGCACGATACTGCAATAGCTGGCTGCGTAACGGGGAGCTGAAGGAGGAGAAACCAAGCGCCAAGGCTGCCTCGACATGCTTTAACATGTCGTCGACATTGCCGGTGTTGAGTGCATCTTCTGCCCGCCAGCGATACGCTAAGGGGCCGATAATCGTGCGTTTAAATTGCGTGTGATCGCTGTGTCGCTCAAGCTTGGCGGCATGACGCAAAAACCCTCATGATCGCCATAACAGCTGATCAAAAAGCATGAGGTGCCACGTATCAGGAGTCGGTTGAGGTCCGTAAGTGCCGGGTTTTGCAAATGCCGCTGCAGATGTTCGACTTCGACCGCGGCATTGGATAATTCGCCTAGAAACAAATAAGCAAAACCGCGGATGACACGTAGTTTAGCCTCATGATTGACGGCTCCCGTTTGTTGCGCGTATTCCAAGGCCCGATAAGCATGCGTATGCGATTCCCTCATGCAGGCGTCGTCGTAGAGGAAGGCGCTGCCGATAGCGAGGCCGACCATCAAGTTAACAGTTGCTTCGAGCGGCTCGATTTGGCGGGCGACAATCTCGTTGATCCGCGCTCGCAACGGCCTCATTGTCGAGCGGCAGCCGTCGGTCATGCTGTGGCCAAGGATGAGCAGCGAAGAGGCGCACAGCTCTCCCATATCGTCGCCGCGGGCAACGAATTTGTCGATGAGTTGAAGTAGCAATGGGCGCGCTTTGAGCGGGTCATGTTCGAGAACCGCAGCGGTTTGTAAGAGTGCCAGCCAGGGGTGCGCCAACGACGGTGTCCAATCGTCCGCGCAGACGTCTTCTTCAAAGTGGTCGAGCGGGTTAATGAACAAGGACTTGTCGGCGGCGATCAGCCGGTCGGCTAATTCCAAAGCGCCGCCTCGTAAGGCATAGCGCACGGCAAGGCTGCTATTGCCCTGCAAGCGAGCGGTTTCGGCGGCTTTGGTCAGAGTCGCCAAGTGGGTTGCCGAGTCTAATACCTGATGGCTTTGTTCGAGCAAGAACGTTCGAAACAGCGGGTGAAACTCGAAATGCTGGCCGCTAGTGGGCAGCGAATGAAAGAACAAATTCTTTCCTGCTAATTCCTTGAGCCGCTTGTCGGGTTCGGCAGTACCGAGCGCTGCTTTCGTTAACGAAGGCGAGACAGGATCTAACCATGCCAGCGCGGCGAGGAGGCGCTGCTCCTCTTGCGGTAGACGATCGAATACGTGCTTTTGGAAAAATGCGGAGATGCCTTCGTGGGCGATCTGCAGCGGCGGCCAGCTGTTGTGCTTCGGGTCCGGTTGTTGCGGCGAGGCCGATCTTAGTCCTTCTAGCAGATGTACGATGCCGGTGATCCAGCCGCGGGTTAGGCGGTACAGCGTTTGCGCTAAACGGCGCGGATAGGCAAGTTGCAAGGTGTCCTGATAAAGCTGCCGTATTTCGTCGGCGGTGAACGCTAACTCCGCGTTGCGAATCCACAGCGTAGATTCTACTGGTAGTTGCGATCCTATCACTGCCGGGATCGTTCGCCCGCTCAGGACGATTTTTAGCGAGGGCGGCGCCTGGCGCGTCAAGTCGGCAATAAATGCCAGTGTGTCGACGTGCTCGGCAACCCGTTCGATTTCGTCGAGCACGACAAAAAGCGTTTGCTCGCCGAGTTCGGTAGCCAGCGTTCTCAGGAGTTGTTGCGTGCAGTCTTGCAATGCTTTTGGTGAGAGGGGAGAGGTCGCAAGCTCCCCAGAAAGTCGCGTTTCAAGCTGCGGAAACTGCTGTTTTAGCAACGCAGTAAGCTGTTCGGCGAGTTGCGACGGCGTGGCGTCGCGGTCGTTTAAGCGTAGCCATAGCGAAGTGCTGTCGGTGCTTTCTAGGCACTGCGCGGCGGCGACGGTTTTGCCCTGTCCGGGCTGGGCCTCGAAAATAAATACCTTGCAGCTACTGAGATAATGTTGAAATTTTTCCAAAAGCCGCTGACGGAGCAGGTGGCACGCGCTATCGGTACGCGGGATTCCGTACTCGCCTGGCGTTTTGGCGCCCGCGCTTATCAGTCGTTCCGTCCGTATTGAGTCCTTCGGAAACAAACCGGCCATGCTCCGTTATAGGTGTTATAGGTCGTTAGCGGCCTGTACTGGTCGTCTGCTGGCTTTTCCTAGCTTGTTCTATCGCATGCACACTCGTGATCGCGGCTAGCGGACTGCCAAAAACGTCAGGCTTTCTACACGGTCTCGTGTCGAGACAGCAACTTGCTAGGGCCGGCCCCACGCATGTCTAGGGCATTGCCTTCTTTCTTCGGAACGGTCGGCTGCATCGGCAGCTTCTAACCTTAAGGGGGCGATGGCTTTGCGTGCTGTTGCCCGGGGACGCTGCCGCTGTTTCGGCTCGGTCAGTGCAGGCTAATGCACGGCAGGTGCCTTACGTCGGACCGCCCCTCCCGCGTTCCTCTTACGGCCTGTCGTCTGGAAACTTGAATCGTTTTTTACGGTTCTCTGACACTACGTTTGCATAATAGCGAGTAAAGCTCACAATTTTCTCACCTAGTGAGCCTGCGCACTTAGATTCGCCGGTTTAGCGAGCTTGCGCATGGTTACGGCACGGCGCTGATCTGCCGACAATGCTGGTACGGTGCTCTTGTGCCTAAGTTCTAGACCGTAACGCCCGTGTGCTTACAAAACTCTCACGTGCGGCTATCTATCTATTCCTTTTTCGATGGGGTATACCTAAGGGGATCGTTCAACGTTACCCTGAGAGCAGGTTGAACAGTTCCTCGCTCTTCTGTCGGCGGTAGCATAAGCCGGTGGCGAGAGATATGTTTAGTGTTTCCTTAACGGGCGAATCCGAGTGCTGCTATTCTCCCTTTATCGCCATGTACCCGGTGAGGCGAGAATGAAGTATTGTTTCGTAGCGCCAACTTTTCTCGACTTTTAACTTAAGACACCATGATGTTGTTCGAGCGTTTTCGTAAGCCTCAGTGGCAGCACCGCAACCCGAAAGTCAGGCAACGTGCAATAGCGCGGTTATCGCCCATGCTTGCAGAGGACGCCGACATTCTCACGGCGTTGGCGCAGACCGACGACGACGCCGCGGTTCGGCGCTCGGCAGTGAAATGCTTGGTAGATTTAGCCTCGCTGCGGGAGCGTGCGGAAAGCGACGACAACGCGTGCGTAAGAGAAACGGCGACTAACCGTTATCGGCAATTGCTTGCCGGCGGCGGCGACGAGTTGTCCTTGGATGGACGCTTGCAGGAACTGCAAATCTGCGAAGACTCAAGCGTTCTAGCGCATGTGGCGCGTACAGGGCGCGAGCCCGAAGTGCGGCTTGCCGCGTTAGCGCGGGTCAACAGCGAAGCTGTGCTGTTAGAAGCGGCTTGTAACGATAACGCACGAAAAGTCCGGGAGGTTGCCCTGGAGCGCCTGACGGCGGCGGAATCGTTGGAGCAGGTGGCGAGCACCTTAAAAGAGCGCGATAAGCGCTTAGCGAAAACAGCTCGCGATCGGCTGCGGGCGGTGGAAGAGGCGCAACTAAGAGCGCGGCGCAACGAGCAGGCCTATCAGGTCCTACTGACCGAACTCCAAGCACACCGGCAAGCGCCCATGAGCCAGGGTTATCGGGCAGCAACCCAGCGTTTGCAGAACCGTTGGCAAGGCGTTGACGGCGTGCCGCCCGAGGTATTGGCAAAGCAGTGGCAAGAGGCGCTGGAGCGTTGCCAAGCAAGGGCCGAGACGGAAGTCGTCCCCGAGGCCGAAGCCGCGGCGGAGTCCGCCGAATTGTCTGAGGCCGGGCTGTCGGTTTGGGAACGGCTGCCGGCGGAACCTACCGAGCAGGACATTGCCGAGCTTTGCCGTATAGCGCCAGCCAATGACCCGCTGTTTGCCGCCTATCTGCGCCAAGCGCAGCGTTATATCGCAGAGCGAAAGGGAATCCGCGAGACCGTCGAGGTCTTAGCCGATTTGCCCCAGCTTTCCGACGCACAGCTGAAGAAAAAACTAAGGCGCTTGGAGTCCCTCATCGAACGTGTTGCGTGGGAGCCGGTGGCGCCTGGGCCGGTCGGCTTGGAGGCGGCACAATCGACGCTTGTAGCAGGATTGGCCGAGCAACAGCGGCGTCGTGAGCGAAACGCTAAATATTCCAAAGAGCTGGAGAGTTGCTTACAGGCGCTAGATGACGCGCTGACGGAAGGTACTCTGAGAAAGGCGCGAGAATGTTTTAAACAGGCTCGATCCTTGATTGATCACTTGCCCGATCAGGCAAAGTCGGATGCGAATCAGCGTTTGCGGCCTTATCAAGCGCGTTTGAGCGAGTTGCGCGACTGGCGCCGCTTTGCGACCTTGCCGAAGCAAAGAATGTTGTGCGAGCAGATGGAAGCGTTGTTGCATTCCGAACTGGAGCCGGCAGAGCTTTCTGCGCAGTCTAAACGCTTACAGCAGGAATGGCAGGCAACGGGCGGGTCCGATTCCGCGGAGGGGCGCGAGCTCTGGGAGCGGTTTCGGCAGGCCAGCGAGCAAATTCACGAGCGCTGTCGGCCCTTTTTCGAGCAACAGAAACAGCTGCGAGAGCGTAATCTTGCCGAACGCGAGCGTATTTGCGTGCAGCTTGAAGGATTTATCGGAAGCGAGAAATTTGACCAAGCAGATGGCGATTTCTTAGCGAAAGTGCGCCAACAAGCGCGTACCGAATGGCAGGCGACGGGGCTGGTCGAGCGCAAATCCGGCCGTGTGGCACAGCGTCGTTTCGATGGCCTAATGCGGCAACTTTCCGAACGCATCGAGCTGCTGAGCCGCCAGCGTTGCGAACAACGGCAACGGGTGTTGGACAGCGCGATCGCTGTACGCGACGGCGACAATGAATTATCGGCTAAGATCGATAAGATCAAGGTGCTACAGCAGGAGTGGCGGCAAATAGGTCGAATATCGACCGCCCAGGAACGGCGCTTGATGAGCGAGTGGCGGGCCGTTTGCGATGCTATTTTTCAGCGGCGAGAGGAGGTGCGTCAGGCATCCGAGCAACGTCGCCAAAGCAACTTAGAGCAGGCTAAGGACTTATGCGAGCAAGTGCAGGCCTTAGTGGCAGCGGAACCGGCCGAGGTCGCCCGACAGGTTGGTAAATGGCGGGGGCTTGCCGCGCATTTGAGCAAGATTGGCCCATTGCCGCGCGATGCGCAGGCGGAGATAAAGAAGACGATGGAGCGCTTAGTAGCGACGGGAGAGTCGCAGTTGCGCGCTTATCGACTGACCCAGGAGCTGGCGTGTTTGGATCGCTGGGCAAGGCTTGCCGAGTTGTGTGCAGAGTTGGAGGCTGTAGAGGCCGGTAACGAAACTCGGTTAGCCGAACTTGAGCAGGCCTGGAGCGCGGAGGCTGAGGTGCCTGTGCCGCTACGAGCGCGCTGGCAGCGGGCGCGGGAGGCGCTGAGTGCGGGAGACGGAGGCGCTGCTGCGAGTGCTTCCGACGAGGCACGCGAGTTAAGACGGCGCTTGTGTGTTCGACTGGAAATACTAGCGGGCATGGTGTCGCCGGACGAGGACAAAGCCCTCCGCATGGACTTGCAAGTAGAGCGCTTGGCGCAAGGCTTGTCGGCAGGTGGCGAGGAACGAGTGCACGAGGCGGCGCGAGACATCGCGCTCGATTGGTATGGCCTAAGCCGTTCCGCCAAGAGTGACGGCGATTTAGAACAACGCCTGCGGCGGGCGTTCGAGACGGCGTGGCAGTCTGCCGAAGGCGCGCAGGCGGTCGTTAGCGCGAAGCCGACCTCTGCGTTCGGCCCGCTGAAGCAGCACATCTAAGCATTGAAGGAATGCTAGCCGCCGGGCCTGAGCGGAGCAGGCCCGGCGGCGGTAACGGGTGCTTAACTGAATGTCGGCAAGGGCAAGTCCTGCAATGCCAGTTTGCCGTTTAGGCAAACCAGTTGACTGCCTTGTTCGTACCAGTCGCCTAGTACGATGCGTTGCGCTGCTTTGCCGTCGAGTTCGAAATCGTGCACGGCAGGCCGGTGTGTGTGGCCGTGGATGAGACGGTGGACGCCATGTTCGCGCATTGCCGCCTCGACAGCCCCTTGATTTACATCCATGAGATAATCGTCGATGCTCGCGTTGCGGCCGCTGCTTTCGGTGCGGGCTGCTTTCGCCATGGCTATCCGCTCAGGGATGCTCTTGGCGAGGAAGTTTTGTTGCCATTGCCGGTTGTGGACCATGGCTCGGAATTGTTGGTATTCCGTGTCGTCGATGCACAGCGAGTCGCCGTGCATGAGCAGCGTCGGCTCGCCATGCAGGTCGATAACCGTCGGATCTTCTAGCAAGGTGGCGCCGGTTAGCTCGGCAAAACGCTCGCCGAGCAGAAAGTCGCGGTTGCCGCGCATGATATACAGCGGTACGCCGCTCGCCGATAGCGCGCGCATTCCTTGTAGTGGGGGTTCGTCGCCGCTAACCGCATCGTCACCTATCCACGCCTCGAACAAGTCGCCCAGGATGTAGAGTGCAGCCGCTTGGCTGCGTGCCTGCTCCAGCAGGGTAAGAAATAGAGCGCCAAGCTGTGGCCGACTCGGGTCGAGGTGCAAATCGGAGATAAACAAAACCGGTTTGTCGCTGGCGGGATGAGAAATGGTCATGGTCAGTGCTTCTCGTCCATAGAAATGGCATAACGTTAACCCGAATTTAAGGCCTGGAAAACCTCTCGTCTCACAGAACATGAGGATTGTGTGCTGTGTTCACTAGAGGTGGGCAGTCCGAGGCAGGCCGATAAAGGAGGGTAAGGGGCATTTAATTGAGCTTAGGCTTTTGTGCCTGTATTGGCTTTCCGTTAATATTGCTCGGTTATGAATAATACACTCGTCAAAACACGTTTTGCGCCCAGCCCGACGGGGCTGATGCATCTAGGTAACTTGCGGACCGCTTTGTTCTGCGCGCTCTTAGCGCGTAAGCATCAGGGCGTATTTCTGCTGCGTATCGAAGACACCGATCAAAGCCGCAGCCTGCCTGAGTACACTGAGGCTTTGGCGCGCGATTTGCGGTGGCTCGGCTTGGATTGGCAGGAAGGTTACGATCTCGGCGGCGACCATGGCCCGTATTGCCAACACGATCGTATGTCGGTTTACGACGAGTACTACCGCAAGCTTGAGGACGCCGGCCTGGTTTATCCCTGCTTTTGCAGCGAGCGCGAACTGAAAATGGTTCGGAAGGCGCAGCTATCGGCAGGGCAGCCCCCCCGGTATACGGGGACTTGCGCTCAGCTTAAACCCGAGGAAATAGCGGCTAAGCGAGAGCAGGGGTTACAACCCACCTTGCGGTTTCGGGTGCCGAAAGGGCGCGAGATCGTGTTTGAGGATTTGGTGCGTGGGCGGCAGCGTTTTGTTAGCGACGATATCGGCGATTTCATTATTCGAAGAGCCGATGGAACGCCAGCGTTTTTCTTCAGTAATGCGGTAGACGACTCTTTAATGGGCGTTTCTCACGTGCTGCGTGGCGAAGACCACCTTACCAATACGCCGCGGCAACTGATGTTGTTGGAAGCCTTGGGTTTGTCGGCACCGGCGTACGGGCATATCTCGATGATTGTCGGCCCCGACGGTAGTCCGCTGTCGAAGCGTCATGGTAGCCGCTCCGTCGAGGCGCTACGCGAGGCGGGCTACTTACCGCTTGCCTTGATTAATTATTTGGCGCGGCTGGGCCACTATTACGCCGATAACGATTTTTTCGATATCGACGGTTTGGCGTCGGGATTCGAGTTCGAGCATCTCGGGAAAGCGCCGGCTCGGTTCGACGAGAGCCAGTTGTTGCATTGGCAGCGTGAAGCGGTAGCGGCCGAGTCCGGCGATCGGCTTTGGCAGTGGGCCGAGCCCGCGCTCAGAGTCGATATTCCTACAGATAAAAGACAAGCCTTTGTCGAAACGGTGCGGGCAAACGCCGCTTTCCCGGAAGATATGGCGGTTTGGGCCGATGTTGCCTTTGGCGAGTTGCCGCCTGTGGCGGCCGATGATCTTGAGCCATTGCAGCAGGCTGGCGGGGAGTTTTTTGCCGTTGCGCAGCGTCTTTATGCCGAGTTCGGGCCCAATTACGGCGAACTGACCAAAGGGCTCAAGGCCCAAACGGGAGCAAAAGGGAAGGGCTTGTTCTTGCCCCTGCGCCTGGCCTTGACCGGGCGCCGGCATGGTCCCGAGTTAGGCCCCTTGTTGGCGTTGATTCCCCCGCCAGAGGTGGCGCGTCGTTTAGCTTCGGCAGAGGCGCAGGCCGCAGGATAACGATAGGGAACACCGTATGTTGCAGATTTACAATAGCCTGAGTAAGCAGAAAGAACCCTTCAAGACCTTGGAGCCGGGCAAGGTCCGGATGTATGTCTGCGGTATGACGGTATACGACTATTGTCATCTCGGCCACGCTCGGGCGATGGTCGTGTTCGACATGGTGGTGCGTTACCTAAGGGCCTTGGGCTACGAGGTGACTTATGTTCGCAATATCACCGATATCGACGACAAGATCATCCGTCGGGCGCACGAAGCCGGCGAAGACTTTACGAGCCTGACGGAGCGGTTTACCGCGGCAATGCACGAAGATGCCGAAGCCCTAGGCGTGTTGCCGCCGGATCATGAGCCTCGTGCTACTCAGGCGATGGACGCGATCGTTGACATGATCGAAACCTTGATCGAGCGGGGGTATGCCTATGTCGCTCCCAGTGGCGATGTGTATTACTCCGTCGCTAAATTTGCCGGTTACGGCAAGTTGTCCGGCGAACGGCTAGAGGATTTAAGAGCGGGAGCACGGATCGAGCCGGGAGAAGATAAGCGCGATCCGGTGGATTTTGTGCTCTGGAAAGCGGCCAAACCCGGCGAACCGAGTTGGGGCTCGCCTTGGGGGCAGGGGCGGCCGGGTTGGCATATCGAATGTTCTGCGATGTCGACGTGCTGCCTTGGGCATCAGTTCGATATCCATGGCGGCGGTATGGATCTGAAGTTTCCTCATCATGAGAACGAGATTGCCCAGTCCGAGGCGGCGACCGGGCATAACTACGTCAATTACTGGATGCACAACGGGCACGTGCGTATCGACGAGGAAAAAATGTCGAAATCGCTCGGCAACTTTCTTACGGTGCGTCAGATTCTCGCTCGGTATCGGGCGGAGGAAGTGCGGTACTTTTTGTTGTCCAGCCATTATCGCAGTCCGCTGAACTTTTCCGACGAGGCGTTGGCTAATGCTGGCTCGGCGGTTGAGCGCTTGTATTTGGCGTTGCGCGGCTTGCCATCGGTGCAGCCGTCCGCGGCGGCGGGCGAGACGTTTAAACAGCGTTTCCACGAGGCGATGGAGGATGACTTCAATACGCCGCCGGCGCTCGCCGTACTGTTCGAGTTGGCGCGCGAAATTAATCGCCAGCGGGCCGGGAATTCTCAGCAGGCTGCCGAACTCGGTGCTGTGCTTAAGTCGTTGGGCGGTGTGCTCGGCTTGTTGCAAGAAGAGCCCGAGGCCTATCTGAAAGGGGCTGAGGCGGTGTCGGGGGAAGGTCTCGATGCGCAGCACATCGAGGCGATGATTGCCGCCAGGGCGGCGGCTCGGAAAGCGCGCGATTTTGCCGAGGCCGATCGCATTCGCGACGCGTTGAAGGCCGATGGCGTAATTATCGAAGACACGGTCGAGGGAACTAGCTGGCGACGCGAGTAAGCCCTTGCTTTGCCCGCCCCGGAGATGGGCTGCTGCCTGTTCCGGGGCTTAAGCTTTCGCTGAAAAACGGTGACGGCCTCTGCCTCTTGGCTAAGAGGGGGCGCTAATGTTTAGTACGGGCGCGGCGCGGCCGATGCGGTTGAATCTGCGCCATCTTGACCCGGTTGTCTTTTGTTTGCACGATCGTGACCGGATAGCCGTTGACCAGCAGGCTGGTTCCGGGCTCGGGGATGTACTCCAGATGCTCCAGAATAACGCCGTTCAAGGTCTTGGGGCCGTTCGTCGGTAGATCCCAGTCGAGCAGGCGGTTGAGCTCGCGCACGCTAGCGCTTCCCTCGGCTAGATAACTGCCGTCTTTTTGCCGATGAACGTCTTTTATATTAGCCGAAGGGTCGGTGGTGAACTCGCCGACGATCTCCTCAAGAATATCTTCCAGAGTGGCTAAGCCTAGAATCTCCCCGTATTCGTCGACGACCAAACCGTTGCGGCGCCGATTACGCTGAAAGTTCAGCAGCTGGGTGTGAAGTTGCGTACCTTCCGGAATGAAGTAGGGCTCCCGCATGCGCTGTAGTAAATCGTCGCGGGTGAAGCTGCCGTTGAGGGCGTCGCTGAGGACCTTGCGCAGATGTAATACGCCTTGAACGTCGTCGATGCTGCCGCGATATACCGGAAGACGGGTGTACTGGCTGGTTTTTAGCTCTTCGAGGATGGTCTCCCAGTCATCCTCCAGGTCGATCCCGACGATTTCGTTGCGGGGGACCATGATGTCCTCGACGGTCGCTTTTTCCAAGTCGAGGATGTTGAGCAACATGCGTTGGTGTCGGCGCGGAATCATGGCGCCGGCTTCGTTAACGACGGTGCGCAATTCCTCTTGGCTGAGATGCTCGTTTGTGCCGCGCCCGATGGGTACGCCGAGTAGCCGCAGTAGATTGTTGGCGATGCCGTTGACGATCCAGACCAGCGGATAGAAGATGCGGAGCAATACCGAGAGTACGAAGGAGGCCGGGAAGGCTACGCGCTCTGGGTAGAGCGCGGCGACGGTTTTCGGCGTGACCTCGGCGAAGATCAGTACCACCAAAGTCAGAATGCCCGTGGCAATCGCAATGGCGCCTTCCCCGCCTAAACGCAGAGCGATCACGGTCGCCAGCGCCGAGGCAATAATGTTGACGAAGTTGTTGCCCAGCAGAATGATACCGATCAGTCGGTCCGGTTTCTTCAGTAAGGAAGAGGCCATTCGAGCGCCGCGATGGCCGGACCGCGCTAAATGCCGTAGACGGTAGCGGTTGAGTGCCATCATTCCGGTTTCCGAGCCGGAGAAGCAGGCCGACAGAATAATCAGGCCGATTAGAATGCCGAATAAGACGCCGGTAGGGATGTCGCTCACGAGCAGCTTCTCCTTGCGCTCACTCGGAGGGCCGAACCGCGACTATTAAGTGGTATGTCGGGCATGGTTAGAAGCGTTGCAGCACGACTTCCAGCACGAATTTGCTACCGAAATACGACAGCATCAAGACGATAAAGCCCGCCAAGGTCCAGCGAATAGCCGTTTTGCCGCGCCAGCCGAAGCGCCAGCGGCCGTATAGAAGGGTGGCAAATACGCACCAGGCAATGATGGAGAGCACGGTTTTGTGAACCAAATGCTGGGCAAACATGTCCTCAAGAAAGAGGAAACCCGTAATCAGTGCTAGGGTCAAGCCAAGAAAGCCAAGCCTGAGCATTTGGAATAGCAGGTGCTCCATCGTTTGCATCGGCGGTAGTAAGCGCACGAAGCCGCCGGGATGTTTGTGGTGTAGGCGGTGCTCCTGGACCGCAAGCAGAACGGCCTGAAAGGCGGCCAGCGCAAGGATGCTATAGGCGACGATGGAGCTGATAACGTGCGCCGCCAAACCGGGCGGCATGGGCGGCGCGGTGCTGGCGACGGGGCCGAAGATAGCGTCGAGCAGAACGGCCACTCCGCTCAAGGGTAGAATGAGGATGCCCAGGCTTTCCACAGGCCGACGAGTGGCGGTTGCGAGCAGTAACGCGCTGATTAGCCAGGCAACTAGCGAGGAGGCTTCGAAAAAGCCCAAGCGCGACGCTTGGCCCGGCATCAAGCTGTAAGCGAGCAACCCGAAGTGCAAGGCTAATGCCAGTGCGCCGAATAGCAGGCACAGGCGCCGCCCCGGGAACGCGTCCGGACCGTTCAGTAACCGACGCAGCAGGCCGAGGCCGGCCGCGCCATAAAGGCAGAAGGTAATAAAGGCTAGGAGTATGTTCACAGCAACATCGGAAGCGGCAAATGCCTAAGGCTTGGATAATCGCATATAACCGAAGCAGGTTGAAGGGTTAACGCAATAGCGATCGCTATTCATTCTCAAGGAAACCTTATTTATCTGCTCGATGTCTCCGGCTCCGTGTTCTGCAACGGTTGACGTTATAATGCGCGCCTGTAGTATTTCACCCACGTTATCAGTGGATTTTGAATATGTTCGATAATCTCAGCGAACGGTTCGACAATATCGCCAAGCGCTTGCGCGGCCAGGGTCGGCTAACCGAAGACAATATCAGTGACACTTTGCGCGAAGTCCGAATGGCGCTTCTTGAAGCGGACGTGGCCTTGCCGGTCGTTCGCGAGTTTATCAAGGACGTTAAAGAGCGGGCTTTAGGGGAAGAGGTCGCGAAAAGTCTTACGCCGGGGCAAGCCTTCGTTAAAATCGTGCACGACGAACTCGTGCGTATGATGGGCGAGGCCAACGATGGCTTGAATCTTAATGCCCGCCCGCCGGTTGTCGTGATGGTGGCCGGCCTGCAGGGCGCGGGTAAAACGACTAGCGTCGGCAAGCTCGGGCGTTGGTTGAAGGAGCGGCAGCAGAAGAAAGTCCTTGTTGTCAGCTGCGACGTCTATCGGCCGGCGGCAATCGATCAGCTACAGACTCTGGCCGGCGAGATCGGCATCGACTTCCATCCAAGCTCGACGCAGCAAGATCCAGTCGCCATTGCCGAAGGCGCGGTCGATTACGCCCGTAAGCATTTCTACGATGTTGTGCTGGTCGATACCGCCGGTCGTCTCCACGTCGACGAAGAGATGATGGCCGAGGTTAAGCGCCTGCACGCCGGCATTGAGCCGGTAGAGACGCTGTTCGTCGTCGACAGTATGACCGGTCAGGACGCGGCCAATACGGCGAAAGCCTTCAACGACGCTTTGCCGCTTACCGGCGTGATTCTCACCAAGACCGACGGCGACGCTCGCGGCGGCGCGGCGCTGTCGATTCGGCACATTACCGGCAAGCCGATCAAATTCCTTGGCGTTGGCGAGAAGACTACCGCGCTCGAGCCGTTTCACCCGGATCGGGTGGCGTCGCGCATCCTCGGGATGGGCGACGTGCTCAGCCTGGTGGAAGAAGTCGAGCGTAGCGTCGACAAGGAAAAAGCGGAAAAGCTCGCTAATAAGCTTAAAAAAGGTAAAGGCTTCGATCTGGAAGATTTTCGCGATCAAATGCAACAGATCACCAAGATGGGCGGTCTGGGCGGTTTGATGGACAAGTTGCCTGGTATGGGGCAGATCCCCGACCAGGTAAAGAATCAGGTCAACGATAAGGACGTTCGGCGACAAGTTGCCATTGTGAACTCGATGACGCCTATCGAGCGTCGTAAGCCGGACCTTATCAATGGTTCTCGCAAACGGCGGATCGCTCAGGGCGCCGGCGTCCAAGTGCAGGATGTAAACCGCCTGCTGAAGCAGTTCAAGCAAATGCAGAAGATGATGAAGCAGTTCAAGAAAGGCGGGATGAAGAAAATGATGCGCCAATTCGGCGGTGGCGGCGGCATGCCGCCGGGGATGGGGTTCTGAGGACTCCTGGCCTCCTCGGTACCGATAGCTTGACCGTGGATCAACGACTTATTGGCTTTGTCTGCGGTTTTTCGACGCCATGTCGGTGGTGGGTGACAGCGTTTTCTGCTCCCATGCGTACGAATTAAGTACGGGAGAGCCTTCACTTTCCCCGAAAAACCAGTACAATGCGCGATTCACGCGGCCGTGCTGTCTTAGACGAGCGCGGCCACTGGCGAATTTCCAAAAGGATAAGCGAACGCAATGGTTACGATTCGTCTTGCACGAGGCGGCGCTAAAAACGGCCGTTCTATCAGATCGTGGTCACGAACAGCCGCAACCCGCGCGATGGCCGTTTCATCGAGCGCTTGGGCTACTTTAACCCGATCGCCAGCGGCAAAGAGATTCCGCTGCAGGTTGACCTGGACCGGGTCAATCACTGGATTGAGCGTGGTGCGCAACCCTCCGACCGTGTGGCTCAGCTGCTCAAGCAAGCCGCCAAGGGTGCTGCCGACGCCGACCAGGCTTCGGCCTAAGTAACGTCGGGCCGACCGGGAGGGCAGCCGTGACGGCGAAGCAGTCGCAGTTGCTAACGGTCGGTCGCATCTCCGGTTTGTACGGAGTGCGCGGCTGGGTGAGGATCTTCTCCTATACCGAGCCGCGCGAGCGCATTCTCGAATACGTGGATTGGCATTTGCGTAGCCAAGACGGCTGGCGCGAAGTTGAGCTTGCCGAAGGGCGTCGCCACGGAAAAGGGATTGTGGCTCGAATCGAAGGTGTCGACGACCGAGAGCAGGCGCGTGCCTTGATCGGTAGCGACATCGGCGTGTCTCGCGAGCAGTTGCCGGCGCTTGAGCCCGGGGAATACTACTGGGTTGACCTTGAAGGTCTACAGGTTGAGACGGAGAGCGGGCACGCCTTAGGGGTGGTCGACTATCTCTTCGAAACCGGAGCCAACGACGTTCTGGTGGTCAAGGGCGAGGATAGGGAGCGATTGCTGCCGTTCGTGCTTGATCAGGTTGTCAAGCGTGTGGACCTTGAGAGCGGCTTGATCCTGGTTGACTGGGATCCGGAGTTTTAATCTGCGAACGAGGCCCATTCATGTTGCGGATTGATGTCGTCACGCTGTTCCCGGAACTGGTGGCGGCGGTGACGCAGCAAGGAGTGACGGGCAGAGCGTGCGAACGCGGGCTGGTGGATGTGGTCTGCTGGAATCCGCGGGATTATGCCCATGATCGTCACCGTACGGTTGACGATCGCCCATACGGCGGTGGGCCGGGAATGGTCATGAAGGTTGAGCCGCTTCGATCTGCCATTCGCGCTGCGCGCGAGGCGGGAGAAGGAAGCGGCTCAGTGCTTTATTTAAGCCCGCAAGGTCGGCGTCTGAATCAGGACGGCGCGCGGGAGTTGGCCGACCGTCGGCGGCTGATTTTAGTGTGCGGCCGGTATGAGGGGATTGACGAGCGTCTGCTGGAGTCCGATATCGACGAAGAGTGGTCGATAGGGGACTACGTCCTCAGCGGCGGCGAGCTGGCAGCGATGGTGATGGTCGATACCGTCACCCGTCTGTTGCCGGGGGCGCTCGGACATGCGGAGTCGGCGGCGCAGGACTCCTTTATGGAGGGCTTGCTGGACTATCCGCATTATACGCGGCCGGAAGAGATAGATGGCCGGCGCGTGCCCGAGGTTTTGCTTGGTGGAAATCATCGGGCGGTTGAAGTCTGGCGGCGCAAGCAAGCGTTGGGCAGAACTTGGTTAAGACGGCCGGAACTGTTGGAACGGCTGGATTTGGATGACGAGAGCCGGCGGTTATTGAACGAGTTTATCGCGGAATACCGGTCGGGAAACCCGTAGCGGTAGGGGACAATTGCCATGAGTAACATCATCGAACAGCTTGAAAAGAACAGATCGAATCGATCAATCGCGAAGTGCCGGAGTTCGGCGCCGGCGATACGGTCGTCGTCCAGGTATGGGTGAAGGAAGGTAACCGTAGCCGTCAACAGGCTTTCGAAGGTGTGGTGATTGCCAAGCGCAATCGGGGCCTTAACTCCTCCTTCACGGTGCGGAAAGTTTCCCACGGCGAAGGCGTGGAGCGTACCTTCCAGACCTACAGCCCGTTGATCGAGAGCATTCAGGTTAAGCGTCGCGGCGACGTGCGCCGTGCGAAGCTGTACTACCTGCGCGATCGTCGCGGTAAGGCTGCGCGTATTAAAGAAAAGGTATAAGCAAACTCGATTTGCTCTACCTAAAACGGCCACTGCCGTCCGAGGTGTCTCGGACGGCAGTGGCGTTTTTATTTGGGCGTTTTGTGTTTCGCTAGAAGCGACGGCGCCACGGAAGCGTAAAACGCCTTATTCCTGAAGGTGGGCGCCATTGGCGCCGAATACTCGACTACATCGGCGTGTCGGTATCTTTAATCCCCATTAGGTACAAGATCCCGTCGAGCCCCAAGGTGGAAATAGATTGCCGAGCACTGCGTTTAACTAACGGCTTAGCGTGAAACGCGATGCCTAAACCTGCAATTCGCAGCATGGGAAGGTCGTTAGCGCCATCGCCCACGGCGATAACCTGTTCGAGGTTGAGACGCTCTTTGTTGGCGATCTGTTTCAGCAGTTCCGCTTTTCGTGGACCGTCGACGATCTCGCCCACTACGTTGCCGGTTACTCTGCCATCCTCGACTTCTAGCTCGTTGGCGTACATGTAGTCAATGCCGAGGCGTTGTTGCAGGTGACGGCCGAAGTAGGTGAAGCCGCCGGAAATTATCGCCGTCTTATAACCGAAGGCTTTCAGCGCAGTAATCAGCCTCTCGGCGCCTTCGGTCAGCGAAATACGCTCTATAACGGTGTCCAGAAGGTTGGCATCCAGGCCTTCCAGCAGCGCGACGCGCTGCCTTAAGCTTTCCCGGAAATCGATCTCGCCGCGCATTGCCGCTTCGGTGACTTTTCGTACTTGATCGCCGACGCCGGCCACTTCTGCCATTTCGTCGATGACTTCCTGCTGAATCAAGGTGGAATCCATGTCGAAGGCAACTAAGCGGCGATTGCGGCGGTAAACGTTATCTTCCTGGAAGCTAATATCCACGCCGAGTTGCTGCGAAATTTCCATGAAGCTGTCCTTCATGGCGTCGAGATCGACGGGTTGGCCACGCACGGACAACTCGATGCAGGCACGCGAGGTTTCGCCGCCCTTATGCAGTGGCTTGCGTCCCGATAAGCGCAGGATATCTTCGATGTTAAGGTCGTTCTCGCTGATCACGCGGGCGATTCTCGCAATCTGCTCCGCGGTGATACGTCGGCCGAGTAGCGTAATGATATAACGCGGCTTGCCAGTGCCTATGGCCCAGTTCTCGTACTGCTCGTTACTGATCGGGGTAAACCGGACCTGCATTCCCATGTGGTGCACGTGAAAGAGCAGATCTTTCAGCACCGGGGAGAGTTTTTCCTGGTCCGGGATTTCCAGCAGCATGCCGAGCGACAGCGTCTCGTGGATCATTGCCTGCCCGATGTCGAGTACGCCAACGTTGTACTCCGCGAGGATGCTCATCAAAGAGGAAGTCAGCCCCGGTTTGTCTTGGCCGGAAACGTTTACCAGTATGATCTCGCTCATTTGGATAACCAGGCTCTCTTGCGGGCAAAGCGGGTATTGTATGTTATTAGCCGTTAGACTTCGCCCGTTACGAGCGAAAATTACGCAATGGCGATGCCAGAGGTGGCATCCTGTGAGGAGTGGGGCTTGTCCCGTGGTGGGAACACCTCGATTTACCGCTGTCTAAAGCAGCGGAGAGTTAACGTTTGTCTGAGGTTTGAGGGCATTTTGGCCCTCTGCCGCCGATGCATGACAAGCGGCGCGTGGCGGGTGTTTTGCGATGCGGAGGAAAGCTCTAACGGTCGTTATCGATGGTGGAGGCGGAGTATGAGTAAGCTTGAGAAAACCGACGCCGAGTGGCGTGAGCAGTTATCCCCGGAGCAGTACCGTATTTGTCGGCAAAAAGGCACCGAGCCTCCGTTTGCCGGCCCTTACTATGCGCATAAGGAGTCGGGGCGGTACCATTGTGCGTGCTGCGACGAACCGCTATTCGAATCTAAAACGAAATACGACTCCGGTAGCGGATGGCCGAGTTTTTATGCGCCGTTGCGCCCCGAAGCGGTCAGCGAAGAGAGCGACCTCAGTCACGGTATGCGGCGGATCGAAGTTCTATGTCGGCGCTGCGACGCGCATTTGGGCCATGTCTTCGAAGACGGCCCGGCGCCTACGGGCTTACGCTATTGCATCAATTCGGCTTCGTTGCGCTTCGATCCGGAGCAAGAGTCGTAAACGCTCGCTTGTCTGCGAGTGGATAAGACAAGTATCATGTCTCGCTTGACTATTTTTTATCTCCCTGCCGAAACACCGCGGAATTACGATGACTAAGCAGAAAGCGAACAAGCACCCGCTAGCGGGTAAGACCATGCGTGGCGCCGATATGATCGTTCAGGTTCTCGCTGACGAGGGCGTGGACACCGTATTCGGTTATAGCGGTGGTGCGATTCTGCCTACGTACGACGCGATCTTCAGCTACAACCAGCAGAAGGACGACAAGGACGAGGAGCAGATCAAACTGATCGTTCCTGCCAACGAGCAGGGCGCAGGCTTTATGGCGGCCGGTTATGCGCGCGCCAGCGGCAAGGTCGGGGTCTTTATGGTGACCTCCGGCCCGGGGG
Organism: Alkalilimnicola ehrlichii; assembly: GCF_003399765.1. Lineage (GTDB taxonomy): Bacteria > Pseudomonadota > Gammaproteobacteria > Nitrococcales > AK92 > AK92. Next base: position 12,174 of record NZ_NFZV01000002.1, on the reverse strand, counting down.
CGACCAATTGCGTAACGCCCATCCGGGACTGTATGGCCGACTCGATACCGGTGGTGCTGATTACCGGTCAGGTAGCGACGGGCGCTATGGGCACCGACGCCTTCCAGGAGGCGCCGATCGTTAACATCATGGGGCCTTGTGCCAAGCACGTCTTTTTGGTAACCAAGCCCGAGCAGCTCGAAGATACGCTGCGGACTGCGTTCGAGGTTGCGCGTTCGGGGCGACCGGGGCCGGTCGTTGTCGATGTGCCGAAGGATATGCAGAACTGGATCGGCGATTTCAAAGGCGAAGGCCTGTTGCCGATTCGCGGTTACCGCCAGCGCTTGGAGTCGCTCCGTTCCGCCAAGCTCTCCGAGCGTAAATGCCGGCAATTTTTCGAGATGCTGGAGCAGTCCAGTCGCCCGCTCATCTACGCCGGTGGCGGAATTATTAGCGGCGAGGCGTCGGAGGATCTGCGCCAATTCGCCAAAACGTTCAACATTCCTGTCGTGAATACCTTGATGGGCCTCGGCGCGGTCGACACGACCAGCGAGCACTCCTTCCATATGCTCGGTATGCATGGCGCGGCTTATGCTAACTACGCGGTAGAAGACTGTGATTTTCTCATTGCAGTAGGCGCTCGTTTCGACGACCGCGTGGCCGCCAAGGCCGATTTGTTTGCACCGCTGGCTGAACATGTGGCCCATATCGATATCGATGCCGCCGAGATCGGGAAGGTTAAACGGGTCGATTGGGCGCATGTCGGCGAGGCTGGGCGCAGCCTGCGGCAGTTGGTCGAGTACGGTAAATCTATCGAGTTCGCCAACGACCTTGGCCCGTGGTGGAAACATCTGCGTGCCTTGAAAGAAAAGTATGCGATGAATTACGACCGCGAGAGCGAACTGATTCAGCCTTACGCGGTTATCGAAGAGCTCAATAAATTGACCGAAGGTCGGGCCATTATTAGCACCGGCGTCGGCCAACATCAGATGTGGGCGGCGCAATACTTCGATTTTAAAGAGCCGCGGCTGTGGTTGACCTCCGGCAGTATGGGAACGATGGGTTTCGGTTTGCCGGCGGCGATTGGTGCGCAATTCGCGTGCCCGGACAAGATCGTCATCGACGTCGACGGCGACGGCAGCATCCGGATGAATCTGGGCGAGCTGGAAACGGTTACCACCTATGACTTGCCGGTTAAGGTGCTGCTGCTGAATAACCTTGGCGACGGTATGGTGCGCCAATGGCAGCGACTGTTCTACGAGGATCGTTTCTCCGGCAGCGATAAATCCCTCCATCGGAAAGACTTCATTAAAGCAGCCGAGTCGGACGGTTTCGGGTACGCGGTCCGGGTGACTGAAAAGTCTCAGTTACTCCAGGCGCTTAAGGAGTTTGTCGAGTTCGAGGGACCCGCTTTCCTTGAAGTCATGATCGACGCCGACGCCGGGGTTTACCCAATGGTCGGGCCGGGCATGGGCTATAGACAGATGGTTACCGGCGATCACATCCCGACGCGCGAGCACATTGAGGACGACAAGCGTCCAAACCCGATCGAGACGACCGACGCTTTTTAAGCCAATACCGGGTGCGGGCATTATCGAATGCCGACCCGACGATGACGGGCGGACAGGGTTGCGACGTGTGCGTAGCCGGTTCGCCCGTTTTTGTTAGCTCCCTGACCGAGGAGGCTGGGGAGCGTTGCGGCAGAGGGTGGCAAATTTGGAAGAGCAGGGACAGTCCTACGATGCCGTGATCGAAGCCCCTTTCGGTCGCTTAGGTATTATTTGCCCGAATGACGCGCTAGAAAGCGTAGATTTTCTTCCGGCCGATTACCCGTTACGGGCGCCGCAACAGCCGTTTGCACGTCGAGTCGTGGCGGAGTTGAATGCGTATTTTGCCGATCCGCAGCACCCGTTCGATTTGCCATTGCAGCGGCATGCAACGCCCTTTCAGGAACGCGTCTGGCGTGCTTTGCTGGAGATCCCGCCGGGTTTTGCCCGCACATATGGGTCGCTGGCCGAGGAGCTTGGTTCTTCTGCAAGAGCAGTGGGGCGTGCCTGTAGGAGTAATCCGTTACCCATTATCGTGCCCTGTCACCGTGTGGTGGCAAAAGTCGGCCTGGGCGGTTTTTCCGGTGCCGACCGCGGTAAAATGTTAACGACCAAACAGTGGTTGCTGACGCACGAAGGTGTCGTGCGGCAGCATAGCTTTCTTTTCCTTGATGAGTAAGGAGTATAATCAGCATGAGCGTGGAAGCTGAGAAGGAAAACTTATCGTTCCAAGCCGAGGTTCAGCAGTTGCTGAACCTGATGATTCATTCTCTCTACAGCAATAAAGAAATTTTCTTAAGAGAGCTGGTGTCGAACGCTTCCGATGCGGCCGATAAGCTACGCTTTCAGGCATTAAAAGACGAAGCGCTCTACGAAGGAGACGCGGAGCTGAGCATTCGCGTGGCTTTCGATAAAGATGCCAGAACCATCACGATCAAGGATAACGGCATCGGAATGACGCGCGATGAGGTGGTGGAAAACCTCGGCACTATTGCCCGTTCCGGCACACGGCAATTTCTTGAAGCGTTAACGGGCGACGAAGCGAAAGACGCGCAGCTTATCGGCCAGTTCGGTGTCGGCTTTTATTCTGCCTTCGTGGTTGCCGACCGCGTAACCGTCTTGACGCGCAAGGCTGGCGATAAGCCTCAGTACGGCGTTCGCTGGGAGTCGGACGGGCAGGGCGGTTATACGATTGCCAACGAAGAGCGCCCGGAGCGCGGGACGGAAGTGATTTTGCACCTGCGCGAGGGCGAGGACGAATTCCTCGATGCGTTCCGTTTGCGTCATATCATCCGAACCTACTCCGACCACATTTCTATCCCGATTCTGATGGATGGCGAGGGCGAGGAAGCCGGCGAGGAAAAGGTCAATCGGGCGTCGGCTTTATGGATGCGGCCGAAACAGGATATCTCGGAAGACGAGTACCACGAATTCTATAAGCACGTTGCACACGATTTCGAGCCGCCCTTGGCTTACATTCACAACAAGGTCGAGGGCAATCTTTCCTATACGTCGCTTTTGTATATCCCGCAGCGCGCGCCGTTCGATCTGTGGGATCGCGACCAGGCGCACGGCATCAAGTTATATGTAAAGCGCGTCTTCATCATGGACGATGCCGAGCATCTGATGCCGCGTTATCTGCGTTTCGTTCGTGGCGTCATCGATTCCGACGACTTGCCGCTGAACGTGTCGCGGGAAATCCTCCAGCACAACCGGATGCTCGATCGTATCCGCAGCGCGTCGGTCAAGCGCGTACTCGACTTGCTGGAGACTATGGCGAAGAACGAGCCGGAACAGTATGCCGGCTTTTGGCAGACGTTCGGTCGGGTATTAAAAGAAGGGCCGGCGGAAGACTTCGGTAACCGCGAGCGGATTGCCAAGTTGTTGCGTTTCTCCTCCACGCACGAGGCCAAAGAAGCAGCGGACGTAAGCTTCGATCAGTATCTTGAGCGTATGGGCGAGGGACAGGATAAGATTTACTACCTGACCGCCGACTCTTTCAAAGCGGCTGTAAACAGCCCCCATCTCGAAGTCTTCCGCAAGAAAGGTCTAGAGGTGCTGCTGCTGACCGATCCGGTCGACGAGTGGTTGGTTGCACACCTTGAGAACTACAACGGCAAACCTTTGCAGTCGGTCGCCAAGGGCGAGTTGGACCTGGGAGAGCTGGAAGATAAGGAAGCGAAGGAAGAGCTGGATAAAGCGGCGGATGAGTACAAGCCTTTGCTAGAGCGCTTCGAGAAAGCGCTGGCCGATCAGGTGCGAGACGTTCGCGTCAGTCATCGGCTTACCGATTCGCCCTCTTGCCTAGTGGTGGACGATCACGAGTTCGGAATCGGGATGCAGCGGATACTGAGAGCTGCCGGTCACGATCTGCCGCAGGCTCGGCCGACCTTAGAGGTTAATCCGCAGCACCCGCTCGTGAAGCAACTCGTCGAGGAGAAGGACGACGAGCGTTTCAAGAACTGGGCAGAGGTTCTGTTCGAGCAAGCCTTGCTGACCGAGGGCGGGCAACTGGAAGACCCGGCAAGCTTTGTCAAACGCGTTAATTCGCTGTTGATGCAAACCGGGTGAGCGTATGCGGCGGCGGCTCGATGAGGCTTCGATTTTATCGAGCCGCCGGCTTTGTCGGCGAACGGCAACAGTTTGCCGACATTCACGTGTCAGTTTAACCTTGACCCGGCGTTCGCATTGCGGAATTTTGCTCTATTCATGGGCAGCAGAGCGTTTTACGGTGTATAGTTCACCGATTAGTTGTGTAGCTGACGCTACGGGTATCAAGGTAGAACCGAACCATCCCCTTACCCTTCCGGCTGGCGGGGCTGCTGTAGCTGAAAGCGGCCCATCGGCAACGGTCTAACCTTTGCCATGGAGCGATTGCCGGAGAGGTAAGCGAATAGTTCGGCGTTTCTTAACGGCATGGAGTGCGGTTCGGATGCGATCCATCACGATGTCATTGACTTTCCCAACGCAGCATTCGAGCTAAAATCGTAATGGTGTCGAATACTTCTACGGCTCCCAACGAGCTAACGCCGGCCTTCGAGTTTAAAGGCCGGATGTTGACGCTGACCGTCCTGCGCGTGCTGACGGCAGATATGAATCGTTTGGCAGAGCAACTAGATACGAAGTTGGCGCAGGCGCCCGATTTTTTCGCGGCGTTCCGGTTGTGATCGACGTTGGCGAATTGGGCGAAGAGGGTCCGGCTGTCATCGCCGAGGCGGCCGGTTTCCTGCGAGCCCGCGGGATGCAGATTATCGGCGTACGCGAGGGCCTTGAGACGCTGGTAGAGGCGGCGTCCGAAGCCGGTTTGCCGCTGCTGAATGTCGGTAACGCGACGCCAGTCAGGCGGCAAGTGGAGAAGAGCGAAGAAAAGCCCGTCGGCGGCAGTTTGGTGATTAAACAACCCGTCCGGTCCGGGCAGCAGGTTTATGCTCGGGGCGGCGATCTAATTGTACTTTCGTCGGTGAGTCCGGGAGCGGAAGTGCTGGCCGATGGCCATGTCCACATCTACGGAACTTTACGTGGTAGGGCATTAGCCGGCGTACGCGGGGATAGCCAGGCGCGGATCTTCTGTCACGATCTGCAAGCCGAGCTGTTGTCGGTTGCCGGTAATTATCAAATTAACGAACAGTTTAAAAACATAGGCGCCGGTATGCCGGTACAGGTGTTTCTCGACGAAGATACCCTGCGTATCGAGCCGCTTTAAAGTTTTCTCGGGAGGTAACGAACGTGGCAAGAATCATCGTGGTCACCTCAGGTAAGGGGGGCGTAGGCAAGACCACAACCAGTGCGGCTGTTGCCACCGGCTTGGCCATGGCTGGCCATAAAACCGCAGTGATCGATTTCGATGTCGGCCTGCGCAACCTCGACCTGATCATGGGTTGCGAGCGCCGCGTCGTATACGACTTCGTTAATGTCATTAGCGGCGAGGCGAACCTGAATCAGGCGCTTATTAAAGATAAGCGGGTCGACAATCTGTGTATCTTGCCCGCCTCGCAGACACGCGATAAGGATGCCTTGACTCAAGAAGGTGTCGAGCGGGTGCTCGAAGAGTTGAGCCAGGACTTTGAGTACATCATTTGCGACTCTCCGGCCGGGATCGAGCGGGGCGCTATGTTAGCGGCCTATTTCGCGGACGAAGCGATAGTGGTCGCGAATCCGGAGGTGTCTTCGGTACGCGACTCGGACCGCGTCTTGGGTATTCTGGCGAGTAAAACGCGGCGTGCCGAGCGAGGCGATGAGCCGGTTCGGGAGCGTCTGTTGCTGGCTCGTTATTCGCCGCAGCGGGTCGAGCGCGGCGAGATGTTGAGCGTCGAAGATGTCCAGGAGATTCTGGCGGTTGAGTTGTTAGGAGTCATTCCAGAGTCCAAGGCTGTGTTGCAGGCTTCAAACGCCGGCGTTCCGGTTATTATGGAAGATAGCACCGATGCCGGCCAAGCCTATCAGGACGCCGTGGCACGCTTCCTCGGTGAGGAGAGGCCTCACCGTTTCTTGGTGGAGAAAAAGGGATTTCTCGGGCGCCTGTTTGGGAGTTAAGCAATGAATTTTATGCGTTACTTTACATCACAAAAGAAGGGCAGTGCGAAGGTCGCGAAGGAACGACTGCAAATCATCGTCGCCCACGAGCGCACACAGCGGGACGGTCCGGAGTACTTACCCATGTTGCGGGAGGAACTGCTGGAGGTTGTCCGCAAGTACGTTCAGGTCGATCAGGAAGCGATTCGGATGGAGCTGGAGCGCGAGGGCGACTACGAAGTGCTGGAGCTTAATATCATGCTCCCTGAGTCGCCTGCGCGGCACCAAGCGAGAGCCCGTTAACGAGGACGCCCCATGCACGCCAACGCGACTGAAGCAGGCGTTGGCATGCATGCGTTCGATGTTTTCTAAATCGCGTCGCTTTGCTGGCTGGTTACATCGACCATCACCCGCAGGCGTTGACCCGGTTGCAAATACCCTTGGCTCGGCAGGTTGTTCCAGCGCCGTAAATCCGCCACCGAAACGTTAAATTGCCTAGCGATACGGTATAGCGAGTCGCCGCGACGTACCGTGTACTGTACGTTCTGTTGGCTTGGGATAGGGGCCCGGGAATTGGCTTGGCTCGCGGTGCGGACCTGGCCTTCCGGAAGCCAAATCACCAAATCCTGCCCTGGGCGCAGAATATCGTTGGGCGCCATCCCGTTCCAATTGGTCACCTGCCCGACTGAGACCCCGTAACGACGCGATATATCCCATAGCGTATCGCCATTGCGCACGGTGTGCGTGTGTCGCTGCCCTTCGCGGTTAGTCGCCTGGAGGCGGTTAAGCCGTTGCGACGCGCTTAAGGTGTATTCTTCGGCGTTGCCCCGCGATACCGGCACAATGAGATGCGCCCCGGCGCGGATGCGATGGTCGCGCAAGCCGTTTGCTTCCTGGATGACGGTTACCGTGGTGTTGTGCTCGCGCGCGATGTGGCTGAGCGTTTGTCCGGAACGGACTTGATGACGACGCCAGGTTACCCGCTCCGAGGCTGGCAGCGCTTCGAGCCCGGCCGTAAACGCATCGGCCCGGTCGAGCGGCAATACCAAACGATGCGGCCCGTCGGGGTCGGTGGCCCAGCGGTTGAAGCCTGGGTTAAGACGGTACACTTCTTTGATCGTTAAGTCGGCCAATTCGGCGGCGAGCGCGAGGTCGATCTGAGAGTCGATATCGATGATGGCCAAATACGGCTCGTTAGCTAGCGGGCGCAGGGTCAGGCCATATTCTTCCGGTGTTTCGATTAACGCACGTAATGCCAGAAGGCGGGGTACGTAGCCTTGCGTTTCGCGTGGTAGCGGGAGATTCCAGTAGTCGGTCGGCCGGCCGGCGTTACCATTGCGGCGGATCGCGGAGCGGACGGTACCTTGTCCGGCGTTGTAGGCGGCGAGCGCATGCTCCCAATCGCCAAACTGGTTATAAAGGCTTTCCAAATACGTGAGTGCGGCATCCGTGGAGGCGATGATATCCCGCCTGCCGTCGTACCACCAGGTTTGCTTCAAGCCGAAATGGAGGCCGGTGCTGGGGATGAACTGCCAAATCCCGGCGGCGCGTCCTGGGGAGTAGGCAAAGGGTTGGTAAGCGCTTTCGACAATGGGTAGCAGCGCTAGCTCCATCGGTAGGCCGCGACGCTCGATTTCGTCGACGATATAGTACAGATACGGCTCGGCCCGATCCGACACGCGCTCCATATAACCTGGACGTGCGGAAAAGAAAGCGAGTTCGGCATCGATACGGGAATTCTCTGGCATATCCATGCCGAAACCGCCTCGTATCCGGGCCCAAAGATCTTCCGGGGGCGCATCGTCTGGCTTTTCTTCTGCCACCGTTGCGTCCGGTTGCGGCATGGCCTGGACGGGGGTTACATCCAAAACTTTCGGGGCGGTAGACGCGTCTACCGCCGCTTGATCGGCATCTGATGCCTGCCGATTCGGAGTCAGCGAGGCACAGGCCGAGAGCACCAGCGCCGAGCTGAGGACGAGCAGGAAGGGGGGTGTACGCACAAGTAATCCTCCGGACCTTGTCAATGTCCCTTTTGTTGTTGCGAGACGTAAAGCCACTATTGGCTTCCATGGCTCACCGAGCAGAAGCAGTCCGGCGTTCGGCGAAAGCGCAAATGCCCACGCGCAAGCCCGCTACGGAATCACTGAGCGTTGCTTATACGAAGCTCCCTGTGTGTAAGCAAAGGGCTATGAGCCGTCGTGCAGTTTTTCCTTTATAGCGAGTTCGCTAGCCATAGCGTTTTGCGTTCAGCTAGCGTCTTTCCAGCTTCTGACGGTTGCGAATACTTCAGTTGGCGACGATAACGTTTTGTTGCCATAACGTTCCGCGGCTTCTATCACGGATTGTTGGTTTACCCGTAAAAACGGATTGGTGGCCAACTCCTCCTCTATCGTACTGGGTACCGTGATCTCGTTGTTTCGACGTTGTCGTCGGACCTTGTCCAAGCGCTTTTGCAGTGCGCGATTGTCGGACTCCACCTGCGATGCAAAGCGTAGGTTAGCCTCGGTATATTCGTGTGCGCAGTATACACGGGTGGTTTTCGGTAAACTGCTTAATTTACTCAACGACGCGTGCATTTGTGCCGGGGTGCCTTCAAAAAGCCGCCCGCAGCCGCCAGCAAACAGTGTGTCCCCGCAGAACAGCATGCCTTCACCGTAAAATGCGATATGGCCGGCGGTATGACCGGGGACGTCTAATACAGTGAAATGGAGATCCAAAGCTTCTAGCGCAACGGTATCGCCTTCCCCTAAAGGGTCGGTAAGACCGGGGATGCTTTCTTGCGCGGGGCCATAAACGGGGACTGGAAAATGTTCTAGAAGTTCCCGCACGCCCCCGACATGGTCAGGGTGATGATGAGTGACCAAAATTCCAGCCAGGGTCATACCGCGCCGTTCGAGTTCCTCTCGTACCGGTTCCGCAGCCCCAGGGTCGACCACTACGGCCAAGCGTTCGGCCGCATCATGTAGAAGCCAGATATAGTTATCGCTAAACGCTTTGATAGGGATCGTTCTGTCCATGAGGGAATGCTACCCGTTTTCCTGCGCCGACAAAGTGCTTTGAGGTTAGTCAACCAATGCGCCAGATACAACATTTAATAATACGGTCTCTTCATTCGCCGGTTTCTTGCTGGAGCATGTCTTGGCGGCAGGGTATGCTTGGATGCTTGGCAGGCAACGCTACAGCGGGCAAGGGATGATAACGCTGCGAAACTGGTATCTGACCCCCGTCGGCCGACTACTGGAGAGTGTCGAGCGGCACGCTTTGGAGCGCCGGATGGACGCTTTAAGCGGTGCAGCGTTATTGCAGTTGGGCGGGTTCGGCAGCGTTCCGAGGTTACCGGCCAATACCGCCCGGCAATGGCTGATCGAGCCGCTGGAGGAGGGCAGCGCGGACTGCCGCAGTCTATTCGAACAGTTGCCGTTTCAGTCCAACAGCATCGATATTGTCGTGCTTGTTCACGCCTTGGAGTACAGCGAAGAGCCGCAGACGGTGCTACGCGAAGCCGAGCGTGTGCTGGCTCCTGACGGGACGTTATTAATGCTAGGGTTTAACCCCTGGAGTTCCTGGGGCGTGACGCGAGCCTGGCGAGGGCACCCGAATGCGGACGGTCCATGGCGCGGACACTATTTAAGCTCCGGACGAGCGCGCGATTGGATGGGGTTGTTGGGTTTAGAAGTGGAAACCGTCGATTATCTGTATTTCCGTCCCCCTTGGAATAACTGGAAGGCGCAGGAGAGGTTGCAGCCGCTAGAGCGTTTCGGCGCTTTGTGTCTACCTTGGTTTAGCGGTGTTTACTTGACGACGGCCCGTAAACGGGTTGCCGGCGTGACTCCCTTGCGCCCGCATTGGCAGAAGCAGCGACGATTGGTCGGCCGCGGCTTGGCTCAGCCGACCTCAAGGAATTATTAATGGGTGATATTGTCGAGATTTTTACCGATGGTGCCTGCCGCGGCAACCCTGGCCCTGGCGGTTGGGGTGCTGTGTTGCGCTACCGTGGCAAGGAAAAAACGCTGCACGGCGGAGAGGCGGAAACCACCAATAATCGTATGGAGCTTATGGCAGCGATTGTCGCCTTAGAGAGCTTGAAGCGGTCATGCAAGGTGGTATTGACCACCGACTCTCAATACGTGCGCAAAGGCATTACCGAGTGGATGGCGAACTGGAAGAAACGCGGATGGCGGACGGCCTCCCGGCAACCGGTAAAAAATGTCGATCTCTGGCAGCGCCTGGATGCTGCGGCTGCACGTCACGATATAGAGTGGCATTGGGTGAAGGGCCATAGTGGCCATCCCGACAATGAACGGGCCGATGCCCTGGCCAACCGGGGCATTGACGAGTTGCTGACCAGTTGATTGTGTAGTGCAGGCGTTAGCCGTTGAGTATAGGAAGGAATAGCCCGATGCGACAGATTGTTCTCGATACGGAAACCACCGGCCTGGAGCCGAGCCAAGGCCACCGGATTATCGAAATCGGTTGTGTTGAGCTGATAAACCGGCGGCCGACCAACAACTACTTTCATCATTACCTGCAACCTGACCGCGAGATCGACGAAGGCGCTATCGAAGTACACGGAATCACCAACGAATTTCTGCAGGATAAGCCGCGATTTGGCGACGTTGCGCAGGAGTTTCTCGATTTCGTCCGAGGTGCCGAGCTGGTTATTCATAACGCGGCATTCGACGTCGGTTTTATTAATCACGAGTTGAAATGGCTAGACCCTTCTCTGGGTAAGGTGGAGGATATCTGTTCGGTGCTCGATACGCTGTTGCTCGCCCGCGGCATGCATCCCGGGCAGCGCAATAGCCTCGACGCCTTATGTAAGCGTTACGGCATCGATAACTCGCAACGCGACCTTCACGGCGCTTTGCTCGACGCCCGGATTTTGGCCGATGTTTATCTGGCGATGACGGGTGGGCAGACCGCGTTGCTGTTGGATGCCGAGGAGGGCGATACGGAATCGGGTGCGGCGCACAGCGGCGGTCGGCGTGGAATTCGCCGCTTACCGGCCGACCGGCCGCGTCTTGCGGTGGTGCGCGCTAGCGATAGCGAGCGGGCGAAGCACGAACGTTGGCTGGAGCGCCTGGATAAGGCGGCCGGGGGAGATTGTCTATGGCGGCAAATGGAGGCCGGCGAGGCGAGCAAGGATGAGTAACACGGTGCCGGATCTTTCCCAAGTACGGGCGATCAGCTTCGATCTGGATTACACCTTATGGGATCTGGAGGGCGTTATCGAGCGCGCCGAGCAACGCCTGTATGACTTTCTCAGCGAGTCCTACCCACGCATAACCGAGCGCTACAGTCCGGAAACCTTATATCGACGACGCTTGGACCTTGCCGCTCGACAGCCGCAACTGCGGCATAACGTTACCGCCTGGCGCAAAGCCGCCTTGGCCGAGCTGGCGGAGGAGTGCGGCTACGAGCAAAGCCTGGTCGAGCAGGGTTTTAAGGTGTTTATCGACGCCCGCCACGAGGTGACGCCGTATCCGGAAACAAAGCCTGTATTGAGCGCATTGCACGGCCGATATCGGCTTGGCGTGATTACCAATGGTAATGCCGATGTCGGCAGGCTGGGTTTGGGCGGATATTTCGATTTTGCCTTATCGGCGGTTGATATCGGCTCGGCAAAACCGGATCACCTTATCTTTGAGGCGGCGTGCCGGCGAGCCGGTGTTGCTCCCGACGAGCTGTTGCATATTGGCGATGAGCCGGCAACCGATGTGTTCGGGGCAGCGCAGTTCGGTGTCCATGCGGTATGGCTGAACCGCGATGGCCGGGCTTGGCCCGGGGAATTGGAAACCGTGCCGCATATCGAGGTCGCCTCATTGCAAGCATTGGGCGAGCTGCTGTCTCCGGAGGCGTTTCGCGATGGCTGAAGAAGGCGACGTGTCGGTTTCCGCCGGCGAGTCGACCGTTATAAAGCTAGGCGTAAGCTCCTGTTTGTTAGGCGAAGCGGTGCGTTTTGACGCAGGCCACAAGCGAGACCGCTTCGTGGCCGATGTCTTGCCCGGTTTTTTGAGCTGATCCCCGTTTGTCCGGAAGTGGCCATTGGGATGGGGGTGCCTAGAGCGCCGATTCATCTGGTTGGCGATCCGGTGCGACGCGCGCGGTCCGGGTAAACGGTCCGGAACGCCGAGAT